>NC_009667.1:1350000-2550000 GCF_000017405.1 Brucella anthropi ATCC 49188
GATCGCGTGTGTTGTAAGGTCTTATTGGATTGATCTTGCAGCGAAGCGGTTCCAGGAAATAGCTCCTGCATATAGACCGTACCCTAAACCGACACTGGTGGACTGGTAGAGAATACCAAGGCGCTTGAGAGAACTGCGTTGAAGGAACTCGGCAAAATGCACGCGTAACTTCGGAAGAAGCGTGACCTCCATTTAGGCAACTAGGTGGGGGTGGCACAGACCAGGGGGTAGCGACTGTTTACCAAAAACACAGGGCTCTGCGAAGTCGCAAGACGACGTATAGGGTCTGACGCCTGCCCGGTGCTGGAAGGTTAAGAGGAGATGTGCAAGCATTGAATTGAAGCCCCAGTAAACGGCGGCCGTAACTATAACGGTCCTAAGGTAGCGAAATTCCTTGTCGGGTAAGTTCCGACCTGCACGAATGGCGTAACGACTTCCCCGCTGTCTCCAACGCAGACTCAGTGAAATTGAATTCCCCGTGAAGATGCGGGGTTCCTGCGGTTAGACGGAAAGACCCCGTGCACCTTTACTATAGCTTTACACTGGCATTCGTGTCGGCATGTGTAGGATAGGTGGTAGACTTTGAAGCAGTGGCGCCAGCCATTGTGGAGTCATCCTTGAAATACCACCCTTGCCTATATGGATGTCTAACTGCGGCCCGTTATCCGGGTCCAGGACCGTGTATGGTGGGTAGTTTGACTGGGGCGGTCGCCTCCTAAAGAGTAACGGAGGCGCGCGATGGTAGGCTCAGAACGGTCGGAAATCGTTCGTCGAGTGCAATGGCATAAGCCTGCCTGACTGCAAGACTGACAAGTCGAGCAGAGACGAAAGTCGGTCATAGTGATCCGGTGGTCCCGCGTGGAAGGGCCATCGCTCAACGGATAAAAGGTACGCCGGGGATAACAGGCTGATGACCCCCAAGAGTCCATATCGACGGGGTTGTTTGGCACCTCGATGTCGACTCATCGCATCCTGGGGCTGGAGCAGGTCCCAAGGGTATGGCTGTTCGCCATTTAAAGCGGTACGTGAGTTGGGTTCAGAACGTCGTGAGACAGTTCGGTCCCTATCTGCCGTGGGTGTAGGAATATTGATAGGATCTGTCCCTAGTACGAGAGGACCGGGATGGACGTATCTCTGGTGGACCTGTTGTCGTGCCAACGGCATAGCAGGGTAGCTATATACGGACGGGATAACCGCTGAAGGCATCTAAGCGGGAAACCCACCTAAAAACGAGTATTCCCTATCAGAGCCGTGGAAGACTACCACGTTGATAGGCCGGGTGTGGAAGTGCGGCAACGCATGTAGCTTACCGGTACTAATAGCTCGATCGACTTGATCACTCCCATTTACAATATCCATCAAGCGTAGCTTGATGAAAACTTTGCCCCTCACGCCTTATTCACTTCGTGAATGGCTCCGGGTGGGCGGCGCAAAGGCGCCGGCACACAGTCGTGTGCTTATTGTTTATCAGCGTTTATCGCTGATTTATCTGCACGAAAGACAACCAGCTTCTCAAATTTGTGTTCTTCGCCGACCTGGTGGTTATGGCGGAGCGGCTGCACCCGATCCCATTCCGAACTCGGCCGTGAAACGCTCCAGCGCCAATGGTACTTTGTCTTAAGACACGGGAGAGTAGGTCGCTGCCAGGTCTGCCAAGAACACAAATCAAACTATCTTCTCAAATACATACAAAACACCCATAGCGCGGGGTGGAGCAGCCCGGTAGCTCGTCAGGCTCATAACCTGAAGGCCGCAGGTTCAAATCCTGCCCCCGCAACCAAATTCCCACGAAAATACATAAATCTCTCGATCATATCCGATGTTCGTATCTTTGCGAGCTGGCTCCTTCTTCTCGCAGAAGACCGTTCGACCTAATATCGATGCACGGAAGCGAGTTCTATACGCACGCACCGCAGCGCGCTCATAACCCCAAGGGTGGGCAGCAAAAAGAAACGATCCAGCGTAACAATCCCCCGACAACGCAACCAGGCACCAGCCAAAAACCAAATCAAAACCCGCCGCAACGCGGGCTTTTTTTTGACCAAAGCAGCCTAGGCAGCTGCAAAACCTCCCCGTCCCAACCATAACGACAAACTGATCTGCTTAAGCTATCAAACAGCCTCGTTATCAAAGGAAGACAATCGTGAACCTCGATCGCTCCGCGCTGGCTGATCTCAACATATTCGTGACAATCGTACGCCGCAAAAGCATGAAAATGGCTGCAATCGAGCTCGGCGTAACAACCTCAGCTATCAGTCATCGTATGAAAAAACTGGAGGCGGATTTGGGTGTGCGATTGCTCAACCGTACCAGCCGCTCCCTCACGCCGACCGAAGCCGGTGCGGCACTCGCGACACAACTTGAAAGCGGACTGCGGACGATAGGGGAGGCCTTGGAAGCTCTGACCAGTCAGCGCGACTTTCCATCGGGGCGCATAAGGCTCAACGCGCTGCGCGATGCTGCACGACTGATCATCGCGCCCATCTTACCGCGCTATACGCAAACCTATCCCGATATGCATCTCGACATCACTATAGATGACCAGATGGTTGATATCGTCGCTGAGGGCTTCGATGCGGGGATCCGTTATGGTGATCGGGTGCCGCAGGATATGATTGGCGTTGCGCTGACCGGTCCCTTGCAATGGATTGTGGTCGGATCTCCGGCATTGATATCAAGGGCAGGGTGCCCCGAAACGCCGGACGATCTGCTCCGCTTGCCGTGTATAGAGACGAGGCTCGGGGACAATTCCCGATATGCATGGGAATTGGGGAACGGTGCTTCCTTGCGCCGGGTCGATGTGAAAGGACCGATTTGCGCCAATGAAACCGAACAGGCTGTGGAAGCCGCTTTGGGCGGGATCGGCTTTGCCTATTGTCTGGAGCCATTGGTCAAGAACTACCTGGACGCAGGTGCGCTTGAAGCCGTGCTACCGGACTGGGCTTCGGAAGGTCCGCCCCTGACCATGTATTATCCGAGCAGACGACAGGTTCCATCTGGTTTGCGACGGCTCATCGATCTCATCCGCGAAGATCAGGGCCTCGCGAAATTGGTGGTCGCTGAGGAAGTCGGATCACGTTAAGAGCCGTTGTTGATTATTCGTCATTCTTTCGTTGAGTAACACTCAGCAGATTAGCATTGCCTCGGCTCCCCTTCGGGATCAAATATGCGTCACACCTGTTATGCATGGGATCGGCGCTGTCTTCCATGCGTGGTCAAACCATTTCACTCATGGAGATGCGTTATGCATTATTCTGCAGCGGCTGATCGCTATCAGTCAGATATGATCTATCGCCGCACCGGTCGGAGCGGTATCGACCTGCCAGCGATATCGCTTGGCCTCTGGCACAATTTCGGTGGCCGGGATGTCTACGAAAACGGTCGCGCGATTCTCCGTCGCGCCTTCGATCTGGGCGTGACCCATTTCGATCTAGCGAACAATTATGGCCCGCCTCCCGGATCTGCCGAAGAAAACTTCGGTCGCATCATGACCAGCGATTTTCGACCTTATCGCGATGAGATGATTATCTCATCGAAAGCCGGTTGGGACATGTGGCCGGGGCCTTACGGTGGCATTGGCGGCAGCCGCAAATATCTGATTGCCAGTCTCGACCAGTCGCTGCAGCGGATGGGTCTCGACTATGTCGACATCTTCTATTCGCACCGTGTCGATGCCACGACGCCTCTGGAAGAGACGATGGGAGCGCTCGCGCATCTGCATCGCCAGGGCAAGGCGCTTTATGTCGGTATTTCGAGCTATTCGCCGGAACTGACGCTGAAGGCGGCGGCGATCCTGAAGGAAGAGCGCGTGCCGCTTTTCATTCACCAGCCGAATTACAACATGTTCAATCGCTGGATCGAGAATGGGCTTCTCGATACGCTGGATGAACTGGGCACCGGTTGCATCGTGTTTTCGCCGCTGGCTCAGGGTTTGCTGACATCGCGCTATCTGAACGGCATTCCGGAAGGTGCGCGGGCGAATCAGGGCGGCTCCCTGAAAGCCAGCGCAGAGAACGAAGAACTGCTGGGGCGCATCCGGGCATTGAACGTCATTGCGGAGCGTCGTGGACAGACTTTGGCCCAGATGGCAATTGCGTGGACGCTTCGCGATCCGCGCGTCACCTCTTCGCTCATCGGGGCAAGCTCGGTCGCGCAGCTTGAAAACTCTTTGGGTGCTTTGAAGGGACTGGAATTCAGTGCCGAGGAACTGGCTGAAATTGACCAGTATGCGCATGATGGCGGAACCGACTGGTGGAAGAGCTCGACTTCGCTTTGAGCGTCAAGTTTAACGAACAAAATGATAAAAGGCCGTACGCTTTGCGTGCGGCCTTTTTGCTGGAGCGCATCCCGAAAAGTGTGAAACGGTTTTCGGGATGCGCTTCAAAACAAATATTGAGAGCGCCGATCTGATTCAATCAGATCGAAATGCGCTCTAGGAATAAGATGCGGCGAAAGCAATTCACGTGGCGAGATGAAATTGCTATAGGCGAGAGGGGTTCACGGCTGGCGCACGATCCCGCGCCAAGTCTGGCCTTCGGGGGAAGTATATTCGAGAAGATGTCGCTGCGGTCTATTAAGGGCAGTTTGAAATATCCGCTGATCCGTGCGGGGCTGGAGGCTATTGCCTTTTCCGGTGCGTCGGCGCTTTTCCCTTCTGCCGGTGGGCGCGGTGTCGTCTTCACGATGCATCACGTCAAACCGGAAGATGGGACAGATCGGTCAGACCCCAACGCCATTCTTTCGATTACGCCGCAAACGCTTGAAATGGCGATAGAAGCGGCATTGGAAGCGGGCCTTGTGCCGGTGCATTTGCATGACTTGCCGAGGCTGCTTTCCGAACAAGGCAGCACCCGGAAATATGTCGCCTTCACGCTGGACGACGGTTATCGGAACAATGCAGACTTCGCGGCCCCTGTGTTTGCCAGATACAGCATTCCCTACACGATTTTCATCACGACGGGTTTCGTGGAACGCAAGCGATCCATGTGGTGGCGGACGATTGCGGCTCTGGTGACGGAGGCCGACAGTTTCCAGTTCGACTTTGGCGGCGGTGTTCTCGATGTGCGCGCAGCAACTCCGGCCCAGAAATCAGCGGCCTTTGCCCAGCTTGTGCAGTTCATGCAGTGTTTCGACGAAGACGAGGCAGTAGCCCGCATAGATGCAGCTGCACAGACGGTCGGGATCGACGCAATTTCCCTTGTCGATGAATCGGTGATGAACCCATCGGAATTGCGCGCTCTTGCGCTCGATCCGCTTGTGCATCTTGGCGCGCACACTGTCACTCATGTCAATTTACGTCGTGTCGACGACGAAAGACTGGCCAAGGAAATCGCTGACTCGACCGAATCAGTAGGAGGCTATGCTGGTTACAGGCCGCGATCCTTTGCCTATCCATATGGATGGAAGGCGGCCGTTGGCGAACGCGAGATTGGGGCGGTTTCAGAAGGCGGGTTCGATGTGGGCGTGACCACCCAGCCCGGTGTGCTGCAGCAAACAGGTGTTATGCCAGCCGCAGCGATTCCGCGTATTTCACTCAACGGCTATTTTCAGAAGAAACGCTATATAAAGGTGCTTGTTTCAGGCCTGCCGTTCAAGCTGCTCTAGCAATAGTCCATTTCCAGAAATACTGCCCTGAAACACGAAAGGCCGCCTGTCGGCAGCCTTCGTAAAACCTGATCTGGAGAAAAACTGGAGCGGGCGAAGGGATTCGAACCCTCGACCCCAACCTTGGCAAGGTTGTGCTCTACCCCTGAGCTACACCCGCTCGCGCCAGTCATTCCGGAAACCGTTCGTTTCCGTCAGGCAGGCGCTATATGGACCAACGCTCCGGAGATTGCAACAGGGAAATTTGCTTCTTTGTGCAAGATATTTTCCGGGTCCCTCCAAAGCTGTGGATGAAGTCAACGCCCGAGGCGTGTGACGCTGATCAGCGAGGCAAACAGCGCGAAGCCGGACGCGAAGAAGAGAATATAGGGTGTCGCTTCCACGCCCCATTGCGACAGCAGAAAGGCGACGAATGCCGCTCCCAGCGATTGGCCGAGAAGGCGCGCCGTGCCCAGCATGCCGCTGGCGGCACCGCTGCGTGAGCGTGGCGTGGAGGTAATCATCATGCGATTGTTCGGTGCCTGAAAGAGGCCGAAACCAATTCCGCAAATTGCCATGCGCCAGCATATATCCGGGATCGACGGATGTTCCGGCAGCATGCCGACCAGAGCAAGGCCGATGGCGAATATGATGAGCCCAAGCAGGCCCAGAATTGCCGGTGAATGCTTGTCGGACAGTTTGCCCGAAAGCGGCGCGACGATGGCAAGCGCTATAGGCCAGGGCATCATCAGGAAACCAACCTCGATCGGCCTGAAGCCAAAGACGACCTGAAAGAGGAACGGCAGCGAGATGAACGCCATCATCTGCGCCAGAAACGACATGATCGAAGTGCAGATGGAAAGCGTAAAGACGGGAATGCGCAAGAGGTCGAGCGGCAGCAGCGGATCGGCCATGCGTAGCGACCGCCGTGTGAGGAGAACAGCCGCGGTTACGCAGCCCACCGCCTGCAACAGCACGACGAAGGAACCGATTTCGTTGCCTGCACTGTCGATGGTTGTGACCAGAAGACCGAAGGTGAGCGCTGACAGGATGGCGCTGACCACGTCGAATTTGCGTACGGAGCGCTCATTCTCGGGCAGGCTTTTGAGGCCCATCACGACGGCAGCAACGCCGAGTGGAATATTGATGACGAAAAGCCACGGCCAGCTCAGGGACGATAGCATGACACCGGCAAGCGTCGGCCCGATAGTCGACGAAACGGCGACGAAGAGTGCATTGAGGCCGATGGCTGTACCGAATTTCGCCTGCGGCACCGTATAGCGCAAAAGGGCGGTGTTGACGCTCATCAGGCCTGCTGCACCCAGTCCCTGTATGATGCGGGCGAAAGTGAGCGCTTCCAGTGAGCGTGAGAAAACGCAGGCGACGGAAGCGACGGTGAACAATGCCACGCCGCCAAGATAGACACGCCTGTAGCCATAGATTTCGCCAAGTGCTGCAAGCGGAAGCAGGGTGACCACAATTGCAAGCTGATAGCCGTTGACGATCCAGATCGAGGCTGCAGGACCAGCCGAAAAATCGGCGGCAATCGTCGGGAGGGCGACATTTGCGATGGTGCCATCGATGACGGCAAGCGTCAGGCCCACCATCAGGGTTGCCCATGCCCAATAGATTCTCGGCTTGGGCAAACCGTCCGGAGCGACGGACGTGCCTTGATGGATCGCGGTTTCGTGCTTCATATTATGACCAGTATTCGGATTAATATGGCTGGCGCTTCCATGTTCGCCGGAACCGCTTCAAATGCCAAAAATAAAAACAGGTTTCCTGTAACCTTAACCCTGTTGGGAAGGTCGGCAAGTTATCTAGCCGAAAATTGCCGGACGAAAACTGTTTTCGGCCCATAAACTGGCCGAGTAACGCTATTGTGTGCCATTTTCCGCCTGAACCGGCAGTTTCATGACATGCGCATACTTGTGCGGATTGAAGCTCAGATAGAGCGGGCAGATGCTCGCGACCAGAACGAGATGCATGATCCAGCCGGAAGCAAACGAACCGGTCAGGCCATGCAGGAAAGCGGTCGCGACGGGCCCGAGTGCCGCGATCAGAAAGCCGCCGCCCTGCATCATGGCAGCCAGTGCGCCTGCTTCTTCCGGTTTGGGCAGGTGATCGAGCGATGTAATCATGGCGAGTGCGAAGCTGCCGCCGAGACCTGCGCCGCAGATCGCAGACCAGAAGAAAGGCGAAAGCTGGGGTGCCAAGGCAAGGCCTGCGAAGCCAACTGCCTGCATAGCCAATGTCAACAGCAGCCACGGGCGGCGGTCGGTACTGTGGCGCGCGACGAGCGGCAGTCCGAAAGCCGCTAGCGCCTGTGCAACAGCCATCGCCGCGACGAGATTGCCGGTGGTGGAGGCAGCAAGACCCAGCGATTGATAATAGGGCGCGAGCCAGGCGACCATGGACGAGTAGCCCGCATTGACGAGACCGAAAGCAGCCATCAGCACCCAGGTGCGAGGGCGCTGCAGCAGGTGCCCGGTTATTCCGGATTTTTTGCCCGACGATGGCGTCTCGCGGAGAATGGGCAGTGCCGTTAGCAAGGCCAGCACTGCGGGAATTGCAAGGACGGCAAGGGCGAAGCGCCAGTTATGCTGGCTGCCTGCAAGCCATGGTGTCAGCCGCGCGCCGAGAGCTCCGCCGCCCATGATCATGGCAGAATAGAGCCCGGTCACGGTGGCGATGCTCGACGGGAAATTGGCTTTGATGAGGCCGGGCATCAAGGCCTGAATCATTGCAACGCCAGCACCGCACAGAACGGCGGTTAGCACTAGCGAAACGCCGTCCGGCACAAAACCGCGCAGGAGGGAGCCTGCTGCAAGAATGGCAAGTGCTGCGAACATGCTGCGCCGGGTGCCGAACAGCAACTGGATACCCGGAGCCGCGAAAGCGCCAAGCCCCATCAGCATCATTGGCAGGAAGGTGAGTAGGGACAGCCCACCGAAACCCATGCCGGTATCGGCCGCAATATCCGAAAGCACCGGCCCCGGCGCGGTCAGGAACGGACGCAGGTTGAGGCCGATCAGGACGACGAGCGTGATGAGGGCGAGGCTTGCTGTGTTCTTGCTGCCGGTCGCCGGATGAATGGTAGTCTGCATGTTTCAGGCGCCAGTCTTCTTCTTGCTTTCCCATACTTGGTAGAGGTCAGGATCGTTTTCCGGCGGGGAATGTTCGAAACTGATGCCTGTCTGTGCGCCGAGGGGCTTGGCGAGTTCAACGGCGATTTTTGCGGTTGAAAGGCCGAAGGGTTCGGCCTGCTCATTGGAATAGGCGAAGCGGATTTTTTCAATACCCGCCATGCGCATCGCGGCAAAGCACATGGGGCAGGGCTGGCCGCTGGCATAGACTTCACAGCCGTCGAGACGTGGCGATTGCAACGTCTTGCCCGCCGCGCGCAGTGCCAGCAATTCGGCATGGGCGGTCGGATCGCAATCGGCCTGCATGCGATTGACGCCTGTGGCGATGACCTTGCCGCCCTTGACGACCACGGCGCCGAACGGGCGTCCGCCTTGTTCGACATTGTCGAAGGCGAGCCTTATGGCCTGATCGAGATATGTGCGGTCGTTGCTCATTTCGCGCCAGCCTTTTCCAGCATGGTCACCATCGGCGCAAAGCCGCGGCTGCGGGCATGCTGAAGCGGCGTGACGCCGTCATTATCTGCCAGATTGACGTCGGCCCCTGCATCAATGAGAAGCTTCACGATATCGACGTGGCGCTGGCCGCCGTCGCCGAGCATGATGGCTTCGAGGAGCGCCGTCCAGCCAAGATTATTGACGTGATCGACCTTGACGCCCGCCTCGATCAGCGTGCGCACCGTTTCGACATGGCCGCGTTCGGAGGCGGGAATGAGTGCAGTTCCGCCATAGCGATTGGTGCTCTTCAGGTCCGCACCGTGCGCAAGCGTCATCTTGAGGATTTCGAGGTGTCCGCGCGCGCCAGCATAAAGATAGGGGCTGTCCTTGATGGCATCCTTGGCATTGACGTCGGCGCCAGCATCAATGAGCGCATGGGCGACATCGACATGATTGGCATGGGTGGCCGCCAGAAGCGCCGTCTCGCCATTCTTGCCGTGCGCTTCGAGGTCCGCTCCGGTCTTGATGGCTGCATTGACCGCAGCCAGATCGCCAGCTGCTGCGGCCTGAAGAAGAGACGTTTCGGTCTGTGCATGGGCTTGGGCTGCGGCGTGGTGGCCCGGCAATGTCGGTTCGGTCATAACTATCGTCCCTGCAATCAATGCCAAGGCACTCAAGCTGAATATTGTTTGACGCATCGGCTGGTTCTCCTGCTTGTTGCGTTCATACAAGCAGGGTGTCATATTTGGAAATTAAATGTTGAACTGATATCCAGTGGGTTCATGAATACTTCTTTCAATCTCGATCTTTTGCGGGCCTTTGTGGCTGTTGTCGACAGCCGTAGTTTTACGGCTGCGGCCTTGCAGCTGCACTCGACCCAATCGACCATAAGCCAGAAGATCATGCGGCTGGAGGAAGCTGTTGGACAGGCGCTTCTGGAACGTGCCCGGCATGATGTGCGCCCGACGGATGCAGGCGAAAAGTTGCTGGGCTATGCGCGCCGTATTCTGCACTTGCATGACGAGGCGGCAGCCGCGATGACCGGCACAGCACTTGCTGCCGTGTTCCGCCTCGGCCTGCCGGAGGATTTCGCCTCACGGCTGGTTACGCCTGCGCTGGCGCGTTTCATGCGCACACATCCCAACACGAAACTCGAAGTGACGAGCGGTCTCAGCCGTGACTTGCAGAAAGGTTTCGAAACCGGTGAGTTTGACCTTGTCATGGTGAAACAAAAACGTGGCGAAACGGTTGGGACCATGCACTGGCCGGAGCCGCTGTCCTGGCTCGATAGCGCCGATTTTCCCGTTTCCCACGTTGATCCGCTGCCACTCGTCGTGTTTCCACCGAACGGGCTTTATCGCAGCGACATGACGGAGGCTCTCGATCGGGTGGGCAGGCGCTGGCATGTGGTTTTCACCAGCTCCAGTCTGGCGAGTATTCAAAGTGCGGTCGCCGAGGGGCTGGGTGTCAGCCTGCTGCCGACGCGTGTTGCGCTTCCCGGTCATCAGGTGGTGCCTGCCGCAGCAGGATTGCCGTTCGTCGAGCCGATGGAAATTGTCATCCGGCACATGGACAACGGCCCCGACCAGATCCGTCAGCTTGCCGAAATGCTGGCGGAGATTGTCGGAGACTGAGAAGGTTTCAGACAGGCCGCGGACCCGTGCTTTCCCTCGACAATTGCTTGCTCTGATTGATTGTATCGTTTCGAGTGCCTTTCACGAAATTTCCGGTCTTTCATTCTCTGTTTAATTTCTGAAAAGCACATCCGTTTTCAGATTGACTGATTTTGTATCCAGGATATTGTGTCCAGAAAAGTTGGGAGGCTTTTCTATTGGCGGCTTTTGAATGGCGCAGTCAGACCCGTTTGCTGGACGAAGTGGCAGAGGCGCTTCGGGAGCGAATCTATGCGGGCGTTTATGCGCCGGGCGCGATACTCAGGCAGGAACATATAGCAGCAGAGTTCGGCATCAGCCGGACGCCCTTGCGTGAAGCCTTGCGCGTTCTGGAGCGTGACGGGCTGGTCATTCACCTGCCAGGTCGGGGGGTGCGTGTCGCTTCTGCCGATCTCACTCGCCTGATCGATGCTTATGCCGTGCGCGAAGTGCTGGACGGTGTGGCCGCGCGCTTTGCCGCCGAGCGGGCGAGCGATGCGGATATTGCAAAACTGCGTGCGCATGTTGCGGGGCAGGGCACGGTCGTCGATCCATGGGATGCGAAAGCCTATACCCAGTCCAATGTTGATTTCCATATGGCGGTGATGAACACCGCGGGCAATGCCTCGCTGATCGCCTTCGTGCCGCTTCTGCGGATGACATCGCAGGTTTTTGCGCCTTCGTTCTCGTTGTCCGTGGACAGGGCGCGCGATGCAATCCGCGAACATGGTGCAATTGTCGAAGCCATTGCTGCACGCGACGGCGAAGAAGCCGAGCGGCTGGCGCGGGCGCATATCCGCGCCACAACCGCGAGACTGGAGGCGGAAATGCCTCTTCGGGAGAACGAAAATGAAGCATGAGAACAAGACGGGAGGAGCCGGCTTGCTCCGTTATGGCAATTTCATCGCAGGCGAATGGCAGGATGCCGTTGGCGGCGAGTATATCACGCTCCGAAATCCTTCCGACGGCAGCGATCTTGCGCTGATTGCGCGCGGCACCAAGGCTGATATCGATCTGGCGGTGGCTGCAGCCCGTAACGCGCTTTCCGGCGATTGGGGCAAGCTGACGGCGACCGAGCGCGGTCGTGTGCTGCACCGCATGTCGGAAGAAGTGCTGAAGAACATTGATCTTCTGACTGATCTGGAATCAAAGGATGTCGGCAAGCCGGTCGGCCAGGCCCGTGCCGATGTGGTGGCGCTGGCGCGTTATCTCGAGTTTTATGGCGCTTCCGCCGACAAGGTGCATGGCGACACGCTGCCCTATCAGAACGGCTTTACGGTTCTGTCTATCTATGAGCCGCATGGCGTCACGGGGCACATCATTCCGTGGAACTATCCGATGCAGATTCTGGGTCGCAGCCTTGGCGCAGCGCTGGCCATGGGCAATGCAGCCGTGGTCAAGCCTGCCGAGGAAGCCTGCCTGACCATACTGGAATTTGCGAAGATTGCCGAAAAGGCTGGTCTGCCGGTCGGTGCGCTCAATGTCGTCACCGGGCTTGGCGCGGAAGCGGGTGCAGCGCTTTCCGAACATCCTGACGTCAACCATATCTCGTTTACTGGCTCCGTTCGTACCGGCGAGGCCGTGCAGGCAGCGGCTGCGAAGAACACCGTGCCGGTGACGCTGGAACTTGGTGGCAAGTCTCCGCAGATTGTCTTTGCTGATGCCGATCTCGACCGCGCTTTGCCGTTTCTGGTCAATGCCGGTATCCAGAATGCCGGTCAGACCTGCTCGGCTTCGTCGCGCATTCTGGTTGAGCGGAGCATTTATGAAGATGTCGTGGCGCGCATGAGCGAACGCTACCGTGTGCTGAAAGTCGGCCCTGCCAGTGCCGATCCGTCGGTCGGTCCGGTGGTGTCGCAGCGCCAGAAGGCGATTGTCGAAACCTATCTCGAACTGGCGCAGGAAAGCGGTCTGGCCATTGCCGCGCAAGGCGTGCTGGCTGAAGACGCGCCGGAAGGCGGGGCCTATGTGTTGCCGACGCTGATCCGGGACGTGCCTGTCGATCATCGTCTGGCGCAGGAGGAAATCTTCGGCCCGGTGCAGGTCATCCTGCCGTTCGATACCGAAGAAGAAGCCATCGCGATTGCCAATGGCACATCCTATGGCCTCGTCTGCGGCATCTGGACCAATGACGGCGGACGTCAGTTCCGCCTCGCGCATGCCATCCATGCCGGTCAGGTGTTCATCAATAATTATGGCGCTGGCGGCGGCATCGAACTGCCTTTCGGCGGCGTCAAGAAATCCGGCCATGGCCGCGAAAAGGGTTTTGAGGCGCTTTACGGGTTTGCCTCGCTGAAGACGATTTCCGTGTATCACGGCTGAAAATAGCATTCGGGAGAATTACAGTGTCGCTTGAAGGTAAGGTCGCGCTCATCACGGGAGCAGGTTCGGGGTTTGGCGAAGGCATGGCAAAGCGCTTCGCTGATGGTGGCGCAAAGGTCGTCATCGTCGACCGCGACAAGGCGGGAGCCGAGCGCGTTGCAGGCGAAATCGGCGATGCGGCGCTGGCCGTGGCGGCCGATATTTCCAAGGAATCTGATGTCGATGCAGCAGTGGAAGCCGCTTTATCGAAATTTGGCAAGGTCGATATTCTGATCAACAATGCCGGTATCGGTCACAAGCCGCAAAATGCCGAACTGGTGGAGCCGGAAGAGTTCGACCGCATTCTCGGCGTCAATGTGCGCGGCGTTTATCTGATGACGCGCAAGCTCATTCCGCATTTCAAGGGCAATGGTGCCAAGGGCGAAGACTGCGTTATTCTGAATGTCGCTTCGACCGGCGCTGGGCGCCCGCGCCCGAACCTCGCCTGGTACAATGCCACCAAGGGCTGGGTCGTTTCCGTGACCAAGGCGCTGGCTATCGAGCTTGCTCCAGCAAAGATTCGCGTGGTTGCACTGAACCCGGTTGCCGGTGAAACGCCGCTTCTCACCACCTTCATGGGCGAAGACACCGAGGAAATCCGTAAAAAATTCCGCGATTCCATCCCGATGGGCCGCCTGTTGAAACCCGACGATCTGGCTGAAGCGGCGGCTTTCCTTTGCTCGCCCGCTGCCTCTATGATTACCGGGGTTGCGCTCGACGTGGATGGCGGGCGTTCGATTTAAAAAAGAGACGAGGGGAGCCAAAGAGGAACAATGGGTAAACTGCTGAAAGCCGGGCTGATAACAGCCGCGATGCTGGCATCGATCAACGGTGCATTTGCAAAAGATACGCTGGTGGTTGGCGAAGTACTGGAACCGCCGGGCCTCGATCCGACGGCCAATGCCGCCGCCGGTATCCGGCAGGTTACCTATGCCAACCTTTATGAAGGTCTGGTGCGCATTGTCGAAGACGGCACGGTGAAGCCGCTTCTGGCTGAAAGCTGGACTGTTTCCGACGACAAGAAAACCTATACGTTCAAGCTGCGTCAGGGCGTGAAGTTTCATGACGGCACGCCGTTTGACTGTTCGGTCGTGAAATTCTCCTATGAGCGCGCTGTCGCGCCGGATTCCACCAATGCGCAGAAGGGCCTGTTCGCGCCGATTGAAAGCACGCAATGTCCTGACCCGGCGACCGCCGTTGTCACGCTGAAGCGCCCGACCTCGAATTTCCTGTTCAATATGGGCTGGGGTGACGCGGTCATGGTCGCGCCGAATTCGGCTGCCGACAACAAGACCAAGCCTGTGGGCACGGGTCCGTTCAAGTTCAAGCGCTGGGTGCAGGGCGACCGCGTCGAACTAGAGCGCAACCCGGATTATTGGGGTGAACCTGCAAAGCTTTCCGCCGTCACGTTCCGCTTCGTGAGCGATCCGTCGGCTGCTGCGGCTGCCATCCTTGCCGGTGACATCGACGTGTTCCCGATGTTTCAGGCGCCGGAGCTTATCAGCCGCTTCAAGAGCGACGACAAGCTGCAGGTCGAAGTGGGCGATACGGCAGGCAAGGTGCTGCTGTCGCTCAACAATGCCAAGGCGCCTTTCGATAATGTGAAGGTTCGTCAGGCGCTGGCTCATGCCATCGACAGCAAGGCGCTGATCGAAGGTGTTTATTCAGGTTTCGGCACGCCCATTGGCTCGCATTATGCGCCGGTCGATCCGGGCTATGTCGATCTGTCGGAAACCTATCCGTATGATCCGGCCAAGGCGAAGCAGTTGCTGGAAGAGGCTGGCGTTCCGACTGGCACATCGATCACCATCACGCTTCCACCTCCGGCCTATGCACGTCGCGGCGGTGAGATCATTGCGGCCATGTTGGCGGAAGTTGGCATTCAGGCCAATCTCGTACCGATCGAGTTTGCACAATGGCTGGATCAGGTGTTCAAGCGCTCGGATTTCGATGCGACGATCATCGCGCACACCGAAGCGCGCGATCTCGATATCTATGCCCGCGACAAATACTACTTCAACTATAACAACCCGGAATATAAGGCGCTCTACAAGGCCTATGCCGAGGCTGGAAGTGATGAGGAACAGCTCGAACTCGTGAAGAAGCTGCAGGAAAAACTTGCTGCTGACGAGCCGAATATCTTCCTCTATGCACTACCGAAAATCGGTGTGTGGAACAAGAATGTGAAGGGTCTGTGGAAGAACATGCCGATTCCGGCTGACGACCTGACGCAAGCCTATTGGGCTGAATAACAAGGTTCGCCCCGTCGTTTGCTCGGCGGGGCGGTTTTACGCGAATGGCCGCGCACCCCATAAAGATAAGGGGAGGGCGTGCGGCGAGTTGGAATGTGGAAAGCGGATATCCGTCTTTTCAAGGAGGTCGCTTTGCTGGCTTACATATCCGGGCGATTGGTTTCGCTCCTGCTTACGACGCTTGCGGCTTCCGTCATCGTCTTTCTGCTGATGCAGGTGCTACCGGGGGATCCGGCGGCGGTGATCCTCGGTATCAATGCGCAACCTGAAACGCTGGCAGCACTTCACAAGCAGCTCGGCCTCGATCAGCCACTCTGGTGGCGTTATCTCGAATGGATTGGCGGTTTTCTGAAAGGTGATTTCGGAACGAGCTATACTTATTCCGTGCCGATCAGCGAACTGCTCGGACCACGCATTATGGTCACGCTGCCGCTGGCGCTTTTGTCCATGGTGCTGTCCGTTGCTGTTGCCATTCCTGTTGGCGTCTATGCGGCGTCCAAGCGTGGCAAGACCGGTGATGTGCTTTCCATGGGCGTGGCACAGGTCGGTGTTGCAATTCCGAATTTCTGGCTCGGTCTTCTTTTGATCCTGTTCTTCGCCTTGCAGCTCGGCTGGTTTCCGGCTTCGGGTTTCGCCGGATGGGAGAATGGTTTCTGGATAGGGATACGCTCACTTTTTCTGCCTGCGCTGGCCCTTGCCTTGCCGCTTGCTGCAATTCTGGCCCGCGTAACCCGATCTGCCGTCATTGAAACGCTGGGTGAGGATTTCGTGCGGACTGCGCGCGCCAAGGGGCTCACACGTAACGCAGCACTCTGGCGTCACGCAGTGCCCAATGCACTGATCCCGGTTGTCACCATCATCGGCCTGCAATTCTCCTTTCTGCTGGCAGGAACCATCATCATCGAAAATGTCTTCAATCTGCCCGGCCTTGGAAGGCTGGTGTTTCAGGCCATCGCGCAGCGCGATCTCGTCACCGTGCAGTCACTGGTGACGCTGCTTGCCGCTTCGGTGATCGCGGTCAATTTCATTGTCGATCTTGTCTATGGCTTCATCGATCCGCGCCTTTCGACGGGAGGCAGCCGATGAGTGAAACGCAGACTCTCCCGAAACCGGGTGTGTTCAAAACAGTGCTGCTGAGCCGCAGCCTGGCTGTCGGTACACTGATCACAGTCATCCTCGTCGCGATGGCCGTCATCTCCTATGTCTGGACGCCCTATTCGCCGACCGCCATGAACTTCCGTGACAAGTTGCAGGGTCCGAGTTTCAGCCATCTGTTCGGCACGGATAATTTCGGGCGCGACGTGTTTTCCATGATCATGGTCGGCGCTCGCAATTCGATTGCCGTTTCCATCATCGCCGTGTTGGTCGGTGCGGGCATTGGCATACCGCTTGGGGCTTTCGCGGCTGCACGTGGCGGCATGGTGGACGGTTTCGTCATGCGCATGACCGATCTGGCCTTTGCGTTTCCGGCGCTTCTTACCGCTGTCATCATTACCGCGATTTTTGGCCCCGGCGCCGTCAATGCCATGATCGCCATCGGCATTTTCAATATCCCGGTGTTTGCGCGCGTCACGCGTGGCGCATCACTGGGCCTATGGAAGCGCGAATATGTGCAGGCTGCGCGTTGCGCCGGGCGTGGCGACGTGGCAATCACGCTTTTGCATGTGCTGCCCAATATCAACCATGTGCTGATCGTGCAGGCGACGATCCAGTTCGCACTCGCCATCGTTGCCGAGGCGGGCCTTTCCTATGTCGGGCTTGGCACCCAGCCGCCGATGCCAAGCTGGGGCAAGATGCTCAACGATGCACAGACCTTTATCTATGACGCGCCATGGCTCGCCATTTTCCCCGGCCTTGCCATCACGCTCGCCGTACTTGGCCTCAACATGCTGGGTGACGGATTGCGCGATGTGCTTGATCCGCGCGTCAGGAGGCAGAGATGACAACACCTTTGCTTGAAATGGACAATATGTCCGTTGAATTGCCTATCGGTCTCAAGGTTGCGGATATCGTGTCCGATATCACGCTGACGCTCAATCGCGGTGAACGCCTTGGTGTGGTGGGTGAGTCCGGCAGCGGCAAGTCGATTACCGCCCTTGCTGCCATGGGTCTGCTGCCCGATCGGATGCGTGTGCGCGGCACGTTGCGTTTCGACGGGGAGAATCTGGCAAGCAAGCCGGAAGCGGAACTGTGCAGGATGCGCGGACGGCGCATGGCGATGATCTTTCAGGAGCCTATGACGGCGCTCAATCCGGTCAAGACCATAGGTGCGCAGATTGCCGAAGGTCGCCGTCTGCATTTGGGCGAAAGCCGGGCCGATGCGGAGCGGAAGGCGCGCGAGCTTCTGGATCGCGTGGGGCTGCCTGCGCCGCGCTTTAATCTCGATCTTTACCCGCACCAGCTTTCAGGCGGACAACGCCAGCGCGTGATGATCGCCATGGCGATTGCCTGCGAGCCTGATCTGCTGATCGCCGACGAGCCGACCACCGCGCTCGACGTGACCGTTCAGGCGCAGATTCTCGATCTCATGGATGAGCTGATCGACGAAACCGGCACGGCCCTGATGCTGATTACGCATGACCTTGGCGTGGTTTCGGAAATGACCGACCGTATTGCGGTTATGTATGCGGGCCGCATCGTTGAGACCGGGCGCACGGAAGCCGTCTTCCATCGTATGGCGCATCCTTATGCAAGGGGACTGTTCCAGGCTTCTCCGCATGGGGCAGCGCTTGTGCGCAGCCATGGCACGGGACGCCAGCGCCTTGCCGCCATTCCCGGCGTGGTGCCCGATCCGCTGGCGCGTCCGCCCTATTGCACCTTCGCCGACCGCTGCGCCTTCGTGCAGGACGATTGCCGAAAGGCGATACCGGGGCTGGATTTCATCGCTGAGAATGACGGCGTCGCGCATCGCGCCGCCTGTATTCACCCGCGAGACGGCGAGGTGGTGTTATGAGCAACATGATTTTGCAGGTGCGCGATGTGGTGCGCGAATATCAATTGCCGCGCGCATCATTCTTTTCACGAACGAGCGCGTTGCGCGTTCTGCATGGTGTGAATGTCGAGATCGAAGCAGGCCAAAGCCTTGGCATTGTCGGTGAAAGCGGTTCCGGAAAATCCACGCTGGCTCGCGCCGTGATGGGGTTGGAACGCCCGCAATCGGGGCAGATTCTCATCAACGGTCAGGATATCTACGCGCTGGATCGCTCGGGCCTGCGTGAGGCACGCAAGGGCTTTCAGGCGATCTTTCAGGACCCCTACGGTTCTCTTGATCCGCGCCATACGGTCAAGCGTATCATTTCCGAGCCGATTGTTTCGCTGGAGCGTGGCACAAACGCCAAAGAACGTGACGACCGCGTGGCTGAAGTGCTGGAAGCGGTTGGGCTGCCCAAGGCTTCGGCGGAAAAATATCCGCATGAGTTTTCCGGTGGGCAGCGCCAGCGCATTGCCATCGCGCGCGCCCTGATCACCAAGCCGGCGCTGATCGTCGCCGATGAGCCGGTTTCGGCACTGGACGTTTCCATCCAGGCGCAGGTGTTGAACCTGATGATGGATTTGCAGGAGAAGTTCGGCCTTTCCTATCTTTTCATCAGCCACGATTTAGGCGTCGTGCGCGCCATCACCGACCGCGTGGCTGTCATCTATCGCGGGAATATCGTTGAGCAGGGGCCAACGAATGAGGTCTTCGACAATCCGCGGCATGATTATACGCGCGCGCTGGTTGATGCCGTGCCAAAGCCTTTCTCCGGTCGCCGCAAGCGCGTGCGGCGATCCGATGCCACACTGAAATTGCCTGAGTGATTTGAGGAAATATCCAATGTCGAATCTCGCCGATTTGTCAGCTGTTGAACTCGTGTCCGCCTATAAGACGAAGTCGCTTTCGCCGGTCGAGGTCACGGAAGCCGTCATCACCCGTATCGAAGCCTATGAGCCGAAGCTCAATGCACTCTGGGCTTACGATCCGGATGCGGCGCGGGTTTCGGCAAAGGCTTCGGAAGCACGCTGGTCGAAGGGGGAGCCCGCCGGACCCATCGACGGGGTGCCGCTGACGATCAAGGAAAATATCGCGACCGAGGGAACGGCGGTTCCGCTTGGCTGCGCAGCGCTGCCGCTGAAGCCTGCCGTCGCCGATGCCCCGCCTGCGGCGCGCACCCGCGAGGCTGGCGGCGTGCTGCTCGCCAAGACCACCATGCCCGATCTCGGAATGTTGTCGTCGGGCCTGTCGAGCTTCCACAAGCTTGCGCGCAATCCGTGGGATTTGAACACCAATCCGGGTGGATCGAGCGCTGGTGCGGGCAGCGCCGGTGCGGCCGGTTATGGTCCGTTGCATATCGGCACTGATATTGGTGGCTCCATCCGCCTGCCTGCGGGTTGGTGCGGTCTTGTTGGCCTGAAGCCGTCCTTCGGGCGTATCCCGATCGATCCGGCCTTTCTTGGTCGCGTTGCGGGGCCTATGACCCGCACGGTTGCCGATAGCGCGCTTTATATGTCGGTTCTGTCGAGACCGGATCGCCGCGACGGCATGAGCCTGCCCCCGCAGGATATCGACTGGATGAACCTCGGTATCGATGTAAAGGGCTTGAAGATCGGCCTTTGGTTGGATGCCGGTTTTGGCGAAGAAGTTGGCGAAGAAACGAAAGCTGCCGTGGAAGCATCGGCAAAGCTTTTTGCCGATGCTGGTGCGATCATCGAGCCGGTTGCACCATTCCTCAATCGCACCATGATCGACGGTCTTGATCGTTTCTGGCGCGCACGTTCCTGGTCGGACATCAAGAAGATGACGCCGGAAAACCGTGCGAAAATCCTGCCTTATATCTATCAGTGGACAGAGACGGCGGAAGGGCTTTCCGGCGAGGAAGTCTATCTCGGCTTTGCCCAGATGGACGCCATGCGCAATGCAGCACTTGCAGCTTCCAAGGGCTTCGACTTCATCATTTCGCCTACCTCGCCGATGGCAACCTATCCGGCGGAATGGGCCTCACCGGTCAACGATCCGCAGCGCCCATTCGAGCATATTGCTTTCACCGTGGCGATGAACATGTCGGAACAGCCGGCGATTTCGATCAATTGCGGTTACACGTCGACAGGACTGCCCATCGGCCTGCAGATTTTCGGCCAGCGTTTTGATGATCTGGGTGTGTTGCGCCTCGCCAAGGCATATGAAGAGATGCGGCCAGCGCAGCGCTCCTGGCCAGTTCTCTAGATTTCGCCTCTGGCTGCCTGCAAATGGCGTCGCTCTGCGCTTCCGGTGTTCATGTATGTTAAGTACACTCCGCTCCGGTTCTCGAGTGCCACCATTTTCGGCTACCCATAGATGGAATCACTCGCGTTGCGAGAAAAAGGCGATTTCAAACCGCCTTTTTATTTCTTCGGGCGAAGCGGCGCACGTTCCTTGTAACGGTCCATGGCGGTGAGCTTCTGGATCAGCGGATCGGCGTCGCGCCATCTATAAATCTCGGTGCGCAGATATTCGAGTTCAGCTTCGAGTTCCTCTTCGCCGATTTCCGTCCACCATGATTTTGGACGTCCATCTGTGCCATCCGACCAGCGATAGCCACGCGTCTTCAGGTGGTCTTTCATTTCGAACGGACTGTTCTCTGCATAGACACGCATCCGCGCGCGCTGGCTTGCCTTCAGCAATTCGGCAAAGGGCGTGGTGTCGCCAGACTGTTCTTTCAGTACCGCGAGCAGGGCCTGACAGTCATCTTCGGCCCGATGGCCATTATGGAAATAGCCGCTTTGGCCGATCAGGTAGCCAAGCTTGGTGCCTTCAAAACCGCGTGCGGTCCAGTCGATCTCCTTGACCGAACAGGCCCAAGGCTTGTTAGCGAAAGCGATTGAGAAACGCTCGAGAAATGGGCGGTCAAAACCGGCATTATGCGCGATAATGATGTCGGCTTCGGCGATGAGCGCATCCAGCTTCTCGCGCGGGATCGTCTGGCCCTTCACCATGTCGTCGGTAATGCCGGTGATGCGGGTAATGTCAGCGGGTATTGGCTTGGATGGCTGCTGCAGCGCACCGAACGTGGCGCAGACATCACCAATGGAGCCGTCATCCGCATAGCGGAAAGCAACGGCACCGATCTCGATGATTTCTTCCTGCGCGGGATTGAGGCCGGTCGTTTCCGTGTCGACGACGACGCCCAGTCGCGGAAAGGCGATCCGGTCGGCATCCGGTACTGTCGGTGGTGGATCGAGCCGCTGCAGGATGCGGTAACGTCCGCTGTCTTTCAGGCGCTGCACCATTTCCGCTTCATCGATGCCGGTCGTCTTGCCGGGCTTGGCGCGGGCAGGGCGCAGTTCTGCCCGTTCCTCTCCTTCCGCAGGGGAAAGAGCAAAAAGGTCGAACTGATGGCGCATGGAACTTCTCCGCATGGGGGAACGAGTTTGGCAAAGAATGCCATTTTGCGGTGCTGCAACCAAGGCCGCAATCGTATAAGTAACAGGTAATCATCCTGTCGAGCGGTAGCAAGGCGGGGCGCTGCGCCGGGAAAGGCATGAGGAGGGACTTCGTGGCAGATTATGATTATTGCGTCATCGGCGGCGGCATTGTCGGGCTTGCGACAGCAAAAGCCATGCAGGAAGCGGAGCCGGGCGCAAGGATCATCCTGCTGGAGAAGGAAAGCGATTTCGCGCGCCACCAGACAGGACACAATAGTGGCGTCATCCATGCCGGTATCTATTACCAGCCAGGTTCATTGAAGGCGCAATTGTGCCGGGCAGGTGCGGAAGCCACGAAAGCCTTCTGCAAGCAATATTCCATTCCTTTTGAAACATGCGGCAAGCTTCTGGTCGCGACCTCTCAGCAAGAAGTCGACCGCATGGAGGCGCTCGCCAAGCGCGCGGTCCAGAACGACATCACCTTCCAGCATGTGGACCAGCAGGCTTTGCGCAAGGTCGAGCCTGCGGTTGCAGGCCTCGGGGCACTGCTCGTTCCGGCGACGGGCATTGTTGATTATGCGAAAGTATCGCGGGCGATGGCTGCGGAAATCATTGAGCGCGGCGGTGTCGTGCGGCTCAATGCGCCGGTTACGGCAATCCGGGAGGATGGCAAGGGCGTTACGGTAATGGCAAATGGCGAGACCTTGCGCGCTTCCAAGCTGGTCGCTTGCGCCGGGTTGCAGTCAGACCGCATTGCGCGGCTTGCCGGGTTGGATATCAGCCATCGCATCGTTCCTTTTCGCGGTGAATACTACACCTTGCCGAAATCGAAGGCGAATATCGTCAAGCATTTGATCTATCCGATCCCCGATCCCGACCTGCCATTTCTCGGCATTCACCTGACTCGTACGATTGACGGCGGTGTCACGGTCGGCCCGAACGCAGTTCTGGGTTTTTCGCGAGAAGGCTACGACAAAGGCAGTTTCCGTGCAGGCGATGTCGCGGATATGTCGACATTTCCCGGCTTCTGGAAGATGGCGATGAAGAACTGGCGCTCGGCTCTAGCCGAATTCAGCAATTCCGCGTCTCGCACACGCTATCTGAAAGAGTGCCGCAAATATTGCCCGACGCTGGAGCTTGCCGACCTTGGTGCGCCGGGCGCCGGAATCCGGGCGCAAGCCGTTCTTGATGACGGTACGCTGGTGCATGATTTTCTCTTCAAGGAAACGGAGAGAATGCTGCATGTGTGTAATGCGCCGTCACCGGCCGCGACGTCTTCCATACCCATCGGCCGCATGATCGCCGAAAAGCTTCTGGGGATAAATCTGAAGGTAAAAACGACATAAAAAGAGATCGTCGCCGAAGGATGTTGTTTTCAATTTATTTTTAGCAATCGCTTATTCTCAGTGTTGCTCTTTTAGGTTTTAGTGTTCATCAATATTGCAAGCTTACAACTTGACTTTGACGCTGGTTTGTAATTGCACATTGGGTTCAATTTGAAGTAGCGTTTTAGCATTCTCATTTTCAACCGATTTAGGGCCTGTTCGTGAAGTTTGTGCCGCCGCTGGTAGTATTGCTGTTTGCTGCGACGATGTTAGGCATTTGGATGCTCGACACGAAGCGCAGGCATCTTTTGCTTTTCGGCCTGAGCTTCGCCAGTTTTGCTTTCGGGCTTCTGGTTCCTATCTCGCTGGTCTCGGACCGCCTGGCCCTGACCTCGCCGATTGCCACGACTTTCCATTTTCTGGGCGGCTGGCTGCTTTGCGAGGGTGTAATGATACGCATGGGCGGACGTTATTCCCGCCTTGCATCAGGCCTGATCGGGCTCGGTCTTCTTGGAGCCATGGCCTATTTCATTGCGAATGATACGAGCTATTCGCGGATTGCGCCCACTGTCCAACTGGCTCTGGGCAGTCTGGTGGCCGTGCTTTGCATTCAGGCGCGCAATCTTGCACGCCGAAGCTGGATTGAGCGCGTGCTGTTTGGTGCATTGTTGTTGTTGATGGTGCATTTCTATGCACAGGCTGGAATGGCGCTTGGGCTCCCCGCCGACATCACGCGGCCGTCAGAACTCATTCATTCGCGCTATTGGCAGGGCATCATGATATTCGGTGCCTTTGCGGGTGTCTTTGCCGGTCTGGTTCTTCTGGTGGTGACGACTTCGGATGTGGTCAAGGAATTGCAGGCAGAGCGTGACTCCGATCCGCTGACCGGTGTTCTCAATCGTCGCGGCCTTGAGCGTCATGCGACTATGCGTTTGGCCGAGGCCCAGCGTGGTGATCATGGGGTCATTATCGCGGATATAGATCACTTCAAGTCGATCAATGACGAGCTGGGTCATGCAACTGGCGATCAGGTGCTGGTTGAGTTTGCCTGCATTCTGCAAACAGTGGCAGCAAATACAACGATTGTCGGTCGCGTCGGTGGCGAAGAATTTGTTCTTCTGGTCCAGGGGGATGCCGAAACATGTGAGCGACTGGGCGATAGGCTTTGCGGGCGCGTGGCCCGACACAGTTTTCCCATGTTGCCTGCAGACCGCCGGATGACATGCAGTTTCGGCATCGCCATGGTGCGCGGCGCTGAAACATTATGGGAAACAGCAGCACGTGCCGATCTTGCCCTGATGCGGGTAAAGCACCGTGGACGCAATCGCGTTGCGGTGGAGGGGCTGGAATTCCCGAGCGCCAAACAGGGCGCTTATCTGCTGACCGCTTGAGTTGGTTTCCGAAGCCAGCTGAACCGGATTTTTTCATTCCGTAAAGGATTTGGTTACCATAATTGACGATGCTGGAGACGACCTTCCAGTCACCGCTTTGCCATGTCTTGTTCGTCTTTTTGCCGAACTGACATGCAAAGCGGTGCCGCGAAAGTTGATTTCCACTCGGATTTTGTATCATGGCGTGTGTAACAGAAGTGTATGGCTACGCAGCTCCGCGCAGCAACGGCATCAGACTTCCGCTCGGTTTCAAAGGTTTTACGCGCGTTGCGATTTTCGCTGCGACGGGACTTGTGGCCGGAAGCTGGATGATGACCGCGCTCGGCACGCTGGAAACGGTCGTGCCGGCCTTTGCGCCTGTCGCCCCGATCATGCGCCGTGTTTCCCTGACCGCGCCGCAGGCACTTGCCGTCGTTGATCACAAGATCGCGCCATCGCGGCGGATCAGGCAGAGCTTCATCGATGCCTACACTGCTGATGCGGCCTATTCCAACCTCGACTGGCACCGGGCCAAAAACGTAAACGATCAGCCGATCATTGCTGACATCGGTCCCGATTCCGTGATCGAGGACAAGCCTGTCGATACGGCATCCCTCATCGAATTGCGTGCTGATCGCGTCAGGCGCGACGAGCCTGTTGTGGCGAGTGTCGAGCAAGAGCAACCTGCCGCGACGGCTGGCGTGACTGTGGCTGCCTATGCGCCAGTGCCGACTGCACCGAACACTGCGGCGGCCTTCAACAAGATTGATCCGCTTTCGCAAGCTGAAGAAATGGATGCCGCTGAAAGGCAGGCACATCTTCCTACCGGCAATGCGGTTCCCGTTCCGCAGCTTGCTCCGGATCAGAAAACCGACATGGCCGCAGAGGATGAAGCCAGCCGGGATGCATTCCTGCCCGATGATGTGCCGCTGCCGGGCGCGAAGCCGTCGCTGCGCCGCTCCCGCATGCATGAGAAGACCGAACTCGCCTATGCGCCGGAAAGCGGTGCAACCGAAGAACCGCGCCCCGGCCTGTTCAGCCCACTTCTCAATCAGGCTGCACGCAGCAAGGTTGCTATCTACGATATTTCTGCAGCCACTGTTTACCTGCCGAGCGGCGAGCGCCTTGAAGCCCATTCCGGTCTCGGTCCGATGCGCGACAATCCGCGTTATGTGAACCAGAAAAACCGCGGGCCAACGCCGCCACATACCTATGATCTGCGCATGCGCGAGGCCTTGTTCCATGGCGTCGAGGCGATCCGCCTCACGCCTGTCGACGGCAACAACCGCTATAATCGCGATGGCCTTCTGGCGCATACTTTCATGCTGGGGCGCCGTGGCGATTCCAATGGTTGTGTCGTGTTCAAGGACTATCCGCGCTTCCTGCGCGCCTTCAAGCGCGGCGAGTTCAACAAGATGGTTGTGGTGACACGAATGCAGTCTTCGAAGCCTGCGCGGATCGCATCGCTTTTCTGATAAATTGTCCGTCAAAACAAACAGCTAGAGCGCCGATCTGATTCAGTCTGATCGAAACACGCTCCAATGCAACTACGCAAGGAATTGTGATCCCCAATTCCTTGCGGGGCACACCAGAATTGATAGAGGTCTTTCATCGAAAACCGATGGGAGATTTTTATGAAGCTTTACTACAAGGTCGGCGCTTGTTCGCTCGCACCCCACATCATTCTGAGCGAGGCGGGCCTGCCTTATGAGCTGGAGGCCGTGGATCTCAAGGCCAAGAAGACAGCGGACGGTGGCGACTATTTTGCAGTCAATCCGCGCGGCGCGGTTCCGGCGCTGGAAGTGAAGCCCGGCACTGTCATCACGCAGAACGCGGCAATTCTCCAATATATCGGTGATCATTCCGACGTTGCGGCATTCAAGCCCGCCTATGGTTCAATCGAACGCGCACGCCTGCAGGAAGCGCTGGGCTTCTGTTCGGATTTGCATGCGGCCTTTAGCGGCCTGTTCGCGCCCAACCTGAGCGAGGAAGCGAGGGCGGGCGTCATCGTCAACATCAATCGTCGTCTGGGTCAGTTCGAAGCCATGCTGTCGGACAAGAACCCCTACTGGCTTGGCGATGACTTCACTCAACCAGATGCTTATGCGTCGGTGATCATCGGTTGGGGCGTTGGTCAAAAGCTCGATTTGAGCGCCTATCCCAAGGCGCTGAAACTGCGCGAACGTGTGCTGGCCCGCCCAAACGTGCAGAAGGCATTCAAGGAAGAAGGCCTGAACTAAAAATCACAGCCGGAGGTCCAAACCTCCGGCTGTTTTATTGCCTGGGTTGCGGATGCGGTAACCAGTCTACCGTCTTGAAAGAGGTAACTCGCGTCTGTTGTGGGGAAAATCAAATGGCGGAGAGAGAGGCCGTTTTTGTCAGACGGCCATTCGTATAAAGTCAGCAAAATCAATAATTTAAGATGTTGCTAATATATCGCTTTTTGTAACACGATTTGTATCACGATTCACTAGCGGCCTTTCATTACTTTGAAGCTGGAAGGGATAGAGATTTCCTGAACACTTGGAAGCGCGTGACTTTCAAATTATGGTGCTTTAAAACGTGATTTTAAATTACAGTGACTTCTTTCAATTTTTAATTCGGAGGGACAATGAAACTGATTGGTTCTGCAATCTTAATCGCAACGCTAATGACAGCCATTTCAGGACAAGCGCAGTCGGCGGAAACAGGCGGTTCAATCTTTGGAACGTGGAAAGGCAAATACGCTGAAAGCTGCAAGGCGGTGCGAAACGAGACGACAGAAGATTTTCTCGTAATCGGAAAAAAGACCGTCAAGCGATACGAGGGCAACTGCGCGATTACCAAGCATACGAGTAAAGGGGCCAGCCATATTATTCAGTTTCTGTGCGAAACCGAGGGTGAGACGGTGCGAGATAGTTTGAACATCACACAGTTAAACGCCAACAAAATTTCGATTGCAGGGGCTGGCGAATATGAACGCTGCAAATAGACGGCTTTTGATAGCAGGTTTTGCGGTTATCTTGTCTACAACGGCATTCACAGCCAATGCTCAGTATTTTTCAAGCGAAGGACGTTCAGGACTTTATCGCGAGTATTTTCTCCAAAGCGTGGAAGCTACAGGCGTGGAGGATAATCGTATTGTGACGGTGATTGCTTCTGACAATCGTGGGGAAAGCGAGACCAGCGAATTCGTGGTCAATTGCAATGATACCATGGCGCAAATCTTGGATGGCGATAACCTCAATCACCAGATTGATGTCCGAAAGGAACCGTCTAGTGCCGACCGGCTTTATTGGGAACTATGGTTTTCAGTTTGCCGGAAAGATTCAGCGAAGCTTTCGAAGCGAGCAGAAATCCAGAAGCGGCTCAAAACCCTGAGCGGTAAAACAGAACTTTCATTGAAAGACACACCCTATACGGTTCGCTTGCAATCGCTGGATTATTCAAAGTCCATTGCAAATCTGGTGAGAGCCGATGTCCAGCGTACAGGCAAAAAAGGTTCAGAGAAAGCTTACGTCTATTGCGATGTGGATAGCGGAACCGTTTATTGGAAGCAGAAAAAAGCGCTGATCGGCATCGAGCAAACGCTTGCGGAAGAGCTTAATCGAGGGGTTTCCCCTGAACTGATCTCACTATCAGATGCCGTTTGGGTGGAAGCCTGCGGACGATCTACGACCAAACCTGTTCATGAAACGGCTTCTAATGCCGCGTCTCAATCAAAAGATGATCATGCAGAGGAAAGCAATTCAAGTGGCAAATCACCTTCCGCATCGAAGGAAGCGCGGAATGCACTTTCCGACATCTATCAGACTTATCTGCTGGTAAAGGGGTTCTGCGAATATCATGTGGCCCCTGAACGACAAATGGCTCCATTGAAAGCCAAGCTGAAGCGGGTCGATCTTGTTGCCGCGTCTCTTTCGCTGGATACTAGTACAATCTGGGCAGACACAGCAAAAAAGATGGAAAAGGACGACAATTACAAACTCATGCGGCTCTATAAAATGATGCCGGTCGGCTTCGAAGATCGGATGCGTTTTGCGAATGCCTGCAAACAGACGGGTGCGGCGCTGAACGCAATCTTGGATGACTATCTGTCCAAATACGGTGGCGTGAAAATGAGCATTGAGAAGGACTTTTAGCGGAGCCCTTTCTCTCCATTTCCCTTACGGCCTCGTGGAAGAGTTGGATTTTCTGACTCTTCCTCAATTTCTGCGAAAAAGTCTGCGATATGGCAGTTCAATGCCGTGGCCAGCTTGTCCAAGGTGATCACTGTTGGGTTTTTCTTGCCACGCTCAATATGGCCGACATATGCGCGCTCAACGTTGGACATGAGCGCCAACTCATCCTGAGAAATACCGTTAGCGACCCTGATACGGCGCAAATTGAAAGCAAGCTGTTCGAGAATATCCATTCGCGTACAAAACACGCTTGGCTTTCCCGGAGCCACGTTATAAGAAACGTGGTGTTATAAGACTCATTATTGTTTGATGAGTTCTTTTGGGGAATTGGTGCCGGGGAAATCAATGCTGAAGAAAATTGCAGGCTTTTGCCTTGCCTCCGTGGCTTTGATCGGTTGCGATCAAAATGTTTCAACCACCCTTTACGTTCGAGACGTTCAGGAAATGTTGGCTAAATCTGAGCCTTCTCAAATTCCGGTCGATATTTCTATCGAGGTTCTGGAATCCGGACTGGCTCAAAGGTGTTCCAAGCCGGAGGGACAGGAACTGGTTGAAGCTGTTGCGTCCGTTTTTGAACAAGCATCGCTGGTTGCATGCGAGAAGGTCTCTGGAAGCCTCAATGACCGGATGACGATCAAGGCTACGACGCTGCTTTTCTACGCCAAGCCGGAAGAACCTATGAAAAGCAACTATCTTCTGGCCTTTGAAGCGTTCAGGCTGGAAAATGGAACCCCCTCGGTGGCTGTTACATTCAACGCCGAGAAATATGAGGACATCCAGAAGCGAATTCGCCGTGTGAACACCATGGCCAGCATAAAGCTGTCGGATGCCTCCATCTCCGTTGTGGTCAACAACGATCTTCGAGAACCTGCACCAGTGATTTTTTCACGTGGTGTCTTTGTAGATGGAAAGCCTGCTGATCAGCCTCTGCAATTACAGCTAAATCCGCGTCAGGAAGCCAGTGTGAAGCTTGGCGACGTCAAGCTGGCGTATCTTGCGCAAAGCGGCTCAGCACTCATCTTCGGGTTAGAGCAGCCGCAACAGCAATCGACATCAAACTAAGGAATACAAAAATGCAGAAAGCAGGCGGCATCATCGCGCTGGTTGCAGGGATTTTCGGCGTCTTTGCAGCCATTTTCACGTTAGCAGTCGGCGGAATCGGAGCCGGACTGGAAGCGGAAGGCGCTTCGACGGTTGTAGGCCTTGGTTGGGGCGGCGTGCTTTTCTCATTTTTAACGATAGTGCTCGGAGCGGTAACACTCGGAGCAAAAACCCGAACTCCGGGACTTCTATTGATGATTTGTGCAGTCGCGGGTGCGATCCTTGGCGGCACTATCGTTGCTGTGTTTATGGTGTTGGCATTTATCGGAGGGCTGATCGCTCTCTTCCAGGGTCGAAACTGAACTGCGATTTAACGGACGTCTTTCTCTGTGCATTTTTTGATTTCTTTAGGATACGGGAAATAACTCACTGACAATGTAGTGACAGACCTTCAATCACCCCGTAAGCATTCTTATAGTGCTAACGGGGACGGGGTTCGACATGTATGATGCAAGCTTTAGCGCTCGCTCATTGATGTATGTGTTCAGGAAGCAAGATTATCGATCTTATGATATTAAGAATATCGAAGAAGTAAAAGTTCGCCTTTTGCAGGCGGAAAACTATACTAAATCAATAGAATCGAGCTTGAAATTCAATATTGCACATACGAAGGGACGAGCTTTATATTTCCCGCAGGATTATGAGACAGAGATAATAATCAGAAAAGCTAATACCAATATCAAAAAAATACTTGGGATTAATCCAGTATCTAGAAACGATATAATTCGCCATTTGAAAGAAATTCTTCGGGAGGGAGTGCCGTACGTCATCGGACGTTATGATATTAAGCGCTTTTACGATAATATAAAAATATCCGCACTAAACCAGAATTTAGACGAAAGTTTATCGACTACTTACGATACAAGGCGTCTCGTTTCAGGTTTTTTATCTAGTCATGAAGCCTTGTATTCTAGCGGCCTTCCAACCGGAATTTCTTTGAGTGCAACTCTTTCCGAACTATATCTACGAAATTTTGATCGTGGCATCAAAGCTTTACCTTGGGTCCGATACTTCGCACGATACGTTGACGATATAATAATAATCGCGGAACCCAGAACTACTGCTCAGTTAATGGAAAGCGCACTTATAAGTGGTTTGCCAGACGGCCTCGCTTTGAATAGTGGAAAAGACAAGAGGTATTTCCGCAAACTCGAACGAGATTTCGGCGGAGCTGGTCCGGAGGCGGATTTCGATTACCTGGGCTACCGATTCAAAGTCGACAAGATTCTGAAAAAATCAAGTGACTGCGGCACTCTGGCTTCACGAAAAGTCACAGTCGATATAAGTGAGAAGAAAGTTAAAATAAGAAAAACTAGGTTTATCTACGCCGTTCATAAATATCTTGCGGACGCCAATTTTCAAGATTTAAAGAACCGATTTCGAATTTTGAACTCTGGTCATATATACTATGATAAAACTAAGAATCGATATCGTCGAACTGGAATTATGTACTCATATCCACTCATAGATTTCCCTTCCAGTTCGCTGAATTCAATTGAAAAGTTGTATAGAACAATCTTTACCAAGCGGTACGGCCCAATTTGCTCCTTGCTCTCACATAGCCCTCTAAGCAGAAGCGAAAGAAAGTATTTTCTATCTCATTCTTTAGAAAAGACGGTCAGAGAAGGGGTTCACATAGACCTAAAACCTGCAGAGGTTGTGCGTTTAATGGAGTGTTGGAAGCATGTCTAAGGGTAAGCGTGAGACCGTTAGATTTCGACGTGGGGATTATTGGAGGGCGGTTCTAAGCGATACGACCCCTGCGGAATTGCCGATTGTCGTTAGCAACGATGGCTTTTACAGAAACCTTCATAAGCTCGACAAACTTGGTAGTCTCGCAAAAAGCCTCGTTGAGCGGCTAGTTATACCGGCGGCGAAAGGGAAAGAGTTTACGATTCCCTACAATTTCAAAATCGTTAAGGATGAGAAGTCTGCGCGTCGTTTAAGCTTACCTCATCCAAGGTCTCAGGCAGAGATTTGCCTGTTCTATAAAAATAATACAGCGCTGATACTTCATTATTGCAGTACCGGCGATTTGTCTATACGTAGACCTACTCGTGATGCAGCAAAATATTATATATCAAACCCAAGAGAAAATGATAGTTCATATAAATCTGATAAGGTAACAACATTAAATGTTGAGCTATTAGAAAAGAATCCTGCGAGCTATTACTCGTACTCAGGATTCAATAGACTCCACCAGTTTTTTAACTCACGCCATTACAATACACTGGAAAGGAAATTCTCTACGCTTGCATCTTTCGATATTGCCCGGTGTTTTGATAGTGTTTACACACATTCTATAGCATGGGCAACCAAATCAAAGGAGGAGGCAAAGGAGACGGCGCATTCTGCAACATTCGGTGGAATGTTTGACCGACTTATGCAATCTTTAAACTATAATGAGACTAATGGAATTGTAGTTGGACCCGAAGTTAGCAGGATTTTTGCCGAAATAATACTTAACAAGATTGACAGCAACTTGGTTCAAAGGTTGCAAGATTTATCTCTTATCAAAGATATTGACTATTCATGCTATAGATATGTTGATAATTACTATGTATTTTGTAATGAAAACTCCGTTCTGGAGAAAATAAAATCGGAACTTCAAGAATGTTTGGACCAGTTCAAGCTTAGTTTGAATGATGCAAAAACCGAAATAATATCAAGACCTTTCTTCACTCGAAAATCGATGGCGATTTATGAAGCAGACCAGCTAATAAAAACGCACTTTGATTCTTTGACGGAAGTAATAATAACGGACGAATATAGAATCCTTACAGCTAAAGAAATATTTAGGGTGTCAAGCTTGGTAAAGAAATTCACTACCGACTTGCGCAAGGCATGCCATATATCGAATGTTACGTATGATGCGTTGTCGAGTTATATACTTGCAGCAGTCAAAATTAGGGTAAGTGATATAATCGATGAATGCTCTAGAGAAGATATTCCGATAAATGACTCCTATATAGATAGTGCAACAATATTCATTGAATATTCGTTGGAGGTGGCTTTTCACTTGTTTTCATTAAATCCAACTGTTTCTGCATCTTTGAATCTCGCTCACCTCATCATTCGAAGTGGAGATTTCCTCAAGGAACGAAGGCCGGAAGTTTTCAGAAAACTTCGAGAGCACATTCAGCTCTGGGTAGTTCAGTTGAGCACTTCCGCTTCTTTTTCCAAAGTGGTCGGACGACAACATGTAACCCATGTAGAAATCCTCAACATATTGATCGCATTGAAAAGTTACGAGTTTGATGGAAAATTTTATCAAGAAATTTTGACGCGCAGTTCTGGAAGCCAAAAATCAATCAGCTATTTCGACGTAGTAACAAAGCTTTTTATTTTTGGTGGTGATTCGAAGTACGATTCGGTGAGGAAGGAAATATTTTACAGAGCATTTGAGTATATAATCGAGAAGCCGGTGCTCCGAGAGTGCTCCGAACGCACACACCTTTTGCTCGATCTTTTGTCCTGTCCGTATGTCAACAAAGTGGAACGGCAAAAAATGCTAAGAAAGTTTATCGAAGCATTTAACAAAGCTCAGGCCGAGAGTGGGAGCGGTAAGACAATTTCCGTTCCTACGAACGCCGATTTAGCTGAATTAGTCACGGAATTCGAGGCGACTCCTTGGTTTACGAGTTGGGACAGTGTGAGCTTGCTCCGATTGATCGAAAAAAAGAAATTGAAGGAAGTTTATCCTTGATGATAATAGAAACTTAGATGTTCGCTCTCCTGCGTTTCTGATCTGCATTGCGCGGTGAGGGGGCGTGCATACTTCGCGAGAAGAGCGGAGGGAAGTGGAAGGCAACAAGTTCTAGACTTCGTTGCTCGAAGCCACCTTCGCACACACCTAGAGCGTCGTCTGCGATCAAAGCCACCTTCTGGTGGCTTTTTTTGCGTCAAAACTCCTCCCACGATGATAGGCAGACGTTTTAAGTATACCTCATGCGAACCGGCCGTGTGTTGGTTCGATAATGCCGGTTTACAACTCAAAACGAACTAAATATAAGAGAACCACTTAAAACGAACTTTTTGGCTGGTTCAATGTTTCTACGCGCCTATCTGAGAGCATCAACAAAAGAACAAGACGCCAATCGGGCAAAGGACGATCTGATTACCTTTGCTAAAGAGCGTGGTTTGAAGATCGCGGCCTTCTATACCGAAAACGAGAGCGGTGCTTCCCTTGATCGCCCGGAATTGTTCCGCCTGCTCTCTGATAGTCAACCCGGCGATGTACTCTTAATTGAGCAGGTGGACCGGTTGAGCCGTTTGAACTCTGCCGACTGGCAAAAGCTGAAGGCGGAAATTAGAATAAAACAAATTCGCGTCGTTGCGCTTGACCTTCCTACCTCATGGACAATGGCTTCCGAAAATACGGATGAATTTACACTTCGGATGTTCGAGGCGATCAACAGCATGTTGCTCGATATGATCGCTGCCATCGCTCGAAAAGATTACGATGATCGCAGACGGCGACAAAAGCAGGGAATTGATAAGGCTAAGGCCGATGGAAAATATAAAGGCAGGCCGGAAAACAAGTCGCGGAATGCAGCGCTTCTGAAGATGCTGGAGGGCGGCCAAAGCTGGAATAGCATAATTGCCGCAACCGGCTGTAGCCGCTCAACCCTTTCAAAGTTGCGAAAGACCAGCGCGACCGAGTAAAATGGTGTAAACACGCGCGTCAATCATGGTGCGTAAAATGTCTTAGATTCTTGGGGTCAGGTAACATTGCATTTTTTGGGGGCACGGTGCGAGACAACGAATTTCCAGTATTTCTAATTGGTATGCCCGTCGGAGCGGGGGTAGTGATAGCGACGGCATTGATATATCGCGGTACGAATGGATTTGATCAACTGTCACCCAACGTCATCAACAGTATATCGGCAGCTGGTGCAGCTATACTGGGCGCTATAGTCGGGGGCTTTATTTCTTGGTTGGTGGCTAGACAGACCGCAAGTGAGGCTCGGCGCGATGCTGCTCAGAAAGAAGCAACAGAGCTGAAAGCAGCTCTACTTCGAGTTCAACTGAAAGTCATTCAGATCACTAATGGTTTACACACAAATCGGGTGATGTTTAGAGATGCGCGTCAGAAAGCTGCGGACGCGGGAGAATCTTCCGCTCCACTGTGGACATTGGTTCAACAGACTGCGGGGCCGACCAACGTGCCGCGCTTTGAAATTGACGAATTCGTGCCCCTCGTTCATGACGACGGGACAAACTTAATTCACAGACTTAACTTGCTTGAAGATCGTTATAGAGCAACCAGCGATGGTTTAGTGGCATACAGTAACTTAAGGGCAGCATTTCAAGAGAAATTTGCTCAGTATACAGTAAAGCGTTCTAAAAATACCCACATAACGGCGATTCCTCGACAAAAGATGCAAGAAGCAACTCTTAGAATGCAAGAGTTAGATAGCTTAATTAACCAAATAGAAGAATATACAAATGTCGATTTTGAGGAAGCCAAAAGGCTTGTTCAAGAGGTCAATCAGTTTGCGATAAGACGCTTGAGCGGCAGGGAAACTTTCGTCAAGTATGAGTTTAAAGAGGCATGAAAGTGAACTTCTATACTATTTGAATAATGAAGTTCGCCCCGGAATTTCTCCCGAGGCGTCATGTTTTCACGACTTACCAGTCTCGATTCTCAATCGATCCAACCGAATAGCCAAGTTGTTTTACAATCTGAGCATTCAATCGGGCTGATGATCCTGTGCTAATCGAAGTGGAGCTCAAATATCTCTGGCGTTCCTTTTTCCAGAGCATCCTCCGGAATTCCTTCATTGATGGAAATTTCCGCTCTGTCGCAACTTGCGGAATTACTTCTTCAATAGACCAATTTGCTGGTTTGGAATATTGAGAAGAAAGTTCTGGATACAGCGTTTCCCATTCATTTCGTTGGGTGGCAGCGTTGAAACCAGACCGTTTTAAAGCTGTTCTACCAAGATTTCGGGAAAGTTTCACCCGCTGACCTTGGATCGCCCCCTGATAAGCAGCTCTACTTTGTAGATGGTAAAAGGCTTTCCACTCTGGCTTAATTCCTTTTATCATGTAATTCGCAACCGTTTTGAGCGTGTGCGGATTAATATGCTGAATATCAATTGAGTCATCGTGAATAACTCCCTGATATCTTTTAAGCCATCTCGGTAGCTTTTCCTTAAACTTTTCAATCAGTTGAGAAGGAATATAAACTTCCCAATGTGCATGAACGTTAAAATGAGGATTTTCAAATACACATGCGCTTCGCGGTGCTTCGCGTGGTAAGCCATTTCTATTATTATAGTTTCTAATCCAAACGTTTTTAGCTCTATTAATTAAACTAAATACTTTTTGATAGTGTTGCTTTGAGTTTTTACAATCAAAGCTTATAGTAACAAATAGATTAAATGGCTTCCCGTGGTGTCTTGATAAATCATTTGCTCTAAGGAAATAGTAAGCTGATTTTTCATTGATATAATTTGTTGTAATCAATCTATATTTTTAGTTTCTCTCCTTTTTCACAAAAATGTCCCTAACGGTAAACATATACCATTAAAGAATTTGATATCGCGACATAATAAATGGGAGGTAATGAGTTGAAATAATGCGATATCAATAATTATAAATTACCATGGAGTTTTCTTTAAATTTTTTTCAGCTTGTTTGTAGGCGTCGAATATATAATCGAGCTCTTCATCTAGTCCATACTTCATGGCAAGTTCTCCAAGAAATCTTAGATCATTCATGTATTCCTCTGTTGTTATCATTTTTGATAATTGTCCCTATGTATTTTAGTTTTTCATTGAACTGTCTTTCGACTGGAGTTAAAAAAATCAGAAGGCCCGCAGAAAAATTCGCGGGTCTTCAACGTGATTAAGTCGCCATGAGTATGACGGAGTATAAACAGATTTGGCTGTTGAGGATTACTTTAAGTCGGCTGCAAGAGGCTCCAACGCTTCTTGAAGTTTTTTCAACGTATAGCCGTTCCCATAGTTCGGGCCCATTCCGGGCGATTTGTGCCCCATAAAGAAATCTTGCATTTCTGCGGGAATGCTATGCTCCCTCATGCGGTCCTTGAAGCAATGGCGGATGCTATAGGCAGACTGGTCATCATTCTCAAACAGCTTGTTGTCCTTAAGGAACTTATTGATTGCAGCAGATGCATTGGTAGGGCCGTTCGCGTCCCGATATCGGGTAAAGCCGTTAGGACAGTTTCGAAACGCTTCCAGTGCAAGACCAACCAACGGGATACGTCGTTCGCGGAAGGGAGTTTTCAGCTTTCGGTATTTGTTATCTCGAAGAATGATATGCGGAATTTCAGCTTGCAGATGGATGTCTTGCTCAGGGTCTATTCCGCACAACTCCTTGAAGTTGCAGCCACTGTCGATCATTGCGAGCACAATGAACCTCAAGTCGTCATTGAGGGGAGATAGAGCGTCACTTTCAATCCATTCTTTCTTGATGTGGGAAATATTGAAAGCTGATCGCCGGTTCTTGTTTTGCTTAAAATGCATTCTTGAAAATACACAGTTAGTATCCAAATCTATCTCCTTGTAATATTCATTAAGCAATACACGTAGGTGCGTGAGGTATTTGTTTGCGGTATTGGCAGTGATTTCATCATTGTAAATTCTATCGCGTAGAAAATCGTAAAATGATTTCGCATCCACTTTCGTTAGATCGCTAATTTTCTTGTTATCACCCAGATGTGAAACAAGCTGTTTACATGCGTTCTTAAGCGGGTCGATTTTCCGTGCATACTCGCGCGGATTTAATGACTTGAGTTCATAGTTACGAGATTTCTCGTAGAAGGATGGTAAGTCATTAATTCTCGGTTCGTTGTTGTTTTTACATAGAAAACTCTTCACTGCGCCCGTGGTAACCCGCTTTATACCCTTCAGGGCTTGTACGGTTTCCCTGACTGAAATCGGGTCAGAGATCAAACTACGAATGTCTTGAAGTACTCTTCCTTGTGCGCTCGCCCGCTGTTGTGATTTGGAAAAATCAATGCTGCTCGCCGGAGCATAATCGCCACGACGCATCGCCATAAGTTCTTCTTCAGCGGACGATTTCGCATCGGCATAACGAGCCAAAGCAATGCTTTCATCACGGGTTTTTAGGGAAAGCACTATTTCTGAAGGATATCCGGACTTCCGGAATTTTGTCGGGATGACCTTCCGGAAGTAATAAACGCCATTTCGACAATACAGGCCCTTCACAGGGAATTCAATTTTATTCATTTTACAGTATGTTCCTTTTTCTTCTTAAATTAGATCAGGTCTATCCACATTTGCCAGACCGGTTAAAATATAATCCAAATACCAAAACGTATACCTTGAGTTAAAAGATTCCGTTTGCACAAGTCATAAGACAAGCACAGTGAATCTCCGGCTGACTCTTGCGCGAAGCAAGTTCAACGGAACGATGTTTGGATTTTTTGCTTGGTGGGAAGCTATTTACGAAACCGAATGTCGCTTCGTTGAAAGCGATAAAGAAATCATTCGTACCACGCCCGAGTGGCCATATTTAATAAATAATCACCAATACATACACACTCGATTTCACCAAGCATATACCGCACAAAATGCGTGTGGTATAATTCGAAATCGGTGCGATTCGAATGATGGCGATCATATAGATGAGTCGTTACTTGAATGCAAGATAAAAAATCATAAAAAGTGTTTTTTATTGTTTTCGATGACTTGAGTTGCTTCAAGAGGCTTTCTGCTGGGGGATTCAAGCTCTCCGTGTTTTAAAGAGCGGCCCACACCCAAAACCATGTGATCCGTAGCTGTGTCCGGTTCATCTGCGATGGGTGCCGCTTTATGGGAATCACTTCAGCAAAAATTTCGGAGTGTGACGACCTGCTGCCAATCCATCACTGGATGAGGTGGAACTGTGTGCTTGGTTTGAGATTCAACTGTTTCAGATGGTTGGGCAGGGCTTTCTCGTAGAGCTGAAAATCTCAGGAAGTTGTAACAGATTTTGTAACAGTTTGAGGGGTGCCATAAAAAATACTGAATAAAATCAATTACATAATGGGGTATTTGGGGACATTCTGGCGGAGAGAGAGGGATTCGAACCCTCGATACGGTTTCCCGTATACACGCGTTCCAGGCGTGCGCCTTCAACCACTCGGCCACCTCTCCGTCTGCCTTGCTGTCGGGAAACCGTGTCTCACGGTGAAAACTGACTGCAAACGTGACACCGCTTTTCGAAACAGGCGCTGGTTAATCGCCAACTAGCGGGTGCGGCGCGAATATAGCCAGAAAATGCATATGTTCAACAGCTATTTGCAAGTTTTTGCGTCTAAATCGCAGAGCCTGTGCAAAGAGCGATATCAACGAGATAACTGTCTGAAATTATTATATTTTATTTTAATCGTGCAATAGTGTTCCAGCTTGGCTTTGAGCCTGACGGGTTCTGTGTGCTATGCTTTAGCAACATCAAAAAGACAAATCTTCGGGAGACCGGTCAGAAAACCGGCGTCGAAATCAAGGTAGGAAATCCGGGGCAGAGAATCGTGATCCGATTTGTATTGCGTAGTTTTGCGGTTGTTTTTCTGGCTTTGGCGGTGATTTTCGCGGTCCTTGATGGCGCGCGTTCCGTCGGCGCGTCGCAGTTCATAGCGAAGCCGCTTTTTTCCATGTGGTCGCGCAACGCGCCCGAGACATTGGCCGATGCAGAAACGTTCGTGACACACTATATAGGGGCAGGAGTCTGGAATGCCGTCTGCATCCCTTTGCTTGAGCGACCGGGTTGGCTTCTTTTCGGCATTCTCGCCCTTTTATTCTATGCAATCGGTCATCGTCGGGAGCGCCCTCTGGGACGCTTCACCGCTCGATAATCAGGAGGTGGATACCATGAGTTTCTTGGACAGCTATCGCAAGAAGACGCAGATGCCTTCGACGGACGAAGCTTTGCCGGGACGCGCGCAACCGATCCCGACATCTACGACCCACTTCGTCAATGGTCGTCCGCTGAAAGGACCATGGCCGGAAGGCTATAAGCAGGTTCTGTTCGGAATGGGATGCTTCTGGGGTGCCGAGCGCCTGTTCTGGCAGGTGCCAGGCGTATATGTAACGGCTGTCGGTTATGCGGGCGGGGTCACACCCAACCCCACCTATGAGGAAACCTGCACGGGGCTGACCGGCCATGCGGAAGTTGTGCTGGTCGTTTACGATCCGAAGGTGGTGAGCCTTGACGAGCTGCTGACCCTTTTCTGGGAGGAGCATGATCCGACGCAGGGCATGCGGCAGGGCAACGATATCGGTACGACCTATCGTTCAGTCATCTATACTTTCGACAAGACAGATCGTGATGTGGCGGAAAAGAGCCGGGAAGCCTATTCGCAGGCGCTTGCCGGTCGTGGTCTCGGTCCGATCACCACGGAAATCGAGGATGCGCCGGAGCTCTATTATGCCGAGGATTATCACCAGCAATATCTGGCGAAGAACCCGAACGGTTATTGCGGATTGCGCGGCACTGGCGTGAGCTGCCCGATCCCGCTGGCACAATAAGCGGGCTGTAATCAACAGATCGCGCGGTCCTTACCGCGCGATTTTCTTTTTCATGATCAGCATCCCGGCATAGTCGCCTTCCAGATGCTCGAAATCGCTCCAGCCGATCTGGCGGTAAAGGTCGGGCTTGTCTGTGTAAAGATAAGCTTCCGCATAGCCGAGTTCCCGCGCGGCATCCTCGATGGCGTCAACCAAACCTTTGGCAATGCCTTTACTGCGATAGTCAGGCGCGACGAACACACTTGCCACCCATGGCTTCAGATGCGGATGTGTTTCCAGATCGTTGTGGATCAGAAGGGCAAGACCGGCGGGTTGTTCGTTCCAGAGGGCAACTCGCGCCACCTGTCCATCGTCTTCGCGGGAGATGTCGTTAAAAGCCTTGACGGTCTGTTCGAGGGTGGAGCCGCTAAATTCACCCCATTCCGCATGGTTCCACGCGGCACAAATGGGCACGAGATCGGGGCGGTCGGCGAGGGAGGCAATCTGAAGCATGGTGTTACCAGTGCGGTGGTTTGGTGACCGGTACGTCCGGAGCAGTCTGTTCTTCCAGTTCCAGAAAGCGGTCGGTCAACGCGCCGAGCTTCTTGGAAAGCCGGTCTATGGTTTTCCATTGTTCGGCCAGAACGGATGACAACTCGTCGATTGTCTTTTCCTGTTCGGCTACGCGAATTTCGAGCTCGGTCAGGCGCTGGTCCGGTGTCATGGCTGGCTTCCATTGGTATTTGGGCGTCGGTGGTCAGCGGGGTTTAGCCGCTTTCGATCCATATCGGAAGTACGGTATCACATCATTGCGTCAGCACGAGTACGCCGTTTGAAACTTCATAGTGACGCAGACGTTTCAGAAAGCTCATGCCGAGAAGCGTATCGGACAGGGCATCGTCGCGCAGAACCATGGCCTCCACATCCTCTACACGAATACGCCCGATTTCGATGCTGGGCAGGATGGCGGATGCAGCGACGGTTTCGCCATTGGCGGTCGAAACGCGATACTTGAAATCATCGGGTTTGAGCGACAGGCCGATGCGTCGTGCAGCGTTTGCGTTGATCGCAACCACGCTCGCCCCCGTGTCCACCATTGCACGAAGGGATTGCCCGGCAATTTTTATGTCCGTGATGAAATGGCCACGACTGTCCGGTGTGATCTGCGTGCGGCGTCCGCTATAGGCGGCGGGGTTTTGCGAAGGAGCAGTTGAAGCTGTCGCTGACGTGCCTGAACCGGATTCTGGCTGTTGCCTGAATTTTTCAAACAGAAGCGGGAAGGCAATTGCCAGTCCCGCAAATACCAGAAGGATCGTAAAAACCCGCGCCATACTGCCCCCGTTTCCAGGTACATTAGCAGGCGCGGGTTAATGCTTACTTCGTACCGTACATACGGTCGCCGGCATCGCCGAGACCGGGAACGATATAGCCCTTTTCGTCGAGGCGTTCGTCGATGGAGGCCGTGAACACGTCGACATCCGGGTGGGCTTCGGTAAAGCGCTTGATGCCTTCCGGTGCAGCCAGCAGACAGAGGAAGCGGATATTGGTCGCGCCGCGTTCCTTCAGCTTGTCGATGGCTGCAATTGCCGAATGTCCGGTGGCGAGCATCGGGTCGACCACGATGATGAGGCGGTTGACGATGTCTTCCGGCGCCTTGAAGTAATATTCGACCGGCTGCAGCGTATCGTGATCACGATAAAGGCCGATATGGGCGACGCGCGCGGCGGGCACCAGATCGAGCATGCCTTCGAGAAGACCATTGCCTGCGCGGAGGATCGAGGCGAAGACAAGCTTCTTGCCTTCAAGGACCGGCGCATCCATTGGCATCAACGGGGTTTCGATCGGCATCGTGGTCAGTTCGAGATCGCGTGTCACTTCATAGCAGAGCAACAGCGATATTTCCTTCAGCAGCCGCCGAAAGCTGGCTGTGGACGTTTCCTTCTTGCGCATGATGGTGAGCTTGTGCTGGACAAGCGGATGGCTGACGACTGTAACGCCCATGATCTTTCCACTTTTCTTGTTATCTTTTTGACTTTAGCGGCAGTTTGCGCCGGAGAAAACGCCGGGCCAAGCGCGCGCACACAGTTTTATGTCTCTTTGGCCATTTTTAAACGCTAACGCAAGACAGTTCACAAGTGCCGGATCACAAAAGGGGTAGTGGAGGACGGTCTCTGCTTGTATCGTCTGGCACAAGCTTTATATGCATTACGGAAATCGTTTTCGTCTTAATATTCAAAAGCAGGATGAGCTATGAGCCAGCAGAACGGCAATGCGGACCGCGTGGGCGCACAAGGTGGCATGGAGCATTCATTCGGCTTCAAGGCGGTTGACGAAAGCGAAAAGCAGGGTCTGGTCAACGACGTTTTCCATAAGGTCGCCAGCAAGTACGACGTGATGAACGATCTCATGTCGGCGGGCATGCACCGCGTTTGGAAAGATGCGATGATCGCATGGCTGGCACCATCGAAGCGCCCCGGCTGGACCTCGCTCGACGTTGCAGGCGGCACCGGCGATATTGCTTTCCGCATTGTGGAGGCTTCCGGTCGTCAGGCCCATGTCACCATTCTTGATATCAATGGCTCGATGCTTGGCGTCGGTCGTGAACGGGCGATCAAGAAGGGCCTTGCCGACAATCTCGAATTTGTTGAAGCCAGTGCCGAAGAGCTGCCATTTGAAGATGCGAGCTTCGATGCTTACACGATTTCGTTCGGCATTCGCAATGTTCCACATATCGACAAGGCGCTGTCCGAAGCTTATCGCGTGTTGAAGCCGGGCGGTCGTTTCCTTTGCCTCGAATTCTCCGAGGTTGAACTGCCGGTTCTCGACAAGGTTTACGACCAGTGGTCGTTCCACGCCATTCCGCGTATCGGCAAGATGATTACCGGCGATGCCGATTCTTACAGCTATCTGGTCGAATCAATCCGCAAATTCCCCAAGCAGCAGGATTTTGCCGCGATGATCGAGAAGGCTGGTTTCGAGCGCGTGAGCTATCGCAATTTCACTGGTGGCATTGCCGCGCTGCATTCCGGCTGGAAGCTTTGATTGTGCCTGTGGTGAGTTGGGGTCAGGAACGGGGCATCGGGGCATGAGTAATCTATCCGCCGCTTTCCGGCTGATGCGGGCCGGATGGGTTTTGACACGTGAAGGCGTTATCAGCGCCTTGCCGGTGGAAGGGCTCTCTGGCCTTCCGGCATTCGGACACAAGATTGCCGGTCTTCTGGCGCGTCCGCGCGCACGCCACATGCAGCGTTCCGAACGTATGTCGCGGGCCATGAACAAGCTTGGTCCGTCCTATGTGAAGCTCGGCCAGTTTCTGGCAACACGGCCCGATATTGTCGGGCGCGATGTCGCTGCCGATCTCGAACTTTTGCAGGACAGGCTCGACTTCTTCCCACAGATCGACGCAGTTGCTGCTATCGAAGGCTCGCTTGGCCGCAAGATCGATGATCTTTACCTGCATTTCGATGCGCCGATAGCGGCGGCGTCGATGGCGCAGGTTCACCCGGCTGAAATCATGAAAGACGGAACGCGCCAGAAGGTTGCGGTCAAGGTCATTCGTCCGGGCGTGCGCCAGCGTTTCGTCCGCGACCTTGAAGGTTTCTACATGGTCGCGCGCATGCAGGAGCGTCATGTTCCGTTTACGCGCCGCCTGCGCCCGGTTCAGGTTGTCGAGACGCTGCAGCAGACCACCCGTATCGAGATGGATCTGCGTCTTGAAGCGGCAGCACTGTCCGAGATCGCCGAGAATATCAAGGGCGATGCCGGTTTCCGCGTTCCACAGGTGGACTGGGAGCGCACCGGTCGCGATGTGCTGACGCTCGAATGGATCGACGGCACCAAGATGTCGGATATTTCGGCGCTGGCCGCTGCCGGTTTTGATCTCAAGAAACTGGCCGAAACGTTGATCCAGTCTTTCCTGCGCCATACGCTGCGCGATGGCTTTTTCCATGCCGACATGCATCCGGGCAATCTGTTCGTCGATCCGCAAGGCATTATCGTTGCGGTCGATTTCGGCATCACCGGGCGGCTCAACAAGCAGCAGCGGCGTTTCCTTGCCGAAATTCTCTATGGCTTCATCACGCGTGATTATATGCGCGTGGCGGAAGTGCATTTCGAAGCAGGCTACGTGCCGCACACCCACGATGTGGCAAGCTTTGCGCAGGCCATCCGCGCCATTGGCGAGCCGATCCATGGTCAGCCGGCGGAAACCATTTCCATGGCCAAGCTGCTCACGCTGCTGTTCGAAGTGACCGAGCTTTTCGACATGGAGACCCGACCGGAACTTCTGATGCTCCAGAAAACAATGGTCGTCGTGGAAGGGGTGTCGCGTACGCTCGATCCGCATTTCAACATGTGGAAGGCTGCGGAACCGGTGGTGGGCGACTGGATCGCCAAGAATCTCGGACCGCAAGGTATGCTTGCCGATGCGAAGGACAGCGCTTATTCGCTGCTGCATTTCACGCGCAAGACGCCGGAACTTGTTGCGCGTGTGGAACGGGTTTCCGTTGCTCTGGACGATATGGCAGCGAACGGATTGCGCTTTGACGAAGCGACGGCAGAAGCTATCGGCCGGGCTGAAGCGCGCCACTCACGTTGGGGTCGCATCGCGCAGGTGGTGATTGCGGTCTCGCTCGCAGTGATAGCGATTAAGCTTTATATTTGGCTGTAGGATCACTTTTAAGGTGACATCTACCTTCTAAAGTGATTTCAATGATTGCACTTGTAACAAGCAGGTGCAATCAAATGGCCAGCATTACCATCCGTAATCTCGATGATGACGCCAAGGAACGGCTGCGTATCAGGGCAGCGCAGAACGGGCGCTCCATGGAAGAGGAAGCGCGCATTCTGTTGGCCGGGCAGGATATAGCTCCGCAGGCTGTTGCAGTGTCTTCCGGCGCGGGTGCGTCGCTGGCCGGGAAGCGCATTCTTCTCATTATCGGTGGCGGCATTGCCGCCTATAAGACGCCGGACCTCATCCGCCGTCTGCGTGAACGTGGCGCGCATGTGCGCCCGTTGATGACGGCTGCAGCGCAGCAATTCGTGACACCGCTGACCATTGGCGCAGTTTCTGCCGATCATGTCTTCACCGATCTGTTCTCGCGTGAGGACGAGCAGGATGTCGGGCATATCCGGCTTGCCCGCGATGCGGACCTGATCGTCGTCGCGCCCGCGACCGCTGACCTTATGGCGAAGATGGCGAACGGGCTTGCCGATGATCTGGCCAGTGCGGTGCTGCTTGCTCGCAAAGTTCCAGTGCTTGTTGCGCCTGCCATGAACCCGGCCATGTGGGACAATCCCGCGACGAGACGCAATCGTCTGACGCTCGAAAAAGACGGCGTTCGCTTCATCGGCCCGGAGAGGGGGGAGATGGCGGAAAGCGGTGAAGCCGGAACCGGACGAATGAGCGAGCCACTGGCGATTGTCGCGGCGATCGAGAACCTGCTTGCTCCGCAGGCAAAGCCGCTTGCAGGCAAAACCATTGTCATGACGTCCGGCCCGACGCACGAGCCAATTGATCCGGTGCGCTACATTGCCAACCGTTCGTCGGGCAAGCAGGGCCACGCTATTGCGGCGGCGCTGGCGCGGCTTGGTGCGACGGTGCATCTGGTGTCCGGCCCGGTCACCATTCCTGACCCCGAAGGCGTCGATGTCATTCATGTCGAGACGGCGCGTGAAATGAAGGCTGCTGTGGAGCGGCATCTTCCTGCCGATGCGGCAATTATGGTTGCAGCGGTTGCCGACTGGCGCACGGCCAATGAAGCCGGACAGAAGATCAAGAAGAAACCCGGTGAAAGCGCGCCGACGCTTGCCATGGTCGAGAACCCGGACATTCTGGCCGGTGTCGGCCATAGCGACAAGCGTCCCGGCCTCGTCGTCGGCTTTGCAGCAGAAACGCAGGACGTGGCCGAAAACGCGAGAGCCAAGCTTGAAAAGAAGGGCGCGGACTGGATCGTCGCCAACGATGTTTCGCATGCGCCGGATGGCAGTAGCGTCATGGGCGGCGACCGCAATCGTGTCCGCATTCTAAGCCGTTCCGGCATCGAGGAATGGCCGGAAATGAGCAAGGAACAAGTGGCTGAAAAACTGGCGGAGAAGATTGCTGAGCGGCTTTTGGAAACGAAAGGCTAAGCGTTTTTGGGCGATGCCGGTTTAGAAAAACTCGTCCAGCAAACGGTAATAGGCAATTTTCGTTTCGTCGATTGCCGGGCCGCCATAAATGTCGAGAAAAGGCTGTACCCATTCGTCGCCCAGATTGTAGCGAATGCTCCAGCAGGCTAGTGCGAGATCCTGATGGCGGTCTGCACGGCCGAGCCTGCCACAGTCGATAAAGCCGGTGAATGCACATTCGCTGGCCATGAAATTTGGCAAGCAAGCATCGCCGTGAGTCACGACCACATCTTCCTGTGACGGTTTCAGGCGGCAAAGTTCGGTGAACAGGTCTTCGGCGCTGCGGCCTTCGCGCTCGTCATCGAAATCATCTTCATCGACGGCACCGGCTTCGACCCGCTTGCGCGCGTCTTCAATGCGACGGTCCAGCCGGTGGTCGAAGGGACAAGCGGCGGGATCGACGCTGTGCAGCGCCTTCAAGGCTGTCGCGAGAATGGAGACGATGCTGTCCGCCGGGAGAGTGCCGACAGATGAGGCGAGGTCCGATCCGGCAAGGCGCGTCATCAAAAGAAAGTGGTGGTCGGCCTGCGTCTCGTAAGCGACGACCTTGGGGCAAGGCAATCCCTGCCTTGCGAGCCATTCGAGCCGGGCGCCTTCACCGGCAAGTTCGCTGACGGTGCTGGCCGGTTCGATTTTCAGAACGAGCGGTTCATGTTCGTCATGATCGAGAAGCAGGACATTGGCGGTCGAGCGGCCAAGCTCATCCTGCTGGCTGCTATAACCGGCAAGCCGATGCAGCAACGCATCGGGCAAATCGAGAGCAGCCAGAACAGGATCGGTCATATCACCATACCGTATCAGGCCTTGTCGCGGACCTGATAGTCCTTGACGGTGGCAAAGCGAATATCCTTCCAGCGTTCGGCTTCGTAATTGAGAGAGAAGCCGTTCTGGGCAAGGAAGACCGGATCGTGATCGAGGTCATGGGCGATATCGGCACGATGCGAGGCGATGAAACGGTCGAGTTCGGCCGGATCATCTGCCGTAATCCACCGGCAGACCGAGAAGCGCGACATTTCAAAGCCGACCGGCAGCGAATATTCCACTTTCAGGCGTTCGGTCAGAACGTCGATCTGAAGAGCGCCGACAACGCCGACAATGGCTGGAGAACCGTCATCAGGCACGAAGAGCTGTACAACGCCTTCTTCAGCCATCTGCTGCAGCGCTTCACGCAGCTTCTTGGCTTTCATGGCGTCGTCCAGACGCACGCGGCGCAGGATTTCCGGCGCGAAGTTCGGCACGCCACGGAACAGGATATCTTCACCCTCGGTCAGCGTGTCGCCGATGCGCAGCGTGCCGTGGTTCGGAATGCCGACCACGTCGCCCGCAAAGGCTTCGTCGGCAATCTGGCGCGAACGTGCGAAGAAAAATTGCGGCGCAGACAGGCTCATTGGCTTGCCGGTGCGCACCAGCTTTGCTTTCATGCCGCGCGACAGCTTGCCCGAGCAGACGCGCAGGAATGCGATGCGGTCGCGGTGGTTCGGGTCCATATTGGCCTGAATCTTGAACACGAAACCGGTCATCTTGTCTTCGGTGGAGCCAACCATGCGCGTGTCGGCCTGCTGGTCGCGGGGTGAGGGGCCGAAATCGCAGAAAGCTTCGATCAGGTCGCGCACGCCGTAATTCTTCAGCGCCGAACCGAAATAAACCGGCGTCATATGACCTTCGCGGAAGGAGGCGAGGTCGAACGGACGGCAGACGCCGCGTGCCAGTTCCACACCTTCCAGCCATGCCTCGCGTTCGTTTTCAGGCAGCAGCGCGGCGGCTTCTTCCGGGCCGCTGACCTTGGTCGGCTGCTCTTCATTGTCCTGACGACGCATCGTGTCGTTATGCAAGTCAAAGGTGCCTGCAAAGCTCTTGCCTGAGCCGATAGGCCAGGTGATCGGAGCCGTGTCGAGCGCCAGCTTTTCTTCGATCTCGTCGAGAATTTCGAGCGGATCGCGCGCTTCGCGGTCCATCTTGTTGACGAAGGTGACGATTGGAATGTCGCGCATACGACAGACTTCGAACAGCTTCAGCGTGCGCGGCTCAATACCCTTGGCGGCGTCAATGACCATGACGGCGGAATCCACGGCAGTCAGCGTGCGGTAGGTATCGTCCGCAAAGTCTTCGTGGCCCGGTGTATCGAGCAGGTTGAAGATGCAGTCCTTGTATTCGAAGGTCATCACCGAGGTGACGACCGAGATGCCGCGGTCGCGCTCGATGTTCATCCAGTCCGACCGGGTCTGGATGCGGTCCTTCTTGGCCTTCACCTCACCGGCGAGCTGGATGGCGCCGCCGAACAGCAGCAGCTTTTCGGTCAGCGTGGTCTTACCGGCGTCCGGGTGCGCGATGATCGCGAATGTGCGGCGCTTGGAAACGGGATGGTCAGCGGGCATGAAGAAACTCGTGATGGCGAAACGTTGGGCTGCGCGTGAAAGCGCGCCGCGAAGATGTTGGGGAGCATCTAGCAGGACTTGGCCGAAAGGTCGAGTTCAAATGAAAAAGCGGCGCAGTGCGCGCCGCTTTGCCAGTGATCTGTGATGTTTATCGGCTCTTGATGCCAAGGCCGAAGGCAATAAAGGACCAGCCCTGGAAGATCAGGTCTATCGCCAGGAAAAGACCAAGAATGAACAGGCTGTTGACCGGCCATTGCATGGCGATGATGAGACCGAGCAGCATGGTGATGACACCGGCTGCGACGATCCAGCCCCAACCGGCGGACGGTTTCGATTTGAAGCCTAGCCAGATGCGGAAAGCACCGGAACCGAGAAGGGCTGCTGCCAGAAGGAAGGTCATCACGCCAGCCGCTAGCACCGGATTGATGAAGGCGACGATACCGGCTGCCGTGTAGAGCAGGCCGCTCAGGAGCCAGAAGAAGAAGCTGCCCCATGTTTTGACGCCGAAGGCGTGAATGATCTCGATGACGCCGCCAATCAGCATCATCAGGCCGACATAGTAGACCGAGACCACGGTGGCCAGAACGAGATTACCGAAGGCGATGCCTCCGAGGATCAGCAGTGCGACCCCAAGGGCGACGAACCACCCCCATTTGCTGGAAAGTTCCTTTGGAAAGGTCGGGCGGTCGAAATCATTATGAGCTGTTGCCATGAGACGTCCCTCAAATTGTCATGCCTCGGGAACAATATAAGGCATGTCCGGGATTTGACCAGCTTTTGTGCGAGGCGTGTGGGATCATCGTTGTCTACTCTGTTCGTTCGCTCGACCGCGCATTATATCTCTTTGCTATTGCAGTCGTTTTCCGCTTAAAGTTCATGTGATGTTCGATCTCGTTTCCCACTACTGGCCGCATATCCTGTTCGTTCTGTCGGGCGTTCTGGGCGCGATTGCCGCCATTCACGCGACGATGACGAAGGACGAGGTACGCACGGCCATCGGCTGGGTAGGCGTGATTGTGCTGTCGCCCATCGTCGGGGCGGTGGTCTATGCCATTGCGGGCGTGAACCGTATCCGGCGGTCGACGCTCACCCACCAGCGCGCCAATATGGGCAAGATCGCGCTCTATCACCTGTCGCATTTCGATACGACGAACGACCTCGTGCGCGCCGCCTTCGGACGTCAGTTCGGGGCGATGAAGATATTGGGCGATGCCGTCAGCCTCTATGATTTCACCAGCGGCAACAGCATCGAGATGCTGGAAACGGGGGACGAAGCCTACGCCGCAATGCTCGACGCGATAAGCAGAGCCGAGCGCAGCATCATGCTGGAAACCTATATTTTCGACCGGGACGCCATTGGCGAAAAATTTGCCGATGCTCTGGGTGATGCGGTCAAGCGCGGTGTGGAAGTGCGGGTGCTGGTCGACGCTGTCGGCGCGCGCTATTCCTTTCCGAGCATCGTGAAGCTTTTGAAGGACAAGGGTGTTGCCGTCGATGTGTTCAACGGCAACATCATCATCGGGTTGCGCCTGCCTTATGCGAACCTGCGCACCCACCGCAAAATTCTCATTGTTGACGGCAAGATCGCCTTTACCGGCGGCATGAATATCAGAGCGGGTTTCGTGCGTGCGATCGCGGGCAAAGCGGTTGCCTTCGATACGCATTTCAAGCTTGAAGGCCCGGCGATTGCCGATCTCTTCCATATTGCATCCGAAGACTGGCGCTTTGCGACCGGCGAACTTCTGACCGGCGAGGCATGGAAGATAGCGCCGCCGGAAAACCCGCCGGGAACGGGAACGCTGGTGCGTGTCGTCGGGTCTGGCCCCGACAAGAATGTGGAAACCAACCAGCGCATGATGATGGGCGCTTTCTCGATTGCCGAGCAGCATATTCTCATCATGACGCCTTATCTTCTGCCGGACCGTGAACTGATCAGCGCGCTGGTGACGGCGGCGCGGCGCGGCGTGTCAGTCGATATCGTCGTGCCGGGCGTCAACAATCTGAAGCTGGTGGATCGCGCCATGCGTGCGCAGTTCGACCAGCTGTTGAAGGATGGTTGCCGCATCTGGCGGGCAGGTGGCGCTTTCAATCATTCGAAACTGATGACCATCGACGGTGCTTGGTCTTATGTCGGATCGTCCAATATTGATCCGCGCTCGCTGCGACTGAATTTCGAGGTCGATCTTGAAATTCTCGACCGCGACGTGGCGCGTCAGGTGGAAGAACGCATCGGCAAGGTGATCGAGGGTAGCCGCGAGGTCAATCTTGCGCGTCTCAAGAACAGGCCATTTCTGGAGCGGCTTCTGGACCGGATTATATGGCTGGGTTCGCCCTATCTCTGAGAGTTATCCCGTCCTGCTCGTGAAGATTTCCGGGCTGAATTCTTCCAGCAGGTTCGTTGCCGATTTGAGGTCAAGATGCGCCTTGATGGGCAGGTGATCGGATGCCAGGCGCGCCAGTGGCGTGTTGTGTACTTCAACCGATGTGACGAGATTGTGCGGTGCTCCGAGCACGCGATCCAGCGCAAAAACCGGGAACCGCGACGGGAAACTCGGGACTGCTGTGGCGACATGGTTGAATGTCGGCATGAGGGCAGCGAGTGACGAGCGCTTGCCGATGCGCCATTCGTTGAGGTCGCCGATCAGCAAGGTCGGCACCGTATCGGCTTCCTGCAAGGCAGTAAGAATACTTTCGGCCTGCTGCTCACGGGAGCGTTTCAGAAGACCAAGATGCGCGGCGATCACGCGCAGGGGGCCTGCCGGAAACTGCAGGTCCGCAACCAGTGCACCGCGCGGTTCGACACCGGGAAGCTTGAGCTGCTGCACATTGCGCACCACACCTTCACGGAACAGAAGCACATTGCCGTGCCAGCCGTGGCCCTTGGGCATTGTCGCGGTAATGGGGACTGGAACGAGCCCATGGCGGCGCTCAAGCAGGCCGAGATCAAGCAGGCCGGAACGCTCGCCGAAACGCCTGTCGGCTTCCTGCAGGGCAATCACATCCGCGTCGATTTCACTGATGACTTCAGCCGTTCGTTGCGGGTTGAACTGTTTGTCGATACCGATGCATTTGTGGACATTGTAGGATGCAATGACGATATCACCGCCGGTAATATTGGCGTTGAGCGGCCTGAAACCCGGCCTGTTCCGGATAGCAGTCAGGATGGACTTCGATATCCGGTTTGGTTCTTTCTTTTTCAGCACCCGTTTTTCACCTGTCAGGTATTCTGTTCTGAAAGACTATGACTATACCGGAGAAATGAACCGGCGATCAGTCTTTATATAGTCAGATTGTATCTCTGTTTGAATAGCAATTCCCTACACAATCAGGCGATCTCAATATCCGAACGCAGAGGATGTTGGCATAGTTCCCAACCTCATCTTGCAATGAAACGGATCAGCCTGTCAGTGAGGCCGGTATAGGGCGGCTTGATGAGGTCGCTCGGAGCCGGGGCATATTTGGTCAGGACGGGCATTGCCTTGGAAAAGGTCAGAAAACCGTCATGGCCATGATACTGGCCCATACCGCTTGCACCCACACCGCCGAATGGCAGGCTGCTGCAGGCGAAATGGTAGAGCGTGTCGTTGACGCAGACGCCACCCGCAACGATACGGCTGAGCATCATTTCAATTTCTGCAGTGTTATCGCTGAAGCAGTAAAGCGCCAGCGGACGGTCAAGCTTGAGAACAAAGCCGATTGCATCGTCGAGCAGGCGATAGCTGATGATCGGCAGAAGCGGACCGAAAATCTCCTCCTGCATGATCGTGCTGTCGGCGGCAGGTTCCAGCACGAGCGCAGGCGCCATTGATCGCGGCTGTTCGGAGCTTGCCGGAAGCTCAATGACGGCCTCGCTCCTGTTTGCGGCATCGGCCAGGAGTTTCGACAGCCGCGCTTCCTGAGCATCGTTGATGATCGTCGTGCGGTCTTTTTCCGCTGATACGCTGCCGTAACGTGCCTGCATTTCGCCTCGCAGAAGGTTCACGAATTCGTCGCGCTTGCTGTGATGGATCAGAACATAGTCAGGCGCGATGCAGGTCTGCCCCGCGTTGAAGAATTTTCCCGTCGCGATCGCTCGGGCGGCGCGTTTGAGATTGGCGTTTTCGCTGACGATGGCAGGTGACTTGCCGCCAAGCTCAAGCGTCACCGGGGTCAGGTTTGGTGCCGCCGCCGCCATGATCTTGCGCCCGACAGCAGTGGAGCCGGTGAAAAAGAGATGGTCGAATGGCAGCGATGCAAATTGTGCTGACAGGGAAGCATCGCCAAGCGCCACGGTAACACGATCCTCCGGGAACACATCGGCAAGCAGGCTTTGCAGGAATTCGGCGGTGCGTGGCGTGTGTTCTGATGGTTTCAGGAAAACGTGGTTCCCGGCTGCAATTGCCGCGACAAGCGGCGCCAATGCCAGATTGACCGGATAATTCCACGGCGCGATGATCCCCACCACGCCGAGCGGAACATAACGGATTTCGGCCTTGGCGGGCCACATTTTCCAGCCTGCCTTACGGCGTTTCGGTTTCATCCAGCGCTTGAGATTGTGCAGGGCATCATCAATTTCGGAAAAGACGACACTGGCTTCACCGAGCAGGGTTTCGTGCAGCGAGCGATTCCCAAAATCCGCGCTGATGGCCTTCGCCATTTCATCCAGTCTTGCTTCGAGCCGCTCGCGCAGGCGCTTCAGGTCGTCCAGACGCTGCTCATAGGCAGGGCGGTCTTCAAGCCATGCGTGACGCAGGCGCTCGAATGAGAGCTGCAATGCCTGTTCTTCAGTTGTCATAGGCAAAATCCTCCGTTGAACGGGCAAAGAGGAATTGCGCAGCATAATAGGTTGCAAGCACCCACAGACCGTTCAGCGGAATGTCGAGGCTGAAGCGTCCATAAGCAAGCAGCGTGTCGCTTGCCATGAAGAAGAGGCCGCCTGCTGCCGCGAGCCATGCGGCATAGCGCTGTGGCGTTTCCGGCTCGGTGCCGAGCGCGCGGCTCATCGCCTGCGCCGCCATGATGCCGAGCGCTGCGGCATAGATGACGACCGGGATTTTCATCGACGTCGGCAGCGACGACCAAAGGCCTGCTATGATGGCCAAGGCCGCGATGGCAAAAAGGACGAAAACGCCTTTATGCGCGGCAAAGCGCGTATGGCGGCAAAGCGCATAGATATAGGCGCAATGGGTGATGAGAAAGCAGATCAGGCCCGCCATGAAATAATCGCCGGGCAACATCAGGAAAAAGTCCCCGAGTGCTGCAAAAGCCAGGCCAAAGGCGACGGCAAAGCCATAGGATTTCGATTTGGGGCGTTCGGCGCAAAGGACGGCGGCGAGCAGCAGCAGGGTTGCGGTTGGCTTGGTCAGATAGTGCAGCCAGCGCCAGGCGGAATCCTCGCCACTATAGCCCATGAGACTGCCCGCAATGGCGCAGATCGCGCAGAACAGAAACAGGCCGTAAAGCGTTCTGTTTCTCCCGAATTCCAGCAAGCCTTTACGGCGCATATTCGCTCCCCGTTATTATATTTGTAAGCAAATGAATTTGAGCAAAGGACGTCGGATTGTGCCGCCAATTGCGAGATCAGCGCAATAGGCACAATTCATAGGGCTGTTGACAAAGCCTTGCCGAAGGGGCGGGTTCTCTACTCCAATGGTTCGGGAAGCCCGGCTGGAATCAGGAAAGGTTCTTACGTCGCTCGATTTCTTCTTCCGATGGGTGGTCCATCGCAAAAGATCCGGTCTTGAGTTCGCCTGAACGCTGATAATTGGCAATGATGACGCCGCTGGGCGATGTGGTGGAGCTGACCAGCTTGAAGGCTGATGGCACGGATTGCCCGTCGAAGAGACGCTTACCTTTGCCAAGGATGACCGGATAGATCAACAGCCGCAACTCATCGACCAGATCGCTGGCAAGTAACTGATGGACCAGTTCGCTGCTGCCCGAGACTGACAGGTCAGGGCCTTCGGTGGCCTTGATGGCTCTCAATGAGGCGATGATATCGTCGCCCAGCAGTTCACTGTTCTGCCAGTTCAGGCTTTCCGGCCTGTGCGTCGCGACATATTTCGTTACATCATTGAACATTTTGGTGATCTCGCCTTCGCCGGATACGAAGCCGGGGTCGTTGGGGTCTGTTACCTGATGCGGCCAGTGGGCAGCAAAAATATCGTAGGTGCGTCTGCCCAAAAGCAGGTCGAACGGCTTGGAAAAGCTTTCACCCATGGCTCCGGCAACCACATCGTCCCAATAGGGCACTGTCCAGCCGCCATATTCGAATTGGCCGGTACGATCTTCCTCCGGCCCACCTGGCGCCTGCATCACGCCGTCGAGGCTCAGAAACGTTCCAACAATGATCCGTCGCATGATTTTCCTCCCAGAAAGCCCGCCACGCGGGGCCTACCTTACAAGGTAGGGGCGGATCAGGATAGATGCGGGCTGTCAGGAGGTATTTCTGCCGCCTTGCGTCTCTTGCGCTCTAGGAACGATGCCAGATCGTCGCTTTGTTTTTCTGCCAGCCGTTTCGGTGCAGCAGGGGTGTGTCGTCATCAGCCAGTGGCCAGCCGATGCACAGATAGAGGCTGAAGCGCCAGCTGGGCGGAGTCTTGAAAAGCGTTTCCATTGCATGTGGATCGAGAATGGAAACCATACCGACGCCAAGCCCGAACGATCTTGCCGCCAGATTGAGATTCTGGACCGCCATTGCCGTGCTGTGCTCCAGGGTATTGGCCATGGATTGTCTGCCGAGGCCTTGCCCTTCGACGGGCGCAGTCTCGGTAAAAATGGCAAGCTGCACTGGAGCAACGCGGATGCCTTCCAGTTTCAAATCGCGGTAATGCTCCGCGCGCGAGCCTTCATAGATTTGTGCGGCCGACCGGTTGGCTTCCAGAAAGTTGTCGTGCACCGCTGCACGTATTGCAGCAGTTTCAACTGAAATCACGCGCCAGGGGCGGGCATTGCCGACGGAGGGAGCATAATCCATCGCTTCGTGCAAAGCATCGATGATTCCGCCGTCTATGGCTCTATCGCTGAAGTGACGGACATCGCGCCGCCATTTCAGCAATTCGAAGAAAGCGTCGCGTTCGGAGGGAGAAAACTGCATCGACTGCCAAATCTGTTGGTCGGATTAACCGGCTTGAAGCTTGATCCTGTCGGGACGACAATCCAGAAACAAAAAAGCCCGCTTGCGCGGGCTTTTTGAGGTGCTTCTGGACCTTGGTAGTGGTCTGAAGACTTGGAAATGGTGCCCAGAAGAGGACTCGAACCTCCACGCCCTTGCGAGCGCCAGCACCTGAAGCTGGTGCGTCTACCAATTCCGCCATCTGGGCGACGAGGACCCATCTAAGGGGTCGACCTGTCTCTGTCAATCGCGTTTTCGACATTCAGCCAGCTTTTTTTCAGCCAATGCTTTTTTCGCGTTGAAATGAGGGACGAGCGCGCTGGCGCGCCCGACGAATTCACAGCCAAACAGCTATCAGGCTTCGAGAATTTCCTTCGAAGCGACAGTCGAATCGGCATTGAGCCGGTAAACGACCGGAACACCGGTGTTGAGCTCCTGCTTGAGAATCTGTTCCGGTGTCAGACCATCGAGCGCCATGATCAGTGCGCGGAGCGAATTGCCGTGGGCTGCAACCAGAACGGTTTCGCCGCGCAGCACGTGTGGCTGCACCGTGTGCAGATAGTACGGCCAAACGCGCGCGCCGGTATCCTTCAGGCTTTCGCCGCCCGGAGGCGGGACGTCGTAGGAACGGCGCCAGATATGGACCTGTTCCTCGCCCCACTTGGCGCGGGCATCATCCTTGTTGAGGCCGGACAGATCGCCATAGTCGCGCTCGTTCAGGGCCTGATCGCGGATCGTCTTGAGATCAGACTGACCGAGCTGGTCCAGAATGTGCTGGCAGGTCACCTGCGCACGCGACAGCGCAGACGTATAGGCGATGTCGAACTTCAGACCGGCAGCTTTCAGGCGCTGGCCTGCGGCCTTGGCCTCGGCATGGCCCTGTTCGGTCAGGCCCGGATCGCGCCATCCGGTGAAGAGGTTCTTGAGGTTCCACTCGCTTTGACCGTGGCGGACCAGGACGAGAGTACGAGACATATGCAACGCTCCGTTAGAGAGCGCATCCCGAAAAGTGTGAAGCGGTTTTCGGATAAGATGCGCGATAAGACAAAACTCTGGAGAGCTGATCTGAACAGGTCGGATCGGCGCTCCGGTGGAAACGATCAGTCGTTCAGCCCGAGAACATCGAGCATCGAATAGAGACCGGGCTTTTTGCCATGGGCCCAGAGTGCAGCCTTGATGGCACCGCGTGCGAACACCGACCGGTCTTCGGCATGATGGGAGAGAACGACGCGTTCACCGGGACCGGCCAGAATCACCGAATGATCGCCGATGACCGAACCGCCGCGCAATGTTGCAAAACCGATGGAGCCGGTTTCGCGCGGGCCGGTATAACCGTCACGCACGCGCACGCTGTTTTCCGCCAATGCAATGTCGCGCCCCTTCGCTGCCGCTTCGCCGAGAAGCAGCGCGGTGCCGGACGGTGCATCGACCTTGTGCTTGTGATGCATCTCGAGAATTTCGATGTCGAAATCCGCAGGATCGAGCGCTTGGGCTGCTTTCTGCACCAGAACGGACAGAAGATTGACGCCGAGGCTCATATTGCCGGATTTGACGATGGTGGCATGGCGGGCGGCGGCGCGGATTTTCTCGTCGTCTTCAGCCGAGCAGCCCGTCGTGCCGATGACGTGCACGATGCGCGCTTGCGCAGCAAGCCCTGCAAATTCCACGCTTGCCGCAGGGCTTGTGAAATCGAGGACGCCCTGCGCCTTGGCAAAGACCGGCAACGGATCGTCGGTGATTGTCACGCCGAGCGGGCCAATGCCGGTGACTTCGCCCGCATCCCTGCCGAGAAGTGGCGAGCTGGAGCGTTCGATGGCACCGACCAGTTTCGCGCCTTCGATGGTCTGGATGGTCCGGATCAACGTCTGGCCCATGCGTCCGCCAGCGCCGACGACGACGAGGCCCACTTCGCTGTTCTGCGTTTCTCCGCTCATCGGGGTTCTCCTGTCCGCAATTCTTCTGCCGTTTTTTCGGTGATGATATCGCCGTTGCCGCTCTGCAATTGATAAAAGCGGGCATAAACGCCGTTCTGGATGCCGATCAGATCGTCGTGACGCCCTTCTTCCACCACACGACCAGCTTCCATCACCACGATGCGATTTGCATTGACCACCGTGGAAAGACGATGGGCAATCACGATTGTGGTGCGGTTCTGCATGATGCCTTCCAGCGCTTGCTGGACCCGCTTCTCCGATTCGTTGTCGAGGGCGGAAGTCGCTTCGTCGAGCAGGAGAACCGGCGCATTGCGCACGATGGCGCGAGCGATCGAGACGCGCTGGCGCTGGCCGCCAGAAAGCGTCACGCCGTTTTCGCCGACCGGCGTGTCGTAGCCCTGCGGCTGTTGCAGGATGAATTCATGCGCATGGGCAAGTTTCGCCGCCTCGATGATTTCCTCATCCGTCGCGTCCGGGCGGCCATAGCGGATATTGTCGGCAATGGTGCCTTCAAACAGATAGGGCTGCTGCGAGACATAGGCGATGGCATGGCGCAGCGACTGCTTCTTGACCTGTGCGATATCCTGTCCGTCGAACAGGATCTTGCCGCTGTCGAGATCGTAGAAGCGCTGGACAAGATTGATGAGCGTCGATTTGCCCGCGCCTGACGCGCCGACCACGGCAGTGGTTTCGCCCGCCTTGGCGACGAAGCTGACGCCGTGAAGCACCGGCGCGGTCTCGTTATAGGAGAAATAGATATCCTCGAAGCGGATTTCGCCAGGACCGGCTTTCAGTTCCACGGCGTTTGGAAGATCGCGCTGGCGCGGCTCTATATCCAGCACTTCATAGATCATGCGCGCATTGACGAGCGCCTTTTCCAGCCCGACCTGAAGGCGGGCGAGGCGGCGAGCCGGATCGTAGGCAAGCAGCATTGCGGTGATGAAGGCAAAGGTCGCGCCGGGAGGCTGCTGTTCGAGAATTGCGCGATAGCCGCTATAGGCCAGCACGCCGGAGACGGCAAAACCTGCCAGCATTTCAGAAATGGGCGTCGTGCGCTCGGAGACCTTGGCGATCTTGTTGCTGCGGCCTTCGGACTGGTCGATGAGCTTGCCGATCTTGGCGCGTAGCTGATCTTCCATCGTAAAGGCTTTGACGATGGCAATGCCCTGAATCGATTCCTGCATCGCACCCAGCAAATGGGAATTGAGATGCACGAGATCACGGGTGACGGAGCGAATGCGGCGTGAAATATAGGCAACGGCGAGAATAAGCGGCGGTCCGATCAGGAAAATCGCAACGGACAGAACCGGGTCCATGTAGAACATCATGCCGACGAGACCGACGAGTGAGATGAAATCGCGCGCGATCGACGAAATCGTCATGTTGAGCAGATCGCGAATGCCGGAAACGTTCTGATTGATCTGCGCTGCCAGATGACCGGAACGGGTGTCGTTATAGAAATCGAGACCGAGCTTCATCAGATGGTCGAAAATGCGCTTTTGGTAGCGCGCGACCAGATTGTTACCGATCTTGGCCAGTTCCACAGCCTGTATATAGCCGGAAATGCCACGCAATACGAAGATGGCCAGCAATGTGCCACAAATGACCCAGACCAGAGCGAGATTTTGCTCATAGAAGATCTTGTCGATCATCGGCTTCATCATATAGGCCAATGCGCCATTCGATCCGCCGACGATGAGCGATGCCAGAATGGCGATAATGTAATTCTTTTTATATTCGCGGATGTTTTCCGACATCATGCGCCGGATTACGCGGGTGGCTTCGCCCGTATCGATCTTCTTGTTTTTCTTCTTAAATAGACTCACGTGCAAAAGCGCTTTTTGTCTCTTAGCCCTCCGGCAGGTCCGGCGGCTATCGTTGAAAAATACGACTTCCCATACGGAAACGCTGCACTGAAAAAGCCATCGGCAATTTCAGTGCAGCGTTTCTATAACGTTATCCGTGCGGCTTGACCATCCTCAAGCTTTGCCGGTCAGAGCGGGATGTTTTTAAGCTGAACCATCATCCCGCTCTAAGTTTTTGTTTGAGCATGATTTTACCCGAAAACCGGTTCCCACTTTTCGGAATCATGCTCTAATGCGCCAGCGGCGTCCTTCGGTCGAAACTTCGAAACGGGCGGGGGCCTGCGCAAAGGCGGAAAGCCCTGTGAGGGCTGCAAGCTGGTGCGTGATCACGCGGACAGGAATGTCGCGCATGATGGCCTTGTGCGGGGCTTTGTCTTCGAATGCTTCGCGAAAAGCGCCGGACTTGAGCGCAGAAAGGATGCGCTGCGGAATGCCGCCGGAAAGATAGACACCGCCATGCGCCATGAAGATCAGCGCCAGATCGCCTGCAACGCGTCCGAGATAGGTGACGAACAGATGCAGGGTTTCTTCCGCCTGCGCATTGCTGCCATCGAGCCCTGCTGAAGTGATGTCGGCAGGTGTTTCCAGCGTTGGCGTCACCTTGTCGGCGGCACATATGGCAAGATAGAGATTGCGCAGGCCGCGGCCGCACAGGATCTGTTCGCCAGCGACGCGGCCGTCGATGCGTTCGATATGCGGGAAGACCTGATAATCGCGTTCAGTGCGTGGGCCGATATCGATATGGCCGCCTTCGCCAGGCACCGGCACCCATGCATGGCGTGTGCGGACAAGACCGGCAACGCCAAGCCCCGTGCCCGGTCCGAGTACGACGCGGGTGGCAATCACTTCTTCCGGCTTGCCGCCAATCTGTTCCAGATGATCGCTGCCGAGAGACACGACGGCAAGCGCCTGCGCCTCGAAATCGTTCAGTACGGTCACGTCCTCGAAACCGAGATCGGCGATCATCTTCTTCGGACGCACGACCCAGTCGCAATTGGTGAGGTCGATTTCGTCACCGTCGACGGGACCGGCCACGGCGAGAATTGCGGAGCGTGGCCGGATCGAAGTGTGATCAAGAATGGCGCTCTGTATCGCCTCATCGATGGTTGCATAATCCGCCGTCTGGAGAACGGGAAATTCCTTCGGCTCTGCATTGGAATCCACCAGGATAGCAAAGCGGGCATTGGTGCCGCCGATATCGCCGACGAGTACTGGAAACCGGAAACCTTGTTCGACCAGCTCTATCTCTTTGTTTTCATGCATGTCTTTGTCCCAAAGCCGGTTCCCACTTTTGGGAGACATGCTGTAGTCGCCAGCATGTCCTCTCCCTGGTCATGTCTTCCGCCCGCAGTGGTCTTCCGCGGGCGAGCCTGTCTTGTGCAGGATTAGAGCGCGTTTCGATCTGATTGAATCAGATCGGTGCTCTAATCATTTGTTTTTACGCGCATCTTTTCCGAAAACCATTTCACACTTTTCGGGATGCGCTCTAATCAAGCGCCTTGATCAGCTTTTCCGCTGTCGCGCGATTGAGCGCCATTGGAATATCGTAGACGCTGCCAAGGCGTGTCAGCGCCTTCACATCGACATCGTGCGGAAGCGGGGACAGCGGGTCGATGAAGAAGATGAGCACTTCCACCGTGCCTTCTGCGATCATCGCGCCGATCTGCTGGTCTCCGCCGAGCGGCCCACTTTTCACACGCTGAATGCTGAGTGAAGGACAGGCATCCAGAATGAGGCTGCCAGTTGTCCCCGTCGCCACGATGTCAAAGCGGGCCAAAGCCTGCTCATGCGCTTTGGCGAAGGCGACCATGTCATCCTTCTTCTGGTCGTGGGCGATCAATGCGATGCGCAGGCGTTCCGTCATGAATGAGCAACCTTACGAGTTGATAACCTTGTCATTAGCATTCTAAATCGTTTTAAATCTATAGCGAAGTGCCAAAGACCTGAAAAGCGCTAAAAGCCGTTACTGCACGCCATAGGTGACATCCGCAACCGAATTCGGCGCAGGGCCGTTGAGGACGGCGGCACAGGCCTTCGGCAGATCGGAAACCATCACCGGACGCGGCTTTTTCGGCGGTTCCTTCGACGGTTTTGCAGGTTTCCATGGCTCGTCGGTAAACCACCAGGCGAGCGACTTGTCACAACCGTCGCCAGCAGCCACTTTCGGCTGTCCCTTGCATTGAGGCGAACCGGGCTGGCAGGTCAGGCGCACGTGGAAATGGTAGAAGTGCCCCCAATAGGGGCGAACCTTGCCGAGCCAGCTTCGGTCGCCCGTCACTGTGTCGCAAAGCTGCTTCTTGATGCCCGGATGCACGAAGATGCGCTCGACTTCCGGATAGCTTGCGGCATGCTTGATGAGGGCCGTGCGGGCAGGGGTCCACTTTTTCGGGTCCACATAAAGCGAATCCGGCTTCAGCATCGAAACGGCGGAAACGCTCTCGCGTTCGGCATCGGAAAACCGCTTTTTCGGCATCGGTGTCAGCCAGATATCTGCATCGAGGCCGACCTGATGCGAGGCATGGCCGGTGAGCATCGGGCCGCCGCGCGGCTGCGAGATGTCACCGACGAGCAGGCCGGGCCAGCCGTCCTGTGCTGCATCGCGGGACAGTTTTTCCAGAAGACCGATCATGCGCGGATGACCCCAGCGGCGGTTGCGCGAAAGGCGCATGACCTGCCAGTTCGGTCCATCCGTCGGCAATGCCACAGCACCGGCGAGGCATCCTTTGGCATAAAAGCCGATGGATTGTGGCTGCTGCGTCAGCACAGGAAGTCTTTCACCGCCGAAAGCCTGTTTGGCCGGCATGTCTTCCGCCATGGCCATTGGCGCGAAGTCGGGCGCGATCATTGCGGCCAGCGAAGCTGCGAGAATGATCTTGTTCAATCTGTTTGCGATCATGGGGCAATTCCATGTTTTGCCTACAGCATCGGCCCGAAAATCGATTTCGATTTTCGGAAAGACGATGCGTAGATTCGATCGGTTAGAGCATCCTTTGTGCGTCCATATGGACGCATGGCGCTCTAGGGGCTGCGGCTGCGAATCAAGGCAACCGGATTGCGGGCATTATGCTGTGTCCACGGCAGGGCTTCAATGGCGGTCGACAGTTTGTGCTGCCGACCGCCATTTCCTTCAGCTCTTTCGTAGCCTTGCAAGCATGGCCAGAACCAGCAACGGCATGAAGGTGCAGAAGGTGATCAATGGCCAGGCAGTATCGCCAGGCAGGAAAATGACCAGTGCGGTTCCTGCGAGACTGACGATCAGGCTCTGAACACAGAAATAGACTGCGACCGCCATGCCCGCATTGTCGTCAAAAGCTGCAAGCGCACCATTTGCCGTCATCGATGCGGTGAGAACGATCCCGATAGCGGCAAGCCACATCGGGACGATGAGGCTTGTGAATGATGGTTGCAGCAGTGTCTCTCCCGCCAGAAGCAGGAGCGCGCTGGCAAGGAGCACGACCATGCCAAGGGCCACGCTAGTACGGGCACCCCATTTCTGCGTCTGGCGCGGCAGGATGCGCGTGGCGGCGATCATGACGCCGGCAACGCTTGCGAAGGCAAGGCTGAATTCTGTTTCACCGAAGCCGCTGCGTTCGATCAGAATGCGCGGTGCGGTAGAAAAGAATACGAAGAACGTGCCCATCGCCGTAGCGAAGCCGAGCGTGTAGGTCCAGAAGCGGAAATCCTTTATGATCCGCCCCAGACTGCCGGCGTTTGGCGCATCGCCGGTCGGTCGTGTCTCGTGCCAGTGGCGCAAGGCGCGCCATGTTGCGATGAGACCGAACAGGCCCAGCAATGCGAAGATTGTCCGCCATCCGAAACCCTTTGCAATCAGTGCACCGGCAATCGGGCCAAGCGCAGGGACGAAGGAAAGCATGGCGCTGAAAAGGCCGTAGATCGTCGCGCCTTCGGGACGCGTCGCATAGACGTCGCGCACCGTTGCGAAAGTGGCGACAAGTGCTGCCGAGGCGCCCGTTGCCTGTACGAAGCGAAGCGCCACGAATAGCGCGGCATTGTCGGTAATCGCCAGCGTGAAGGACGAAAGGGCGAAAACCAATCCGCCACCAAGTAGGATGGGCCTGCGTCCGAAGCGGTCCGACAACGGGCCGAACAGCAGTTGCCCGACACCCAGCATCACCATGTAGAGGCTGAGCGTCAGCTGCACCATGGCGGGTGTCGTTTGCAGGATGGCGGGCATGGACGGCACGACCGGCAGGTAGATGTCCATGGCCAGCGAGGCGAGAATGTCGAAAGGGGCCATCAGCGCGAGCGCAAATGGCAGGGAGTAGCTCCAGCGTGGAGTTTGTTTGTTATCAAAAGGCATGACGAAGCATCCGCTCGAGAAAGAATTCGGGCGGCGATCTGCCTTCTTTACAACGCGTGTCTTATCCGAAAATCATTACACACTTTTCGGGATGCGCTTTAAGGGAAATTGGTCCGGGGCAGATGCCGCAACAGGTCGGAAAGGCTGTTGCGGCTTATCTGGTTGCGAGTTCGGTGCTGCTCATTCTGTTTTGTCCCGGTTCAATTGCGGACGCATTTTTAACAGCCGCATCTGAACAATGCAAATCAGTGCCAGCTATCGTCGCGCCACATCGCCGAAAAGGCGGTCTTGTAGTCGGGATAGGCAAATTCATAACCGAGACCCCTGATGCGCTGGTTGGAGACACGCTTGTTCTCGCCATAGAAGGAGCGCGCCATCGGCGTCATGTCGGCTTCCGCGAAGGGGACCTCCGGCGGCGGCGTCATGCCCATCAGTTCGGCTGCATAGGTGACGACATCCTGTGGCGGGCTTGGTTCATTGTCGGTGATATTGAAGATGCCGCCTGTGTTGGTCCCCGCCAGAAAACGCAGGCTACCGGCGATGTCATCGACGTGGATGCGGTTGAAGACCTGATTGTCTTTGATGATACGCCGTGCAGTACCGCGTTCCAGATTAATGAAGGCGTTGCGGCCCGGCCCGTAAATGCCGGAAAGACGCAAGATTGCGAGTGGCGTTCCGTGCCGTTCGCTCAATTGTCCCCATGCTTCTTCGGCTTCTACCCGCTCCAGACTGCGGCGGGACGCGGGCTTGCAGGGAGCAGTCTCGTCCACCCATTGGCCCTGATGGTCGCCATAGACGCCGACCGTCGACAGATAGCCGATCCAGCGAATGGTGTTGTCGGGGCGACGAAGCGCTTCTTCTACAACGGCGACCGCCGGGTCGCCGCTTTCGCCGGGCGAAATCGAAACGACCACATGGGTCGATTGGGCAAGCCGGTCCAGAAGGTCGGGCGAAGGTGTTTCACCGTCAAAGAGCATCGGCTTTATGCCCGCCTTTTCAAGGAGCGGGAATTTCTGCTCGTGCCGCGTTGTCCCGTCGATGCGTTCCGCCTCACCTGTCATCCTTTGAGCAAAGGCCTGGGCAGAATAACCGGCTCCGAACAGAAAAACGCGCATCAAACTTCCTCCATAGAGCGCCGTGCGCCCGTTGGGACGCACAAAGGACACTCTAATCCATTGAATCTACGCATCGTGCTTTCCCAAAATCGCTTCCGATTTTCGGGTCGATGCGGTGGTCCACTCTGCTTGCACCGTAGCATCCTCTTCCGATGAGGCCAGACGTTTCTGCATTTCAGCCACATGGTCGGGATTGGCCAATTGCTTCAAGGCCCATATAGCTGCGCCGCGCACGACAGGCGCTTCGTCTTCCAGCAGTCGTTCGACATCTGGCAGAAGCGTTTTATCACCGGAGTTACCGGTGGCGATCAGCACATTGCGGAGGAAGCGGTCGCGCCCGATCCGTTTCACCGGGGAGCCGGAAAACAAGGTGCGGAAAGCGGGGTCATCCAATGTCAACAGATCGGCCAGACGCGGCGCTTTCAGATCGTCACGGGCTTTCAGCTTCATTTCGCTGGTCGCCTGCGCAAACTTGTTCCAAGGGCAGACGGAAAGGCAATCGTCGCAGCCATAGATGCGGTTGCCCATCGCCTCGCGGAATTCGTGCGGGATCGGCCCCTTGTTCTCGATTGTGAGATAGGAAATGCAGCGTCGCGCATCGATGCGATAGGGCGAGGGGAAGGCCTTGGTCGGGCAGGCGTCGAGGCAGGCGCGGCAGGAGCCGCAATGGTCGCGTTCAGGCGCGTCGGGCGGAATTTCCGCCGTTGTGAAGATGGAGCCGAGGAATAGCCACGAGCCAAGCTCGCGGCTTACCAGATTGGTGTGCTTGCCCTGCCAGCCGAGCCCCGCGGCCTCAGCCAGCGGCTTTTCCATGACGGGCGCGGTGTCGACGAAGACTTTGACATCCTGTCCGGCGCGCGCGGCAAAACGGCTCGCCACATGCTTGAGCTTGCCCTTGATGATGTCGTGATAGTCGCGGTTTTGCGCGTAGACCGATATGGCCGCGCGATCCTGTTGCTCCAGAATGGCGAGCGGGTTGGCATCCGGCCCGTAATTCATCGCCAGCATCATGATGGAACGGACTTCCGGCCACAGCACGCTTGGATCGCTGCGGCGCGCCTCGGTTTCCTCCATCCATTCCATGTCGGCGTGGTGGCCATCGGCAATATATTGGCGCAGCCGTTCGGGCGCTTGCGGAATTGCATCCGGCGTAGTGAAGGCGACGGCATCGAAACCGACCGCCTTCGCCTCTTCGATCAGGAAGCGCTTCAGCTTTTCGGTTTTCGAATTAGAAGTCGAGGTCGCCATAATGGGCCACCGGGGCAAGCCCGCGCACGCGGTCAGAAAGCAATGGGCGGAAGGCCGGACGCGATTTCATGCGTGCATACCAGTCACGCGCCGCTTTGGTTTCGCCCCATTCAATTTCGCCGAGGTAGTCCAGCACGGAAATGCATGCTGCCGCAGCCATGTCGGCATAGCTTGGATGCGCGCCACCCAGCCAGTCGCGCGTTGCAGCCAGCCAGTCGATATATTTCATGTGCTGGCGGATATTGGTGCGGGCAGCGCGAATAGCAGTAGAATCCGGCGCGCTGCCGCCCATCTCGGCAGCCATCTGCAATTTGAACACACGTTCGCGCGCGATGTGGCGTGTGACTTCATTTTCGAATTTCAGTAGAAACCAGTCAACGAGGCGGCGCACTTCGGCGCGCTCCATCGGGCTTTCCGGCAGAAGGCGGCGGCTGCGTTTCAAGGCGCCGCGTGTCTCGTCCAGATATTCGGCAATCACCGTCGCGCCGACGACCGGAAGGTCATTTTCAGCCAGAAGAACGGGCAGGGTGCCCGCCGGGTTCAGCGCCAGAAATTCTTTGCGACGCGACCACGGTCGCTCCTCGATCAACTCCGCTTCAACGCCATACTCGCCGAGGATGAGCCGCACATAGCGCGAACCCGAAGACATGGGATGATGAAAAAGCGTAAGCATGATCGACGCGATACTCTCGACTGAAGCTTGAATTGAACGTCCGGAGATAGCACGGCGGCTGGCGTTTGCGCATGCAGCAGGCTATTCCTGCTACCGAGCGATTCGACGCCGCCTCAACGGAATATAAAGTCTATAAGGGCTATGTCCGCGAGAGACAAGCAATCGCTTGAGCGTGTCTCCCGAAAGTGGGAACCGATTTTGGGATAAAGACATGCGTAAAACTAAGGAAATAGAGTGTCCTTTGTGCGTCTGTGATGACGCACAAAGGACACTCTAGAAGTGCTCGTTTTTGCCTCGGCAACCGCAATCGCGGCCCGGTCTTGCTGCCATCATGGTGCCCAATATTCTAAGGTGCTGACTTCATGGATGTTTTTAATCTGCTGGAAGCCGCGTTTCTCGGTCTTATCGAAGGCTTGACCGAATTTATCCCGGTTTCCTCCACCGGACATTTGCTGCTGATCGGCCATTTTCTTGGTTTTGAATCCACAGGAAAAACCTTCGAGGTTCTGATCCAGCTTGGTGCCATTCTGGCCATCTTGACCGTCTATTCGGCAAAACTTTTGAAAATCCTGACCGATTTTCCCCGCGATGCCCGCACGCGGCGCTTCGTCTTCGGCATTCTGGTTGCCTTCCTGCCCGCTGCCGTCATCGGCGCGCTGGCGCACGGCTTCATCAAAAGCGTGCTGTTTGAAACGCCGATGCTTGTCTGCATCATGCTCATCATCGGCGGTTTCATCCTGCTCTGGGTGGACCAGCTCAATCTGCGTCCGCGCTATCATGATGTGATGGATTATCCGCTGCCCATGTGCCTCGCCATCGGCTTCATCCAGTGCCTGGCCATGATACCAGGCGTGTCGCGCTCCGGCTCCACCATTGTCGGCTCGCTTCTGCTGGGGGCCGACAAGCGCTCGGCGGCGGAGTTTTCGTTCTTCCTCGCTATGCCGACCATGGCAGGCGCTTTTGCCTATGACCTCTACAAGAGCCGCAATATCCTGTCGCTCAACGATGGTGCGCTGATCGGGGTCGGCTTCGTAATGGCTTTCATCTCGGGCGTTTTCGTCGTGCGCTATCTGCTGGACTATGTGTCCCGCCACGGCTTCAAGCTGTTCGGCTGGTGGCGCCTGATCGTCGGGTCGGTGGGGTTGGCCGCGCTTCTCGTCTGGGGGTAAGCTTTGCCATTATTTCCGCGCTGACAGCCTGCAAATGGCACTCTTCTGCGCTTCCGGTGCTCATGTACCATAAAGTACACTCCGCTCCGGTTCTCGAAGATCACCATTTTCGACTCGTCAGCACGAAAATCCTGACAAAGCTTGGCGCATAAAAGCCAAGCAAAAGAAAAGGGGCCTTTCGGCCCCTTGTTCATTTTCCGATGAGCGGAATGTCTCACGCAAAACCGGTTTTGGTGTACTGGCCGGCAACGCGGTAGCGCCACAGATAGGATGGCAGCACGGCGTCGACGCCTTCCGGCGTGATGCCCATGCCTTCCAGCGTGCGGCCTTCCTTGATCGCCTTTTCGGAAACGATATTGTCGAATTTCAACAGCGTCACCTGATCGTTGGTGAGCATCGGGTTCGGCAGCAGGCCGAGGATCGATGCCTGCAAACGGGCAACCCACCAGGGCATGGAAATGATGAGGCGCTTGCGGGCGATGACGCCGAGCATGTCCTTCATCCAGTTCTTGAACGGCTGCACATCCGGGCCGCCGAGTTCATAGACGCCACCCGGCATCAGCTTGCCATCGACGGCGCGGGCGACGGCTTCCGCAACGTCACCGACATAGACCGGCTGGAGCTTCGTTTCGCCGCCGCCGATAGCTGGCAGGAACGGCGAGAAGCGCGCCATGTTGGCGAAGCGGTTGAAGAAGCGGTCTTCAGGACCGAAAATGATCGAAGGGCGCAGGATGACGCTTTCCGGCAGAACGGAAAGAACTGCGTTTTCGCCTTCGCCCTTGGTGCGTGCGTAATCCGATGGCGAATTGACGTCGGCCGCGAGCGAGGACAGATGCGTCATGCGAATGCCTGCGGCCTTGGCGGCTTCGGCGATGTTCTTCGCGCCCAGCACCTGAACGGTGTTGAAACGCTGGCGACCGCTTTCAGCAAGGATGCCGACGAGGTTCACGACATGGTCGGAACCCTTGACGACATGTTCGACCGAAGCGCGGTTGCGGACATTGGCCTGCACCATCTGAATCTGGCCGACATTGCCGAGCGGAGCCATGTAATAGGCAACTTCCGGCTTGCGCACGGCAACGCGCACGCGATAGCCGCGCTTGGTGAGACTTGCGACGACCGCGCGCCCGACAAAGCCGGAGCCGCCGAAAACGGTGACCAGTTTCGGCCTGTTGTGGACTTCGTTCGGTTCGGTCTTCATCCTAAACTCCTGCATGAAAGCCAGCTGCGCCGCTTGCATTGAGCGGCGGCGATGCATCTATATTGCCGGTGATTTATCGCCTTTTGGCCACAAGGCAAAGGGGACTTGTTGTCACGATCATGATAGCAGGACTTTTTCCCATGTTCGTTTTTTTGTTTCAGCGTGATCTTATCCGAAAACCGCTTTGAGATTCCGCTTCTTGCTGTTAAATCGCGCGCATGAGCACACCACTTGACCATATTCGTAATTTTTCGATCGTCGCCCATATCGACCACGGCAAATCGACGCTGGCCGACCGCCTCATTCAGTTGACCGGCGGGCTGGACACGCGCGAGATGAAGGATCAGGTTCTCGACTCGATGGATATCGAGCGCGAGCGCGGCATCACCATCAAGGCGCAGACCGTCCGTCTCAGCTACAAGGCGAAGAACGGCGAAGATTATGTGCTGAACCTGATCGACACGCCCGGACACGTCGACTTCGCCTATGAAGTCTCGCGCTCGCTGGCTGCGTGCGAAGGTTCACTTCTGGTGGTGGACGCCTCTCAGGGCGTGGAAGCGCAGACGCTGGCCAATGTCTATCAGGCCATCGACAACAACCATGAAATCGTGGTTGTGCTGAACAAGATCGACCTGCCCGCTGCCGAGCCTGAGCGCGTCAAGCAGCAGATCGAGGAAGTGATCGGCATTGATGCCGCACAGGCCGTGCACATTTCTGCCAAGACCGGCATCGGCATCGAGGATGTGCTGGAAGCCATCGTCACGCAATTGCCCGCGCCGAAGGAAGGCGACCGCAATGCGCCGCTCAAGGCCATGCTGGTCGATAGCTGGTATGACAGCTATCTTGGCGTTATCGTTCTGGTGCGCATCATTGATGGCGTCCTGAAAAAGGGCCAGACCATCCGCATGATGGGCACGGGCGCGAAATATCCGGTGGAACGCACCGGCGTGTTCACGCCGAAGATGGTTCAGGTGGACGAACTCGGTCCCGGCGAGCTTGGCTTCATCACCGCTTCGATCAAGGAAGTGGCCGACACCCGCGTCGGCGATACGATCACCGAAGATCGCCGCCCGACGAACAAGATGCTGTCTGGCTTCAAGCCCGCGCAGCCGGTCGTGTTCTGCGGCCTGTTCCCGGTCGACGCGGCGGATTTTGAAGATCTGCGCGCTGCCATGGGCAAGCTGCGCCTCAACGATGCGTCGTTCTCGTTTGAAATGGAAACCTCTGCTGCGCTTGGTTTCGGCTTCCGCTGCGGGTTCCTTGGTCTCCTGCATCTGGAAATCATTCAGGAGCGTCTTGAGCGCGAGTTCAATCTCGATCTCATCACGACCGCGCCTTCGGTTGTCTATCGCCTGAACATGCAGGACGGTTCGCAGAAAGAGCTGCACAATCCGGCCGATATGCCGGATGTGGTGAAGATCAATGCGATTGAAGAACCTTGGATTCGCGCGACCATCATGACACCGGATGATTATCTCGGCGCGATCATGAAGCTCTGCCAGGAGCGCCGTGGTCTGCAGATTGATCTGACCTATGTCGGCCCGCGCGCCATGATCACCTATGATCTGCCGCTCAACGAAGTGGTGTTCGATTTCTACGACCGTCTGAAGTCGATCTCGAAGGGCTATGCTTCGTTCGACTACAATCTTTCGGATTACCGTGAGGGCGATCTGGTCAAGATGTCGATCCTCGTGAACGAGGAGCCGGTCGACGCGCTTTCGATGCTGGTGCACCGCTCGGCGGCGGAAAAGCGTGGCCGCGCGCTGTGCGAAAAGCTGAAGGAACTGATCCCGCAGCACATGTTCAAGATCCCGATCCAGGCGGCCATCGGCGGTCGTATCGTGGCGCGTGAGACGATCTCGGCACTGCGCAAGGACGTGACGGCCAAGTGCTACGGCGGCGACGTGACGCGCAAGCGCAAACTTCTGGAAAAGCAGAAGGAAGGCAAGAAGCGCATGCGCCAGTTCGGCAAGGTCGAAATCCCGCAGGAGGCCTTCATACAGGCGCTCAAGATGGGCGATGATTGATCTCAAGTTGTTTTAGGGGCGCTTCGGCGCCCCTTTTTATTTCTGTTGTTTCTTGAATATTTTATAAGGAATTATGCATGTTCGGACTATTGAAAGCGTTGATTGAGTTTTGTCATTCGATACTGAAAATTTTTGTGGAGCGATCGGAAAGAGCAGCTCATAGCATTGAGAAAGAGGAAGAAAGTCGCCGTAGCAAAGAGCAAGAAGCGTTGCAGTGGCTGAACCATCATTTGCCAGCATTGGAAAATGCGGCGCGAGATGCATATTCTTTCATTCTGCAAAAGTCGTCTGAACAGGTTCCGGTAGACTATTCGGGAGCGGCTTATCCATTTGTTGAAAAGTTGAACACTTTCCCATCAGATGACCGGAACGCTATTAAGGTACGTTTTCAACTGCTTCGTGGGAAGGACTCCAAGAGAGCTTGGGCGAAGTGTAAATCTTATGTTGATTTATGGGAAAAATGCATGGGGCAGTTTCCTGGTAATGTGCCGGATTTTCCATATGATATCGAGAAATTCTATAAGGTTTGTTGTGTTTTCAAAACAGTGACGGGAACTAAGTAATACGGATGTGCTGAACATGTCTCCATCGATCTCCATTACCTACTGCACCCAATGCAACTGGCTGCTGCGTGCTGCGTGGATGGCGCAGGAACTGTTACAGACTTTCGGGCAGGACTTAGGCGAAGTGGCGCTGCGTCCGGGGACCGGCGGGGTTTTTGAAATCCGTGTTCATATGCCGGACGGCAGTGAAGAACTCATCTGGGAGCGCAAGCGTGACGGCGGATTTCCGGAAGCCAAGGTGTTAAAGCAGCGCGTGCGCGATCTGGTCTGGCCGGAACGCGATCTCGGTCATTCGGACCGGCCAGCCAATACTTGATGCTATCGGCCCTTTCGACAGGCTGAGAATGAGGGTCGAGTTGTGCGTTTCCTCGTCCTTCGAGACGGCGCTTCGCGCCTCCTCAGGATGAGGGAAATAACAGCGTCGCTATTCTGAGCCGAAGAAATTAGTCCTCATCCACCACGCGCAGGCGCATTTGAGTGGGAGTGTTTTCCGTCTGTCTCGTTTGCGGGCGGGATGCCTCCTCTGCGGGTGCAGGGCCAAATTCCAGCGCTTCGATCTTCGCGCCGCGCCGGGTGACCTTGTTGGACGACACCAGAATATCGTCAATATCCTTGTTGGCCTGCACAAAGTGCGTTTGCAGCTTCCGCACGCGCTCGTCCAAACGGCCCACATCTTCCATCAAGCGGATCACCTCGCCCTGAATCACATGCGCCTGCTCGCGCATGCGGGCATCCTTCAGGATCGCCTGAATGACCTGAATCGACAGCATCAGCAGCGACGGCGAGACAATGACGACCCGCGCCCGATGCGCACGCTGGATCAGGGCCTCGAAGTGCTCGTGAATATCGGCGAAGATGGACTCCGACGGCACGAACAGAAAAGCCGTATCCTGTGTTTCGCCGGGGATCAGATACTTGTCCGAGACATCCTTGATATGCACTTCCATGTCGCGGCGGAACTGGGCGACTGCTGCCTTGCGCGCCTCCGGCTGTTCCGTTTCGCGCATCGAATTCCAGGCTTCGAGCGGGAATTTTGCGTCGATCACGAGCGAGGGCGCATTGTTCGGCATCCGTACAAGGCAGTCGGGGCGGGTGCTGTTGGAAAGCGTTGCCTGAAACTCGTAGGCCCCCTGTGGCAGGCCATCGGCAATGATCGCTTCCATGCGCGACTGGCCGAAAGCGCCGCGCGTCTGCTTGTTGGCGAGGATCGCCTGCAATTGCACCACCTGTCCGGCGAGCGACTGGATATTGTTCTGCGCCGTGTCGATGACGGCGAGACGCTCCTGCAATTTGGCGAGATTTTCATGCGTCGAGCGGGTCTGTTCGGTCATGGTCTGGCCGATGCGATGCGTCATGCCGTCGAGCCTTTCGCGGATCGACTGGTTGAGTTCCGCCTGCCGTGAGCCGAATACCTCGGCCATGGTCTGCATCCGGCCCTGCATCTCGGCCTGTGCCTTCAGGATTTCCGCCATGCGATATTCCGCATCGCGGGCACGGTCTTCGGCCTGTGCTTCCGCAACCGCACGAAGCCGGGCGGAACGTGTCGCCGCGATCAGAAAAATGGCAAGACACAGCACCAGCACGACGATACCCGCCAGCAGGATACTCCCCAGCGTGAAGGATGTGGCACCGAGCTGCAGAATCGGCTCATTCAGGAGATTCTGGTTTTCCATGAAGAGAGCTTAGCTGATTCGTATCGTCTTGATGAGATCAAAACGAGAACATTTTGCAAAGTGTAATTGACGATTCTCGCGTGAGCCATTACGTGAAAGCCCATGTCTGTAAAACCGCTTGTCATCCTTCCCGATCCCGTCCTGCGCCAGGTTTCCAAGCCTGTGGAGCGCTTTGACGACCAGCTGCGCAAATTTGCCGGCGACATGTTCGACACCATGTATGATGCGCCGGGCATTGGCCTCGCCGCCATTCAGGTAGGCGAACCGATCCGCATGCTCGTCATCGACCTTGCCAAGGAAGATGAACCGAAAGCGCCGCATGTCTTCATCAATCCCGAGATTGTCGGCGTGACGGATGAAGTCAGCACCTATGAGGAAGGCTGTCTTTCGATCCCGGATTATTATGCCGAAGTGGAACGGCCAGCCGCCATCAAGGTCAATTACTTCGATGCAGATGGCAAACAGCATCTGATCGAAGCCGACGGGCTGATGGCTACCTGCCTGCAGCATGAGATCGATCATCTGAACGGCGTGCTCTTCATCGATCATATTTCCAAGCTGAAGCGCGATATGGTCATCAAGAAGTTCAAGAAGCTCGCCAGCCAGCGCGCGCCCGGGAAAGTGCTTTAATGCGTGTCGTTTTCATGGGGACGCCGGAATTTTCCGTGCCGATCCTCACCGCCATCATCGGTCACGGTTATGAGGTTGTTGCGGCCTATACGCAGCCGCCGCGCCCGGCGGGCCGTCGCGGGCTGGAGCTGACCAAGTCACCGGTGCATGAAAAGGCCGAACAGTTCGGCATTCCGGTGTTCACGCCGAAGAGCCTCAAGGGTGCGGAAGAGCAGGACGTTTTCGCAAGCCTCGAAGCCGATGTTGCGATTGTCGTGGCTTATGGCCTGCTGCTGCCGCAAGCCATTCTGGATGCACCGCGCCTCGGTTGCTATAACGGCCATGCCTCGCTGCTGCCGCGCTGGCGCGGCGCGGCTCCGATCCAGCGTGCCATCATGGCAGGCGATAGCGAAACCGGCATGATGATCATGAAGATGGATGCCGGGCTCGATACCGGTCCCGTTGCCATGGCCGAAAAGGTTGCGATCACGCCGGACATGACGGCAGGCGAACTGCATGACCGTCTGAGTATGATCGGCGCCGACCTGATGATCCGTGCGCTGGGCGCGCTTGAGCGTGAAAGCCTTGCCTTGCAGCCGCAGGCGGAAGAAGGCGTCACCTATGCCGCCAAGATCGACAAGGCCGAGGCGCGCATCGACTGGTCGAAGCCGGCACAGGACGTGCACAATACCATTCGCGGTCTGTCGCCCTTTCCGGGGGCATGGTGCGAGATGGAAATCAATGGCGCTGTCGAACGTGTGAAGCTTCAGCGCTCGGCGCTGGGTGAGGGGTCCGGTGAACCGGGCACGGTGCTGGACGATCGCCTGACGGTTGCCTGCGGGGAAGGGGCCGTGCGGCTCGTTACGTTGCAGCGTTCCGGCGGCAAGCCATTGCCCGCGCAAGAATTTCTGCGTGGCGCACAGGTTTCGAAGGTTCTGTAAGCGGTGCCGCGCTACAAGCTCACTGTCGAATATGACGGCACGCCCTATGTTGGCTGGCAGCGGCAGGAAAACGGCCATGCGGTACAGAATGCCATCGAACTGGCATTCAAGAAGTTCTGCGGCGAAGATTTGACGCTGAGTGCGGCTGGCCGCACCGATGCAGGCGTGCATGCAACCGCGCAGGTCGTGCATGTCGATCTCACCAAGGATTGGGGTGCAGGCAAGGTGCGCGATGCGGTCAATGCGCACCTCGTCATGGCGGATGAGCGCGTCAGCATCTTGAATGTCGAGAGGACGACGGACACATTCGATGCGCGTTTTTCAGCGCGTGCCCGGCATTATCTCTATCGTATCCATAATCGCCGTGCGCCTCTGGCGGTTGATTATCAGCGCGCATGGTGGGTGCAGAAGCGACTTGATGCTGAAGCGATGCACGAAGCAGCAAAGCGGCTCCTGGGCGAGCACGACTTCACGACGTTTCGCGCCACGCAATGCCAGGCCAAGAGCCCGGTCAAGACGCTCGACCGGCTCGATGTCATCCGCAACGGCGATTACGTGGAAATGCGCGTTTCTGCGCGGTCCTTCCTGCACAATCAGGTCAGGTCCTTCGCAGGCAGCCTGATGGAAGTGGGTGTTGGCCGCTGGACGGCGGATGATCTGCAAGCGGCTTTGGAAGCCAAAGATCGCAAGGCCTGCGGGCAGGTTGCCCCGCCCTATGGGCTTTATCTGATTGGTGTGGACTACGCCTTTCCGTACTGAGACCCGAAGCGCGCTCTAGGGAATCAAGAGCAAACTTCCGGATGATTTTCCCGTCTCCAGCGCACGATGGGCCTGTGCTGCCTCGCTCAGCGGATAGGTTGCCCCAATCGTTCCAGTCAGTCCCTTTTCCATGATGTCGAAAAGCTTGGAGGCGGAGTTTCGGTAGTTATCCAGATCGTTGATGTAAGCGATCACGCTTGGCCGGACGAAAGAAAGATCTGCTTGATTGCCGAGTGCATCAATGACGGTCTGGGAGATTTTTCCACCGGCCTGACCGATGCTCGCCAGAGTTCCAAACGGGCGCACGCATTGTGCCGTTTTGGCCAGAGTTTCACCGCCGATCCCGTCATAGGCGACGTGAACGCCCTGTCCATCCGTGAGACGCCGGGTGGCTGTGACGAAATCGCAATCGCGTCCAACGAGCACATGATCGGCGCCATTTTTGCGCGCCATTTCGGCTTTGTCTTCCGAGCTGACGGTTCCGATCACTGTTGCTCCAAGAGCCTTGCCCCAGCGAGTCAGCAAAGTGCCCAGTCCGCCTGCGGCTGCATGCACCAGCATGATTGTATCCGAGCCAACGGGAAATGTATCGGTCAGAAGCATGTGGGTGGTAAGACCGCGCAGCATGGTCGCTGCTGCCGACTGCGAGGAAATTGTGCCGGGCAGTAGCAGCGCCCTTTGGGCCGGTAGAAGCCGGGTTGAAGCATATGCCCCCACTGGCAGGCCCGCATAGGCAACCCTGTCGCCTGGCTTGAGGTCGGTTACATCCGATCCGACAGCTTCCACCACGCCTGCACCTTCGACGCCGAGCACTGCCGGAAAGGACGGCAGCGGATAGAGGCCGGTCCGATGATATATGTCGACAAAGTTCACGCCGATTGCCTCGTGGCGAAGACGTATCTCGCCCGCACCGGGGCTTCGGGGTGTCTGCGGGACTGTCTGAAGCAGCCCTGCTTCACCTGTTTCGTTCAGAATGATCTCGTAGTCCATCAGTCAGCCTCCGTTGCAATCCGTGGCAGTATCGTGGATAGAGAAACGGGAAAAAATTGCCGATTTTATCGCAGCGTATGGGAAAAATTTCACAATGGTGAATTGGGAAAGCGTGCGTTACTTTGTGGCTTTGGCCGATACGGGGACTCTGTCCGGTGCCGCCCGATTGCTCAATGTAGAACATGCGACGATTGCGCGACGTGTGGCAGCTCTGGAATCCGAAACCGGTTTGAAACTGGTTGATCGTCGGGGGCGACGTTTTCTGCTGACGGAAGACGGCGAGCGGATTGCGGCGATTGCCCGCAAGATGCAGGACGAGGCACAAGCCATCAGCCGTTTCGGCGCAGTTCGGGATACGGGCATAAGCGCTACCATCACGCTCACCGCGCCGCCGTCCTATGCGGTTGCAAGACTGGCGAAGCCGCTCGCTGCCGTGTCAGAACAATATCCGGGTATCCATATGCGTGTGATGGGAGAAGCACGCTTCAGTTCACTGAACCGTCGGGAGGCGGATATAGCTATTCGCCTGACGCGCCCGACAACCGGCGATCTCACCATTCGCAGGCTGGGCGAGGAAGCTTTCCGCCCTTATGCGAGCCGGGATTATCTGGCGCGAACTCCTCCTGAAGAATGGCAGTTCATTGCTTATGATGAAAGTCTGGAAGACGCTCCGCAGCAGGCCCATTTGCTTGCTTTGGCTGGTGCCCGGCCAATCGCCCTGCGCGCCAATACGCTGGAGATGCAGCTCGCTCTTGTAAGCGAGAATGCGGGCATAGCCATGTTGCCTGATTTCATGGCTGAGACGCAGGAGCAGCTGGTGCCAGCGCTGCCGGATCATGCCCCCCTCACACGCGAGGTGTGGATGGTCGTTCATTCCGATATGAAGACGGTTCCGGCTCTCCGTGCCGTCATGGCCGAGATCGCCAGCGCCCTCAATCATCCCGTGCCGATATAATGGCTTTCGCTTTAATAGGCGTGCGGATCAAAGCCGATCCCGAGCAGTTGCTGCAGCAGGACGGTCAGGAACAGTGAGCCAAAGACGATGCAGGCGAAGAACGGTGCCGCATAGGCATGTGGGCGCTGCAGCGCGACAAAAGTCAGCCGGTAGCTCAGCACAATGGATGCGCCGAACATGATGAAGGCGAACAGGGTCGCGATGTCGAATCGTCCGGGAAAGAAGAGCTGTAGCAGTGTAATGGGCGCGAAGACCCACGAAAGCAGTGCGCTGCCCCAGTTGGTGGCAATCACGAAGGCCGCATAACGCTTGGCAATGCCGATCCGCTTGGCGATAAGGCCGATGATGACGAGCGGAATAATCCAGGCCGCTATGTCCACGAAGGCTGCGCGCGTGACAATGGCAAAGCGCAAGCCTGCCTCCTCGCGACCTGCCGTCAGATCCGCGGCATAAGCGACCCAGCTTGCGAAGAGCGGCGGCAGTGCAATCGCTATCGCAAAGAAGGACGACCAGAAGCCCTCGGCGGAAATGTCGAGATAGCCCAGTCCTTCCTTGCGCCCGAGCATCATTTTCCAGACGCCCCAGAAATATCTGAAAATATCGTCCAGGCTTGGCATGAGATTCCCAATTTTTCGCGTAATCCCGGCGGAACAGTCATGCGACTTTCCGGGACTATGCGTTACCCAAAGAAATCGGCGATGAAGCGTTCATAAATCTGTGTCAGGCCTTCGAGGTCGGCAAGGGCTACGCGCTCGTCAACCATATGCATGGTCTGTCCGACAAGGCCGAACTCGACCACCGGACAGTAATCCTTGATGAAACGGGCATCGGACGTGCCGCCTGATGTCGACAGTTCCGGGCGTTTGCCCGTTACGGCCTCGACGGAATCTGTCAGTGTGCCGATCAGCTTTTCGTCACGGGTCAGGAACACATGGCTCGGATGCTCGCGCCAGGTGAGTTCGTATTTGATCGGTGTTTCGCGACCCGGCCGCAAGCGATTGTCGCGGGCGGCTTTTTCGAGGCGCGCGATGATTTCGGCCTGCAAGGTCTCTGCCGTCCAGGTGTCGTTGAAGCGGATGTTGAACGAGGCCGTTGCCTTGTTCGCAATGACATTGGTGGCCTTGTTGCCGACGTCGATGCTGGTTACTTCCAGATTGCTGGCCTGAAAATTGGCTGTCCCTTGGTCGAAAGCCGGATAAAGCAGGCTGTCGACCAGCGTGGTAATGCCGCGTACCGGGTTTTCGGCCAGATGCGGATAGGCGGCATGGCCCTGCACGCCATGGACGGTGATCGTGCCGGACAGTGAGCCGCGTCGTCCGATCTTGATCGCATCGCCGAGCGCATTCGGGTTGCTTGGCTCTCCGACGATGGATGCATCCCAGCTTTCGCCGCGCTGCTTCGCCCAGTCGAGAAGCTTGACCGTGCCATTGATGGCCGGGCCTTCCTCGTCGCCGGTGATGAGGAACGAAACGCTGCCCTTGATGCTGCCGTGCTTTTCGATGTGACGGGCAACTGCGGCCACGAAACAGGCAACACCGCCCTTCATGTCAACCGCACCGCGACCGTACATCACGCCGTCTTCAATAGCGGCAGAAAAGGGCGGGTGTTTCCAGTCGCCCTCATTGCCGGGAGGCACGACATCGGTATGTCCCGCAAACATCAGATGCGGGCCATTGCCCGACTTGCGTGCATAAAGGTTTTCGATGTCGGGCGTGTCTTCATCGTGGAAGACAGGTCGTTCCACCGAAAACCCCATCGGCTTCAACATCGCTTCCAGCGCCGTCAGCGCACCGCCCTCGGCAGGCGTTACGGATGCACAACGGATGAGGGCGGCAAGGTTATCGGCGGGATTGACGGCTAAGCTCATGAGATCGGGACTTTTTTGAAAAGGGAATCGTCTGACGGCGAGATTATCGCGCATCCCGAAAAGTGCGAAGCGGTTTTCGGAATAAGATGCGCGTGAGAAACCAACTGCATCCCGAAAAGTGCAAAGCGTTTTCGGAACAGGATGCGCGTTGAAAAAACAGGCCGGAAGCCGGCGGATGAAACAGCAATCCGATGGTTGCGCGCAGGCGGCATCGTTTCGCCTTTCACTTGTTTTTCTCAACCGGTTTCAATTTGGGAACGAAATTTCCTTGACCGGAGGGGTCCTGTCATCGTTAGTTAAAAATAAGTTGATAACGAGACCCGCAAAGGGCCGCTCAACGGGGACTCTTTTTAAATGGGAAACTGCGCATGCGTTTTGTCACTTCTGCGATAGCAGGCATGATGGTGCTCTTCGGGGCGACGACAATACCGGCCAAGGCCGCGCAATGGAGTGAAGCAGGCGGGCTTACAAGCATTCCTTACGGACACAAGGAGTACTGCGATCGTAACAAGCGCGATTGCGGTGCGCATCGCGTATTGCCGCCGATGAAGATGACCCCGCAGCGCGCGAAGCTGCTGCAATCGGTCAGCAGCTCCGTCAATCGCCGCATCAAACCGGTCTCCGATCAGGATAATTATGGCAAGCGCGATTACTGGACCATTCCGGTCAACGGCAAGGGCGATTGCGAAGACTATGTCCTGATGAAGCGGGCCCAGCTGATGGCGCGGGGTATCAGCCCGTCACAGCTTCTCATTACTATGGTACAGGGCAGCGAGCCGCATGTCGTCCTGACCGCCCGCACAGATCATGGCGACTATATCCTCGACAATCTGCGCGACGAGGTGTTGCCGGTCGAGAAAACTTCGTACCGCTATATCAAGATGCAGTCGCCTGCCAATTCCGGTCAGTGGGTTTCCATTGCCGGGCGTTCGGTCGCTGTTGCAAACAACTGATCGGGGTTACAGCGTTCAATCAAGAGCTGGTCCAATTGAATGTCATCAAGCCGCATTTCGATGCGGCTTTTCTTTTGAGTATGGGCTGATTTGACTGGCTGAACGATGCCAGCCGCAAATCAGGGTGTCATTTCGACGAAGCTTGCGTCGTTTGCAAAGGACCGATTTCGCGAAAAATCGCATCATTGTTCACTCTCATTGGACAATATATTGGGACAGACTGTTCGCTCTTTTTGAACAAAAGACACTTTGTAACAGTCGTGTGATTGCTGGTATATCAATTAAATATTTGATTTTGTTATTATTTTATAATTTCAATTATCGTCCTCCAAGAAAATGGCCGCACAAATGTGTGATAAAGAAAACATTTTCGTGACTGGAACTTTTGCCCACTGTCACCCATTTCAGCTGCATCGGAACGACGAACAAACGCCGCTCCACTTTCCAAGGAGATAGGAAAATGAAGAAGATTGTTCTTGCTGCCGCTGCTCTTGCTCTTACCGCTGGTGCCGCTTTTGCAGAAAACCCACATGTCGGCGAACCTGCCGATCTCTATGCAAATGACCGTACGCCGGTTGCAACGCAGAGCCAGAAGCTCGACTACACGGCTCCTGCCTCGATCAACAAGGCAACGGTTTATCAGGATGGTTCGGCTCACCGCTTCGGTGACGCATCGCCTTCCTCTTACCAGAACTAAAAGTCCGCTCGGACTTTTGGCCTCTCCGGTCCAGACGGACCGGGCATGAATGAAATACCCACATTGCATGTATTCCCGAAGGTGTCGGGGCATTTCCTCCCAGATGTGCCTGGCACCGTAGGGCGGGCCACGAAGGCCCAGCTAACCAAATGTCCCCTCTATGCCTGAGATGCAGTCTCAAGGTTCAGCCGGTTAAGCACCGATGCCGGGGACGCCATGGAGAAAAGGAATAAAGAAATGAAGAAGTTTGCTCTCGCCGCTCTTGCTGTCGCTCTTAGCGCCGGTGCTGCCTATGCCGAAAACCCGTTCGTTGGCCAGCCGCCTGCAATGGCTGCTCAGGACAAGGCTTTCGTTCTTCCTGGCGAAACGCCGGTCGCTTCGACCCGCAGCAACATCGACTATACGGCTCCGGCTGCCATTCGTCAGTCTGCGCCAGTTAATCAGGACGGCTCGGCTCATCGCTTCGGCGACGCTTCCCCGTCCAGCTACCAGAACTAATTCGTTCTGACGGCTGAGCCTGTCGGTCGCCCTGCATCGTCCGTTGCGTTCCTCCCCCTCACGCATGTGACACGCGGGGCAGCCGAAGGGCTGCCAAGAAATCTCCCCGGAGGATGGCGTCAGTGTCTCCCCGGACTGCCCGGATCAGAGGCATTGCGCCATCCGAAGGGGCGACCATTAAATGCAAAAAGGCGACGCCAGCAGCGTCGCCTTTTGTTTTTAAGCACGCTCTCAGTCATTGTCGAAACGCGCTATCCATTTGTTTTAAGAATGTCTTTATCCCGAAACCGGTTCCCACTTTCGGGAGACATGCTCTAGTGGTCTGATTCCGACATTTGCATCCTCGGGATATGAGCGCCGAGCAAATGTCGAAATCAAAAAGACCACTAGTAACCTTATGAATCTAGTGGATTTTTCGAATTTGACGTTTGAAACGAGATTTATATCGGACGGGTATCAAACGTCAAATTCAATCCACTAGTCACGCAGCAATTCGTTGATCGAGGTCTTGGAGCGGGTCTTTTCATCGACGCGCTTGACGATCACGGCGCAATAGAGGCTCGGACCCCAGTTTTCGCCGGGAACGTTCTTGCCCGGCATGGTGCCTGCAACGACGACCGAATAGGGCGGCACTTCGCCATAGAAGACTTCGCCGGTTGCGCGATCCACGATCTTGGTTGATTTGCCGATGAAGACGCCCATGCCGAGGACCGAACCTTCACGCACGATGCAGCCTTCAACGACTTCCGAGCGGGCACCGATGAAACAATTGTCTTCGATGATGGTTGGACCGGCCTGCATCGGCTCCAGAACACCGCCGATGCCGACGCCGCCGGAAAGGTGAACGTTCTTGCCGATCTGTGCACAGGAGCCGACGGTGGCCCAGGTGTCGACCATGGTGCCCTCATCGACATAGGCGCCGAGATTGACGAAGGATGGCATCAGGATCGCGTTTGGCGCGATATAGGCCGAGTGGCGCACGATGCAGTTCGGTACGGCGCGGAAGCCTGCCTTTTCGAATTCATTGGCTGTCCAGCCGTCGAATTTCGACGGCACCTTGTCCCACCAGGAGGACTGGCCGGGGCCGCCCTTGATGACTTCCATCGGGTTGAGACGGAAGGAGAGCAGAACTGCTTTCTTCAGCCATTGGTTGACTTGCCAGTTGCCGTCCGCCTGTTTTTCTGCGACACGGGCTTCACCGCGGTCGAGCAGAACGAGCGATTGTTCGACGGCTTCGCGCACTTCGCCGCGCGTTGCCGTGTTGATACCGTCGCGCTCGTCAAAAGCCTTGTCGATTGTCTTCTCAAGGGAGGCGAGGTCTGGCTTGGTCATAGGGTGCGATCTCCATGAAGGGGCGGCGGAAGGCAGGCGTGGACAAGTCCGGCCTGTTTGCTGGGAAATTGATTAAGCGAAGGCGCCATGAGGGTCAATGTCGTTCGTGATCCGATTGCAGTGCCACGTTTGAGACAGATTAAGCATTTAGCGCCAGAATGGATGCTGTTATACCAAAACCCGATGAGCTTGACTCATCGAGTTTTGGATAAGCCCGTGCGGCAATTGAGCATTTTCAGGGCGCGATGCGTCAGCATCTCAGCGCCCTGGTATTACGCGTTGAATGGCGATAATGAAGGAGCAGGTGAGAGCATGAACCCGATGGAGAAGTCTGGCTGGACGCCATTCCCGAATTCTGAGGAAGCGGTCAAGCAGGCGCGCACCGTACCGCAGACGCCACAGACCGAAGCCCCTGCCTATCGCCTTGCTTTCACGGACGATGATTTCCTGACGCGGCGCGAACTGCGGCCGATCCGGCTGCAGCTTGAGCTTCTGAAACCTGAAATGATTCTGGCCGACCGGGGTATCAAGTCCACTGTCGTCATGTTTGGTGGTGCGCGCATTCCGGAGCCCGGCGGCGAGGCATGGGCAGCCAAGAACGAGGTTCAGAAGAAGAACCTTGAAGCCAATGCGCATTATTACGAAGAAGCGCGCAAATTCGCGCGGCTTTGTTCCGAATATTCGGCAACGACCTATTATCGCGAATTCATCGTGGTGACGGGCGGCGGTCCCGGCGTCATGGAAGCAGGCAATCGCGGAGCCGCCGATGTCGGTGCGCCGACGATCGGTCTCAACATTGTGCTGCCGCATGAACAGGCGCCCAACGCCTATGTTACGCCTGACCTTTGCTTCAACTTCCATTATTTCGCGATCCGCAAGATGCATTTCCTGATGCGGGCCAAGGCGATCTGCGTGTTCCCCGGCGGCTTTGGAACGATGGACGAGCTTTTCGAGGCGATGACCCTGATCCAGACCAACCGTATGGAGCGCGTGCCGCTGATCCTGTTTGGCAAGGAATTCTGGACGAAGGCGATCAATATCGAGTTTCTGGCCGAGCAGGGCACGATTTCGCCTGCCGATATCGAACTGCTCAACTTTGTCGAAACCGCCGACGAAGCCTGGGAGCAGATCAAGGATTTTTACAAGCTCTGATTGTGTCCTGAGGGACTGATGGAATCGCGCCCGGTTTTCTTAAGACCGGGCGTTTTCGTTTTCGTCATAGGCACGAGGGCGGTGAACGAGTGTCACCAGCACGACCGAGATAATCATCAGGAGATACCACGAGCCGAGCTTGCTCATTGAAACGAGTTCCCAGCCATTGCGCTGGTTCGGATAAAGCCAGGCCTTCGACCATGTGCCGATGTTCTCGGCAATCCAGATGAAGAGCGAGGTCAGCAGAAAGGCGACCAGCAACGGCATTTTGTGCCGGAAGCGGAAGACGCGGTAATGCATCGTCGTGCGCCAGAAAAGGACGAAGGTCGCAGCAAACAGCAGCCAGCGCATATCCCAGATGAAGTGGTGCGCGAAGAAATTGATATAGATTGCGGCGGCCAGAACAATGGTCATCCAGAGCGGTGGATAGTGGTTCAGCCTTATATCGAAGATGCGATTGATGCGTGCCATGTAGGAGCCGACAGCCGCATACATGAAGCCGGAAAACAGAGGAACGCCGCCAATGCGGAAGAAATTCTCCTCCGGATAGACCCATGAACCGGCATGGGTCTTGAACACTTCCATCGCTGTGCCGACCACATGGAAGATGAGGATGACCTTGGCTTCCTCCCACGCCTCCAGCTTGAAGACCAGCATGGCAAGCTGGATAGCAAGGGCGGACAGGAACAGGAAATCGTAGCGCGTGATAAACCCCGCGCCGCCATCCGGCCAGAACCAGCGGGTGAGGATGATGAGCGCCAGCATGGCGCCCCCGAAAAGGCAGGCCCATGCCTGTTTCAGTCCGAAGACCAGAAACTCGATCAGCGCATCGCTGATCCGGTGACGGGGCAGATTGTCGAGAAGGCGGTGGGCGGCCTTGTCGATGCGTTTTTCAAGGCCGGTGAATTGCCTATCTTCGTGCAATGATTTCTTCCAGAAACTGGGTCAGATTATCGGTCACATAGTCCACCTGATCGGTGAACTCGGGATCGCTTTCCCATATCTCGGAAAATGTAGGCTCAAAATTGTTCGGCACGACCAGCACCGTTTTCATGCCGAGGGCTTTGGGAACGACCAGATTGCGCGCCAGATCCTCGAACATCACGGCCTTACCTGCATCGATGCCAAAAGCGCCGAGGAAGCGGTCATAGGTGACCCGTTCAGGCTTCGGTGTCAGGCCAGCTGCGACGATGTCGAAAATATCGTCGAAATCATCGAGGATTCCGAGCTGGCTGGCAGCGCGTTCGGCATGGCCGCGATCACCATTGGTGAAGATGAAGCGACGACCCGGCAGTGCCTTGATCGCCTGCCCGAGAGCCGGATCAGGTGTCAGCCAGGAATAGTCGATGTCATGGACTTGTCTCAGAAAGTCGTCCGGATCGATCTGATGGCACTCCATCAGACCTTTCAGCGTGGTGCCATATTCCAGATAGAACTGCTTCTGAATCTTGCGCGCTTCGTCACGCGGCAGTTTCAGCAAAGTCTCGACATAGCTCGTCATCTTCACGTCGATCTGCGAGAACAGATTGGCGGCGTGCGGGTAGAGGGTGTTGTCGAGGTCGAACACCCAGTCAGTGACGTGGGCGAAAGCAGCTCTGTCCGGAATATCGGTCATGGTCGATCCTTAAGGCACGATAAGCGCGCATCTTATCCGAAAACCGTTTCACACTTTTCGGGATGCGCTCTATGGCACGATCAAGGTGCCGGCACCATGTTCGGTGAAAAGCTCCAGCAGCACGGAATGCGGGGTCTTGCCATTCAGAATGACAACGCCTTCGACGCCCCGGCGGATCGCTTCGATGCAGGTTTCCACCTTGGGGATCATGCCGCCGGAAATGGTGCCGTCCTTGATGAGCGCCTGCGCATCGGCAACGGACAGTTCCTTGATGAGGTTCTTGTCCTTGTCCAGCACGCCCGGAACATCGGTCAGGAACAGGAGGCGCGTTGCGGCGAGCGCACCGGCAATCGCGCCTGCAAACGTGTCGGCGTTGATATTGTAGGTATGGCCGTCGCGACCCGGTGCGACCGGTGCAATGACCGGGATCATTTCGGAGCGCGCTAGAAGATCGAGCAGGGTGCGGTCGACTTCCGCCGGCTCACCGACGAAGCCGAGGTCCAGCACCTTCTCGATATTGGAATCGGGATCGATGACGGTCTTGTGCGCCTTCTGCGCAAAGACCATGTTGCCGTCCTTGCCGCAAAGACCGATTGCCCATTCGCCTTCGGCATTGATGAGGGCGACGATTTCCTTGTTGATGGAACCGGCCAGAACCATTTCCACCACTTCGACGGTCTTTTCGTCGGTGACGCGCAAGCCGCCTTCGAAGCGGGATTCGATGCCGAGCTTGGTCAGCATGGCCTGAATCTGCGGGCCGCCGCCATGCACGACAATCGGATTGATGCCCGATTGCTTCAGAAGCGCGATATCGCGCGCGAAGGCCTTGCCTAGTTCCGGATTGCCCATGGCGTGGCCGCCATATTTCACAACGACATGCTTGTTCTCGTAGCGCTGCATATAAGGCAGGGCCGCGGATAGGAGTTGCGCTTGCATTTCGGGATTTTCAAGTGTCGTCATCGCGGGCTCCATGGCTGGCGACAGGGCAAAAAGAGGCAGGCTTTTCTAGACCGGATTTATCGCAATTGGAATCCGCAGATGCTTATTTTTCACTTACCCGGTCGCGATTATTTGAATTTGCAGCCCGAAATGTGCCCAACAAAAAGCCGGTCTGCGCTCTATGCAGGTTTTTTACCCGGAATGATTTTCAGAGACCGCATCATGCGCAAAATATTCCTCACTGTTCTTACCTGCCTGCTTGGCACATCAGCATCCTGTGCTGCGCCTGCAGCAACGACTGAAACGATCATCCTCATCCGGCATGGAGAAAAGCCCAAAGGTGGCATGGGACAGCTCAGCTGTCGTGGGCTCAATCGTTCCTTGAAACTGCCTGCCGTCATTGCAAAAGATTTCGGCAAGCCCGATGCCATTTTCGCGCCCGATCCTGCCAAGGAAAAGAAGGATAGCGGCATTTCCTATGCCTATAACCGACCGCTGGCGACGGTGGAGCCGACCGCCATCCGTTTTCAGATGCCGGTCGATACGCGCTTCGGCTATGACGAGATCGGGAAGCTGCAGGTCGCACTCGAGCAGCTGCAATACAGCAATGCGACGATACTGGTCGGCTGGGAACACAAGCAGCTCTACAAGCTGGCCAGAAATCTGCTCAAGGACAATGGCGGAGATAAAGCTGCGGTGCCGAAATGGCGCGGCAATGATTTCGACAGCATCTATGTGCTGCATATCCAGCGCGGCGACGGGCACACGACTGCCCGTTTCGAGCGCCTCAATGAAGGGCTGGACGGGCAGCCTGAAAGCTGCCCGAGCTAGAGCATGTCCCCAAAAGTGGGAATCGGTTTTGGGATTAGGACATGCGTGAGAATAGGTAGTATCAGGCTTCCTTGATAAGCAATGCGATTGCTGCACGCAGCTCGTCGAGGCCTTCGCCCTTTTCCGACGAGGTCGCGATGATGCCGGGAAAGCAGGCTGCACGCTTGTAGGTAAGCTTGTGCGTTTCTTCCAGAAGGCGCGGTACGCCAGCGGGCTTGATCTTGTCGATCTTGGTCAGCACGATCTGGTAGGAGACAGCCGCCTTGTCAAGAAGATCGAGCACTTCCGCATCGTTCTTCTTGATGCCATGGCGGGCATCGATCAGCACATAGACACGTTTCAGTGTGGTGCGTCCGCGCAGATAATCGAACACAAGGCGCGTCCAGGCATCGACCTGTGCTTTCGGTGCTTCGGCGAAACCGTAGCCCGGCATGTCGACCAGTGCCAGCGGCGGCAGATCGCCGTTTTCGCCGGAATAGCCGTCCGGCACGAAATAGTTCAGTTCCTGCGTGCGGCCCGGTGTGTTGGACGTGCGCGCAAGGCCCTTCTTGTTGACGAGCGCATTGATGAGCGACGACTTGCCGACATTGGAGCGGCCTGCGAAAGCGATTTCGACCGGACCTTCCGGCGGCAAGAATTTCATCGATGGCACGCCACGGATGAAGATCCACGATTTCTTGAAAAGCAGGCGTCCTTCCTCGACGAGTGCCGCCTGGACTTCCCGGACCGCATCCGCCGCTGCCTGAGCGGCCCTGATCGCCGCTTGCTTCTTATCCTGCTGGTTCAATGGTTCTGTCCCGGTCGGTATGTTCTCTTGTGTACACGCATCAATGTTATGAGCCGTATTGTCAACATGAAGGCACAAAAAACCCCGCCGAAGCGGGGTTCTTTCAAGTCTATTTCTTCGCCTCTTTCGGCTTTCGCTTGAAGAGACCCTTGAGATTGTCGAAGAGCTCGATCTTCACGCCCTGGCGCTTCATGATGATGCCCTGCTGGGTGATGGAGAGCAGGTTGTTCCATGCCCAGTAGATCACGAGACCAGCCGGGAACGAAGCCAGCATGAAGGTGAAGATCACTGGCATCCAGGTGAAGATGGCGGCCTGCGTTGGATCCGGAGGCGTCGGGTTCATGCGCATCTGCAGGAACATGGTGATGCCCATCAGGAGCGGCCAGACGCCGATCATCAGGAAGTGCGGCACGCCGAAAGGCAAGAGGCCGAACAGGTTGAAGAGCGAGGTCGGATCGGGCGCTGCAAGATCCTGAATCCAGCCGAAGAACGGCGCATGGCGCATTTCGATGGTGACATAGAGCACCTTGTAGAGTGCGAAGAACACCGGAATCTGCACCAGCACCGGCCAGCAACCGGCGAGAGGATTGATCTTCTCTTCCTTGTAGAGCCGCATCATTTCCTGCTGCTGCTTCATCTTGTCATCCGCATATTTCTCGCGGATTTCAGTCAGCTTCGGCTGCACCAGCTTCATGCGTGCCATCGACTTGTACGACTTGTTGGCAAGCGGGAAGAACAGGCCCTTAAGGAGAACAGTGACGACCAGAATGGCGACGCCGAAATTGCCCGAGAACTTGTAGATCCAGTCGATGAGGTAGAACATCGGCTTGGTGATGAAGTAGAACCAGCCCCAGTCGATCAGCAGTTCGAACTGCTTGATACCGAGCTTTTCTTCATAGGCCTTGATGTTGGAAACGACTTTAGCACCGGCGAAGACGTGGTTCTTCAGCGTCTGTGCCTGGCCGGGTGCAATGGTCATCGGCGCGCCGAGGAAGTCGGTCTGGTAGCGCGGGCGATCATTGGTGAAATGCGAGAAGCGACCGGTGAACTTTTCGTCCTGCGGTGGAACGAGCGTTGCCGCCCAGTACTTGTCGGTGATGCCGAGCCAGCCACCGCTCACGTCCTTGAACGAGATGTCCTTGTCGTCCTCGACCTTGGAATACTTGATTTCCTGCAGGCCGTCCTGACCCATGACGCCGATCAGGCCTTCATGAAGCACATAGGTGGCGCTGGCATGTTCCGGCTGGTTGAAGCGGGTCACGCGGCCATAGGAGGCCAGCGAGATCGGCGCGCCGGTATTGTTGGTGATCGTGTCTTCAACGGCGAACATATAGGCGTCGTCGACCGAAATGACGCGCTTGAAGGTGATGTTCTTCTCGTTGGTATAGGTCAGCGTGACCGGCGTGGATGGCGTCAGCTTGTTGTTGCCTTCCACGGTCCAGACCGTGTTCGGACCCGGAACCGGGCCGGTCGTGTCGTTGCCGGTGAAGCCGAGTTCGACGAAATAGCCCTGCTTCAGCGCCGAGGGCGCAAGCAGTTCGATCTGAGGCGAATTATCATCGACGGTCTCGTGATATCTCTTCAGGAAGAGATCATCGAGGCGCGCGCCGGTCAGGTTGATCGAACCGCGCAGCGAAGGCGTATCGATTTCGACGCGCTGCGTCTGGGCAACGGCTGCCTCGCGGGTCAGCGTGCCGCCAGCGGCTGCAACATCGCTATGGCCGGGAATATTTCCGGACGTGGCGGGCATCTGCGGCGTGTCGCCACTTTGCGCCTGTTGTTGCGTCGCCTGTTGTTTCTGCTGCTGCTGCTCCTCAATGCGTGCCTGCTCCCGCTGGGCTTCCGTTTTCGGACCCAGATAAAACACTTGCCACAGCGTTAGCACGAGGATGGACAGGGCAATGGTGATGAAGAAATTACGATTATTTTCCATTGACGGGTCCTGATTCCGGTCTTTCCGTTCGGCGTTTCCCATCGCCCCGCCGTTCACCCTTCGCCTTGATGCGGCGGGAGAGTTCTTCGGTCAGTCGCGAAAAGGGCGCAGTGAGGGCTTGCTCGCGCGCTACGATCACATAGTCGGTCGAAGGCGCCATGTCACGCCCTGCGTGACAACGAACCGCTTCTCTCAGCCTGCGGCGGATGCGGTTTCGTATCACGGCGTTGCCGTTTTTCTTCGTTACGGTGAAACCTGCACGGGGTTTTTCGCCGATTTTGGCGGTTTGCGATTCTTCTTCGGTCCGCTCGCGGACTTCGAGAAGAAACAGTGGACCACGTCGCTTTTCACCATTCCTCAAAGCCAAAAACTCCGCTCTCTTGCGAAGGCGGAGTATTTGTTTCGGCTTGTTCATTTCTTTATTCACCGCGCTGCAGCGCGGGAAAAGATTAAGCGGAAAGCCGCTTACGGCCGCGCGAACGGCGAGCGGTGAGAACCTTGCGGCCGCCGGTGGTTGCCATGCGTGCACGGAAACCGTGACGACGCTTGCGGACGATCTTGGATGGCTGGTAAGTGCGCTTCATTTATTTAATACCGCGGTGTGCGGCCCTTCTTGATTCTGTTTTTCCGTTGAACACGATCTTGTCCGAAAACTGTTTTCCACTTTTCGGGATCACGCTCTATTGAACAGGAGCTGGTTCTTGTCCCTTGCGACGGACAGCACAAAACCATCCGTAAAACCGCGCGGGCGAACGTGACGCGGCTTATAGGGGGAGGGGGGCAAAGAGTCAATGGTGACGGGCGCTAAAGCTTGTCTCCCAAAAATGGGAGCCGCCTTCACGGGGAAATCAGTCCACTGGACTGATTTCTGATCCCGCTATGATGGGAAAAAGACATGCTTGATATGATCACAGCTGTGCTTCAATCGCAGCCTTATCGATGACTGACCAGACTTTCCTTATGAGCGTATTCTCGAACTCATAGAAAACATTCTCTGCGAACCGGACCCGTTTGCCGTTGACCGGGAGGCCGAACAGTAGCCCCTTCGGCGTACAGTCAAACTGAAGCCGGCTGGCAATATAGGGCGGCTCGCTGACAAGCAATTCTATGTTGAAGCGCAGGTCGGGAATCGCCTCGAAATCCTGTTCCAGCATCGTGCGATAGCCGCCAAGTCCCAAAGGTCTGCCATTATGAATGGCCTCCTCGTGCACATAAAGCCCGAGGTCGTCCCAGTCCTGCCGGTTCAGGCATGCAATATAGTCGCGATAAATCTCGGCGAGTGGTTCCGACATGGCTGTCCTCCTCTTCGGAGCGGTTCCAGTTGGAGCGGTGTCGCTGGAACTGCTCCAAGTATTTGTTTCGTCGCATTATCCTCACGCAAAACCGCTTCGCACTTTTGCTGGAAATGTTCTTTTTACTGAAATTGCATCATTCGGACCGGCATTGGCATTGCCAAAGCAGACTAGGGCTTTAATAAGGATGCGCAACATTTTCACATGCGGGACTGGTCCCGCAGAAGAGCATTATTGAGAGGAGTTCACCATGAGCATCCGTCGCATTGGAGTCGGCCCGCGCATGAGCCAGGCCGTCATTCACGGCAACACCGTTTATCTCGCCGGTCAGGTGGGAAATCCGGGCGCCAGCGTTACCGAACAGACCAAGGCCGTTCTGGCCGAGGTGGACCGCCTTCTCAAGGAAGCGGGCTCCGACAAGACCAAGATCCTTCAGGCCATCATCTGGCTCGCCGACATGAAGGATTTTGGCGAAATGAACGCTGTCTGGGATGCATGGGTCGATCCGGCTCACACGCCTGCCCGCGCCACCGGCGAAGCAGCGCTGGCAACGCCAGACTACAAGGTTGAAGTCATCATCACCGCTGCGGTGTAATTTCTTCATATCGATGCGAACCCCGTCGAAGCTTCGGTTTCGGCGGGTTTTTTATTCGCGGATACGTTGCGAAAAGCCGTCGCGTCCACCCGCGAGCGCTCTTGCGTCGATTGACGCGCGTTTGCGTGCTTCCTCCAGCGTGCCGCCATTCTCGATCCAGCCGTGATCGTACAGATAACCGGGCAGGTAGCCTGACAGGAGGATGCGGTAGTCGAACGGGAAGGTCGGATCCAGCACCCGCGCCATGTGGAAGATGATCGTGGTGCAGTTCGCGGTCAGCGTATTATAGAATTTCGGCTGCTCTGCCAGCTCATTGCCAAGCTCGACATAGGACAGGAAAAGTTCGCGCGCGCCCACCGGCGGCAGCTTCACGCGGTAGCGATAGACGTTTTCCTTGCGGACATTGGTGCGCAGATAAATGATGTCCTGCTCTTCGGCGGCAATCATCGCCAGCTCGTATTTGCGGAAGAAACCGGCGATGGGCGAATAGACTTCATGGTGTTCGCGGCGGATTTCGCCGGAAAAGACCACATGACGGCCATCCTCGAAGCCGAATGACAGAAGCGTATGGGCGATTGCCGGGCCCGACCAATAGGACAGATAAACGTCCACCGTCGCAATCTTGCTGAGGTCGTAGGTTTCCTCTTTCCAGTTGGGCGTAAAATCTTCTGTCGTTCGCCAGGTGAAATCGCGGACATTGGAAAGGGTGACGATGTCGCCATTGATCTTTCCCGTCACCGTGCGTGCGACGTCGGGCGCCCAGATGCGGTTGAGGGAGGGGCGGACTGTGGACCATGCCCCGAGCATCACCAGCGCCAGAAGGCAGAAGACCAGTCGCCTGCGCCAGCAGCTGTAATGTCTTTCGCCTGCAATCACGCCCAGAGCGATCAGAAGCCAGACGGCGATGATCGATCCGCGCATGGCATCGCCGAAGGGCAACTGGAACCACATGGCAAAGCTGGCCCATATCGCAAAGATAAGGACGAATAAAATGAAGACGAACTTGCCTGCGATGCGGACGGGAGCCGATTTCAGGAGAGATGACATATGCATTCCGTATTCGTCGGTTGCCGCTGCCAGGAATTATTCTGTGTGCGGAAATCGGCGGGATACTGACATGATTTGCATCCCTATGTCATGGGGTAACGGTTAGAATAGTAAATTTAAGTTTCTACATTAGAACCGTAGAAAGTTATTGGTGTGTCAGGGCTTATTTCTTTACTGCCATTGCTTCGCCGCGCGGGCGGGAAACAGGCTTGCGGTTGCGGGCGTGCGGACGCACCAGACGCCATAGAAGCAGTGCGCTGACGATCCCGGCATAGATGACCGGTTCGGCAGGCCAGCTTTTCACCGACATGATGAAATGGATCGCGCCGCCAGCGATTGCGACATAGACCAGCTTGTGCAGGCTGTTCCAACGGCGGCCGAGCTTGCGGATCGACCAGTTGTTGGAGGTCAGCGCCAGCGGCACCAGCAGGACCAGACTGATCATGCCGATGGTGATGAAAGGCCGCCGCACGATATCGGTGACAATGGCGGAAATGTTCAGGCCCTGATCCAGCACCATATAGGTGGCGAAGTGCATCAGCGCATAATAGAAGGCGAGCAGGCCGAGCGCCCGGCGATAGCGCAGAAAAGCCATGCCGGTCAGGTCGCGGATCGGCGTTACCATGAGGGTCAGAATGAGAAAGCGCAGAGCCCACAGGCCAAGCGTGTGTTCGAAAGTCTTGACCGGATCGGCACCAAGGTTGCCGCTTGCGCCCAGATAGAACGTCCAGACTGCCGGAACGAAACCGACCGCATAAAGCAGCCAGATCTTCCATTCACCGGGACGAACTGTCTTCTTTTTGCCTGTCTGGGCCGCTGCTGCCATGTCAGTAATTCACCTTCAGGTCCATGCCCGCATAAAGTGAGGCGACTTCCTCGCCATAACCGTTAAACGGCAAGGTGGGGCGGCGGCCCGAACCCAAAAAACCGCCTTCGCCAATACGCCGCTCGGTCGCCTGGCTCCAGCGCGGATGATCGACCTCCGGATTCACATTGGCATAGAAGCCATATTCGTTAGCGGCCTGCTGCTGCCATGAGGTTGGCGGCTGCTTTTCGACAAAGCTGATCTTCGTGATCGCCTTGATCCCCTTGAAACCGTATTTCCAGGGCACCACGAGCCGGATCGGCGCGCCGTTCGCATTGGGCAATGTCTCGCCGTAAAGGCCGACCGAAAGGATCGTCAGCGGATGATTGGCTTCGTCGAGACGCAGGCCTTCGATATAGGGCCAGTCGAGAACCTGAAAGAGGCCGGTCTGGCCCGGCATTTCTTCCGGTCGCACCACGCCGGTAAAGGCGATGTATTTGGCGGAACCAAGCGGCTCCACCTGCGACAGAAGGCTTGCGAGCGGAAACCCGATCCACGGAATGACCATCGACCATGCCTCGACGCAGCGCATCCGATAGATGCGTTCTTCAAGCGGCATCCTGGCAATCAGTTCCTGAATGTCGAATTCCTTCGGCTGTTTCACGAGGCCATCGACGGTGAGCTTCCAGGGTAGCGGCTTGTAGCTGCCGGAATTGGCGGAAGGGTCGCTCTTGTCGGTGCCGAATTCATAGAAATTATTGTAGGTCGTGACAGCATCCTGCGGTGTCAGCTTTTCATCGACCTTATAGGCGGAAGCCTTCGCCTTGAGCGGTTCGGCAAAGGCGGTTGATGCAACACCAGCCGCGGCCAGCGCACCCGCACCAACCATGAAGTTGCGACGGTTCAGATAGAGGCTCTTGGGCGTCACCGCGTCATAAGTGAGACGGGCGGATGAAAAACGCCCGGGTTTGAAGCTGCTCATGGTCTCTCCCACTTCCAAAACGATTAGCCTGCTGTTGCAGATACGATCCCACGTAAAGGCGTCAAAAGCATGGATAATTTGCGAACACGATGTTGTTCACGCATTGTTGAGATCGCGTGAAGGCGTAACAGAATTGTAACACAATGTAACTTTTCGTGCATTCTGCCATATTCTCGCTAAAACTCTGCTGTTAACGGCATTACATTAGCGCATCCCGAAAGCACTTCCCGCAAAAGCATGGGCGATTTCGGAAAGATGTGTCGGGTCATGTGATTATCGCCGGCAGGGGTGGGGACGCACCCGGGAAGAGCTGCCTTCAAACCTTCGTTAACGTCTCATTGGCTATATTGAGATCATGGTAAAGAAGATGTTTATTGCCGCTTTGGCGGCAGCTGCATTCACGGTGGCGGCCGGCTCGGCTCTGGCCGAAGGACAGCCCGTTTCGACGAACGGTCAGGGCAAGGTTCTGAGCGCTATTGCTGCATCGATGAAAGAAGAGCAGGGCGCTCCCAAGCTGGGTGAAGGCGTGACAATGCGCGAGAAGAAAATGGATACGGAAACGACCCCGGAACAGAATTTTTCGCGCAGCAAGCAGTTCATTCATCGCTTCTACAAGCCGGAAAATGCTTCGAACGAACTGGTGATCCTGCTGCACGGTTCGGGCGGTAATGAAACCAGCCTTGTGCCGCTGGCTTCCAAGATCTGGCCGCGCGCCACACTGCTCGGCATTCGCGGTCGCGTGATGCAAGATGGCGGTACACGCTGGTACAAGCGCATCTCGCCGGTCAAGTTCGACCAGAAGGACGTGAAGCTCGAAGCCAATGCGTTCGTGACCTTTTTGACGCGTCTGGCCGATGACAAGGATCTCGACCTCACCCACGCAACCTTCGTGGGCTATTCTAACGGCGCCAATCTTCTGGCTGCAACCATGATGCTGCACCCCGATCTGGTGAAGCGCGCCATTCTGATGCGCTCGATGCCGGTTCTGGATAACGCCCCTGTGGCCAATCTGAGCAAGGCGCGCGTTCTGACCATCACAGGCGAAGAGGACAAGCTCTATTCACCGTTTGCGCCAGCGCTTTCTGCACTTCTGCGCTCCGGTGGCGCTCGCGTCGATGCCCGCACCATCGATGCGGATCATATGCTGGGTGAAAAGGATATCGCCGCCATCACTCAATGGGTGGCATCGCTCGGACCAGATGGTGCGCCTGCGGTTGCAAGACGCGGACAATAATATCGACTTGATTGAAGCCCGGTCAGTTTCCCTGATCGGGCTTCGCGATCATGCATTCGGGCGGTAGCGAAAGTGACCGGTAATGGGAAACTCAAACAGCCGGTCTTCAATCCGGGTTCCCGCACCAATATTGTGAACAACCAACAGACGTGTGCCCTCGGCATTATAGCGCTGTGTAACGATGGCTATATGCGGCAGGTTTCCCGGAAGCATCTGCGCGACGAGATCGCCGGGACGATAATCCTCAGCAACTTTTGTAACCGGTAAGGCCGCTTTGCTCCTGTTGAAAAATACGGCAAGGTTCGGCACGCGACGGTGGTCGATATTCGGGTCGGGGCGCTTCAGGCCCCAGTTTCTCGGATATTGCGTGAAAGCTTTCCGCATATCGTTGTGGACCAAGGCCTGCAGGTCCGCATTCAACCCCTGCCGATAGGCGCGGATGATGACATCGGTGCAGACGCCTCGATCGAGAGGAACGTCTCCGCCGGGATATTTCAGCTGCGTATAAGCGGGGTCATAGTGAACCGTCGTTCCCACCTGGCTTTCCGCTGCCGCAATCAGCTTTTGCGCCCACGGCTCAGCCTCCACCGAAGGGAGCGCCGCAGAAGTCTTTTCGACGAGCAGGGACGTCGAAAAGACTGCCGATACTCCGCCGAGGACAATAGAACGACGTGAAAGCATACTGAAATTCTCTTCCTCCTGCATGAACAGGATAAAACCGCTGAAGATCGATTACGATTGTTGGTCCGGTGTTGGTATGATCTATTAGCAACTCTAGATTTAAATAAGGAAATCGTATGATTCTAAGAAGTGCTAAAGGTTCTTCTGTCCTGATGGCCGTAATTGGTGCGGCTCTTGTGGCAGGCGGATTTTATTACCAAGCCAGTGGTTCGTCTGTTTCCAGCGCGGATCAACAGCGCTGCGAACAAATCATCCAGAATATTTATGGTGATAATGCCGATGCCAAATCGTCGTTGCTGCCGAAATGCAACGAGCCCGGCATGGTCGCGATGATGGATGCCAGGGCTGGCGGCTCTGGCGCGTCGGAAGCTGCCGCAGCCATTGCCTCTGCCAATCAGACCGACATAACGTCGAATGCATTGGGTTATGGGGTGATGGGCGTCGGTGTTGCGCTGGTGATTTCGGGTCTTTTCGGTATGGCTCGCGCCAAACGAAACGGTGAGGTCTGAGGATCTGCAAGCAGTCTGCTTGTGTAGATGAAACGGGGAATCAGTCCATTGGACTGTTTCCCCCGCGACCTGCGGCTTCTGTTCAGGGTTTAGAGCGCCGATCTGATTGGATCAGATCGGCGCTCTAATCATTTGTTTTTACGCGCATCTTTTCCGAAAACCGTTTCACACTTTTCGGGATGCGCTCTAATCCGCTATCGAAACCACACCGCAATCCCCGGCCTCGGAGCCGAAGACGAGGCGTTGGCCCTGTTCATCCCAGCCCATGCTGGTGATTGCGCCCTTGCCGGGGCGGCGCAGCAGAACTTCCTTGCTGTCGGCGAAACGAGCAACCAGGATCATGCCGTCATTATAGCCGATGGCTGCAATGTCCTCGACCGGATGGCAGGCAACGGATGTCACCATGCTATCGCCACGAAGACCGAGTTCCAGAGGAGCCTTGCCCATCGGGCCGTCCTTGCCCGCAAAAGGCCAGACGATTGCTGCCGGGGCGCCGGAGGTGGCCAGCCACTTGGCCTTGGCGCTCCACGACCAGTCTTTCACCTTGGCCGGATAGCCGGTCATGCGCATGTGCTTCGTATCTTCGAGACGCCAGCCATGCAGGGCATTTTCTTGCATCGAGGTGATGAGGAAGCGACCATCGGGTGAAAAGATTGCGCCGATATGTGCGCCTTTCCATTCCAGTTCGACAGGTTTCGCCGCTGTTCCGGTCCAGATCAGGGTTGCACCATTATAGCGGGCAATCGCCAGCCGCTGGCCCTTTGGCGCAAAGGCAATGCCTTCGACGCTGCGTTCCTGCGCAAATTCCTGCACCTTGCCGTCAGACGTGCGCACCCAGGCGGTGCGACCCGATGCAAAACCGACAGTTCCGCCGGGGCCTGCTGCCACGGCGGTCATCCATTTGCGCGGGATCTTCGCAAGTTCAGTTACCGTCCCATCGGCGTCGGTACGGCACACGCGACCGTCTTCGCCGCCAGTGATGAGCGACTTTCCGTCAACGGAAACGGTCGCGCTCAACAGGCCGTCATGGACTGCAGAGGTCTTGCTGCCGTTATTGAGCTGATGGATCGAGCCATCGGCCATTGCGAAGAAGGGAATGCCGCTGATAAAGCGCGCATAAAGACAATGACCTTCAAGGTCGAGCGGAGCTACTGTAGGCATCGGCTTCCGGTATTGTTTATTGATGAGAGCATTTCCAGCAGAAGCGGTTTTGCCGGAAATGCATAGAAATAGGCGGTTAAGCGGTTTCCCGGTTCGAACAGAACCGGAAGCGCTTTATCGGGCCTGACTGTTTTCGAAGCCGGCCTTCAGGGCGGCGGGGTCGAGTTCACGTCCGATGAAGACGAGGCGGCTTTCACGCTTTTCGTCTTCCTTCCAGGCACGCTGGTGGTCACCTTCGATGATCATGTGCACGCCCTGCACCACATAGCGGTCCGGATCGTCCTTGAAAGCGATGATGCCCTTGAGGCGCAGAATGTTCGGTCCTTGCGTCTGGGTGATATTCTGAATCCACGGGAAGAATTTCGCCGGGTCGATTTCACCAGCCCTGAGCGACACCGACTTCACCGTCACATCATGGATCGGTGAGGCGTGATCGTGGTGATGGTCATGATCGCAGTCGGGACCGCACACATGGTCATGGTCGTGATGGTGGTCATGATGATCGTGATCATGCGCATGATGATGATGTCCATGGTCGTGACCATGATGGTCATGATCATGGTCGCAATCCGGTCCGCATACGTGATCGGGATGATCATGGTCGAGAAAGTGCGGATCGTTGTCCAGAACGCGCTTCAGGTCGAAGGCGCCGCGATCCAGCACGCGGTCGAGCGGGATGGAAGCGCGCTCGGTGCGGTGGATGATGGCATGCGGATTGATGGCGCGAACGGTCGCCTCGATGGCCGCCAGCTCCTGCGGCGTCACGAGATCAGTCTTGTTGATGAGCACGACATCGGCAAAGGCGATCTGGTCTTCCGCTTCGCGGCTGTCCTTCAGGCGCAGCGGCAGATGCTTGGCATCGACAAGGGCGACAACGGCGTCGAGGCCGGTCTTGGCGCGCACGTCATCATCCATGAAGAAGGTCTGCGCAACCGGAACCGGATCGGCAAGGCCGGTCGTTTCCACAACGATGGCGTCGAAACGACCCGGACGGCGCATCAGGCCTTCCACCACGCGGATCAGGTCGCCACGCACGGTGCAGCAGATGCAGCCATTGTTCATTTCGTAGATTTCTTCGTCCGACTCGACGATCAGGTCGTTGTCGATGCCGATCTCGCCGAATTCATTGACGATCACGGCGTAACGCTTGCCGTGATTTTCGGTCAGGATACGGTTGAGAAGAGTGGTCTTTCCCGAACCCAGATAACCGGTCAGAACGGTCACGGGAATGCGGCCAGCTTCAGTGGTCGTCTTGGTTTCAGACGGAGCTTCGGTTTGGGCTTCAGCCTGGCTCATGGTTATGCCTCTTGAAGTTGTGGCCTTTTGAAATCGTGGTCTGGGATGGCCAGTGCGCGACCAGCGCGAGCGGCACAGCACCGAAACCTCGGATAGGACAATTCATATAAGGGAAGGGCAGCGTGAATGCCATATGCAATGCTATAATATTACATTCGCCTAATCACATTCACGCCAGTTGGAACACGGGCCTTGCAGTGTCTAACCTGCCTGATTGGCGAGACGTTGCAATTCGAACCGGGCGAGATCGAACCTGTCGACATCGCGCAGCAGTTCGATAAAGCCCGTCACCGCGTTGGTGATCAGCCTTTCCCCGGCTTCTGCCGTTGCGGCAGCAGCGTTGCCAGCAACCCCTTCCGGGTTGAGATCGTGCATCTTCCAGCCGAAGGCATGAGGGCCATAGGCGCGCAGGAACTTGAATTCCTCGGCGTAACGTGACTGGGCGTTGGAGAAATTGCGTGCCTTCGACATGTCCACCAGATCGGGGCGCAGCGCCAGCATCACCGATGTCTCGATGAAGCCGCCATGAATATCGAGCGCTTTTTCCTCCGGCGTAATCAGGCCTTCCGGCAGACCGAAACGGGTCCAGCTCGTGGCAACCGCCAGCATGTCGAGCCGCGTGCGCAGTTCCGTTGCGACAATTGTCATCAATGGCGAATTTCCGCCATGCGCGTTCAGCATGACCAGTTTGCGAATGCCGCCAGCGTGAAGGTTTTCACCAATGCCGATCCACTGGTTCACGGCCTCGGCAAAGGCGAGGCTCTGGGTTCCTTCGGTATCCATGTGTTCGATGGAATAGCCGACCGGCTGTGCGGGCAGAAAATTGACGTTCAGTTCGGCAGGCAGCGCATCGCTGACACGCGCGACAATGCCTTCGGCGATGATCGTATCCGTTTCAAACGGCAAATGAGGCCCATGCTGTTCGTGAGCGCCAAGGGGCAGAACGACAATCATGTCGCTGTTTTGATCGCGCAGGTCGGTCATGTTTTCCTCGCTTTATTTGTTTTATTGGGTCCTGACCCTAACGTCCGTTAGCCATGACAGCAACCGGGCCTTGTTGTTTCATAAGTCGGACAATATTTTACGATATATGGATGGATGGGACTATCGATCAGGCGACAGTAACTGGTTTATTTTGAACAGCGTATCTTGTCCGAAAACCGTTGGATGCTTTTCGGGATGCGCATCAAAGTGCCAACAAGGGCGAGGTGGCGATGAGCAAGGACAATAAGGCGGTTGTACTTTACCGGCTGCAATCCGTGGCAAGACTGTCGCGGACGGTGCTGGCCACGCGGCTTCTGGAACAGGGGCTTTATGCGGGGCAGGATGCAGTCATGTTGCAACTGGCTGCGGAAGACGGGCTGACACCCGGCGTTCTTGCACAGCGGCTGGGTGTGCGTCCGCCGACCATCACCAAAACCATTGCGCGTCTGCAGGGGCAGGGGTTCGTGGCGAAGCGCGCCTCGGAAACCGATCAGCGCCAGTCGCATGTCTATCTTACGCAGACGGGTCTGGAGACCATCAAGGCAATCGAGAAATCCATTCGCAAGACCGAGAAGGACATGCTGAAGGGGCTCGACAAGAAAGATCGCAAGACCTTCCTCAAGATGCTGAGCCGGATGGAGAGCAATCTTGCGCTTCGCGGTGTCACGCGCATTCCCGATGAGCCTGAAACGGAAGTGCTTGAAGAGGACGACGTGGAATAGGCCTGTCGCTTATCAAGCTCTAACTATTTGTTTTGACGCGCATCTTGGCGGGAAACCGTGAAACACTTTTCAAGATGCGTGCTATCGAAAATGCTTCCAATTCAAGGTTTGCAATGGCATAACCGTTCGCAAGACGAACGGTCGCGTCTCACCTTGTCAGGTTGCGGCCGCGTCTCCGACTGCGGCACGGACCATTTTGGGGAGGCGACTTGGCCCAGAAAATAAAGCTATCGACCATCGCGGATGCGCTTGGTGTTTCGACAGCCACAGTTTCGCTCGCTTTGCGCGACAGTCCCCTCGTTGCCGACCAGACTCGCGAGAAGATCAAGGAACATGCCCGCGCCATCGGTTATATCTATAACCGTCGCGCTGCGAGCCTGCGCACCTCACGCTCCGGCATTGTCGGCGTCGTGGTGCATGACATCATGAATCCGTTCTTCGCGGAAATTCTCAAATCCATCGAAACGGAACTGGACCGGTCGCGGCAGACCTTCATCCTGTCCAACCATTACGATCAGCTCGAAAAGCAGCGCACCTTTATGGATACGCTTTTGCAGCTCGGCGCGGATGGGGTCATTATGTCGCCCGCTATCGGCACGCCGCCGGAAGACATCCAGCTTGCGGAAGATAACGGCCTGCCGGTCGTGCTGATCGCGCGTAGCGTCGAGGGTGTTCATGCGCCGGTTTTCCGGGGTGACGATGCCTATGGTATCGGCCTTGCCACCAATCACCTTATTTCGCTCGGTCATACGCGCATCGCGATGATCGGCGGTACGGATCAGACCTCGACGGGTCGTGACCGTTATCGCGGCTATGTGCAGGCCATGGAAAAGGCCGGGCTGGAGGTTCGCCCCGACTGGCGCATTGCCGGGCCGCGCACGAAGCAGGGCGGCTTTGAAGTCGCGCCGCAATTTCTGGCGCTGAAAGACAAGCCGACGGCTGCGGTCTGCTGGAACGATCTGACCGCCATCGGCCTGATGAACGGCATTGCTCGCGCCGGGCTGGTGCCGGGCGAGGACATTTCCGTGACCGGCTATGACGATCTCGAGGAAGCGGCGATCGCAACGCCAGCGCTGACGACCGTCTGGAACGGACAGCGTGAAGTGGGACGCCGTGCCGCTCGCGCACTGCTGGACCAGCTCAACGGCGTCGAGGTTTCTTCGATGCAGGAACTTATCAAGCCGGAACTGCATATCCGGCAATCGACATCCAAGCCGAAACACGGCTGATTTCCCCCGCTCCGGCCCCGGTTGCAGCCTTTGGGTTAACCGGTCGCCGGTCCCTCACGAACTGCGACATGCTGTCCAGAGGAATCCAGAGGAATATTGTCATGACCAAGCGCGACGCAACCGTTCTGGTGCTCGGAAACTTCAATGATTATGCCGTCGAGCGTCTGTCCGGTGAGTTTTCGGTGCGCCGCATACCACGCGGTGACGCGGCGCTGGTCGATGCCGACTGGGCAGGCGACATATATGGTATTGCCAGCATGTCCACCGTCGATGCGGCGCTGATCGATGCATTGCCCAATCTGAAAATCATCGGCAATTTTGGCGTCGGTTACGATGCGGTCGATGCAAAACATGCCGGCGTGAAAAATGTCATGGTCACCAACACGCCGGACGTGCTGACCGACGAAGTAGCCGATACGGCGCTTGGCCTTCTGATTGATACGGTGCGGGAATTGTCGAAGTCGCAGGAATTCCTGCGTGCAGGCAATTGGGTGAAGGAAGGCCGCTATCCGCTGTCGAAGCTATCCTTGCGTGGGCGCAAGGTCGGCATTTTCGGCCTTGGCCGCATCGGCAAGGCGGTCGCCCATCGTGTCGAAGCTTTCGGACTGCCGGTTTCCTATCACAATCGTCGCAAGGCTGAAGGCGTCGCCTACGATTATTATCCGACCCTGCTCGAGCTGGCCAAGGCGGTGGACACACTTATTCTGGTCGCACCGGGCGGCGCGGAAACCGCAAAGGCAGTCAATGCCGAAGTGCTGAAGGCGCTCGGTCCGGACGGTGTGCTGATCAATGTCGGGCGCGGTTCGCTGGTTGATGAAGATGCGCTGGCCGCAGCGCTGAACGATGGCACCATCGCTGCTGCAGGTCTGGATGTTTTCGCGAACGAACCGTCAGTGCCACAAGGCCTGCTTGATGCGCCCAACACGGTTTTGCTGCCGCATATCGCATCCGCATCGCAAAAGACCCGTCAGGCCATGGCGGATCTGGTGATCGACAATCTCATTGCATGGTTCGACACCGGCAAGGCGATCACGCCGGTGCCGGAAACGGTGCATGTGCAAGGCTAAAGCAGTCTGTCAGGCGAGTAGGGGAATATGTTTTGATTGCGGATGACCGCAACGAACTTTTACCCCTACTGTCCTACTGCCTGATGTTGACGCACAGCCTCTCCGAACGCCTCGAATATCTTGCGCGACGGAGCATCGGAATGCGCCCAATATTCCGGGTGCCACTGCACGCCGACGACAAATCCCTTCGCATTCTTCACGGAGACGGCTTCAACCGTACCGTCTTCGGCCACAGCCTCGACTTCAAGCTGCGGTGCAAGCTTGTCGATGGCCTGACGGTGAACGGAGTTCACGCGCACGCTTTCTTCTTTGAGGATTTCCGCAAGGCATGAGTTCGGGTTGAGCTTGATCGGGTGCTGGATGGCGAAGCGCTCGGCCTGGCTTTCGGATTCCGGGGCGCGGTGGTCCATCCGGCCTTCCATTTCCTGAATTTCGGTGGCGAGCGTGCCGCCCAGTGCGACGTTCAGCTCCTGTATGCCGCGGCAGATGGCCAGCACCGGAACACCTTTTTCGATGGCTGCGCGGATGAGTGGCAGCGATGTCGCATCGCGGGCATTGTCATAGGGCTCGAACGCGGCGCTCGGTTCGACGCCATAAAGCGCCGGATTGACGTTGGATTTGGAACCTGTGACGAGAACGCCGTCCACCGCATCCAGAATGGCATCGAAATCCATCTTGTCGCCAAAACTTGGCACCAGAAGCGGCGTTACACCTGCGACGTCGATGGCGGCTGCCAGATATTGCTGGGGTGCTGCGTGCCAGGTGTAGTTTTCAAATGGCTTCACATCTGTCGGTACGGCAACGAGAGGGCGAGAAGTCTTGGGCATAATGTTCGTATCCACCAGTCGGATTATGCTCTTATCTGCTCTGTTCCTTACTTCTCCGCAATGGGTCGCGCAATCACGAACAGGTGTCGTCTTTCGGCTGCGCCATAGGTCTTTCGTCGTGCCTTCTGTGTATTGTGTTGATTTGAACCGATTTTTACGGTCGAAGATGGTTCAAATGCCGATCTCTATATTCTAGGAAGGTATAAAGAGGGATTGGCAGTTGAGGGGATGAATGACTGACGATCAGCTTTTTTCCGTCAGGGGCAAGGTTATTGCCGTGACGGGAGGGTCTTCGGGGTTGGGCCTGCGCATGGTTCATGTGCTGGCGGGGCACGGTGCGCGCGTGATTTCGATCTCGCGCACCCATGCAGGCGAAAGCATTTGCCCATCGGGCGGCGAAGTGCTCGAAATCATGGCGGATGTAACCCATCCGGATGAAATCGTGCGTGCTTTTGATGAAGCGGAAGAACGCTTCGGACCGATAACGACGCTCTTCAACAATGCCGGTGTCGCGCATATGGCACGCGCGCTCGACACGACGCGCGATATGCTGGAGCATATATTCGAGGTCAATGTCGCAGGCGCCTTTTTTGTGGCGCAGGAAGCCGCACGTCGCATGATCGAGCGCGGCGAGGGCGGCTCCATCGTCAATACGACCAGCATTCTGGGTGAGCGTCCGCAGAAGGGGGCTGCCGCCTATTCCATGTCCAAGGCCTGCGTGACGCAGATGACGCGGGCGCTGGCGCTGGAATGGGCCGCGCACGATATTCGCGTCAACGCGATTTCCCCCGGATGGTTTCCAACGCGAATCAATGAAGATCAGCTGCAAGGCCCTGCCGGGGGCTACTTCAAAGGGCGGAACCCGATGCGGCGCCTCGGCGAGCCTGAGGATCTGGACGGGGTTGTGCTGATGCTGGCTTCCGATGCCAGCCGCTATATGACGGGTTCCGTCATCACCGTGGATGGCGGTCATCAGCTCTGACAAGGTTGGAAGTTTCTTTAGCGGTTATTTCCCGCGTCGTGACTTGTATGGCAGGTTTTTTCTCTAACGGACGGGGGTCTGGCGGTAGAATATCCACATCGACTAATCTGGATTAATTCTCGGGAATGCGGAAACTAACCTGTCCCTGTTCTCCCATTTTAGCCATTTCAGTAATATTAGGACGACTAAAACATGTATGCCAATGGTTGTGATTGCCCGTTGAGGGTTGTGCGTCTGTGGTTTTCCTTAAAAAATATCTGAATACATCTTATGGTGGTTGTCGTGACAGCTTGTGGTTTAATATCCCGAAAGATATTTTTAAGTCATTAGTGCGATATTGCCTCCCCGTATAAGGGATAAATGCATCGATATGTGGCAAAGCCGTAAACCTGAGATACCTGCAGATGTGCGGCTATCTTTTCTCAGAGCGCTGTATGGTAATCGTACCACGCTCTGGTTTGGCTTGCTCGCGCACGTTGTAGCCTGTGTCGTCATCTATGTGAAAACCGATGACTGGCGCTATCTGGTTTTTGGCGGTGTATTTGCCATCATTGCTGTTGGTCGCATCTTCGATATGCACAAGTTCGACCAGGCAAAACAGCAGTCGCTGTCCCATGCCGATCTCGACCGCTGGGAAACACGCTATCTGATCGGTGCGTCCGCCGTCTGCCTGACGCTCGGCATGTTGTGTTTCTTCTCAAGCTATGTGCTCAGGGATTCCTTTGCCGAACTTGCCAGCCTGACCGTGCTGCTTGCTTCGGTCGTTTCCATTGTGGGCCGCAATTATGCATCGGCGAAAGCCGTTGTTCTGATGTCGGCCTGCACGCTGATCCCGGTTCTGGCCGGGCTTATTCTGGCGGGAACGCCGTTTCACGTCATCATTGGCCTGCTGCTGATCCCGTATTTCCTGTCCAACATCCAGATGGCAAACGGTCTGCGCGAGTTTCTCTTCGCTGCAGTCATGGGCAAGCGACGCCTGTCCATTGTGGCCGGGCGTTTCGATGCTGCCCTCAACAACATGCCGCAGGGCTTGCTGATGTTCGACAGCCAGCAGCGCATTGCGGTCATCAACAATAAGGCCAAGGCGATGTTGCAGATCGCTGAACACACCAAGCTGCATGGCCGCAAGCTCGATGTTCTGCTGCGCTATTGCGCGAAGAAGGGACTGTTTCCGCAAAACGACCTGAAAAGTGTGCATGTGCGCATGCAGGATCTTCTGCTGGGCAAGCGCACGCGCGATATTTTCCAGCTTTCGAACCAGCGTTATATCGAATGTATCGGCAATCAGACCCTCAATGAGGGGGCCGTCCTGATGTTCGAGGATGTGACGCAGCGCGTGGAAGCGGAAGCGCGCATTCAGCATATGGCGCGTTATGACGGCCTGACAGGCCTGCCGAACCGCAATTATTTCGAAACCCTGGTGCGATCCATGCGTTCCCACCAGCAAGCGGGCACGCAGGCTGCGCTCATCGTCATCGACATCAATCATTTCAAGCATGTCAACGATACGTTGGGGCATCATACCGGTGACGTATTGCTGCGCCTGTTTGCAGAGCGGCTGAACTCGCTCGATCCGCAGCGTTTCGTCGCGTCACGCTTCGGCGGCGACGAATTCGTGGTGTTCGTCTTCAATCTGCGCAGCGAGGCCGACGTTGCAGGCGTGATGGATCATATCATGACCGTCGTGACCGGCGTCTACGATCTCGACGGCGATCAGGTGCATATCGATATCAGCGCTGGCATCGCGATCGAGGATATCGGAAGATGCGATGTCGGCAGCATGCATATCAGCGCCGATCTGGCGCTCTACGAAGCCAAAAGCATGGAAGACAAGCCCTGGTCGATCTTCATCGATGCGATGGACACCAAATATCGCGGGCGCCAGAAACTCAAAGCCGATTTGCGGCTTGCCATCGAGCATGGCGAGATCAAGGTCGTCTATCAGCCCATCGTCAGCGCGCAGTCCCTGCGCGTTGTTGCGTGTGAAGCGCTGGCGCGCTGGGAGCATCCGCAGCTTGGCTTTGTGCCGCCTGCGGAATTCATTCCGCTTGCGGAAGAAATGGGCATCATCACCGACATTACCCGCTTCATGCTGGCGCAGGCCTGTGCCGACTGTCTGTCATGGGGCGACCGCATCGGTGTTTCGGTCAATCTTTCGGCCATCGATCTGAAAAGCAATGACATCGCCCGCGACATCGCCAATGCCTTGCAGAAATCGGGCCTTCCGGCTCACCGCCTTGAGGTGGAAGTGACGGAAAGCGCCATCATCTCGGACCGCAACAAAACTTCGATGGTGTTGCAGCGGCTCAAGAACGCCGGGATCAATATCGCACTGGATGATTTCGGCACCGGCTATTCCAGTCTCAGCTATCTCAATACCTTGCAATTGACCAAGGTGAAGGTCGACCGTTCCTTCGTGCGCGACATTACCACCGACCGGCGCTCGCTCATGCTGCTTCGCGGCGTTACACAGCTTTCGCACGAGCTTGGGCTGGGCGTGACAGTCGAAGGTGTCGAAACAGAGGAACAGCTTGCGCTGATCCGTGTGGCGGCGGGTGCCGATCTCGTACAGGGCTATCTTCTCGGTATGCCTGTGCCTGTGGAAGCGATCAGCGCTATGACCACGAAAGCCGCAGCGCGCCGCGACGGCGGGCGAACCGTCGCCTGATTATTTCAGATTTAACTGTTTGTATTGGACGAGCTTCTCGCGGTTTTTCAAAGTACTGCGAAGTGTTCGGCATGTCTCATCTACGATGCTCAATGTCGTTGCCACTTCTCGTTTAAATCACAGGAATTTGAATATAAATATAATAATTGGGATTTTTTGAGATGCACGTATCATGCTCTTAATGTCTTAGGAGGATGTATATAAGTATTTCGTTATTTGCTTATAAAATGTCTATAAAATTCAATTTGAATATTTAAAGGGGAGGCGATGAAACGATTTTTTCGCTATGCTTTATATGGACTGATCGGGCTTGTTGTTCTTGCCGGTGTTGGTACTGCGGTCTTCTGGAAGAAAATCCACGAAAGCTGGGCGGTCTATCAATATGCCCAGATGTTCAAGGGGCCGGAAATTTTTGAAAACTTCCGCAACGTTTACAGGCGCTATCCATCGGTGCGCATCCCGCATGAGGGTGAAGTCAGCCAGCTGGTGAAAGAAGAGCGGCCCTTGCCGGAGACTTTTGTCTACAAGGGTGAGACCCGCAAGATTTCCGACTGGCTGAAGCGCGGCGGCACGACCGGTTTCATTGTTCTGAAAGACGGCGTGATCGTCCACGAGGAATATGATCACGGCAATACCGAGGCCACCCAGAGCATCGCATTTTCCATGTCGAAATCTGTCGTTTCCTTCCTTGTCGGCAATGCCGTTCGGGACGGTCTGATCGATATCAACCAGCCAGTCGACCGCTATGCGCCGGTGCTGGCCGAGGGCGGATACAAGGGCGTGACGGTCAAGAACGTGCTGCAGATGGCGTCTGGCATCGGATTTAACGAGAACTATGGTGATCTCAATTCCGATATCGTTCGGTATGCTGTCGAGCTTCTGACTGGCTCGATCACAAATTTCACCGCACATCTGAAAAATGAACGCCCGCAGGGAACGCTCAGCCACTATGTGTCGGCGGATACGCAAGTGCTCGGGCTGGTTTTGGAAGGCGCGACTGGTGTTCGTTTTCAGGATTATTTGAAGGACAAACTCTGGTCAAAGCTTGGAGCGGAAGCCGATGTCTATTGGGCGGTGGATCCCACGGGTGAAGCTGCTGCCGGGGCCGGCATGAATGCCGTGCTTCGCGATTATGCACGTTTCGGCCTGCTCTATCTCAATGAGGGTCGCAACTTCAAGGGTGAGCAGCTTGTGCCGGCGCAATGGGTGCACGATTCGGTAACGCCGGATGCGCCTTATCTGATGCCCGGTCGCAAGGATGCACTCGGCAAAATCCCGTTCGGCTATGGCTATCAGTGGTGGACGCCGGTTGACTGGCAGGGCGACTATAGTGCCGTTGGCATCTATGGGCAGTTCATCTATGTCAATCCTGCCAAAGGTGTCGTCATTGCCAAGACCTCGGCATATTCCAATTACAATGTCGACGGGCAGGATATGAAGGACGAAACGATGTATGCGTTTCAGGCTATCGCCAACGCGCTTTGAAGGCTCGTTTTCAAATCAAGGCAAATTCGTGAAATGGCCCCAGATGGGCCATTTTGCATTTTTATCTCGTTTGGCGCGCGCAAAAGCACAATCCAATTATGGCGAAGGAGTGTTTTTTGTGGGGCAATAAAAAGGCAGTGCAAAAAGTTATATCTTTACACGCTGATAAAGGCGCATATTCTGCGCACTGATTTGTGGGGTGCGGAAAATCGATTGCATGACGAATACAGCTGTTACAGGCGATAAACCGCCATTGTCCAATTTCGCGCGACAGCTGTTGCAGTTTCTCGACCGGGTGGAATATCGCCGCATTGTCCATGCGGAGGACCTCGAGGAAATCGGTCGTCTGCGTTACCGTTCCTACCGAACCCGCAATGTCATGCATGAGGCGGAAGTGCCGTCTATCGTTGATGATATCGACCGCGACAGCCATGCCTTCGTCTATGGTGTGTATGTGGACGGGCAATTGGTCAGCACGCTGCGCATCCATCATATTACGCCCGATCATCGTCGCGGCACGAGCTATGCACTGTTCCCGGATATTCTTGATCCGCTGCTCAATAGCGGTATGCATTTTGTTGATCCGACCCGTTTTGCCGCCGATCCCGAGCTATTGAGCGAATACCCGGCCATTCCCTACATCACGCTGCGCATCGCGGCGATGGCATCCGAATTTTTCGCGGCAGATCAATGTCTTGCCTCGGTGAAGCCGGAACATATGGCGTTCTACAAACGCATATTCGGCACCTCTGTCATGGCCGATGCGCGCGAACATGAAGGCTATGGAATCAGGGTCGGGCTTGGTTCCGCACCTATCCGCAATATTCGCGATGCGGTGGCGGTGCGCTTTCCGTTTTTCAAGTCGCAGCCGCATGAACGCCATGCGATGTTTGGTGACATGCGCAGCAGTTCCGTGCCGCTGACGATTTTGCCGACGGCGAAATATACTGGCCTCGGCGTATAAGAATCTAAAAACATCGCCGGATATTAAACAATTAAATGTAGCCAGAGGGGTGGTTTCGCTTTACGAAGATTGCGGAACCGCTTCTGCGGAGAGAGGGTAGTGCGACGAAAAGCCTTGCTGTCAAAGCATCGGTTTGTTCGGTCGCACATTGAAGATTGCAGTTATTTTCGCTTAACATGACGGTGTATGGGCGGAAATTCTGAATGGGTGGAACTAAAATGGCAGAACATCATACGACGGCTCCGGCTGAACTTGGCGCACCGATGGATTATTCCGAGCATGAGAAAACTTATGCCGGTTTCACGGGCCTGGTTAAATGGGGCACGGTGGCGCTCGTCGCCCTTATGATTGCCATGGCGTTCGGCTTTTTTGCTGGTGGTTTCTTCTCCGCGACCGTTCTTTTCATTCTAGTTTGTGTCGCTGCCTGGTTCATCCTCTAGCGCATCCTTTCGCCGCCGGATGGAGACCAACCGGTGGCGCACGATGCAGCTTTGGTGCTGAACCGGGATTAACCCGCACGATTTGATCGAATGCCTTGGCATGGGGTACCGTGCCGAGGGTTTATGCATGTCTGTAGTTCATTTTTAGAGCGCATCCCGAAAAGTGTGAAACGGTTTTCGGACCAGATGCGCGTTACAAAACAATAGTTAGAGCGCGTTTCGATCTGATTCAATCAGTTCGAAACGCGCTCTAAAAGGGCTTCTTCCCGGAAGCCCGTAATGCCGCCTGACCGGGGGAACCCCGGAAGAACGCCACGAAAGGGAAACCAGCTTGGCCCAGACGTTATTTATCCCGAAAGAGAGTGACCCCAGCGAGACCCGCGTTGCTGCGTCGGCGGAGACGGTGAAGAAGTTCATCGCGCTCGGTTTCGACGTTGTGGTGGAAAAAGGCGCTGGCGAGAAATCGCGCATTCCCGATGCCGAGTTTACGGCAGCCGGTGCCCGCATCGGCACAGTGGCGGATGCCAAAACGGCGGATGTGGTACTCAAGGTGCGGCGTCCGACGGATGCGGAACTCAAAGGGTATAAATCGGGCGCAGCGCTTTTCGCCATGCTTGATCCCTACGGCCATGAAGACGCTGTAGCGGCCCTTGCCAAGGCTGGCATTTCCGCTTTCACGATGGAGTTCATGCCGCGCATCACCCGTGCTCAAGTGATGGACGTCTTGTCGAGCCAAGCAAACCTCGCCGGTTATCAGGCGGTGATCGATGCGGCGGAAGTCTATGACCGCGCCATGCCGATGATGATGACGGCAGCGGGCACCGTGCCTGCCGCCAAAGTGTTCGTTATGGGGGCAGGCGTTGCCGGTCTTCAGGCCATTGCAACGGCGCGCCGTCTCGGTGCTGTCGTGACGGCAACCGACGTTCGCCCCGCCGCCAAGGAGCAGGTTGCTTCGCTCGGCGCGAAGTTCATCGCCGTTGAGGACGAAGAGTTCAAGGCTGCGGAAACTTCCGGCGGCTACGCCAAGGAAATGTCGAAGGAATATCAGGCGAAGCAGGCCGCACTTGTTGCCGACCATATCGCCAAGCAGGATATCGTCATCACAACGGCGCTCATTCCGGGGCGTCCGGCGCCGCGTCTGGTTTCCAAGGAAATGGTTGCTTCCATGCGTCCGGGTTCCGTGCTGGTCGATCTCGCGGTCGAGCGCGGCGGCAATGTCGAAGGCGCAGTTGCAGGCGAGATCGCTGACGTGAACGGCGTCAGGATCGTCGGTCACCTCAATGTGTCGGGCCGCATCGCCGCGAGCGCATCGCAGCTTTATGCACGCAACCTGATCGCCTTCGTCGAAACGCTGGTCGACAAGGAAGCCAAGGTCCTGAAAATCGACCCGGAAGAAGAGCTGGTCAAGGCTACGCTTCTGACCCATCAGGGCAAGATCTTGCATCCGGCGTTCGCCACGGCTGAGACAGCAGCGGCTCCGGCTGTCGCTGAAAAGGCTGCAAAGCCAAAGGCCGCGCCGAAACCGAAAGCGGAAAAACCGGCAGCAAAGGCAGCGGCGCCGAAGGCGGCTGCCAAGCCTGCCAAAAAAGCACCTGCAAAGGCGCCGAAGACGACGTCTTCCCCCAAGTCTCCAGTTGATGGAGGAGAGGCATAATGGCCGATACAAATCTCGACAAAGCCCTTGAGGGCCTTAATCAGGCGGCAGATGCCGTAAGGCAGGCAGCGGAAAATGCAGGCGGTCTGGGTGATGCAGCAGCGGCTGCCGCACATGCCGCATCGGGCGGTGCGATCGATCCGTTCGTGTTCCGCTTTGCGATTTTCATCCTGTCGATTTTCGTCGGCTACTATGTTGTGTGGTCGGTCACGCCTGCACTGCACACGCCGCTGATGGCCGTCACAAACGCCATTTCATCGGTGATCGTGGTGGGCGCGCTTCTGGCCGTCGGCCTTTCGCTTTCGGGCTGGGCAACCGGCTTCGGTTTCATTGCGCTCATTCTGGCGAGCGTCAACATTTTCGGCGGCTTCCTGGTCACCCAGCGCATGCTCGCCATGTACAAGAAAAAAGAAAAGTGAGGCTGAACCATTATGAGCGTTAATCTCGCAGCCTTCCTTTATCTCGTCTCCGGCGTGTTGTTCATTCTGGCGCTGCGCGGCCTGTCGCATCCGACGACCAGCCGTCAGGGCAATATGTACGGCATGATCGGTATGGCGATTTCCATCGTCACCACGCTTCTGCTGGCGCGTCCAAGCTTCGGCGGTCTGGCTCTCATCGTGGTCGGCATCGCCATTGGCGGCGGTATCGGTGCCGTCATCGCACGCCGCATCGCCATGACGGCCATGCCGCAGCTTGTTGCCGCGTTCCACTCGTTGATCGGTCTTGCCGCCGTTCTCGTGGCCGCTGCCGCAATTTACTCGCCGCATTCCTTCGGTATCGGCGAAGTGGGCCAGATCCACGGTCAGGCGCTGATCGAAATGTCGCTGGGCGTGGCCATCGGCGCAATCACCTTCACTGGCTCGATCATCGCCTTCCTCAAGCTTGATGGTCGCATGTCGGGCAAGCCGATCATGCTGCCGGGACGTCATGTCATCAACGCCGCTTTGGCCGCAGCCATCGTGTTGCTGGTCGTTGTGCTGGTAAACACCGAAAGCCATTTCGTGTTCTGGCTGATCGTGCTTCTGTCGCTGGTGTTCGGCGTGCTGATCATCGTGCCAATCGGCGGCGCAGACATGCCGGTCGTGGTCTCCATGCTCAATTCCTATTCGGGCTGGGCAGCGGCAGGCATCGGCTTCACGCTCGGCAATCTGGCGCTGATCATCACCGGCGCGCTGGTCGGCTCTTCGGGCGCGATCCTGTCCTACATCATGTGTAAGGGCATGAACCGTTCGTTCATCTCGGTCATTCTCGGCGGCTTTGGCGGCGATACGTCCGGCGGTCCGGCTGGCGAGGTCGAACAGCGCCCGGTCAAGCAGGGTTCTGCCGACGACGCGGCCTTCATCATGAAGAACGCTTCCAAGGTCATCATCGTGCCGGGCTATGGCATGGCGGTGGCGCAGGCCCAGCACGCGCTGCGTGAAATGGCCGACAAGCTCAAGGCCGAAGGCGTGGAAGTCAAATACGCCATCCATCCGGTGGCCGGTCGTATGCCGGGCCATATGAACGTGCTTCTGGCCGAGGCCAACGTGCCTTACGATGAAGTGTTCGAGCTGGAAGACATCAATTCGGAATTCGCGCAGGCCGATGTGGCTTTCGTGATCGGCGCGAACGACGTCACCAATCCGGCGGCGAAGACCGATCCGAAGTCACCGATCTTCGGCATGCCGATCCTCGATGTCGACAAGGCTGGCACGGTTCTGTTCATCAAGCGCGGCATGGGCTCCGGCTATGCGGGCGTGGAAAACGAACTGTTCTTCCGCGACAACACCATGATGCTCTTCGCCGATGCGAAGAAGATGGTGGAGAGTATTGTGAAAGCCCTCGATCACTAGGCCTTCGATATTCGGGTTCTGGCGGCCTGCAAATGGCGCGGTTCTGCGCTTCCGGTGCTCATGTACGTTAAGTACACTCCGCTCTGGTTCTCGAACCTCACCATTTTCGGCACGCCATTTCCCCGAATCTCATAAGGCCGGGGTGCCCGGTTGGAAAACAAAAAGGCGGCTTCGAGCCGCCTTTTTGTTTGAGTTTTCGATCGGGCTTCAGCCGTAGATCATCTTGTCCTGCAACGCGCGCAGTTCGGCGATCTTGGAGCCCGGCTGCGGTGCCGCATTGGCATAGGTGATGAGTTCGCCCTTCCTGATCGGCGCGATGACCGTGCCGTTCTGGAGCAGGCCGCAGGGGATGGCCTTGGCCGCATGCGCTTCAGGCGTCGTCATGATCCACGAGCGGTAGCAATATTGCCCGATGGCATCCAGATGATCGCCGGGCTGCAAGTCCTTCTTGGCGACGGCGCAGACTTCCGCCACAGGCTTTGGCAGCGGCACCATATCGGTCTTGCCGTGCAGCACGACACGAGCGACGGTGAGCGGTACTTCCAGCGAGGTGAGGTGGAAAGGCCGATGGAAGGTGAAGTAGGGGCCTTTGCCCATCTTCAGGTCTTCCAGACGTTCGACAAGGCGCGGATGTTCCATCTTGGCGATGACGAAGACACCGGGCGACACGCCGCGCCCGATGGAATAATCGACCACGCCGGTCTTGTTCAGAACACCGCCGTCTTCCTTCGGAATCAAAGTGCGGTTCAGCTCGTCAATGGCTGCCTTGGGGCCATGCATGCCCGCAATATCCGGCACAAGGCCGGTTGCATTGGCGATGGCCGCCATTTCAACCATCGTTTTGGAACCATCGACGAACTCCACCAGCAGGCGGACATTCATATTCCGGCGGTCGGCTTCTTCCTGATAATCGTCTGGGATCGCGTCGAAATTGAGCGGATTGTTCTTGCCTTTGCCAGCGGCCACGACCTTGTGCCCCATGGCGGAAACGAACTCGATCAGTTCCATGCAGGATGACGGCTCGTCGCCCGCGCCAAGGGAATAGATCACGCCGTGCTTGTCGGCCTCGGCCTTGAGGTAGGGCCCGATGGTGACATCCGCCTCGACATTCATCATGACGAGGTGCTTGCCGTTACGGATGGCCTTGATGCCGGTCTGAGCCCCCACTTCCGGAATACCAGTCGCATCGATGATGACATCGAGCAGCGGGTTGGAAAGGATCAGGTCATTGTCATCGGTGACGGCGATCTTGCCGCTTTCGATGGCGCTGGTCATTGCGGATTCTGTGCGGGCTTCTCGCGCGTTTTCCTCGTCGCCATAGGCGGTGCGGACAGCTTTGAAAGTGTTGGGCAGTCTGCGGGCAGAAAGAGCGCCGACTTCGATGCCCTGCATCCGCGCCACCTGCGTGACGATGTCGGTGCCCATTTCGCCAGCGCCAATCAGACCGATGCGGATCGGCTTGCCGGTTTCCGCTCGCGCTGCGAGATCGCGCGCCAGTCCTACCAGTGCCACATTTGTCGTCATGAAACTCTCCGCAAAACTTCAAGGCCGCTTCTTCGCGGTAATTTTGTCACGCTTATGTTGTTATAGATGCGTATTGGATGAACAGTCTCTATATCAACACTGACAGACGCGCATCCCCAAACTGCGCGACAAAATATGCATCCCTTTAGTGGGCCACTGGAGCCAAAATGAGCAGCGTATCCCCTTTCGATCTCGTGATCTTCGACTGTGACGGCGTTCTTGTCGATAGCGAGCCGCTTTCCTGTCTGGCTTTCGAGCAGGTCTATGCCAATCACGGCATGAAGCTGCCGGAAGGAACGGTCGCCAAGGGCATCGGCATGAAGCAGGCCGATATCATGAAGATGATTGAGGACATGACCGGGCACCGTCTGCCGGAGGAGGCCACCAGCCAATTCTGGCCCGAGACGAAAATCCTGTTCGCGGAGGCTCTGCAGCCAACCATCGGCATTGCCAATTTCCTGCGCGATCTGCCGCAAAAGCGTTGCGTTGCATCGTCGTCGCAGCCGGAGCGTATCGCGTTCAGCCTGGAAAAGACCGGCATCAGCCATTATTTCGGCGATGCCGTTTACTCGTCCAGCATGGTCAAGCGCGGCAAGCCGGCGCCAGACCTGTTCCTGTTTGCAGCCGACAAGATGGGCATCGATCCGGCGCGTTGCGTGGTGATCGAGGATTCTCCCTTCGGTGTCGAAGGCGCTATCGCGGCAGGCATGACGGCATTCGGCTATACGGGCGGCGGACATACTTATACCGGGCACGCCGAAAAATTGACGGGCAGGGGGGCGCATAGGGTTTTCTCGCACTGGGATGATATAGCACGGGAAATTCTGGTTGCCGCCTGAGTGTCTGATCCAAAAGTCGCCATGCCGGACTGCAAATGGCAATTTCTGCGCTTCCGGTGCTCATGTACATTTAAGTACATTGCGCTCCGGTTCTCGAAATCACCATTTTCGCCATGGCCTGCCACTTTTTGATTCAGACACCAGGCTTTATTGGTTAAACACAAGGCAAATCACATCAGCAGGAATAGCCAGCGAATGAAAGACGCAATCACGCTCGACCAGTTGCGCGAGGCAATCGGCACGGAAGTCGGATGTTCCGAGTGGCGCGAAGTCACGCAGGAAATGATCAACCAGTTCGCAGATGCGACCGACGATCATCAGTTCATCCATGTCGACCCGGAACGCGCCGCCAAGGAAACGCCGTTTGGCGGCACCATCGCGCATGGCTTCCTGACGCTGTCGCTACTCTCTACGCTGGCTTACGAAGCGCTTCCGATGCTGGAAGGTGCTACGATGGGCATCAATTACGGCTTCGACAAGCTGCGCTTCATGTCGCCAGTCAAGACCGGCGCCCGCGTGCGCGCCCGCTTCAAGCTGGCGGATGCGGATATCCGCCCGTCAGGTCGCGTGGTCAATCATTATGATGTGACGCTGGAAATCGAAAACTCGCTGAAGCCTGCGCTGACGGCCACCTGGCTGACGATTGCCGTCGTGGAGCCGTCGGAGGCTTAAGCAGTTCAAGCCGCTTCGCTATGTCGAACTGGAAGCCGTCCTTCTTCATCGAGAGGGGCGGCTTTTCCTTTGTGTTCGGTCATCAGCTCGCGGAAGAAGAACGGGCCGTGCAGGAACATGCCGAAATCGTAGAAGTTCTTCTTCTCCGCCCCGCGCATGTAAAGCAGATGCATCAGGAAGAAATTGCCCTTCGACCGCTTGTAGCGGTTTTCGCTGTGCACGTTCTTGAAGCGGATGCGGTTGATAAGCGGCGGGTTGGTGGTCTCTAGCTTCAGAACCTTGGCCGGGTTCGAGCCGTAGAAGTGGATAATGTCGGTCAGCACCTGGAATTCCGACCACAGGACCGGGCTTTCCTCGATCACCACGCGCGCGTCCTCGCGTAGCGACTTTGCCTTTGGGTGAAGGGCGATCATCATCAGGCATGAGCCGATGGCGAGCAGCGACACGGGCTGTTTTGCCAGAAGATCGGGACGCTCGCGCTGCAGATCGGCAAGCGCTTCCACGGCTGGAACCGTGCCAAGACTATGCGCAACGATGATGACCTCATCGGCATTGCTGGCTTCGATCTTCTGCTTCAGGGCTTCCGCAAAAGCCTTGCGCCGCTGGTTGAGCTTCTCGTTGCGCCCGTGGATACGATCATAGGCCGCAGACCAGTCGTCGAGCAGATAGGACATGAAAAACCGGTCGCCGGGTTTGCGCACGAGCAGGGTTGCGACGACGGCGGCAAGCGGAACCGACCACAAGAGATGCAGCGCGGAAAGGCCTGCTGCCATCGGTGTGAAAGCGAGCAAGGCAGCGATAGTCAGAATCGCCAGCGACAGCAGAAATGGCCACAGGAAAAACAGGACAAAGCGCCAGCTCGTCGTCAGATAGCGCCACAGCGTTCCGGTGAAGAGGATGTTCAGGAATGCGTGAAAGCCGGTCAGCATCCGCTTCGGTGTGGAGCGCGCGGCGTAATCGTCAAAAATATCCGCAGTGCCGAACTGGCAGAATTCGGTTTCCGTCTGCCAGCCATTGCCCACGGTGACGGCAGTGGTCGTGCCGCAATCGTCAGGCTCCTCGGTCATGGGCGGAAGCTTGGTCTTTGCCTTCCACAGGCGGTCGAAATCCTTCAGGGCCTGCGCGTGGCGCACGCGGACGGCTTTCGGGTGCAGGCCTTCATAGCCTGTGAACTGGATAACGAGTCGTTTGCGGAGGGACATCAGGAGAATCGGATAAATTGAGAGGAGGCATTATCGGTTTGCTGGCAAAATGCTATGCATAGCTATTGAGGCCGAATTATGCGGGAAACGCGTGCCGCATAGCCTATTCGCGCGGTTGCGGCCATAGTAATTCGTGTGCAAGCCGGTATTTCACGCAAGCCGGTGGGCAAAGTTGCATCTTGAGGTGGACAGGGTGGGCTCTTTCTGGTATTAGCCACGACCAATTTGCAGCGTATCCGTTGCGAAGCTTGGGAGCCTTTGGGCGTTGCTCGGCCGGTCAGACCGGCTGAAATCGTTAAAAGACCCCCTAACGGCCTCAGGCTTAACCGAAATTCTAACCGATACGGGAATACACGTGCAGGTACTCGTCCGCGATAATAATGTTGATCAGGCTCTCCGCGCTCTCAAGAAAAAGATGCAGCGCGAAGGTATCTTCCGCGAAATGAAGATGCGCGGCCACTATGAAAAGCCGTCCGAAAAGCGCGCTCGCGAAAAGGCAGAAGCCGTTCGTCGTGCACGCAAGCTGGCCCGTAAGCGCGCTCAGCGTGAAGGCCTCATCGGCGGCCGTCCGGGCGCTCGCTGATCGACCTTGAAAACAGGCGCTGCTGGACAGCGCCTTTTTTGCTTTCCGGTGCTGGCTTCAGCTTGCGCCGGATTTTGCACGTTTTGACTTCAGATATTTGAGATGTTTCCCGTGCAGTGTGAAACGATTTTATGTCGGCTAGTGGATTGAATTTGACGTTTGATACCCGTCCGACATTAATCCCGTTTCAAACGTCAAATTCGAAAAATCCACTAGATACATAAAGTTACTAGTGGTCTTTTTGATTCCGACATTTGCTCAGCGCTTATATCCGAGGGATGCAAATGTCGGAATCAGACCACTGGATGTATTTTCATAACTTCGAGCCTCTATTTTTAATGCAGCGTTACGAAAAGTTTCTGGACTTCTTGCACACCATTATGTGTAAAAACAAATAATTAGGATATTCAACTGTCAGGCGGGCTATCCGAAGGCAAGCCAAGCTTAAGAACATGCCGCCTTTTTGCTGTTTTTATCTGCTGGTTGAGACCAGTATAGTACCGTAACAGACAGAATAGCCCGGCATGAGTTAGCTCCGGAAACCGGGCTGGCACGGGATGGAAAAGAGGCAGAAGGGCCTTGCGCCCCTATGCGAGCTGAAAGGAATGCAGTCGTTGCCCACGCGCTTGAAGATGATGCAATCGTCTGGAACAGGTCGAAACGGCCTTCTCATTGCCGCCGCACTTCTGGCTTTGACCGTTGCTGGCTGCCAAAGCTCCACAACCACCGCACTCAGCACTGTCGATAAGGCGCAGGGGTCGAGCGAGAACATCAGTTCGCTGACAAGCGTGATCCAGAGCAATCCGCGCGATCCGGAAGGCTACAATGTGCGTGGTTCCGCCTATGGCAAGTCCGGGCGCTACAAGGAAGCGCTGCGCGATTTTGATCAGGCAATAGCGCTCAATCCGAATTTCTATCAGGCCTATGCCAACCGCGCGCTGGTCTATCGCTATATGGGTGACAGCACCAAGGCCGTGCAGGATTACAGCAAGGCCATCCAGCTAAATTCGCAATATGACGCTGCCTATATCGGGCGCGGCAATGTCTATCGTCAGGCCGGTCGTCTTGATCAGGCGCTCAGCGACTTCAATCAGGCTATTGCCCTGCAGACCACCGACGGTCGCGCCTACCATAATCGCGGCCTGATCTATCAGGCCAAGGGCCAGCACAAGCAGGCCATCGAGGATTTCTCCAAGGCAATTTCGCTCAATTCCACGGCGCCGGAACCTTATAACGGTCGCGGCATTTCCTATGTGGCGCTCGGCGACTACGACAATGCCTTCGACGATTTCAACACAGCCATTACGCTCGATCAGAATATTGCGGAAAGCTGGGCCAATCAGGCGCTTGTCTACGAGCACAATGGCGACAAGGCCAAGGCTGCAAATTCCTATTCGCGCGCGGTACAGCTTGATCCGAAATACCAGCCTGCAAAAGACGGTCTGGCCCGCACACGCGGATAACCTTCGATCTTATCAAGAATTGAAGAGTGATAGCGGCGTTTTCCAAAATCGAAAGCGCCGCTTTTCTTTATAGTTGGCCGCGATATATTGAATCTTATGTCGCTCTTCGATCACATCGGATTCAAAGCCCGTAACGTCAATCGCAGCCTTTCCTTTTACGAAAGCTGTATGCCCGAACTTGGCCTGGAGGTCATTGCCCGATCAGGCAGCGGTTTCTTCGTCAGTGGGGGAGAGCGGGCGCCGGTTCCGTTTCTGTGGATCCATGGCAGCCACGATGGGGCAGGCGCTGGCGAGGGCAAGCCCGGCGACCGCCTGCACCTGATGTTTACAGCCGGAAGCCGCGAGGCGGTGGAGGCGTTTCATGAGGCCGCGCTGAAGGCAGGCGGCAGGGATAGTGGCGGCCCCGGCTATCAGGGACCGGAAGAGATGGGCTATTACGCGGCACTGGTCTTCGATCCCGACGGAAACACGCTGGAAGCGGGTTTCCGCGAGAGGAAAAGATAAGCGGACCAGTAAAGGGTCAGGCGCGCAGGTTGCGCTTGTCCAGACGGCTCACCAGCCGGTCGCCGATCCACTGGATGCCGCAAACCATGATGATGAGGATGATCACGACTGCGATCATGATCTGCGTCTCGAAGCGCTGATAGCCATAGCGAATGGCAAGATCGCCGAGACCGCCAGCACCGATGGCGCCCGCCATTGCCGATGCGCCGACCAGAGTGATGATCGTGACCGTGAAGCCCGCGATGATGCCCGGCAGGGCTTCCGGAACCAGCACTTCGCGCACGATGGTCCAGCGGTTTGCACCCATGGAGCGCGCGGCTTCGATGAGGCCGTGGTCCACTTCACGCAACGACACTTCCGCAATACGCGCATAATAGGGAATAGCGGCAATGGAAAGCGGCACGATGGAGGCCCATGTGCCGATGGACGTGCCGACGATGAAGCGCGTGACGGGAATGAGCGCCACCAGCAGAATGATGAACGGAACCGAGCGGAAGCCATTGATGATGGCGCCGAGGATCGTGTTCAGCGTCAGGTTCTGTGCGAGGCCACCCCGTTCAGTCAGGATCATGATGAGTGCGAGCGGCAGACCGACGACAAGCGAGATCAGGCTCGAAAAGCCGGTCATGATGATGGTCTCCCAGAAGGAGCGCCAGAGAAGATCAAGCATCGCCTGAGACATAGCCGAGTACCTCCGTGGCGTCTGCATGGGTGTTGAGATAGGTGATTGCGGCGTCGAACTTCGCTTTGTCCTCAGCGGGCAGGCTGATGAAGAGCGTGCCGACTGGCTCTCCCTGGATCGTGTCCATGCCGCCATGGATCAGTTGCGGCACAAGGCCGGTGGTCACTGTCACATCGTTGAAGAAGGCGCCTTTTGCGGCTGCGCCCGACAGCTTTACCTTCAGCACGGCGAGGGCGCCGGATTTTTCCAGCTGGTCGCGCCAGACGGCAGGCAGTTCCGGCGTCAGCACCTGCAACATGCTTTGCGTGACGGGCGATAGCGGATTGGCGAAGACTTTCCAGACCGGACCTTCCTCGGCGATAGCGCCGTGGTCGAGCACGATGACGCGGTCGGCAATGCGGCGGATGACTTCCATCTCATGCGTGATGAGCAGGATGGTGAGACCGAGCTTGGTGTTGATGTCTTTCAGCAGCGCCAGAATGGACTGCGTGGTTTCCGGGTCGAGCGCGGATGTCGCTTCGTCCGAAAGCAGCACAGCCGGTTCGGCAGCAAGGGCGCGGGCAATGCCGACGCGCTGCTTCTGACCACCGGAAAGCTGGGCTGGATAATGCTTTGCCTTGTCGGAAAGGCCGACCAGTTCCAGAAGTTCCGCGACACGCCTGGCGCGTTCGGCCTTCGGCTTGCCCGCGATCTTCAGCGGCAAAGCGATGTTTTCCGCAACCGTCTTGGCCGAAAGCAGATTGAAATGCTGGAACACCATGCCGATGCGGCGGCGCAAGGGGCGCAGTGCGTCTTCGCCAAGACCAGTGATTTCGCGACCTTCGATCAGGATCGAACCGGCGTCCGGCTTTTCAAGGCCGTTGACGCAACGGATCAGCGTGGACTTGCCCGCGCCGCTGCGACCGATGATGCCGAGAATTTCGCCGCGCGCGACGGAAAGCGAAACGCCATTGATAGCTGCCGTATCGCCGAACATTCGGCGCACGTCTTTCATCTCGACGATGGGCGCTGATGTGGCGGGTGGCTTTTCAATGGTCACGGTCGTTTCTTCTATGTCTGGATAGGCCGCTGCGAACAGCGGCTGTTTTATTAAGGTTCAAGGAAGGATGATGCCTCGCTCAAGCCATCAGCTTTTGCTGTGGCGATGCTTTAGGGCAATTTTTGTCGGTACGTCAATAAAAGCCGCGCCGGAAACGGTTCCGGCGCGGTCTTTCAAGCTTCAAAAGCGATTATTTCCAGGCCGGGATGCCGGTGCCCTTGTAGGCACGGTCGATTTCGGCCTTCACGGCGTCGTTCTGGAACGAAGCCACGAGGTTTTTCACCCATTCGGCGTTTTCATCTTCGGTGCGGACCGCGATGAAGTTGTTGTACGGGTTGTTTTCCTTCGATTCCCAGCCGATTGCCTCTTCCTTCTTGAGGCCTGCCTTTGCTGCCCAATCGTTGTTCACGATGGCTGCATCGAGGTCATCGATGGAACGGCCGACAACACCGGCGTCGAGTTCCTTGATCTCAAGCTTCTTCGGGTTTTCAACGATGTCGATCGGGGTGGCCAGAATGCCTGCATCCGGCTTCAGCTTGATGAGGCCTTTCTCTTCCAGAACGCGAAGGGCGCGGCCTTCGTTTGACGGATCGTTCGGCACGCCGACGACCGCGCCTTCCTTCAGTTCGTCAAGGCTCTTGTGCTTGCGCGAATAAATGCCGATCGGCCAGACGGCGGTGTAGCCGGCGACGCTGATCTTGTAGCCGTGCTGCTTGACCTGCTCATCGAGATAAGGCTTGTGCTGGAAGGCGTTGGCGTCGATTTCCTTGCGTTCCAGAGCTTCATTCGGCTGGTTGTAATCGTTGAAGGTCACGCGCTCGATGTTGAGGCCGTGCTTCTTGCCTTCTTCGGCAACGACTTTCCAGACGTCTTCGTCTTCACCGCCCATGATGCCGACCTTGATGGTCTTGTCTTCTGCGTGGCTCGGTGCCGACGCGAAGCCGACAGTCAGTGCGGCTGCGGTGAAGAGAAGGGCTTTCAGACCGGCGCGACGGGTCAGCGTGTAGCGGGAAAGGACTGACGACATTTTGTTTTCCTTGTTTAAAAACTTTGGAGAGCCGGTCCCGGAAAGCGATCTTTTGAGATGATCTTTCTCCCCCTGCCCACCTTGTTGCCGATAATTCCCTTTTGTCAGGCAATAAACAAGGAAAATTATTTCAGAATTTGCCGAAGCCATGATGCCGAAATTGCGTTCACGAGACGGTGAGCGGATTGCCATTTCCGCTGACCGGGCACTCGGAAATCTGGTTCTAGCGGTTATCGGCGATAATCATCTGTGCGGCCTTCTCGGCGATCATGAGAGTCGGCGAGTTGGTGTTGCCGGAAGTGATGGTCGGCATGACCGAGGCGTCGGCAACGCGCAGGCCCGCAATGCCATTGAAGCGCAGGCGCGGATCGACGATTGCTTCCGCATCCTGCCCCATGCGGCAGGTGCCGACCGGATGGAAAATCGTGGTGCCGATATCGCCCGCCGCCTTTTCCAGCTGCTCCTGCGTTTCGTAAGCAGGGCCGGGCTTGAATTCCTCGGGGCGGAACTTCTGCAATGGAGCCTGTGCCACGATATGGCGCGTGATGCGGATTGCGTCGGCGGCAACGCGGCGGTCGCTTTCGGTGGTGAGATAATTCGGCCTGATTGCCGGTTGTGAACGATGATCCGGTGACTTGATGTGGATCGAGCCGCGACTGTCGGGGCGCAGATTGCACACGCTTGCCGTGAAGGCAGGGAAGGGGTGCACAGCCTCGCCGAATTTTTCCAGACTGAGCGGCTGCACGTGATATTGCAGATTGGCGGTCTCGTAGGACGGGTCGGAGCGGGTGAAGACGCCGAGCTGGCTTGGCGCCATGGACATAGGCCCCGAACGGCGCAGCAGATATTCCAGCCCGATCATTGCCTTGCCGACAAGCTTGCTTGCCTTTTCGTTGAGCGTCGGAATACCGGTAACCTTGTATGCGCAGCGCAATTGCAGGTGATCCTGCAGGTTTTCGCCGAGTTGCCTGCGCTCCAGCTTGATCGGAATGCCCGCTTGCTGCAGCACGTCGCCGCGCCCGATGCCCGACAATTCGAGAATTTGCGGCGAGCCGACCGCACCGGCAGCAAGAATGACCTCACGCTTTGCCTTCACCGTGCGGGTGGTGCCGTTCTGGTCGAAGGTGACGCCGGTGGCACGCAACTCCTCGATCTCGATGCGGCGCACATGCGCACCGGTTTCGACGGTGAGGTTCTTGCGATCCAATGCCGGGCGCAGAAAGGCTTTGGCCGTGTTCCAGCGAATGCCGCGCTTCTGGTTGACCTTGAAATAGGACACGCCTTCATTGTCGCCGCGATTGAAATCGTCGGTGGCGGGGATGCCCGCCGAGACGGCTGCATCGCGGAAGGCATCCAGAATATCCCAGTGCAGGCGAGCGCTCTCGACGCGCCATTCGCCGCCCGCGCCATGCAGATCGCTGGCACCTGCAAAATAATCTTCCGATTTCTTGAAGAGTGGCAGGACATCGTCCCAGCCCCAGCCTTCGCATCCGGCCTGACGCCACAGATCGTAATCGCGGGCCTGACCGCGCATATAGATCATGCCGTTGATCGACGAGCAGCCGCCAAGCACCTTGCCGCGCGGATAGCCGAGCGAACGACCGTTCAGCCCCGGCTCGGCCTCTGTGGTAAAGCACCAGTCGGTGCGTGGATTGCCGATGCAATAGAGATAGCCGACCGGGATGTGGATCCAGGCGTAATTGTCCTTTCCGCCTGCCTCCAGCAGCAGCACGGAGCGATTCTGGTCTGCGGAAAGCCGGTTCGCGAGGGCGCAACCTGCCGTGCCCGCGCCAACCACGATGTAATCGTAGGTGTCGGTCATGATCTCATATCCAGTAAAAGGCGGAGCCGCTATCGAACGAGCGTGCGGCTCCCGAAATGTTGGTTAGCCGAAGAGTTTCTTTCCAATTCGCGATGCATAGAACTCGCCTACGATTCCCTTACGGAAGAGGAGGACGCATGCCATGAAGATGACGCCCGTCACGATCGTTACCGGGAAGTCGGATGTTGCGAGATAGTTCTGCAGCGCGACGACGAAGGCAGCGCCGACGATGGGGCCTATGAGTGTTCCGATACCGCCCAGAAGCGTCATGAGGATCACTTCGCCCGACATCTGCCAGCCGACATCGGTCAGCGTTGCAAACTGGAAGACAAGCGCCTTCAGGCCGCCTGCAAGACCCGCGAGTGCTGCCGACATGACGAAGGCTGCAAGCTTGTAGCGGTTGACGGAATAGCCGAGCGAAACCGCGCGGTTCTCGTTTTCGCGTACCGACTTCAGGATCATGCCGAAGGGCGAATTGATGATGCGCCAGATAACGAAGACACCAAGGACGAACACGGCCAGCACGAAATAATACATGTTCATCGGCTGGTTGAGGTCGATGATGCCGAAGAGATATCCACGCGGCACGCCCTGCAATCCGTCTTCGCCATGGGTGAAGGTGGCTTGCAGGCAGAAGAAGAAGAACATCTGCGCCAATGCCAGCGTAATCATCGTCGAATAGATGCCCTGACGGCGAATGGCGAGATAACCGATGACGAGGCCAAGGGCGGCTGCGGCGAGAACGCCGAGTACGAGGCCGAGTTCCGGCGTGACGCCCCAGATTTTCACCGTATGGGCCGTGATATAGGCCGCGCCGCCGAAGAAGGCTGCATGGCCGAAGGACAGAATGCCAGTATAGCCCAACAGAAGGTTGAAGGCAGAGGCGAACAGCGCAAAACACAACATCTTCATCAGGAAGATGGGATAGACCATGAAGGGGGCTGCTAGCAGCCCGACGAGGGCAATGCCGAGCACGATGATCGAGAGGCTGTTGACGGCAGGCGCTTTGCTGTCGCGCGGGGTCGCAGTTGCCTTGAGAGCGGTATCAGCCATATCAGGCCTCCTTCCCGAACAGTCCGGCGGGTCGAACCAGAAGGACGATAGCCATGATGACGAAGATGACGATGCTGGAAGCCTCGGGGTAGAAGACCTTGGTGAGGCCTTCCGCCAGCCCCAGCACATAGCCGGTGATGATGGCGCCAAGGATCGAGCCCATGCCGCCGACGACCACCACGGCAAAGACCACGATGATGATGTTGGACCCCATTAGCGGGCTGACCTGATAGATCGGCGCGGCCATGATGCCCGCAACACCGGCAAGCGCCGCACCCAACGCATAGGTGAAGGTGAGGAGCAGTGGCACATTGATGCCGAAGGCTTTGACCAGTGTCGGGTTTTCGGTGGCGGCGCGCAGATAGGCGCCGAGCTTGGTCTTTTCGATCAGGAGCCAGGTGCCGAGGCAGACGAAAAGCGAGGCGACGACGACCCAGGCGCGATAGTTCGGCAGGAACATGAAGCCGAGATTGTGCCCGCCCGCAAGCGAAGGCGGCACGGCATAGGGCTGACCGGCAGCGCCATAATAATAGCGGAACGTGCCTTCGATCACGAGGGCAAGGCCGAAGGTGAAGAGCAGGCCATAGAGCGGATCGAGATTGTAGAGCCGCGACAGGGCCACGCGCTCGATGATCGCGCCACCAAGGCCGACGATAAGCGGAGCGAGGATCAGCGCTGGCCAGTAGCCGATGCCGAGCCAGCTCAACAGCAGATAGCCGACAAAGGCACCCAGCATATATTGCGCGCCATGAGCGAAATTGATGATGCGCAGAAGCCCGAAGATGATGGCAAGGCCGAGACTCAGCATGGCATAAAAGGAGCCGTTGATGAGGCCGACCAGCAGCTGCCCGAGAAGTGCCTGCAAAGGTATTCCAAAAATCATTGTCATCGTGTCATACCCCCAGCGCTTCGTTGAGCGCCGCCATGCGGGCGGGCAGTTCGGCGGTGGGGAAGTTTTCCGTCACCACGCCATGATCCATGAGATAAAAGCGGTCGGCGACCTTGGCGGCGAAGCGGAAATTCTGCTCGACCAGCAACACGGTCATGCCACGTTTTTTCAACTCCACCAGCACATCGCCGATGCGCTGCACGATGACGGGCGCAAGACCTTCGGTCGGCTCGTCGAGCAGCAGCACCTTGACCCCGGTGCGCAGGATGCGCGCAATTGCCAGCATCTGCTGTTCGCCACCCGAAAGCTTGGTGCCGGGGCTGTTACGGCGCTCATGCAGATTGGGAAAGAGTTCGTAGATTTCGTCAAGCGACATCGTGCCCTGACTACCTTTGGCGACGACAGGCGGCAAAAGCAGGTTTTCATGCACGCTCAAGGTGGCAAAGATGCCGCGCTCTTCGGGCACAAAACCGAGACCGGCATGGGCGATGCGATGCAGCGGCACGCGCATGATGTCCTTGCCGTCGAGCGTGATGGTGCCGGTGCGCTTGCGGATGATGCCCATGATGGCACGCAGCGTCGTCGTCTTGCCGACGCCGTTGCGGCCCAGAAGCGTGATGGTTTCGCCGGGCCAGATATCGAGGTCGACGCCGTGCAGGGCATGGCTTTCGCCATACCAGGCATTGAGCCCGCGCACGGATAATAGCGGTTGGCCTCTATTCATGTTCGGTTCCCATATAGGCGGTGCGCACGCGCTCGTCCTTGGAGACGGTGGCATAATCGCCGGAGGCGAGAATTTCGCCGCGCTGCAGCACCGTGACGTGGTGGGCAATGTCGGCCACCACCTTGAGATTGTGTTCGACCATCAAGACCGCGCGATCCTTCGCCACATCGGCAATGAGGGCGGCAATGGTATGGACATCTTCATGGCCCATGCCCGCCATCGGCTCATCGAGCAGCAGAACCTTCGGATCGAGCGCCAGCGTGGTGGCGATTTCGAGCGCGCGCTTGCGGCCATAGGACAGATCGGCGGCCAGCGCATGACGGGCATCGGCAAGGCCGACCCGCTCCAGAAGCTCGATGGCCTGTGCGTCGAGCCGGTCGAGTGCTGACAGCGAGCGCCAGAACTGTGTGGCAAGCCCATTGGGACGCTGCAATGCGACCTTTACATTTTCCAGCACGGTCAGGTGCGGAAAGGTGGCCGAAATCTGGAACGAGCGCACCAACCCCATGCGGGCCACCTTGGCCGGATCGGTCTTGGTGATGGTTTCGCCCAGAAGCGTGATCTCGCCACTCGATGGCTGCAAGAACTTGGTCAGGAGGTTGAAAACCGTGGTTTTGCCTGCGCCGTTGGGGCCGATCAACGCGTGAACACGAGCATGTTCCACATCGAGGTCGACATTCTTGACTGCATGAAAGCCGCCAAAAGACTTGCCCAGTCCTCGTGCCGACAGAACGGTCTTGCCGGATGAGCCGCCATCGTTCGGCCCTGCTTCATGCAGGGCCGTCATATTGCCAGTTGCTGCGTTCATTCAACCAGCCTCTTTTTACTGCGTTACCAGCGGGCAGCCGCTTTCTTCCGGCTTCATGTAGGCCTGATCGCCGGGAATGGTTGCAAGAACCTTATAGTAATCCCAAGGCGCCTTGCTTTCATCAGGCTTCTTCACTTCCATCAGATACATGTCGTAGATCATGCGTCCGTTGGCGCCGACCTTGCCGTGACGGGCAAAGACGTCTTCGACCGGCATTTCATGAAGCTTCTTGGCAACGGCCTCGGTTTCGTCGGTTCCGGCTTCCTTGATCGCCTTCAGATATTGAGTGACAGCGGAATAGGTGCCTGCCTGAACCATGTTCGGCATACGGCCCGTGCGCTCGAAGAATCGCTTGCCGAATTCGCGCGATTCATCGTCGCGATCCCAGTAGAAACCTTCGGTCAGCGTCAGGCCTTGAGCGGCTTCGAGGCCGAGACCGTGCACTTCCGACAGGGTAAAGAGCAGGGCCGCGAGGCGCTGGCCACCGGCAACGATGCCGAATTCAGCCGCCTGCTTGATGGCGTTGGACGTATCGAGACCTGCATTGGCAAGGCCGACCACCTTGGCGCCGGAGGCCTGTGCCTGCAGCAGGAAGGAGGAATAATCGGTGGTTGCCAGCGGGTGGCGCACGGAACCCAGAACCTTGCCGCCCTTGGATTCGACGAATTTGCTTGTCTGCTCTTCCAGCGAGTAGCCGAAAGCATAGTCGGCAGTGAGGAAGTACCAGGTATCGCCGCCCTGCTGCACAAGCGAGCCGCCGGTGCCGACTGCAAGCGCATGGGTGTCATAGGCCCAATGGAAGCCATAAGGCGTGCACTGCTTGCCGGTCAGTTCCGATGTGGCCGCACCTGTGTTGATGGTGATCTTCTTCTTGTCCTTGGACAGGGCCTGTACGGCGAGGCCGACCGATGAGGTTGTCAGTTCCATGATGGAATCGACCTGCTCGGTGTCGTACCACTGGCGCGCGATGTTCGAGGCGACGTCCGGCTTGTTCTGGTGGTCCGCCGTGATGATCTCAATCGGCGCATCGAGCACTTTGCCGCCGAAATCTTCAGCCGCCATCTTGGCAGCCTCGAACGACCATTTGCCGCCGAAGTCGGCATAAACGCCGGATTGATCGTTCAGAATGCCGATCTTGACCTTGCCGTCGGAAATTTCCGCTGCCGACGAGATAGCCGTGGCGGCGAAAAGCGCTGCCGTTGCAAGTGCGAGACATTTCATGAAGTGCTCCTCCCAATAACACCAAAACCGCCACGGAAAACCCGCACGGCATTCTTCAGAGCGCCATGCATCCTTACGGACGTACAAACGACGCTCTAAACTATTGAATCTACGCATTGTGCTTTCTGAAAATCGATTCCGATTTTCCGGCCAATGCTGTAGTGAAGCAGTCTTTCGAGATCAGGAAACGGCTTTTCCTCTGTGCCGTTCGCCCTCTGCTTCCGCCCGATTTGTTCCTCCGCCCCGGGCGTTTCTTTCTTTATTGCAGCTCCTGACGCAAACCTGTCTGGCATTTTCGACGGAGCTACTTTTTGAAACGGTAGCATTGACAAATGCGTACACGAACAACAATTTTTGAACACCGTCTGTTCGAAAACGTACAGATAGAGAGGCGGGGGCCACTGCAACTGTTTGGGAGGGGTGCATGCGGCAGTTCACATGGGACGATCTGCAATATTTTCTGGCGGTTGCGCGCACCGGCCAGCTCTCCACGGCGGCGCGGCAATTGCGCACCAGCCATGTCACTGTTCTGCGCCGGATCGACCGGCTGGAACAGGCCCTTGCGACCAAGCTTTTCGAGCGCAATCCGCGCGGTTATCTACTGACGCCCATCGGCGAACGGCTGGTGAACTCTGCCGAGGTCATGGAGCGCGAGGCGATGAAGTTCCAGACCGAGGCTACCGGCAATCTGGCGGCGCTGTCAGGTGTCGTGCGTCTCTCGACGCTGGAAGGTTTCGGCAATTTCTTTCTTGCCGACCGTCTGCCTGTGCTGGCGCAATCCTATCCGAGCCTGTTCGTGGAAGTGGTGACGATCCAGCAGATCATGTCGCTGTCGCGCCGCGAGGCGGAATTGTCGATCACGCTGCATATGCCGCGTACCGGGCCCTATCACAGCGAGAAGCTGACGCCTTATCGGCTCTTCATCTATGGTCATCGCGATTATCTGGAGCGGCATCCGCCGATCAGGACGCGCGAGGATATGGCCCGGCATCCGTTCATTGGTTACATCGACGACATGGTTTTCACGCCGGGCCTTGATTACATGCGCGAAATCCTGCCAGGGCAGCGCTGCACCTATCAAAGTTCCAGTATTCATGCGCAACTGATCGCCACGCAGATTGGCTATGGCTTGTGCGTGCTGCCTTACTTCATCGCCAGCCGGCATCCGGAATTGGTTCCGGTTCTGCCGCGCGAGATGCATCTGGTGCGTGAATATTGGATGAGCTGTCACATCGATGTGGTGGCTGCACCGCGAATCCGGGTGCTGAGCGATTTCATGATCCGCGCTGTGCGCGAATCTTCAGCAATCTTCCTCGGGGAACCCCTGCTACGGGCATGATATTGTAATGAGATTGTCGTTCGTTACTGATCAGATAGTGCCGCCGCCAATGGCGAAAATGCAAGTAATGACGAGTGCGGTAAAGCCGAACCCGATAATGAATAGATTAAGCGTCTTCATGTCCCCTCCTTTTCAACCCGGAGGCGTTATGTTCGACTTATGGTAGAATGTCTACCTTAAATTGTAGTAGTCCAAACTAAAGTTGTATAACTGAATTTCAGACGGTTTCGCGCTCGATATCCCGGCGAAGCACGATTGCTGTAGTGAGATCCTCTACAGTTTCATGAGTGGCGATGAGATCACGCAGGCTGTTGAGGCGGTCTATGGTGGGGACTTCAACCTCGACGATCAAATCGAGCTGGCCACTCACCGACGATACCCGGCGCACCTCGGCATGGCGCGCCAACTCATCGAGAAGGCCAAGCGCCGGTGTACGCTTGAGGCTGACCAGAATCATGGCGCGGATGACGTTCCTGTCGATCTGGCCGATGTCTGCCCTGTAACCGCGAATGACGCCATTTTTCTCAAGATTGGCGACACGCTCTCCGGTTGCACTGCGCGAAAGACCGATGCGTCCCGCCAGGGTTTTCAGCGGAATGCGCGCTTCCTTGGAGAGAATGGCCAGTATCTCGCGATCCTTCGCATCCAGTTCCCGCATGGTCGGTTCTTTCGTATTATCGTAAATGTGCCGGTCCATTCCGGCAAAGTGCCGGTCTGACCGACGCCTTGTCTGATGCCTGAAAATCGCGGACATGCCAAGCTCATCCTGTTACTTCCCATTCATATTCAACCCGTGAAGCGCCTCCCATGACCGATATTTCGCATCCCGCCCCCGATTTTTCTCCGCAAGAGGCTGAAGTGTTGGCCCAGCTTCATTTCGGCGTGACGGCGAGTGCCTCGCCGCTCGACAGCGAGCGTGATCGCAATTTCCGGCTGAAGACGGGCAATGGATCGGGGGACTGGATTCTGAAGGTCGTGAATGCCAGCGAACCGCGCGTTGAAAGCGAATTCCAGACCGCGCTGCTGCAGCATCTGGCCAAGGCTGATCCGGCGCTTGCCGTACCGCGCCTGAAGGCGAGCCTGTCGGGTGAGGTGCTGGCCTCTATCGAAAAGGAAAAGGGCAAGCCCCATGCGCTGCGGGTGGCAAGCTGGCTGCCGGGCACGCCGCTGGCCGAGGTCAGGCGCACCAAGGCGCTGATGCACAATCTGGGCGGTGCGCTGGGGCAGCTGGACCGCGCCTTGCAGGGCTTCATTCATCCGGGCGCCTTGCGTGATTTTGACTGGGATGTGCGCCACGCCGGACGGGCGCGTGACCGTCTGCATTTCATCGACAAGCCGGAAGATCGCGCCGTCGTCGAGCGCTTCCTTGTCCGTTTCGAGCGCGATATCGCGCCGAAGCTGCCGCTCCAGCGTGCACAGGTGATCCACAGCGATGCCAATGACTGGAATGTGCTGGTTGATCCGCAGGATAATGAACGTATTGCCGGGCTGATCGATTTCGGCGATGCGGTTCACACCGTTCTGGTTGCCGAAGTGGCAATTGCCGCTGCCTATTCCATTCTGGATATGGACGACCCGATTGGTGCAGCTGCGGCCCTCGCTGCCGGGTTCCATGCGAAATATCCGCTTTTGCCGCAGGAAATCGATCTCATATTCGATCTGATTGCGATGCGCCTCGTCACCAGCGTCACGCTGTCGGCTTCGCGCCGCGAGAAGACCGGCGACAATCCTTATCTTGCGATCAGCGAAGCACCTGCATGGCGGCTTCTGCACAAGCTTGATGCCATGAACGCGCGCTTCGCCACCGCCATCCTGCGCAAGGCATGCGGTTTCGATGCTGTCGACGGTGCTGGTGCAGTGCGTGACTGGATCAGCGCCAACCGAAAGAACCTCGCCCCCATCGTCCGCCCGCATCCGGCGACCATGACCAAGGCGCTGGTGCCCTATGGCGACCCGGCCCATGTGATGACGGTCGATTCTGCCGGGCAGCGCCCAAAGGAAGCCACCGCCTGGTGGGATGATTTCTGCACCCGCAACCATGTGCAGCTCGGCATCGGTCCATGGGGCGAAAAGCGTACTGTCTATACCGATGAGGCGTTTCGTTCACGCTTTGTCGAAGGCGAGCGGCGTGTCCACCATCTGGGCCTTGACCTGTTCATGCCTGCAGGCACGCCCGTCTACACGCCGCTTGCAGCTATTGTGAAAAGCGTCGAGATCGAGACCGCGCCACTTGGCTACGGCGGCCTGATTGCGCTGGAACATCAGTCGGAAGGCTGCCCGCCTTTCATCACGCTCTGGGGCCATATGGCGCATGAGGCTGTGTCCCGCCTGAAGCCGGGGCAGAAACTGGCCGCCGGTGATCTCGTCGGCCAGATGGGCGACATGCACGAGAATGGAGGTTGGACACCGCATCTCCATTTCCAGATTTCGACGGATACCGGCCTCACGGCAGCGGAAATTCTGGGCGTCGGCGAACATGCCTATCTTGATGTTTGGGCCGATATCTTCCCGGATGCCGCAGCTCTTGCCGATATTCCGGCGGAAGCCTTTCACCAGACCGGTCGCACGCGCGCCGAGATCGTCAGCGCCCGCAAGGATATTCTGCTGCCGAACCTCTCCATCTCCTACTCCGAGCCGATCAAGTTTGTGCGTGGTGAAGGCGCATGGCTGATCGACAATCGGGGCCGCGCCTATCTCGATTGCTTCAACAATGTCTGCCATCTCGGCCACGCTCATCCGCAGGTGGTGGAGGCGATTGCCAGACAGGCCGCAATCCTCAACACCAATACGCGCTATCTGCACGACAACATCGTTTCCTATGCGGAGCGCCTGACGGCGACTTTGCCCGAAGGTTTGACGGTGGCCTCGTTTGCCTGCTCGGGCAGTGAGGCGAACAGTCTGGCGCTGCGTATGGCACGCGCGCATTCGGGCCAGCGCGATGCGCTGGTGCTCGACTGGGCCTATCACGGCACGACCCAGGAGCTGATCGATCTCAGCCCTTACAAGTACAAGCGCAAGGGCGGCAAAGGACGTCCGGATCACGTGTTTGAGGCCGTCATCCCTGACAGCTACCGCGCGCCGGAAAATTGGCCGCTGGCAGAACATGGCAAGCGCTTTGCTGAAAGTATTGCCGAGCAGATCGAGGCCATCAAAAGCCTTGGACGCGGCCCGGCCTATTTCATTGCCGAGTCGATCCCGAGCGTCGCCGGTCAGGTCTTCCTGCCGAAAGGCTATCTGCAGGAAGTCTACGCGATGGTGCGGGCGGCTGGTGGTGTCTGCATCGCGGATGAGGTGCAGGTTGGCTTCGGTCGTGTCGGCAGCCACTGGTGGGCGTTCGAAATGCAGGATGTGGTGCCGGATATCGTCACCATGGGCAAGCCTATCGGCAACGGCCATCCGATGTCGGCAGTGGTAACGACCCGTGAAATAGCCAGCAGTTTCAACAATGGCATGGAATATTTCAACACGTTTGGCGGCAATCCGGTTTCCTGCGCGGCAGGTCTGGCAGTGCTGGATGTCATTGAGCGCAACGATCTGCGCCGCAACGCGCTTGATATCGGCAACTATCTCATCGACGGGTTCCGCTCGATGCAGAAGCGCTTCGATATCATCGGTGATGTGCGCGGGCAGGGGCTGTTCCTCGGTATCGAACTGGTCACGGATCGCAAGACCAAGGAACCGGCAACGGCTCTGGCCAAGAAGATCAATGATGGCGCGCGCGAACGCGGCATTCTGATGGGGACTGAAGGTCCGTTCGACAATGTCCTGAAAATGCGCCCGCCGATGATCTTCACGCGTGCCAATGCCGATCATCTGCTGAGCGTTCTGGAGGACAGCTTCGCGGCTGCACTGAAGTAGTTCGTAGTCGGATAACTGAACAAACAACAAGCCCGGCGGCGTGCTGCCGGGCAATGGATCGGCTTTTTCGAAATTCTGGGCCGAAATTCTGGGCCGAAACTCTGGCCTGAAACTCTGGGAGGAGGAACAATGAAAAAAATAGTTTTGGGTTCGTTATTGGCGGCGGGCTTTGCCATGTCCGCTCAAAGTGGGGCGCAGGCGGATACGCTTTCGACCGTGAAGGAGCGCGGCAAGATCAATTGCGGCGTCAGTCAGGGCGTTGCAGGCTTTTCGTCGCCAGACGATCAGGGCAAATGGACCGGCTTCGATATTGATTTCTGTCGTGCGGTATCGGCGGCAGTCTTTGGCGATCCTGACAAGGTGAGCTTCATTCCGCTTTCGACCAAGGAACGCTTCACGGCGTTGCAATCCGGCACGGTCGACCTGCTTTCGCGCCAGACCACCTGGACGCTTTCGCGTGATGCGGGCATGGGCATCCATTTCGTCGGCACCGCCTATTATGACGGTCAAGGTTTCATGATCCGTAAGGATCTGGGTATCGATAGCGCCTTGAAGCTCGACGGCGCTTCGGTCTGCACCGAGCAGGGCACGACCACCGAACAGAACGCCGCTGATTTTTTCAGCGCCAACAGTATCAAGTATGAACCGGTGGTGATTGATTCTGCCGATGGCATCCTGAAGGCATTTGAAACGGGTCGCTGTGATGTTTACACGACCGACGCGTCCGCACTTTATGCGCAACGTCTGAAGCTTGCCGAACCTGATGCTTTCACCGTTCTGCCGGAAGTGATTTCCAAGGAGCCGCTTGGACCTGCCGTCCGCCAGGGCGACGATAAATGGTTCAACATCGTTCGCTGGACGCTGTTTGCAATGCTTGAGGCAGAGGAACTGGGCATTACGCAAGCCTCCGCTGATGCGGATCTGAACTCCAAGAAGCCGGACGTGCGCCGTTTCCTCGGATCGGAAGGCGATAGCGGCCAACAGCTCGGCCTTGAGCCGAAATGGGCCTATAATGTCGTCTCCAAGATCGGCAATTATGGCGAAATGTTTGAACGCACCATCGGCAAGGGCAGCCTGCTCAAGATCGACCGCGGCATCAATGCGCTGTGGAACAAGGGCGGGCTCATGTATGCGCCGCCTGTAAAATAACCGGTTTACAGCTCTTCGAGCAGGTCGCCGGAGGCTTCGATATCACGCAGGCGCTTTCGTCCGGAAGCGCCTGCTTTTTCAATGGCCCGCGTGGTCAATAAATGGCAGAGCGCCATGACCGCAACGTGATTGAACAACGGGCCGGGTGCCAGTGTCTGGCAATGAAAATGCCATTGCGCGGAAGCCCGGAACGGCGCGCCTTCATCGGTGATGTAGAGAAGTTTCGCACCACGCTTTTCGATGGCGGCAAGGATGTCGTCCATTTTTGCAATACGGCGGCGAAGCGCGAAGACGATGACCATATCGTCAGGGCTGATGCTGGCAATATATTCGCCAAGTGTTTGGCCCGGTCCGGGAACCGCAACGATATTGTCCACCACCTGTATCATCTGCCATTGCAGATAGGCCGCAAAAGGCTGGCTGCTGCGAAAGCCGAATACCCATGTCTTGCGTGCGCCGAGCATTGCTTCCACAACGGCGTCGATCTGTGTTTCGCGTATGGAAAGAAAGGTCTTTTCCAGATTGGCGATGCCCTGACCGACATGCGAAGACAGGGACTGGCCGCTCTCCGCATCGGTGGCACTCGACAGAAACAGACGCGATCCCGTCTGTTTTTCCTCACGGGCATGGCGTCGGGATTCTTCATAGGTGTCATAACCGAGGCGCTGTACGAAACGCGTCACGGTCGCGTTGGAAACATGGGCGAGAGCTGCCAGTTCCGACGCCGAATAGCTCGCCAGTTCCCCTGGAAAATCACATACGAATTCACCCAGCCTTTTTTCGGCTGGCGGCAGTTCGTCCATAACGTCTCTTACGCGGGTCAGAAAGGACTTTTCGGTGGGTTTCATGTGCCGCCTGATGAAATCATATTTTCAGATTGCCTAACTATTAGCAGCTTTTGACTATTTTTGCATCTTTTTCGCCTAAGCTTTGAGCAGATTATCTATCTGAAAATAAACGATAAAAAATTGCTTGTAAAAATTGATTTTCTGATGTTTGATTATGAAAAAATAATTTCATACGGCTAATATCATGGGAGTTGGACCGTTATGGCAGGGGAACAAATGATACAATCCGGTGCGACGTCACCGGCCATCAAGCAGATGGAAAATGCATTGGGAAATATCGGCGTGACAACTGCGCACAAGCAGATTCTCGCGCTGATCCTGATCGGCTGTCTCTTTGACAGTTTCGAGCAGAACACGATTGGCCTCGTCGGGCCGATCCTTCGCGAACAATGGGGTCTGTCGGGCGCCGATATCGGCTTCCTCAATACCATCACTTTCGCAAGCGCGGCCATTGGCCGTCTCTTGTCCGGCATTCTTGGCGACCGGTACGGCCGCCGTGTCATGCTGACGATCAATCTTCTTCTCTTCACCGTCGGTTCCGCACTTTGTGCGCTCGCACCGAGCTTCGGCTGGCTCTGTCTCGCACGCGCCATCGTCGGCTTTGGTGTCGGCGGCGAAATTTCGACTGCCGTTACGATGCTTGCCGAATTCTGTTCGCCGAAGTTCCGTGGAACTGCAGCCGGTCTCGTCAATGTCGGCGCAGGCGGTTTCGGCAACTTCCTCGCCCCGGCTTTCGGCCTGCTGGTTTTCACGCTCTTTCCGGGCGACGACAACTGGCGCTGGCTCTTCGCTGTTCTGGCGATCCCCGCTTTCCTCGTTGTTTTCTTTCGCCGTTACGTGCCTGAAACACCGCGTTTTCTGGCCTCGCAAGGCAAGATCGACGAAGCAAACAAGGTGCTTTCCATTCTGGCGTCCGGATCACTCCGACCCAAGAACCTGAAAGTCACTGAATATCTGTCGAAGTCGGAAGACAGTGACACCAAGCCTGTCAAGGGCAATTGGAGGGAACTGTTCCAGGCGCCTTATCTTGGCCGCACCGTCCCTGTGGCGATCGCGATCCTGATGAGCTACGGCGCACAGCTTTCCGTCCTGACGCTGATGCCAATGATTTTCGTTTCGATGGGCTACACGCTTTCGGGCAGCCTTCTTTACAGCATGATCATCCAGAGCGGCAGCGTGCTCGGTGCCATTGCAGCATCGGCATTCGGCTATTACTTTCCGCGCAAGAAAGTTCTCAGCCTGGGTGCGGTCTGTGCCTGTGCCGCAGCGCTTTCGATCATCTATCTGGGCACGAACATCTATCTGGTGCTGTTCTTCGGAGCGCTGTTCCAGTTCTTTGTCCTGTTGCTCAACACGTCGATCTGGATTTACGCGCCGGAACTCTATCCGACCCGTATCCGCGGCTTCGGTGTGGCACTCATCCTCGCGAGCGGTTCGGCTGCCGGATCCTTCGTGCCGACGATTGCGGGTGCCTTGTTCGACACATACGGAATGCTTGGTGTCTTCGGCCTTGCCGCATCGATGTATGCCATCTTCGCATTCTGCATCCAGCTTGGGCCGGAAACCTATGGTCGGTCCATGGAAGACTTGACGCAGCCGGCGGAAGCCGACGAGCCGACGGTCGATTTCACAAAAACTGCTAAAGAACAGGCCTGAACATGACTGCATCATCCCCCTATGTCCTGCTGATCAATCCAAACAGCTCAGAGGCAACGAGCGGGATGATGCTCGATATTGCCAGGCGGAAGGCGAACGGGCGGCTTCGGATCGAAGCCGCCACTGCGACACGCAGCCCTTCGATGATCGTCAATGACGAGCAGCTGATGGCTTCAGCGGCGCAAGTCATAGAAATCGGCAGGGGGCAGAATTCAAACTGCATCGGGGTCATTGTCAGCGCTTATGGCGATCCCGGTGTCGTGCATCTGCAGGAGAGCCTGGCCGTGCCGGTTCTCGGCATTTGCGAGGCCTCGATGGTCGAGGCAACACGGAATGGACGACGGTTCGGCATTGCGACGGTAACGCCGGATCTTGCCGATGCGATAGCGGCGCGGGCGGAAAGCCTAGGCCTGTCGCATCTTTATACGGGTATTCGCTGCACGCCCGGAGACCCTGAGAAGCTGGCGCGCGATGGCGCGCGTCTGCGTACAGAACTGGAAGCGGCGGTACGGCTTTGCATCATGGATGGAGCCGAAGCGGTCATCATCGGCGGTGGGCCGCTCGGGGAAGCTGCGGAACAACTGCGTGGCGGCTTCGATATTCCGATTGTCGCGCCGATCTCGTCAGCGGTGGAGCTGATGATCGAAGCGCTCGACAAACAGCAGGTCTGTGGAGAAGCGCAGGCCTGATTGTGGGATTGCCGGGACACTCGTTCCAGCGACCGAAAGGCATTTTATCGGTGCGGTACACCCCCTTGCACCGGATCACAGATACGCCGGGGGCGTTGTGATTGAAAATGTCTTTTTGCACGCTTCCTTCTTGGCCGAGAAGAAAGCGTGCTTTTTTATTTGGCGTCCGTCTATCGCTGCTTGGCCAGACCCTGCTCGCGCATCTGACTGAGGCTCATCTTCGGTGAAAGCGCTTCCGGATCGATGCGGATTTCGATGAGGCCCGGCTTGCCGGACTTTTCGCAAGCCTCGAAGGCCGGTGCAAAATCAGCCGTCTTTTCCACCACTTCGCCATGCAGGCCATAGGCGCGGGCAAGCGCTGCGAAGTCAGGATTGGCGAGGCCGGTGCCTGAAACGCGGCCCGGATAGGTGCGTTCCTGATGCATACGGATGGTGCCATACATGCCGTTATTCACGACGATGAAGATGGCATTGGCTCCATACTGCGCTGCTGTTGCCAGTTCCTGTCCGTTCATGAGGAAACAGCCGTCGCCTGCAAAGGCAACAACCGTGCGTTCCGGTGCGGTGAGTTTGGCCGCGACCGCAGCCGGTACGCCATAGCCCATCGAGCCGTTGGTGGGAGCCAGCTGGCTGCGATAGGTGCGGTACTGGTAGAAGCGATGCGGCCATGCGGAATAGTTGCCTGCGCCATTGGTGATGATGGCGTCGGCGGGCAGATGCGCGCGCAGCCACTCCATCACTTCGCCCATCTGCACATCGCCGGGGATGACCGGCGATTTGATGTTGTCGCGGTAATCGGCATTGGCGCCGTTGGTCCATGCCTTCCAGCGCGGATCGGCAACCGGCGCAAGCTTTGCCGCCGCCGCACAGAAGGCAGGCATCGAAGCATTGACCGGAACGTCTGCATGATAAACGCGACCCAGCTCTTCTGCGCCCGGATGGATATGGACGAGCTTTTGCTGCGGCACCGGAATGGAGACGAGTTCGTAGCCCTGTGTCGTCATTTCGCCGAGGCGGGCACCGATTACGATCAGCAGATCGGCATCGCGAACGCGCTGCGCCAGCTTGGGGCTGATCGAGGTTCCCATTTCGCCCGCATAAAGCGGATGGGTGTTGTCGAACATGTCCTGGCAGCGGAAAGATGCGGCGACCGGCAGGTGCATGTTCTCGGCAAATTTCCGCAGGTCAATGGTGGCTTCTGCGTTCCAGCCGCCACCGCCGACGATTACCAGAGGCCGTTCGGCCTTTGCAAGAAGCGCCTGCATGTCCTGCAACTGATCAGTGCCCGGATGCATCTGAACCTGTTTAAAGGCTGGTGCGTCGCTGACGGCGGCATAGGATGTCAGCATGTCTTCCGGCAGGGCGATCACGACCGGGCCGGGGCGACCGTTGACGGCGCGGTGGAAGGCTTGGCTGACCAGTTCTGGAATGCGGGCGGCATCGTCGATCTGGACGACCCATTTGGCCATCTGGCCGAACATGCGGCGATAGTCGATTTCCTGAAATGCCTCGCGCTCGACCTGATCGCTGGCGACCTGACCGATGAAGAGCAGCATCGGCGTTGAATCCTGAAAAGCTGTATGCACACCGACAGAGGCGTTTGTTGCGCCGGGACCGCGTGTGACGAAGCAGATGCCCGGCTTGCCGGTCAGCTTGCCATAGGCTTCCGCCATATAGGCCGCGCCGCCTTCCTGCCGGCAGACGATCAGGTCAATCGCGTCGCTGGAATCATGAAAGGCGTCAAGCGCAGCGAGATAGCTCTCGCCGGGGACGCAGAAGACCCGGTCGGTGCCGTGGATGCGCAGCGCATCCACCAAAATCTGGCCTCCGGTACGGGCATTGGGTTTGCTCGTCATTGTATGCATTTCCTCAATCTCACCATGTCTCGCTCGCCATTCCGGCTCGCCTTGCAAGGACGGTTTCTCCGCCTCTTTTCAAAAAGATCCTCCCGAAAACCGGGACAATCCATGTGTTGGGGGAACGGGAACTCATGGTCAGACGCACCCAAATGGCCGACAGGTGCATAAACCTCAGTCTCGCGGCAAAGTTTACGTTCAGCCGCCTGCTTCTCCTCCCAGTCAAGCACGCTGATATGAACATAGCCAGCGGTGCGAATACAGATTAAACATCATGACTAAACTGTATGAACTCATGATGCACCGGTATGGAGGAATGGCGATGGCCAGGGAAAACACGGGTAAGATCCGCGTCGGTATTGGCGGATGGGCCTATGAACCGTGGGACAAGAGCTTCTATCCTGAAAAACTGTCGAAGAAGCGCCAGCTTGAATATGCATCGAGCAAGCTCACATCCATCGAGATCAACAGCACTTATTACGGCCCGCAGAAACCCACGACCTTCGCCAAATGGCACGATGAAACGCCGGAAGGCTTTGTGTTTTCGCTGAAGGCACCGCGTTTTTCCACCAATCGCCGTGTCCTGGCGGAGGCGGGTGAGAGCATTGAACGGTTCATGACCGGCGGCATGATGGAACTGAAAGACAAGCTCGGCGTGGTCAACTGGCAATTCATGGGAACGAAGAAGTTCGACCCCGTGGACTTCGAGGCGTTTTTGAAGCTTCTGCCGAAGCGTGTCGACGGGCGCGATGTGCGCCATGCGGTGGAGGTGCGTCACGACAGTTTCAATTCACCGGACTTCATCGCCTTGCTGCGCGAATATGGCGTAGCGGTGGTGATTGCAGGCGACAGCGACTTTCCGCAATTCGCCGATATGACCGCACCTTTCGCCTATCTTCGCATCATGGGAACGAAGGAAAGCGAGCCGCTTGGCTATGGTGAAAGTCATCTCGATCAGTGGGCTGCACGCGCCAAGGCGATAGCGGCGGGAGAACCCGCTGAAGGGTTGAAGACCGTGACGCCGCCTGTTGCGGACCATATCGCCCGCGATGTCTATCTCTATGTGATCAGCGGCTATAAGGCGCATAATCCGCATGCGGCCATGGCCTTGATCGAACGGACAAAATGATGCCTCGTGGCGGCTGTTGATTTTCATCTGAGTCGCCTGAGCATCATGTCAAAATTCGATCTTTCCGCGCTAGAAACCTTCGTTCGCACCATTCCGCAGCACTATAAAGGGCCAGGTGGCGCGGTCGCGGTGCTGAAAGATGGCAAGGTCGTGCTGCGCCATGCATGGGGCTTTGCCGATCTTTCCACTCGCAAGGCGATGACGCCCGAAACGCGCATGCCGATCTGTTCGGTCAGCAAGCAGTTCACCTGCGCCGTTCTGCTCGACAGTGTCGGCGAGCCGGAAGTTCTTGATGATGCGCTTGCCGCCTATCTCGACAAGTTTGCTGAAAAGCGTCCCAGCGTGCGCGATCTTTGCAACAACCAGTCGGGCCTGCGTGATTACTGGGCGCTGACGGTTCTGTGCGGGGCCGATCCGGAAGGCGTCTTTCTGCCCGAACAGGCACAAAGCCTGCTGCGCCGCCTGAAGACCACGCATTTTGCACCGGGCACGCATTATTCCTACTGCAACGGCAATTTCCGCATTCTGGCTGATCTGATCGAGCAGCATACAGGCCGGTCGCTTATCGAACTTCTGTCGGAACGTATTTTTCAGCCTGCGGGCATGAAGACGGCAGAACTTATCCCCGATACCGCGCTGTTCGACGAATGCACCGGCTATGAGGGCGACACGGTGCGTGGCTTCCTGCCTGCCGTCAATCGCATCCACTGGATGGGTGATGCCGGTATCTGCGCGTCGCTGGACGACATGATTGCCTGGGAGCAGTTCATCGATGCGACCCGCGACGACGAAAGCGGAATCTATCGTCGCCTGAGCGGTCTTCAGACTTTCAGCGACGGTGCTGCTGCTCCCTACGGCCTCGGCCTCAAATTCGAGGAAACGGGCGGCAAGCGCCTGACCGGCCATGGCGGGGCTTTGCGCGGCTGGCGCTGCCAGCGCTGGCATTGCGCCGATGAGCGCCTTTCGACAATCGCTATGTTCAATTTTGAAGGCGGAGCTTCCGACGTCGCCTTCAAGCTGATGAACATTGCGCTTGGCGTCCCGACATCGGAACAGGTTCGCGTTGCAGCCGATGCCGTATGGTTCGGCTCATGGCTCGACCATGAAACCGGCCTCGTGCTGAGCCTTGAAGATGCCGGACGCGGACGCATGAAGGCACGTTTCGGCACTGGCCCGGAAATGATGGACGTCGTGGGCGAGAACGAAGCGCGTTCCTCGATGACCGCGATCCGCCGCGATGGCGACACGATCCATCTGGCGCGCGAGGACGAAAATCTGAGCCTGACAATGCAGCGCCTGAAAGGCGCGGCGAAGCAGGATATTGCGGGGCACTATCGCAGCGACGAACTTGAGGCCGATCTTTTGATCGTCGATGAGGGCGGTGCTTTCTATGGGGCCTTTGAAGGGTTTCTTGGCAAGAGCGATATGTATTCGCTCTATGAGGCGGGACCGGATGTCTGGCTGCTGCCGGTGCAGCGCTCGATGGACGCGCCGTCGCCGGGCGAATGGAAACTTGTCTTCCATCGTGACGCCAAAGGCGAGATAACAGGCATGACCGTCGGCTGCTGGCTGGCACGGCATGTGGACTACAGGAGAATTCAGGAATGAGCGAACTGAAAGTCAGAACCCGCGAGACGGGTGCCATCGCCGAAATGCCGCATGGAAAACTGCCAGTCATCACCACGCCGACCGGCGGCGTGGTCGAGCTCGTTACGAGTGTCAGTCAGGCCGGCTTCAATCCGCTCGATCTCATCTATTCGTCGGTCGCTGCCTGCATGGCGCTCAGCGCGCGCATTGCTGCCACCAAGCTCGAACTGAAGGAAAAGCTGACCGATGTGCGGGTGGAAGTGAAGGGCGACAAGGCGCATGAAGGACCGTCGCGTATCGAACGGTTCAACATCACCTTCCATTTCGGCGGTGACCTCACCGACGACGAAAAGCATCGTCTCGCCGAAATGGCTGAGGAAATCTGCACGGTCAGTAATACGCTGCGCGGCGAGCCGCAGTTTGATCTGAAGGTATCGTAACCTTCAGATCACATCGCGGATGCGATCGACGCCGAGCTTGATAACGCTTTCCATGGCCAGACGTGCTTTTTGTGGATCACGCGATGCAATGGCGTGGGCAATGCGCAGGTGATTGGCCGCGCATTCGGCAATGCCTTCTCGCGATGAGGCGGGTGATGAAAGCTGGAACGAGATTGCCAGCGCCGCTTCGATCAATCCGCTGACCGAGCGCATGAACGGATTGCCCGACATGCGCGCAATGGCCAGATGGAATTCCAGATCAACCTTGGCGATGGACTCCGGCGTGTGGTTCGGATCGTCAAACTTGGCGGCGAGCGCGTAAAGCTCGACAATCTCGTCACTGGTGGCGCGTTCAGCCGCGGCCGCTGCGGCTGCCGGTTCCAGTGCCATGCGCATTTCCGCCAGATGGTCCACGAAGACTTCATCGAAGCCTGCCTCGAAGCGCCATGTCAGCACATCGGGATCGAAGAAATTCCAACTCGCATGGCCCAGAACACGGGTGCCGACCTTGGCCTTGGGTTCGATGAGGCGCTTGGCGGCAAGGGTTTTCATCGCCTCGCGCAGAACGGTGCGGGAAACGCCGAAGCGTAGCGACAATTCATGGTCGCCCGGAAGGATGGACCCTGCAGGAATGGTTCCCGCGACGATGCCGCGGCCCAGTTCACCCACCACGACAGCGTGGCTGTTATGGCGTTTGCGTCCGGTTATGGCCGTTTCCAGCAATCCCAATTCAGGCCTCCTTCATTCGTTGCCTGGCTAGCTATTTGTTTCAATGCGCATCTTGCCCGAAAACCGGTTCCCACTTTTCGGGATGCGCCTTAGATCCGAGAACCACGCAAGTCCTCGTTGCAGAGCAATGAACAGGAACAGCAATATACCGATTGCTATTTTCGTCCACCAGGAAGACAGCGTTCCGTCGAATACAATGTATGTCTGGATCAGCCCCTGTATGAGAATGCCGACGAATGTTCCGGCCACAAGGCCTGCGCCACCTGTCAGCAATGTCCCGCCGATCACCACCGAAGCGATGGCATCCAGTTCTACCCCCACCGTCGCGAGCGAATAGCCGGACGAAGTATAAAGCGTATAGACGATCCCGGCGAGGCCGGAAAGGATACCCGACATCGTATAGATGCCGATTGTCGTGCGGGCAATCGGAACGCCCATCAGCTCCGCCGACTGCTGGTTGCCGCCAAGCGCGTAGATATTGGCGCCGAAGCGCGTGCGATGCGCGATGATGCCGCCAACGATGAAGACCGCGAGCATGAGCATGGCGATGAATGTCAGCCTGCCGCCGCCCGGCAGGCGGAAATAAAGCCCCTGCAATGTATCGAGAAACGGATGCGCGATGGGCACGGATTGCGTCGAGATGAGGAAGGCCGCACCGCGAGCCAGAAACATGCCCGCAAGTGTGGCCACGAAAGGCGGGATCCGCAAGAAATGGATCATCATGCCCATCCACGCCCCGAACAATGCGGCGATCACAAGAACGAGGCCGAATGCCACGAGCGGATGCACGCCGAGCTGCCCGATCATCACGGCAACGAAAACGCTGGTGAAGGCGATGACCGAGCCGACCGACAGGTCGATGCCGCCGGAAAGGATCACGAATGTCATGCCGACGGCGGCTATGCCGAGGAAGGCGTTGTCGGTCAGAAGATTGCCGACTACCCGTGTCGACAGCATGTTCGGAAACTGGACGATGCAGATCGCATAGGCGAGCAGGAAGATTGCAACCGTCGTCAGGAAGGGCAGATTGCGCAGTGCTCTCATTGCCGTGCTCCCTGCTGGCTTTGACGGACCGGATTGGCTCCATTGCCCTTGCGTTCCGAGCGCAGGAAGGTAATGAGCTGGACAATGGCCGGCGACTGGAAGGTGAGCACGATCACGATGATGACGGCCTTGATGATGAGGTTGAATTCCGGCGGAAAGCCCGCCATCAGAATGCCTGTGTTGATCGACTGGATGATGAGCGCGCCGAGCAGCGAAGCCATGATCGAGAAACGCCCGCCATTGAGCGAGGTGCCGCCGATGACGACCGCCAGAATCGCGTCGAGTTCAAGCCACAGCCCGGCATTGTTGGCATCTGCGCCGCGAATATCCGCCGCCGCGATCAGCCCCGCAAGGGCAGCGCCGACGCCAGAAACTGCATAGACGCTGAACAGGAGAAAGCGTGCTTTGACCCCCGCCAGCATCGCTGCGCGACGGTTGATGCCGGTCGCCTCGATCAGGAAGCCAAGCGCACTGGTACGCACTGCGAGGCCCACGACCAGACCGGCCAGAATCCATATGAGGACCGGGATCGGAATGCCGAGGAAGGAGCCGGAGCCAAGCGCTGCAAAGGAGTCATTGTTGAAGGTCAGGATCGCGCCTTCGGTGATAAGCTGTGCGATGCCGCGACCTGCCACCATCAGGATAAGCGTCGCGATGATCGGCTGGATATCGAAGACCGCAACCAGAAAGCCGTTCCACAAGCCACACAGAAGGCCCACGCCAAGCGCTGCCGGAATGACGATTGCAAGCGGATAGCCCGCAACGATGAGCGACGCGGCAAAGGCGCCGCTGATCGCCATGACGGCACCGACTGACAGATCGATGCCGCGCGTTGCGATCACCAGTGTCATGCCAACGGCCAGAATGGCAACGGGCGCTGCACGCACCAGAATATCGATCAGGCTTCCATAGAGCCGCCCGTTCTGGAAGGAAATGTCAAGAAAGCCGGGTGCGATGATGGTGTTCACCACCAGAATGAGCACAAGGGCGGCCAGTTGCGGCGCCAGTCTTTTGAGTTTTCTGGTCATGCGGGCAATCATGCTGCAGCTTCCTTTTCGCTTCCGGTCTCTGCGATTGCACGCACGATATTGTCGGCAGTGATTTCCTCGCCCTTCAGTTCCGCCACATGGCGACGGTCGGACAGGACGATGACGCGATTGGCAACGGCGGCAAGCTCCTCGAATTCCGACGAGATGATGACCAGCGACATGCCTTCGGCGCAAAGTTCGCCGATGAGCTTCAAGATTTCAGCATGGGCGCCGATATCGATGCCGCGCGTCGGCTCATCGAGGATCAGCAGGCGTGGGTCGGTGGCAAGCCAGCGTGCCAGTATGGCTTTCTGCTGGTTGCCGCCGGACAGGAACTTGATCGGCTTGTCAGGATCAGGCGGGCGAATATCGAGCGCCTTGATGTAACGCTGCGCAAGCGCCGTCTTCTCGCGTGAGGAAATCGGTCTGGACCATCCGCGCTTCGCCTGAACCGCCAGCGCGATGTTCTCCGCCATCGAGAAATCGCCAATGATGCCGTCTGTCTTGCGTTCTTCCGGGCAGAAGGCGAAGCGCTCCGCAATGGCTGCAACAGGTGAGGGGAGCCTCGTTTCCTTGCCGTCGACGGTCAAGGTGCCGCTATCGGTCTGATCGACACCGAACATCAAAAGAGCGGTTTCGGTGCGGCCGGAACCGAGCAGCCCGGCAATGCCAACGGCTTCTCCCGGCTGGATCGAGAGATCGAACGGCGCAACGCTGCCTTGTCTGCCGAAGCCTGCAAAACGGATCGGGGCAACCGTGTCGCGGCTTACTTCCTCGGTCAGCTGGCGGCGCACAGTCTCCTGCAACTGGTGGCCGAGCATCATGGAAATGAGATCGGTGCGCGGCAGTTCCGACAGGTTGCGGCTGCCGACCAGCCGTCCGTTGCGCAATACGGTGGCGCAATCGGCGATGGCGTAGACCTGATCCAGAAAATGGGTGATGACGATGATGCCGAGGCCTTCTGCCTTCAACTGGCGCAGCACGCCGAACAACATTTCGACTTCGCGTGCATCGAGACTGGCGGTCGGTTCGTCAAGGACGAGCACCTTGCCCGAGAGATCGACGGCACGTGCAATCGCGATGATCTGGCGGATGGCGGCTGAATAGGCGGACAGAGGCACGCCGACATCGATGGTGAGGCCATAGCGGGAAAGAAGGTTCGTCGCATCTTTTTCCATCCGGCCCCGGTCGACCAGTCCGAAACGTTTCGGCTGGCGTCCCAGGAACAGGTTTTCTGCTACCGTCAGATTTTCGAGAAGGTTGACCTCCTGATAGACCGTGCCGATGCCAAATGTCTGCGCTTCCGCCACGGAGGTAGGTGCAATCGGCTGGCCCTCAAGCAGGATCGAACCGCCGAAGCCGTGGTAAGCGCCGGTCAATATCTTGATAAGCGTGGATTTACCCGCGCCGTTTTCGCCAAGCAATGCATGGATTTCCCCGCAGTTGAGCGTGAAATCGACATGGTCGAGCGCTGTCACGCCCAGAAAGGATTTGGTGATCGAACGGGCTTCAAGAAGCGGCATTGCGGCCGCCGATGGAGCGTCTTTTGCAGCCATGGCAGTCTTCCATTGCATTTTGCAAAGGTTATTCCGGGCCGCGACAAACGCGGCCCGAGGACGAGAGGATCAGTAGCCGAGACCCTTCTTGGCTTCATAGACGGCCTTCGGGTCGTCAGCCTGCGTGTAGAGCTTCGACTCCGTCTGGATCCACTTCGGCGGAACGGTGCCCTTGTCCTTGAAGGCTTCAATCGCGTCGAAGGCCGGGCCTGCCATGTTCGGCGTCAGTTCGACGGTCGCGTTGGCTTCGCCGTTCGCCATGGCCTGGAAGATGTCCGGCACGGAGTCGATCGACACGATCTTGATTTCCGTGCCCGGCTTCAAGCCAGCTTCCTTGATTGCCTGAATGGCGCCGACAGCCATGTCGTCATTATGGGCATAGACGGCGCAGATATTCTTGCCGCCGCCTTCGGCCTTGATGAAGCTTTCCATGACTTCCTTGCCCTTTGTGCGGGTGAAGTCACCCGTCTGCGAGCGGGAAATCTTGATGTTGTCATGACCCTCGATGGCGTCTTCAAAACCCTTCTTGCGGTTGATGGCGGGCGAGGAACCGGTGGTGCCCTGAAGCTCGACCACATTGCACGGCTTGTCGCCCACATCCTTCACCAGCCAGTCACCGGCCACCTTGCCTTCATGAACCTGATCGGAGGTTACGGCGGTCAGATAAAGGTCTTCCGGAGAATCGATCTGGCGGTCGAGCAGGACGACCGGAATTTCGGCTTCCTTGGCTTCCTTCAGAACGGCGTCCCAACCTGTGGAGACCACCGGTGCGATCAGGATTGCATCAACCCCTTGAGCGATGAAGCCACGAACGGCCTTGATCTGGTTTTCCTGCTTTTGCTGTGCATCGGCGAACTTGAGCGTATAGCCGCGTTTTTCGGCTTCCTGCTTGGTCAGGGCCGTTTCTGCAGCACGCCAGCCCGATTCCGAACCGATCTGCGAAAAGCCAACCGTCAGCGATGCAGCAGATGCGCTCGAAATCAGGGCAAAAGAAAATGCGGCCGTCAGGGCCGTCAATGTGCGTTTCATGATGGTTCCTCCCAATAAGGCCCTCCCGGCCTTCGCATTTATGAAGCATATAATATTACTTTATGGCAAGCGCCTTTCGACGTTTCCCAATAAAATGCCGGTGCGACAAACGCGCAATATTGCTATTTACATATATAAAACAAAGGCTTGTATTCGTTCGGGAGGGGCAGGGCTCGCGAACTGCCCCGGTGGGGGCGTCTGCTTGCTTGACAAAGCGGGTGACGGCAAAATAGTCATATTAATAACACGAACCGTAAATTGGCGCCTTATGGCGTTTCTCAAGCGGTCGGGGTGAATTCCGCAACGGGTATGCGGAAAATGGGAGGTTTAATGTTGCGTCTGGTCCAGTTCCGCGATGAAAGCGGAGAAATGCGTGTGGCTGCCTGCAGTGAGGAGGGAGCGGCGCATGTCGTCAAGGGCGTAGCAACGACCTATGAGCTAGCCTCGGCAGCCATTGCAGCGGGTATCAGCCTTGAGGCACAAGTCGTACGCAGCGGCAAGGGCGAAGCCGTCGATATAGACGCCGCTCTGGCTGCGGGCCGCGTCGGCCTGCCGATTACCCATTCTGACCCAGCACATCTGATTGTTGCCGGCACGGGCCTCACACATCTTGGCTCTGCTGACGGTCGCGACAAGATGCACAAGGCAGCACAGGCCGCCGAAAAACCGACCGATTCCATGCGCATGTTCCTGATGGGTGTCGAAGGCGGCAAACCGAAGCCGGGCGAAACCGGCGTGCAGCCGGAATGGTTCTACAAGGGCGACGGTTCGGCGCTGGTGGCAACCGGCGGCGAACTGGTTTCGCCTTCCTTTGCGGAAGATGGCGGCGAAGAACCGGAACTGGCGGGCATCTACCTGATCGGCCCGGATGGTACGCCATTCCGGCTTGGCTTCTGCCTTGCCAATGAATTTTCCGATCATGTGACCGAGAAGCAGAACTATCTCTGGCTTGCCCATTCCAAGCTGCGTCAGGCCGCGTTGGGGCCGGAGCTTTATGTGGGCAACCTGCCTGACCATGTGGAGGGCGTTTCGCGCATTCGTCGCAGCGATCAGGTGATCTTTGAAAAGCCGTTCCTTTCGGGCGAAGCGAACATGTCGCACACGATTGCCAATCTGGAACACCATCATTTCAAATATGGGCTGTTCCGCCGTCCGGGCGACATTCATGTTCATTTCTTTGGCACGGCAACCTTGTCGTTTTCGGAGGGCGTAAAGACGGAAGCTGGCGACCAGTTCGAGATTTCCGCCAAGCCATTCCGTTATCCGCTGGTCAACAGGCTGGCGCAGGCAGCGGCGGAAGATATTGCTGTGAAGGCGCTCTGAAATGGTGGCGGAATCGAACATCGCTCTCGCAATCGTCGGTCTGGGCAAGATTGCGCGTGACCAGCATCTGCCGTCCATTGAAGCCGTTGATGGCATTGAGCTGAAAGCCATTGCCAGCCGCAATGCCGGGCTGGATGGCCTGCCGTCTTTTCACGACATCGATGAGCTGCTGGGCAGCGACATTGCCATTGACGCGGTGTCGCTCTGCACACCGCCGCAAGGGCGCTTTAGCCAGGCCTACGCAGCCTTGAAGGCGCGCAAGCATGTGATGCTGGAGAAGCCTCCGGGTGCAACCATTTCGGAAGTGCAGGCGCTGGGGCGTCTTGCGCAAGCGGAAGACGTGACGCTTTACGCCACGTGGCACTCGCGCGAAGCCGCAGCGGTCGAGCCGGCGCGGGAATTCCTGAAAGATGCGGAAATTCGTTCGGTTTCGGTCACGTGGAAGGAAGATGTCCGCCACTGGCATCCCGGCCAGCAATGGATCTGGGAATCGGGCGGTCTTGGCGTGTTCGATCCTGGCATCAATGCGCTTTCCATCGTTACGCATATTTTGCCGGAGCGCTTCTTCCTGACGCAATCCGATCTTTATTTTCCAGAAAACCGTGCGGCGCCCATTGCAGCCGACCTCCAGTTTCAGACCGAAAGCGGCATTCCGGTTTCGTTCGAACTGGACTGGCGGCAGACCGGCCCGCAGACCTGGGATATTCGTGTGGAGACCGATAAAGGCACGGTTCTGCTCAGCCGTGGAGGCAGCCGCCTCACCATCGCCGGGACCGAGAAAATGGCCGAGCCGGACCGCGAATATCAACGACTTTACAAGCGTTTCGTGCAATTGATCGGCGCGGGGCGTTCGGATGTTGATCTCGCTCCACTGACCCATGTGGCCGATGCGTTTCTGCTCGGAAAGCGGCATGTCGTCGAAGCTTTTGAAGATTAGGAATCGAGGTTGTCGTAACGCGGCCTCTCACCCACGCAGGACAATGAAATGAACAAGCCCGTCTCTCCGAAAACGCCAAAGCTCCGCTCGCGCGCCTGGTTCGACAATCCTGATAATGTCGATATGACGGCGCTCTATCTGGAGCGCTACATGAATTATGGCCTGAGCCAGGAAGAGTTGCAGTCCGGTCGCCCGATCATCGGCATCGCGCAGACGGGCTCCGACCTCTCACCTTGCAACCGTCATCATCTGGAACTGGCCAAGCGCGTGCGCGAAGGTGTTCGCGAGGCGGGCGGCATTGTCATTGAATTTCCGGTTCATCCTATTCAGGAAACCGGCAAGCGCCCGACCGCAGGTCTGGACCGCAACCTTGCCTATCTTGGCCTCGTGGAAGTGCTTTATGGCTATCCGCTTGATGGCGTCGTGCTGACAATCGGTTGTGACAAGACCACGCCTGCCTGCCTGATGGCAGCTGCAACCGTCAATATTCCGGCGATTGCTCTGTCGGTGGGTCCGATGCTCAATGGCTGGTTCCGTGGCGAACGCACAGGTTCGGGCACCATCGTCTGGAAGGCACGCGAGCTGCTTGCCAAGGGCGAAATCGACTATCAGGGCTTCGTCAAGCTCGTTGCTTCCTCGGCACCATCGACCGGCTATTGCAATACGATGGGCACGGCAACGACGATGAATTCGCTTGCCGAAGCGCTTGGAATGCAGTTGCCGGGCTCGGCCGCCATTCCGGCGCCTTATCGCGACCGTCAGGAAATTTCTTATCTATCGGGACGCCGCATCGTTGAAATGGTGCATGAGGATTTGAAGCCGTCGGACATTCTGACCAAGGATGCCTTCGTCAATGCCATCCGCGTCAATTCCGCTATTGGCGGTTCGACCAATGCGCCGATCCATCTGAACGCTCTGGCCCGTCATGTCGGCGTGGAGCTGACGGTCGATGACTGGCAGAAATATGGCGAGGAAATTCCGCTTCTGGTCAATCTGCAGCCTGCCGGTGAATATCTTGGCGAAGATTACTACCATGCGGGCGGTGTGCCAGCAGTCGTCAATCAGCTGATGGGGCAGGGCCTCATCAATGAAGATGCGCTGACCGTCAATGGCAAGACCATCGGCGAGAATTGCAAGAACGCGACCATCGAAGACGGCAATGTCATCAAGACCTACGATCAGCCGCTGAAGAAGCATGCCGGATTCCGCGTGCTGCGCGGCAATCTGTTCTCGTCGGCGATCATGAAGCTCAGCGTGATTTCGGACGAGTTCCGCAATCGCTACCTGTCTGACGACAAGGACCCGAACGCCTTTGAAGGTAAGGCGGTCGTGTTCGACGGGCCGGAAGATTATCATCACCGCATTGACGATCCGGCACTGGAAATCGACGAGAATACGGTGCTGTTCATGCGTGGCGCTGGCCCCATCGGTTATCCAGGTGCGGCGGAAGTCGTCAACATGCGCGCGCCGAATTACCTTCTGAAAAAGGGTATCAGCTCACTGCCATGCATCGGCGACGGTCGCCAGTCGGGCACGTCGGGTTCGCCTTCGATCCTCAATGCCTCGCCGGAAGCTGCTGCTGGCGGCGGTCTGGCTATTCTGAGGACCGGTGACCGCGTGCGTATCGATCTTGGTCGCGGCAGCGCTGACATTCTGATCTCTGACGAAGAACTGGCCGAGCGTCGCAAAGCTCTCGAGGCTGCCGGTGGCTACAAATATCCGGAAAGCCAGACACCGTGGCAGGAAATCCAGCGCGCTGTTGTCGGCCAGATGGAAACCGGTGCAGTTCTCGAAAACGCGGTCAAGTATCAGGACATCGCGCATACGCGTGGCCTGCCGCGAGACAACCACTAGGGTTCCCCGGATGGCTCTCGATAAAATGCCATTTGCGGCAGTTGCGGACTGGGGCACCACCCGGTTCCGCCTCTGGACGCTGGATGTCGATGGCAATGTGCTGGGCGAAAGCCGTGGCGATGACGGTCTGCTGCAGGCAAAGGAAGCCGGTTTCGAGCCAACGCTCAAGCGGCACCTTGCTTCTGTCGGCGCGTCGGACGATCTGCCGGTGGTGATCTGCGGCATGGCCGGTTCGCGGACCGGCTGGATCGAAGCGCCCTATATGAGCTTGCCTGCCGGGCTGGATGGTATCGTGAAGGCTGCGGTGCGCGTGCCCGCGCACCGTCACGTCATCATGTTGCCGGGCGTCGCGCGTCGGGACGAAACGGCACCCGATGTTATGCGTGGCGAGGAGACGAAGCTTCTTGGACTTGTGCACGGGGGCACGCATGATGCGGTTGTCGTCATGCCCGGCACCCATGCCAAATGGGTGCGGATTGCCGACGGTGGCCTTGCCGATTACCGAACCTTCATGACCGGTGAAATGTTCGCTCTTTTGAAGGAAAAATCGGTACTGGCCGGTGCGCTGGAAGGTGCCGCGGCGGTCGATCCGAATGGTGTAGCTTTCGCTGCGGGCGTCAGGGCGTCGCTCGAAAACCCGGCACTGATTTCCAACGCGCTGTTTTCCATTCGCGCAGGCTGGCTCGTCCATGATCGCAAGCCGACCGACCAGCTGGCCCGTTTGTCGGGCTTGTTGATCGGGCTGGAAGTGGCAGGTGGGCGTACGCTTTACGGCAAACCCGAAGAAGTGCTGCTCCTTTCAGACGACACGATGGGTGCGCTCTATGCCAGCGCGCTTGAAATCGCCGGGCTGACAGTCAGGCGCGTTGCAGCCGATGAGCTGGTGCGTGACGGCCTGTTCATGGCTGCAAAACACGCCTTCGGAGGAGTTGCGCAATGAGCGACCGCATTGCATGGCCAAAGCTGCGCTATCCGCTGGTCGCTATCCTGCGCGGCATTCGTCCGGAAGAAACGGAAGCAATCGTCGGAGCACTGATCGAGACGGGTTTCGAGGCGATTGAAATTCCGCTCAATTCGCCGGAGCCTTTCGTTTCGATTGAGAAGGCGGCGAAGCTTGCGCCTGCGGGCGTGTTGATCGGGGCCGGGACCGTGTTGAGCGTCGAAGATGTGGACCGTCTCAACGATGTCGGCGGCAGGCTTCTGGTCAGCCCCAATGTCGAGCCGGATGTCATCCGTCGTGCCGGACAGCACGGCATGGTGACGATGCCCGGCGTTTTCACGCCGACGGAAGCCTTTTCGGCGATCCGTGCAGGCGCATCGGCGCTGAAATTCTTTCCGGCCAGCGTACTCGGCGCGGACGGTATCAAGGCGATATCCGCCGTCTTGCCGAAGGATATTCCGGTCGGCGCCGTGGGCGGTGTTTCCGAGGCTGATTTTGCGACCTATCGGGCAGCGGGAGTGAGCTGCTTCGGACTCGGTTCCAGTCTTTACAAAGCCGGACTGACGGTTGCTGAGGTTCGCGAACGCGCCGAGCGCGCGGTTGCGGCATGGGACAAGATCGCGGGCTGACGGCCCTTTGAGAACTTGTTCCGGAGGAATTCCGCATGGCCGGAAGGCGGGGGCGGAAATTTTGGGAGAACGACAGGCGGAAAAGCCTGTCCCAATTTGGGAGTGAGACAATGGCAGGCATGAAATCTCTAACATTGGCAGTCGCGATGGCCGCGCTTGCCTTTAGCGGTCTGGCGCATGCGGAAGACAAGGGTCTTGTCGCCGTCGCCATGCCCACGAAGTCTTCGGCACGCTGGATTGCCGATGGCGACAACATGGTCAAGGTGCTGAAAGAACGCGGCTACCAGACCGATCTTCAGTATGCTGAAGACGACGTACCTAACCAGCTGGCGCAGATCGAGAACATGGTGACCAAGGGCGCCAAGGTTCTCGTCGTTGCATCCATCGACGGCACGACGCTTTCCGATGTTCTGGCCAAGGCCCACGATGCGGGTATCAAGGTCATCGCCTATGATCGCCTGATCCGCGATACGCCGAATGTCGATTACTATGCGACCTTCGACAATTTCCAGGTCGGCGTGCTGCAGGCCCAGTCCATCGAAACCGCGCTGGACCTCAAGAACAAGCCGGGTCCGTTCAATGTCGAGCTTTTCGGCGGTTCGCCGGACGATAACAACGCCTACTTCTTCTACAACGGCGCGATGTCCGTTCTGCAGCCTTATATCGATAGCGGCAAGGTCGTTATCGGCAGCGGCCAGACCGGCATGGACAAGGTTGCAACGCTGCGCTGGGACGGTGCAACTGCTCAGGCCCGCATGGACTCGATCCTTTCGGCCTATTATTCCGACAAGAAGCTCGATGCAGTCCTGTCGCCTTATGACGGCATCTCCATCGGTATCCTGTCGTCCCTCAAGGGTGTAGGCTATGGCAGCGGCGACATGCCAATGCCGGTCGTTTCCGGTCAGGATGCGGAAGTGCCTTCGGTGAAGTCGATCCTCGCTGGCGAACAGAACTCGACCATCTTCAAGGATACGCGCGAACTCGCCAAGGTCACGGTCGATATGGTCGATGCGCTGATGACCGGCAAGGAGCCGGAAGTCAACGACACCAAGACCTATGACAATGGCGTCAAGGTCGTGCCGTCCTATCTGCTCAAGCCGGTGATCGTCGACAAGTCGAACTGGAAGCAGGTTCTGGTCGATAGCGGTTACTACAAGGAAGACCAGATTCAGTAATGCGGTTTTGGGCGTATCGGAGGATATGCCCGTAACCTTTCTGCATGCCATTGCCCCAAATCCCCAGCCTTTCGGCTGGGGTAGGCTCGACGATTGACAGCGTTGTCTTTTCGTTGAGGGCAATGGCAGAGCAGATTTGTAATGGGAGCGAGCGATGAATGTAGCCAATCCTGTCCTGCGCGAGCAGTCTGACGGTAAGCCGGAAATCGCCGGCAAGCCGCTTCTGGAAATGCGCGGCATCAGCAAGTCTTTCGGCGTCGTCAAAGCGCTGAGCGATGTCAATTTCACGGTCATGCCGGGCGAGATTCATGCCTTTGTCGGCGAGAATGGAGCAGGCAAGTCGACCTTGATGAAGGTGCTGTCGGGTGTGTATCCGCATGGCAGCTACGAGGGGTCGATCTTCTTCGACGGCGAAGAGCGGCAGTTTCGCGACATCAACGATTCCGAAGCGCTTGGCATTGTCATCATCCATCAGGAGCTGGCGCTCATACCGCTCATGACGATTGCCGAGAACATTTTCCTCGTCAATCCACCGGCAAGCTATGGCGTCATCGACCGCAGTACGGTGCACAAGCGTACCCGCGAGCTTTTGCAGAAGGTTGGCCTGTCGGAATCGCCCGATACGCTTGTCACCGATATTGGTGTCGGCAAGCAGCAGCTTGTCGAAATTGCCAAGGCATTGTCGAAGCGCGTGCGGCTTCTGATCCTCGACGAACCGACCGCAAGCCTCAACGAGACGGACAGCGCGGCATTGCTGGCGCTTCTGCGTGAGTTTCGTGCTCAAGGCATCACCTCGATCCTCATTTCGCACAAGCTCAATGAAATCCGCGAAGTTGCCGACAAGATCACGGTGCTGCGCGATGGCAAGGCAGTGGCGACGCTCGACTGCAATGCGGGCGAGGTCGAGGAAGACGATATTATCCGCAAGATGGTCGACCGCGATCTGGAAAGCCGCTACCCGAAGCGCGATCCGAAAATCGGTGAGGTGATTTTCGAAGTCGACAACTGGTCAGTGCATCACCCGCTGCATCCGGAGCGGCACTCGGTCAAGAACGTGTCGTTCAAGGTGAGGGCAGGCGAAATCGTCGGCATTGCCGGGTTGATGGGGGCGGGACGCACAGAATTCGCCATGAGCCTGTTCGGGCGTTCATGGGGCACGAATATCAGCGGTGAGGCGCGTATCAACGGCAACAATGCCGATATTTCCACTGTGGCGCGGGCCATCAAAGCGGGGCTTGCCTATGTAACCGAGGATCGCAAGAAGCTCGGCCTGGTCTTAGGCGAAAATATTTCGCGCAACATTTCTCTTGCGCATTTACGCGGCGTCAGCCCGAAAGGCATCATCGACGATATTCGCGAAATGAAGATCGCGAATTCTTATCGCGAACAGATGAGCATTCGCTGCCACAATGTCTATCAGGAGACAGGCACGCTTTCGGGCGGTAACCAGCAGAAGGTGGTGCTGTCCAAATGGCTCTTCACCGGACCCGACGTGCTGATCCTCGATGAACCGACGCGCGGCATCGATGTCGGCGCGAAATATGACATCTACACAATCATCAATTCACTGGCGGATAGCGGCAAGGGCGTGGTCGTCATTTCTTCGGAAATGCCGGAGCTGATCGGCATCTGCGACCGCATCGTCGTCATGCATGAAGGTGCCTTCGTCGGCGAAGTCGCTGGCGAGGAAGCAACGCAGGAAAACATCATGCGCGCCATCATGCGGAACAAGGGAAAACGGCCATGAGCGAGAATATCATCGGAAGAAGTGGATCGAAAGCTCCGGCGAGCAGCGTGGGGCGTTATCTCAAGAACAATCTGCGCGAATCCGGCATGCTGATCTCGCTGGTCGCGATCATGATCTTTTTCCAGATCGTGACTGGCGGTGTGCTGATGAAGCCGCTGAACCTCACCAATCTGGTTCTGCAGAACAGCTATATCGTCATCATGGCGCTTGGTATGCTGCTTATCATCGTCACCGGGCACATCGACCTTTCGGTCGGCTCGGTCTGTGGCTTTATCGGTGCGCTCGCGGCTGTGATGATGGTTAAATGGGGCGTGCCGTTTCCCATTGCAGCCATTCTCTGCCTGCTGGCCGGGGGCATTATCGGCGCAATGCAGGGCTTTTGGGTCGCCTATTTCAATATTCCGTCCTTTATCGTCACGCTGGCTGGCATGCTGGTCTTCAAGGGGCTGATGCTTGCCGTGCTAGGCGGCCAGTCGGTCGGGCCGTTTCCGGTCGTGTTCCAGAAACTATCGTCCGGCTTTATTCCGGAAATCATCGGCACGACGGGTGGCGTCTATCTGACATCGCTCATCATCGGCGTGCTACTGGCCGGTTTCATGATCTGGCAGAATGTGAAATCGCGTCAGCGTCATATCGCGCATGAAGTGGAAACCGAGCCTTTTGGCCTTTTCGTCATCAAGAACATCCTGTTCTTTTCGGCGATTGCCTATTTGTCGTTGCTGATTTCAATGCATCGCGGATTGCCGAACGTCCTCATTATCATGGCTGTTCTGATTGCGGCCTATGCGTTCCTCACCAATCGAACCGTGCTCGGGCGGCAGATTTATGCGGTGGGTGGGAACCGGCATGCGGCCAAGCTTTCGGGCGTGAAGACCGAACGGCTGACATTTCTGGCTTTCGTCAATATGGGTGTGCTGGCGGCGCTTGCTGGCCTGGTCTTTGCGGCGCGCCTTAACACGGCAACGCCCAAGGCCGGTATCGGCTTCGAGCTGGACGTGATCGCGGCCTGCTTCATCGGTGGTGCTTCCGCCTATGGCGGTGTGGGCCGTGTGACGGGTGCTGTGATTGGCGCGCTCATCATGGGCGTGATGAACAACGGCATGTCGATCCTCGGCATCGGCATCGACTATCAGCAGGTCATCAAGGGGATCGTGCTGCTGGGGGCTGTCTGCATCGACGTCTATAACCAGAAACGCTGATATTTCGGCTCTGGCGGCCTGCAAATGGCGTTGTTTTGCGCTTCCGGTGCTCACGTACCTTTAGTACGCTGCGCTCCGGCTCTCAAACTCCACCATTTTCGGCTCGCCATAACCAAAATCTTAGCCGCTTCACTGGCGTGCGGCAGTTCAGTTTTCAGATCGCCGTTCGGCGCGCGTGATCGAGATAGATTTCGCGCAGGCGCTGGGCAACTGGGCCCGGTTTCCCCGTGCCGATGGTCTTCTCGTCGATGACGGTGATCGGTGTGACGAATGTGCCTGCGCTGGTGAGGAAAGCTTCCTTTGCCGCATAGGCTTCATCAATGGTGAAGAGGCGCTCTTCCAGCTTCATGCCGGTCTCGGCGATCAGCTGCAGGAGCGAAAGCCGCGTGCAGCCGGGCAGGATGGAGTTGCTGTTCGGGCGCGTGACGACGACATCATCTTCGGTCACGATATAGGCGGTCGACGATGCGCCTTCGGTTACATAGCCGTCTTCAATCATCCACGCTTCATCGCAACCGGCGTTCTTGGCGATTTCCTTGGCAAGCGCTTGCGGCAGCAGACAGACCGTCTTGATGTCGCGGCGCTTCCAGCGCAGATCATCCAGCGAAAGCACGCGGGCACCGGTTTTCAGCGCAGGCTTGTCGAGCAGATTGGCTTCCTGCGTGAACAGGACAACCGAAGGCTTCATACCTTTCGCGGGCACGAAATCACGGTCGCGTCCGTCGCCGCGTGTCACCTGCAGATAGACCAGACCTTCAGTCAGATTGTTGCGGCGGATCAGCTCACGCTCGATGGCAACGATCTCGTCTTCGTTCATCGGCATCGGAATACCGATCTCGCCGGTCGAGCGTCGCAGGCGTCGCATATGCGGCTCGCTGTCGATGAGTTTGCCTTCGAGCACGGCAGTCACTTCGTAAATACCGTCGCCGAACAGGAAGCCACGGTCAAAGATGGAAATGCGCGCATCGCGGGCGGAAACATATTCGCCGTTGACATAGACGATGCGGTTTTCAAGTTCTTCTGCTGAAACGGCCATGATTGGATGTGTCCTGAAACGAAAAGACTGCGATCAAGTCGCAGTCTTTTCATAGGTCAGTCGGCTGCAATGGGAAACAGCTATTTTCAGGCAGCCTGCTTTGCTGCCGCAATGGCTTCGCTGCGGATTTCTTCCGTCAACTTCAGACGTAGTTCGGAGAATTCCGGGCTTGCCTTGACGTGGTAGGTGCGTGGATGCTCGATATCGACCGGCGTGATCGATTTGATCTTGCCCGGACGAGCCGTCATCGTAACCACGCGGGTTGCCATGAATATGGCTTCTTCAATGTCGTGGGTGACGAAGATGACTGTCTTGTGCTCCCGCTCCCAGATGCCGAGCAGCAGCTCCTGCATCAGTCCGCGGGTCTGGTTGTCGAGCGCGCCGAACGGCTCGTCGAGAAGTAGAATCTTTGGGTCGTTGGCGAGTGCGCGGGCAATCGCCGTACGCTGTTGCATGCCGCCCGAAAGCTGCTTTGGCCAGTGATCTTCAAAGCCGCGTAGTCCGACCTTGTCGATATAGCTGTCCACGATTTCACGCGCCTGCTTTTCCGGCACGCCTTTTTCGCGAAGCCCGAAGCCGACATTCTGCCGGATGGTGAGCCACGGAAACAGCGTGTAGGACTGGAACACCATACCGCGATCTGCACCCGGTCCGGTGACAGGGTTGCCCTCCAGCATCACGGTGCCGGTGGTGGGCTTGTCGAGACCGGCGATGATGCGAAGAAGCGTGGACTTGCCGCAGCCCGAGGGGCCGAGAACGGTCACGAAATCATTTTTCGGGATGACGAGGTCGGTCGGCTGCAATGCCAGTGTCGGCTTGCCGCCATGGACGCCCGGAAAGGTACGGCTCACGCCCTTGATGACAAGTTCCTGGTCGCTTTTGGTAACCATTATGCGAACCTCCATGCAAAGAGCCAGCGGTTGAAATATTTGAAGGCAAGGTCCGAGATCAGGCCGATGACGCCGATCACGATGATGCCGAAGATGATCTGGCCCGTGGCCATCAGTGCCTGAGAGTTGATGATCATGTAGCCGATGCCGGACGATGCGCCGATGAGTTCGGCCACGATCACATAGGTCCATGCCCAGCCGAGCACGAGGCGCAATGTTTCGGCAATGTCTGGCGCGCTGGCAGGCATGAGCACGCGGCGAATGATGCCGCTGTTCGACGCGCCGAGCGTGTAGGCTGCTTCGACAAGATCGCGACGCGTATTGGAGACCGTCACGGCGATCATGAGAATGATCTGGAACACCGCGCCGATGAAGATGACGAGCAGCTTCTGTGTTTCACCAATGCCTGACCAGAGGATCAACAGCGGAACGAACGCCGAAGCGGGAAGATAGCGCGCAAAAGAGACGAAGGGCTCCAGCAGCGCTTCAATCGGCTTGTATGCGCCCATGGCGATGCCGAGCGGAATGGCAACGACGCTTGCCAGTACGAAGCCGCCAAGCACGCGCCAGACAGTCATTCCGATATCGGACATAAAGCCTTGATTGGCGATAAGATCCCAGCCGTCCTTCACCATGGTGATGGGATCGGCAAGAAAAGTCGGGGAAACGAAGCCGCCCAGAGTGGCTATACCCCAGAACACAAAGAAGAGAATGAAGAATAGAATGCCCAGTAATATCCGGGTCTGACTGCCTATCGGCTGCAAGGGCTGCATATATTTTCCTGTTTAGTCGCGCATCCGCCGCACTCGACGGGCGGAAAATAAGGAAGCCCGGACGTGTCGTCCGGGCTTGCATATGAAGCGATGTTACTTGATGAAGCTTGTATCCACGATGTCATCGAGATTGGGCTTCGACTTGATCACACCCGCCTTCAGCAGAAGATCGGCGGCTTCGGTTGAAAACTCCTTGAATTCACCTTCAAAGAACTTCTGGTTGGCTGCCTTGTCCTGCCAGCGCAGATAGTCTGCCGACTTGCCGAAATCCTCGCCCGACTGCTTCACGTCCTTGCCCATGATTTCATAGGATTTCGCCTTGTCGGAAGCGATCATCTGCAGCGCTTCAAAGTAGCTGTCGGCAAGCGCTTTGGCGGCTTCGGGGTTCTTTTCAAGGAAATCGGGCGTGCAGCCGACCGTGTCCATGACCGCAGGATAATCGAGCGTGGTGGCAAGAATCTTGCCCTTGTCGGGTGCTGCGCGCACGGTGGAAAGATAAGGCTCGTAGGTCATGGCGGCATCGTTCTGGCCGGCCACGAAAGCCTGTGCAGCCGGTCCCGGCTCCATATTGACGACCTTGACGTCCTTGGTCGTCATACCGTTTTTGGCGAGCATGAAGGCGAGAAGGAAATAGGGTGACGTACCCGGAGCAGAAGCGGCAACCGTCTTGCCCTTCAGATCGGCGAAGGAATTCACATCGGCGCGCACCGCAATACCATCGGCACCGTAGGACTTGTCCATCTGGAATATCTGCTTGGTCTTCACGCCAGCCGCGTTCCAGACAATCCATGTTTCAACGGTGGTGGCCGCGCACTGGATATCACCGGAAGCGAGGGCCAGATGGCGGCTTGCCTGCGGGATTTTGGTCAGTGTGACGTCGAGGCCATTCTTCTTGAAAATTCCGGCTTCCTTGGCAAGCGTCAGCGGAGCAAAGCCGGTCCAGCCGGAAAAGCCAAGGGAAACGGCAGTTTCAGCGTGCGCCGCAGACGTTAACGTGAAAGCTGCTAGTGCCGCCCCGGCAAGCAATGATTTCTTCATGTGTAGTACCCCTTTTATAGTGAGACTTTTTTGTCTCTTACTCCTGTCAAATTAACAGGACCGTATCGTCTGTCCAGAGAGTTCGTTGCGGTTCTTTGAATACTTCATTCTCGATGGAATAGTCGTAAACTACTGATCAGATTGGGCTAATCGAAATCAGGTAAGCTGCTCCCTTCCCCTTTAGTTCAAGAGGCAAGGCGTCGCAGTTTGTGGCGACCGCGCAATCATGCTGCTCAAGTTTTGTCGTTTTCGCCGCGAGTGTCAGATCGATCTGACCTTCGGCACAGAAAAGAAGAACCAGATTGCCATTGGCCTGGGTGAGCGTGGTGCCGTTGACGGGCAAGCGCCGGACCATATGGGCAAACCGTCCGCGCCGGGTCATCACATTGAGGTCTGTAATGGCCGATCCGATCAGCCGTGCGCTGGATTGAGCATCCGCAGCGAAGAACAGCGGTACGCTTTCGCAGGTGAGGGTGCTCTGCTGTCCTTCGACATCGAGCAAGATGCCGTCTCCTTCCAGCACCGACAATGTGCGGTCGATGCCGGGAAAGACGGAAAACGGGCCATCGCTGGCGACGGTCGCCATGGAAATGCGCCAGTCGAAATTATCGACTGACGCTCCTTCCGGATGGACGGCGATTTCGACCGTAACGCCGCCGCCATTTTTCCATGGCATGTGGCGATGACTTTCGGCCTTGAGAATTTCGACCATCAACCGAGCCATCCATTGGATGCTGCCCAGAAGGCAATTGGTGCTGTTAGCAGGATGCTGAGTGCCGTGCGGATATACCAGATCACGATCAGGTCCCGGAACTTGAGCGGGATCGAGGTGGCAAGAACGCAAGGGATTGAGGCCGACAGGAAGAGAACCTGACTGACCGAGACAACGGCGGCAACGAACTTCAGAACGACATCGGCGTCCTTCAAGAGGATGGCTGGCAGGAACATTTCTGCAAGGCCGGACGCCATGGATTTTGCGGCAAGCATCGGATCGGCCAGTTGCGCAAGCCATGTAAACGGATAGAGCGCCAGACCGAGAAGGTCGAAGATCGGCGTATATTTGGATGCAAGCAGACCGAGAAGCCCGACCGCCATGATGCTGGGCAGGATCATGGCTGCCATGCGCAGGCCATCAAGGAACGTCGCCCCGAGAAGCGGCAGAAGCTTGGGGGCATTTTGTGCCTGCTGGATGCCGGTGTCGATTGCCGTTTGAATACGGCCTTTGCCTTCGGGCAATGGGGTGTCGCGGTCGCCCGGATGATCCATGCGGCTCAATGGCCAGATGCGTGCGGTGATCGCGGAGACAATGAAAGTCACGAAGAAAGTGGTCCAGAAATAGAGGTTCCACGCGTCCATAAGGCCCAGCGTCTTTGCGACGATGATCATGAAGGTGGCTGATACCGTGGAAAAGCCGGTGGCGACGATCGCCGCTTCGCGGGCGGTGTATTTGCCTTCCTTATAAACGCGATCGGTGATGAGAAGTGCCAGCGAATAGCTGCCGACGAACGATGCCACGGCATCGATGGCCGACCATCCCGGCGTGCGCCAGATCGGACGCATGACTGGTTGTACGATGACGCCGGTAAATTCGAGCAGGCCATAGCCAATCAGGAAAGCCAGTGCCAGTGCACCGATCGGCACGATCAGGCCGACCGACAATACGAGCTTGTCGAACAGGAACGGCAGCATATCGGGCGTGAAAAGTGCAGCCGGACCGATATTGGCAAGATACATGGCAGTCGCGATGAGGCCGAGCAGACGCAGAACCGAGAAAATTCTTTCGGTTACATTCTTTTTCCACGTGCCCGTTACGAAAGGTGCAAAGGCACCATAAGCGATAAGCAAGCAGACGAAAACGAGAGCGGCAGGGCGAAGCTGCGTGGCAATCGCGGTCGCGGCGTGATCGAGCAGGATGGTCGATTTACCGCCAATGGTGACGGGCACGAAAAAGAAAAATATGCCTATGAAGCTGTATATGACCAGTTTCAAAGCCGCCGATCCACGAGAGGGCTCATTACGGCCAAGCGCTACGTCTGTCATCGTTATTCCCCAGTATTTAAGTATTATCCAGCTATGAAAAAGGCGGCCCCCGGAAGGACCGCCTTTCATTGATTTCTTAGTTGCCAAGGATGGCTGGAAGGCGCAGGCCCTGCTGCTTCGCCCAGTCGAGTGCGATATCGTAGCCCGCATCGGCATGGCGCATGACGCCGGTGGCCGGGTCGTTCCACAACACGCGACCGATGCGCTGATCGGCATCTTCGGTGCCGTCACAGCAGATGACCATGCCGGAATGCTGGCTGAAGCCCATGCCGACGCCGCCGCCGTGATGGAGCGACACCCACGTTGCGCCCGAAGCGGTGTTGAGAAGAGCATTGAGCAGCGGCCAGTCGGAGACTGCGTCCGAGCCATCCTTCATGGCTTCCGTTTCGCGGTTTGGCGAAGCCACCGAGCCGCTATCGAGGTGATCGCGACCGATAACGATTGGTGCCTTTAGCTCGCCATTGCGGACCATTTCGTTGAAGGCGAGGCCGAGACGATGGCGGTCGCCGAGACCGACCCAGCAGATGCGTGCTGGCAGGCCCTGAAACTCGATACGTTCCTTTGCCATGTCGAGCCAGTTGTGCAGGTGCTTGTTGTCTGGCAGCAGCTCCTTCACCTTGGCATCGGTCTTGGCGATATCTTCCGGATCGCCGGAAAGGGCAGCCCAGCGGAACGGGCCGACGCCGCGGCAGAACAGCGGGCGGATATAGGCAGGGACGAAGCCCGGGAAATCGAAGGCGTTTTCCAGACCTTCTTCAAGTGCCATCTGGCGGATGTTGTTTCCGTAATCGACGGTTGGAATGCCAGCATTCCAGAAGTCGAGCATGGCCTGAACCTGCACCTTCATCGAAGCGCGGGCGGCTTTCGCAACGCCCTTCGGATCGCTTTCCTGCTTGGCGCGCCATTCGGCGACGGTCCAGCCGATTGGCAGATAGCCATGCACCGGATCATGCGCCGAGGTCTGGTCAGTGACGATGTCGGGGCGCACGCCGCGCTTGACGAGTTCCGGATAGATTTCAGCCGCATTGCCGATGAGCGCGATGGATTTGGCTTCGCCTGCCTTGGTCCATTCATCGATCTTGGCCAGCGCTTCGTCGAGGCTATGGGTCTTTTCATCGACGTAACGGGTGCGCAGGCGGAAATCGGCGCGGGTTTCGTCGCATTCGACCGCAAGGCAGCAAGCGCCTGCCATGACGGCTGCCAGAGGCTGTGCGCCGCCCATGCCGCCCAAGCCGCCGGTCAGAATCCATTTGCCCTTGAGGTTGCCATCATAATGCTGGCGACCGGCTTCCACGAAGGTTTCGTAGGTGCCCTGAACGATGCCCTGCGCGCCGATGTAGATCCACGAACCGGCGGTCATCTGGCCATACATGGCAAGACCCTTCTTATCCAGTTCGTTGAAGTGATCCCAGGTCGCCCAATGCGGCACGAGGTTGGAATTGGCGATGAGAACGCGCGGTGCATCCTTGTGGGTGCGGAACACGCCCACCGGCTTGCCCGACTGCACCAGCAAGGTTTCGTCTTCATTGAGCGTCTTGAGGGTCGCGACAATCTTGTCGAAATCATCCCATGTCCGGGCCGCCCGGCCAATGCCGCCATAGACGACCAGCTCGTGCGGGCGTTCGGCGACATCGGGGTCAAGGTTGTTCATCAGCATGCGAAGCGGCGCTTCGGTCAGCCAGCTCTTGGCGTTGAGTTCGTCTCCGCGAGGGCTACGTACTTCGCGCTCGTTATGGCGTGGATTGGACATGGTGTTCTCCTCAGGATTTCAGTTCTGCGGCTATTGTTTCCAGCCGCTGCAAAAGGGTTTTGAGATGCACGCGAAGCTCGTCCGCCTTGGCCTCGTCATAGGCGAAGGGAACCGCTTCGGTCGCAAGATGCGTGGATTGGGCAAGCTCCATCTGGATGGCGTGAACGCCAGTTTCCGGCTTGCCGTAATGGCGCGTCGTCCAGCCGCCCTTGAAGCGGCCATTGAGAATCGACGTGTAGCCTTCGGCCCGTCTCGTAACCTCAACGGCGGCAGCTTCGATCTTCGGATCGCAGGTCTTGCCCATGTCCGTGCCGATGTTGAAATCCGGCAATTTGCCTTCGAACAGGAACGGAATATGCGAGCGGATCGAATGGCAGTCATAAAGGATGGCGACGCCATGGATCGCCTTCACACGCTCGATCTCGGCTAAAAGCGCGTCGTGATAGGGCCTATGGAAGCGCGTGATGCGGTCGGCAATATCGGCTTCCTTTGGTGCTTCGCCGTCTTTCCAGATGGCAATGCCGTCAAAGTCGGTTTCCGGGATCAGCGTCGTGGTGTTCTGTCCCGGATAGAGGCTGACACCCGCCGGGTCGCGATTGGCATCGATGCAATAGCGATGGAAGGTGGCGCGCACTGTGGTCGCGCCCTCGATAAGGCCATCATAGAGCTGGTGAATATGCCAGTCGGTATCGGCAAGGATGCGGCCATTGTCGTTGAGCCGTGACCAGACGTCGTCGGGAACATCCGTGCCCGTATGGGGAAGGCCCAGAATGACGGGCGACGTGCCCTGCCTGACTTCAAAGGCGCTCATGATCACGCCTCCAGAGAGGGCAGGATGCCGCTCGAAACCGCCCCGGCAAGTGCACCGTCAACCACCAGCTCAGCGGCATTCTTGAGATCGTCGGCCATATAGCGGTCGTCCTCCAGCGTAGGCACCTTGCCGCGCAACACGGCGATGACCTTGGCCAGTTCCGGGCTGGTGGTCAGCGGCTCGCGCAGCTCGACGCCGAGCGCGCCGGTCAGCGCCTCGATGCCGATGATGGCGTTGAGGTTGGCGGTCATCTGAAGAAGACGGCGTGCGCCATGGCAAGCCATGGACACATGGTCTTCCTGATTGGCCGAGGTCGGGGTGGAATCGACGGAAGCCGGATGCGCCATCTGCTTGTTTTCACTCATGAGTGCCGCAGAAGTGACTTCTGCGATCATCAGGCCGGAATTGAGGCCCGGCTTGCGGGCGAGGAAGGCCGGAAGACCGAAGGAGAGGGCGGGGTCAACCAGAAGCGCGATGCGGCGCTGCGAGATCGCGCCGATTTCGCAGACGGCCAGCGCAATCTGGTCGGCGGCGAAGGCAACAGGTTCGGCATGGAAATTGCCGCCCGACACGGCGCGACCGTCCGAGAGAATGAGCGGATTGTCGGTGACTGCATTGGCTTCGATTTCCAGCGTGCGGGCTGCCTGACGCAGAATGTCGAGGCAGGCGCCGTCGACTTGCGGCTGGCAGCGAATGCAATAGGGGTCCTGCACGCGCTGGTCGCCCTCAAGGTGGCTCTGGCGGATGACGGAACCTTCGAGCAGGGCGCGCAGTGCCCGGCCAGCGTCGATCTGGCCCTTATGGCCGCGTAGCGTGTGGATTTCCTCGTGGAAAGGTGCGTCCGACCCCATGGCGGCATCGGTGGACAATGCGCCGGTGATCAGCGCTGTCTGTGCGGCGCGATGCGCACGGAAAAGACCGGCCAGTGCCAGAGCAGTCGAGGTCTGCGTGCCGTTGATGAGCGCCAGCCCTTCCTTGGCAGCAAGCACGACCGGCTTCAGTCCGGCCTTTTCCAGTGCCTTCGCGCTGGGTAGACGCTCGCCCTTATAGAAGGCTTCACCTTCACCGATCATGGCCGCAGTCATGTGCGCCAGCGGTGCAAGGTCGCCAGACGCGCCAACGGAACCCTTTTCCGGGATCATCGGGATCACGCCTTTTTTCAGCATGTCTTCGATGAGGGTGATGACTTCAAGCCGCACGCCGGAAGCGCCGCGACCGAGCGAAATCAGCTTCAGCGCCATGATGAGGCGCACGATATTTTCCGAAAGCGGTTCGCCGACGCCGCAGCAATGCGACAGGATCAGATTGCGCTGGAGCGTGGCGACATCGCCCGCCGCAATACGGATCGAGGCAAGCTTTCCGAAGCCGGTATTGATGCCGTAAACGGGTTCGTCCCCTGCTGCGATTTCCGCAATGCGAGCCGCAGCCTTTTCGACGCCTGCGTGAAAAGCAGGGTCGATGCGGACGGGGAGACCCTCGCGATAGATTGTTTCAAGTGTTTCAAGCGGCACGCTGCCGGGCTTCAATACGAGGGTCATGGAAAACTCCCAAAGAGCGCATCTCGAAAAACGTGAAGCGGTTTTCGGATAAGATGCGCGTTGAAACAAAAACTCAGATCTGGCCTTTGAACACACGCTTCCAGAGCGGGTTGAAGCCGATGCGGTAAACAAGCTCTGCCGGGCGCTCGACGTCCCAGATCGCGAGGTCGGCATCCTTGCCAATTTCCAGCGTGCCGGTCTGATCAAGAAGCCCGAGTGCGCGCGCTGCTTCGCGGGTCACGCCTGCAATGCATTCATCGACCGTCATGCGGAAGAGCGTTGCGCCCATATTCATGGTGAGCAGAAGCGAGGTCAGCGGCGAGGTGCCGGGATTGTTGTCGGTGGCGAGCGCCATCTTGGTACCCGCAGCACGGAAAAGCTCGACCGGCGGCTTTTGTGTTTCGCGAATGAAGTAGTAGGCGCCGGGCAGCAGCACGGCTACCGTTCCGGCCTTGGCCATAGCGGTAGCGCCGTCCGCATCCGTATATTCCAGATGATCCGCTGAAAGCGCATCATAGGAAGCGGCAAGAGCCGCGCCATGCAGATTGGACAACTGGTCGGCATGAAGCTTGACCGGAATATTATGCGCCTTGGCCGCATCGAAGACGCGGGCGATTTCGTCGGGCAAGAAGGCGATGCCTTCGCAAAAACCGTCAACCGCATCGGCCAGATTTTCAGCGGCGATAGCCGGAAGCATATCGTTGATGACGCGGTCGATATAGGCGGCCTTGTCGCCATTCATTTCCGGTGGCAGGGCATGCGCGCCGAGGAAGGTGGTGCGGACCGTCACGTCACGTTCTTCGCCAAGACGGCGGGCGGCTTTCAGTGACTTGATTTCGCTGTCGCGGTCGAGACCGTAACCCGACTTGACTTCAACGGTGGTGACGCCTTCGGCAATCAGCGCATCGAGACGGGGCAGGGTTTCGCGCACCAGATCGTCTTCGCTGGCAGCGCGCAGGTTCTTGACTGAGGAAACAATGCCGCCGCCTGCACGTGCCACTTCTTCGTAAGTGGCACCATTCAGGCGCAATTCAAACTCATGCGCGCGGTTGCCGGCATGGACAAGATGCGTGTGGCAGTCGACCAGGCCGGGCGTGATCAAGCGGTTCTCGCAGTCGATTTTCTCGAAAGATGCATATTCAGCAGGCAGTGCATTTTCCGGACCGACATAAGCGATCTTGCCGTCTTTGACGGCGAGCACTGCATTGTCGATGAGCCCCAGACCCTCGGCGTTTTCACCCAAGGTGGCGATACGGGCGTTGCTGAAAATGTAGCTTGTTTTATCTGGCATGAGCGTTTTCTCGCTTCCCCTGTTTTTCAATAATGTATATACATATTAACGGAGCCGCCAAGAGAAAAAATGCATCCATTTGCGATCTGTTGAAAGATCGGCGTGTGAATTTGGCGAAATGAGGAGCTTGTTCGAATGTCTGCCGCAGCCACAAAAACGCAATTTATCCATGCCGGTCAGGCGCTTCTGCAAACAGGTTGGGCGGATGATGTGCGTCTTGGCATTGTCGACGGAAAAATCGCATCTGTGGAAACCGGCGTCAGTGCGCAGTCGGGCGACGAACACCATGCAGTGATCGTTTCAGGCATGCCAAATCTGCACAGCCATGCGTTCCAATATGGCATGGCAGGACTGGCTGAGCGGCGTGGACCTTCTGCTGACAGCTTCTGGAGCTGGCGCGAGATCATGTACAAGTTTGCGCTCACCATGTCGCCGGAACAGGCGGAAGCTGTAGCGCTGCGGCTTTATGTCGACATGCTGGAGGCAGGATTTACCCGCGTCGGCGAGTTTCATTATCTGCATCATGATCGCGACGGCACACCTTACGGCAATATTTCCGAGATGGCGGATCGCATTGTTTCCGCAGCTGGGGCAGCGGGTATCGGCCTGACATTGCTGCCAGTGCTTTATGCGCATTCGACCTTTGGCGGTGCTGCTCCGAATGAAGGCCAGCGTCGGTTTATCAATGATGAAGCAAGCTTTTCCCGTTTGATTGAAGGCTGCCAGAAAGCGCTTGTCGGTTTCGATGGTGCCGTGCTTGGCGTAGCCCCGCACAGTCTGCGTGCTGTCACCCCCGATGAGCTGACATTTGCGGCAAAGCTTTTGCCGGATGCGCCTGTGCATATTCACATTGCCGAACAGGTCAAGGAAGTGGACGACTGCATTGCATGGTCGGGCCAGCGACCTGTTGAATGGCTGCTTGACCATCAGGAATTGTCGTCGCGCTGGTGCCTCATCCACGCGACCCACATGACCGACGCGGAAACCATGCGCATGGCTGAGGCTGGTGCGATTGCTGGTCTTTGTCCTGTGACGGAGGCCAATCTTGGTGACGGCACTTTCAATGCCACGGTCTTCCACGAAGCAGGCGGCAAGTTCGGCGTCGGCTCGGATTCCAATGTGCTGATCGGCATTAGCGATGAGTTACGCCAGTACGAATATTCGCAGCGTCTCCTGCACCGCGCGCGCAATGTTCTGGCCGAGAACGCAGGCTCGACAGGCCGCGCATTGTTCGATGGCGCGGTGACGGGCGGCAATATCGCCATGGGACGTGCAAGCGATGGCTTGGAAGCGGGGGCTTCGGCCGATTTCGTCGCACTTGATGCGGCGCGTCTGCCACATGCAAAAGGCGACGCAGTGCTCGATGGCTGGATTTTTGGCGGTCGCGCACGACCGTCCGATGTATGGGTGCGCGGCGTTAAACAGGTGGAAGGCGGGCGTCACCGCTTGCGCGATGAGGCCGAGCGTGCTTTCCAGAAAGTGATCGGCGAATTACTCGCCTGACAGGAGATGGCATGGCTGGCGAAGACTTGATCGTAAAGGACGCACCGGTGCTTTCGCTGCATCAGCGTATTCTGGACGATATAGAATCGCGCATCCTGTCGGGAGAATGGCTGCCCGGTCATCGCATCCCGTTTGAACACGAGCTGACGGAACAATATGGCTGTTCACGCATGACTGTGAACAAGGCGCTGACGCAGCTGGCGAAAGCCGGTCTGATTGAGCGCAAGCGGAGATCCGGCAGTTTTGTTTCCTTTCCGCAATCGCAGGCTGCAATCCTCGAAATCCACGATATTCGCGATGAAGTGGCAGCGCTCGGCGCCGCTTATAGGTTCGAGCTGACGAGCCGGCGCGAGCGATTGAGCGGACCAGCCGATGCAAGGCATATCGACATGCCGCGCCATACGCCGCTGGTTGAACTCGTCTGCCGTCACTATGCGGGCAAGCGTGTCTTCGCTCTGGAAGAGCGCATCATCAGTCTGGATGCGGTTCCGACCGCTGCGCAGACTGACTTTGCTGAAAATTCGCCGGGACCATGGCTGGTTTCGTGCGTGCCGTGGAGTAGCGCAAAACACTCGATACGTGCGATTGCCGCCACGCAGGAAAATGCTGGCATGCTCGGTATTCCGCTGGGGGCGCCCTGTCTGGTGATCGAGCGCCAGACGTGGAACGCTGACCAGCCGGTAACACATGTACGCTTTACCTATCCCGGCGACAGCCATGCGCTGGTGGCGAATTTCACGCCATCGCAGGGAGGATAAACGGCTGGTCGTGCACATTACGGCCCGGCAAACGCATCGGCGCGCTTTTCCTCATGGTTTGACTGTTAGCATTCCGATCATATCGGGGTGAAAACGGCAGTAAAACTTGACCGCTTCTGGCGATTTCAGAACCTGTCTCGTAACCTTCCGGGGTGGCAGGAGAATATCCCATCCTCCCTTTACGGTTGCGGTGTGCTGCATCGGGTCCTTATTGTTCCATTCGATCACATCGCCCACGTTCGCTTCAATGTTCTGCGGTGAAAAAGCAAGTTTTTCGACCGTAATTTCAATTGTTTTCGCCTTTGCCGGGACACTGATAATCAGCAACCCGGCAAGTATGGTGACAGCTTGAACATATCTCATCGGACCGGTCCTATTTCAAAGACATGGCGATGTGTTCGGCATGTTGCTCATGGCTCTGGAACAATTTGAGACCGGTTTCGAGCAGGCTCTTCAGTTCAGTGTTGCTGGCGGACGGGATAAGTGCGGTTTTCAGCGCCTTGTTCACTTCCTTATGATAGGCAACCTCGTTGTCGACATAGGATTTGTCGAAAGCTGCGCCATCGAGTTTGCTCAACCTGGTCAGTTCTTCTGCTGCCGCTTTGGACAAGGCTTTGCTTGTGTCGTTATCCTCCGGTGTGACGTTCAGTTTCTTGACCAGAGCGAGCGCCCGCTGATTGACCGCTTCATGATCACGCAGCATGGTCTGTGCGAACTCAAGCACCGTTTTGTTTTTGGATTTTTCGAGAGCCTGTTTGGCAGCCGCGACATCGATGGCGCCTGCCGTGTAGGCAATATGGGCTATCGCCGGATCGTGTAATTTTCCGTCATGGGCAATTGCCAGAGACAGACTGCCGCAAATGCAAATTGCAGCAACGGATACAACTGAACGAATAGACATGGAACTCTCCCTTGTCCGGCGCCTTTTTACGGGCTCCAAATAGTTGTTTCGTCGCATTATCCTACGCAAAACCGCTTCGCACTTTTGCTGGAAATGCTCTAGTGACAGCTATTGGATGCGGGAGAGTTCAAAAGGTTCCTGACATTAAGTCAGTTCGTCCAGCCGCGCCAAAACGGCAGTTATAATCCGCTCGCAGCGTTTGCCTGCGAAGGGAAAGGCATCCAGCAATACAGGGCCGATTTTCTCGTCCAGCTGTTTTCGTAACAAATATCGGGCGCGGTGAAGACGTGTCTTTACGGTTTGCGGGCGCAGATTCAACAATTCGGCTGTTTCATCCACGCTCAAACCTTCAATGACCCGTGCGACGAATACGAGGCGAAAAATTTCCGGCAGATTATCCGTTGCCTGTTCGACCAGCTGCAATATCTGGCGCTGCGCAAAACTGCGTTCGGGGTCATTCACGCTCATGTCGGATGGAAACGGGATGATATTGTTTGTGTCGGGTGTGGTCTCAAGAAGCTTCTCGACCTTCCGGGTTTTGCGCAGACGACCGAGGGCTTCGTGAATTGCAATACGGGATAGCCACGTGGTCAGGCTGGATTGGCCGCGAAAGCGATCAAGACTCCTGAAAGCCAGAAAATAGGTCTCCTGAACCACATCTTCCGCTTCGCTGTCGTTGCGCACGATGCCGCGGGCCAGACGATAGAGCCGCTGATTGTTGGTCTGCATGATTTTGCGCAGCGCTTCCAGATCGTGCATTTTTGCGCACTGGGCGAGGACAAGATCATCCTGAAATGTTGGAGAGGTGGCGGGTAACGCTGTTTTTGCACGCATGGGTCAAACTCCTGTGGAGTTTCATTGGATGTATGCGAGGCCAAAAGGTTCCCGAAACAAGACAATATACGTTCTGAATAGTATCGCGGTTTGATATTTCCCGATAGCGGCGAATGAATTGCTGTTATCAGAAAAAAAGCCGCCGCAGGGGAACAGCGGCGGCGAGCGCATCGGTCTAAAAATCGATGCGTAGTTTAAAAATAGAGCGCATCTTGTCCGAAAACCGTTTCACACTTTTCGGGATGCGCTCTAAAAGGCAGCATGACTTGGGTGAAGGTCAGGCTGCGCGTTTGATGGCGTCACCGATGACGGACACGATCGTGTCGATCTGTTCCTTTTCCACGATCAGTGGTGGCGAAAGCGCGATCACATCGCCGGTTACGCGGATGAGCAGGCCCTTCTTGAAGCAATCCACGAAAACATCGTAGGCGCGGGCGCCCGGTGCATCCTTGCGCGACGAGAGTTCGATGGCACCAACCAGACCGAGGTTGCGAATGTCGATGACGTTCGAAACGTCCTTGAGTGAATGGAGTGCCTCCTGCCAATGATTGGCAAGTTCCGCACCGCGCGTCAGCAAGCCTTCCTCGGCATAGACTTCCAGCGTTGCAAGGCCGGCAGCAGCGGCAACCGGATGGCCGGAATAGGTGTAGCCATGGAACAGCTCGATGGCGTTTTCCGGCCCGGTCATCAGGCCATCATAGACCTTGCGGGCGGCGAAGACTGCGCCCATCGGGATGGCGCCATTGGTCAGGCCCTTGGCGGTTGTCACGAGGTCGGGCACGACGCCGAAATAATCAACCGCAAACGGCGTGCCGAGGCGGCCGAAACCGGTGATGACTTCGTCGAAGATCAGGAGGATGCCATGCTTGTCTGCCGTAGCGCGGAGGCGTTCCAGATAGCCCTTCGGTGGCAGGATGACGCCAGCCGAACCGGACATCGGTTCAACGATAACCGCAGCGATCTTTTCAGCGCCATGCAGCTGGACGAGGCGTTCCAGATCGTCGGCAAGTTCGATGCCGTTTGCAGGCAGGCCCTTGGAGAAGGCGTTCTTCTCGATATCGAGCGTATGGCGCAGATGGTCGGCAGGAATCTGTGGGAAGACGCGGCGGTTATTGACAAGGCCGCCGACGGAAATGCCGCCGAAACCAACGCCGTGATAGCCCTTTTCGCGACCCAGAACCATGGTGCGGGTGCCCTGGCCGATGGCGCGCTGATAGGCGATGGCGATCTTCAGTGCGGTATCGACCGATTCCGAACCGGAATTGGTGAAGAATACGCGGTCGAGTTTTGCATCCGGTCCGCCCGGTGCGATAGCTGCGAGCTTTTCAGCAAAGTCGAAAGCCACATTATGGCCCATCTGAAAGGTCGGTGCGAAATCCATGGTCGAAATCTGGCGCTCGACAGCTTCGGTGATGCGCTTGCGGCCATGACCGGCATTGCAGCACCAGAGACCAGCCGTGCCATCCAGAACCTGATTGCCATCGGTGTCGGTGTAATACATGCCCGAAGCACTTGCGAGCAGGCGAGGCGCTGCCTTGAACTGCCGGTTCGCGGTGAACGGCATCCAGAAGTTCTCAAGGCTTGGCGTGTTGGTTTTGGTGAGCATAATTACCTCCTATTTGTAAGCAGCAGGCCACGCTTTGCGAGGTGCAACAAGTCCTTTTCTTCAAGATATTAAGTTATTGTTTTTATGTGGGATAATTATCAAGTTTGTGCTATATCGAACATCATAAACATGGGGAAGAGTTCGATGAGCATCGATATCGGCGGGAGGCTTCGTTATGTGCGCATGCGGCAGAATCTGTCGCAGCGTGAGTTGGCCAAAAGGGCAGGTGTGACCAACTCCACCATCTCCCTTATCGAGGCCAATCAGTCCAATCCGTCCGTCGGTGCATTGAAGCGCATTCTCGACGGTATTCCTATCGGCATGGCCGAGTTTTTCGCGCTCGAACCGGATGCTCCGCACAAGGTATTCTATCAGGCCGAGGAACTGGTGGAAATCGGCAAGGGCCCAATTTCCTATCGGCAGGTGGGAGACCATCTGTTTTCACGCTCTTTACAGATGCTGAAGGAGCGTTATGAGCCGGGTTCCGATACGGGAAAAGTGCTTTTGATGCACGAGGGCGAGGAAGGCGGCATCGTCATTTCGGGTCGCATCGAAGTGACGGTCGGCAGTGAACGCCGCATTCTGGGGCCGGGTGACGCCTATTACTTTTCCAGCAAGCTGCCGCACCGGTTCCGTTGCGTCGGACCGGTGCCATGCGAAATCGTCAGCGCCTGCACGCCGCCGAGTTTTTGAATCGCCTTGAGGAAGGCGATTCAACTTCGTGCAAATAGTCTATTCGTAGCGGGAAATACCGAGATCGTCGGCCCGGATATCCGGCTTGTTGCCGGAAATAAGGTCGGCGAGCAATTTGCCGGAACCGCACGACATCGTCCAGCCGAGCGTTCCGTGACCGGCATTTATGAACACGTTGTCGTAGCGCGTTGCACCGATGATCGGCGTGGAATCCGGTGTCATCGGGCGCAGGCCGGACCAGAAGGTTGCCGCTTTCAGATCGCCGCCGGGGAACAGGTCCGTTACCGACAAATCGAGCGTTGCGCGCCGCGCGGCAGGTAGGTCCGTGGTGAAGCCCGAGACTTCCGCCATACCGCCAACGCGGATGCGGTCGCCAAGACGGGTGATCGCAATCTTGTAGCTCTCATCGAGAACGGTCGAAACCGGAGCGCGATCCTCGTCGACAATCGGTGCTGTGATGGAATAACCCTTCACCGGATAGATCGGGGCGTTAAGGCCAAGCGATTTGACGAGCGCAGGCGTATAGCTGCCAAGAGCGACGACATAACGGTCGGCGGTCAGGACACCCTCGGAGGTCTCGACGCCGGAAACCTTGCCGCCGGACATCAGTAACGACTTGATGTTGACGCCGAAGCGGAATTTTACACCGAGTCCTTCGGCAATCTTTGCCAGCGCATTGGTGAACTTGAAGCAGTCGCCGGTTTCGTCATGCGGAAGACGCAAGCCACCGACGAACTTGTCCTTCACGCGGGCAAGTGCCGGTTCTACCTTGGCGCAACCCTCGCGGTCGAGGACTTCGAACGGCACGCCATCCTGACGCAGTACCTCAATATCCTTGCCGATACCGTCGAGCTGGTACTGCTCGCGGAAAAGCTGGAGCGTGCCCTGCATGCGCTGGTCGTATTCGATGCCGGTTTCCTTGCGCAGATCGACAAGGCAATCGCGCGCATATTCGGCGACGCGCACCATGCGGGTCTTGTTGACCTTGTAACGGCTGTCGGTGCAGTTCGCGAGCATCTGCAGGAGCCAGCTATACTGAACCGGATCGCAAGTCGGACGCAAAACAAGTGGCGCGTGCTTCTGGAACAGCCATTTCGCGGCCTTGAACGGAATGCCGGGCGCGGCCCAGGGCGACGCGTAACCCGGCGAAACCTGACCGGCATTGGCAAAGCTCGTTTCCAGTGCGGGGCCTTCTTCGCGGTCGACAACGGTTACCTCGTGACCGAGCTTGGCGAGGTAATAAGCGGTCGTAACGCCAATGACGCCGCTGCCGAGAATGGTGATCTGCATGTTCGCCTCTTGTCTTATACTTTTATGTCGCTCGCGCCGCTCTCCACGTAGACACGTGCATAACGGTTGCCGAGCGCAGTCAGAATTTCATAGGGAATAGTGTCGCAATCGCGCGCCACGTCTTCGAGGCGCTGGTGCGGGCCGATCAGCTCCACAAGACTGCCGAGTTTCAGCGTGCCTTCCGGCAACGCGCTGACGTCGAGCGTGATCGAGTCCATCGACACACGGCCGATGATCGGCAGTCGCGTATCGCCAAAGAAGGCCGCCCCCTTGTTGCTGAGAGAACGGAACCAGCCATCGGCATATCCCACAGCAATCGTTGCAACCCGCATCGGCCCTTCGGCGATATAGGCGCCGCCATAGCCAACCGCCGCCCCCTTGTCGATGTCGCGCACCTGAATGACGCGTGCCGAAAGGGTGAGGACAGGAATGATCTCGCTTTTCGGTCCAACGCCATAAAGCGCGACACCGGGGCGAGCGAGGTCGAAATGATAGGTCTTGTCGAGGAAGCTGCCGCCGGAATTGGCGAAAGCAACCGGCAGTTTTGGCAGGCGCGCAAGCAAGGCGGTCATATTGGCAAGCTGACGGGCATTTGCCGCATTTTCCGGTTCGTCACCGCTGGCCAGGTGGCTGATGACAAACTTGATGTCAATGGCATCCAGAAGCGTGGCGTTCTCAAGAAAGCGTTCAAATTCCTTCGGCGACAGGCCGAGACGCGACATGCCGGTATCGAGCTGCAGCAGGGCGGGCAGCTTCTTGCCCTGTCTGGTGGCGAGTGCCGCCCAGTTTTCAATCTGTTCCAGCGAGTTGAGAACTGGCAGAATGCCTTCGCGGGCGCAGGCTTCTTCCGTCCCCGGTTGAAGACCGTTCAAAACGTAGAGCGTCGCATCGGGCTGGATAAACGGCTTCAGCGCAATGGCTTCGCCGAGATGGGCGACGAAGAAGTCACGGCAACCGGCATCGTAAAAAGCTGGCGCAACACGACTGGCGCCGAGCCCGTAGGCATCTGCCTTCACAACGGCAGCAGCGCGGGTGGGTGCGATATGACGGGCAATGGCCGAATAATTGTGACGCAGCGCCGACAAGTCGATGGTCAATACGCCACCGGCGGCAAGATCGCGCTCATCCTGTGAAAATTGCATCGACATCTCAACCATTTGCACGGTTCTTTCCAAACTGCTCACTACGTTACGAGAACGCCTGGAAGGTCATTGTCGATATGGATCGTCTGCCACCCAAAGCATATAAGCCTCGGTTGAGAAACCTTGTGACTCCTCACTCCCAGAGCTTGCTCGCATATTAGTCGAAGACTATTCGAATGTTTTTGCTATTTATCGCATATTATGCGAATTTTCGCACATCTTGCGCATATTTTAGCTCCAGAGTTGAAGATTATTCATGCCAACGCTCGACGGTATCGACCGCAATATCATCCGCTGCCTGCGCCGTGACGGGCGCATGACCAACAGCCATCTCGCCAGCGAAGTAGGACTTTCGCAGTCCGCCTGTCTGCGGCGGGTGCAAATATTGGAAGAAAGCGGCGTTATCCGTGGCTATACGGCCATCGTCGGTTCATCCGACGGCGATGAGCGGCTCGTCGCTATCGTACGCATTACGCTTGACCGCCAGACCGAGGAGTTTCTGAATCGTTTCGAGGAAGCGGTGCGGCGGCACCCCGAAGTTCAGGAATGTTATCTCATGACAGGCGACGCGGATTACATTTTGCGCGTCGAAGCCGAAAACGCTGCGGCTTATGAGATCATTCACAAGGAAATCCTGTCGCGATTGCCCGGTGTCGCGCGCATCCATTCCAGTTTCGCAATCCGCACGGTGCTTCTGTCAAAGGCACCGACTTCACGCGGCTGAAATGAAAAAAGCCCGGCACTGACCGGGCTTTCTATCCGAAAGGTCACTCTCTTTAACGGAATTCGTAGCGAAGACCGGCGCGGATCGTGTGCATGTTGAAGCCATTGTCTTTGGCCTGCGTTCCCGTGGCGCCCGGTCCTTCGGCATTGCCGTAAGGGTTGGTGCTGCGATCGGCTGCGTCAAAACCGTAGGCTTTGCCACCATTGATACGCATATAGCGGTAACCGACATCAAGCTTGAGCTGCTCGGTCAGATCGTAGCTGACACCGGCCATGAGAGCCATTGCGAAGCGCCAGCTGTCGAGGCCGTCCTTTTCGCTGGAATAGGTGCAGCCTGCGCAGACTTCGTGGGTTTTCCAGTCGTCATATTGCACATAGGCGGCGCCAAGACCTGCGCCGAGATAAGGCGTCACAGGTCCCACACGCGGCAGGTCGACATAGGCGTTGGCCATGGCCGTCCAGATATTGGCTGTCGAGGAATCCTCGTAGTTGCAGTTGTCCTCGACCGGATTGAAGCCCTTGGCAGATTTCACATAGCTTGGGCAGGCGGTGCGGCCGTTTATGCCTGCACGGAAGAAGTCGAGCGTTGCGTCGGCGCGGAACATGTCGGTGAAGCGGTAACCGACACCCACGCCGTAAGTTGCGCCTGCCTTGAGGTCGAAATCATCGTAGCGCAGCGTGTCGTCAATGCCGCGATAGGGCGGATCGAACTGGTTCCAGAAGCTCCAGTCGCCATCTGTGCTGGATTTGAAATTGTAACCGAGATCGCCACGAATATACCAGCCGGACGAATTAACCGGTTCCGGCATGGGTTCAATAACAGGGTCTGCAATTATGTCGGCGGCAAACGCCGCTCCTGATCCCGCCATCAGACTGATAGCCACGATGGCAATGGCGGAAGTGCACTTCATCGGTTCCCACTCCAAATCCGAACAGAAAAACGGCTCACAAGCCGTACTGCCGGATATGGTAAAGAGATATGTTTAACACTTGGTTATTTTTAAGTAACCTTGCGGTGCATCAGTCGCTGGTACTCGCGTGTGACGCGATATTATGTAAGCAATTTCTAAAGTATAGGAGCCGACGCGAGGCCGGCTCCTGTCGTTATCAGAAGTTTATCGAATGGATGATCGACTTGTCGATATCGTTGATATCCCGCTTGCCGCAGAGCGCCATCGTGATATCCAGTTCCTTGCGGATGATGTCGAGCGCCAGCGTTACGCCGTCCTGGCCCATGGCGCCGAGGCCATAGAGGAACGGGCGACCGATATACACGCCCTGAGCGCCAAGTGCGCGGGCCTTGAGCACATCCTGGCCGGAGCGGATGCCGCCATCGACATGCACTTCGATCTTGTCGCCAACGGCATCAACGATCGGCTGCAGCATGGATATCGAGGACGGTGCGCCATCCAGCTGACGTCCGCCATGGTTCGACACGATGATCGCATCGGCACCTGATTTGGCTGCCATCTTGGCATCTTCCACATCGAGAATGCCTTTAAGGATCAGCTTGCCGCCCCATTGTTCCTTGATCCAGGCAACGTCGTTCCAGTTGAGCTGCGGATCGAACTGTTCAGCCGTCCACGAGGAGAGCGAAGAAAGGTCGGTAACATTCTTGGCGTGACCGGCAATGTTGCGGAACGTGCGGCGCTGCGTGCCCATCATGCCCAGGCACCAGCCGGGGCGGGTCGCCATCTGCCAGATATGCTTCGGGGTGAATTTCGGCGGAGCGGAAAGGCCGTTGCGGATATCCTTGTGCCGCTGGCCGAGAATCTGGAGATCGAGGGTAAGCACAAGAGCCGAACAGCCTGCCGCCTTAGCGCGACCGATCAGGTTCTTCACGAAATCGCGGTCCTTCATCACGTATAGCTGGAACCAGAACGGCTTCTTTGTCACCGAAGCGACGTCTTCGATGGAACAGATGCTCATGGTCGAAAGGGTGAAGGGAACGCCAAAGGCTTCGGCAGCCTGTGCTGCCAGCATTTCACCGTCCGCGTGCTGCATGCCCGTCAGGCCGGTCGGCGCAAGAGCCACCGGCATGGACACTTTCTCGCCGATCATCGTCGTTTCCAGCGAACGGTTCGTCATGTCGACGAGAATGCGCTGGCGCAGCTTGATCTTCTTGAAGTCGTCTTCATTTGAGCGATAGGTCGACTCGGTCCATGCGCCAGAATCCGCGTAATCAAAGAACATCTTGGGGACGCGGCGCTGGGCAAGCCGCTTCAGATCGGCGATTTCAACGATGTTGGGCATCTATCCCACCCCTTGTGGTAATTTTTCTTGACCAATCGCATGACGGATCGCGCGGCCGAAATCAAGTACGAACAAGTATCGAATAACAATTGCCTCGCGGTTAATTGAAGGACCGTGTAATTCCACTTATGATATTGGCACCCGCCCAAGGCATCTTTGCCACTCGAAGAAGGCGGTCCCGCAACTGGGTTAGAGGGTAACGGATGAGCAAGGCCACCAAAACCGGTTTCATCGGCAAGCGATCCGCTGCAGCGGGTGGATGGGGTGCATTGAAAAGCTGCGGCAAGCAATTGCTTGCAAGTGGCGCTCCTCTTTCCGGCGCGCGCACGCTTCTCAAGGCGAACCAGCCGGACGGTTTCGATTGCCCCGGTTGTGCCTGGGGTGATCCGGAACATGGCTCATCTTTTGAATTTTGCGAAAACGGTGTGAAGGCTGTCGCCTGGGAGGCGACCGACCGGCGCACGACACCTGCCTTTTTTCGGGAGCATACGGTTTCGCAGCTGCGCAACTGGACGGATTTCGATCTGGAGAATACCGGGCGCCTGACCCATCCGATGCGGTACAATGCTTCGACCGATCAGTATGAAGCCATCGAATGGGATGAGGCGTTCAGGACTATCGGGGACATTCTCAAGAGTTTCGACAGCCCAAACCGGGTTGAGTTCTATACGTCGGGCCGTGCCTCGAACGAGGCTGCGTTTCTGTATCAGTTGTTCGTACGCGCTTATGGGACCAATAATTTCCCCGACTGCTCAAACATGTGCCACGAGGCTAGCGGCGTTGCACTGAAACAGTCGGTTGGCGTCGGCAAGGGGACCGTCCTGCTGGAAGATTTCGAAATGGCCGATGCCATTTTCGTGGTCGGTCAGAATCCGGGCACCAACCATCCCCGCATGCTGGGTGATCTGCGTCGTGCTGCCGAGCGCGGTGCGCGCATTGTCGTTTTCAATCCGATCCGCGAACGCGGGCTGGAGCGTTTTGCCGATCCGCAGAACAAGCTTGAAATGCTGCATGGCGGCAGCGAAGCCATAGCGAGCGACTATTTCCAGCCGCGTCTTGGCGGTGATCTTGCCGCTTTCCGCGGTATGGCCAAGGCGGTTTTCGCAGCGGATGATGCCGCACTCGCCGCAGGCAAGCCATCAATCCTCGACCGGGAATTTCTCAGCACACATACAGCGGAACTGGAAGCCTATCGCGCTGCGGTGGACAGCACGTCGTGGGAAGAAATCGAGGATCAATCGGGACTTCTCCGGCAATCGCTCGAGCGTGCGGCAAAGATCTATATGGAATCGGAACGGGTCATCTGCACCTGGGCGATGGGCATCACCCAGCATCGTCATTCGGTGATCACGATCCGCGAAATCACCAATTTCATGCTGCTGCGCGGCAATATTGGCAGGCCCGGTGCCGGCCTCTGTCCGGTGCGCGGTCATTCCAACGTGCAGGGTGATCGCACCGTCGGCATCAACGAACGGCCTCCAGTCGCATTTCTTGATGCGCTGGAAAAGGAATTTGGCTTCAATGTTCCGCGTGAGCCGGGACACAACGTTCTGGGTGCCATAGGTGCCATGCTCGACGGGTCGGCTCAGGCATTTATCGGTCTCGGCGGCAATTTCGCCCGGGCCACTCCGGATAGTCCGCTGATTTCTAAAGCGCTTTCCGGCCAGCGCCTGACGGTTCATGTCGCAACCAAGCTCAACCATTCGCATCTGGTGCCGGGGCAGGAATCTTTCATCCTGCCTTGCCTTGGCCGCACCGAGATCGACCTCAATTCCAGAGGTGTGGCCCAGATCGTGACAGTCGAAGATTCCATGAGCATGGTGCACGGTTCGGGCGGCATCAATGCGCCTGCTTCATCACATCTTCGTTCGGAAGTGGCGATCATTGCGGGTATGGCGCAGGCGACGCTTGGGGCAAATCCGGTCAACTGGCTGGAGCTTGCCGACGACTATGATCTTATCCGCAACCATATCGCCCGTGTGTTGCCGGACTTCTACGATTTCAATGCTCGTGTACGGGTTCCGCGTGGCTTCCATTTGCGCAATTCTGCCCGTGAGCTGGAATGGAATACGACAAAGGGCAAGGCGACATTCTGGACCGGCGCCCTTCCGGAAGCTGTCGAGCATCAGCAGGCACGCGGCACGCCGGGGCGTTATGTGCTGCAGACCTTCCGCAGCCACGACCAGTACAACACCACCATTTATGGCATGGATGACCGCTATCGCGGTGTCTATGGCGAACGACAGGTCGTCTTCATGAATGAAGCTGACATGGCGGATATCGGTGTCGAGGCCGGTGACCGGGCTGATATTGTTGGCGAATTCGATGATGGTGTGGAGCGTATCGCGCGCGATTTCCGCTTCGTGCCCTATGACATCCCGCGCGGTTGTATTGCGGGCTACTATCCGGAAATGAACGTGCTGGTGCCGCTCGCCAGTTCTGGTGATGAAAGCTACACGCCCACATCGAAATCGGTGATCGTTTCGTTCCGCCCCCTTAAATCGGCAGCTGCATGATGGATGAGGGCGAAGTGGAATATATGGCGTTCGTCGATGCTTTGATGACGGCGTCCAGCAATTTGACCGGGCTTGGTGCCGGGATCATCGCCGCGCTGGCGCTGGATATCGCGTCGGATAGCCGAACTTTTGCGCGTTCGCTGGGGATCGCTCATGCGCTTGTGCTCCGGGAAATTTCAGTGCTCGGGCAGGACCACGGTTATGTGCGGATCAAACAGCGCGATCCGCGCACGCAACGCACACGTTACGAATTGAACGTTGCCGGTAAAAGGCTTGTCGAGGAGGCAACGAGTTAGCCGCCGCCGATATTCTTGAAATTCAACACAACTATATATTTCTATTTATAAATTCTCTGATCGAAGGCAATGCCTGCCGATTGCTCCTGAGTAAGTGTTTTCGAAAAGACTTTAATAGCGATAACTATGATTCATCATCTTTTACAACGCCGCTTTTCTCTGCAAAGCTTTAGTTGCATTCTCAACAGAACCAAACCAGTGAGAATCGTGTAAATGGCAGCAAAACCATTCATTTACAGCGTGCAGAATGGGTGGAGGCGCGTTATGGGCCAGCTTGCTCCCCATTTCAAAGCACCCCGTATACTGCTCTTTTGTCTGGGGCTGCTTGCGCCGGGCACAATGTTGCAGGCGCAAGCCGACTCGCTCGACATCGTGCCGGTGGCAGCGGTAAAGGCAGTCGCCAGCGATTATCAACCGAAACTGACCTTATCCGGCGCCATTGCGGCACGGTCGCTTGTCAATGTCTCGTTTCGTCTGAACGGTCAGGTTGTGCAGCGTCTGGTCGAGATCGGCCAGCACGTGGAAAAGGGGCAGCCTCTCGCCAGCATCGATAATGTTGAGCAACAGGCCAATCTGCGCGTTGCACAGGCGTCGAAAGATGCTGCGCAGGCGCAGCTGGTGCAGGCCCAGGCCAATTTTGCGCGACAGAAGGCATTGCTGGCACAAGGGTTCACCACTCGCAGCACCTACGATCAGGCAAACCAGAACCTGCAAACGACGCAAAGCGCTCTTGCCAGCGCTGAAAGCCAGCTCAACGATGCACGCGATCAGCTCTCCTACACTGAATTGCAGGCACCCGTTTCAGGCGTGATTACGGCGCGCAATGTCGAGGCCGGTCAGGTCGTGCAGGCCGCACAGACAGCGTTCTCGATTGCCGAGGATGGCCCACGTGACGCGGTCTTCGATGTGCAGGAAACACTGGTCAATCATGCCAAAATTGGAATGGACGTAACGATTGCGCTGCTGTCCGATGCGTCGATAAGTGCCGAAGGCAAGGTTCGTGAGATTTCTCCGGTGGTCGATGCGCAGACTGGAACCGTACGGTTAAAGGTCGGCATAGCGCAAACCCCGCCTCAGATGGCGCTCGGGGCCACAGTGACCGGCACGGTTCATATGGACACGGTGAAGGTAGTCGTTTTGCCATGGAGCGCAATGACTTCGGATGCCGGGCGTACAGCCGTCTGGAGGCTCTCGAAGGATTCCAAGGTGGCAACGCTGGTTCCGATCAAGGTGCTCTCATACGAAAAGGGGCGACTACTCGTGGAAGGCGGACTGCAGGAAGGCGAGCTGATCGTCACGAAGGGCGCACAAATGCTGCGTTCTGGCGAGCCGACCGAAGTCGTGCAGGAACAGGAAGGACAAGTTGCGCAATGAAGGCGACAATCCAGTTTCCTAGAATCCACACCATGAGCAGTATTGCTGTTATCGCTGCCATGCTTGCGCTTGCCGCTTGCGGAAAAGGTGAAGAGAACACGGCTGAGACGGACCCTGTCCGTCCGGTTCTTTATATGGTGGTCGAGCCCAAGCCCGTAACGCAGACGGGTTTTGCAGGCACGATTGAGCCACGCTATTCCACTGATCTTGCATTCCGTGTGCTCGGGCGAATTATCAATCGGCCTGTTCAGGTGGGGGATATTGTGAAAAAGGACGAGATGGTTGCGATGGTTGATCCATCCAACCTCGATCTTGCCGTTCAGTCTGCGAGGGCTGATCTGGCGAGCGCCGAAGCACAATATGCCAACGCTGCGGCGAGCGAAGAACGCCAGAGCATCCTGCTTAAGGGCAACAACGTTTCGCAAGCCGATTATGATGCCGCCAGACAGGCGCGTGACAGCGCAGAGGCCGGGTTGGAAAAAGCCAGGGCAGGACTGAAAAAGGCGCAGGATCAGCGCAGTTACGCTGTGCTGCGTCCGGATTATGATGGCGTCATTTCTGCAACGAATGCCGAAGTCGGGCAGGTGGTTGCCGCTGGCCAGACGGTTATGACGGTTGCGCGTCCCGATATTCGCGAAGCGGTGCTCGATATTCCTGACAGCATGACGCAATATTTTGAGCAAGGTACGCCATTCAATGTACAGCTCCAGGCCGATCCAAAAGTGACGGGGCAGGGAACAGTACGCGAGGTGGCGCCGCAGGCTGATGCGCAGACACGCACACGCCGTGTGCGTATTGCTCTCGACAACCCTCCGGAAGGCTTTCGCCTTGGCGCGACGATCCGGGCAGCCAAAGCCGGGCCTGAACAGAATCTTGTGACGATGCCGATACAGGCTTTGCTCGACGAAAACGGCAAGACAAGCATCTGGGTCATCGATCCGCATAAACAGACGGTCTCTCTTCATGACGTGCAGGTGACTGAACGGCGCGGCAACAGTTTCGTTGCCGGTGGCGTGGATGTCGGAAGCTATGTTGCGATTGCTGGTGTGCATGAGTTGAAAGAAGGACAGAAAGTCCGCCTGGACGAGAAAGGAACGGGCCTGTGAAGAAGGGATTTAATCTGTCTGACTGGGCTCTGAATCATCGGTCTCTGGTCTGGTATTTCATGCTCGTCTTTCTGGTGGCGGGCCTGATTTCCTATCTCGATCTTGGTCGTGAGGAGGATCCGGACTTCACCGTCAAGACGATGGTTGTACAGGCCAACTGGCCCGGCGCCTCCGTCGACGAAACGCTCAACCAGGTCACGGACCGGCTGGAAAAGAAGCTCGAAGAACTGGATACGCTCGATTATACACGCAGCATAACCACGGCGGGCAAGTCGGTCGTGTTCGTCTTTCTGAAAGATACGACGCGGGCCGAGCAGGTCAAAAAGTCATGGACCGAAGTGCGTCATTTTCTGAACGATATTCAGAATACGCTGCCTCAGGGCGTTCTCGGACCGTATTTTAATGACCAGTTCGGTGACGTTTACGGAAACGTCTATGCATTCACGTCGGATGGTCTTTCCATGCGACAGTTGCGGGACTATGCCGAAAGCACGCGGACGAAAATTCTGACATTGCCCAATGCGGGCAAGGTCGAGCTGATCGGCGCGCAGGACGAAGCGATCTATCTGGAGTTCTCGACGCGCCAGATTGCAGCGCTTGGACTGGATCAGCAGGCAATCCTGCAGGCCTTGCAGGACCAGAATGCCATCACGCCGTCCGGTGTGGTGGAAGCCGGGCCGGAGCGCATCAGCGTGCGCGTCAGCGGACAGTTCAATTCGGAAGCGGATCTGCGTGCGGTCAACCTGCGCGTCAATGATCGCTTCTTCCGTCTTTCCGACGTCGCGACGATTACGCGCGGCTATGTGGACCCTCCCGCATCCATTTTCCGGGTGAACGGGCACGATGCGATCGGCCTCGGCATTGGCATGAAGCCGAACGGCAACCTGCTCGAATTTGGCGCGGCACTCGACAAAATGATGAGCCAGGTGACGGCGGAACTCCCGGTCGGTGTCAAGGTCTTCAAGGTTGCCGATCAGCCGGAAGTCGTCAAGGACGCTGTTTCGGGCTTTACCGAAGCTCTGTTTGAAGCGGTTATCATCGTTCTGGCGGTGAGCTTCGTCAGTCTTGGGGTGCGAGCGGGTTTTGTCGTTTCGCTTTCGATCCCGCTGGTGTTGGCAATCACCTTCCTGGCGATGTCTTTGATGGATATTTCCCTGCAACGCGTGTCGCTCGGTGCGCTCATCATCGCGCTGGGCCTGCTGGTCGATGACGCGATGATTGCGGTGGAAATGATGGTGGCCCGGCTTGAGCACGGCGATCCCATCAACAAGGCTGCCACCTATGTCTATTCGCATACGGCTTTCCCGATGCTGACAGGCACGCTGGTTACGATTGCCGGGTTCATACCCATCGGGCTGAACAACAGTCAGGCGGGTGAGTACACGTTCACATTGTTCGTAGTGATTGCGGTTTCGCTGCTTGTTTCCTGGATCGTGGCAGTTCTGTTTGCGCCTTTGCTGGGTGTCACTTTCCTGCCGAAGAAAATGAAGGCGCATGAGGAAAAGCACAGCCGTCTTTTCCAGATATTTTCGCAGGTCCTGCTTGCGTCCATGCGGCACAAGTGGATCACGATCATTACGACCATTGCACTTTTCCTCGTTTCGGTTTTCGGCATGGGCTTTATCGAACGGCAGTTCTTCCCGGAATCCGACCGTCCGGAACTGGTGCTCGACTGGACCTTGCCTCAGAACAGTTCCATCACCGACACCAAGGCCCAGATGGAGAAGTTTGAAGCCACGATGCTCAAGGACAATCCCGATGTGGATCACTGGAGCACGTATATCGGGGAAGGTGCTATCCGTTTCATTCTCTCCTTTGATGTGCAGCCAGCAAATCCTTATTTCGGGCAGATGGTCGTTGTCGCGAAGGACCTCGAAGCGCGTGACAGGCTCAAGCAGAAATTCAACGAGGTTCTGCGCAAGGATTATGTCGGGACGGATGTCTATGTGAAGTATCTGGAGCTTGGACCGCCAGTTGGCCGCCCGGTGCAGTATCGCATCTCGGGTCCGGATGTCCAAAAACTGCGCGGTGTCGCACAGGACTTTGCCGGCATCCTCAGTTCCGACAAGCGGCTTGGGGTGGTGAGCTACAACTGGAACGAGCCGGGTCGGGTTATCCGCGTCGACGTCATGCAGGACAAGGCGAGAAAGCTCGGCATTTCCTCGAAGGATATTGCAACGACCCTCAACGGCGTTGTCGGCGGTATCACCATCACTCAGGTGCGGGATTCGATCTATCTGATCGACGTTATTGTGCGGGCACAGAAACACGAACGCGATTCGATCGATACGCTGCAAAGTCTTCAGATCGCAACCGGTAACGGGACGTCGGTGCCATTGGCCGCGATTGCCAATTTCCGATATGAGCTGGAACAGCCGGTTGTCTATCGCCGTTCGCGTATTCCTACGATCACGGTTGCTGCAGGCATTATCGACAAGACGATGCCGGATACGATCGTCAAGGATCTGGCACCCGCCATCAAGACTTTCGCCGACAAGCTGCCGTCCGGTTATCAGATCCAGATTGCTGGCACGGTGGAGGAGAGCGGCAAGAGCCAGGGGCCGATTGCTGCCGTGGTGCCTCTGATGCTGTTCGTCATGGCGACAATCCTGATGATCCAGCTTCAAAGCTTCCAGCGCTTGTTCCTTGTTGTCGCCGTGGCGCCGCTTGGACTGATCGGTGTGGTGGCTGCCTTGTTGCCGAGCGGCAAACCGCTTGGCTTCGTGGCCATCCTTGGTGTGCTGGCACTGGTCGGTATTCTTATCCGAAACTCGGTCATTCTGATCGTGCAGGTCGAAGAGCATATCACCGAGGGCATGCACCCGTGGGATGCGGTGACGCAGGCCAGTCAGCACCGAATGCGACCCATCGCGCTGACGGCGGCGGCAGCAAGTCTGGCACTGATCCCGATTGCGCGTGAAGTGTTTTGGGGACCAATGGCCTATGCCATGATGGGCGGCATCATAGCGGGCACGGCAATCACGCTTCTCTTCCTGCCGGCGCTTTATGTCGCCTGGTTCCGGATCAAGGAGCCCGAGCATGGCGCAGATGGGCCACCAGCCGAGGCGCATCCCGCTCCGCAATCGCATTAAACAAAAAGCCCGGTCACGACCGGGCTTTTTTCATGAGATTGTCACTTGCCATTGGTTCTATATAGGTTCTATTATATGAAGTATGAATAGAACCACATTGATCACGGCCATCGAAGAGCGCGGTTTGCACGATCCGCAGCTTACGGGGCCGCTTTACCGGAACCTTGCGCGTATTCTCGGTGAACTGATCGAGGAGGGGCAACTTGCGCCCGCTGTCGGACTGCCGCCGGAGCGCGATCTGGCGGAGCAGCTTGGCGTCGGCCGCATTACCGTTCGCAATGCGTATAAGGAACTGCTGACCCAGGGCGCGGTCGAGGCGCGGCGCGGCAGTGGCACCTTCGTTGCCGAACGCCCGGCCCGCATCAGCCAGCATCTCTGGCGCCTGACTTCGTTTTCCGAGGATATGCTGTCGCGTGGCAAGGAGCCGGGCGCACGCGTTGTCACCAACAAGGTTGACAGGCCGTCGCCCGACGAGGCTTTCCGGCTGGGAATCGGCGTTGATACGACGGTGGTGCGGCTGGATCGTCTGCGCCTTGCCGATGGTGTGCCGATGGCCTTCGAGCGGGCTGTGGTCCCGCGCCATTATCTGGATCAGGACCGCGTCGAAGAAACCTCGCTTTATGGCGCATTGGCAAGGCGTGGCCACAAGCCGGTGCGCGCCTTGCAGCGCCTGACGGCGGTTACACTCGACCCCGGCACGGCACGCCTGCTTGGTGTGCACAGGGGTGCGCCAGCACTTTTGATCGAGCGTGTCTCGCATCTCGAGGACGACCGGATCGTCGAATATACCCGTTCGCACTATCGCGCCGATGCCTATGACTTCGTCGCCGAACTGAAAATTGGAGAATGACCATGAACAGCCCTTCCTCCCTGATGCTGCAGGAAACCGAACAGTCGCCTGCCGTCGTCGCCGGTCTGCTTGAGAAGGAGGCAGGCACATTCTCGGAAATCGCGCGCATTTTCCAGAAGAACGAACCTGCCGTCATCACCACCGCCGCGCGTGGTTCGTCCGATCATGCGGCGACATTCTTCAAATATCTGATGGAGATCACCATGGGTATTCCGGTGGCATCCATCGGGCCTTCGGTGGCGTCGGTCTATGGTTCCAAGCTGAAGCTCAAGAACGGATTGCACTTTACCGTGTCGCAATCCGGCGCGAGCCCGGACATTGTTGCAGCGCAGGACGCTGCCAAAAAAGGTGGTGCAACCACAATTGCCGTCGTGAACGTTGTCGATAGCCCGCTGGGTAATGCCGCCGACGTGGTACTCGCGCTCAATGCTGGTGAAGAAAAGAGTGTTGCTGCCACCAAGTCGTTCATTGCCGCAGTCGCGGCATTGTCGGGTGTGGTCGCGTCGGCCAGCGGTGACGCAAGCCTGCAGGTCGGACTGCAGCGCCTGCCGGAGGCGCTTGCTGCAACACGTCCTGACGGTCGCGAAGCGGTTGAAAATCTCCTTTTCAATGCCCGCTCGCTTTATACCGGCGGTCGTGGCACGGCCTTTGCAATCGCGCTTGAGGCTGCGCTGAAGGCAAAGGAAACCGCCAATATCCATGCGGAAGCCTTCTCTCTGGCAGAGCTGATGCACGGTCCGATGCGTCTGGTGGAAGAAGGTTTCCCGATTATTTCCTTCCTGCCGCGCGATGAAGCGTTCGACACCAACATGCAGGCCCTGAAGCGGCTGCATTCGTTTGGAGCGAGCATCGTGTCGCTATCCGATGCGGAAACGCCGGGCTTCCGACTGCCATCGGCTAGCACGGGCAATGCGCATCTCGATCCGCTGGTTTCCCTCATCAATTATTACCGCGTCATTGAAGCGGTCACGCGCCGCAAGGGTTTTGACCCAGACAAGCCGCGCAATCTCAACAAGGTTACGGTGACGGTATGACAAGAAAATCGGCAATAGCAGGCGCGCGCATTTTCGACGGCGAGCGCTTTCACGACCAAAGCGCGCTGGTGTTCAGCGATGGCAAGATCGAAGCCATCGTGCCGGAAGCGTCACTAGGCGAAGCCCGTGATGTCGAGCGCCTGAACGGTGGCGTTCTGGCACCCGGATTTATCGATGCGCAGGTTAATGGCGGCGGCGGGCGTATGCTCAATGACCAGCCGACACCCGAGACCATGTTCACGATTGCCAAGGGGCATCGCAAATATGGAACGACGAGCCTTCTACCGACGCTGATCACCGACACGACGCCGGTGCGCGATCGCGCCATTGAAGCGGCAATTGAGGCAGTCAAGGCCGACAAGGGCGTTGCCGGTCTGCATCTGGAAGGACCGCATCTGGCGCCGGCTCGCAAAGGCGCCCATCTGGCGGAACTGATGCGTCCCGTCAACGATGCCGATATCGCGCTCTATATCCATACGGCAAAGCAGATCGGCACCTTGCTGGTCACGCTTGCTGCCGAACAGGTCACGCCTGATCAGGTGCGTCGTTTGAGCGACGGCGGTGTGGTCGTCAGTATCGGCCATAGCGACACGACGGCAGATGAGGCGTTCAAGCGTTTCGATGCCGGTGCGCGAAGCGTGACCCATCTTTTCAACGCCATGAGCCAGATTGGCCATCGTGCACCGGGGCTGGCTGGTGCGGCACTTGATCATCCCGACATCTGGTGCGGTATCGTTGCCGATGGCCATCATGTCGATCCGATGGCGCTGCGGCTTGCTCTTCGGGCGAAACGGGGAGATGCCCACCTGTTCTTCGTGACGGATGCCATGGCTCTGGTCGGTTCGGATTCCGAAAGCTTCGAGATCAACGGGCGTGCCGTCCGTCGTGTGCCGGGCGGTATCTGCTCCAAGCTTGTGCTGGCGGATGGCACCATTGCCGGTTCCGATCTCGATATGGCGTCGGCGGTGCGTTTCGGCGTGGCCGAACTGGAGCTGACGCTGGCCGAGGCACTGCGCATGGCGAGCCATTATCCGGCGCGCTATCTGCATCTCAACGATCGCGGAACGTTCCGTCCCGGCATGCGGATGGATGCCGTCCATCTTGACGATGGGCTGTTTGCGAAAGCCACATGGCTTTCCGGCGAAAAACAGATTTCGGGGTAAGGTCGATGACGGAAATTACGGATCGTTATTTCGATGATCTCATTGCGCGGCTCACCGGCCTGCGTGGTCGCCTTGCCGAGCCGATGGCCAAAGCTGCCGAGCTGATTACTGCTGCCGCACTGGCAGACAACCGCGTCTATGTGTTCGGTACTGGCCATTCGCACATGATGGCGGAAGAACTGCACTATCGCGCGGGCGGATTGGCAATCACTGTGCCGATCCTTTGCGGGGCAATCATGCTGCAGGACGGAGCGGCTGCCAGCTCGCATTTCGAGCGGATCAAGGGGGCTGTGCTGCCGATCCTCGAACGCTACGGAATCCGTGAAGGTGACGTGCTGATCGTCGTGTCGAACTCTGGTGTGAATGCCGCTCCCATTGAGGCTGCGCGCTATGCACGGGAGAAGGGGGCTGCCGTTATCGCGGTCACTTCCGTCACTTATTCCAACGCAATCGCCAAGGGCCGCACGCAGCTGCTTTCTCTGGCCGATGTCGTGCTGGACAATGATGCGCCAGCGGGCGATGCGGTGCTGGAAATGGAAGGCAGTTCTTTGAAGGTCGGTCCGGTTTCGACGGCGCTTGGTGTCACGATCCTCAATGCCATTTTTGCCGATGTGGCGGCGAAGCTGGTGGGCAAAGGCGACGCACCAATTTATCTGAGCGCCAACATGCCAGGCTCCGGTGAGGTGAACCGGGAACTTGTCGCCCGGTATCGTGACCGCAATCCGCATCTTTGATCAAATTAGAGCGATCTTTCTTCCAAAGTCGCTTGATAGCGCAATCCGGTCAGTGCATTACGCATTCTGGCATGGCGGAGGCCGCATCGTGAACTAGTTTCAAGGCGCGCGCTTTGGCTTGCGCCTTCGAAAATTGAGGAAGTCCGATGCATAATTTTGTCCTGACCGTCACCTGCAAGTCCACTCGTGGTATCGTTGCCGCAATCTCGGGTTATCTTGCGGGCAAGGGTTGCAACATCATCGATAGCGCCCAGTTCGATGATCTGGATACCGGTCGTTTTTTCATGCGCGTCAGCTTCATCTCCGAAGAAGGCGTAGCGCTTGATGTGCTGCGTGAAGGCTTTGCGCCCGTGGCAGCTCCGTTCGAGATGGAATTTGAATTCCACGACAACGCCCAACGAACAAAAACCTTGCTGATGGTTTCCCGTTTCGGCCATTGCCTGAACGATCTGCTCTATCGCTGGAAGATCGGCGCTCTGCCAATCGATATTGTTGGTGTCGTGTCGAACCACTTCGATTATCAGAAGGTTGTCGTCAATCACGACATCCCGTTCCACCATATCGCCGTGACCAAGGCCAACAAGCCGGAAGCTGAACAGCGCCTTCTGGATATTGTCGATGATACAGGCACCGAGCTGGTGGTTCTTGCGCGCTATATGCAGGTTCTGTCCGATCAGCTTTGCCAGAAGATGTCGGGCAAGATCATCAACATCCACCACTCCTTCCTGCCATCCTTCAAGGGCGCGAACCCTTACAAGCAGGCCTATGAGCGCGGTGTGAAACTGATCGGAGCCACGGCGCATTATGTCACCGCTGATCTTGATGAAGGTCCGATCATCGAACAGGATGTCGCCCGTATCACGCACGCACAGAGTGCGGCGGATTATGTGTCTATCGGACGTGATGTCGAAGCGCAGGTTCTGGCACGCGCTGTTCACGCGCATATTCATCACCGCTCGTTCCTCAACGGCAATCGCACGGTCGTATTCCCGGCTAGCCCCGGTTCTTTCGCCTCCGAACGCATGGGGTGATATTGCGGCTCTGGCAGCCTGCAAATCGCGTCTTTTTGCGCTTCCGGTGCTCACGTACTCAAGTACGCTGCGCGCCGGTTCTCAAAAGCCACGATTTTCGGCATGCCATAACCACAATCTCCGCTAATCGCTGATGTTGCGTCAATAAAAAACCCCGCCGAAGCGGGGTTTTCTTTTGATCTGAAATCAGATCGATTAGTCGATGTCGAAGGAAACGCCCTGTGCGAGCGGCAGAGCCTTCGAGTAGTTGATGGTGTTGGTTGCGCGGCGCATGTAGCCCTTCCACGCATCCGAACCCGATTCACGACCGCCACCGGTTTCCTTTTCGCCGCCGAATGCACCGCCAATTTCAGCACCCGAAGTACCGATATTGACGTTCGCAATGCCGCAATCCGAACCTTCAGCCGAGAGGAAACGTTCTGCTTCCTGCAGGTTGAGCGTGAAGATCGACGAGGACAGACCTGCGCCAACTTCGTTGTGGCTTGCCAGTACGTCGTCGAAGTCGGAATACTTCATGACGTAAAGGATCGGTGCGAAGGTTTCTTCGAGAACCGGGCCTTGCTGCTTCGGCATTTCGACGATGGCCGGACGCACATAGTAAGCGTTTTCATGGCCAGCATCGACGCGTTCGCCGCCCTGTACCTTGCCGCCGTGAGCAGCAGCTTCCTTGAGGGCCTTCTGCATGTTGTCGAAAGCAACCTTGTCGATCAGCGGACCGACCAGAGCGCTTGTTTCGAGCGGCGAACCAACGGTGACGCTGGCATAAGCCTTCTGGAGACGCGGAACGAGAGCGTCGTAAACGCTTTCATGTACGAAGAGACGACGCAGCGTGGTGCAACGCTGACCGGCAGTGCCCATTGCGCCGAAAGCAATCGCACGCAGAGCCATGTCGAGATCTGCCGACGGGCAGACGATACCGGCATTGTTGCCACCGAGTTCGAGAATTGCGCGGGCAAAACGCTTGGCCAGACGCGGACCAACTTCGCGGCCCATGCGGGTCGAACCGGTTGCTGAAACGACCGGAACCTTCGGGCTGTCGACGAGGACTTCACCGATTTCACGGTCGCCGAGCAGAAGCAGCGAGAGGCCTTCCGGTGCATCGCCGAAACGCTTCAGCGCGCGCTTGAAGATTGCATCACAGGCAAGAGCGGTCAGAAGGGTCTTTTCAGACGGCTTCCAGACAACCGAGTTGCCGCAAACGATTGCAAGAGCAGCATTCCACGACCAGACAGCAACTGGGAAGTTGAAGGCAGAGATAACGCCGACAACACCGAGCGGATGCCAGGTTTCCATCATGCGATGGCCAGCGCGTTCGGTTGCAATGGTGAGACCGTAGAGCTGGCGCGACAGACCGACGGCGAAATCGCAGATGTCGATCATTTCCTGTACTTCGCCGAGACCTTCCGAAGGAATCTTGCCAGCTTCGAGCGAAACAAGACGGCCGAGGTCTTCCTTGGAAGCGCGCAGTTCTTCACCGAGAAGGCGGATCAGTTCGCCGCGCTTCGGTGCCGGAACGTTGCGCCAGGCACGGAAGGCTTCATCGGCCTGGTCGATGATCTTGACGGCATCTTCTTTGCTGTGGGTCTTGACCGCAGCAATCTGTTCGCCCGATACAGGGCTGAAACCGGCAAGGTCGCCGCCGGTATAAGCGGATGCATCGACGCCGAGTTTGGAAAGCAGATCGGCGGCTTCCTTCTTCACGTCGATTTTTCTAACAGCGGTGTTCATGGCTTTCCTCTCTGTATGAGTTGTTTGCGCATAGTCCTGTCCAGAAAGTCTGTAACTTTTCGGGGCTATGCGTTTATTCTGCCGCTTCAAGGCCTTTCAGGCCTGCCTGAACGGCTTCGATGGATTTGCGTTCGATGCGGGCATAGTGCTCGAACTCATTAAGCACTTTCGCACCCAGATCATCCTCGAAACGCTTCTGGTTCGGGCTTTCAACAAATTCCTGTGTTTCGTCGTCGCCCAGATTGGACTGGAATATACCGGCAGCACTCACCGGCAGGAAGTCTTCATAGATGATCGGGTCGGACTGAACCGCGCCAGCTTCAATCAGAACCTCAATATCGGTGCCCGGCTTGTAAGCTTCAAGCTTTGCAGCGTCCTTGACCGAATAGGCGAAGTAGCCGAGGCCTTCTTCACGCACGCCAGCCCATGTGTCCGGGAAAGCGGCAAAGGTGCCGCTCAGCGCCTTCACATATTCAGCTGCATTCGAGCCGTCTGGGGCAGGGCGGACAACGGCACGGGTGTCGTTGAGCAGCTTGTCGTAAAGCGCGCGACCCTTTGGCGTGAGCGCCACGCCGCGCTGTTCGATTTCACCGAAACGGGCAGTGTGCGAGCCCGGCGTCCAGGTGCCGTCTGCATTGACGAAGGACACTTCTTCTTCCAGCGCCTTGAACGAGGTCTGGCGCAGAAGGATTGGGCACTTGCGGGTCGGAGGACCTTCGACGACGGCTTTCGGGTTAATACCGCGATCCGGCATCTGAACCTGCACGGCGTCGATGTCGAGCGTGCGCGGCGTCAGATGGTTGATATGTGGGCCCTTGAACGACACGACATCGGCGATCAAGCGATGCGCGTCATGCAGGCGATGGTAAAGTTCGACGCTGACATTGGCATGATCGTGCCAGCGGAAGGTTTCCAGTACTTCAGCAACAAAGGCTTTCGCGTCGTCGTCGTTGAGGCCGCCTTCGGCTTCAGCCTTTTCGACAAAAGCGATGGCTCCGGCAGTGAAGATGTTGCGCTTCAACAGGACTTCTTCCGATTCAGCGCGCAGCTTTTCATCGGCGATCAGGTCGAGGCGCAGAAGCGAGGTGAAGACGCGGAACGGATTGTGCTTCAGTGCCGCATCGTCAACCGGGCGGAAGGCGGTCGAATGAACCGGAACGCCTGCGGCGCTGAGGTCGTAATAGCCGACCGGGAACATGCCCATGACCGCAAAAACGCGGCGCATCATGGAAAGTTCAGCAGCTGTGCCGAGGCGGATAGCGCCGTGACGTTCTTCAGAGATGCGTTCAAGCGAATCTGTTTCCGTCAGACGTTCATGCAGGTGACTGTCATCAGCAAGCACCTTGGCGTTCACATCGGCAACGAGTTCCATCAATGTGCCATAAGCAGGTACTTCCTGCTTGTACATGGCGGACATTGCTGCCGAAAAAGCCGAGCGAATGGCGTCCGGTGAAACGAATTTCTGGTCTTTCATGGCGAAAATTTCCGTCGAGTGGGGCATCTTCGGGTGGTGCATGTCTTGTTTGGGAGGAACATGCATGGATTATGATGAAAATGTATCATATAGACCGTTTTGCGGTTATGCTTGCGACGAAAGCAACTATGTTAATGCGAGAATGGAATGAAGCTGAGCAGAAGACTGATCCCGGACATCGCCACGCTGCAGGCATTCGAGTGTGCCGCCCGTCATGGCAGTTTTACGCAGGCTGCGCATGAGCTCAATCTCACCCAGAGCGCTGTCAGCCGTCAGATCAAGGATCTTGAAAGCCAGCTCGGTGTTCTGTTGTTCGAACGCATCCGCCAGCGCATTCTGCTTTCCGATGCGGGCAGGAAATTTTTGCCGGAAGTGCGGCGTCTTCTGAACCAGACGGAGGACACGATGTTGCGCGCCATGGCTTCGGCGCAATCAACGTCTTCTTTCAGTGTGGCTACATTGCCGACATTCGGCACGCGCTGGCTGATGCCGCGTATTTCAGATTTCATCGAAAAGCATCCCGGCATTGCCATCAATGTCGCGTCGCGCTCCGGTGTCTTCGATTTCGAGGAGCAGCCGTTCGATCTGGCCATCCATTATGGACAGCCGGTCTGGGCACATGCCACCTGCACTTTCCTGTGCAGCGAGGTCATCGTGCCGGTTGCCAGCCCGGCCCTGTTGAAAGCGCGTCATCCGTCCGCCCCGGAAGAGCTTGAGAATGAGCCCTTGCTGCATCTTGCGACGCGGCCCAAAATGTGGGCGCAATGGTTTGAAAGCTGCGGTGTCGAGGGGCGATCGGCTTATCGGGGACATCGCTTCGATCAGTTCTCGATGGTCATTGGCGCGGCGTTGGCCGGTCTGGGTTTCGCGCTTCTGCCGCTTTATCTGATTGAACAGGAATTGCTCAGCGGTGAGCTGGTCATGCTTTTCGAGAAGCCGATGCGAACCGAGAATGAATATTATCTCGTCGTGCCGGAAGGAAAGTTGGAAAATCCGCTGACGCAGGTGTTCTGTCAGTGGATCGCCGGGCAGGTAGGAAATACGGATTATTCGCCGTTGGTTCATTCCAAACCGGAATGAATTGTTGCGCAAATAACGCTGTCCAACCGGCTTTCGCGGCGTGAAATAGGAACAGTCGGGCAGGGTGCCCGTATTCCACTATTTAAAATGGTTGCTCTCAATGCTGAACGATCCGCGCTCCCATGGTCTTTGGGAAAAGACCGCCCCTGCCGCCCCCGAGACGAATGCGCTGCAAGGTGATCTGACTGCGGATGTCGTGATTGTGGGTGGCGGTTTCACCGGTCTTTCGACCGCTCTGCATCTGGCCGAAAAAGGCACGCGAGCCATCGTTCTCGAAGGTATCGAGATCGGTTATGGCGGTTCGGGCCGCAATGTGGGTCTGGTCAATGCGGGCATGTGGGTCATGCCGGATGATTTGCCCGGCGTGCTCGGTCAGAAATATGGAGATCGCCTGCTTGATGTCCTCGGCAATGCGCCGAAGCTCGTTTTCGAAATCGTCGAAAAGCACAAGATCGCCTGTGAAGTAGAGAAGCAGGGCACGCTTCATTGCGCTGTTGGCAAGAAGGGCCTGAAGGAACTTGAAGACCGCCATGAGCAGTGGGCGCGCCGCGGCGCCAATGTGAAGCTGCTTGATGCGAAAGAAACTGAAGCGAAGGTTGGAACCAAGGCCTATGCCGGATCGCTGCTTGATCTGCGTGCCGGTACGATCCAGCCGCTCGCTTATGTGCGCGGGCTTGCCCATGCCGCCATTACCGCTGGCGCGACAGTATTTACCGGAAGCCCGGTGATCGGTGCCAAGGAAAAGAACGGCAAATGGGTGGTCAAGACTGCCAAGGGTTCCGTGACGGCCAACTGGGTGGTTGTGGCGACGAATGCCTACACCAATGCGCCATGGCCGGAAGTGCGTGCTGAGCTGGTTCATCTGCCATATTTCAACATGGCTACAAGGCCACTGTCGGATAATCTGAAAAAGAGCATTCTGCCGGAACGTCAGGGTGTGTGGGATACAAAGGAAGTCCTTTCATCCTTCCGTTTCGACCAACAGGGCCGCCTTGTCTTCGGAAGCGTTGGTGCGCTGCGCAATACCGGCGCTGCCGTGCATAAGGCATGGGCGAAGAAATCGTTGAAGCGTCTTTTTCCGCAGATTGGCGAGGTCGAGTTCGAAGCCGAATGGTATGGCAAGATCGGCATGACCAATGACAGCCTGCCGAAATTCCATCGCCTCGCGCGCAATGTGGTTGGATTCTCCGGTTACAACGGCCGTGGCATCGCGCCGGGCACGGTCTTCGGAAAACTGCTTTCGCAGCTTGTTTCAGGCGAGATCAACGAAGACGATCTGCCGCTGCCGGTCAGCGATCCGAAGGAACAGAATTTCCGCGGTCTGCGTGAAGCCTATTATGAGGCGGGTGCGCAGGTTGCGCATGTCGCCGAGATTGTTATCTGATCTGTTGATCTTTTTACCGGGAATGCGTTTGCGGTTGTCATAAAACCGCATTGCAATTCCTCTAATGCCATCCGCATCTTCTCCATACTTGGAGATACGGATGGCTGTTCGGCAAAACATTCAATGTCTTACAAGCCTTCCGATGGTTATGATTCCGCCGGGAGGCTTTTGCTTTTCCGGGTTCACGTTGCAGGATGTTTGACAGGTGCACCATGAATGGAAATGATCGTGCCTATCGCCATGGCAGTATCTGCGCGCTATCACTTCGCACGCGTCAGGATTGTACCGGCATCGCTGGTCATGCTGGCGAACATTATACAGAAATTCGAGGAGCGAATCCCATGAACAAGATGCTGAAGCGGGCTGCCGTCGTACCTGCGCTTCTTGCTCTTTCCATTGCCGTGGCACAGGCTGATACGCTGACGCTCTATACGTCACAGCCGGAAGCGGATGCGACAAAGACGGTTGAAGCTTTCCGCAAGGCCAATCCGGACACCGATGTGCAGATTTTCCGCTCTGGTACGAGCGAACTCCTCACCAAGCTTGCCGCCGAGTTTTCGGCTGGCGCGCCGCAGCCTGACGTTCTGCTGATCGCTGATGCGGTGACGATGGAAGGTCTCAAGAAGGACAAGCGCCTGCTCGCCTATCCGGAAGCCAAGGTTGATGGTTTTGCTGCGGATAGCTATGACGCCGACAAGACCTATTTCGGCTCCAAACTGATCACCACCGGCATCGCCTACAACACGGGTGCCGCACAGAAGCCGGAACATTGGGCCGATCTCGCCAAGGCCGATTACAAAGGCCAGGTGGTCATGCCAAGCCCGCTTTATTCGGGCGCTGCCGCCTATCTCCTGAGCGGCTTTGCACTCAATAAGGATATTGGCTGGGATTACTTCAAGAACCTCAAGACCAATGAGCTGGCAAGCGTTAAAGGCAATGGCGCCGTGCTGAAGTCGGTTGCGAGCGGCGAAAAGCCATATGGCATCCTCGTTGACTTCATGGCGCTCAATGCCAAGGCCAAGGGTTCGCCGATCGAGTTCGTCTTCCCGTCGGAAGGTGTGCCTGCCGTGACCGAACCGGTTGCGATCATGGCAACCGCCAAGAACGTCGACGGTGCCAAGAAGTTCGTCGATTTCATCCTGTCGGATGATGGCCAGAAGCTGGCATTGGAGCAGGGCTATCTGCCTGCCAAGGAAGGCGTTGGTCGCCCGGCATGGCTGCCGGAAGGCACCAAGATCAATATCATGTCTATCGACACCCAGAAGGTTCTCGATCAGACTGATGCCGACAAGAAGCAGTTCTCCGAGCTGTTCGGCGGATAAGGCATTTTAATGCACATGTTTCGAGATCTTCAGGGCCGTGATGCGGCCCTGATTATTGGTGTAACGCTTATTGTTGCAGTGCTGTCGCTTCTGCCAATGGGCAGGCTGCTGGTCGAACTGGTCGCGCCGCAGGGGCAGTTTTCGACCTCGGCGCTGGTGGAAACGCTTGGCAGCCAGTCGACATGGGTTGCCACATGGCATTCCCTGCAGATTGGCATTGGCGGCGCGCTGCTGGCGCTTGTGTTCGGCATTGTTGCGGCGTTGCTCGTCGGTCTCACCAACATGCGCGGGCGCAATGTCTTTGTGCTTTTCTACGTCACCCCCCTGCTGATTGCCCCGCAGGTAACAGCGCTGGCGTGGCTCCAGCTATTCGGGCCTTCCAGCCAGTTCCTCAAGATCATCGGCATGGCGCCGCCGCTTGGCAGCCGCAATCCGCTCTATTCTGTCTGGGGCATTATTTTTCTGCTTGGCGTGCAATATGGACCGCTGGTCTTTCTGATCGTGCGGGCAGGACTGCGCAAACTCCCACGCGAACTGGTGGAAGCGGGCTTGAGTGCCGGTGCCAGCAAATGGACCGTTCTGCGCACCATCATTCTGCCGCTGATGACGCCATCGATCATCGGTGCTGCTGCCTTGGCTTTCGTGTCGTGTGTCGGCAATTTTGGCATCCCGGCGTTTCTGGGGATTCCATCGAATTACCTCGTTTTGCCAACGCTGATTTATCAGCGTCTTGCGGGCGGCGGTCCAGCTGTGCTGTCCAGCGTCGCCGTGCTGTCGGTTCTGATCGGGCTGATTGCAATGGCAGGGATCGCCGCGCAGGAATATGCCTCGCGCCGCCGCGATTTCCGCATTGTTTCGACGTCGCTGCCTGCTGCACCCTTCGCGCTTGGCCGCTGGCGCGTGTTGGTGGAAGCCGCGGCATGGCTCCTGATTGTTATCGTGCTGTTTCTGCCGTTGATCGGTCTTACGTTGTCCGCTCTGGTTCCGGCCTATGGTGTGCCGCTGACATTTGCGACGGCAACAGCCGAGAATTTCCGTTTCGTGCTGCTTGAACATGCTGGTGCTGCGCGCGCTTTCCGCAACAGTGCGGTTCTGTCGTTGGCGGCAGCATTCTTTGCGGTGCTGATAGCAGTTCCGCTTGCCTATATGCTCGCTTGGCGCAAACGGCGCTGGACGCCGATCCTCAATTTCGCAGCCGAGATGCCCTATGCGTTACCGGGCGTGGTGCTGGCTATTGCTTGCCTGCTGATGTTCTTGAAGCCGCTGCCAGTGGTTGGTGTCAGCCTCTACAACACGCTCTGGATCATCCTCTTTGCCTATCTTGCGCGCTTCTTCGTGCTGGCACTGCGGCCAACGGTTGCCGGGCTGCACCAGATCGACCGTGCTTTGGAAGAAGCAGCGCGTGTTGCGGGGGCGGGGCTTTTCTATCGCCTCAGGACCATTATATTCCCTCTGGTCGCCCCGGCGACGCTTGCAGGCGGCGTGCTCATTTTCATGACCGCCTTCTGTGAGCTGACGGTTTCAGCGCTTCTTTGGGCGTCGGGATCGGAAACGCTGGGCGTGGTGATGTTTTCTTTCGAACAGGCGGGCGATTCCGCCTATGCGGCTGCCATATCCATTCTGGCCGTTGCGGTGACATTCATGCTGATGCTTGCAACAAATCTGTTTGCGCGGCGTCTTCCAAACGGAGTGCTGCCATGGCGCGACTGAAAATCGCTTCTGTTTCCAAGGCCTTCAACGAGTTTCAGGCCCTGTCTGAAGTGTCGCTTGATGTGAAGGATGGCGAGTTTGTTGCTATTCTCGGACCATCCGGCTGTGGCAAGACCACGCTTCTGCGGATGATTGCAGGTTTTGAAGACGTCGATGGCGGCGAAATCCACATTGGTGACAGCCGCGTTTCCCATGTTGATGGTAACGTACCACCTGAGAAGCGGCAGGTCGGTATCGTCTTCCAGAACTATGCGCTCTGGCCGCATATGACGGTCGCAGAAAATGTCGGCTATAGTCTGCGGGTAGCCAAAGTTGCCAAAGCCGAGCGCGAGGCTCGTGTGAAGCAAGCGCTCGCGCTGGTCGATCTCGACGGTTTCGGTGATCGCCGCCCGGCCAATCTTTCGGGTGGTCAGCGGCAGCGCGTGGCATTGGCCCGCTGTCTGGTGGCTGCGCCTTCGCTGGTATTGTTTGACGAGCCACTCGCCAATCTCGACGTGCATTTGCGTGCTTCGATGGAAGACGAGTTTGCGGCTTTCCATAAGCGTACCGGTACGACGATTATCTACATCACGCATGATCAGGCCGAGGCCATGGCGCTTGCTGACCGGATTGCTGTGCTTGATCATGGCAAGCTTCAGCAGTTCGATACGCCGCGCAAGCTTTACGAAGAACCGGCTAGCGAAATGGTCGCGTCCTTCATCGCGCATGGCATGGTTCTGCCTGCTGAGGTCGTGTCCTTTGCGCAAGCGGGACAGTGCGAGGCGCTGGTGCTTGGAAGCCGTGCGCAGGTGCGCTGTTCTGGCATTGAAATGCCGCGTGCCAATGCGCAGCTCTGCGTTCGCGCAGAAGATCTGGCATTGACCGAAACCGGCGGCATCCCTGTGCGGGTCAAGCGTTCGGTCTATCGCGGTGGCGGTTCGCGCATCGAGGCACATCCGCTCACCAAGCCAGATATTCATCTGCATTTTGAAGTGCGCGATCCAGTGCGACTGGAAGAAGGCGATGAGGTTCGCATCGCTATTCGCGGTGGTTGGATCATTCCAACCGATGAAATGCCGGTGAGAAAAGTCTCAACCGGCTTTCCAATCGGCAACAAGATTTAGCTTATTTTTTCTTCATCGCTTCCAAAAGTGCTGCACCGAAACCACCGGTTGATGGCTGCTCCTGTTTGCGCTGTGGAGTGAAGTTTTTGGCAGGCCGCTGGTCGCGGCTTGCAGGATCACGCGGGGCAGGAGCTTCGCCACCGTCCTTGCGCATTGTGAGGCCAATGCGCTTGCGCGGCACATCCACTTCCGTCACGCGCACCTTCACCACATCGCCCGCCTTGACCACTTCATGCGGGTCTTTGACGAAGCGGTCGGCGAGCTGCGAAACATGGACAAGTCCGTCCTGATGCACACCGATATCGACAAAGGCACCAAAAGCCGCAACATTTGTTACCGTGCCTTCGAGCACCATGCCGGGCTTCAGGTCTTTGATGTCATCGATGCCATCGGCAAAGGTTGCGGTCTTAAATTCAGGGCGCGGATCGCGGCCTGGCTTATCAAGCTCGGCGATGATGTCGCGCACGGTTGGCAGTCCAAAACGCTCATCGACAAAGACGCGCGGATCGAGCGCCTTGAGTGCTGCGCTATCCCCCATGAGGCTGCGCACATCGCGACCGCAAGCGGAAACGATCTTCTTGGCAACGCCATAGGCTTCCGGGTGAACGGAGGACGCGTCAAGCGGCTCGGTGCCGTTCGCAATACGCAGAAAGCCTGCGCATTGTTCAAAAGCGCGGTTGCCGAGACGGGCGACTTTCAGCAGTTCCTTGCGGTTCTTGAAGGCTCCGGCTGCATCACGATGCGCGACGATTGCTTCGGCGAGAGATTTTCCCAGACCCGATACACGCGCCAGCAGTGAGGCGGATGCCGTGTTGAGATCAACCCCGACAGCATTCACTGCATCTTCGACCACTGCATCGAGCGAACGCGCCAGACGGGACTGATCGACATCATGCTGATACTGGCCAACGCCGATGGATTTAGGCTCGATCTTGACGAGCTCTGCCAATGGGTCCTGCAAGCGGCGGGCGATGGAAACGGCACCGCGCAGCGATACGTCGAGCTGCGGAAATTCGGCGGCTGCGGCTTCGGATGCCGAATAGACCGACGCACCTGCTTCCGACACGATGACTTTGAGCGGCTTTGGCGCTGGAAGCTCGTTGAGCATATCCACAACAAGACGTTCGGTTTCGCGGCTGCCTGTGCCGTTGCCAATCGCTATCAGCTCGATCTTATGTTTGCGGATCAGGCTTGCGAGCTCGGCCTGGGTACCACGCACATCGTTCTTCGGCGGAAACGGATAGACCGTCGTTGTGTCGAGCAGTTTGCCAGTGTCATCGACGATTGCGACCTTAACGCCGGTGCGGATGCCCGGATCAAGGCCCATGGTGGCACGCGAACCGGCAGGCGCGGCCAACAGCAGGTCTTTGAGGTTGCGGGCGAAGACGTTGATTGCTTCTTCCTCGGCGCGTTCACGCAAGTCGCGCATCAGGTCGAGCGACAGGGAGAGCGAGAGTTTGACGCGCCATGCCCAGCCTGCAACTTCCATCAGCCAGCGGTCGCCGGGAAGGGTTGCGCCGATATTGTAAGCGGCTGCGATTTTGCGTTCGACAGGCTTTACCGGCGAGGTGTCGTCGGCGTCGATTTCAATGTCGAGCGACAGGAAATCCTCGTTGCGTCCGCGCAGCATGGCGAGAGCCCGGTGGCCTGCAACATTTGCCCAGCGCTCGAAATGGTCGAAATAATCCGAGAATTTTGCGCCTGCATCCTGTTTGCCATCGACAACGCGGGAGCGGAGAACAGCACGTTCCTTGAGATAGTTGCGCAGATTGCCGATCAGTTCGGCATTTTCCGCAAAGCCTTCGGCGATGATGTCGCGCGCACCATCCAGTGCTGCCTTCACATCGGCAACTTCACCGGTGACATATTGCGCAGCAATCTCGGTGGGGACCAGCCTGCGGTCGGTCAGAATGGCTTCGGCAAGCGGTCCAAGACCGCGTTCGCGGGCGATTTCCGCTTTGGTGCGGCGCTTGGGCTTATAGGGAAGATACAGGTCTTCAAGCTCGGCCTTGGTCTGAACGCCTGCGATTTTCAGTTCGAGTTCTGGTGTGAGCTTTTCCTGTCCGCGGATCGATTCCAGAATGGACGAGCGCCGCGCCTCAAGTTCGCGCAAGTAAGCGAGGCGCTCTGAAAGCTGGCGCAGCTGCGTATCATCAAGGCCGCCGGTGACTTCCTTGCGGTAACGGGCGACGAAAGGCACGGTCGCGCCTTCGTCCAGCAAGCCAATGGCGGCGATTGCCTGTTCGGGCTTTGCATTGATCTCCGCCGCTATAATCCCAGCAATGCGCTTAATATCGTTGGCCATATTCATTCCAATCTCAAATCTTTACGGCAACATAGTCGGATGTGGGTTCGGCGCAATCAAGGCAGTAACGACGTTCCACAGGAAAGGCGTCGGTTTCCTGTTCACGGCGATGTGAACGAACGGCCTCTTTATAAATCGGATTTACTCAATACTTATATCGGGAAATGACGATACGTATCAAAGGATCAGCGAGGTGACTGCGATGTCGGATGTTCAGTCTATACCCTTGGACGAGATACTCAAGGCGCTCGCCAATCCGGTGCGTCTCGACATTTTGAGCTGGCTCAAGGAACCGGAGAACCATTTCTCCGATCAGCACATGCCTCTGGAGATGGGCGTGTGCGCGGGCCAGTTCGAACGGTGCGGCCTCTCCCAGTCGTCCGTTTCTGCTCATTTGTCCGTGCTGACAAAGGCGGGGCTGATCATGCCCCACCGCGTTGGCCAATGGACGTTCTACAAGCGTGATGAGGAGGCGATAGCCGCCTTCATCAAAGCTGTATCCGATCTTTAATTCACCAGTCCAATCTTTCCCATTTGCCCAATCTTTCCCATTTGAAGGAATGTATCCATGGCCACATTGTTCGATCCAGTTACAATCGGCGATCTGAAGCTTGCCAATCGTATTGTTATGGCACCGCTGACGCGTAATCGCTCACCGCGCGCCGTGCCGAATGATCTCAACGTCACCTATTACGAACAGCGCGCCAGTGCGGGCCTCATCATCACGGAGGCAACGCCGATCAGCCATCAGGGACAGGGCTATGCCGATGTGCCGGGCCTTTATTCCGCCGAACAGTTGGCAGGCTGGAAACGTGTGACCGACGCAGTGCACAGCGCAGGCGGCAAGATCGTCGTGCAGATGTGGCATGTGGGGCGTATTTCACACAACACGTTGCAGCCAAATGGCGGCAAGCCGGTTGCGCCTTCGGCCATCATCGCCAAGTCAAAGACCTATCTTGTGCATCCCGATGGCACCGGCGAATTTGCGCCAACCTCCGAACCGCGTGCACTTGAAAAGAGCGAGCTTCCGGAAATCGTTGCGACCTATGCCAAGGCTGCCAAGGATGCCGTTGAAGTGGCTGGTTTCGACGGCGTCGAAATTCATGCGGCAAACGGCTATCTGATCGATCAGTTCCTGCGTTCGGACAGCAACCATCGTACCGATGAATATGGCGGCTCTATCGAAAACCGCGCCCGCTTCCTGTTTGAAGTGGTGGATGCGATCACCAAGTCGGTCGCGCCAGGCAAGGTTGGCATTCGTCTTTCGCCAGTGACGCCCGCCAATGACGCCTCGGATTCCGATCCGCAGCCGCTGTTCGACTATGTGCTCGACAAGCTCGCCGCTTACGGTCTTGCATATGTTCATATCATTGAAGGTGCGACCGGTGGTCCGCGCGATTTCCAGCAGGGCCCGCAGCCTTTTGACTATGCGCGCCTGAAGCAGGTCTATCGCGATGCTGGCGGCGAAGCTGCCTGGATGGTCAATAATGGCTATGATCGTGAACTGGCGGAAGAAGAGATAGAAAGCGGTCGCGCTGACGTCGTGGCCTTTGGCAAGCCGTTCATCTCGAATCCGGATCTCGTTCGTCGCTTGAAGGATAATTCACCGCTTAATGAGCTGGACCAGCAGCATATGTATGGCGGCGGCGCCAAGGGATATACGGATTATCCGATCCTTGCCTAACAGCGAAAAAGCCCGGCGAATTGCCGGGCTTTTTGTTACAGACGCGCCCGCGTCGAGCGCGGTGTGGCAAGCAGCAGGTTGGTTTCGCTGGCCTTGATGCCCGGCACCAGCCTGATGCGGCGCAGCACGGCATCAAAATCGGTGAGCGTCGCAGCACCCAGTTCCACTACCAGATCGAAGCGGCCATTGGTGGTGTGAACGGCGGAAACTTCCGAGAAGCCGCCGAGCGCCTTGACCACACGGTCGGCGACATTGCCTTCGATTTCGATCATCATGATACCGCGCACCGGCAGATCAACTGCATCGGACCGCAGGATCACCGTGTAGCCGATGATGTCGCCGGACTGTTCCAATCGTTCCATACGGGCGCGGACCGTTGCGCGGGAAACGCCGAGATCGATTGCCACATCCGAAATACTGCGCCGTCCGTTGTGACGTAAAAGCGTGATGAGCTTTTCATCCAGATCGTCCATGTTTTCTCCATTTTGAAAAGCCAATCCGACATTCTGATAAACCAAACCGTTAAAATTGCCAATCCGGTTGCTTCACATCGCCAAGCGTAAATGGTCAATCTAGGGTAATAATTTCTCTGGAGTAGCAGTTTATGCATTGCAAGATTTTGGGATTGCCTGTTCAGGAAGGCACGGGCCGTCTGGGCTGCAATATGGGCCCTGACGGTTATCGCGCCGCTGGCATTGCGGATGCGATTCGCGAACTCGGCCACGAGTTTACCGATCTCGGTAATCTGGCCCCGGCCGAACTGCGCCCGCTGGCCCATTCCAATCCTGTGATCAAGGCGCTGCCGCAGGCTGTTGCCTGGATCGAAGCCATCAGCGAAGCCGCATATCGTGAGAGTGAAGAAGGTTTCCCGATCTTCCTCGGTGGCGATCATCTGCTCGCTGCAGGCACTGTTCCGGGTATCGCGCGCCGCGCTGCAGAAAAGGGTCGCAAGCAGTTTGTGTTGTGGCTTGATGCCCATACGGATTTCCACACGCTGGAAACGACTGGCAGCGGCAATCTGCACGGCACGCCTGTTGCCTATTACACGGGCCAGAAGGGCTTTGAGGGCTATTTCCCGGCCCTGGCAGCACCGATTGATCCCGCCAATGTTTGCATGATGGGTATTCGCAGTGTTGATCCGGCAGAACGCGCTGCGATCAAGCAGACCGATGTTGCCGTCTATGACATGCGCCTTATCGACGAACATGGTGTTGCTGCCTTGCTGCGTCGCTTCCTTAAGCGCGTGAAGGACGAAAACGGCCTTCTGCACGTCAGCCTCGATGTCGACTTCCTTGAACCTTCGATTGCGCCGGCTGTCGGCACCACGGTTCCGGGCGGAGCGACCTTCCGTGAAGCGCATCTCATCATGGAAATGCTGCATGACAGCGATCTGGTGACGAGCCTCGATCTCGTCGAGCTGAACCCGTTTCTCGATGAACGCGGACGTACCGCAACGGTGATGGTCGACCTGATGGCGAGCCTTTTGGGCCGCAGCGTTATGGACCGTCCAACCATCAATTATTGAATTCAAAACTGCATTCACTGCTGGCGGGATCAAATGGTCTGCCGCTGAATGTTAAGGAGCAAGAATGACCCAACCGAACCTGAATATCGTCCCTTTTGTCAGTGTCGATCACATGATGAAGCTGGTGCTTTCCGTCGGCGTCGAGACTTTCCTTAAGGAACTTGCCGATTACGTGGAAGAGGATTTCCGTCGCTGGGAAAGCTTCGACAAGACGCCACGCGTGGCTTCGCATTCCGATGAGGGCGTGATCGAGCTGATGCCGACAAGCGACGGTACGATGTACGGCTTCAAATATGTGAACGGTCATCCGAAGAATACGCGCGACGGCCTGCAGACAGTGACGGCTTTTGGTGTTCTTTCGGATGTTGGCAGCGGTTATCCGATGCTTCTGACCGAAATGACCATTCTGACGGCGCTGCGCACGGCTGCTACCTCAGCGGTTGCCGCAAAGCATCTTGCGCCAAAGAACGCACGCACGATGGCGATCATCGGCAACGGCGCACAGAGCGAGTTTCAGGCCTTAGCGTTCAAGGCAATTCTCGGCATCGACAAGCTGCGTCTTTACGATATTGACCGTACGGCTTCGGAAAAATGCGCACGCAATCTTGAAGGTGCAGGTTTTGACATCGTGATCTGCAAGGATGTCGAAGAAGTGGTCGAGGGTGCGGACATCATCACGACCGTAACTGCCGACAAGCTCAATGCGACGATCCTGACCGACAATATGGTTGGTGCTGGTGTGCATATCAACGCGGTTGGCGGTGATTGCCCCGGCAAGACGGAACTGCACGGCGATATTCTGCGCCGTTCGGACATCTTCGTTGAATATCCTCCGCAGACCCGCATCGAAGGCGAAATCCAGCAGCTGCCGGAAGATTATCCCGTCAATGAATTGTGGGAAGTGATCACCGGCAAGACTGAAGGCCGCAAGGATGCGCGTCAGATTACGCTGTTCGATTCCGTCGGCTTTGCGACCGAGGATTTTTCGGCTCTACGCTATGTGCGTGACAAGCTGAAGGACACGGGCTTCTACGAAAAGCTGGATCTTCTTGCCGATCCAGATGAGCCGCGTGATCTCTACGGCATGCTGCTGCGTCACGAAAAGCTGCTGGAAGGCGAAAAGACCAAGCCAGCGGCCTGATCCGGTCTTTTGAACAGCTTCCACTTTTGGAAGACGGGCTCTACCTGTTGCAACCCTGCCGCGCTTGATGCACGGCAGGGGCACGTTTTCGCAGTCGCTGCGATAAATCCTTGGTGCCTTGCGCGATTTCCATTATTGCAGGATGTGATTTCTGTGATGGGGTGCATCAGGCATGGGCGACAGGGTGGAAAACGAAACATCCTACAGGCAACCGGCGAATGTTGTGCGGTCTGCCGCCAGCCCGGTCGTCTTCTGCGACACGCTGGGCCTTTATCAGGCCCCTGTTGGCCCATCTCTTGATACGGTTGTCTTGTTCGCAAGCCCCTGGGGGCTGGAAGAGCTCTGCACGACACGCAAATTCTGGCGTATCATCGCCGACGGACTTGCGGTGCGGGGGATAGGTTCTGTCCGTTTCGATTGGCCCGGCACGGGTGACGGACGCGACGACATCGACTTTTCCAAAGGGCTGGAGTTCTGGCGCAATACGCTTGCTGAAGCTGCCCGGAAGGCGCGTGACCTGTCCGGGGCAAGCCGCGTCATCATCATTGGACAAAGCCTCGGAGCTGCGATTGCTGCCGAAACTGCGGCCCGGATCGAAGGCATCGCAGCGTTGGCGCTTCTGGCGCCGGTCATTTCCGGGCGGTTCTACACACGTGAACTGGCCGTCTGGTCGAGTATGGTCGATGCCGATCTGGGCCTGACGGACGAGCAAAGGATCAAGAACAGCGTTTCCATCGCATCGCTGACAATGCAGCCGGAAGTGGCCGCCGATGTAAAGAAGATCAATCTTCTGTCGCTGGAGACGAAGCCTGCGCCTCAATGCCTTTTGCTGGCGCGGACGGACCGTCCGAACGATGCCGAATTGGCAACGCATCTGGAAGGGCTGGGCGCCGATGTGACGGTTGAAGCTTTTACCGATTACGACAAGCTGATTTCGAACCCTGTCATCTCGCGCCTGCCGCTGGAAGTCGCGGACCGGCTTGTCGACTGGGCGGCAGGTCTGGCAGGTTCGCAGCCTGCGCAGAACAAGCCGGATGAAAGGGCACTTGGCGGCACTTTGACGGGTGACGGTTTTGTGGAAACGCCAGTGTCGTTCGGTTCCGGCAATCGCCTTTCAGGCGTTCTCTGCGCACCCGTGGGTGAGCGGCGCGGCAGAACGGTCCTGTTCCTCTCCGCAGCCTATGATCGACGTGTCGGATGGGGGCGCACGACCGTCGATATGGCGCGCAAGCTTGCGCGGGAAGGGATAGCGTCGCTGCGCTTCGATATTGCGAATGCAGGCGACAGCCCGCCCAATCCGGGGATGCCGGAACAGGTGCTTTATACCAATGGGGCAGAGGCCGATGTTGCCGAAGCCCTCGACTATCTCGACATTATTGGTTGGGGCCGTCCCATTATCGCAGGACGATGCAGCGGTGCTTTTCTGGGGTTCCACAGTGCCTTGAAAGACGAGCGCATTTCCGGCGCGGTCCTCGTCAATCCGGAGACGTTCTACTGGGCGCCGGGACGCTCGGTAGAAGATGCCGTTCGCGACGGCAAGCGCACGCTGGAGGATTATGGCAGCCGCGCGCTCCGCGCCGAAACATTCCAGCGCTTGTTTCGCGGTGAACTGGATATCCGTGCCATCCTGCGTAATATCTCGCGCGGGGTTGTCGGGCGTATTCGCGGGCTTGCACGCAAGCTTCTGCGCAGCCGCACAGTGGAAGGACGGGCAGTCTATTCGGCTTTTGACGAATTGAAGCAGCGTGAGGTGCCGCTGGCGCTGGTCTATGCCGAAAAGGATATCGGGCGCGAACATTTCAATTTCTATTTTGATCAGGCGGGCGCCAAGCTGCAGGGCTTCGACAATGCGTCAGTCGCCATCATTCCGGATGCCGATCATAATCTGACGCCGGAACATTCGCGCGAGATTTATATCGGCGCGATCCGCGCAATGGCCTTGCGGGGTTAGAACCAGACGATCCGTGACGAACCGGCGATGCGGATTTCTCCAGACGGTTTTTCGAGTGTTGCCTTACGTGGAGCAAGGGCGATGCGTTTCGTCTCGTTGGGAGCAAGGTGAAACCAGTTCTCGGCAGCCCGCCAGTCACCTGCATCGATGCTAACAGATTGGGCCAGAACTGGCGTTTTCAGATCGAGGAACCAGTTTCCGTTCTCTTCGATGGGAGCTACTTCGATAGTGGCGTCGTGAAATGCCTTTGTTCGTCCGAGCGGAAAGTGAAATGCCTCGGCAATCGTAATGTCATTGCGCTTCAGTCGCGCAACGGTCACGTCATGGGCCGGAGGGCCGAAACGATAGGCGTAAGTGACATCGAAGAATGCGCCGAACAAGTCCGTTGCGGCAATGGTGATCGCTGAACGACCGGCAATCGAAAGATCACGGCGGCCGGAAACCACCGGCTGCGAACCGGCGCGCAAACAGGCCAGTTCAAGCGAAAGATCAGCGGATTCTGCCTGCTCATTCAGAACATGAATCGCGAGGCCATTGACGCCTTCATCGGTCAAGGCGACCTGCTGTGGACGGAAGGCGCGTTTCAAACCATGCCATGAGGCTTTGGGTTCGCCGGTCGCATCGATCATGCCCCAACCGGCCCCGGGCAGCAGGTCTTGGAACATCCAGAGAAGCGCACCGAAACAGGTGCTTCCCGGTCTTCTCCACTCGGCGAAGGTCGCTTCCATCACTTCCGCCGTGACAGCGCGGGAAAGGTGGAGATACTGTTCCACATCCTCGCGCCGCAGCCGTGCCGGATCATAGCCGTACAGCATCTCCAGATAGGCGTCCCGCACATCCTCGAAATCCCAGGACACACCACGGTCGCGGGGCACGCGTGCTTTCCAGCGCGGATCGTGAACCGGGGGTACATCGAGATGGGTTTTCAGCGTGCGCGCTTCGGGCACGTTGGAGAAGGCCAGACATTCGGTCGCAAAGCGTACTTCCGCACGTCGCGCATCGTCCAGGGGACGGCAATAAGCGCTGACTCCATAGTAATGGCTGACGCCTTCATTGCTGATGAAGGGAAGGGCGCCATCGCAGGGCGAGTTCGACACATAGGGAACATGGGGGCAAAGCTTGTCAACAATACCGGGCAGGATCTCCTCGGTAAGCGGGCCTTTCCAGGTCGCTTCCGGCAGGCCCATCATTGCGCCCTGCTGGTAAATTTCACTGCCGCCACAAAAGACCGTCAGCGATGGCGCATGTCGGACAGCGGCCAGAAGCTGAGACGCTTCTGCCTGCACTTTTGTGACAAATGCTTCGTCCTTCACCGGATAGTCGAAATTGGCGAACATGAAGTCCTGCCACACCATGATGCCCAGCTCGTCGCAAAGCGCATAGAAATCCGGTGTCTCATAGGCGGTGATGCCGCTCAGCCGCAGCATGTTCATGCCCGCTTCCTGCGCGAGCTTCAGCCATGGCTCGTAATCGTCGCGGGCGCCGGGAAGGCGGACGATATCGGCAGAACTCCATACCGCGCCGCGACAGAAGATTTTTTCGCCATTGATCCTGAGCGCAAAGCTCTTGCCATCTGGTCCACGGTCGACCTCGATGCGGCGAAAGCCGGTATGCCCCAGCAGGCGTAGTTCGCCGTCGAACGAAAGTTCGATATTGTGCATCGCAGGATTGCCGTGCGTATGTGGCCACCACGGCTCGACGCTGGGAAGCGTCAGCCTTGCTGTCCACTGATCGCCGGTCTGGCGTTCGCAGGTGATCTGTCGCCCCGCGCAATGGAGGATGAGCGTTCCGGCTGTGCCGCCATAGATGAAACTGACCGCAAGTTCGCCATCGCCGGTATCGGTCAGTCTTGCCTGAATGCCGATGTCGGATATGGCTTCAGCATAGGAACGGCTGATGGAAATCGAACGCCATGGGCCCACTGCATGCACTTCCGGGCACCAGCCCGGCATATAGCCGAGTGCTGTTGTGCGGATGAGGCGCAGACCCTGCGTGTTCATCAGTTGCGTGCGCCAGCGGGCGCGTGGGCCTTTCTGGCTGAGGCGAGGTGCGAGCGCGCGAAAACACAAGGCAAGCTCGTCCTTGCCGGTCAGCGTAACCGGCAAATCATAACCGAGAAACATGCTGTCGGTTTGTAGCAGCAACTTGCCATTGAAAAAGATGTCGCAAATCGTGGCAAGCCCGCCAAAATGGAGTGTGGCGGGGCCGGGTGTCTCCTCGATATCAAGGAAATACCAGGCTTGCCTGTTATCGAGCGCTACGGGATTGTTTCGGTCGAAATGCCCCGATTTTTCCAGAGCTTCCGCCACTGTGCCGGGTACCGGCGCGTCATTGATCGCCGTACTGGACTTGGCATCATGCGGCGTTTGCGCCGCATCCGGGTCGGTGACAGCAAGCCGCCAGCCGGTCGAGAGCGGTCGTTTGGTCGGGTTTAGTTCAAGCCGCATCGCGACCAAGTTCCGCTGCAAGCGCTGTCGTCATCCGATCCCAGGCATCTGCCGCCGGTTGTAGCGTTCCGGCCAATGCGTCGAATTTCTTGCGCATGACGGCGCGGGCGAGCTGGAACTGAACAGCCTTTGCCGTTTCCGCAATCTGCAAGGCATCTGCCGAGGCCGTTGCAAAGCGCCTGCCTTGTCCGAGCCAGTCAAGATGACTTGCTGTGAGTTCGAAATTCGCGCCGAGCTGGCGCAGCGTGTTGAATGCATATTTATGGAAGAAGCCGAACGGGCGTTCCGCGATTGCTTCAACCTGTCCCGGAAACACGCTGGCAAAGGCGCGGATCGGGTTTTCCTTCGGCCTGCGGACAAAGTGGCGGGGCAGAAGGATTTCGGCAACGCGTCGCTGATGCGCTTCATCCGGCACATGCTTCGGAAACTTGGCGAATTCCGTATAGGGCAGGAAGGGCAGGTCGGCTTCCGTCAGATGACGCTGGAAAACGCCGTCGAAATCCTCACCTTCGAGGTGATAGAAACCGCCATTGTGGAAATAGTCCAGCAAGCGGTTTTCGACGTCCATACGGTTGATGGCGATGGTCGTCTTGCCATGTTCCGTGCGATAGCTGACGCCGTGCGTATCCGGCATGAAGTAGCTGTCCATTTCGATCATGCACAGACGTCCGCGCGCGATCTGCTCGGCGACATGGCTTTCCACATGATCAAAAATCGCAAGCTCCGTCGCCCGAACGCCATAAAGGGCTTCGAGGTCTTCCAGCGGCACCTTGAAGAAGGTGAACTGGTCGCCCTCGAAATCCTGTGTCAGCGTGAAACCGAGCATGGCTTCCGGAGCGACACCCAATGTTGCCAGCACTTCGATCCAAAGATCGACATAGCAGTTTGTTTCCGGCCAGATACGCGTCTGGGCATGCAAAGCGTGCGGCGTGTAACGGTCGGGCGCGATGTTCGGAAAAACTGCCTGCATGGTCGTGATCAGCCCCACAATTCCTTGCGTACGTTTTCCGGCCAGATTTCAACATCCAGACCGTGATGATGGAAGAGCGCCAGCGCGATGCGCTCCAGTCCGAACCCGACGCAGGCCGTGTGCGCCACGGCACCGTCATTGAGGGAGAGGCCCCACTTCACGCCGAACTGGTCCTGATGATAGTTGAAGCTCATGCAAGCGGTCGGCTTTTCGACGCTGGTGATCGGGATCAGCAGCTCGAATTTCAGGTTCTGGTCGCGCTGGTTGTTGACCAGCAACTTGCCTGCGCGTCCGAAGAACGGGTCGTTGGCGACGTCGATTTCGACCGGCAGTCCGACCTTCTTCATCATTTCCGTGCCACGGTCGATCCAGAGCTGGCGGAACGACATCACATCGGCTTCGGTGCCCATGCGCACATACTCACGCATGCGGAAAAGCTGCTGGCGGGCAGGGTCGATCGACGGTTCATGACGGAAGCAATAGGATTGCAGGTCGTAAAGCCCGCCGCCCTGCGGCAGCGGTCCGCGTTTGGCTACAGTCGGATAGAGCGGATAACAGGCCGCAGGCGTCAGCACGATGTCTGTTGCTTTTTGCTCCAGCGTCCAGTCCGTGCCTTCATCCATGCATTTGATGAGATTGACGTGGTCAAGCTCGCAGCCACAGAAGCTGTGCACGGTGCCGGCCAGCTGCGGGAAGCTTTTCATGTAGCCACTTTTCTCGAAAAAAGCGCGGTTCATGCCGGGTGGAAAGCGGATCGCTTCGGCGCCGTCATTGCCTCCGGTACGGTCGATCAGGCGTTCAAACGCCTGGATGACATCTTCGAACTGGCCGGAACGTCCGTAAAGACCTTCCACGCCGGTGTCGATCAGGAGACCGGAATCGAAAAGCCGGTCTAGAAATGATCTCTGAGCATCCATGGCAATTATCCCAAAAGGCTGGTGTTCTGTTTGTGAATGAGCAGCATGGTGGCCGTATTGCCGAGGATGCGCTCGTTTGAAATCATCAGCTGCGCCGAATGCGCGTCACGCAGATGGCGTCCGAGGCTGAAAGGCGTACCGTTCTTGTAGCCCATGATGCCGCAGACCAGCATGGCATGATTGATGATCTGAAGGATCGTCTGCGATGCGGCAATCTTGAGATTGTTCATCGCAATCGCAAAGCCCATCGAGGCCAGCTTGTCCGGATCGTGCTTTGCTTCGCGATAGGTCTTGAGGCAGGCAACGATTTCGGATTTCAGCATCTGAAGCATGTTGGACGCTTCGGCTACGCGCAGAGCGCCCGGCTGCGGCGCACCCGGATTGCGCTTCGCTGCGGCGCGCACGAATGCCTGCGCGCGGTTGACCGCATCGACGGCGATGCCATACCAGAGCGAACTCCACAGCGTATGCGACTGCGCCAGCATGGATTGGGCTGCAATTTCGGCAAAGGGATGCGGCAGGATCTGCACCTTGTCCGCCTCGCCACGGAATACAAAACCTTCCGAGCAGGTGCCACGCATGCCGAGCGTGTCCCAGTCATGGGTCTTTTCGAGCGTGTACTGGTCCTTCAGGAACACGGTCATCACCTGATCCGACGATGCGGCATCCTTGTGGGAGCGCGATGTGATCAGAATGGCATCCGCATAGGTACCATAGGAAATGACGGTGGCGTTCTTTTCCAGACGGCAGATATCACCTTCGACCTCGATGGCGCAGATCGAGTTGCGCAGATCCCCGCCAATGCCGCCTTCGGTCGTAGCCGAAGCAAGCAGCAGCTGGTCCTTTGCGACCTTGCGCATGAAGTCCCGGTGCCATTCAACCGTCTGGCCGTGCTCCACCAGGCTTGAAAGCTTGATGTGATGCATGGCGAAAATCATGGCGCTCGATGCACAAGACTGACCAAGAACACAGCACAGTTCTGCAATCTGGTCGATCTCTGCACTCTCGCCGCCGAATTCGCTCGGCACCTGAATGCCCAGCAGACCTTCGGCCTTCATCGCATCGATTGCTTCACACGGGAAGCGGCCTTCCTTATCGACGCTATCGGAAAATTTACCCGCTATGGCCGCAACGCGGCCCACGCGCTCTGAAAGACTGTTTCCCGCCCCGGCATTCATTATGCGGCCTCTTTGTCCTTGAGAATTTGGGTGATCGTCTGTTCGATGGCCTTGATGCTCGCAAAAGATTTGCGATTGAGATACTGGTCCGGAAATTCGATGTCGAACTTGTCTTCCAGGCCAAGCATGAGCTGGACCGATGCAAAGGAGGACAGGCCCGCGCTGTAAAGGTCGGCATCGTCGGCGATGTCCGTCACCGGGCCCGGCAGGCCGCCGACCTTGGTCAAAAGTTCGCGAATGGATTCATTCATAGTTTAACTCCCTGCATATCCGCTCAAGTCGAAACTTCACGTCTGGGTTGACGCGATACACGATCTATCGAGCTTTCAAAAAAGCTGCGGTAACTGTTCGAAATTCTGCCCCTTTATGCAAGTGATATGTTGCGAATATTAGTTAATCCGCAAGCACACCATCGTGCGTCAGGCTTTATCTGCTCCCGCAAGCCTTTATTTTCTATTGACGCAACTGAATTGCGGCCCGGCTATTCTGCGGACGTGCTTATATAGTTAAATATTCGATGACAAGATGGGTGGCATTGCCCGCAAGGGTTGCGTCCTCTTGTGGTTAAAGAGGGCGGCGCGAATGCCGTGGTGCGGAAATCTGTCCCGTATTGGTAGCAATCGCCATTTCAAAACTGTCGGCAATGCGCCGTGCCCGGTCTATGAAAATGATCGCGGCTTCCGGCGGGAAGATTTCGCGTGCGGTTGTCTCGAAAAGGTCGAGCCAACGGTCGAAATGTTCGTTCTTGAGTCCCAGTTTCAGATGTGGCGCCATGGGGCGGCCTTCATAATTGCCGGTCTTGAGAATAACCGACGACCAGAATGCGGCGATCTGTGCGATGTGATGATCCCAATCATGAACCGCATCGGCAAAGATCGGCCCGATGACTTCATCCTCGCGTGCGCGTCCATAGAAAGTGGCCACTAGTTTCTCGATTGAAACCGGATCGATGGACGGGTGAGGCTGGTTGATGAGAACAGTCATGATCGCTTGTCGATTGCCTTTCGCCGGGTAGCGGGCTTTGGGCCGGATATAGTCGCTGCACCGGCCACAATCCAGTGAAGTGTTGCCGCATGGCCATCAACTTCCCGTTGGCGAAACTGCTGCCACGATTTAATAGTCTAAATGTCTAATATAGTTGAGGGAGAGATGAATGCGGGTGTTTCTGCTTGCGGGTCTGTTGACCCTGGCGACAACTGGGGCAGGCTTTGCTGCTTCGTGCGAACAGAATTTCAAGTCCGAGGGTGTTCCACTCGTAACAGCGATTAGCTATCGCTCGACACAAAGCTTTGCCGGTGTGAAATCATCGACCGCCTTGCAGCGTCTGGCGCAAGCCGTCGCAGCCGAAGGGTTTTCGGGCATCAAGGTCAACAAGCAGCTCGCTTCGATTGACGCGTTTCAGGAAACAACCGGATCGGGTCGCATCCAGACCTTGCGCGTCACTGCACGGGCGCAGGGTAAAGGCACTCGTGTCGATGCGATCTTCAGTATTCAGGCGGGGCAGGCGACCAACAAGTCGGTGGTACGCGAAGGGCTTTGTCGCATCATCGCAGCTGCAGCGAATTAAAACTTATAGCCTGATGGCCATCGCCGTCAGGCTATCTTTTGCATCAATTCGATACGATTGCCGAACGGATCGTGGATGTAGCAACGCTCATAACCGTGCAGCGGCTCATCCCCGATGGTTTCGATGCCTGCTCGCGTCAGATGCGCGATCGTGTTATGGAGGTTATCGACCAGAAATGCAGGGTGTGCCTTGCGCGCAGGTGCGAAAGGACGTTCGACGCCCAGATGAAGCCTGATTGCTCCATTCTCAAACCAGCAACCGCCACGAGCCGCCAGATTCTCAGGCTTTGGAACTTCCGCAAAGCCGAGGGTCGAACCATAAAAATCGCGCGCTTTCTGCTCCTGACCTTCAGGCATTGCCAGTTGAACATGATCGAGAGCGATGATTTGCATGAATGTGCCGACGTTAAATAATGACGCGCACAACATAAAGCGCATCGATAGCCAGTCAAGCTATAGGCATTTGACACAGATGTCTGGAGAGGGAGAACGATGGTAGCGGAGGTCCGTTGCACCGATAATAGCCCAAACGAAAAGGCCACAATTGCCGTAGTTTCCGTGGGTTTGTCGCGCCGACAAGGATACAAGCTCTTCCGTCCCGACGCCGCCAAGTCGGCGTTATCGCCGGGGATCGTTCGTCAGCGCTTGGCGTTGGTGGGATAGAAACGCAAAAAAGGCCCCTGCCGGTTGATAAAACCGGCAGGGGCCTTTTGCATTCGCGGCTATGGTTTCCGCGATGGGATGGGAATTGTTCGTTCTGTTCAGCCGGGATCGATAGGGCGCGCGGTCCTACTTCGGCCAATCTCTTCTGAATTCTGGTCGATAAGTTTTTGCTGGAATTCAAGGCGCTGCTCCATCGCCTTCATTCCAAGTTCGAATTCGCTCCGGGGAATAAGCTTGTCATCGACTTTTTCGATGCGGGCTTCATTCCTGTCCGTATTCTCGTTCGTCCGCTGCATGAACATTTCAAGCTCCTGTCGGGTGACGATCCTCTGCGACATTGCAGACAATCCATCCTTGAGGTCTTTCGTTGCTTCGCGGATCGGCCAATAAGCAAGAGCGCCGATCATAGCGGCAAAGGTTAGCGCCACGCCGACCGCCTGCCATTGAGGTCGGGAACGTTCGGCAAGCGATGCGGCGAGCGCTTGGAAGCGCTCTTCAAGCTTGCCTGATAGGTTTACAACGGCAGAATTGACGCCGTTCATTTGGTGGTTGATATCGCGCCGCAGGTCCGCGAACTGGCTTTCAAGGTTCGTAGTGCGTTGCGAAAGAATTCCGATACGCGCGCCGTAATCTTCGTTGGAAACGTGCCGGTGATCGTCCGAAGCCGTCATTTCAAGTACCCTATATGCGAATGGAAAGAGAGGGTGGGCTGATAATCATCGGTTGACATGCGCCCCGTCATTCTGCGTTTATGAAGCATTAACGGGTTGCTTTCAGGGATGGTTTTTAAGGTGTTAAAACAGGCGCTTATCGGGTTGACCTTCGCCGCTCTTTTTGCCGGACACGCGAGTGCGCAAGCGGCAGGCGATTTCCTGTCAGGTTCTTGCGCGGACGATGCAAACAAGCCGTTCTGCGAAAGCGCCGCAAAGGATTTCAAGAAGCGGTTTCCGCTCGCCTACAAAGGCGATTATCAAAGCCAACGGAATGTTGCCTTCTGTCTATCAAGTGGCTGCGATGGCGCGGTTATTAGAAAGCCGATTTTCGCCTGCGCTTGGCGGTTGGTCATCATAACGTCCGGCTCGCCAGACGTAGACCAAAGCGACACCGCTAATACAGACGCCGATTGCGGTAAGCTTTCGGAAATCGACCGCCTCACGGCGGCGGCTCAGGCGAAGGAAATCATCGGTCGCTTGTCAAAGTAAGCCGCTATTTTCGACCGCGTATCGCCCCGGCAATAGCTGAAATACCCTGTCCAACGACCTGCACGCCGAAGAAGGAAAGCAGGATAGTTCCTTGCCATTCATCGAACGGCGCAGGATATCGCGGAATTTTCCAGCCAAGCGAAAAACATGTGTCGAACGACACAAGGATCAGGTGCAGCGTAAAGCTGCCTGCGATTAGGAAAGTGATAAGGCGCATTTCCCAAAAGCCGGAAGTCGAAAGGCGAATTTCCTTTGCAGCCTGCCGGTCAGCAATTTGCCTTTCCAAGTCCTTGATAGCGACGTCGGCAATGATCCTTTCGGTTTCATTCGATGCCTTCAACTTCGCTTCGTATGCCTTGGTAAGCTGGCCGACAAGATCGCCAGTAATCCATTTTACGATTGCGGTCCACATTCTAAGGGCCTCCATTCTCCATCGATAAGAAGGCCATGCCAATGCGGCCCCTCACGCGTATGCAGAACAATTGACGGGGTAACGGAAGGACGGCTCATATCGCCGTCCCAAGACCAACCATCGGCGGAGAAACTAACTCCGCCGATTACGTTGCATCCGCATGGGCATAAGAAGAGAAGGCCGACCGGCTTTCCGCCGGTACGCATCCTAAACTTTACCGCGCCAGCTTGCGCCGACGACCCGAATAGGTTTTGCACGACGGGCGCGGCAATTACCGTGTTGTCCTGATCGTCCTTCTTAGGCCAATTCCTGCTGAATATTGCGGATCGCGCGCGCGATCTGCGGGCCTACGACGGTAAGAATAACCAATCCGCCAAGTCCAAGGCCACCAAAGGCAAGGATCGACTTCCAGTCAGCGCCCAAGAGCGCCGTAATTCCAGCGCCGCCACCGCCGAGCGCCGTCGTCAGCCAACCCCAAAGGTTGGTTTGCGACTTTGCCTTTTGCTCGACAACAGGCGGGACAACCGGCTTTTCTTCAACGACTGGTGCGGACATGACGCTATCCGACTGCGCCACAGGAGCCGTTAGGCTGACAAGCGCCTTATGGAGCGCGGAACGGGTACGCGGTCCCGCAATGCCGTCAACTGCAAGCCCCTTCGCCTTCTGGAATGAGCGGATATCCCCACGGTCGTAGCCGAGAAGCACAAGCGCCGTCTTCGTGTACCAATCAAGACGATCCTGATAGCCGTTAAGGCCACCATTGATCTTCTTCGTAATCATTTCGTTATCGCCCCGGTCGGCGTAAACGTTCAGGTTTCGTGTGTCCCAATACCATATAGGACCAAGGCCCTCCCATGGATCGGTATTCATAGCATCGGGGTCTTTAACGAAGTCGGGAACGGTCAGGCTGGTCGATGACGCCAGCGTGCGGCACCAATCGCGGAAAGCCGTCGTATTGTATTTGCCGGTAATCTGGATCGACGTCCGGCCCCGGAAAAGATATCCATCGCCGTCAAGCGCTGCCGTATTGCCAAGGTCGGTGCGCGTGTCGTAGCGCTTTTGCGCTTCGGTTGGCCCCCATACCTCACGGTCATACCGGAAGGAGCCGCTTTCGTGCAGGATTTGCGCAAGGTACTGCGCAAGCCTATGCGGCTGATTTAGTCCTACGGCTGGCCCGAATTCATTGAGCGCAACGATAACGCTATTTGCGTTTGCCTTTTGTGCGCTCGTGAGGTTTCCGCCAACGATCTTCTGAATGATTTTGAGCATTGCGAACCTTCGCTGTCAGCTTGGCACAAGGATGTCATCACCGCCGACGCTTGCGCCGCCGGATGATCCGCTTGAGCCGCTTGATTTCTTTGTGGGTTTCTTCGGCGACCGCGTGTCTTTGCCAGCGTTCGCGCTTGGGAGTTTTACCGTTAGGCGAGTGGTCCAGCCGCTATTCGAATAGCTGTGGCTGACCTCTTCGATGCGATAAGAGCCATCGACACCAGCCCGCGCGCCGGAGATTATGCAGGTTCCGCCGGGCCGGGCTAAAGCCGTCCCGTCGATTTCGACCGTCCCGCCGCCCTTGTCGCGTTCAACTTCTTTGGCCTTGCCTTTCGAAGTTGATACGGCGTCGCCTTCGTCCGATCCCGACTTCTTGCCGTAAGAGACAAGAACGTCGTCTTCATTTTGAACCGATGCTTCGGCTTCTTTCCACTTTGCTTCTTTGCGGTCGTAGTAGCGTGCCTTTACAGTCTTGTGCCGAGGGCGACCCGTAACCGGACGGATATCCCAAGCGATCAGATTAACGCCCCACGCTGCCGTAATAGTCGGCATCGCTGCGCCAGACGCCGCGCCGCCGGTCTTTGAAACCATTGCCGCCTTATTGCCTTGGATTTTGAAAATCCCGCCGACTTCCCGTGCGGTACGTTCGGCAAAGGCGATAAAGCTTTCGCCGTCCAAACCCCACCAATCGCGTTCAATACCGGCTAGCTCATCATCGACCTTGATATCGGTAATGCCCGCTTGCTCGCCCGCCTTTTTCAAAGCGGTTTCGAGGTTGGCTTTGTCGATATTTAAATGCTGATGTTGCTTGACCTTGCTTTGCGTATCGATCCCCTTTGCGGAGATTGACAGAACGCGGCCACCGCCGCGCGAGCCGGACGATTGAACTTCATCAACGGTGCCCGTGAAGACAACGCTTAAACCTTCGCCCTCCCAACCGAACGACACCGACATTGGGTCGCCCGTCTTGGGAAACCGAATTACCTGATCCTTGTCGTCAATCGATATTGACGCGGTATCGGAAGAAGAGCCTTCCTTGTCAGTCGTTTCGAGTGAAATAAGGATCGGAAGAAGTTTTGATGAAATGTCTTGTCCGGCGACCTTAACTTGATAGATCGCACGCCGCGCCATATTGGCTAATCCCAAAGTGAAGTGATTTCGACGTTTTGCGCGTCGCGTTCGTTCGGAATAGGAATGGTGACTACAGTTCCGACCGGAATAAATGCGCCCAATTCAGCCAAGTCTTGATTTTGAGGCAATTCATAAGTCGCCTCAATTAAACCAATCATTGGGCGTTGGAACCTCTGCCAAATGATAAGGTCGAGCGTCATCAAGTCGGACATGACTGTTACGCGCTCAAAGCCGAGAATATTCATCCGAGCAGCCCCGACATAATTGAAAAAATTCCGGTTTTCGCAGGCGGATCGGAGCGCTTGACTGACACGGTGAATTCAATAACCCTGCCCAAACCCTTAGCGTCGATGTAGCTGGACTGTTCCGAAATTTTTTCGATTACTACCCATCCAAGCGGCGTTCCATCTCCGCGCATATAGGGTAGTGGTTTCCCCGCTCTGCGCTGCTGATGAAGCCCCTCAAGGTTCGACAGACCTCCGAATTTGTGCGGGAAAAGCCGTCCTTGAATTGACCAGTTTTCGGAACTTTCACCAACCCATTCGAGCGTTGGGCGGCGACCCATAACGGATTTCTCCGCAAAGTCGCCGCCCGTTTCGTGGCTGGTTTCGTGAAAGTTGAGAGGGCTTACTTCGAAAAGCGTTGAACCTAAAGCCGCAAGCATCTTGAAACTTCCTTTTTCGGCTTAGTCCCAATCGCTATGAATTCCGCGAAGTTGGGCTTCGATAGCGTCGTTAAGTTTCCGCCCGACGCTTTCTGGATTGCTGACGCCGTGGATATGAATGTCGCCAAACTGAAAACGTGAACCGGCAGCAGAAGCACGCGTTGATCCGGCGAACCCGCCGGGCGCTTTCCCGTTTGGATGCACGTAACCATTCCTGCTAGGCGTAATAATTTCCGGCCCGTCTTCGCCCGTCAGGTACGTACTTCCGGCAGAGATTGGCCCGCCCTTTGCACGCTTACCGTCCGGTACGATAGCTCCGCCCATGTACGAAGGCGTATTCACGCCGCCAGAACCATCGGAGCCACCAGTAACGGTATAAGGAAGGCCGCTAGGGCCAACGGGTCCGGACAGTGCAGACATAAGCTTGCCTGCCGCTTCAACGCCCGACCGAAGCCAGCCTACAAGCGTGCTGATCTTTTCGATTATAGTTGATACGGCACCGCCGACGACGCCGCCGACCGTTTCACCCCATGACTTCCATTCGGCGTTTGTTGCGCCCAACGGTCCAAGGAGATTGCTAATCGAATTGAAGATATCCGTCGAAAACTTCGCGATAGGTTCAATGATCGGTTTTACCGGCTCAAGTGCTTTGACGAAGCCTTCCCCGACACCAACGAAGAAGGATTTCAATCCTTCCCAATTGTTGTAGATCAGCGTACCTGCCGCCGCGATCCCGGCTAGGACAGCGCCGACGCCGGTAAACATCAGAGCGCCACGAAGCGCTACCGCTGCCCCGCGTAGGATGGAGAAGCCACCGCGCAAGAGATTGAGCGGATTTAGCATCCTCAGAAGGCCGCGACCGGCAACAATACCGGCATCGGCGAGCCGGGCAAAAACGCCCGGCGCTTTGCCGGTTGCAGCCGTAGCAAGCCTTGAGCGAAGAGCGAGAGTACCGAAGTAGCCGGATGCAACGGACAAGCTTTTGCGAAGTGGCCCCATAAGAACCTTGCTTGCCACGAACGCCGCAGGTGCGATACCGCGCAACCCAAGAGAAAGCACAGAAAGCGCGCCGCCCTTCGCCATTAGGCCGACGAAATTAAGGGCCGTCAGTGCAATGCGGAGGCCGATCAGCGCCGACGTAACCAGAACGATCGAACGGGTTAGCTTCGGATTGGCTTCGGCAAATTCAGCCAGCTTCGTCGCCGCAAGCGATACCGCATCAGCGATATCGTTGAACGCCGGAAGAAGTGCAACGCCTAGCGAAGCATTGAGGTTTTCAATAGTAGCGCGCAGGCGATCCGCGAAGCCGCGCGAAGTTTTAAGACGGCGCTGATAATCTTCTTCAACGACGCCCTGCGCTTTCATCGCTTCGGCGCGAATGCGGCGGTATTCAAGAATGTTTTGGATTAGAGGGCGCAAGCCCTTCTGTACCTGAGCATCTTGGAAAAGGTCGCCGAGCTTGCCGAGGTCGCCTTTAAGTGTGCGGTTCGTGATTTCGGCAATGGCTTCAATAGGCGTCATGCCTTTGTCCATTGCCTTCTTCATCGACTTTTCAAGATCGACGCCCATTTTGTCAAAGGCTTTACGCGTCTGTGGTGCGTTGATCTTTTGAAGGACGTTGGCGAGGTTGGTTGCCGCTTCTTCGCTATCTCCTGCGCCTTTGCGCACGATCTGCAAAGCTGCCGAAAGATCAGCGACGGCGGGAACACCCTTTTGCTTCAAGCCCTGATAGGCAGCGCCGAGCGACGGGAAATATTGAGCCATATCGCGAAGCTCAAAAGCGCCTTCCTTACCGGCCTGCGCCATGGCGTCGAGCGCCTTGCCGAAGTCCGTAGCGGGCACCTTGAGATTGTCCAAGGCGGCAAAGCCAGCCTTAGCAAGATCGTCAACTTCGGCACGATAAGCGGTCGCGGCTCGACCAATTGGCTTGAGAAGGCCGAGCGCGTCATTTTCATTCGCGCCGAAGCCGACAAGGGTATCCATACCCTGCGCCATCTTCGATGTTGCCTGATTGGTTTCGCGGGCAACTTGGCGAAGCTGCTTGCCAAGAGCGCCAAGACGCTCTTGCGGGATATTGGCCTTCTGACCGATATCCTCAAGCTGCGTTTCTAGGTTCATTGCCGCGTCTAACGGCGCGGACAGTGCCGACTTGAGCGTATAGAACGCCGCGACAGCATCGACCATTCGACCGCGCGCGTTGTCGAGCGCTTTGTTATTGCGGTCTATCGCCGAATTTAATCGGGACTGCATACCGTTGATATCGGTTGCAGCCTTGCCAATGCTGCGAAGAGCAGTAGCAGCCTTTGTCGCTGGCTTGGAAACGCCGTCGATAAGCCGGACGAGCAGGGATGACGTCAGGTTCGCCACGGCGTTTCCTTCCTAGATCGACATAAGTTCTTTTGGATGGTTTGAGCAGCGGTTAGCCGCGTGTATTTTTCGCTATGCGAGCGGCTTGCGCCCACCATTCAAGGAACTCTAGGGGTTCCATGTCGAGGAAATTAGGGATTGGCGTATTGAGGATATGCGAAGTATCCGCAACCGCTACGCGCCAGTCTTTTCCTCGCCATCCGACGCTTCCGGCTCCCCCAAAACTTCGGTAGCCTCTTCGACGCCTTTGATAAGGTCTTTGAAGTCGAGTTCCATTGCAGCGACTTCACCGATATCTGAAAGCGTTCCGACGAAAGCGACCATTGCACGGAACATATCGGCATTCATATTCGCCGCATTGTCTTCGTCGCCGTCCTTGAGCGCCATAATCTTCGGAAGATGGTCGCCGATAGCGATCATATCCTTAGCCTTTGGCCGGTGAAGCACCAGCGCGTCGATCCGCTTCCCGTCGATTTCGATAGGGTAATCAAGCTGAATTGTTTTCATGATCTATTAGCCTGCGCGCGGGATGCGGAGAATTTGATTGGTGGTTTCGTTCTGATCAATGCCGTTGATGCGCCATTGATTGGTCCAGAAGTCCCAAAAGATTTTCTCGGTTCCGTTCCACCACAGTTGATAGCTAGTGAGTTCGTTGATTGCGTACTCATTGGCGGAAACTTCGCCGCGCTGAAACGCGTCAGGAGCCACGCGGCCAAGACGCCCTTCCATGATGGCTTTAAGTTCAATCGAAGCGCCGGTTCGGCGATCCTTCAATTCACCGTAGCCGGTATAAATATGCTTGTTTTTGGAACCCAAACCGAATTGAGCAAGCAGGTCGGGATCATACCCGGCGAGCTTAAAAGTTGGCTCAAACTTCTGAATGCCGACTTCAAGTTCGATTTGGACGCGAGCGCCGCCCGCATGATGGTCCTGATAGATAGCCTGCAAGTCAGGAAGCTTGAATTCCTGAATAGCAAGGTGCTTCGAATTCGACGGATCGTCGTCGCCGCAAAACAGGTTTGCAGCCTCCAAAATATAAAGCGTGGACATATCTTGCCCGCTCCTAAACCAGATTGTGAGGGAATAGCGGAAGGACGCGGCGGCTAAGCCGCCACGTCGATCTGTGCGAGAAGATCATTGAGAAGCGCATCAAGTGCCGCGCGATAGCGCGACGAACGCAGACCGAGATAACGGAGTACTGGCGCTTCTTCGGCAGCGAAGTCGATCTTGAAGCGACCGAGCCGCAATTCTTCCGGGCTATTCTGATCGCGGGTAAAGCCGACCTTGTAATCAAGAATGTCGCCCTGCGCCTTGAGGTCGCGAAGCGCGAAATTCATCGTGTTCAAGACAGCTTGGATCGTCTGGCCGTTCAAATTGAACTTGCCGAGGTAATAGCGAAGCGTCCGCAAAAACAGCAGGTGAATATAATCGCGACCGCGCGTCACGTTGTAGAAGCGCCACAATTCGTCTTGCCCGGCGTTATCGGTGCCGATGTAGACGAAGCCGCCGGAAGCGATTGCGCTTTCGACACCCATTTCGCCGCGAACAATAATGCCGCCGTTTGCAGCAAGGATCGATTGACCCTCGGTCGCGCCATCGGTCAGGCTGAAATTGATGGGGCGATTTGGACCAACGATACCTTGCATCGGCTGATTGGCCCAAGAGTGGAACGGGCGACCATTCTTTTCGTGGTCGCGACGCACAGCGATGCCAACAACGCGCGGTGCGCCTGGACGAACGACGCCATCAACGCCAACCTTCACAGCCGTTTCAACCGGGATTAGGCGTTCGCTATTGAGCGTTTCGCGCCAGTCATTGAAAGCCTGCAAAGTCGAAGCCGGTCCATCAACGACGCCGTGAGCCAAAATACGATTGAGGATCGAAGGAAGAGCCGCGCAAACTGGATTTGCCAGCGTCTCAATAGCTGCCGATGCGGTAGGCATTACCTTGTCCGCTTCCGTGCCACCGCCTGAAAACGTTACGGTCAAAGTCCCTGAAAGGTTTTGACCCGCGCTGTCGATTACGAGCGACGTAACCTTGCCAGCATCCGCGCCTGTGCCAAGCACAGCGTGAGCGGTAGGCATTACCTTGTCCGTGCTATCGCCACCGCCAGTAAAGACGATGATCGGAGCTTCCGTTAGGTTTTCGCCTTGAATGCCGAGCGTCAGCGAACCGAGGCCGCTACGCTGTTGGCTGGTATAACCCGGAACGGTGATTAGGCGCGGGATGAAGCCAGTTACCGGCCCCGCTTCGAGAAGTGCGAACAAGCCAGACTTTTCGGCTTCACTGCCGATAAGGTTGAGCATCGTCGCATTAACGTCTACGCCTTCGTCTACACGAATAACGACTACCTTGGCGGAAACTGAGAACTCGCCAAGCTGGTCATTGATGCCGGTCAGCGCATCAGCGATAGTTCCGCTTGCACCAAGGGCCAGAAGCTTAGCCGCATCATCCGAGTACATGAAGACCGGAGTATTCAAGGGGAACAACGTGGCATTTGCCAAAGGAGCCGTCCCAACAATACCCACAATAGACATATCGGACGCAACGGCGGGACGCGCTTCGTTATCGACGCGCGTAATGGAAATGCCGAATACTGGATCAGCCATTCCTCTTCTCCATAAAAAAAGCCCGGCGCGAGGGCCGGGCTGAAAACGTGGAAATAAAAAAGCCGCCCGAAGGCGGCTTAGTGAAGTCAAGTAGCTTCCGTGGAAGCTTTTACGTCCTGATTATGCCGAGATAGTATCCCGCCAAGATCATCGCCGAGGCGAGCGCACCGCGCCCCTCGAATTTTAGTCGCTTCGCGACATATGTAAGGTTTCTGCGTTTGCGCTTTCCCTTCGCCGTCCAGACTTGAGAGGACGGGCTGAATTTCCAGTCCAACCAACCCTTTTCAGCGATATCGAACGTGCGTACGTCGCGATGCGCGAGATAGGTTTCGTAAAGTGCTCGCTGATCGACATAGTAAAGCCGGATATGTTTATCCAAGAAAAGAACGACGTTGCGGAAAAAATGAATAGCTTTTGGGTCTGCATAAACCATCGCTCCCAATATCTTCATTCCAAGCCGTTCAAACTCGGTGCTGCCCTTATCCTCTTCTAATCGCATAAAAAGACCGACTTCACCGTCGTTTACGGAAGGAATAGGCTGGTTTACCAGACTATCAATATCAAGAACGACAATCGGCCTTTGGTATCGGTTTAGTAGTTCGGGCAGTAAGAAAAACCGAAGAGACTGATAGAAAACGATACACTCGGTATCATCCATTGGTTTTTGTGCGCGGACGTCAGCCACAAATTCTATGGTCAGGCGGCGCTTTTCGTCGTCCGAAAACCTTTGAAGAAAAGTCGAAAGCAGCACGCTTGCTAAAGTATGGGCGCGGTATGACAATCCTTCGCCGGGGCGAGGACTTACGGCAATGTGAACATGATGCCCGGATTTCAGTGCGGACTTACAAAATCCTAATGCGTGCTTGCGAAAATAGCCTTCATCGCATGCGGCGAAAATCACCGGCAATGCGATGGCAGTTCTTGCCCCGTCCATAGCCCAATCCCCAAAGTCAATTAAGCCTTTGTTAACGGGACGAATTTGCACACGCAACTAGAATTCAGGATTTACGCAACGGAATTACTGTCCGCTAAGCCTTTGAAAACGCCATCCATACCGGATCGACTTCTTCGTCGGTCAGTCCGAGGATCGGTATAAGCTGAACGATCAAAGGGTGAAGGCGGCGAAACTCGCTGGCGAAATCCCATTCAATCTCGGCTTCCGTGCGATCCTCGTCAGGGAGTGCAGCAATAGCGGCTTTCACGGCGTTCAATTTGCCGAGATAGTTTAAGCCAAGGCGAAGCTGCCGTTGCGAGAGGTTCGGCATTTGGCTGCGTTTCTCTTCCGACGACATTACGTCAACTGGATTGATTATCTCAATTCCAGTCCAGAGCATTCCGTAGACATTGCCACCGGGGCCAAAGGTGAAACCGTAGTTTTGATCGATACCGATTATGTCGTAGCCAGAAATTTGAGACTGTTGAAAGTCATCGGTCATGGAGACAATGCGGCCCTGACCATCCACCGCTATATAAAATGGATGGGGAAACTTTTTGGCGAGGTCAAACCAATCCTTACCGTTCCTATCCCGAAAGATTAGAACGCTTTGTTTTGTAGGCGAACCGAATATCGGCTCGCCGTTTTCATCTTCGCCAATTTTGATGCCGGGGATATCGATAATTTCTGACGTTGCGATGAATTTACCGAAGTTCTTCATTAGAAAGCTCCAAAGGCACGCCACCCCTGATAGGGGATATAGACCTGCAATTGCCGGGCATAGAACGTGTACTGATCGCCGCTATTTCGGCCCGCTGCCGTAAAGACATAACCACTTGGCGCGCTCCAAGTCGTGTCCTTTGCCATCGTGTTTGAAACGTAGCCTGCGAACCGAGTGTCAATTACGCACCCATTCTTTCGGTCATCGGCAAAAGCAGCAGCACGGCTTTCGATTTGGTTGATGATGGCCTGCGCTGTCCATCCGCCAACTGATGCAACGTTGAAGTTTGCAGGGTTGTAGACGAACATATTATAGCCGTCATTACCGCCCCAAATCCAACTTGGCTGACCACCTTGACCGGACCAATTAAGGGTAATTCCCGCGCCGTCCGATCTGCGCGGATAAGCGCGACCGGCCATGTTACCAGCAACGATAGAGTTTACTTCCGCCTTAGTATAAAACGTCGCTTTGACGGCAGTCGTCATTCTATTGACCAAGCCTGACCAAGTAGCGCGTTTAAACACGCCGGTCGCAAGGTCCATCCAAGGAAAACGGCTGTCTGCGTTATCGACCGCATCGTCATAAACCGCACTCAAAAGAGCCGAATACATCGTCTCTTTTGTCGTAAGTGTGGGCAGGTAATCTGCTGGAACCTTGCTATCCGTACCCAAGGGAGCAACGCCACCAGCGCGGCCCTTGTCACCCGTTCCTAGAGCGTCGATGTTGGTGCGGGCCTGAGCCTTTTGCGCCAACGTAAAGGCTTGTGTACCTAGTGCAGACACACGCCCATCAAGCGCCGTATTTAACGTTACGTGGAACTCAGGGTTATTGTTGATCGCTGTTGCGATCTTTTTGAGCGTGTCGAGTTCAGGTGAGACGCCGCCGCGAAGATCATCAAGGACCGATTGAACGGTTTCAATAAATTCAGCGTCGGTTACGCCGTCTTCGATACCGTAACCGGCAAGCGTCTTGGGCTTGCCGGTTAGGTTTGCAAAGGCGTGCGTGTGGGTATTGTAAGCCTGTTCGAACGCGCTGAAAGTACCATCAATCGCCGACAGAGCGTCGGCGATTTTATTAATCTCAGCAATTTGGATGGCCTCGCCATCAGGCAAAGGCCAACCATATTTAGGCGTCGTAGCCATTGATTACACCTTTGAGAGCAACATGCGGAGCGCGGATATCTCAGGGCGCGCCGCAGGCGTTCCCGTGATTGTAATCAGCGCCCGTGCATCAAGGTTTGCCGCCGGGTAGGCGGAACGAATAAAGGTTTGCTCAACCAGTCCATCGCCAAGCTGCGTTGCGCTCGAAACCGGAATTTCCGGGTAATCTCCCGACACGCCGATTTGCACCTTTGCCGACGATCCGGCAGGAAGGAGAGCGTCTAGAGTGACCAGAACCCGGTTTGTATCCAAGGCATCGATTGCTCGCGTCGCGTAGTTCGCCGTTGTCTGCAATTCGCCTTCCACGATTTGGATATCGGGAAAGATAAAAGGTGTTACCCGCTCTGTGCCGCGAAGAACCGCTTCAACCTGAATATTCTCATTCTGAAAATACTCATCGAAGCGGATCGTTTGCGACGGCGAAGAGGTAATTACTTCCCCGTTGGGGCGTGTCAGGCGGATTGAGACGTCAACCGAGGGATCGGGATATTCGACCCCGGCCCGGACGATGACGTCGGACATTTTTGTCGCCTTAAACGTCCCGATAGGGACAACCTTTTCGACTGGATCGAAACGGCAACCAAGCAACTCGAACCACAGGTCGGCTTCGTTGTGCACGGTCCATGTAGAAGCGTTGGACGATGACAACAGAACGCCAATGGTGAAAGGCTGCTCAGTGATGACAGCATTTAAATCGAGGTCGATCTTGCCGATTTCTGCGATAAACAGCGAATGTTCCGCATCGTCGGTAAGAACAACGAACGAGAATTCGCGCCCACCTTGCAAGAACACCGGGTAGCGGAAACGAGCGGTAAACACTTCACCCTCGTTGAGTTCCGTACCTGCTACAAACGCTTCGGCGAGAACGGTCGAGGTTGGAAGGCCAACGTCAACAGTTCGGATTTGGACAAGGATTGAATTCGAACGCGAGCCAACCTTTGCACACATCAAACGAATTCCAGACAAGCACCACGACTGCGCAAGCGTGAAGGTTTGCGCAAGCGGGTCATGACCGCCGCCGCCGTCACTGCCGCCATCGCGCCTATTCGGCGTGACAGGGGTAGCGTTGTTCACCTGATTAACCGTTACGTTGGTGACGTTCGTTACGTTGTTGATAACGGTATTGTTGACGACCGGCTGCGGAAGGCTTTCGGTTGACGTCTCCATTGCGGACGTGAGGCGATATTCTTCAACAGTGATAGTTCCGCGAGCAACATAGCTGCACCCGGCAACCGTGCCGACCGATCCTTCGAAATAGATCGATTTAGCGCCGGTCGGCACATTCGCTGGAATATTGAAGCTTCCAGTTATGACGCCGTTTTCATCAGCCGGGCCGGAAACCGTTGGGGCAACTTCGATACCATCGAACTCCATATATTCGAGTACTTCGGCCTCAATGAAACCTTCCAGTCGGAACTTAACGTCACGCTGTCGAACGAACTGTGCTTCGACAATGTGTTCGCCGATTTTTTCGACCTGCTGTTCAAGCGAAATCCCGGTGATGTATTCACCTTCCGCCGCTTCAAACGCTTGTGTTTCTGGCGAAGTCCAGACGGTTTGCTTGTCGGTCCAAATGTCGGTTGAAGGCTCGACGCTCGCGCGTCCGGGCATTGGCGTAAAGGTTTGGTACGGATTGATCTTCTTCGACCCGCTGCGCCTGTTTTGGCGAATGACCGGCACTTCCACGAAATCAAGGTGCTTGATGCCATTAAAGGTAGGGAACGAATGCAGAGTTGCTTTGATCGGCAAGCGGAGCTTGCCACCAAATACAGCGCCATTCTGTTCGATACCTTGATCGCGCATCGCATCATTGCGAAGCGGATCGACAAAGAGGCCGCGCTTTGCGCCAACGTCGCGAGCAGTCACGTCGTTTTTCAGACGTTCTTGCGCAACCAGATCGTACACGTCGATCAGCATTTTGCGCATGTCTTGGATTTCGTTGTACGGCACGTTGCGGACGCCAGTCGGTTCTACAACAGGCTTGCGACCCCAATCATTTGCGATACGGGCAAGCTCAATCATAGTGGAAGAAATGACCGGAGGTCGGGGCCGCGAAACGGCGGAAACACCAGCCACGTACACAAGTGCGCCGGTCGTATCCATGCACAAAGCATCGATACGCGGAAGCTTGTACGCGTAGTCAATCAGAACATTCGTGTTCTTAGCGGCACCTGTGACGGTAACTTCATCACGCGTAACCGCATCAGGTTCAACGTTCTGATTGTAACGGTATTTGACGGTGTACGTGCTTCCGGGCGACGGTTCCGCGCCGCCGGGCGACCAATCAATTTGTCCCTGCGAAAGAAGCCAGCTAGCCGGTGAAGTATAAACGGTAGAACCTTGTTTCACTTCAAGTACGGCAGTGACGGAAGGGTGTTGAAGCGGATCAACGGCACCCGTATAGGGGCCATGTACTACCGTTTCGATTATTTCCTTTTCAATCGTTACGCGCCGAATGCTGCTGATCGGCGACTTGGCCACTTTAAAAGTTTGAGTTCCACCAGTATCAGCAGTGAATGGATGCGGTTCCGCATCCACATTCCGAAGGTCCGGCTTTTCTTCAACTTCGAACCGCATCGCTTGTTTGCGGACGATACGACGACCGTTTACGTAGGCAGTTCCTTCCGATAGGGAAAATACTTGCTTACCTTCGCCACTTGGACCGAGCGACGTCACAAGAAAGCCGTTGTTCACGAACGATCCGTTGCTTTCGCCTGAATAGGTTTCAATTGCGCGGTAGATTTCCGAGAAATCGATATTCGTAGACGTCGTAAGGATCACGCCGTCACGCACCTGAAAGACCGAAAGAAGTGGTCCCGCTAGACCATCCTGCGAATGGCCCCAATCTACATAGATTTCAACGCGAGCCGGACCCTCTTCCATATAGGCTTCGGTGCCGGGAATTGAGCCCTTTAGGCTCTCATCCTGAATATCCGTGACCAGTATTTCGGTTGAACGGACACCAATCGTCAAATCGCCTTTGTTCGGAAGAACGAAAGTCGCGGCGGCAACATCGTGAACGATACCGCCGATGTAGATTGGACATGCGGGAAGTTGAACACGAATATTATCTTCGTCTTCAACTTCGACAACGGGGTCTTGGCCGTCCATGATACGGCCATCTTGCAAAATGTAGTCCAAGCCACGACGGGTTTGATCCATCGCGCGCGACTGCATTTCGTTAAGGTCGGCAGACTGCAAGTAGACGCCCTGACCATCACGCGCCAAATCCTGAAAGGCAATAGCGTGCTGGCGACGCGAGCGGTCGTAGCGGTCGCTAAAACCGACGCGCTTGATGATGCTGTTCATAGAACGCCTCACGTTGTCAGAATAAAGCTAAAGGTCTGGCCGATAGAGCCGTCGCGGATAATCGGCGCGAAGCGATCTACTTCGATCATGCTACCGAGTTGCGTGATTTGAGATGCGGGAATGTAGGTCTGACCGCCGGGAACGGCGCTATCAAGAACCGTATTAATGTAAATTCCAGCCTCGCGAAGTGTCGTTCCGCTAGCGTCAGCAAGATCAAGCTGAAACCGAACATAAACGAATTGGGTGGCTTCGCTGCTCTGCGAATAACGCGCACCATCCGCCATTAGGATTGCGCCGTCCGGGTCGGGAGCTACAAAATATTTGTCCCGTGTACGTGTTACTCCGACGAATTCGTCAAGGCCAACCAGTACAGACATGGCCGCGTCAAGCGCGGCCTGTTCTTCCGGTGTGGCTGGCGGCGGAACGCTATCCCAAGCGGGGTCGCCCTGACCAATCGCGAGAAAGAAGGTCATATCGAGAAGCGCTTTTGCGAGGGCAACGCGTCCGCCCTGTGTAAACACAGCCATTTAAGAAATTCTCGTCTGAACACGCGGCACAGGAGAGCCGAACGGTTGATGAACAAAGGGCGCGTTTTGGAATTTAACGGTTGCCCGGTTCTGATAATCGACACGTACAGCGGCGGTCGCAGCAAAGCGGGCGGACGGCTGATTGACCGGCACCTTTGCTTCAACTGTGCGAACCATAAGAATATGCTGTGTGTCATGAACGACGACGCCACCCGGAGGCACGTCCAATGTAACTTTGCGGTTTACGCGCAGGGACGCGACGGGTCCGCCCGGTTCAAGCCGTTTTCCCGACCAGTTATTCAGCCCTGCGCTGCCATTGAGACGATGAGTATTGAGCCGAAAGGCGCGAACGTCCCATCCCGCAGTAACGCGAGCGAATTCGGAACGAAGAGGCTTAGAAGCCTTTACCAATTGGGTAATCGGTAGAACTACATTCGCATCACGCACTTCAAATGGTAGATGGACTTGAAACCACCACCATTTTTGCGCCTTAGCAGGAAATTCCTCTATGTCGCCGTCGTGGCTAATCCATTGCAAAGCCTTGTGAATGGCTGCTGGCGTTCCGATTAGTCGTTGCCACTGGATACCTTCGCGAAGTACGTCGCGAAGATTGGGCAGATAGCCCGCAATTTCGGCAAGACCATATTCCGAAACAAGGTAAGGAATAACTTTGTCGTTTGGATCAAACTTGAACCCTCGCAACGAGACGATGCCGGGCGACAATTCAGGGGTGCGGTCTGCCGCTTCTGAAAGCGCAATCTCAAGCGCCGTCGCATTGCTTGGTAGCAACGCTTTACGGTCTGCCATTAGTAGTCACGCCCTTTAAAATTGAGTTTGATATCACCGAGCGCGATAGCGGTTCCCGGCGGCACTATGACGGCTTGAGCAGGCTTTACGACTTGAACCCGTTGCACGCCGGAAAGGTGAAGCCGTGCTTCGATCCAAGACGGGATAAGGTCAAATCCGATCCCCGTTTCGGCGTTCCAAGCCTTCCGAAGTGCCGGTTCGAGAGTGTCCATCACAGTGTTAGGTGCGGATGGCAGGAGCCAGATATTAGCTTCGATATCCGTTCCAGTTGAAACAGCAGCTTCAACGATAACAGTGTCATTGAGCGGGCGAACTTCATCGCTAGTAACAATAGCTCGCACTGCGCCAAGCATCTCTTCGTCAGGGATGCCGCCGTTAAGTTGTGAGAGGATTGCGATATGGATAATCGGCCAAAATTCTTCACGATAAACGGCAACGTCACGAATGCGGACGTCTGCTCGCTTTGCAGCGGCAGCGTACCAGTAAGCGCCGCCCGCTGGCGAGCGAGCTTGAATAGCCAAGACTACCCGGCTTCGAAGGGCCTCATCCGTTTCACCTTCTAGACGAACGACGTCATAGAAGGCGGCAAGCTGATCCAAATCACCGCCCAATGCGAAAGAGACAAGGTTCGCTCTTGCCGCATCGTTTACACGCGCCCGGAGAAGGAACTCGCGATATGCCGACGCTTGAAGCACGATCATCACCGGATCGGTTTCAAGAATTTGCACGTCATAATCGGGAAGAGCCGGATTTTTCTGTCGCGCTACCGCCCAATATTGTTGAAAGTTTTGGATTTGCTGACGAAGGATTTCTTCGTAGTCGAGTTCTTCAATAACGTCGGGCGGCGGAAGCGCCGTTAAGTCCATTGCCATTCTAGCGCCTCATTGGAAACCGCACAGACGCGCAGGCGCGATGCGGCAAAAGCCGCTTCAAGCGCCTGTCGTGAGTTTCTGTGCCTACAGACTTGAAAGAGAGACGAAGCCGCCCGATCCAGCTTCAACGACGACACGTTTCGCGCCTTGAACGGTGAAATCGCCAAGGTGGCCGCGTGGTCGGTACTGACCTTCAATCACCAAGCGAAGTTCACCTTGGCGAAGTTCGTCGGGTGTCGAAGCAACGTGAATTTGGGTTAGCGAAAATCGAGGTTCGAATTCGAGCGCGGCATAAATTGACACCATCAACCGCAATACGACGGCTGAGGAAATGTTCTCACCAAGGATCGCCGGGATTAGTGAACCAAACCAGCGCCGCATAACCCGTGCGCTAAATGCCGTCGTAAAGATAACTTCAAGCGATTGTTCGACATGGAGCCAACCACCCAACGGCTTGCCGGTAATTCGATCAACGCCGTAGCCTGCTCCATTATCCATTTACTTTCGCCGCCTCTTTCTTGGCGCGCTTGATATCGCCATATTGGACGGCGACGACGCGATAACTTGGACATTTGGTGTAGCTTCGACGGGGCAAATAATGCCGCGCATCAGTTCGTATTCGGCTTGCTGTAATGACAATTCGAGTATGTCACCGGGCCGAACTTTGCGACCCGCAACCCACAAGCCCGCGCGTTCGGTCACGCGATAGCGTTTCCGTTCAGACATTTTAGCCTCGCAGATTGGTTAAGGGATACGGAAGAAGGGACGGCCAGAAGTGGTATGGCCGCACGAAGCGGCGTGTCCTTCGCGGCAGACCGGAATTCCTTTTATTCGGAACTTAGCGGTTCCTTGCGCCATTACCGGCGCGTTATGCGGAAACAAGCCATGTCCCGCTACCGCGTCACCAACGACAACAGCCGGAGCGCCACGTACTTTGAACTTTGCGGCCTGCATTCCAAGCTGCTTGCCCCCGGCGCTGTCGATACCAACGCAAGCTATTCCAGGCATTTGAATACCTCGCGCGCGCGATCAAGCGCGTTCTTGTCGAGCGGATTTAGTAGAACCGCGTTTTCGCCCTTGACCATGAACGTTGAACTATTCTCGCGGTCAGTGACGATTAGAAGTTCGTCGCCGTATCGGTTGATGCCGAACGTCAGACAAGAACCGCCCGTGTCCGAAGCGCCGTTCCGCGCTTCGGTAATAATCTCTGACAGTGCTTTCATTAATCGAACTCGAAATCATCCGACGAAGCGCGGAAACTGCCGCCCTTCATTTCAAGCGTGGTTCCATCGCACTTAAAAAAAACGCGAGGCGCGGTTATGATGATTTCAGTTCCGCGCAGTTCCACCTTGATACTTCCAAAGGTCAACACGTTTTCGTCGCCCTTTGAACTCGGCGAAGCGTTTTGATTACTCCATGTCATCGGTAGGGCGACGGCTTGCCGGAAATCCCCGGAAGGCGACAGCAAGGTCATTTGCTGGCCGACACTTGGCGGCGAATGAACCTTTAGCGCACCTGCAATCTGTCCGTATGGAACCCACGGCGATATGAATGGCTTTTCGTCCGTACCGCCGATGCTAATCCTTGCCGTTCCGGCTTCGGGATCAACTTCGGCAACAGTTCCATGGCGCATCATACCGTCAAGCCTTCGCTCAAGATCGGCAATACGCGAAGCCATTTCGATAATGGTTTTCATGTTCCGTCCGGCCCCAAAGCTTCGTTGATTGCATTTGCGTCAAGGTTCCAGTTTCCGTTGTCGGTTTGGATTTCTGCGCCTGCTACCGTCGTCGGAACGTCATTAGGCGATAGTGGATTGACGACCGGGGCGAAGCCCATTGCGTCAGCAGTTTCGGCATTCACACCGAGCGAAGCCATAGCACTGCGCCACGCTGGAAGATCGGGCACTTCAATTTCGTTCCGAATGATTTTCGCAAGCTTTTGTATCCCCGGATCGGGGTCGTCTTCAAAGGCGGCGAGCAGTTCAGCCCACGCACCTTCGACCGGCTGTCCGAACTCCGGCTCTGATAGCGTTTCAGTCGTAATAATCGACTGTTGCGCTGCGTAGCGAACGCCTTTTTCCGCGCTCGCTCCGCGCCGCGAAAGCACAGAACTAACCGACAAGGCAAATTTCCGCCAAAGGCGGGGCCATTTTCCTTGATCGGAAAGCAGAACACGAAATGTCTGCCTACGGATCAGGTTCAAGGTAGCCTCAAGTCCAGCATCCGTATGCGGGATTTCATAAGAGACTAATTCTTCTTCGCCTTCTTCGCCGTTTTCCTTTTCGACCTTAACTTTAACCGACACGGCAGTCGCGGCGGCGAATTCTAGCGTCAACTGTAACTCACGCGAGGCATTCAGAAGGTCGCGACCTGCGACCGTTTGTTTATCATCGTCGGTATAAACGAGGATTACCGGCTGAGCTTCTTGTTTGATCCGCTGGTCAATAGGATCAATCGCGCTATCGAACACGCAAGCACCGGCAAGCGTGCTGTTTTGCAATGCCCTGACGGTGATAATGCGAAGCGCAAGCGGAATTAGGCTCACTTCTAAATCTCCCGAACGAGGATAACGTGAAGGTCGCCGTGGTCCAAATGACGCGGTTCGACAACAGAATAAGCGGGCGATCCTGTGCGAGAAGAGAGGCGCACAAGATCGCCCTTGCGCGGGAGCCACAGCATTGCGGCCACGTCAGAGGCCATAATCTGGATGCTCACCGCGCCATTGGTTAAGCGGGTCACGCCGGGCAGGCTATTGCCGGAACGCTGTCCGCCGATATCGTCGGCGTCCGGTTCGTCGGCAAACACTGCGCGGACATTGATCGCCGGTCGGTCAGGATCGGCGGTTCGGCCTGAATACTGACTATCGATCCGGCCAGTAATGGAAACTTCTTCGCCGTAAAGGCGGTCAACCGCTCGACCAGCGACGCGGCTCAAGCGGTCAAACGCGGGCATTTACTTGTCCTTGGTCTTCGGTTCCGGCTTCGCGGTTTCCTTGGTCGCCTTGTTCGGGTCTTCAAGAAGCCCGGCGGCGATATAGCGCTTCGCCTGCTCAGCATCCGCGAGCGGGACCGTCGAACCTGCTGTCACCGGCTTACCGTCAATCCAAGTGTCGCAGGTAACTTTGTAGTCTGGCATAGCATCCTCCAACGAAAAGCCCGCCGGTTAGGGCGGGCTTGGTCTGGTTTGTCAGTGATTAAGCTGCAAACGAGGAATTAAGGCGGACCTGACCTGAGCCAGACGGATTTGCGGCGGCAGCGGCGGCAACGCCTGCAAGGGTGTTCTCACCTGCGGTAGCGGTAAGAACCTTGTTAGTCGCATCGAAATAGATCGGCGCACCAACGGTCCAAGCTTCTGCGGCGTTTTTGGCGTATTCGTACACGCCGCCAATCTTGGCTTCGAACTCAGCGCCAGCGACAGCAGACGTTGCGGCAACGGCAACAATGGAACCCTGAACGACAATTTCGCCGCTCTTAACGCCACCGGCACCGGCTACAAGCGTCAGAACGTCGCCGGGCTGAATGTAATTCTTCATTTTCGCGTCCTTTCACGAAATCTCAAAAGAAAAGCCGCGCTCAATGGCGCGGCTTGATCGGGGTAGTTTGGATTAACCGGCGAACGGGTTCTTTTGCAGGCCGCGCCAATCGAGCGTTTTCGCGCCGACGTCGAGACGAACCTTTACTTCAACACCATCGACGTCGAAGCCCATGCGGGTTTCAGTGTAGACGCCCTGCTGACCTTCAAGGTAGGCAAGTTCAACCACATCAACCAAGCTGTTATCAGCGGCGAAGTAATAGTTCGTTGCCGACCCGGTGATGCCGTAACGAGCGATACCGCCGTCAAGGCGAGGTTCGGAAATCACCGTCAGATTTTTGAGCGAAGCCGGAACCTGATCGCCATCCTTGGCCGGATAGATCGTGGTCAGGAACGTTTCGGCGTCCGTCTGCAATGCCTTGGGCACAAGAATGTAAGAAGGAGACAGGTTCAGAACGGTTTTTCCGTCAAGGCCGGTCTGCAAGCTCATGCGCAAGCGTGCATTGGAAACAGTCGCCTTGCCGATTGCGCCAGCAGTCAGAAGGTTCTTATGGTCAGCGTGGAAGAGGGCCTTGCCGTCACCCATAACCGGATTAGCAAGGATTTGCGCCCAAACTACATCGCTTTCAAGCTGTGCAGCCTGAACGCCGAAGGCACGCGGAATGCGAGTGAAAGCGCCAAGGTCGTCGTTGATAATGGTCTGGCGGGTGATGCCGATAACCTTACCATAAGTTTCGATGCGGTACTTTTCACCAGCTTCGCCGACCGTTCCGCGCTTGAACTCGCCATGTTCGTTCACCTTATCGAACTGCGGAGCTTCGCCAAGCTGGACGCGGCTAACGTCCTTGAAGTCCGGCACGGTCGAGATACGAGTAAACGGACGGAAGGTCTGTGGCGCGGCTTCGTAGCCGGTCTTCAACGTTTTGTTCAGAACGTTTTCAAGAATGACCGGGAAATCGGAAGTCGAGTGAAGGCCACCGGAGCGCTGCGAAAGAGCGGAAGCGGCAAGTTCCATCTTCGACATACCACGGGTACGAACCCCACGGCTTTCAAGGCATTCGCGGGCTACTTCCAGAAGGGACATTCCCATGAAGTCGCGAGCGCCATCAACAGTCAATGGATAAGCGCCGGGGTCCGCGCGGTGCAGGAGAGCGGCGGCAACAGCTTCGCCACGCGCTTCTTCGCGAGTATTGTCGATCACGGTTGCTCCGATCAGATGACCCGCACCAAGCGGGCTATTTTTGCGTTCTTCGGTCACAAGCTTTTCAAGAAGAAGCTCGCGGAATTCTTCGACCGAAGTTCCGGCGGTGGCGTGTTCTGCTCCGAAATCTGCAACACCTGCGCGGGTGGCGAGGTCACGGATTTCCGAAGAGCGCTTGCGTTCACGTTCAACGGCTTCGCGAGCGGCTACTTCTGCGGCGCGAGTAACGTCAGCCTGCGAAATACCGGCCTGAGTGGCAACTGGAGCCGCGCCGCGCTGTTCGGTCGTTACTTCGGAATTATCCTTTACTTCGCTGCCGGTAGTTTCGTCCGCGCGAGCGTTATTCTTGTCAGCCATTTCAATGTCTCCATTGGCGTTTTCAGGGGCAGGGGCATCGCGCGTGACGACGATGCAGGGATAAGTTTGCTGGCCGTTCGCCTTATCGGCGGAACGGATTTGAGCGTCGGGGTCTGCGGGGATTGGCACTGCCGAAACTTCAAGCGGTTCCCAATCGACCACGCGGTGCAAGGGAACGTCGCCTTCCTGCCCTTCGGTCTTTACGACCTTGTGGACGCGGTAGCCGACAGACACGTTTCGGATGATGCCGTCGCGGATTTTTTGAACGGCGTCGGCGTCGCCCGGCGCACGCGAAAGCAAAACGCGGGCGGTTCCAACACCGTTTTCGATTTTGGCGGAGCCGGGAACGATTGAACCGAGAACGCGCGAGATATCGTAGCTATCGTGCGTATCGAGGAACGGTGCGCCAGCATTTAGGCGCTCAAGACGAATTGCCTGCGGCGTAACCTCAAGTTCTTCGTCATATGGGCCGTCCCACCAGCTATTGCGGCGAACACGCGCGCCGGTAGTCCAGACGATTTCGATTGTGTTTTCGTTTTCGTCAAAACTTTGCGCGCGAAAGCTCGCATCCCGCCTTACGGCAGGAACAAGAATTTGCTGCTCCATACGGATCAGTCCTTTGAGTTTTGAGAAGGGACGCCGCCGCCGTCGCCGGGCGGATCGGGTTCCATTTGGAACATACCCTGTTTGGTGACGTTACGCGGATCGGTGTCCAGAATGACCTTGCCCGCATCAAGCTTCGCGTTCCAGCCGATGGTTTCTTTCAACACAACGTCTGGATTGCGTCCGGTCGAGGAAATGGCATCAGGCATTGACCGAAGCCCGGCGCGAACCTCTGCGATAATTGCTTCCGCATCCTTCTTAGGATCAGCCGAATAGAATTTCGGCGGGGTCCATTCTACAGGAACGTAAGGCGTATCGATCTTGCCGTCAGAGTAGGCCGCTTCGCAGAACCAATCCCATATTGGTTCGCAGAGCATCGGAATAACCATTTGCCACTGAACGGCTGAAACAAGCCGGGCAAATGGTTCGATGCCGATCTTTGAAGAAGCGTAACTTGCCTGCGAAAGATCGCCGGTCAGTAGGAAATAAGGAATACGGAAGCCAGCCGCGATAGTGTGCAGCATGGCCCGCTTGTATGCCTCATATTGGCTATTCGCGGCGGGCGTGTTGAACTTGATATCGTCCGCGCCTTCTGCGAACGCAAACATACCGGGTTCAAAGCGCTCGACCGGATAACCAGAGCCGTCGTAGACGCCGGGCTTGCGCACAACATCGTCAGCCTTAACCGGAATGCCTAAGCCTTCATCCTCATTCTTGCGAACGAGGATACCGACCATGCAGCTTTCAATCTTTTTGCGGACGATTTCAGCGCCTTCATATTCGCCTAGATCGTGGATAGGCGACATGACGGGCGATCCCCACGGGACGCCGCGCACCTGTGTTCGCTGCTTTTCGAACACATGGGCGATATCTTTGGCCGCAACAGGCTTGGAAATCAGTGCGGAGCGAGGATCAAGGTAAGTGTTTCCGGGGTGCGATTGGAAAAGCCAATAGTTGGCTCGCCTTCCTTCGGCATCGAATTCGATACCTTGAACAGCGATATTACCAGCGGAAAGCGGTCCTTCCTTCGCGCTATCGATCATGTCGGTTTCAAGGACTTGCAATTGCAAGGGAACCGGCAATTTATCTTTGCGCGTCCGGCGGCGGCGACGAATAATACCGTCGCCACTCTCAATCATCCCGCGAATAGCGAGCGTTTGAAGCCCATAGAAATCAAGCCCGCCGTCCGCGTCGGCTTTCTTCGACCATTCGTCAAAAAGGTCATTGACCTTCTTGTCTTTTGCGTCGTCGCCCGTTTTGGCGCGTGGCATGATGCCGTCGCCGACAATATGCGTCACAAGCTGCGTTACTGCATTCGCAGCGTGCGGGTTATTTCGGACTAGCTCACGCATTCGATTGCGAAGGCGAGCGCCAGCACTTCCGATTTCGGCATCGGCGGACGTACCAGACGACCGCCAATTCCCATTCAGTCGCGAGCTTGTCGCACCATCGTAGCCCCGTGAAAGGACTTCAAGGACGGCACGCTGACGAACACGGCGCGCGGCAGCGCCGGGGGCAACCCATCCGATTGCCCGATCCAGAAAATTTAGCTTCGTCATTAGAACGCCGCCAAAATTCCGCGACGCCTGCGACCAGATAAGGCGGCTTTTTCGCCTTCTAACCAGTCAAGACGGGCCTTGAGGTCAGCAAAAGACGGGTATTCGGTTCGCTTAACGACGCCATTCGTGCGCGTTTCGACCACCTTGACCCCTAACGTGATTGCCTCACGAATTGCCGCGATTTCTTCGTCAAGTGTGGACATAGCGACCTTTACCAGATGCTTTTTCGTCTTCCGCCGTCCGGGCGCATCCAGTCATCCCGGCGCGGTTGCGCGGGTGGCGGTGGCTGCGGCTGTTGAGGCGGGGTTTGGTTGACGTCCTCCCGCACAGCAGGGGGCACGACCGGGGCAGGTTGCACCGGCTCAATAGTCACAAGGTCCGCGCCTTCACCGACGCGAACTGTTCCTTCGGGGATCGTATGGACGCGAAGCATATAGGCCGCTGCCGCTGCCATGCTTTCGCAGTCCAAGAAGTGGTTGTCCTTGTGACGCGGTATCCATTGCGCCTTACCGTTGGCGGGATTGATCTTCCGACCTTCGGAAACGATCTGGCGCGCGTAATCTTCCGTCACGCCGCCAAAGATCGCACCGTCAGGCTCGACCAACCCCATAGGCAGATGAAAACTGCCGGGCCTGCCGATTTCCAAACGGACGCGGCTATGAACAAGCGACTTGAAATAGTCGGTGTCCAAGTGGATCAGCGTAAGCGAGCTTTTATGCCGCTTGCCGGTATGAGCTACTTCGACCTTGGAAGGTCGTAGCGGCGTCGTTTGCGTGTCTTTACCTTTGGTGGCGAAAATCCATCGTGGATAGCGCAAGGCGAACTCATAAACGCGGTGTTCATCGCCTGCGCCTGTCTTGTTCGGACGGAAACCGCTGTCGATGAAAACGCAGTCGATCATGCGCCCGTGGATTGGCGTTAGAAGGTACGTTTCGAGTTCATCCCATACGTTGCGATCCGACGTCGGGCCGTAAATCTGGCCGAAGTCGAGCAACCATGACGAACCGCGAGCGCCGAAGCCGCGAACGACATAGATCAGCGAGCGCTTTTGAACGTCCACGCCTGCGGTAATCCGAATGACTTCACGAGGAAGGTCGCCGATGCGGTATGGTAGCCGCTTCGTCATAACCTCTTGCCATTCAGGCGTTTCACCCAAGCCGCCGAGCGTATAACACTCACCGAAACCGGCGTTCATAGCGGTTTGGATTTCGTTGTCGTCGCCGCTCGCTAGAGCGGACAGGTAGCGTTCGGCACGCTGACCCCATGTCCGAAAAGGACTGGCAAGACCCGATACCCAAAAGCTTAGCGTCGTACTGTCCGGCGGTGCGCCTTCGACTTCGCCGTCGCGATTGATTGTCTGACCGGGCGCGATGTACCGGCCACGATCATTCATCCAGCGCTTGGCGCTCAAATTCGACTTAACGACAGTTACGTTTTCGTCTTCATTGATTGTGCATCCGCAATGCGGGCACACAAGATAGGCGTCGCGGCGCGCTTGCGCTGGTGTGGCGTGTTTCGGCCAATGAAGGCACGAAAAGCGCGGCACGAAGTAATCTCCGCAATGCGGACAGGGCCAAGCCCAATGATACCGCGTACCTGACTGAAAAAGGGACCAGATAGGGCTTTGAACCGCTTCCGGGTCCGCGACCTTCCAGAATTCAAGCCCGGACACAGGGTCAATCTCCGTTTCGATATGGCCCTGCGAAGGCGTCGAAGTAACGACCGTAACGAAGTCGGCGTAAGTGTCGCCGCGCGCTTCCACAAGGCCGAGCGGATCGCCTTGCCCCTTAATGTTGGCAAGCATTTCATCGTATTCATCGACAATCGCAAGCGCTGCGGGGTCGGACTTGAGCGCCGATGAAGAGCCTGCATGAGCTAGGCGGATCGGAACGCCAGCGACGATTTTGCGCGTCTTCTTCATGCGCTTGCCGCGCTGCACCTTGCCAGAAAGGCGAGGCGCTTCATCGAGCAAGCCCATAAGGCGAGGTTCAAACTGTTCGGTTAGAAACTCTTTCGTTGGCGCGACCCACAAAATAGGTGCGGGCCGCTGGTCGAGCCGGTGGCCGACGATATCAAGTTCGCTGTCCGTCTTGCCCATCTGAGCGCCGAAGACGCCAACGACACGGCTTGCGCCGCTGCTATCGACTGCGCGTTCAAATGGGATGACGTAAGGCGTTAGACTAGGTTCGCGTGGACCGGGGACGCCCGCGCTTGCGGGGTATTGCCTGTTCTCCCTCGCCCACTGATCCGGTGTCAGCTTCGGCGGCACTTCCAAAAACGTCGCCGCCCGTTCGAAGAGTTGCGACGGATGACCGGAGCGCGGACGCCATGCGGTTGCGGCTTGCATCGATTTCCTTTTCGATAAGCCTGCGCGTCGGCACATCGCGCGTTACTCGCGCTGGCAGGCCGCTAAGTTCGGCAACCACCACACCAAGAAGGAAATCTTGGGCGGCTGTTGCGTCGTCGGTTGGGATAAGCTCGCGTTTCTTTTCCGCGATACGAATTTGAATTTCCTCTGCGCGGGCATCGCGCACGCGGTTATCGGCAGAGGTTTTGTTCTGGTTCTTATTGTCTTCGCGTAGGGACTTGATGTAGCCCTGCACCACGCCGACGAACGGAACCTTCCCGCGTGAAGGACGGGGGAAATACCCGGCCTTCGATAGTTGCCGGATACGCTCTTCGGAAATCATAAGAAGGCGCGCGGCCTGTCCAATGGAAATCAGGCCGCTACCCGGTTCGGTTTCGTCTGCCATTAGATTGCGGGTCGCTCATAGATAAATCCGGCAAAGTCACCAAAGCGGAAGATCGGATCGAAGCCGGGAAGCTCCGCTTCCGTCATCGGTCTTTGGACGCCTGCCAGAGACAGTTCTTTTTGAATAATTTCGTCCGCCGGAGCGCCGTTTTCGTACTTTGCCGCAAGCGTAAGACGATAGATCACTGAGCCTAAATGACCGGCGCGCGCGGCCATCTTGTCGAAGACAAGAACAGCACCGCCCGGCTGGATCGCATTGACCATCCGACGAACTACGCCCGCGCGATCCGCAACAGGAACGAACATCAAAGCCAAGAAGGCGACGATCAAATCAGGCTTGTAAGGTTGGAAATCGAACGCCAAAACGTCGGAAACGATCATTTCGCCGGGGGCTTGATAACGCTCCGCCATATCGGCAGCATTGTCGATAGCAATCAACCGAGCTTGACGATCCGAAAGGGTCTTCGCAATGGCGCGACCGACATTGCCGGTTGAAGCTCCAACGTCAATTACCGTACCGTTTTCAGGCACATAATGGCGGGCGACGTGAGCGACAATACCCGTTGCGATATCGTACCACGGCAGTTGTTCGCGCACATGGCTATCAAATGCCGCTGCTACTTCTGGCGTCTTGAAAGTCCAGTTCTCCGGTATCTCGAATGTTTTTCCATGCGAATTGCTGGACATATTTTTCCAACCACTTTTTAGTCATTTCCAACGGCGCTAGGCGTCGGGATTTGATGGAGATTGAAAATGACGAATTTGACTTCCGTAGAAGTGTCCAAGCTCACAGCAATTGTTACCGGCGGCGTATTCCACCGCTCCGCAACTCGTACCGAAGCGGTTAATCGCTTCCAGCGCGTTTGCGACGAAGCAAAGATCGCTTCACCGCTGATCTTTCTCGAAAAGCCGTTTGATATCGCTTCCGCCGAATTGTCGGTCGCGGTTAGCACTTGCAAGTCGCAGGTCGCCGAGGCTCCGCAGTCGCAATTGTCGTTCGAAGAGAACGAAGCGGAGGTCGTCAATTTCAGCGCTGCACGCAGCCTTATTCGTTCATCCGCTATCGATCTGGCTATCGCGACCAAGCCGCAGCCAAAGAAAGAAGCCAAAGAGCCGAAGGAACCGACCAAGCGCGAAGTTATGCTTGATATGGTATGTAGTCCGGAAGGCGCTACCGAAGCCGAAATCTGCGAGCGGATCGGCTGGAAAGCCTGCGCGACGACGCTCAAGCGAGCCGCAAAGGCCGCTAACGTTACTCTTCGCCTTGAGCGCCAGAAAGGCGCGAAATCACGCTTCTTCGGCACGCGGCCATAACCCGCGTGCTTACCTGCCGATCTTGGCTAGAATTTCATCGCGAACGGTTGCCGCTATATGGCTCATCATTACCGGCGGCACCGCTCTTCCAATCCGTTCCCATTGCTGCGCATAGGTTCCGGTTAGCTTGAAGTCGTCGGGAAAACCGCCGATCCGCCGAAGCTCCGCGATACTGAACTTTCTCTTTTCAGTCGGATGCGTCACACCAGCGAGTGAAGCCGTCCCGCCCGCCGCCGTAATTGTCGGCGACGGTTCGTTAGGGTCGGGCCGTACAAGCTGAAAATAGCGATCTGATTGACCGCCGGGATTTAGCTTGTCCCATTCTTCACCGATAGCAAAACGCCCGATATCGGCTTCCGCTTCGACCGTAACTGCTATTCCGTTCGTCAACCATGGCAGCGCGTCGCTGATCGAATAGCGATACGAAAGAGGCTTAGGAAAGACCGGATTTAGGCCAAGGTCTTCGCGAACGCCCATAAAGATTAGACGCTGCCGCGCCTGCGGTACGCCAAGCCATTGAGCGTCAAGCAAACGCGCTTCAACCCGATATCCGCACGCCTTGAGCGCTGCAAGGATTTCGAGGAAATAGCCCTTTGCCGTGCCTTTGATTAGGCCGCTGACGTTCTCCGCAACGAAGACCTTCGGCTTGAGTTGGCGCAGAAGCCGAGCGTATTCGAAGAATAGATCATCGACGCGCTGTTCACTGTCGGAATACTTCTTTACCTGCCCCCACGCCTTTTCGCGCTTGCCTGCCGTCGAGAAAGACGCGCAAGGAGGCGAGCCGTCGAAAACGTCAAGTTCGCCCGGCTTGAGGCCGGTCGCTGCAAGGATTTCGTCTGCCGTGACCTGCCGGATATCGCGACCGTCAACAATCGTTCCGGGCCGCGCGTTGGCAAGGTACGTTTCGCGAGCGGCTTCGATAAACTCGGAAGCGAAAAGTACACGAAAGCCCGCCATGCGATAGCCGGTTGAAGAGCCGCCACAGCCTGCAAAAGTCGAGATTACGTTATAGCCGTTCCACGGCATCGCGCTGACGTCGCTCATGAGCGGTACTTGATACGGCGGCTTGTCCAAGCTGGTCATAGGTCGATCCTTGCCGTCGCGCTCAATAACGATATGGACCGGGCGACCGGCAACAATCGCAGGTGACGGCGTATCGGTGCAGTCAATAAATTCATGAGCGGTGCCGGGGAACTTACGCGCGCCCGGCGTGTCCTTGAGCAAGCCTACTTGGCGCTCAATCCAAATCCGCACTTCACTTTACCTTGCCTGACCATTGATACCCGCATTTCGGGCACTGGTGTTCGGTTGCAATATCCTCGCCGTAAGATGGAAACTCTTCCGGCGCGGAAGGCGCTTTCGCCTCTGCGAAAAGCTTGCCGATTTCCTTATCGTCAAAGCCCATCATGTCGGCGCTGAATTCACCTTCGGAAAGAAGGTTATCAAGCTCGATTTTGAGAAGCTCTTCATCCCAACCGCCGCCAATCTCGGAAAGCTTGTTATCGGCAATGGTGTAAGCGCGTCTTTTCTCTTCCGACCAATCGCGAGCCACAACGACCGGCACTTCTTCAAGAGCAAGATACTTCGCAGCAAGCACGCGGCCATGACCTGCAATGATCGTACCGTCTTCCGCTACAAGAACCGGCATTGTGAAGCCGAATTCTTCGATAGATTTCGCTAGTTTTTTGACCTGATTATCCGAATGCTTCTTAGCGTTTCGAGCATACGGAATAAGGTCTTCAACAGCCCACATTTCGGCGCTTGCAGCGAGGTTATTGACGGCGCTTGTCATGCGTTCTCTTCCTAAAACAAAATCCGAATTGCAAAATCGGAAATACGCTCAAAAACCGGGGCCGTGTTGCCCGCTAGGGTTGGCCCCTTTCGAAAGATCGTTCACACCCCGGAGGGGGCGGGCGGGGTCGGGGCGGGGGTCGAAAAGCAGGGCCGCGCGTCAGTCGTGCCAGCACGCAGTAGGTACACGGTCGGTTGCGGACGGGTCGCTATAGGTGACGTCGCTATAGGTAGGGGCCTTGATCAAATAGGCATAGACGCAAGGCGAATAGGCGGACGGGCTTACGAAGGCACGGTCTACTTGCCTATAGCTAGCGGTACGCAAGGCAAGAGGTTCTTGCTTTGGCTCCGCGCGCGTCGCGCGCCTGCGGCGCGCCGCGCTTTGTTCTACCTATAGCGATTGTTCTTATAAGTGTTGGTTCTCTTCCTATAGGCGAAAGGGTCAACGGTCTTCTTGCGGCTAAGGTTCGCCGCAACATTTTCCCGTGGACTTTTTGCCTATCGGGGCACAGGGGCAAATAGGCCCCCCCCTTTTTTTAGCTGAGGCCCGCGCGTACCGCCGCATCCTTGGCTTCAAGGAGCTTGCGCAAGGCAACGGTACGTTCGGGATTGCGGGGCGTCGTTTCTACGATCTGGTGCGCAAGGTCACAGAATGGCTTGGAACGGTTCCGAAGGACTTCCGGCAGGTGTGCATAATGGAAGTAGCGCAAGATATGATCCTGCGCGATTTGCTCTTCGGTAAACTCAGCGGGCGCAGGATGGATTGCTTCGGACATAGGTTTTCTCTCTTCTTAGACTGGATTGGTTGCGGGGGCGTGGATCGAACACGCGTTCATTCCGGGCATGAGCCGGTCGCCAAGTCCACTTGACATTCCCCGCGTCGCCGCGCGCTACGCGCGCTTGATTGTCGAAGTATTGATATGCGCCATACCGAAGCCGAGCCATTCGATTGTCAGGGACATAACGGTATGAGTGCCGTTGGTATCTCCCGTTGCCGGATCGTGGTCGGCTGGTTCGCCGTCGAAGTGGCAAGGGATACGCTCGTATCCGATAAAAGGCAGGATATGGCCGAATAGCAGACAGCCGCCAAACATAGGCCCGCGACCGGGGAGCCATTCGTAAAACTTCGTTTTCATCCGTGCGATCCTAGCTCAATTGCAGCGTCAATCTGACGGTACGGCATACGAAGGAGCGACGCGATTTCCGTCCGCGTTCGTCCGAGGCGATGCAGGCGAACAACTTCCGATATCGTCTTTGGATAGACGATCAAGGCAACCTGCGGAACGCTACGGGACACTTTCGCCCTGGACTTCGGTTCGCTCTTCGGTTTTTCGGCCTTTGCGATGGGCTTTGCGGCCTTCGCTTGTGCTTCTATCGCTTGCTCGAATAGGCGCTTCTGTTTCGCCCGCGCTTCGCGCGCGGCCTTGCCGCCCCACGATAGACCGAGCCGCTTAGCGCGCTGGTGAAGCGCTGCCGGAGATATGCCGAAGTCTTTCGCAATCTGCCGAACGCCGTCACCCCGCGTATAGCGGATCATGGCTTTTCGAAATTCGGTATTTGAAAGCTTATTCGGACGAACCATTTTAATAGCCCCGCAATACTGTAGCGATTTCTTTTCCGACGCGATCAACGATGCGCGGCATATTTCCGTAGAAGGTCTGCGCCGATTGGTCTTTGACCAACTCATTCGCGATGCCGGGGCCATATAGCCGTTCAATTGGAAAACGATCCGATCCGGTACGATGGAATACATTGCCATTGAGCTTCGGCGCTAAGACGCCGGGACGCGGCCCCATAAAAGCGCCGGAAAACGATTGACGCCGCCCCCACACCGTTGCCTTGGTTCCCGCCTTGAATTGGCGCGGCTTGAAATATTTGAGCGAAAGAGGCCGACCCGTTCCGATGATCGCAAATTCGAGGGTATCAAGGCCCTTTGCCGAAGCGCGCCGGGTCCTTACTCCGCGATTGATAGCGGCGCTTGGAATGGACGTCTGGATGCGCAATGCTCGTTTGACCTGCACGAATGCCCGGCCACCTTCGTAATTGAGCGCCCGCGACATAACCTTTCGAGCCTTACCTTTTCCAAGGCTTTTCAGGTTGTCGCCGTAGCGGCTCATGATTTCATCAAGTGGCTTAGCGACTAGATAGGAAGCCATATCCAAACCAATCAGAAAAAGAAAAGCCGCGACGAAGCGCGGCTTGAATGTGAGACTTTAACAGCAAGGGTATCCGTGGGGGATAACGATTGGATATCGTTCTTATAATACAATCACTGGTGGGATTTGTAAGAGCGAAGTCCGACGCTATCTGCGCATGAGAAATCAGCCGATTTGTCTCAATCGTCAAGCGTGATTTTTCGCTTTGTTTTGATTGAGCTACTAACAGGCTTATCATTTATGATGGAATATCTGTTAGTTAGGCCGTTTTCGAACCTAGTTATTTTTTTGTCTCACTTGCGTTTTGATTTGAGGTTTTGACGCGGATTGCAGCGTTAACAGTTTTCCAACTTTTTGTTGGATTTAATATGGAATTGCGATTGCATTTTCCAACCGCTTTGTATAGCGTTCTTCTCAAGCCGCTTCGCAGTGGTCGATTTGACGATTGAAGGACAAGCGAAATGCAAAGCTATTTCGAAATTTACGTCTCCCTTAACGGTACACACTTCTTCGCTACGGCTCCGCGCTCTTGCATTACGCAGGATGCGGCAGAAGGCGTTGCCAAAGAAATTCGCAGCCGTTTTCCCGAAGCTGATGGCTTCAAGGTTTCGGTCACGCATTATCGGTGCAGTGGTCACACCTGCGACTTTTGATCATTCAACAAACGAGTTGGGAGACACCCGAAATGAACACCAAGCACAACCTTAAAGTCGGTCAGTTCGTTCGCCTGATTTCAAATCATGAGCGCTCCGGCGAGTGCGGGACGATTGAAGAAATCAACAGCGCAACTGCTCGATTTAAGTTCCACTTCGACGGTGTTGAGACTGTCCGGCCCCTTAACGCTTTCTCCGCCGATACGCTGATCTTTCACGGCCTTTAAGCCTTCCGGTTTCCGCCCGGAAGGGCGGTTTCCCGAACGCTTGGAAGGAGCAAGAGAATGAATAAGCAGTCAGATCAACTTGAAGCGGCCTGCGAAGTGGCGCGCGAGATAGCAAATTCCATGTCTGAGGCAGGTATGTCGCCGAGCGTAATTTCTTGCGCACTATGGCGAACCGCCGCCCAAGTGATCGGCACGGTTGCACCTTATGACGCAATCGACCCGCTTATCGATGACGCGGCCCGGCTTATGAAGACAGAAGCCTATTCCATATACCAGTTCGCCGCCGAGTTTAGGAAAGCGGAAGAAAGCAAGCAAACCGACCACAAGCCACATTGAGCCTTTCGGTTTCCGGCGACTAGCCTCGCCGGTTTCCCAAAGCCTCACCGATCTTCGAAAAGCGCCTTGAGCGCCACGGCGGAGCTTTGCCTAAGCAACGCAACATAAGGATATCTGGAATGAAAACGATTGCCTTGGACCTTGGCGAACTCCTTGCCGGACATATGCCCGGCGCACGACACGACCACGAGGACGAAGCCGCAAAGCTTCCGATCCCCGAAGCGCAGGTCGCGACTTTGGGCGAATTGTTTGTCAGGTACGCGAAAGGCTGCGAATTCGCGGAAGGCGATATCGTTACGCCGCGCGCTGGTTCCATGTATCGGGGTCGCGGTTTGCCCCATGTGGTCTTGGACGCACCGGACGAACCGCACTTCCACTTTTCCAAGGAAGATAATTCTTCGCCAAGCTTCGGTGCGCGGCTCGACGTTCGCGTCGCTTGCTTCGTACCCGGCGGGCAAATCATGGCCTATTGGATGGAAAGCTATCAGCTTGAGCCATGGGACGCCGACGCGACCTATTCCACCGAAAAGGAATAACCGATTAAGCGACCGATCCGCTGGCAATGCCAGCGGACAGGCCGGAGGGCCTTCCTATGCTTCACGACACGACACGCCTGCCTCCCTATATCACCAAAGCCAAAATGAAGCTTTTGTCAGATATGGAGCCGGATGACGCTCTTGAAGAAGTGCGCCGCCTGCGCGCTGAGTACGATGAAAAGCAGAAAAAGCAGCGGGAAAAGTATGATCGTCGGGAATACCGGCAGGCTTATTATGCTGCCAACAAAAAGAAAATTCTGAAAAAGCAGCGTGTCTATAACAGGCAATGGCGCATCTTGAAGAAGTCGGACCCCGATTGGCAGGAGGCGAACCGAGCGCGTAAGCGGGCATGGGCTAAAGCTGACCGGGATCGCGCAAGGGCCGCTGGCGAGAAGGCCCCACGGACTGATGCTATACGGGAAAAGGACCGCCGCAAGCGCAGCCGAATGAAAACACAAAGGCTAGCCCGGAAAGACCCGGACGCGTTGCGGAAAATGATTTCCGCCCGTCTGCCGGGTTATCTAGACGTGGCGGCGCGCGGGGACGTTATCGCAGCCGTTATGACGGCGGCTCTTGAACGGAAGGTTCTATTTGACGAACTGAACGAGGCCATCAAAGCCCACGTCACCGCCTACAACCGGCAGTTTGATCACTTCAAGAACGTGTCAATTGACGCCCCGATTGCAGGGACGGACGGACTAACGCGCGCTGACACGTTCGATACCGAAACATTCCATTTTTGAGGAAGTGTCATGGAAGAAGCAATCTCGCATTTCAGGACTACTATCGAACCGGAATTACATTCGCTGGCTTTGCTCTGTGCTGAACTCAAAATCGGCTTCCAAGCTTCGGCGACGTTCGGCCCTGACGCCGAAGGGCATAGCCCAACGTTCTATATCTATACGCAAGTAACAGGGGCTTTTCCCCCGATTGTCGGTTCGGCTGAGTTCATGCCTGCCGTTATTGATCCGCAATGGATCGACGGCTTTGCGAAGTGGAACTTTGCGACTTTCGGCCCCGGCCTTCGTACCGAAGGCACTATCGATCATATCCGCGAAGAGCTAGTCGAAATCGAAGCAGCGCCGACAGACCCGGAAGAGTGGGTTGACGTTCTTATGCTCTCGTTGAACGGCCTAACGCGGCTCGGCCTGAGTGGCAGCGAAATCATCGACGCGATCAACGCGAAGTTTCAGAAGAACTTGGCTCGGAATTGGCCGGACTGGCGAATAGCCCCGCGCGACAAGGCTATCAAGCACCAACGGGCCGACGATGAAGCTCAACGATAAGCGCGTAGTTTTCAAACGGATCGCCGCCGTTCGCGAAATTCTCAAGAACGAGATTTCAGCCAACGCGCGCGGCGGCAAGTACGCATCCGGCTTGGCAAGTGAAGGCTTCGCCGGAGGCTACCTAATGGCACTTGATGACGTTGAAGCCGCGCTTACGCACGGCCTGCCGTCAGATCACCGTGGCTACTGGTATCGGGCTACGGAAGCGATGATCAGGAAAGGACGAACCAATGGCAATGAACAAGACTGAGAAAGCCGAAATGGAGCGGCTCCGGCACGACCTTGCGCTTTCGCGTGCGCTCCGCTGGCCGTCGTATCCATCGCCATCGCCGATGACTAGAGACGACATAGAAGCATCAAAGTGCGATGTGGTCGCGCGTTTTGGTACGTCAAGCAAAGTCGCGCGGGGCTACTTCGCGAACGTGCACAGCATCCGCGTCGATAAAGGATGGTCGGACGGATTTCGCCACGGTTATAGCGACAATAGTTCAACCCAAGGAATGGGCCGCTTGTTTCGAACCGACGTCGAAGCTTGGCAGTATCTCCGACACGAAGTTACTGTTCGTTATGCCGGAGAACTCGCCTTTATCGACCGGATGATTGCGGAAGCGGAGGGCGGCACCGATGGCATTTGAGCTAACGCCTGTAAAGGTCGCCTACACCAACTATCGCGGCGAAACGTCCGTTCGGACGATTACGCCGCAACGGCTCTGGCACGGTTCAACCGAATGGCACCCGGAGCCACAATGGCTTGTTACGGCTTATGATCACGATAAACAGGCGGTACGTGATTTCGCGTTCAAGGATTTAGGCTATCCTGAACCGACCGACGCCCGCGATCTGCCTTTCCGGCAGCGTGATATAGAGCGCGGCCTAATTCTCTTCCGAACAAGCAACAACGCTCACGATTTTATCAATTTCGTTTCGTTGTCGGGCAAGGTTGACGCGCTGCCTCAGATTGCGAAGGACGAACTTGCTTCGCTCATGCGGAATATCGCGAATGAACTCTCACCAGAACCGAACCATTTTGCCGAAGCCGGCATATTGGTCGATGGTGATGGGTGGCTCGACATAAACGATGCACCGCACGACGGCACCGTCGTTGATCTTTGGTGTGATCGCTTGTCAGAACGTGTCCCAAACTGCCGCTGGAACCACGATTTTAATATCGGCTACCCCGAAGACGGTCCCGGTTTTTGGGAACAGCTTACGGGTACTGAATGGCGTCCGTCATACGACGAAAAATGGTTCTCACATTATCGTTTGGTGCCAGCCGCACCGACGTTGGAGCGGTAGCTATGATCAACAATAGACAGATTTTCCCACCTATCAAATGGAAGCAAACGAGCGAACGCGTTTGGGATGCCGTTATAGCTGAAGGATGGAAAGCGCGGGTCGTTCATGCTTTGGGCGATGATACTTGGTCATACGTCGTCAACCATTCTGGCCGTTGTTTCCTATCATCCAAAGAAGACGCTATGCGCCAAGCCGAAGACAATGCAAAGGATCGGATTTGGAGTGAAATTATTGCGGCTCGCAAGACGATAGCGGCCTTTCCGAATGCGTTCGAAAACGCACTAACCGGCGGAGGCCGGACGTCGTTTGACGATGCCGCCAAATGGCACGACGAAGAAGCGAAACGGCTGGAAGGTGTCGAAACCTTCAATAAGCGTATTCGCCACAAGCTTGCCTTCCACCAGATTTGCGCGGCCCAATTCCGGGCGATGAAAAATTCATCGCCGCAGGAATTCCCTTATAACCGGACATTCAACGCTATTGCAGCGGCGACGCGCGTAGAGGGCGGCAACGTCGCTATTTCAGTCCATAAGTTTGTGAAGGCTTTCGGTGGGAGCGTCGTTGAAGATCAAACACCGACCGCGGGGCCAGTTGAAAGCAGTGATCAAAGTCCTGAATGGATTTGGTACGGTGAAGACGACGACGGAAACAGCCGCGTCTCAACAGGTCGTTGGGCCAAACACTCTTGTCAGAAGCGTTACAAGCTGGCCGAAATCCAAGCAACGGAACACGACCACAAACGCCCTACGCCTGCCGCTACAGATACGGGACTAGATTACTACACCGCCGCAGATGTTATGTGGTCTTTGGAAGGTAATAATCCTGCGCCATCCAAGAACGGGCAATGGGTCAAACGCACGCAGGCCGATGAGCTATTCGCGGAAAATGCCGAATTGAAAAAGGATAGGCGTTTTAAGCAGCACGTCATTGATGGTCTAGCTGTCGATAAAGAGAGCCTGAAAGCCGACAACTTGGCGAAAGGTGCGGAAGTCGAGAGAATGCGCGGCGTCTTCCAGCGGATGACAGAGCAGTTTGCTATCGATCCCAACCATTCAATTACAATCCGCTCTATGGTGTATGACGGACTTCATGGGGTTGCGAATGAACAATCGACAGCAGATTTTCAAGCATGGAAAGAGTTGCGCGAACTCACGTTCGCAATCCAGCACAACCCGAACTGCCCTGACAGGTTTCTTATCCGACTGCCGGGCAGAAGTGGCCGCATCGATCTAAAGCCTTACGCCGATCAATTGGGCTTCCGCAAAAGCGAGACGGAAGACGTAATCGGCTTTGGCAAAACTCTGGCCGAGGCTTTGGCGACCGCTTTAAAGCGCCAAGAGGGAGGGAACGGCAATGGCGAATGATCGTAAAGAAGCCTTCCTTAGATCATGGTTTGACGTGCCAGAAGGTGTCCATTGGGCGCACGGTATGTCGAACGAGATAGAACAGAATGTTAGCGCTTGCTTTGATCGAGCTATCGACGCTTGGAACGCGCGCCCCTCTACGGACGTCAGGCTTGTAGTGGTTGGCGAAGTCTCGACCGTTAGGGAAAGCGTCGCGGTATTCGCCGGTCATATCCTGAGCCGTCAAATTAAACCGGGCGATTTGCTCTGCCTGCATTTGCAGGCTGAGAAGCTATTAGCAGCTGAGCGCGCGGAGAAGGAAAAGATTGAAGCCGCTTGGTTGGAAGCGGAAGGCATTATCTCCGACCTTAAAGCCGAACTTGCGACTTGCTTGGCGAAATTAAGGGGCAAAAATGAGCAATAGCGGACAGTCACTTCCAACGCTTTTTGTCGATATGGACGGCGTTCTTGCCGACTTCGATCAAGGGTACGCCGACCGCTTCGGAATTCGGCCAAGCAAGACTGACGATAACGTCGATTGGGGCTTAGTAAGGGGTACGGAGGGCTTCTACGCTGGATTGCCGCCTATGCCTGATTTTGACCAGCTATGGCGGGGCGTAGCCCCATACAATCCGATCATCCTGACCGGCGTTCCGCGTTCGGTGCGAGAAGCCGCCGACAATAAGCGCGCTTGGGTTGATCGCTGGATCGGCAAAGATCAGCCGATGATCGCTTGTCAGTCGAAAGACAAGAGCCTGCATATCAGGAAGCCCGGCGATATTCTGATCGATGATTGGGAAAAGTACCGCTCGGTTTGGATTGGTCGAGGCGGTAGATGGATAACGCACACTTCCGCCGAAGCTTCGCTTGCCGGTTTGGCCGCGCTCCTTGCCGGAGGATCGCAATGAATACCAAAGAGATTTTCGACCGCGACAAAATCGTCTTAGACGGTCTGGAAGATATCGCACGCCGGTACGTTACCGACGAAGCCGTCAACGCCGCAAACAATGCGGCGGAAGCCTATTCGCGGCGGCATATGCTTGGCCTTGTGCAAACCGGCAAGGGTGATCCCGATACGCTTCGCCATGAACGAATGCGGTATGCCGTCGCCGCCGGAATGCTCCTTTGCGCTACCGGACTAAATGGAGGCAATGGCGATGGTTGATTACATCGATTTTAACGTCCGTTCGCGCGTTCTTGCCCTTGCCGCGAGCAGACTTCTTGAAACGCTTCGCTCGTTTAGAATTCGTGCGAAGTATCAGGGCATGACCCATGAGCAGCTAAAAGCGGAAGTTTCTGCGCTCGGTATCCGTATCGAAAAGGCTCGCGCGGCGTCGCGCGTTGAAGGGGGAAAATTATGACCCCTTGGACATGGCACGCCGGTAGCCTTGGCGAAGACGTTTACGATTTGGCCGAAGAGCCGACACGCGAACGCGTCATTGAAGAAGCGAGCAGATATCTTGCTGCCGGTGACAAATTCCAAATCATTGAAGCCCGATCCAGCACGGACGTAAAATATGAGGGCGCGGATTTCGTTCCGTTTCTTCGAACCCGAAACCACGAAATTATAACGGTCGAAGCCGTTAACGAGGACTAGAGGAATTCAAGATGACAATCCTTTCGGCTCAATCTATCCGCACGCGCGGGATCTTCAAACCCTTCCATGAGCGAACCCTAAGCAACGGCATGACCTTCGGTCTTGGCCCGGCAGGCTACGACGTTCGGATCGCGGAAACTCTAACTCTTGAACCGGCGCGCCGCGCCGTTCTAGCAAGCACCATGGAACACTTTACCATGCCGGTCGATTGCGCGGCATACGTCAAAGACAAATCGACATGGGCGCGGCGGTTCGTTCTTGTCCAGAATACGGTTATAGAACCGGGTTGGCGCGGCTTTCTTACGCTCGAAATCTCTTACGAAGGACAAGAGCCGATCACGATTGAGCAAGGTTCGCCGATTGCGCAAATCATCTTTCACAAGCTGGATGAACCTACCGAAAGCCCTTATGCCGGTAAGTATCAAGACCAGTCGGAAGGCGCGCAACCGGCACGCTTAGAAGGCCAATAATCGCCTGTGGAATTCGGTAACAATGCGAGCGGCAAAGGTCACGGGATTGACCTTTGCCGTTTTTTGTTCTCATGATGTTCTCATGGAGATTGAGACTTTAGGCGATGCTTGGATTAATCGCGTGCGGCTAAAAATGCGCTGCGCGTGGGGTAAACACGACGGTATGAAGAGCATTCGCGAATGCAATTTCAGCGCAGATTTGGACGTGTTAACGCTGGTATGTACGCGTGGCCGCGCAATGCCGCTTACGTTCTTGCAAGAGCGGATGCGCTGCCCCTTATGTGGTTCGACGCGCGTTCGCCTGAGCTTCGACTTTCCGAGCAATACGGGCCACGGACAATTTACTGTTATGGTTCCGAAGGCCGCGAGCGGCGCTTAAACAAATCTATTGCAGGCTTTTTCGTATAGTAAGGCAAGAAGCTTTTGCAGCCTTGATAAATGAGGATCGGGCCGTGTTCGGCAAGCCTTCCAAATCGGCGAGGCAGGCTTGAAGCGCGCCTTGGTATTCTTGGCCGCGACTATTTTCGGGCCACTCATAAAGTAGGCTTTCCGCCGCCCGCTCGGTCGTAGTGACGATAAGATACTTTCCAGTCCCGTATAGCTGGACGTCAACGGGTTTTCCCCACGCCATCGAACTATCCTCCAAACGCAAAAGCCCTGCCGAATTCAAGCGGCAGGGCTGACTAACGGGTAAGAACGGGGTTTGTTCCTATTCGTCCGGGTCTTTGCCCTGCAAGCCGACAAAAAGGCCGCGTGAGACTTCATTTATAGCCCGTGCGGCTTCAACCGCACCCCAACCGGCATTTTCGGCGGTTTCGATCAGGTCAATAATTCCGCTCGCAACGGCTTCCTGACAATCGATATTTCGGTCGGGATAATTCCCGTCTGCTTTGGGCTTGATCGCGGATTTAGATTGAACTGCCATGGCCTATCTCCCGTTTTATACAGGAAGTAGGGCGGCGCAAATTTCAGACCAGTGTACCGATTTCGGCGATAGGCTGCATCGTGTCGTCGCCTTGATATCGGCTCGAATTCACGTTCGTAGAGACACGCCAAGCCTGCAAGTCGTCACCGGGCGCTGGCTTCAAAAGATCGATGCGCGGTTCAGCCAGCCATTCGCGCCAATTTTTTTCTTGCAGGATAACCGGCATACGGGTGTGAATTCCCCGCATGAAGGAATTCGCATCGCAGGTTATAATTGCGCAACTTGTGATTTCGTCGCCCGTCTCGCGATCCCGCCAGCGGTCATAAATTCCGGCAAACGTTAGCGGGCGACCGTCCTTTGCGGATATGAACCAAGGCAATTTGTCGCCTTTCTGGCCGGTCCATTCGAAGAAGCCCGTTGCCGGAATTAGGCACCTTTGACGCTGTAGCGGTACTTTAAACATGCCGCTTGTGGCGACACCTTCCGCGCGGGCGTTGTGACCAAAGGGCGCTTTCTTGATGCTGTCCTTGAACCACGACGGCACCAATGACCAGCGCATTTCTGAATAGGTAAGATCGTTGCCCGCTTGCGTGACAACGCCGATTTGCGTTGTCGGCGCGATGTTATAGCGGGGCTGCAAGTTTCGAGGCGTTGCCGGAACTAGGTTATACATCGCGTGGATTTCGGCCCAAGTGTACGTTTGCGTAAATCGTCCGCACATCGCCTTTTAATCCCCGTTTGGCTTCAACTGTTCCTCTATAACGTTGCGGGCTAATTCGTACAACGGGCCGCAATCAGGCTCATCGGCCTGACTAGTTTCGAGCATCAAAAGGGCTTGCTCGTACATTTCCCGTTCGTCCTGATCGCTTAGTACGCCTTTGCGTTTGAGCAATGATACAAGCGCTGCAAAACTGGCAGTGGATGAAAGAAGCGTCGCGGCAAGTCCATCCAGCCTATCCATATCAGTCGCCCTTTAAACCAAGTTTCCCGGCGATTGTCTTAAAGTGCGCGCGGGTCAACACTTCTGCCGTATCCCTGTCAACGTGCAAGGCGATGGGCTTTTCCCGGTCTTCGTCGTCAAGATCATAGACCGAAAACGTACCGGCGTATTCCTTTTCCACTGCATACGGCGCTTCGACGCCATTATGCTCCATGCACCAATCACCGTTGCGGCGCTGCCGGATTTTCATGCATCCTCTCTCTGGCGCTCAACCGCCGATATTTCTTTCCACGATACCACAAAATCAGAATAACCATGTGCGCGGACTGTAGGGCTACCATCAGGCCAAAATCCGTTGACTACTCGCGTCAACTTCGGATCGCCGCCACGCGTCACGGCCTTAAAGGTAATGCGGTCGCCAATTTCGAGTTTTCTAGGTCTCATTCGATTTTCCTCCTATGCGGCCCGGTTCGGAAGCTTCTTTGCCTTGCGGAGCGCTTCGTTGACCCGGCCTTGCCAGCCGGGGCCGTCTGCCTTGAAGGCTTCTACGACGTCCGGGTCGAGCCGAAGCGTGACCGTTTCTTTCGGAGCTTTCTTGCCGGGGCCACGTGTGCGCCGAACCGCCTCTGCGAACGTCATGCGCTGCGTGGCCTGTTCGTCCGTCAATTCCGGCGCGTCGGGATCAGCGGCGATTTCCCGCTGAATTTCCGCTTCCTCCGCATCTGTCAGCGGTCGGATCGCCTTTCGCTTATTGTTCGTCATATAACTTCCTTTCCTTCCGGCTGGCGCGGCGCATCGAAATTACCGAAAGCGCCTCAGTTCCAAGTAGGACGAAAATCGTCGCTATAATTGTCTCGCCCCGGAACTCTCCGACCGCCATCAAGCGGCCTTGCTTCGCGGGGTAAATCGCCGCGTTGTCAAAAAATTCTGTGGTCAGGTCGGCAAAGTCAAACCCCTTGTGTTTTTCAAGGTTCGTAAGCCGCTTCGTTTCGTCCCAAATGATCTTCATGTCGAGAAATTGCAATGTAGCTCGAAATATGTCCACAGGCAAAATGTAAATACAAAATAATAATTCAGGCGAAAGAAAAGCCCCGGAAAACCGGGGCTTCTGTCAGTCTAAGGGTATGCCGTCCGAGTTCAATCCTTGGGCGATCAGGGATAGCGCTTTATCCCTTGCGCGGTAGGCCGTCGCTCGCGGCCAGCCGAGGCGCTTGCAGGCTTGGCCGAAAGGCTTCCGGTATGCTTTGCAGCGGAGATAGACGGAAAGGACGTTTCGCGGCCCGTCATGCTCCTTGAGATAGTGCATAGGCCATTGAATGGCGGCTTCCATCTGCGAAATCTTCCGAGCCGGAATATAGGGCATTTTCTTTTCCGGTTCGCCTGTTTGAACGTGCCCGATGATATTGCCGAATTCGTCTTTGATTTCGTCGTACCAGTCGAGAAATTCGCGTTGGAACTTCGGCCACGCATTGCCGTCTTCTCGCGGTCCTGTCGGTCCCGCTGTTCTTTGTGCGAGCTTCGCCGCTTCGACAAGACGTTCGTCAACGATCTTTGGAAGCCATAGGCCGTCAAAGTTATGGAAGGCTTGTTTCCTGTCACGGGCACCGAAAAATTCGTCACGTTCGGTCATTGCCGGTTCCTTTGATAGAAAATTCTTGTCATCCGCCGACTAACGCCGTCACGTCGTCATCTGCGATTTCGTTGTTTGTTGCGGGATCAGGCAGGGGTGAAACGTAGGTCGGTTCGGAGGCATTAACGCCGCGAATACGGAAGCCTTGCACTTCTTTGCCGGTGAACCAAAGCCACGGCTTTTTGCTGCCGACGATCTTCCATTTGAGCATTTGCTTTGTCGCGCGTGACCAGCGTTGGCGAAGGCGTGTTTCGATCTGTTCGTCGTCGCCGTCTTCGGTCGCTGCAAGTTGTTCCTTGTAAAGCGTTCGGACGTCTTCAACGCTCGCCACAAGAACAACATCTTTCGGTACGGCCAAATCAGGCGGGGGCATAACGCCTTTCTTGTCGATTGTTTCGGCCAAGGCGGACAGGAATTCGCGTTCGTGGTCGCGAACTTTGAAGCCCTTCGGCTTTTCCTTCTCGCCCGACGCGGCGTTCGTATGCTCCTGATTGATGACGATGCAGGAAGTTATAGGATCGCCGTCGTTGTCGTTGCCTACGGTCGTTTGGCGAAGCCGGAAGCGATGCGTCCCGCCTGCTGGACCTGCCTTGAGCTTCCGAACGGCCCAAGTGTTCGGCGTGTCCGGCGTTGCTGCCGCTACTTCGATTTCGAAGTCGGCAGCGCCGTGCAAGGCTTCGTGCCCGCGTGGTCCGCGTCCGGCTTCCTTGCCGCCGTGGTGAACGCCTGCGACCGCCGCGCCGGTCAGTTCCTTGAGCTTGTCGCAGTTAATGACGAAAGCGCCCATGACGGCGCTATCGTTTTCATTGCCACCTGCAAGCGCACGGGCGACGGTATCAATGACGATCATTTCGACTTTGACACCGCAGCGCTCTTGCATTTCCGCCGAAAGGCCGTGGATTTCTTCGGCGAGCTTCTTCATATCCGCATCATTCGAACGCATGTCGATTGACGTAGGCAGGAAGACGAACGGCAGAACAGCATCTTCGGGTATCTGGTGTTCTTGCCGCCAAGCGTGAAGGCGAATTTCAAAATCCTCGCGACCTTCCGCGACCACATAGACGACACCGAAAGGACGCCCCTTGTAGCTGAACCATTCGGGCCTTTTGGTTGCGTCAATCGCCGCCGCTGAACACGTCAACATGAGATCGGAAGTAAGGAAGGACTTACCGCAACCGGGCGGGCCGTAAATGATGCCGAAGGACTTGGCGAGGATCAGATTTTTAATCAGCCAATCACGAGTAGGCTTTTGGTTTCCGATCTGGTGAAACCACACCGCGCCAAATTTCGACTGATAGGCCGGAAGCTCCGGCGCTTTGGCGGCGTTTGCAAGATCATAAAGAGTTTCGGCGTTCCCGCCCGCTTCGATCCAGTCAAAGGCGTCACCCTTAAGCGGCAAGTCTGGCAAAGACAGGAGGCGGACCCGCTTCGCGGCTCCTTTGATCTTCCTCGCAACTAACAGCGCATGATCTAGCCCGGCAAACTTCGGCCTCCCGTCTTCGTGGAAAAGCTTTTCGCCGGTCTGCTTATTGACGGTCTGGGGATCGTTATCCGGCAGGATTACGACGTCAGCATCTTTGAAGTACGGCGTTAGCTCTTCCCACCATTTACCGGCACCCATCGGATTACATGTCGCCGGAACGCCAAGTTCATCGATCAAGCGGTCGGCGGTCTTTTCGCCTTCGACAAAAAATACGGTATAGCCGTTCGAAATTGCTTCGATCAGTTCCGGCAGGCGGTAAGGAACAACACGAGTATCCTTGAGGCTGTAGACCCATCCGTCGCGCGTTTGCTCACCGTCAACCGGCTTGCGGCGCTGGCTATATGTCTTGGCTGGTTTGTCGTCGTCGCCCATCCGCCATCCACCGTCCGGCAGACGGAACTGATAGCGCATCGTTTGGAATAGGACGGCCCCATTTTCATCTACATAGTCCCACGCCTTAACGAGTTCTTTTTTTGCGCCGTCAATCGGGGTTTCGTCTTTCTTCTGTCCCGCTGGCCTTGCATTCCTGTTGCTGCCTGCCTGCGCCTGCGGCTGGCGGTCTTCGACGTCAAAGCCATTCTTGCGAAGCCACTCAATGGCGTCGCGGCCCTTACTGCCCGTTTCGCGTTCAATTAGAGCAAGGACGCCGCCGCCGGTCTGTTCGCCGTGGACGAACCAAGTACCCTTTTGCGGATTGACCGTCCGACCGTCACCGAAGCGAACTTCGGTCTTTGTACCGCCAGCGCGAGGATTACCCCAAAGTATCCCCGCAACAGGAACGATAAAGCGACCTAGATCATCGTTCCCTTGAGCCATTTCAATTTTTCTTCCTGCTATTGGATTGCAGCAATTTGCGGATTTCTGGAAATACCGGGATCAGCCGTTCCAGTAAGATCGCGCACGCCCATTTGACTTCGTTCGACCGGATTGCATCGGGGCTTATCGGGAACCCTTGGCGCTCATAGACGCGGAAATCAGCACGGCGGTTAACGACGTCATTCGTAAGAACTTCGACCATTTCGGAAACGGTAATGGGCTTCTTTTCTTCCGGTGGCGGCGCTTGGTCCGGCTCTCTTTCGGCTTCCTGATTGTTTGGTGCGTCGTTAATTTCGTTGGCTTCCGCGTCCATCGTTCGCTAGCCCCTAGAACGGAATTTCGTCGTCAAGATCGCGAACGCCAGCCGATTGCTGCTGGCGGCTTCCACCGCCGCCTGACGAACGGCCTTCGCCTTCGTCGTCGCTATCTCGACCGCCGCCGAGCATGACAAGCTCGCCGCGAAATTGCTTCATGACGATTTCGGTTGAATAGCGGTCGTTTCCGTTCTGGTCCTGCCATTTGCGCGTTTGCAACGCGCCTTCAATGTAGACCTTCGAACCCTTCTTCAAATACTGTTCGGCAACCTTGCCGATGTTCTCATTGAAGATTGCGACCGTGTGCCATTCGGTCTTTTCTTTACGTTCACCTGAATTCTTATCGCGCCAGCTTTCAGACGTGGCGATACGCAGATTGACGACCATATCGCCGGAGTTAAGACGGCGGACGTCCGGATCAGCGCCCAAATGCCCGACCAAGATTACCTTATTGACGCTACCTGCCACGGCAGTTCTCCTTATTGGCGCTTGCCGTGCAGCGCTTCGCTTACACGGCCCGGATTGACGTTGAAGTGGGAGGCAATTTCGACGTGGCTCGCGTCTGGATTGCCGGTCTTGTATTTTCGAATTTGGCGAGCGAGCGTGGGGGTCATAGGACTGCTCTTAACTGCCGAGCGGTTGGCGCTTGTCCGGCGGCACAATTCCTTCGCGAGTACAGCTAGTTCGGGATCGTCATATTTCTTCGATTTTTCGAGAAGACGCCTTCGGATTTCGGGGATGCGCATCCTTCATCAATTCCTTGAGTTCCGCCGCGCGCTGCCGGATTGCGAAAAGGTTTTCGTAAATCGTCTTTTCAGGCAGATGGAGTTCACCGGCTATTTGAAGTGTGTCCCGACCGTCGAGCCAAAGAAGGGCCGCATGGTCGAAATCGTCGCCGCTCATATGGTCAGGACGACAAGGCACGCGACTGCACACGTCATGTAATAGGAAGCCTGACCCCACCGCTCTTCGCGGGCGCGTTTGAATGCGGTCAATGCGAAGCAAGTCGCAGCAACCGCAAAAAAGAGGGCCGATAGCAGCGTTAGCGAAAACGAATATGAGAAGGTCATTTCTTCTTACCTCCAAACAGCGGGGATTTTGCGCCGGACGTGCGAAGCTCTGGAACCTTGACGGCGCACATGTAGGACCAGATTGCGCAGGCATCACCTTCGTCGTCGTTTTGGACATTCCAGCCGCGCCTATGGCATTCGGCGACGACTTCGCGCTTCGCTGGTTCGCGCTTGAGATTTCGCTGACCGATAAAGTATCCGCGCACGTCGTTCGTCGCCGCTTCTTGGACGTCATAGACGCCCATACGATAGGCGACGCCTTGCATTACCGCTGGAAGGCCGAAGAGGACTTCGATTGTTTCACGCGTCGCCCTGCCAGAGCGAAGGCGGAAGAGTTCGGGCGCTTCGAATACGATGGTGCGCGGCTTAAACGCTTGCAGACGCGTTCCAATGAAACCGATCATGCCGCCGAATACGGCGGCTTGACTTGAACCATCAGGAGCAAGGCGAAGGCTTCCAAAGCGTGGTTCGCTGCCCGGCTCACCTTCGCACCAACCGAGATTAGTAGCGATATCGAGCGCAAGGATCGTTCCTTTGAAGCCGGTCATTTCGACACCGCGCTTTCCAGCGCTTCAATCTGGCGAACGATATCGCCATGGCAGGCAAGAAGCGGTTTCGTCTTCTTTTCAAGAAGGTCAGCCCGTGCGCGCATAAGGGCAGCTTCTTCGCGCGACGATTTGACGAGTTCAGCAATTTCGTCGCGAAGCTTTATCGCTTCTGCGAGCGCTGTCTTGATCGCTTCGTCGCTGCGCTCCGGCCCGAAATTGGCATCGCGCATAACTTCGACCCACTTACGCGGGACACCCAAATCGTCGGCGACGCGCTGGTCGCTCCAATCACTGGAATAGCCGGTGCGGTGGTCAAGATAGACCTCTTCCAACTTGGCGAAGATTATACGCTTCTCTTCAAAAGTCGGCTGGCTTGGCGGCTCAGCGCCATTGACTGAAACGGTAGGTTCAACAACTGGCATTGCTTCGGTGTCCGGGGAGTTTGATGGGATCGTTTCAACGGCTTCGGCGGTGAAGCCGCCGGAGCCTCTTCGGCGCTTGGCCGAATAGCAGGTCGGGCAAAGGTCGCGATTACGGCGTGATCCAACAAGCCAACCGGCGCGCTTCCAGCCTTTAAGGAGGTCGTCAATATTCCGTGTTCCGCTGATCGTGTTCGCCGATACGTCCGAATATGCCGGACATTGGGAACACTGAATTCTATGAACGCGTCGGCGACCACCTTCCGCCTGAATGGAAATCGGCGGGAAAATGCGTTCCTTCGGATGCATCAGCTTTCCGCTTCGTGAAGTTCCATATGCAGGGGCGTAATGGTGATGATGGCATTCAAGCCGACGATGACGTCTTCGCGGGAAATAATCTGCCTGGAATGCGGGCCTGTTGCGGTCGTCGTCAGCCGAGTGCAGATAAGCGAGCCGTCTTCGGAAATGCGCTCATGAAGATCATCAAGGGTTTCTTCCGGTACTTCGACCGTGAACCAGACAAAGCCGGACTTGCTAGGGATCGTTGTCGTCAGAGCAAAGTATGCCATGGGGGAGGTTCCCTTTCGGGGAGAGTAAGCAACAAAAAGGGGAGGCGGCGCGCTAATCGCGCGCCGATTGGTGGCTTAGTGAACCAGTTCGGCGATAACGGCGTCGGTCTTGCCTTTGCCGTCGTTTCCATCGGCTTCGGCCACGATGGCGCGCATCAATTCGATAAGATCGCTAAAGGCGTCGAGTTGCGCGAAGAAGCCAAGCTTGCTCCAATACTCGATGCTTGACCGAATGATCGCCTGCCGTTTGCCATCTTCCATGTCGCTAAGGCGACGGGAGAAGGTAAGGGCGTTCTTTTCAAGGCCGTACTGTTCAACGGCGTTCTGCGTTGCCTTGCCCGCAAGGCCAGCGTATTCCGACGCGTGTTTCTTCTGCCGACCAATTTCGGCGATTACCCGCTTCAAGTCTTCGGGCGCGACACCGCCTTTTGCGGCGGTCGCCGAAGCGGTATCCATTTTCGCTTTCTTTGCCATTGGCTTGTTTCCAACTTGGATAGATTAACCGGGGATCATTCTGCCGCGTTGGCCTGCGTGGGTTTCTTTGGAGCGTGGGAACGGATACGAACTTGCGACCGACTAAAGCGCGGAACGCCTTCCGGCCACGGAAGATCGTCCGGCCAGACGTCGGATAGGCCAGACAACGCCCAATCAAAGGAATGGGAAGAAAAACTACTCTCTCCAAGTTTGAGGCTTTCAAGCAAAGTCGGCTTTGCACCGCACACGCGGCTAACTACGACCCGTTCCGGCAAGCCGGTGTGCGCGATGAAAAGCTCAAGCAGGTTGATGAGCCATCCGCGCATTTGCGGCTCAAGGGGGGCGCTAATCATAGGAAATCTCCAACGATCCAAATCAAATCGGTTGGACTGTACCTAAATTTCGATTGGAAAAGTCAATAGCCATTCTGAAAAAAGTAGGTTATAAGTTTTCTACCGTTTTAATCGGCTGAAGGAACACAGTTGCAATGTCTTCAAATGATAGTCTTCGTTCGCGTATTGAAGAGCGTGTAAATACCCTTGGTATATCGCCGATTACGCTAGCAAAATCCGCTGGCTTAGAGCGGGGATACATTAATGATCTTTTAATAGGCAGAAAGAAGTCTATACGTGGCGACAAGCTAAATATTGTTGCTAAGGCTCTTCAATGCGACCCGGAATATTTACTATTAGAACAAGATGAAGTTCGAAAACACAAGGTGATTGAAAAGATAGAGTTTGGTGGCGTTTGTGAGGCTGGCGTATGGCGTTCCGCTAGTCTTTCCAATCAGAATAGCGGAAAATCCGTTCCAATCGAACCTGATCCGCGATTTCCTCATCTTCGGAATATTGCTTTCGATGTTCGCGGCAACAGCTTTGCCGCAGAGGGAATTAGCGATGGAATGACGGTTGCTGGTATTGCCTTAGATGAGTGGACGCAAACTATAGGCCCACTAAGCACAGGAATGATTGTCGTCGCACACGCAAATCGTGCTGATGGAAGCGAGTTTGAACTAAGCCTTCGCCGCGTTAGCGTTAAGCCAAACGGCATTAGCCTTTCGGTTCGTCCAACCGACCCAACGCTTGAATTTCCGTCAATCGACGTCGGTAACGATGTGAAAATCGTTGCCGTAATCACTCGCGCAGTTCGGCTTTTCCTTGACGTCGAAGCTCCGCTTTAAGCTAGTTCGCCAAGCTTGCGCGTAGCGCGCTTTTGCGCGCTTACGCGCGTTTTATATAATCTTATCAAACATATAAGCTTGATATATACGGATACGGCTATAGCCGTATCCTAGATATATATATTTAAAATTATAACTACTACGCGCGCGAGCGAAGGGATCGTTAACCATCCGGTCCAGAAGTTGGAAAAAAGTTGGAAAAGTAAAAAAATCTTAAAAATTTCCAACTACGGGGTTGCAAACGGTTGGAAAGCAGCGCAAGTATTCTCTCACGACGGCAACGAACCGTCAGTTGGAGAATTGATTGATGGACGCTATTACGACGGTCGAAGCTCGCGCGACCAATACCGCGAACAACTCCTTCAAAGTTGGAAATCTCGACAAGGGCGAGGTCCGCACGGACCTGCAAAAGCAGTGGATCGCACGTCCGCATGACCAGCGTTTTCTATCTCTTACCGACCTGCATACGTCGGTTAAGGCCCGCGCGGATCGCACGACGGAAATTCGTATCGATACCAGCAAGATTGAATTTGTTGCCCCCGAACCGAAGACCAAAGAAGACCTTTCGCGCCTGTCGCTTGGCCTTCCAACTGGCGAAACCGTCGCCCCGACGCATTGGTCGTTCGGTCAACTCGCCTCGCTGGCTCAGGCCCCGGCGGGCTACCTTCGCAAGCTTCCGTCGCAGATTGTTGCCGACGCGTTGACCTACGGCTTGCGCTACAATCGTAGCAACGAAGCTGTGAAGCTCTATGACACCACGGACGAGTTGCTTGCCGCTACAGGCCCGGATTATGGCCGTATCTATGACGCGGAAGTCGTTGAAGCCGTGCAGCAAATTGCCGGAAACGGTACGGGCGATTTCCGTTGGAAAGTTCCGGGTGTCCTTGACTGGAACACGATGCGCTACAACCCGGAAAGCCCGGTAACGCTCGACACTACGACGCTTTACGCAAGCGACCGCGACGTCTTTATTTTCTTGGTCGATGATCGCAACCCAATTGAAATCGGCAAGCTGCCAAGCGGCGACCCCGATCTTGTTTTCCGTGGTTTCTATATCACGAATTCGGAAGTCGGCTCTTCGGCCTTGAAGGTCGCTGCGTTTTACCTTCGCGCGGTATGCTGCAATCGCCTTATGTGGGGCGTCGAAGGCTTCCAAGAAATTTCTATGCGCCATAGCAAGTACGCGCCGAGCCGATTTATCGAAGAAGCTCGTCCGGCTCTGGAAGGCTTCGCGGATGGGTCAACGCAACGCCTTTTGGATGGCGTCAAAAAAGCGCGTGCTACTAAAGTCGCCTCTAATGACGAAGAAATGATCGAATTTCTTCGCGGACGGAAATTCTCGCAAAAACAAGCGATTACGATCCTTGAGTATGTCGAAAAGGAAGAAGGCGCGCCCGCACGCACGATTTGGGACGTCGCGCAGGGAATTTCCGCTTCGGCTCGTAACATTCCGCATACCGATGACCGTGTTGAGTTCGAACGGGAGGCACGCCGCCTTTTAGATCAGGTGGCGTAACGGGCGATTGCGCGGCTTGGGGGCCGCGCGCCTCTCTTCAATTCTACATATCGAAGGTAAGGCAACATGACCCTTGAATTTATTGCACCTGACGCAAAGCTTGTAGCGTATCAGCGCATTACCGCTATCCAGAATATGGCTGACGTTCTCATTCAAAAGGGAACATCGCTGGACGATCAATCGGAAGTATTGAGCGCGCTCGCCGCCGCCGATTTTGACCCCCGACTTATTTCGGCTCTTCACGAAGAAGCGACGGACGCCGCTAAGGCGACCATATCCAACACAAAAACACTGCCCTGCTCGGCGGAGCCGGGAGGCGGAACGTGAGCGACCAAAGATACGGCTATTTCCGGTCTGAAAGGCCGGACGCACTCAAGAAGATCACGCGGCAAATAATCCTCATGCCGCGATGGGGAAGCAAGACGATCATCGTCAAAGAGCAAGCCATTCTTCTTCCGCGCGTATCCATTCTCGAAAGCGACGGCGGCTTCGGCGAAGACAACGGACCTTCGCCAAGCTTCCAAGGGAGCGGCAGAAATGAACCTTCAAATTCATAGCGATTTTGCAGCGGTTCAAACCCAAATCGCACGATCCGCAGACGCGGTTATGGCGATCCCAACAGGCAGCGAAAGCGGCACCGTAGCGTGCCCAACCTGCCGCCGTCCTCTTCACTACGCATACACGGCAAAGGGCCGTCTCAAGGCCCATTGCGAAACACCCTATTGCACAAGTGTCTCCTAACGCGGGTGGGCTTGCTGCGAACACCGAGCGGGGGCGGAACCCCCGTATCTTCAAAAGGAAACTCTTCGCATGAACGCTTTGACGAACATTACCGCCGCACCGACCGCTGAAAAGGTCGATTGGACCCGCATTGATACGCAGGTCAAGCATGAGGGCAAGGAAATCAAGCTTCCCGCCGAGCCGGGCAAGATGGATTACGACGAAGCAATCAATACGATTGCGCGCGTTCGCGATGAAGAAAATCAAGAATTCGACGTGCACGAAATCGTCAAGGGCGCACCTTGGGATACGCTAGTCGCAGTTTACCGCGCGATGCAGGAAATTTACGGCGTGGTGATTTCCGAAGGCATCAAGACGTTTTTCGGCGAAATCAAGCCGGATTTCGTCACCGTTCACACGGGGCCGGGTAATGATGATCGCATTCAGGTTCCTATGGGCGCGATGGGTCTTCCGGGCGTAAGCAAGCACGTCTTTATTAAAATGTTTAGCGGCGGCACCGTCATTCAGGGAACAGTGCGCAAGTGCGACCGTGCCCGTTTGGTTGAAATCGCTAATAAGGCGCGCGAAATCATCCGTTCGGCTTCGGTTTACAAGGGCAAGGCTATTCGCCTGAACGTCGATAGCGATGGCGACCTTGAGCTTGATGCGCAGCCTGAATTTCTTGATCTGGCGCGGGTCAACGAAACTGACATGATCCACACCAAGGAAACCGGCGCGCTTATCCGCACGAATATACTCGCGCCGCTCAAGTTTACTCAGGAATGCCGAAACAAGCGCATTCCGCTCAAGCGCGGTATCCTGTTGGAAGGCAAGTACGGCACGGGCAAGTCGCTGACCTCGCGTGTTACTGCCAAGGTTGCGACGGATAACGGTTGGACGTTTATCATGCTCAATCGTTCGCAGGGCTTGAAAGCGGCTATCGAATTCGCCCGGACCTATCAGCCTTGCGTCATCTTTGCGGAAGATATCGACCGCGCGGCGGATCGCGACGACGAAGATGTTAACGACCTCGTTAACCTGCTCGACGGCCTGATTTCGAAGGAAATGGAAATGATGGTCGTCTTGACGACCAATCACATCGAAAAAATCGACCGCGCTTTGCTTCGCCCCGGTCGCTTCGACGCCGTTATTTCTATCGATGCGCCGGACGCCGAAACCGCTGAACGCATCATCCGAACCTACGCAGGTAATCTGCTCGACGTGAACGCCGATCTTTCGCCGGTGGGCGACGTAACGGCAGGCATGATCCCGGCTTCGATCCGCGAAGTTGTCGAACGCGCCAAGCTTTCGATGCTTACGGAAGGCCGCGTCAATCTGACGGCTGATGACCTCTATATCAGCGCCGTCGGTATGAAGCGCCACGTCGCACTTCTTGAGCCGAAAAAGGATGAAAAGACCCATGCGGAAATGTTCGCGGAAGGTCTGATCGGATTGCTCGGCGACGGATTGGCGGTGGACGTCAATGCTGCTTCGCCGGAGGACGTTCTTGACGCCCGTAACAAGGTTATCAAGCGTCTTGTCGGTCAGGAAAACCAGCTTGCGGAAATCGGCAATACGACCAAGGGCGGCGCTCACGCCGCAACAATCGCGGCTGAAACCGGGCTTCGCATCTTGAAGCAGGTCGGCGGCGAATAAGCCTAAGTCGGTAACGATAGGCGGCGCGCTGGTCGCGCCGCCAACCATCCCCAAAAACCCAATTGGAGCGCTCCCCCATGTGGATCGCAGTCGTCAACAATTTGCCGACGCTCATCCTTGGCACGTTCTGGTCAATCGGCCTTTTCGCTGCCGGATGGTTTCTCGGCGCTCGGTTCGCCCGCTGGCGGATTAACCGGGAAACAAAGTCGCGAGGCTAAAATGAATATCAAGAAGCTTTCCTTTGCTATCGCCGCCGTCCTTCTAAGCGCGGCAGGGGCACACGCTGAACCGAAAGTCGTCAATCTCTGCACCGGCACCGATGGCGGTCCCTATGCCGTAGCCGGAAAGATGATTGCCGATATGGCGAAGGGCGATCCCAATGTCCGCGTTAACGTCATCGTTGATACCGGCGGGACGTGGGCCAATATCCAAAAGACGGTTCTCGGCGACGAATGCGACGCCATGATCGGCCAGCCGGACGGTGCGGCATATCTCAAGCGCCAGAACCCCGGCGCGGCTGGTAGCCTCAAGCCAGTCGCCGACTTGCACCGCGAATACCTCCATGCGCTTTGCTCGAAAGATAGCGGCGTGTCCGATATCGGCGACCTTGAAAGCGATCCAAAGGGCCACGGCTATTCTATCGCTCTTGGCGATCAAGGTTCGGGCGCGTGGCTTATCTGGCAGAACTTCGTCGCCGAGGATAGCGATTACGGCGAAGTGCCAGTCAAGACCGAAGGCGACGTTATCGCGCTTGCTGCCGTTGCTTCGAACGAAACGACTTGCGTTCTCCAACCGGCGGCAATCGGCAATAGCCTTATTCGGCAGGCCGACGAACAATTCGGCGACGGCCTTACGCTTGTCGGTGTCAACGACCGTGATTTCGATAACGCGACCGATCCGCAGGGCAAGCCGCTTTACACCTACGCGAAAATCCCAAGCGGCACCTATCCGAAGAGCCTGCAAGGCTGGTTTTCCGGCAAGTCAACGCTGACTTGGTTCGCGAAAGTCTACGTCAATAGCGACCGCTTCACCGACAAGAAGAGCCTGTCGGCATTTATCACCGCCGTATCGCGCGCCAAGCCCGCAATTCAAGCGCAGTACGGAAAGTAGGTCGGTAGCGCACCCCTCACGCTACCCGACAGTGAAGGGGGTCGCCGACCCCAAGCCCCCCCGCCCAATGGCGATCCCCTTCATTTCCTCTTTAGGCAATCAAACGCAGGGCCTGAAAAATGGGAACGCTCGAATTCCACTTTAGCAACAGCGACCGGACCTTGATCGAAAGAGCGCAGCGCGGCGACGCCCTTTCGCCGAACGATGAAGAACGCCTTTCGCTCTTGAACGCCTTCGCGGCGCTCAATTCCGAACTTTCGGAAAAACCAGACCAGCAAATTAGCCGTGATGGATACGGCGTTGAAGACGGTTCAAAGCAATGAATACGAACGCATTCGCCATCAAAGAAGGTGGTCAAATCAAGATCGAAACTGTTTCGCCGAACGAACGCGGCGCAAAGGTAAACTGGCTTTGCGTTAACGGTTGGATGGTCTATGCGCGCGTTTCTGACGCCGAAATCGACCAAGCATTCGGCCAGTTCCAGAAAGCGCGCGATGGCAAGCCCAATTGCCCGCAGTTGGTCCCGGTCGCCGTACTTGAAGGTGCGGCATGATCTACGAACACGCGGACGGACTATATTTCGGCCTTGAGGACGCGATCTATCACGCCGATCCGGCGTTAGGATCGACCAACCACAAGATGCTTGCCGTTTCACCGGAAGGCTATTGGCACGGCTCGAATTACAATCCGGCGCGTCCGTCCGATAAGGACACCGACGCCCGCGCTCTTGGGCGCGGCGTCCATAAGGCGGCGCTAGAAGGTCTTTCCGAGTTTCGAAAGAACTTCGTCCGTAGGCCGGAGAACTTCGAACGCCTGACGGAAAAGTCGAGGGCGCTCCTTGCGCCGCGCGGCGAAACAATTCTTTCCGGCGCGAATTACGACCGCGCGCTTTTGGCATCAGCAATGATCCGGGCGCATCCCGATCTTGTAAATTCGCTGGACGGCGGTGCGCCGGAAGTTTCGATCTTCTGGACTATTGAAGTCGATGGAAAACCTGTTCGATGCAAAGGTCGCTTCGACTTCCTCAAGCCGCGAGCAATCGTTGACCTCAAGTCGATTTCGATAACGCAACCGCATCCTTTTCAGGTGCTTTGCATCCGGGCAATTCGCCGTTTCCGGTATCTGGTTCAAACCGGGCTTTATCTTGAGGGGCGAAAGCTGGTCCGCCAATTCATTCGCGAAGGCCGAGTTTACGGCGACGCGCCGCCTGAATTGGTCGAGCGGCTTGGCGAGGAAAAGGAATTCGCCTTCGTCTTTATCTTTTGGGCTTCGGACGGCCCGCCTCTGGTTTGGTCTACTCAAATCTCACCGGGCAATCCGATCCTTGCCGATAGCTACAGCATCATCGAGCAAGCCCGCATCAACTTCGTCAACTATCGCGAACGTTTCGGCACCGAAGCCCTTTGGCTGGATTACCAGCCGCTTGCGGAGCTTACCGCAAGCGACTTCGAAGGCGCTTACGGCGGCAACTGGTAAAAAGGAGAAAACAAGAATGGAAGTGACTGCTAAGCACAACGAACCGCCGCTTTCGGATCGTCTGGCAATCGACCATGAAACTCTGACCGAACGTGTCGCCGACCTTCTCACTTTGGCGCGAGAAACGATCCCGGCAGAAATCACAACCGACGATGAAAACAGTAAAATCGGCGATGTTGTGAAGGGAATTCGCAAGCTCCTGACGGAAATTGCTAATGCGAAGGACACCGAAAAGCGTCCGCATCTCGACGCTAACAAAATCATCGAAGACTTCTTCAAAACGCTAACCGAACGGCTGACAAAAGGCCGCGACGTGATTGAGGCGCGCGGAAAGAAGTTTCTCGACAAGAAGGCGGCGGACGAACGCCAGCGCCGCGAAGATGCCGCGCAGGCAGCGCGTGAAGAAGCGGAACGCAAGCTTCAAGAAGCGCAGGTTGCCGAAGATCAAGGCAAAGACGTTCATGCTGAAATCAAGCTGGAACAGGCCACGCAAGCCGACCGGCGAGCGCAGATTATTGAGAAGGCAGTAGACGAAAGCGCCGCCGACATGGCCCGCACTCGGCTTGCTGGCGGCGGTGTATCGACGCTCCGCACGACGTGGAATTTCACTGTCGAAGACCACGCGAACGTCGATTTGAACGCTCTGCGCTCCTTCTTCTCAAACTCCGATATCGAAAAAGCAATTCGGGGCTTCGTTCGCTCCGGTGGTCGGCAACTTCGCGGGGTCAAAATCTATGAAGACACCGCCGCTTCCTACAGGTGATTAATGGAACCGCAGGCAAAATATTTGACGTTCGACACTGAAACGAACGGCCTTTTCAACTTCAAGCTTCCGGCGGACGCCGAAGGTCAGCCGCGCCTTGCGCACCTTGCTATGATTTGGGCCGACGAAGACGGCAACGAAATCAAGCGCAAGGATTATTATATCCGGCCCGATGGCTGGACCATGCCGCAGGGGCCGGGATCAGCAGGCGCGGTCAATGGTTTGACTGACGAATTCCTTATGGAAAACGGCGGTCATATCGATGCGGTTCTTCACGCCTACACTCGTGAAATTGAGCGCGGCTTGATCGCGGTAGCCTTCAACGCACAATACGACCTCAAGATCATGCGCGGCGAATTGCGCCGCGCCGGTATGCCTGACCTCTTCGAAAAGACGCTGAATATTTGCGTCATGCGTCCGATGACCGGCCTTTGCCAACTGCCTAAGCGGAACGGTTTTGGCTTCAAGTTTCCGAAGCTCTCCGAAGCCCTGGAATATTTCGGACATTCGCTGGAAGGCGCTCACCAAGCGATCAATGACGCCGAAGGCGCTCTTATCGTCATGCGGGAATTGATGCGTATCGGTCGCCTACCCGAACCGGCGGTTCACTACGCGAAGAACCGGCCCGACGAAGCCGCCGCTTAATCCGAAATCGACAGACAGGAGGCCCCGAAATGTCGGGACAGGAAATAACTACCCAAGATGGTGAGATTGTTGAAAGCACGACGGTTTCCGTTGCTGCCGAAGGCTCAAATCTTAGCCTTATCGTTCGCGCAGAAATTGACGCGCAAATCGTCACGGCAAAGCGCTTTCCGCGCGTCCTTAGCCGAGTGATTAGCAATATCACGACACTTGCGACGCTGGACGAAGAAACCGCGTCCGAAATGCTTTACGCGCTCGTTCGCAAGAAAAAGCAGAAGAACAAGAACGCGCAGGCGAAGGACGAAGAGAACAAGCCCATTGAAGGGCCTAGCATTCGTCTGGCGGAGGTCGCCGCGCAACAATGGGGCAACTGCCGCATTGAAGCCCGCGTTATCGACGTCAACCGCACGGAAAAATATGTCGAAGCGGAAGGCATATTTATGGACCTTGAAACGAACATGGCGTCGAAAGCCACTGTTCGCCGCAGGATTTCGACAAGCAGCGGGTTCCTGTTTTCCGATGACATGATCAACGTTACGTCGAACGCAGCCTGCGCCATTGCCAAGCGTAATGCGATCTTGGCGGGCATTCCGCGCGGCGTATATCGGCAGGCGTATATCGAAGCCCGGAAGCTTGTCGCCGGAACGGCTGAAACGCTGTCTTCGAACCGCGAGAAGGCAATCAAGGCGTTTGCTACCTTCGGTGTAACGCCGGAACAGATTTTCGAAGTCCTTGGCGTCGAAGGCGAGCGCGATATCAAGACGGATCATATCGCAACGCTCCGCGCGTTGTTCGCCACGCTCAAGAGCGGCGAAGCGACGGTCGAAGAAACCTTCGGCAAGGCGGAGCCGGACCACAAGGCGGTTACAAATCCTCTTGACGACAAGCCGTCCGACGATGCTGCCGCGAACGGCAACGAAGAAGCCGCGACGGCTGAAAAAGCCAGTTCTGACGCTAAGGAAGAACAGCAGGGCGACGCCAAGGACGCCGAAGCCTCTGTCGAAACTGCCGCCGCTAAGACACCGGAAGAAATTGCCGCCGAAACCGACGCCGCCTATGCGCGCGGCGAAGAGGCAAAGGCGAAAGGTATGCCGCCCAAAGCTATGCCTTCCGATTTCAAAAAGGCCGGGCATGAACATCAAGCCGAAGCTTGGACCGCTGGCTATGAGGGCCGCGATCTTCGCGAAGCCGGATCGGAAGAGGAATAGGCCATGAAGATCGCTGCCAGAATAGACAAGGGAACTTACCTTGTGGAAATGACGACTATCGAAGTCGCCCGCGCTGCTGGTTTCACTGACGATTGGGATAGTGAATTCAACAAAGCAGCAGGTCAGTACGTTCGCGAAAATGGTTTGCGGATAGGCACGCAAATTGAAGTGAACGCAGCCTATACGTTCCACCGCAGGATTTCGGAGAATTCCGAAAAGGCAAAGAACTCCGCGAATGTTCTACGGGCGCTTGCGGAAATGCTCGAAAGTGGATTGCCGCACGTAGTTCTTCCGCCTGCCGAAGAAACGCCAAAGCCCGAAGGGGCTGGCGGGGCTGGTGTCGAATGACGGCCAACGCAAAGCCAGCGGAAGCAATCGAGTTTTCGACGCGCGCTTCCGAAGTCCTTGATCGGTCGATTTCAATCCACCGCGCCGCGATCCGGCGCAACGCTGACAGGCTTCGGACGATCCAGACGGATCGGGCCGAAGCGGTCGCCCGGATTGACGACGAACTCTTCGAAGCGGAACGCGCCTTCATTGAAAAGAAAAAGCGGCTCTTGGGCGAAAAGGCGGACTTCTGCGCTCACGCAGACAAGGAAATCGCCGCGCTTACTCGCCTGACGGAAGCGAGCAAACTTGCCCTTGGTGAGCTTGTCCGCGCGGAAGGGGATAGCGATGCAAAAGTCTGACTGCTTGCATTGCCGTCTTCTCCAAACGGTCAATGATTTCGCCGAAGAATTCGGAAGTGAGGAACAGCCGCTTAACCTGTCCGAAATTCTGACCGACGTCGCGATTTTTGCGGTTGACCTCATTTGCATGACGGTCAGCGAGCCGGAGCATCGATCCGCAGCGAGCAACGATCTGATGCTTCGGTACGCACACACGTTGCATCACCGCTTGAACAATTCGGATGCAAGCGACGGCGAAGAAACGCCGCCGCCGTCAGCGGTCCATCACTGATCCCAAAGCCATAAAAAGGAGTTCTAGAACTATGGCGAACGAAAAAGGCATCGCAGTAACGATCAAGGGCTTTATCCCGGTCAATCCGCAAGACCTTGAGGGCCACAGCAAGGCTATTGCGGTCGCGTTGCAGGCCAAGAACGGTGATTTCGCCGCTTTGAAAAGCCCGGATATCGAATTCCGCGTTGAAGAATTCAGCGCTGACCCGGTGACACGCCGTTCGAAAGATACGGCTTCCGAATAACCAGAAACGGCGACCGCGCTATGCGGTCGCCAATACATCGGGGCGAATTGAATGGAACGGTTTAGCGCGCAGGAAAAGCTTGCGGAGTTAGAACGCGAAATCACCTTCCGGCACAGAACCTATAGCCGGTTGGTCAAAGCGGGGAAAATGAAGCTTCCCGAAGCGCAGCGCCGAATTCAACTCTTGACCGATATCGCCAACGACTACCGGAACGCGGCTTCGAATGAGCCGGACCTTTTCAAGAGGAAGATCACATGAGCGATGCAATGAACAAGTTTGCCGGAAAAGAAGACGCGATGAAACTTGTCATGGATGAAGTTCGAGGCGAACTGGAAGAGCTTTACGAGCGTTTTGCCGCCCGTCTCAAGGTTGCCCTTGGAGATAAGTTTCACCACAACGACCCCGTTGTCGGCTTGGGTATGGCGTTTGGGATCGCTCTTGGCGGTCAGATTTATAAACAACAGGAAGTGCCAGAATTGATGCGAGCGCTTTTCGCCGAGCGCATCTTTTCCGATACGAAACAATTTGGCGTGTCCGCCGCAGCGTTCGGGCTGAAAAATGGTTGAAGTCGCTGCTTATCCGCTCAACTGGCCGGAAACGATGCCGCGCGCAAAAAACCGCGAAAAAGGCCAGTTTCGTACAACACTATCGGCGGCGCTCAAAAATGTAGAGACGGCCTTGAGCGCCTTCGGTCGCGACAGTGGTAGGGCGATAGCCGATCTTGTCATTTCGTCCAATGTTACGCTTGGCGTAAGCAGACCCGCCGATCCGGGTGTCGCAATCTGGTTTCGTTGGGATGGGGAAATGCGCTGCATTGCAGTGGACCGTTACCAGACGGTCGAAGCCAATTTGCAAGCTATTTTCCACGTCCTTGACGCACGCCGAACCGAGCTTAGGCACGGCACGCTTGCGCTCGTTCGCGCGACTTTCCAAGGCTTCAAGGCCCTTCCGTCGCCGGGAAAGAGAGAATGGCGCGCCGTATTCAGCTTCGCGCCGGGGAAGAACCCGCCGGAGGACGAAATAGAAGCGCGTTATCGTGCGCGCGCAAAGCAATTCCATCCTGACGCGCCGGGCGGATCGCATGAGGCTATGGCCGAACTCAATCGAGCGCGTGAAGAAGCCCTTGCGGAAATTCGGGGTGAATAAATGGGAGCCGCGCGTCACTATCTCTTGATCGAAGTTGAAGGATCGGAAGCCGCTATCGGCGAACTTTGGCGCGAAACTAAAACAATACTCGACAAGCACAAAGTCAGCTTGCGCCGCGCATCACGCGGCGAAATCCCCGACCATAAAACGACTTTGAAAGGCGGCTCTAATGCCTAGGGTTTCGCTGCTTACCTTACCTTTTCTCGCGGTGTCGCTTTCCGCTTGTGGTGACGGGGATATTCAATCGCCGCGCCAAGTTTGTTCTGAGCGTGGACCCGAAAAGTACGTCTATTCGCGAGGCGGTGGCTACCGCTATTCCGACTGTGTGCGCTACGAAATCCGCTGTCTTGCACCGCTCAAGCTTTTTGAACGGCAGGACGGCAAGCTTGTTTGCCGCCTTGATCCGGGGGTAAGTCAATGACGAAAGTAACTGCCGCAGCAATCAAGGCTGCGCTTCGTCGGTCCTATTCGGAACCTGAATGGGCGATCCTGTTCGAAGTCGGGGACGCTACCGGCGCGCGACATACGCGCTTTGCGGATGCGGTCGTAATGTCCTTGTGGCCTTCACGCGGATTGACCGTTACCGGCATGGAAATCAAGGTTTCGCGTAGCGATTGGAACAAGGAACGTTCGCAGCCGGAGAAGGCCGAAACTATCGCCGCCTTCTGCGATTACTGGACACTGGTTACAGGTCCGGGCGTTGTCCAAGACCTTAGCGAAATACCGCCCGCGTGGGGCTGGATCGAATACGACGGTACGCGCTTTGCTACGCGGAAGACACCACAGCGAACCGATGCAAAGCCGGTTACACGCGAATTTCTTGCTGCCCTCCTTCGCCGTGCGTCGAAAGCCGATCAAGCGGAAATTGAAAACGAAATAGCCCGTCGAATGGCAGACAAGGAAGCCCGATTTGAAGAAAGGGTTGAATTGGCGGTTAAGCGAAGGACGGCGGCGAACGAAAACGCCTTGGCTATTGTCGAACAGTTTGAAGCGGAAAGCGGCATTACGTTCGGTGAATATTCTGCCTTCACCAGCAAGGGCACCGAAGTAGGCCGGATTACGAAGGCCATTATGGAAAGCGGCATTGATCGTTCTTACAACGGCCTGCACGCTATCGCGGATATGCTTCGCAAAATGTCTGACCAGCTTGAAAAGGTGATGATCGAACAGGGCCTTGAGCGCAAATCGTCGCCGCCGGAAGCCGCCATTCGTGGTCGCAGAAGATGAAAAGGCGAGCGTCAACGCCTGTTCGCTTCCCTTGGTGGTTACTGACCGCCGCCGTTTTCCTATTCTTATTCTGGCAGGTTTTCCAATGAGTGAAGATCGCATCAATTGTTCCGTGCCGTTCTGCCGTCGAACAATCGCCAAGAAGGCATTGCCGCAAGAGCATAACGAATGGATTTGCATGAAGCATTGGCCGCTTGTCCCGGCGGCTCTTCGCCGCCGTAAGCGGCAGGCCGAAAAGATCGCCAAGCGCAAGAATACCGAAGCGGCATGGCGTCTTGCTTCAATGGTCTGGCAGCATTGCAAACGTGTCGCGATTGAGCGCGCAGGGGGCTTGCTGTGAAGCGGAAGAAAATGCCTGACCGGGTAAAGCTGATTGCAGCGCTCAAGCGTTTCGGCCTTACGGTCGAACAGGTCGAGTTCGATCATTCGCCACCGCTCGCATTGCGCGAGGTCGATCCGGCGACGGGCGATACTATCCCACCACAGAATGACCCGAACCACATTTATATGCTGACCTTGGACGAACACCGGGAAAAGACATTTGGTCGCGGCGGCACCAAGCGAGCAACGGTAGCAGACGGCGACGTACACAAGATCGCGAAAGCGAAACGCTTGAATGAAGAACAGCAAACGTTTCGCCGCCGGTTGCTTGAGAGAGACGAAAGCGAGCAACCGAAGCGAACCAGCAAATGGCCGAAGCGGCCTATGGGCAGGAAAAAGCCGACAAAGGTAAAAGGTCGCAGCCATGAATAAAGGTGTCTGGATTGTTTGCGGCGGCAGAAGTTATTTCAACGAAGCGCGCGTCTATCAAATCCTTGATGCGGCCCGCGAGCGGCTTGGCTTGGTCTTTGTCGTTGAAGGTGGCGCAACAGGCGCGGACGCCCTTGCGCGTCAATGGCGCGGGGCAAAGTTCGTAGACGGCGAAACGTTTCCCGCGCATTGGACCGACTTGTCGCATCCTGACGCGGTAATCCGCGAACGGTCAGACGGCACGAAATATGACGCGCTCGCCGGAGCGCGCAGAAACCAGAAGATGCTTGAAGAGGCGCAACCCGAAGGCGTCATCGCCTTTCGGGGCGGGCCGGGAACGCACGATATGATTAAGCGCGCAGAGAAGGCGGGCTTGCGCGTAATTCGGATCGATTGGGAATAGAAATGACGGAAGACGAAGACAAAATCACAAAGCTGCCGATCAAGTTCAAATCCCCACCGGGCGAAGACGAACCGATGTTAAAAATCGTCAGCCATGAACCCGGCGTTTGCAACCACGCTTGGCAATTCCGCAACGGGCGACAAATCCATGCCACTTACTTTATTCGCGAGGGCGAAACCGAAGTCGAATGCAGCCTTTGCGGAACCCGTCTCGACCCCATGTTCGTACTGCGCAAATTGGCCCAAGCGGAAAACAGGTGGCAGGCGTCAAGGGAGCGATATCAAGATGAAATGAAACGGCTAAGCGAGCGGACCCGCACTAAATGCAAACACTGCGGACAGATGACGCCGATTAGCCGCAAATAGAAAGCGCGAAAAAATGTCCGAAAAAGAAGATTTTATGCGGATTATTCGTGAGCTTGCTTATTCCGCTGCGCGCCGTGACCACGATAAGGTATCGCGCGAATGCGACGAAGACTTATTGAAGGACGAAGGAACCCATGCGGAAGGCAGCGATATACGCTAGATTTTCGACTGAACTACAGTCGCCGCGCTCTATTGATGACCAGATAGCGCTTTGCAGCAAATTTGCACAGGCAAACGGATTTCAGGTTGTCGGAACCTACAACGATAAAGCGAAGTCCGGGTCGTCAATGCTTGAGCGTGACGGCCTTCTTCGTTTGCTCAATGACGCGAAGAACGGGCAGTTCGATGCCGTCATAGTCGAAGCCCTTGATCGCGTTTCGCGCGATCAGGAAGACATGGCCGCAATCTATAAGCGGCTCAAGTTTCTCGGCATCGATATTATCGCAGTCCATGACGGCAAGGCCGACACCATTCAAATCGGTATCCGTGGCCTGATCGGCGCGATTTATCTTGAAGACCTAAAGCATAAGGTTCGGCGCGGTATGTCTGGCCGCGTCCGCGACGGCTTATCGGCAGGTGGCAAGGCTTATGGCTATAAGCCTGTTCTCGGCAAACCGGGCGAATTGGTCATTGACGAAGAAGAGGCGGTCGTAGTTCGGCGCGTCTTTCGTGAATACGCTGATGGGAAAAACCCGCGTGAAATCGCATTGGGCTTGAACCGCGACGGCTTCAAGCCGCCGCGCGGTCTTGTTTGGAACCCTTCAACTTTGATCGGATCGAAGAAGCGAACAAATGGCATTCTTCGAAATCCGCTTTACGGCGGCGTGCTGATTTGGAACCGGGTAACAATGGTCCGCGATCCTGAGACGGGCAAGCGCGTGAGCCGGAATAATCCCGAAAGTGAATGGCAGCGCAAGAATGTGCCCGAACTTCGGATCGTAGACGAAGAGACAGCGGCGATGGTTGCGGCGCGAGTAGAAGAGCGGACATTTGAAACAACGATTGAAAGATCGCCGAAGCGTCCGCGAATGCTGTCTGGTCTTCTCAAATGCGGAAAGTGCGGCGGTGGCATGACGCTTGATGGCTATAATAATGGAAAGCCGCGCATCCGGTGCGTTAGAACCCGTGAAACCGGCACTTGCGATCACACGCGGAAATATCAGGTCGAAGCTATCGAATTTTCCGTCGTTGAAGCGATGCGGGAACAACTTTCCGACCCTGATTTGCTCAAGGCTTATATCGATAGCTACATTCAGGAGCGCCGCCGCCTTGCGACGGAAATCAATCGGAACCGTGCGACAATCGAACGCAATCTTTCGAAGGCTCAAGGCGAACTGGATAGGATGCTAACGCTTTGTATCAAGGGGCTGATGACCGACGAAGAATTCGGCGAACGTCGCGGCGCTCTTGACGAAGAAATCGCGCACTTGAAAGCCGACCTTCTTGTCGCGCCTACGGTCGATAACGTCGAACTTCATCCGGCGGCAATCGAAAACTACAAAAAAGATATGGACGAACTTTCGGCCCGGCTCGCTGAATTCCAGAAGGAGCCGCATTCCGCTTTGGTTTCATCGCTGCGCAAGGTAGTCGCGGAAGTAACCGTCCATCCGTCGCCGTCGAACATGACGCCGATTATCGAAGTAAAAGGATGGCTTGCTTCACTGATCGGTGAGGACGTTGAAAATGGCTACCGGCCAAAATGGGCTAATAAAGTGGTAGCGGAGGAGGGATTCGAACCCCCGACACAAGGATTATGATTCCTCTGCTCTAACCTACTGAGCTACTCCGCCACGCGTCGCTTTACAGAGACAACTTCATGATCGCCGTTTCCGGTGGGACAAATCGTTGTTCCTGCAAGGAATGGCGGCGGTATATGTGCGGAATGAAATGCTGTCAAGCACTCTTCGCATAGCTTTCGTCTTGTTTTCTATCATTTGCACCGATAAGGAACTTGGCATCAGCAAAGGCATAGTTTTATGGCACCTCGTATTGCGGTTTTGGGTTGCGGCTATTGGGGCGGCAATCACATTCGTACCCTGAAGAGCCTCGGTGCCCTTCAGGCGGTCTCGGACTCAAGGGCAGAACAGGCGGAACGCCTCGCGACCGAGTTCAATGTTCCGAGCATTCCCGTCGATGAATTGTTCACGCGTCCAGACATTGATGGCATCGTTCTGGCGCTGCCAGCGCAGTTTCATTCACAATATGCCATTCAGGCAGTGAAAAACGGCAAGGACGTTCTGGTCGAAAAGCCGATTGCGCTCGACATTCCGGCTGCAGAAGCCGAAGTGGAAGCTGCCCGCGAAAACGGTCGCGTGTTCATGGTTGGCCATGTGCTGCGTTTCCACCCGGCCTTCGAGAAGCTCCTCGACATGGTGAAAAGCGGTGAGCTCGGCGACATTCGCTATGTGCATTCGCATCGCGTCGGGTTCGGCAAGTTCCACAACGAGTTCGATGCCCTGTGGGATCTTGCGCCGCACGATCTTTCGATGATCCTGGCTATCACCGGGGAGGAACCGAGCGCGGTTCGCGGAGAGGGTGTTGCGACGCTCGATCATCTCACAGACATCGCCCATCTTCATCTCGATTTTCCGAATGGCATCCGCGGCCACCTGTTTGCGTCGCGCCTGAATGCTTATCGTGAACGCCGCCTGACCGTTACCGGCACAAAGGGCATGGCTGTCTTCGATGACGGCGAGCCATGGGATCGCAAGCTTGCGCTCTACAGCCATGAAGTCTGGCGGGAAAACGACCAGTGGTCTTTCAAATCCGTCGAGCCTGTCTATATCCCGGTTGAGGAAGGCATGCCGCTGACACGCGAATTGCAGCATTTCCTGCATTGCATCGAGACGCGCGAAAAGCCGCGTACCGATGGCAAGGAAGCAATCAGTGTGCTGCGTATCCTCACGGAAGGCACTGTCCGGCACCCGCGCTAAAGGGGAGCCGTGCGATCCGCGTCAACTGCGTCAAGCGGTGTTACAGGAATCGCAAAACTTTGAACGCTCTGGCCATAGCGGGGCAGGGCGCAAGCGAATAAATAGGTTGCCGAGGATTCGCATATCCATTTGTGCGGGCCAGATATATTGGAGCCAACATGCAGTTTATTGATCTTGGAGCGCAGCGCGCGCGTATCGAAGACCGTCTCAATGCCGCCATTTCCAAGGTTGTTGCGGAAGGCCGTTATATTCTTGGACCGGAAGTGGCCGAATTCGAAAAGAAGCTCGGTGAATATCTGGGTGTGGAACACGTCATCGCCTGCGCCAATGGCACCGATGCCTTGCAGATGCCCCTGATGGCACGCGGTATCGGCCCGGGTGACGCGGTGTTCGTTCCGTCTTTCACCTTCGCTGCCACGGCGGAAGTTGTTGCGCTGGTTGGCGCAGAGCCGGTGTTCATCGATGTAGACGCGGACACATACAATCTGAATATCGAACAGCTTGAAGCTGCCATCGCCGCTATCCGTAAGGAAGGCCGTCTGCAGCCGAAAGCGATTATCCCGGTCGATCTGTTCGGTCTGGCTGCCGACTATAACCGCATCAGCGCCATCGCCGACCGCGAAGGCCTGTTCGTCATCGAAGACGCTGCACAGTCGATCGGCGGCAAGCGTGACAATGTCATGTGTGGTGCTTTCGGCCATGTCGGTGCGACGAGCTTCTATCCGGCCAAGCCTCTCGGCTGCTATGGCGACGGTGGTGCCATGTTCACCAACGACGCCGAACTGGCCGATACGCTGCGCTCGGTGCTGTTCCACGGCAAGGGCGAAACCCAGTACGACAATGTCCGTATCGGCATCAACTCGCGTCTCGATACGATTCAGGCTGCCGTCCTTCTGGAAAAGCTTGCGATCCTGGAAGACGAAATGGAAGCACGTGACCGCATCGCCAAGCGCTACAACGAAGCGCTGAAGGATGTCGTCAAGGTTCCCGCCCTTCCGGCTGGCAACCGTTCGGCATGGGCTCAGTATTCCATCGAGAGCGAAAATCGTGACGGCCTGAAGGCGCATCTTCAGGCGGAAGGCATTCCTTCGGTCATCTATTATGTGAAGCCGCTGCACCAGCAGACGGCATACAAGCATTATCCGGTTGCGCCGGGTGGACTTCCGATTTCGGAAAGCCTGCCGAACCGCATTCTGAGCCTGCCGATGCACCCCTATCTGTCGGAAGCCGATCATGACAAGATCATCGGCGCCATCCGTGGTTTTCACGGAAAGAAGGCCTGATCTATCTCAACCTTATTGACGAAAAACCCGGCGAAAGCCGGGTTTTTTATTTGTCATGCCTGTAAGTTCAATTGCCAGGAAACGCCGTATTTGTCCTTGATCCAGGCGAAAAGCTTGCTGAACCCGTAATTGTCGAGCGGCATCAGCGTCTCACCACCTTCTGATAGCTTTTCAAAAACGCTGGTCAGGCTTTCCTCATCATGGAAATCGACGAACAGCGATATGGATGGATTGAAATCGAACTGATGCGGAATGGGGCTGTCGATGACGATCAGCCGGTGTTCGGCAAAGGTCACACGTGCAATCTGCACCTTGCCGGGACTGCCGCTCGCTTCGTCATAGATTTTGATCGACTCGATCAGGAAGTCGGGAAAGATCGAACGATATGTTTCCAGAGCTGCGCCTGCACTGCCCTGAAACATGAGATGGGTGCAAACCTGTGTCATTCAGAAAGCGTAACACGGTCCCGCCAGTTTCGGCAATCGGGCTGTTATAGCAGGGCGTTAAGATGCAAAGGCATCACGCCCTGAGAATGCTCAATCGCCGCACGGGCTTAACCAAGTCTCGATGAGTCAAACTCAACGAGACTTGGTATTAAAGGTTCTTTTTCATGATCCGCTTATCGATGCGCGCAGCGATGAAGCGGGCGATGGCAGGACCTGCCAGAAGCACGATGAAGAAGCGGCTGGTCTGCATCGCGATGATGAAGGGCAGGTCGACATTGCTTGATGCTGCGATGATTGCAACAGTATCGGCGCCGCCGGGACTGGTAGCGAGATAGGCGGTCAGCGGATCGAGTCCCAGCACGTGACCGAGCGCCATGCCGAACAGTCCGCAAACGGCAATGAGGAGCAGCGTGGATGTCAGCACCGCTGGAAAAGCCCGCGCGGCATGAGCGATGATGGCGCGTGAGAAGCCAAGGCCGATGCGCCATCCGATAAGCAGGTAGCTGACCGCGAGCAGCCATGGTGGCAGGTCAATGGTGATGAAACCGGTGTCCTGAAGCAATGCGCCCAGTACAAGCGGCACGAGCATGGCGCCGGTGGGGATGCGGAGAATTTCTCCAAGGAACGAGCCGCCGACAATCAGAAGCACTGTCGGGCCGAGGGTGGACCAGTCGATGGGCGGAAACCAGACGATTTCGACAGGCGCAACGGTCTCCACGCCTGTGCTGAGGCGCAGGACGAGCGAAGCGGCTGTGGCGACCAGCACCACACGCAGATATTGCATGAAGGCGACGAGACGAGCATCGGCTCCATGGGCTTCGGCCATCAGTGTCATTGCGGTGGCAGCGCCCGGAGAAGATCCCCATACAGCAGTTGTTCCGGGCAGGATGCGAAACCGCGCGAGCAGATAGCCGATAAAAGTGCTGGTAAACAGCACATAGCCGACGGAGAGCAGGATAACGGGCAGGTGTTGCCCCATGCTGGTGAAAAACTCCGCCGTGATCGAACGGGCGATAAGGCAGCCGACAACGCCTTGGGCTAACAGCGACAGCCAGCGATGAACCCGCAAGGTGCTTTCGCCTGCAGCCATCAGGATTGCGCCGAGCATCGCGCCAAGGAGCATGGCGGCAGGTAGCTGCAGCACTTCTCCTGCAAAAATCAAAATAGCGGAAAACACAGCCAGCAAGATCCATTGGATTGGTCTGGCTCTGTTCCTGAAATTGAATTTGCTTGGGGTCGAATTCGGCCCTGAGGGGGAGGTTTTCTGCATTGCCCTTCCTCACTACATCTGGGGAGGAAGCTATGCAAATCCGATTTTACTCGGGAAATATTGATTTCTAAATATCAATATACTGAGGAAAATGAGGTGCTTGCAGCAAACGGCAAGACGCCGCTTTTCGACAAAAGCAGCGTCTTGAATTTCCGTATGGCCGCTTCGATCAGCCGATCATGGCGCGGCGCTGGTTGACAGGGCGCTCGATCACTTCCCGCGGAGCCTTGCCACCGTCGCGTTCTTCGAGCGCTTCGGCTTTCGTCAGTTCGGTTTCCGCAGCCGACAATTCGGCTTCGGCCGCTTCCTTCTGGGACATCAGGTCGCGAATCGATACGAAGAGATTGTCGCGCCGCTGGCGTGCCGCCTTGGCGAAGGTCGGATAAGCGAAATGATTGATGTCAGTGATGCCAGCTTTTTTCTCTTCCGATAGAATCTGGGCGTCGAGTTCTCCGGCCATCCGTTCGAACTCGCCGATCATCAGGTCGAGCTGGCCCAGTTGACGGCGTTTTTCCTTCACCTGGAACAGTTTCAGCCTGACTAGGCTTTCACGTGGCTTCATACGCAATACTCCTTGAACACCAACCAGCTTCATGTGTTGGGGCGTTCCCCCCGACTTTATTAACAGGTGTAAACGAGCAAAACGCACCCGATCCACCGCCGAATCTCCTTGCGAATCCAAGCCCCTAAAGGGGAAATCATCGCAGCCGTTCTTCCGAAAGGGCTCAACAAGCGAAACAAAAAGTTAAGAATTCGCTCGTTTGGTAACCATTCCTTTACCGGCGAAGTTAATCATACGCGTTAGGACTTAAGGCTCGGTAAACCTCGTGTGGTTTTTCGGCAACAGGCGAAAGCTAGAGTCAGATGAATCGCTTAGCGAAGATTCTTAATGCGATGCTTTAGAGTCATCAGAATGAGAATGTCTTTATGATTCAGGCGCGTAAGAGAATTTTCTAAACAGGGCAGAAATATGCTTGCCAAGCAGAATCATATTTTGTTAACCATTTGCTGGCACCTTCATGCACAGGCAACGATAGTTCCGTGTGCTGCCGTGAGGGACATCGGGTCGGCTGCGGAAAGGGGATAAGAGATGCGCGTCCTTTTGATTGAAGACGACAGTGCTATCGCACAGAGCATCGAGTTGATGCTTAAGTCCGAGAGTTTTAATGTCTACACGACCGATCTGGGCGAAGAAGGCATCGATCTCGGCAAGCTATATGATTACGATATCATCCTGCTGGACTTGAACCTGCCGGATATGTCTGGTTACGAAGTTCTTCGCACCTTGCGTCTGTCCAAGGTGAAGACGCCGATCCTTATCCTTTCCGGCATGGCCGGTATCGAGGATAAGGTTCGCGGTCTGGGCTTCGGCGCCGATGACTACATGACCAAGCCGTTCCACAAGGACGAGCTGATCGCACGTATTCATGCGATTGTGCGCCGTTCCAAGGGACATGCTCAGTCGGTCATCACGACGGGCGACCTGGTGGTCAATCTGGATGCGAAGACGGTCGAAGTTTCCGGCCAGCGCGTTCATCTGACCGGCAAGGAATACCAGATGCTGGAGCTTCTTTCGCTCCGCAAGGGTACGACGCTCACCAAGGAAATGTTCCTCAACCATCTCTATGGTGGCATGGACGAGCCGGAACTGAAGATCATCGACGTCTTCATCTGCAAGCTGCGCAAGAAGCTTGACGCTGTTTCCGGTAGCCAGAGCTACATCGAGACTGTCTGGGGTCGCGGCTATGTGCTGCGTGAGCCGGATGCGGAAATGCGCGAAAGCGCTTGATCGGCAACAGGCTTCGAAATGTAAAAAGCTCCGCTTCGGCGGAGCTTTTGCTTTTTGGGGACTGCTTTTGGATTTAGGCGGACAGAATGCCTGAAAATTGTTCGGTGAGATAGGCGCGGTCAAACGGCTTCAGGATGTAGCCATTGGCGCCTGCGCGCTTCGCCCGCATAATGCGGGTCACATCGAGTTCATAAAGACACAGGATGATGCGGGGGCGGTCGCCGCCCGGCATGGCGCGGAGCTCGGTCACGACTTCCAGCGCTGTCATGTCCGGAAGGTCATAGTCGAGCAGAACGACGTCTGGCTTGCGCGCAAAACAGATTTCGAGCGCTTCCCGACCGGTTGAGGCCTCAGCAAATTCTGCAATGGTTTCGGAAAGGACGCGGCGCGCAACTTTGCGAATGACGGAGGAATCGTCGACCAGCAGGCAATAACCTGTCATTGGTTCATTCGCCATGCAGTCCCCCTCCACAAATGCGTGTTGGCTGTCACGCCTTCGCTGAACATCTTCTGACGCATATCTCACTGGAAATGCGTTGCCTGACTGATAGAGGGTTTTATGACTGTTTGCCAGTGTGAGCGCGGGGCGGCCCCGCGCTCAGGGGCGCTTATTCAGCAGAAAATACGATGTCTTCCGCAGTGGCGTGGATGGAAATCTTCATGCCGGCTTCTTCGGCCAGAAGCAGAGTGTAGTAAGGCTGGACGGAATGGGCGTCGATCGGCTCTTCCGGGGCCGCACCCGAATGAAGCTCAAGGAACTTCGGCGGAACGCGCAGCATACGACCCTTCACGGTGATGACGAAGCGCGGTTCGGTATCTCCGCCTTCGAGGCGCACAGCCAGTGAGCCGCCACGTGGTATGGCTGCATTGCCGATCAGAAGCATGTTCAGAAGCAGCTTGACCTTGTTCTTGGGCAGAAGGACACGCGTGCCTTCCCAGGTGAATTCCGGCTTTTCGTTCTTGAAATATTCAGTGGCGACGTTCTGTGCATCGCCTGTGTCTATCTGCACGCCCGCCGAACCTGCAGCGCCAAAAGCGATGCGGGCAAACTGAAGGCGGGCGGAGGCATTGCGGGCGCTCGACTTGATAAGCGCCATGGCGTCTTCGTCGGCTCCGCCTTCTTCCAGCAGTTCCAGGCCGTTATTGATCGCGCCAACCGGCGAAATGATGTCATGACAGATCCTGCTGCACAGAAGCGCACCGAGGTCGAGCGCAGAAAGGGTAACGGGCATTGGCATGGCGTTTTCTCCGGAACGCGGATCGATCCTGCTCGTCCCGGCGTGTTGGATGAGCAGACCGTTATCGGTTGACGAGACAGTTCGCAAAGCCAGAGTTTGCGCGCTGCATGAAGGTGGGCGAATCGCCCGGAATATCGATTTAACTGGATACACGCGCCGTCGGACCGCCGCAACAAAGCTCTCTTTCCGGTTCTTTCGGGCTCCGGCATTCCCTCACATCAGTGTGAAAAGCTGGAAATCGTATGCCTTCGTAAAGCCAATTTCGATGCTTAAAGGTTTGGACAATAAATTCGGGTCTAAAATAGGTGCGATTCGACCGAAATGTCCGTAAGAGACGTGGTCTGGCTTTTAACAGGGCCGTCAGACAGAGGAGCGGAGAGCCAAAAGGAATTTTACATGGCCATACAATCCCTGTCGCAAATCAGATTCCGCAATGCGGCGTGCTTCGTTGCGTTTTTTGCGGCGCTGTTTGTTTCTTTCATCGCTCTGCCAAATCAGGCCAGAGCACAGAACACATACACTGCCGAGGAAATCGTCGAATCTGGTCACAGGTTCTTCGGGTCGACTTCGGGTGGCATCGCAAGCGCGGTCGAAAAGGCGTTCCAGAGTTTTGGTCTGCCCAACGGCTATATTCTTGGTGAAGAAGGCTCCGGCGCTTTCATCGGCGGCCTGACCTACGGCGAAGGCACGCTCTATACCAAGAACGCAGGCGACCATAAGACCTACTGGCAAGGCCCTTCACTTGGCTGGGATTTCGGCGGGCAGGGTTCTCGTGTGATGATGCTCGTCTACAATCTCGACGACATCCAGAACCTTTACGGTCGTTATGCCGGTGTTGCAGGCTCTGCCTATGTCATTGCGGGTGTCGGCTTCAACGTCCTGAAACGCGAGAACATCATGCTGGTGCCGATCCGCACCGGTGTGGGCGCGAGGCTAGGTGTGAATATCGGTTATCTGAAGCTGTCCGCTGCGCCGACGTGGAATCCGTTTTAAGGATTAGTTGCGCATAGGTGTCTTTTCAGCCGGAGATTGTTTTAGCTGGCTGGAAAGACGGTCGATTGCGCACTATGAATAGGAAATATTTGTCTGAAACCGCTCGGGCCTATTTGAAATCGTGATCCAGTCCGCTCTCTTTTTCATATTCGGCGTTCTTGTGACAGTTTTCGTCGTGGTTCTGCTCGGCCCTTCGGTCTGGCGACGCGCCTTTTTTCTGGCGCGCCGGCAGGTTCAGGCGGAACTGCCGATAACGCTGGCCGAGATACGTGCCGACCGCGACGGGTTGCGCGCCGAACACGCCGTTGCAGTCAGCCGTCAGGAACAATTGCTGAAGCTCGAACGCCACAAGAACGCGGAACAGAAGGTGACGCTCGCCCGGCAATATGAAGAGCTGAAACGCATTCCGCTCCTCGAAGGAAGCCAGGCGGAGATCGAGAAGCAACTGGAAGAGCACGAGCGGGTGACGAAAGAAGCCGAGGCGGCGCGTGACACGGCGCTGGAAAAAGCAGAAATCCTCCAGGCGGAACTGGAACGGATGCAGAGCCACTACAGCGCGCTCGAGGGACTGGCCGATACCTTGCGTATCGAAATAAGTGGAAGCGAGACGGAGTACAGCCGTCTGACAAACGAGATGACTGAAATGCGTCGAGATCGCAAGGAAGCCGCAGCACGTTACAACGAAGTTTCGACCCAGTTGACCTCTGCACAAACGGAGCTGAAAAGCGAAAAGCGGCGCAATGGTGAACTGCAGCAGAAGCTTGAAAAGCTGATATCCGAGCTTTCCGACGCGCAGGAAAAAATCGAGCGCTATAGCCGTAAGAATGCTGGCGCGAGTGACAACCCCGAGTTGGCCGAAATCGAACGCGAGAATGCAGCGCTTCGTGAAGAAATGGCCGTGCTCGCCGCCCGTATGGTGGCTGCGACCGCTGAAAAAGAAGGACCGGAATCTCCGATCCATTCAATTCTTGAAGCGGCAGAAAAATCTGACACAGGAAAAGACAAGAAATCCGGCCCCAAAAGTCTGGCGCGCCGCATTCGCGACCTGCAATAGAGCATTTCCAGTTTAAATCGAATCGTTGGAAATGCTCTATCTCTTTGTTTTTACGTGCATCTTTATCCCATTGTTGCGAAATCAGAAATCAGCCCAGTGGACTGATTTCCCCGCGAAGGCGGTTCCCACTTTTGGGAGACATGCTTTAGTTCAGCGATTATTCCTTGCCGAAAACATCCGACCAGTCGGGATGACGCATCGCCTGCGCGTGCATGAAGCTGCAGCGCGGGATGATTTTCCATCCGCTGCGCCGCGCGTCCAGAACGGCATTCTTGGCAAGCGCCTGCGCGACGCCTTTGCCACGCATCGTATCCGGCACGAAAGTGTGGTCGATGGAAATCAATGAGGGACCAAGCTTCGTATAGGTCATTTCGGCTTCGCTGCCGTCAAGAACAGCCGCATAGCGTCCGCCGTCGGAGCTGTCTTCCTTGCGAATCTCGATAGTCCCGCTCATGCCATCCTCCTGAACAAATACGTGTTCTGATCAACGCATCAAGTTCACAACATAGGAACGGAATGTGCAAATAAAAACCGGCCACGTGGGCCGGTTTTCGATTTGTCGATCCATGACAAGCACGGAAGATATTGTTCCACCGAGGCCATGATCCCCGTCCTTCCAAAACCTGTCCCGGTTTTGGCGAGACAGGTCTTAGTGACGATATTGTTGTATTCTGGTGGTCCTGAGACCGGCGAGACCATGCTCGTCGATCGAGGATTGCCAGCCAAGGAACTCCTCCACCGTCAATGTATAACGCTGGCATGCCTCCTCAAGGCTCAGAAGTCCGCCGCGAACAGCAGCGACAACTTCGGCCTTGCGGCGGATGACCCAGCGCCTTGTATTGGCGGGGGGAAGGTCCGCAATGGTCAGCGGGCTGCCATCAGGACCGATAACATATTTTATACGCGGTCTTACCAGATCGGTCATTGTACTCTCTACACAACACTCAAGGACCTAATCGAGTGTGAGACTAACGCGACAGCTTTAAAAATTACCTAAGCAGCTGGTAACTCTCTGGTAAGACTTGGAAAAATTTTCGTTTTCGCCCTATTGCCGGCGTTTTTGCGACATATGTCTGGAAAACCTCACGGGGAAGTGTGCCTTGCCTGTCGCAATCTGGACAATGATTGTTCCCGGACCCTTGGCAAATTGCCGCACTTTAGCCTATATAGGGCGCAGAAATCTAAATTTTGAGAAGCAGGGCGTATGCCCGGAAGCTGGAATCAATCATGAGCCTGAACAGCCTCGATCTGCCGGGAAAGCCGGAAGACACGCGCGTTGTCGTCGCCATGTCGGGTGGCGTCGATTCATCTGTTGTGGCCGGGATTCTCAAACGTGAAGGTTACGATGTCGTTGGCGTGACGCTGCAGCTTTATGATCATGGCGCAGCCGTTCATCGCGCTGGTTCCTGCTGTGCGGGACAGGACATCGAAGATGCCCGCCGCGTTTCGGAAAGTCTCGGCATTCCGCATTATGTTCTCGATTACGAAGCACGCTTCCGCGAAGCTGTGATCGATCCATTTGCGAATTCCTATGTCAGCGGCGAAACACCGATTCCATGCGTCTCCTGTAACCAGACGGTCAAGTTCGCCGATCTTCTCCAGACCGCACGCGATCTTGGCGCCGACGCGCTGGCGACAGGACATTACATTCGCAGCCGCGCCAATGGTGCGCACCGTGCGCTTTATCGTCCGGTCGATACGGATCGCGACCAGAGCTATTTCCTGTTTGCAACCACGCAGGAGCAGATCGATTATCTGCGCTTCCCGCTCGGTCATCTGCCGAAGGCACAGGTGCGTGAAATTGCAGAGGAAATGGGCCTGACTGTCGCCAAGAAACAGGACAGCCAGGACATTTGCTTCGTGCCGCAGGGCAAATATTCCGACATTATCTCCAAACTGAAGCCGGAAGCGGCCAATCCCGGCGATATTGTCCATATCGATGGCCGCACGCTCGGCCGCCACGATGGCATTGTACACTACACCGTTGGCCAGCGCCGTGGCATTGGCGTTGCCACAGGTGAACCGCTTTATGTCGTGCATCTCGATGCCGCCAATGCGCGGGTTATCGTCGGTCCGCGTGAAGCGCTGGAAACGCACAAAGTCTTCCTGCGTGACATCAACTGGCTGGGCGATGCGCCGATCAGCGATTTGCCTGAAGGCGGAATGGAAGTATTCGCGAAGGTTCGCTCGACCCGACCGCCACGCCCTGCCGTGCTGCGCCATGCCGATGGCCAGACTTGGGTTGAGCTGGTCGATGGTGAAAGCGGTATCGCTCCGGGACAGGCCTGCGTGCTTTATTCCGATGAAAGCAACACTGCGCGCGTCTTTGGCGGCGGCTTTATTGGCCGTTCGGAACGCGAGCCACAGGCAGAAGAGATGTTGCGCCGCCTTGTTGCCAACACGGCAAGTGCCTCGGCAGCTTGAAGCTTTTTCTGATCGATGAATGAAAAGCGGGTGCGAGAGCATCCGCTTTTTTTATGTGTGTCAGCAAGATGCTATCTCAGTTAGAGCATTCGTTGTTATGCATGCCTTTATTCCGAAACCGGTTTCCACTTTCGAGATACATGCTCCAGAGTTTGAAAGCGACAAACGGGGAGTCAATTGCACTGGCTGCGTCTAAGCTCATAGTGAGCGGTATTTTGAGCGCGTTTTGATCCGGCCGAATCAGATCGGCGCTCCAACTTTTTGTTTTGATGCGCATCTTATTCGAAAACCGTTCCACGCTTTTCGGGATGCGCTCCAAGCTTTGGCTTCAGAGGTCTTGAAGATGACGGCGCAGAAAATGATGGGGTGGAAGGAATGGGCGATGCTTCTTGTTCTTTCCGTTCTCTGGGGCGGTTCATTCTTCTTCAACGGCATTGCTGTTCGAGAATTGCCGCCTTTCAGTATCGTCACGCTTCGGGTGGGGCTGGCTGCGCTCGCTTTGGTCGTATTGATTCGCATGATGGGCCTGTCGCTGCCGAAAGACCGCCGTGTATGGCTGGCGTTTTTCGGAATGGGCTTTCTCAATAATCTGCTGCCTTTCTGTCTCATCGTCTGGGGGCAGACCCAGATTGCCAGCGGGCTGGCTTCCATCCTCAATGCCACGACACCGCTCTTCGGCGTCATTGTTGCGCATTTTCTGACGGCGGATGAAAAGATCACCCGGAACAAAATTGCTGGCGTTTTGATCGGCTTTTGCGGTGTAGCAATCATGATCGGACCCGATGCCATCGGCGGGCTTGGAGGCAATCTGTGGCCGCAGCTTGCGATTCTGTGTGCTGCTTTTTCTTATTCGCTGGCGGGAATTTTCGGTCGCCGCTTCAAAGCGATGGGGGTCGCGCCGTTGATAACCGCTACCGGCCAGGTGACGGCCACGACCGTCATGCTCATTCCGGTGGCTTTGTTGGTCGATCATCCCTGGACGCTGGCCGCTCCGAGCGCGGCAGTCTGGGGAGCGCTGGCCGGTATCGCGCTTCTTTCAACAGCACTCGCTTATGTTCTCTTTTTCCGCATTCTTTCGACGGCGGGCGCGGTCAATCTCATGCTGGTGACGTTTCTCATTCCCGTTAGTGCAATCCTGCTCGGAGTGCTCTTTCTTGGCGAGACTTTGCAAGCCAAGCATTTGATCGGCATGGCAATGATCGCCGCAGGATTGGCAGCCATCGACGGCCGGTTGATAGCAGCGGTATTGCCATCGTCAGGTAAACGAGAAATCTACTGAAACTTGCTGAAGCGCGACAAGGCGATGCCGGATGCGGTTGCAACATTCAGGCTGTCGAACGCAGTGGACATGGGAATTCGCGCTGTTTGCAGCTTCTCAAGCAGGCGTGGCGGTAATCCTTCGCCTTCCGTGCCGAGCAAGAGCGCCTGTCGGCCGTGCTTGGTCGCATCGTAGACACTGAGCGACGATGACGGGCTGAGCGCAAGCAGGTTGAAGTCGGCATCGCCCAGCGCAGCGATGATCTCATCAATGCTTCCACCGTGGAAATAGGGAACTTTCAGCGTGGCGCCGACCGATACCCGAATAGCCTTGCGGTAAAGCGGGTCGCAGCACGTATCGTCCATCAGGACGCAGTCGGCTTCGAAAGCGGCGGCATTGCGGAAGATCGAACCGACATTGTCGTGATTGGAAATGCCGCACAAAACGACGACGAGTGATTTTGCGGGCAGGGTATCCAGCATTGCCTGAAGGCTTGGCGGCGTCTTGCGACGGCCTACTGCAAGAATGCCGCGATGGACATGAAATCCCGCGACCGCGTCCATAACAGTTTGTGGAACGGAATAGACAGGAACCTCTGAGGGCAATTGGCTGAGTTGTTCGCCGAGGCCCGCAAGCCGGTTCTCCAGAACGAGCAGTGATTCTGTCTCAAAACGTGCCGAAGATGAGAACAGGACGTTCAGAACCACTTTACCTTCAGCGATAAACCGCTGCTGGCGTCCTACAAGATCCTTTTCGCGAATATCGCGATAAGGGGACAAGCGGATGTCGTTCGGATCGTCGATCTGCTGGACGCAGCCGTGCGAATGAGTGTCTTGGTTCATCGCACGGCTGTGACCTCATGTGATTATGCGTGAGCGACTGCCGCCAGATTATGTCTGCGCGGTGTTGGACTCATATACAGACTTGAAAGTGTCGACAACATCAACTCGATATGCGGCGAAGAGACCATATAATAGATGGTCTGCGCGTCGCGACGGGTAGAAACGAGGTCAAGGGCTCGCAATTTTGCCAGGTGCTGAGACAAGGCGGATTGGCTAAGGTCAATCGCCTTGGCAAGCGCACCTACCGACATTTCATTATGAAGCAACTTACATAAAATTAGTAATCGCTTATTGTTAGCAAGTGCCGACAGGAAGTCGGCAGCCTGATCTACATTTTCAATTAAATCAAAGAAAGTATTCTCGTTGCTCATTTGCCGTCATACCCCCGTAAGACTCGACAAAGTTAAAAATATACATGCGAATTTTCATAAGCATGCATATTGAAAATAATGCCATATGCAGAATTTGAAAAGCCCTTGCTTATATTCAATCCAGTATAAAGACGTGCAATTTCGTCCCAAAAAAAATGCGGTTTTGTTTCAGGGGACTTTATTTACTGTTTGGTCAGTGCTGTAACAGCTTCCCTTACGGAAGGTGGATTCGAAGGAAAAACGTAACGCAGAACAAGGTCGCCATTGGCGATGTCGACGCCATCCGGATCCAATCCTATCGCCTTCTGCTGATCTTTGACGGTTCCCGCTTTTAAAAGCTGTTGAGCAATTTGCGCAATTTTTGGTGCGTGATACTCGTTCATGCTGTCGAGCGCATTTTGCTCGCTTTCGGCAAAGTCCGCGCTGATCGACGCAGCGCAGAGCAAGTCGTCCTGTGTCAGGTTGAATGCCTTGCCAAAGCCACCATTCAAGCTGGCGCTTTCCAGTTCAAGCCGGAAAAAGACAAAGTCTCCAAGATCCACATAAAGCGAACCCTTCGGATTGTGATTGAGATAACGTCGCCGAATGCGGGGGTAGTCAGCGGCTGTTCTCTCAACTTTCCGGGCCTGACAATGAAGCGTGACGCGCGCATGGGCGAGGGGGTCTCCCTTGCCAACCTCGCCGAGCAGAAGCGAGCAGGCCGGGTTTGCCAGCAGCCCCGGTGTGTGTGCCGCCAATCCGGAAACCAGAATGAGAGGCGTTCCGTCCATATCCGTCGCTACGGAGACACGACTTGCCAGTGGCCTGCCGGTCGCAGCGTCGGAAACGGCGATGGCACCGTAGCGCGATGCCCGCAACAGGGTTTTGGCAAGCTGAATGGCTTCAGGCGTGGTCGGGCGAATTGGATTGGTTTCAGGCATGGCTGTCAGACTCAAATATGACTAATATTATCCACTTAATACTGTGCCTTATTCGATAGAGCCAGCGAATTCGGTGGAGTACTTATGCCGGACATTCAAAACTGCAAGCAATTTCCGATTGATCGGCCGCATTGACGTCGCGCCTGAGTCGGTGATGCATAAGTTGCATTATCCCATGCAAAATGCGTGCGAATAATATTATAAATCAAGGGGCTTTAGCGCAATATTTCGAAATTTCGTCGATTGATGGAATAAAAATCTAACCATTGGGGCCAAAACCCGTTGAGAATGTGAACTGGTTCTACAGATTGCGCTTGCAAAGTGACAGTCCACGCGTTTCGATAAGCGCAAGCTGCGGGCAATGGGGTGCGCGCGGCATGCTTTTCCGTGGAGGCGGACAATAATGAAATTCTACCAAAAACTCCTGGCAGCAACCGCGCTGGTGGCTCTGATGAGCGGTGCTGCATCGGCAAAGACCTTTGTATATTGCTCGCCGGCTTCGCCTGAAGGCTTCGATCCGGCTGCCTATACCGGCGGCGATACGTTCGATGCCTCGGCACATCCGGTCTACAACCGCCTTGCCGAATTCGAAAACGGAACGACGAAAGTCGTGCCGGGTCTCGCAGAAAGCTGGGATGTTTCCGCCGATGGTCTGGAATACACCTTCCATCTGCGCAAGGGCGTCAAGTTCCATTCGAACGACTATTTCACGCCGACCCGTGATTTCAACGCTGACGACGTGATCTTCTCGTTTGATCGCATGCGCAACAAGGACAATCCTTGGCACCAGTACACCGCTGGCATCACCTACGAATATTTCGACAGCATGGAAATGGGTGCGCTGATCAAGGAAATCACCAAGGTTGACGATTATACCGTCAAGTTTGTGCTGAACCGTCCAGAAGCGCCGTTCCTCGCAAATATCTCGATGCCTTTCGCTTCGATCATTTCGAAGGAATACACGGACAAGCTTGCCGCCGACGGCAAGAAGGACGATCTCAATCAGGTTCCGGTCGGTACTGGTCCTTTCCAGTTCGTCGCCTACCAGAAGGACGCCGTCGTCCGCTTCAAGGCCAACGAAAACTATTGGGGTGGCAAGCCGAAGATCGACGATCTCGTCTTCGCAATCACGACCGATCCTGCTGTCCGCGCGCAGAAGCTCAAGGCTGGCGAATGCCACCTGATGTCCTATCCTGCTCCGGCAGACATCAAGGGCCTTCAGGCCGATTCCAACCTCAAGGTTGACGAACAGGCTGGCCTCAATGTTGCTTACTTCGCGTACAACACGCTGAAGGCACCTTATGACAAGCCGGAAGTGCGCAAGGCGTTGAACCAGGCTATCAACAAGCAGGCCATCGTCGATGCCGTGTTCCAGGGGCAGGGCCAGGTTGCCAAGAACCCGATCCCGCCGACAATGTGGGGCTATAACGACAAGGTCGAGGACGACAAGTACGATCCGGAAGCTGCCAAGAAGGCTCTCGAAGCCGCTGGCGTCAAGGATCTGAAGATGAAGCTGTGGGCCATGCCTGTCAGCCGTCCGTACATGCCGAACGCACGTCGTACTGCTGAACTCATGCAGTCCGATCTGGCCAAGGTTGGCGTCAGTGCCGAGATCGTTTCGATGGAATGGGGCGAATACCTCAAGAAGTCGTCCGACAAGGACCGTGACGGTTCCGTCATCCTCGGCTGGACCGGTGACAACGGCGATCCGGACAACTTCCTGGGCACGCTTCTCGGCTGCGCCGGTGTTGGCAACAACAACCGCGCCCAGTGGTGCTACAAGCCGTTCGAAGACCTGATCCAGAAGGCCAAGGTTTCGACTAGCCAGGAAGAGCGTACGAAGCTTTACGAAGAAGCGCAGGTAATCTTTAAGGAGCAGGCTCCTTGGAATACGCTTGCTCACTCGACGGTCTTCGTGCCGATGTCGGCCAAGGTTACGGGCTTCAAACAGAGCCCGCTCGGCGATTATCGCTTCGAAGACGTTGATATTTCCGAGTAAAATCTGACAACACAAGCGGCCGGGTGTAGGGTGATCCCCTGCACCCGGTCGGAGTTTTTGTATGTTCCGCTTCATATTCAACAAGCTCGTCTATCTGGTTCCGACCTTCATAGGCATCACAATCGTGGCTTTCGCCTTCGTCCGGGTTCTTCCTGGCGATCCTGTGCTACTGATGGCCGGCGAACGCGGCGTAAGCCCTGAGCGCCACGCCGAACTGATGGCGCAACTTGGGTTCGATCGCCCGATCTGGCAGCAATATCTGGATTATGTCTGGAACCTGCTGCACGGCGATTTCGGTCAGTCTCTGGTGACCAAGAAGCCTGTTCTCGTCGAATTTTTCGCGCTGTTTCCTGCAACTGTCGAGTTGTCCATCTGCGCGATCATTGTGGCTATTCTCCTTGGCATTCCTGCCGGCGTCATCGCTGCTGTCAAGCGCGGCTCGTGGTTCGATCAGGGCCTGATGGGCATTTCGCTGGTCGGTTATTCGATGCCGATTTTCTGGTGGGCGCTGCTGCTCATCATTTTCTTCTCGGGCGTGCTGCAGTGGACACCGGTTTCCGGTCGTATCTCGCTGCTCTATTTCTTCCCGCCTGTGACCGGTTTCATGCTGATCGACAGTCTGCTGTCGGATCAGAAGGGCGCTTTCGCCTCGGCGGTCTCGCATCTCATCCTGCCGACCATCGTGCTTGCGACCATTCCGCTCGCCGTTATCGCGCGTCAAACCCGCTCCGCCATGCTGGAAGTTTTAGGCGAGGACTATGTGCGCACCGCTCGCGCCAAGGGCCTGCCGGTTCGTCGCGTTGTCGGACTGCACGCACTTCGCAACGCGATGATCCCTGTTATCACGACCATCGGCCTGCAGGTCGGCGTTCTGATGGCTGGTGCGATCCTGACCGAAACGATCTTCTCATGGCCCGGTATCGGCAAATGGATGCTCGATTCCATTTTCCGTCGCGATTATCCGGTCGTGCAAAGCGGACTGCTGCTGATTGCATTCATCATCATGCTGGTGAATCTGGTCGTGGATCTGCTGTACGGCCTTATCAATCCGCGTATCCGGCACAAGTGAGGGTATCATGACACACTCAGCTATTCAGCCGGAAGCCGCGAACGACATTGGCAAGATGCGTGCGCTGAAGGACTTCTGGTTTTATTTCAGCGTCAACCGTGGCGCTGTGATCGGTCTTTTCGTATTCCTCGCGATTATTCTGGTGGCGATCTTCGCTCCATTGATTGCGCCGCACGATCCTACGGAACAGTTCCGTCAATTCGTGAAGGTTCCACCCTTCTGGGAAGATGGCGGTTCGACCCAGTTCCTTCTGGGAACGGATGCTGTCGGGCGTGATATTCTGTCCCGCCTGATCTATGGCGCGCAATATTCGCTGCTCGTGGGCTTTGTCATCGTCATTATTTCGATGTGCCTCGGCATCACCATCGGCCTCATCACCGGCTATTTCGGTGGCGGCGTCGATACGGTGTTCATGCGCATCATGGACGTTATCCTGGCATTCCCGTCGCTCCTGCTGGCTCTGGTTCTGGTGGCGATCCTCGGGCCGGGTCTGATCAATGCCGTTCTGGCGATCACGCTGGTTCTGCTGCCGCACTTCTCGCGTCTCACCCGCGCCGCCGTCATGGCGGAAAAGGAACGCGAATATGTGACCGCGGCCAAGCTTGCCGGTGCAAGCAAGCTGCGCCTGATGTTCAAGACCATTCTGCCGAACTGCCTTGCTCCGCTTGTGGTGCAGGCAACGATGTCGTTTTCCAACGCCATCCTCGACGTTGCGGCTCTGGGCTTTCTTGGCATGGGCGCGCAACCGCCAACGCCAGAATGGGGCACGATGCTTGCCGAAGCGCGTGAGTTCATCCTGAGTGCCTGGTGGATCGTTACTTTCCCCGGCCTTGCTATCCTGATTACTGTTCTCGCCATCAACCTGATTGGCGACGGTCTGCGCGATGCGCTTGACCCGAAACTGAAGAGGAGCTGATCGATGGCTCTGCTTGAAATCAAGAACCTCACGGTTTCTTTCGACACCTCGACCGGCCCGTTCCGGGCGGTCGACGGGATCGACATAAGGGTCGACAAGGGCGAAGTGCTTGCGATTGTCGGCGAGTCCGGTTCAGGCAAGTCGGTCGGCATGCTTGCCGTCATGGGGCTTCTGCCCAAGACGGCAACTGTTACCGCAGACACCATGACCTTCGATGGCAAGGACTTGCAGGCAATGTCCGACAAGGAGCGCCGCAAGATCATCGGTCGTGATATTTCGATGATTTTCCAGGAACCTGTTGCCAGCCTCAACCCCTGCTTCACGGTCGGGTATCAGCTTGAGGAAGTGCTGAAGCAGCATATGGGCATGAACGGCTCGGCGAGCCGTGCCCGCGCCATTGAGCTCCTGGAACTGGTCGGCATTCGCGATGCAGCGGAGCGTTTGAAGAGCTTCCCGCACCAGATGTCGGGCGGTCAGTGCCAGCGCGTCATGATCGCTATCGCGATTGCCTGCAACCCGAAGCTCCTCATCGCCGACGAGCCGACGACTGCTCTCGACGTGACGATCCAGAAGCAGATTCTCGATCTGCTGATGCGGCTTCAGGTGGAACACGGCATGGGGCTCATCATGATTACCCATGACATGGGTGTCGTTGCAGAAACTGCCGACCGGGTAATTGTGCAGTACAAGGGCCACAAGATGGAGGATGCCGACGTGCTGTCGCTGTTCTCTGCGCCCAAGCATCCTTACACCCGTGCACTGCTTTCGGCCCTGCCGGAAAATGCGACCGGCGACCGCCTTCCAACGGTGTCCGATTTCGTCTTTGAAAATAATGGTGCGGGAGAAGCGTGATGAGCGAGATTGTTCTCGAGGCGCGCGATATCAAGCGCGATTATCATGTTGGCGGCGGTCTGTTTGGCAAACCGAAAGTGGTTCATGCCGTCAAGGGCGTGAGCTTCAAGGTCGAAAAAGGCAAGACGCTGGCGATTGTCGGTGAATCGGGCTGCGGCAAGTCCACGTTGGCTCGTATTCTCACCATGATCGATCCGCAGACCTCCGGCGAATTGAAGATCGGCGGCAAGGATGTGAACATCGCTCGCGATGGCCTGACGCCCGAAATGCGCCAGAAGGTGCAGATCGTTTTCCAGAACCCGTATGGCTCGCTCAATCCGCGCCAGAAGATCGGTGACGTTCTGGCCGAGCCTCTGCTGCTGAATACGAACATGTCAGCCGAGGAGCGTCGCGCGAAGGCTATGCAGATGTTGTTGAAGGTCGGCCTCGGTCGCGAACACTTCAACCGCTATCCGCATATGTTCTCCGGCGGCCAGCGCCAGCGTATCGCCATTGCGCGTGCGCTGATGCTCAACCCGAAGCTGCTCATTCTCGACGAGCCGGTTTCCGCGCTCGATCTGTCCGTGCAGGCACAGGTTCTGAACCTGCTGTCTGATCTGCAGGAAGAGTTCGGTCTCACCTATGTTTTCATCAGTCATGACCTTTCGGTCGTGCGCTACATCGCCGATGAGGTGATGGTGATGTATTTCGGTGAGGTGGTTGAATACGGCTTGCGTGACGACGTTTTCAACAATCCGCAGCATGACTATACGAAGAAGCTCTTTGCTGCGACGCCGCGTGCGGATGTCGATGCCATCAAGGCTCGCGTTGAAGCACGCGCTGCTGCCAGACAGGCAGCGCATAGCTGATCTACATCTATATGCAGTCTGAAATGAAAAAAACCGCACATGAAAATGTGCGGTTTTTTGTTTTGAGCATCTCCAGCAAAAGCGCGAACGAATATAAGCGCATTCCGCTCTAGCTGGACGTTCCGCGTTGCTGATGCCAGGCGAGGGCGCGCACGATGTCATCTGCTGCAATCTTGCCGACGATGGCGCCGTTTTCGATGATGCCAACATCGCCGCTGCTGTCTGCCACCGCATTCATCAACTCGCGCACCAGCGTTTCGCGCCGGGCAGTGGCCGCAAAAGGACGTGGCGCTGCTTGGCGATCGAAGGGCACCATGATGTCGCCTGCCCGAAGCACGCCGAGCGGGTTCATATGGGCAACGAAGTCAGCGACATAGTCGTCGGCAGGCTGCAGGAGAATCTCCTGCGGCGTGCCGCACTGAACGATACGCCCGCCTTCCATGATGGCGATGCGATTGCCGATCTTCATGGCTTCATCGAGATCGTGGCTGACGAAAACGATGGTCTTTTTCAATCGTGACTGGAAGGCCAGCAACTCGTCTTGCAGGCGCGTGCGGATCAGCGGATCGAGGGCCGAGAATGGCTCATCCATCAGCAGAATCGGTGCGCCGGTTGCAAAAGCGCGGGCAAGCCCGACGCGTTGCTGCATGCCGCCGGAAAGTTCTCCAACCTTGCGCTTGGCCCAGTCCTGCAGACCGACAAGTTCAAGCTGGTCGCGCGCTTTGGCAAGGCGGTCTTCCTTGCCCATACCGGAAATTTCCAGGCCGAAAGCGACGTTTTCTTCAACCGTACGCCAGGGCAGCAGGCCGAACTGCTGGAACACCATGGAGACGAGTTCGGTGCGCAGATGGCGCAGGGTTCCGCGGTCGGCCTTGCCGACATCTATGGCGCGCTCGCCTTCCCGTACGAGAACGCGCCCGCGCGAAATCGGATTGAGCCGGTTGATTGCGCGAAGAAGGGTGGATTTGCCCGAGCCTGACAGCCCCATCAGAACGAGGATTTCACCTTCCTCAATGTTGAGTGTGCAGTTGTGCACGCCCAGCACGAGATTGGTTTCAGCCTGAATCTGGGAACGGGTGGCGCCGCGATCCGCAAGAGCAAGTGCGTCATCGACATTGCTGCCGAAAATGATGCAGACGTCTTCGAGTGCGATGATGGTCATCCGCGTGCTCCTGATCTTTGTTGGAGCATGATCTGTTCCGAAAACCGATTTCCACTTTTCGGGATCATGCTATTTCTCGCGTCCGGCGCGGAAGATACGGTCGAGCACGATGGCGACCACGACGATGACAAGTCCAGCCTCGAAACCGAGTGCGGTATTGACTGAGTTCAACGCCCGGACAACCGGTACGCCGAGGCCATCTGCGCCGACAAGGGCTGCAATGACCACCATCGAAAGCGACAGCATGATTGTCTGAGTCAGACCGGCAAGAATTTGCGGCATGGCATAAGGCAGCTCAATCTTCCACAAGAGCTGAGAACGCGACGCACCGAACGCTTCACCCGCTTCGATCAGCGATGAGGGTGTGGACGATATGCCGAGGTGGGTCAATCGCACCGGCGCAGGCAGAACGAAGATTGCCGTTGCAAGCAGGCCCGGCACCATACCGATGCCGAAGAAGACAATGGCCGGGATCAGGTAGACGAATGTCGGCAGGGTCTGCATCAGATCGAGCACAGGACGCATTGCGGCGTAAAGCGCGGGGCGATGGGCTGCGGCGATGCCGAGCGGCACGCCGATGGCCATGCAGAGAAAGCAAGCTGACAAAACGAGGGTCAGGGTTTCGAGCGTTCGATCCCAGTAACCCTGATTGATGATGAACAGGAAGCCGATCACGGTCAGCACGACCACCGAGATACGACGCTGGATCAGCCACGCGATGACAGCGAAGATTGCGATGAGAAGCAGAGGGTGCGGGAGCTTGAGAAGAAAAAGCAGCCCGTCAATGAGGCTTTGCATGACGGCGGCGAGGGTATCGAAAAAGCCGCCCATATTGTCCGTCAGCCAGTCCACCACGGATTTGGCGGTCGGTCCGACAGGGATCTTGTAGTCCGTCAGCCAGTTCAACGATCAAGTCTCCTGCTGCGTGCTAGAGCATTTCCGGCAAAGGTGCGATGCGATTTGCGTAGGATAATGCGTAAAAACAAAGAGAAAGGGTGCGGGCATCCTTGAAACTGCCGGGCCGCGTTTGTCGCCGCCCGGCAGCATGTCGGGATTAAAGACCGAGTGCCGCCTTGACGGCTGGCAGGCCTTCCTTGCCGTCGACGGTGGTTACACCGGCGAGCCACTGGTCGAGTGCGCCCGGATTGGCTTTCAGCCAGTTGGTTGCAGCCTTCGAAGGCTCTTCGCCATCATCGAGAATCTTGCCCATGATGTCGTTTTCGATATCGAGCTTGAATTCCAGATTGGTGAGGAACTTGCCAACATTCGGGCATTCCTGCGTGTAGCCGGTGCGAACGTTGGTTTCGACCTTGGCGCCGCCGAGATTGGGGCCGAAGAAATCGTCACCACCGGTGAGATACGCGATTTCGAAACGCTTGTTCATGGGATGAGGCTCCCATGCCAGAAAGACGACCGGTTCCTTGCTCTTGATGCTGCGCGCGACCTGCGCCAGCATGCCCTGCTCGGACGATTCCGCCAGCTCGAATGACTTGAGGCCGAAGGCATCCTTGTTGATCATGTCGAGGATCAGGCGGTTGCCGTCATTGCCCGGCTCGATGCCGTAGATCTTGCCGCCGAGCTTATCCTTGAACGTGGCGATATCCTTGAAGTCCTTGAGGCCTTCGTCATAAGCATATTTTGGCACGGCAAGCGTGTATTTCGCGCCGGTCAGATTGGTGCGCAGCGTCTCGACGGTCTTGTTGTCCAGATAGGGCTGGAGGTCGGCGGTCATGGACGGGTTCCAGTAGCCGAGGAAGACGTCGATGTCCTTTTTGCTCAGCGATGCATAGGTCACCGGCACGGAAAGAACCTTGATGTCCGTCTTGTAGCCGAGACCTTTCAGGATTTCTGTCGCCACCGCGGTCGTCGAGGTGATGTCGGTCCAGCCGACATCCGAGAAACGGACGGTCGAGCAGCTTTCAGGTTCGGCGGCGAAACCGGTTGCAGGCGCGCTCAGCATTGCCGTTCCCGTGGCAAGCCCACCCAAGGCAAGCGTAAGCATATAGGTCGATACGGACTTCATTGTTCTCTCCATTTACCGGGCCGTTTTGACGGATTGATTGTTTTTCCGGTTCCAGCTTTAGCAAACACCAAAGATTGCGCCATTCAAGTACCACAGCGGCGAAAATGTTCTCGATTGCGACGTTGGTCGCAGTTTCCGGCGGAAAACCGTTTCGCACCTGACTTGAAACTGCTGTCACTCATCATTTTCCGGAACCGTCGGCCAAGGGGAAACGGGCTGGATTGCCACGCATTTGGCCGAAGCGAGTTGGCGCCATGTTACGGATCGGCCCTCGGGATTCAACCCTGTCAGCGGAAAATGACGGATAAAATCAGTTGGATGACCGTTCCAGGTTGTCGAAAAGATGAGCACACTCTATTTGAGAGCGTGAAGCCTTTTCAGGTTTGGCTGCTTGCGAACGGGACTTGTAATGCATAGGTCCATGGGCGATGCAGAAGCGATGGAAAGCCCGGATTTTCGGGCAAAAGGAAGGATTTTTTACAGTGTGGAATGCAGTAAAGGGCGTTTTTTCCTTCCTGGGCCGTTTCATCGCCGCGCTTGCTCGCCTGATTGCCATTCCGCTCGGCGGTTTGTGGCGGCTTTTCCTGCGGCTCGGAATTTTGTGGAAAGTTGCGGTTGCGGTCGTCGTGATCGGTCTTGGCGGTCTTTACGTCTATTTCATCTGGCAGACTCAGGTATGGACGAATTTCGATCCCGACTATCCGGCCAAGTACAGCTATCAGGATGCGACCACGCCCGGTGAAGAGGTAAAGGCGCAGGCCGCACCGGCTGCGCCGTCCACCGCAGCACCCGTGGAACAGCCTGCTGCCACGCCTGAAACCAATCAGACTGGCGATGCCGCTCCCACGAATCAGTCGGTTCAGGCGGCACAAATCCCGTCTTCGGCCCGCAAATGCTCACGCTCGGCGATAGCGGAAGTTGCCGCTGATCTCACCGATTTCAACGTGAACCAGAACGCGTGGATTTCATCCATGCTGCTCTACAAGACCGGTCTTTTCGGTCTGGACTGGGATCGCACGCCATTCCTCGACAACAAGGCGTCGTTCCAGCGCGGCATCAATGCAGCGGTACGCCGTACCGCGATTGAGCTCGTCGACAATATCGGCCGTCTGCGCGGCACGTCGCAGATCGACGGCGATCTGCAAAAGGCGCGCGGTAATCTGCAGTTTGCCGAAGATTCGTGGTATTTCGGCCTGAGCCCGTTCGGTCCGAAGACGCCGACGCCGAGCTATTACCGTTCGGCGATCAAGGATCTGCGCTCCTTCAACGGACGGCTTGAAAACTGTCAGGCGACCTTCGATGCCCGCGCCGACAATCTGATCCAGTTTGTCGACCGTATCGCAAGCGACCTCGGTTCGACTTCGGCCATCCTCAAGGACCGTGCCGAGAATTACCACGCCGGCTGGTTCGATACGCGTGCAGATGACCGTTTCTGGTTCGCCTATGGTCAGCTCTATGCCTATTACGGCTTGCTGCGCGCCGCACACTCGGATTTCCGCGGCGTTCTGGCCGAGAAGCACCTCGACGGTGTGTGGGACGAGATGGAAAAGCAGATGCGTGCCGCGCTCGACATGCAGCCTTTCATCGTTTCCAACGGTAGCCCGGATGCATGGTTCACGCCGTCGCATCTGACCACGATGGGCTTCTACATTCTGCGTGTCCGTTCGAATCTGGTCGATGTGAAACAGGTTCTGGAGCGCTGACCGGCAATGGAACTGCCAGCTTCATTGCGACAGGCGGTAGATGCTGCGCTTGAGGGCGTGGCATTGGCCGATCTGAAGCGCGCATCTGAAATGCTTTCACGCCGTTACCGCGCCGAGACGCGGGACGGACGCATGCATATTTCCGATGATCTTGCCGCGAAGGCCTATCTGGCAGCACGTTTGCCTGCGACCTATGCGGCGGTTCGCGCGAGTATGGACAGTGCAGCCGAGGTTTGTCCCGATTTCGCGCCGCAAACCATGCTCGATGTGGGTGCAGGGCCGGGAACCGCCCTTTGGGCGGCAAAGCAATGCTGGCCCATGCTTCATTCGGCAACGATGATCGAGGCCAGTCCTGCGATCAGAGCTGTGGGCAGCGATCTTTCGCAAAATTGCGGATTTTCCGACCTCGACTGGCGGGCAGGGGATGTGGTTCGGGAGAAACTTGATTTTCCGCAAGCCGATCTCGTGACCATTGCCTATGTGCTTGACGAGCTTGCTCCTGAAAAGCGGCAGGCACTGATTGAGCGCTTGTGGGCGTCGGCACGGCAAATGCTGGTGATCGTGGAACCCGGCACACCGGCAGGCTGGCAGCGCATTCTCGATGCACGCCGGGCGCTTATTGCGGAAGGCGCAATCATTGCGGCGCCTTGTCCGCACCAGCTCGATTGCCCGCTGGTCACCCCTGACTGGTGCCATTTTTCGCGCCGCGTTGCGCGCTCGCGTATTCATCGTCTGACCAAAGAAGCCGAAGTGCCGTGGGAGAATGAGAAGTTCATCTATCTTGCTGCGGTGCGCGAGACGGTCGATGAAGTGGAAGCGCGGGTTATCGCGCCGACACGGGTTGGCGGCGGCAAAGTTTCGGTTAAACTCTGCAAGGATGACGGCAGGGCGGAAGAACGCCTTCTGACCAAGCGCGACGGTGATCTGTTCCGTTGGGCACGTCGCGCCGACTGGGGCGATGCATTATTGAAAGATTGAGCTGGAACCAAAGCCCGGAACGAAAGCGATGAAGATCAGTCTGGTCCAGTTACGTTTGCTTGAAGCTGTCGCGGAAACCGGCAGTGTCGGTGCTGCTGCGCGGCGCTTGCGGCTCACGCAATCGGGAGCCAGTCAGGCGATTGCGACATTGGAAAAAATCCTCGGGGTCGATGTGCTGGCGCGAAAGCGCGATGGAGCCGCCCTGACGGCGTTCGGGCAATCGATCCTTGCCGATACCAAGGCCGCCCTCGCGGCAGTCGACCGGATAGAGCAGCAGGCACGGTGCAGTGCTTCCGGCGCGCCCGAACGGCTGCGCGTCGCGGCAATTCCAAGTCAGCTTGAATATGTTCTGCCCGGTCTGCGAAAGACGTTTCAGCGGCTTTATCCCGGTATTGAATTCAGCGCTTTCGAGGGCGGGCACGACGATGTGAGTCTATGGGTGCGCGATGGTATCGCCGATCTCGGCATTACATCGCTGCCGACACCCGAGCTTGAAGCACGGGAAGTTGGCCGCGAAGAACTTGTCGTGGTGGGGCGGCGTGACGATCCCTTTATGCGCAACGACACAATCACTGCCGGGGACCTGCGGGATCGCCAGTTGATCGCCGCAGCAGGCTGCGAAATGATTATCGACAGGATCATTCATGGCGATGGCGAAATGCGCAGCGAGCAGGTGCGCACCCGCGACGTTGCCACGGTGCTGGAAATGGTGCGCCATGGCATCGGCACGACGCTTCTGTCAGAAATCAGTCTGCCGGGGGCCGATCTGCATGGATTGCGGGCGCGCCGCCTCAATCCGCCGACGTTTCGCACCGTTTATATTGTTTTTCGGGTCGACAGTCCGGTCCGGCATCTGGTCGAACGGTTCTGCGACGTGGCGCAGGACGCCAGAAGCAGAGCGGCATAAGAAACTCTAATATCTCATATCTCGCTTATCCGTGACGCTCGCGCATATCAGGGATGCAATAGTCTGCGCTCTTCCCTTATCCTGCAGCGAGTGACCATGACGGCAATTACCGAAACCACCCCGACAAGCTCGACTTCCGATACCATACGCGGTCTGGCCTGGGGGCTGTCCGGGGTTCTCGTGTGGTCCGGTTCGTTCGTCCTGACCCGTTTCGGGTTCAAGACCGCACTGACGCCTTTCGACATCATTGCGTTGCGTTTCGGCGTGGCGGGGCTGGTGCTGTTGCCGGTGGTTCTGGTGAAAGGGTTCGGCTTTCGCAAGCTCGGTCCGCTCGGCTTTGTGCTTCTGGTTTCCGGAGCAGGTGTTCCCTATGCGCTGCTGACCACCTGTGGTCTGCAATATGCTCCGGCATCCCATGCAGCAGCGCTCATTCCGGGGCTGATGACAGCAATGGTTGCCGTTCTGGGTATGGCGCTTCTCAAGGAACGTCTTGCGCCGTCGCGCTGGTCCGGGGTCGTGCTGATCCTGATCGGCGCCATGCTGATCGCCGGTCTGTCGCAACTGGGCGGACCGGAAATGCTCGGGCACTTTTTCTTTTTCGTCGCGGCACTCGTGTGGGCGATTTATGTCATGGTGTTTCGCAGAAAGGGAATGGACGGGCTGCATGCGACGGCCATCGCGGCTGTCACCTCGGCAATTGTCTATTTGCCGATCTATATGCTCTTCCTGCCCAAGGGGCTTGGCGCGACATCCTGGGGTGATATTGCCTTGCAGGGTTTTTATCAGGGCGTACTTACTTCGGCCTTTGGCGTCTTTGCCTTCAACCGTGCCGTTGTGCTGCTGGGAACGGCGGCAGGGGCAGCGCTATCAGCACTGATCCCTGTCATCACTCTGGTTCTGGCGCTTGTTCTTCTGGGCGAGGTGCCCGGTTGGACCGACACGCTCGCCGCCTTCCTGATCAGTCTCGGCGTGCTGGCACTGAACAGGAAGGGCAGGAAGCGTATAGCATCATGAAGCCTGCAGGACTGGCCTTGCAGCAGGACGGTTGATGATGAACACCATGGCCGCAGCGGCAAAACACATGGCACCGGCGAGGATCAGGGCAGGGGTGTAGCTGTCATAGTCGGTGCGCACGAGCCCGGCGAAAGCGGCTGCGGCTGCGGCTCCGATCTGGTGGCCGGTGAACACCCAGCCGAAAACCAGCCCGGCCTTTTCCGGGCCGAAACGTTCGGCGGCGAGCTTGACGGTTGGCGGCACGGTCGCCACCCAGTCCAGCCCGTAAAAGACGGCGAACAATGCCAGTTCGTAGACGGTGAAGTCGGTGAAGGTCAGATAGATCAGCGAGAGACCGCGCAACGCATAGAACCAGAACAGAAGCCAGCGATTGTCGAACCGGTCGGAAAGCCAGCCGGACATAATCGTGCCGATCAGGTCGAATGCGCCGATCACGGCAAGGATGCCAGCCGCACCGACCGGCGCAATTCCGAAATCACCGCAAAGCGTGATCCAGTGCGTCTGGATCAGGCCGTTTGTGGAAAAGCCGCAGACGAAGAAGGTCAGGAACAGGACCCAGAAAGTTGCCGTTGAAGACGCTTCGCGCAACGTGACGAGGGGTGAGGCCAGCATGGTGCTGAAGCTCATTCTGGGTCCGGGTGCCGGGAGCGGTGCCGTGCGGCCGTAAGGCTTCAAGCCGATATCCGCCGGATGGTCACGCATCAAAGCGAGAACCAGCACAAGCGCGGCAACAAGGAAGCAAACGACGATGGTGAGCGACGTTCGCCAGCCGATGGTCTGGCTGACACTGGCAAGGATCGGCATGAAGACGAGCTGGCCGGTGGCATTACTGGCTGTCATCAGGCCGACGACCAGACCGCGCCGCTTTTCGAACCAGCGTGCTGCAACGGTTGCACCGAGCACGAGCGCCGTCATGCCGGTGCCAAGGCCGATCACCACGCCCCAGAGCGCAACCATCTGCCATTCCTCGGTCATGAAAATGGAACCGACAAGCCCTAGTGAAATCATGATGAGAGCGGCTGCAACCACACGACGCAAGCCGAACTGGTTCATGAAGGCTGCCGCAAACGGCCCCATCAGGCCGAAAAGAACGAGGCGAAGCGCCATTGCGAAGGAGATATTCGCATTCGTCCAGCCGAATTCACGCTGGAGCGGTTCGATCAGGATACCCGCAGACCCCATGGCTGCTGCTGTCGCCAGCATGGTCAGGAAGGTAATGGCGGCGACGACCCATCCGTAATGGATGTTCCTCTGGGCGAGAAAGCTGGCAAGGCGGGCAGAAATCATCTTTGGCGCTTTCGGGTTTAAGCTGGTTTCAAGCTGGCTTTTGGCCAGCCGTGCGGTTGATGGCGAAACCGTTCGCTCCATAACGGGCGCGTGGCTTCAGGTCATTGTTTTCAGTCAAGGGACAACCGGTCTCCGGTCAATCGAGGCTGCGTAACAGGCTTTCCAGCTGTTCCACGCCATCCTCTCCCAGCCTGGCTTCGATTTCTTCCTGCGCCTGATCCCAGAGCGGGCCGCCGCGTTCCACAAGATCGCGACCGTCTGCCGTCAGCGTTACACTGGTCTCGCGATGGTCGTCGCTGGCCGCAGGCTCAATCAGCCCCATGCGCTGCAGAACCTTCGCATTGCGGCCCATGGTCGACCGATCCAGCTCGGACAGATGTGCAAGTTCGGTCAGCGAGATGGAACCCGCACGACGGATTTTTCGCAACGTACTGAACTGCGCGACATTGATGCCAAGCGGCGCCAGAGCGTTGTCATAGACGCTCGATGTCTTGCGGGCTGCCTGGCGCAGAAGGATACAAAAACACGGATGTGACATATTGCGGGTATATACCCGTAAATAAGCGATAGCAAGTTGGAAGTGAAAAGTAGGGAGTTCGTTGCTGCCATTCTGCTGACAGCAACGATGTCTTCAGGTAGGGCTTGTCGCCGGTTCAGACGGCGATATAGGCGGTTTCCTTCACTTCCTCCATCACGGCGTAAGTGTGCGATTCCCGCACGCCGGGCAGAGAAAGAAGCGCCTCCGAAAGGAAACGCCGATAGTGATCCATGTCGGATACACGGGCTTTGACGAGATAATCGAAGCCGCCCGCAACCATGTGGCATTCCAGAATGTCGGGATTGTTGCGGGTGAAGGTCGAGAAGGTTTCAAAGACTTCCGGCGTGGTGCGATCAAGCTTGATCTCGATAAAGACCAGCATGGCCCGGTCGAGCATCTTGGGTGAAAGCCGTGCCGAATAGCCGAGAATATACCCTTCACGGGTCAGTCGTTTGACGCGTTCTGCAGTTGCCGTCTGCGAGAGATTTATGCGATCGGCCAGTTCGGTATTGGTCAGACGCCCGTTCTCCTGAAGGGCGCGCAAAATACTCCTGTCCATCGCATCGAGATTCTTCATCAGTTGTCCCCAATGGCCGCTTATGTGTGACGGCTCTGTTCTTGATTTTTGCATATGTGTTTGAGTTGCCACGGAAATCAATCCGAAATCGGTCCCCGACGCAAGATGAAACTTGTTGGGTGGTCCTACAAATTTTTGAACTACTCGGATGAATTCGGCTTAAACGTAAGCATATATGCAAATAACAATCACAGGTTGTAAATTATGCGCAACCTGTGATATGTATAGTGCGCATACTGAAAGTTATATTGCACCTGTAAATTTTGGCATGGGGTAAGGGGGTGTTTGAAACTGGAGGAATCGTCCCATTCCTTCCGTTTCGTTTATCCCGGTTCTGAGGAAATCCGGACAGCCCCAAACTGTCCGGATTTTCTTTTGCGAGACCTGTAGAACTTTGTCCCGAAGATGGCCCGCGTGGCACATTTGGGTGGCTGAATTTTCCGGTTGCAAGCGAACACATTGAACGCTAACAGTACGTCCATGAACATTTCGCGCAATATCGTCATCAACGGTTGGTGGTGGGCCCGCTAAAAGCGGCCACGCAGGCGTTTGTGCATTTGCGTTTAGAAAACAGGCCGCTGGGATTATCCGGGCGGCCTTTTTGTTTGGCTGTTTGAATAAGACTGGCGGGGAAACCGGGTTCTGGAAATATTCGGAAACAGTTGAGATTTGGGATAGCCGATCATGAATGCGAAGATTGCGGATAGCGAGATATTCCAGCACGAGACGGCAGGCGGCATCGTCGTCGAGCGCGTGCGTCACCTCACGGCCTATAAGGGCGCGATCGAGACCTATATCGATGCGCTGAACGAACGGCGTGGTGCGGTGTTTTCGTCGAACTACGAATATCCGGGCCGCTATACGCGATGGGACACGGCTATCGTCGATCCTCCGGTGGCCATCACGTCACGCGCCCGCACCATGCGCATCGAAGCGCTGAATGCGCGCGGCGTCATTCTTCTGCGGCCTATCCTGGACACGGTAAAGGCTCTTGCCGAAGTAACGGTCGACAAGGCCGAAGAAAACCGCATCGAGCTGACCATTGCCGAGCCGAGCGGAACCTTCATCGAGGAAGAGCGCTCGCGCATGCCTTCGGTCTTCACCGTTCTGCGTGCCATTGTAGGTCTGTTCTTCTCTGAGGAAGATGCCAATCTCGGTCTTTACGGTGCCTTCGGTTACGATCTGGCGTTCCAGTTCGATCCGGTTCAGTACAAGTTGAAGCGCCCCGACGATCAGCGCGATCTGGTGCTGTTCATCCCCGATGAAATCTTCGTGGCCGATCACTATGCGGCACGTGCCTGGGTGGATCGTTATGAATTCACCTGCGGTGGCTCATCCACGCATGGTCTCGCACGGGCAACGCCTGCACAGGCCTTCAAACCATCGGAAGCCAAGCTTGCGCGCGGCGATCACAATCCGGGCGAATATGCGAAGCTCGTAGAGCGCGCCAAGGAAAGCTTCAAGCGCGGCGACCTCTTTGAAGTGGTCCCGGGCCAGACCTTCTATGAGCGCTGCCATACCGCGCCATCGGAAATCTTCCGCCGGTTGAAGACGATTAATCCGTCGCCCTATTCGTTCTTCATCAATCTGGGTGACAACGAATATCTGGTCGGCGCATCGCCGGAAATGTTCGTGCGGGTCAACGGACGGCGTATCGAAACCTGCCCCATCTCCGGCACGATCAAGCGCGGCGAAGATGCGATTTCGGATTCGGAACAGATTCTGAAACTGCTGAATTCCAAGAAGGATGAATCCGAGCTGACGATGTGCTCGGACGTGGACCGCAACGACAAGAGCCGTGTCTGCGAGCCGGGTTCTGTACGCGTCATCGGTCGTCGCCAGATCGAGATGTATTCGCGGCTGATCCATACGGTCGATCATATTGAAGGGCGGCTTCGCGACGGCATGGATGCTTTCGACGGGTTCCTCAGCCATGCATGGGCTGTGACCGTGACCGGCGCACCGAAGCTGTGGGCGATGCGTTTCCTTGAGGAAAACGAACGTAGCCCGCGCGCATGGTATGGCGGCGCCATCGGCATGATGCACTTCAATGGCGACATGAACACCGGCCTGACGCTGCGCACCATCCGCGTGAAGGATGGCGTGGCCGAAATTCGGGCTGGTGCAACGCTTCTGTTCGATTCCAATCCGGAGGAGGAAGAAGCCGAAACCGAATTGAAGGCATCGGCGATGATCTCGGCTGTGCGTGAAGCGCAGAAGAGCAATCAAATTGCGGAAGAACGCGTGGCGGCAAAGGTGGGTGAGGGGATATCGATCCTGCTCGTTGATCATGAAGATTCCTTCGTGCACACGCTCGCCAATTATTTCCGCCAGACCGGTGCTACGGTCTCGACGGTGCGTTCGCCTGTCGCCGAAGATGTGTTCGACAGGGTTAAACCTGACCTCGTGGTCCTGTCACCCGGACCGGGCACGCCGCAGGATTTCGATTGCAAGGCGACCATCGACAAGGCGCGCAAGCGGGAACTGCCGATCTTCGGTGTCTGTCTTGGATTGCAGGCACTGGCAGAAGCCTATGGCGGTACGCTGCGCCAGTTGCGTATTCCGATGCACGGCAAGCCGTCGCGCATTCGCGTGTCGAAGCCGGAGCGGATATTCTCGGGCCTGCCAAAGGAAGTGACGGTCGGGCGCTATCATTCGATCTTCGCCGATCCGGAACGTCTGCCAGACGATTTCCTGGTGACGGCAGAGACTGAAGACGGTGTCATCATGGCTTTCGAACACAAGAAGGAACCGGTTGCCGCCGTTCAGTTCCATCCGGAATCCATCATGACCCTTGGTCATAACGCCGGAATGCGCATGATCGAGAATGTGGTGACGCATCTGGCGGGCAAGAACAAGGCGCGCCGTACCAACTACTGATCGAACGCTTTTCGTTCCGATTTCGAGCCAGCCGCAGCCATCGCTGCGGTTGGCTTTTTTGTGCGCTTGCTATGCTTGCCCATTGCCTGCTTTGGCAACTCATTTGCAACTGTAATGCCTTGCATTTGCAGGAGAAAATTAAATGCCGTAACTGAAAAAACAGGGGTACGAAGTTTCGCTTTTCTGGGGTATAGAACGGCGGTGAATTGCTGCTGCATATGCCAGATGCGTTGTGGATGTGTCCCGCGCGCTGGAGCGTATCCCGAAAAGTGTGAAACGGTTTTCGGATCAGATGCGCGGTTCAAAACAAACACGTAGAGCACCGATCTGATTCAATCAGATCGAATTGCGCTCTAGTAAATGAGTGAAGGGCTGTGCGTAGGCCCGTCTCGATTTCGGGACAAGATAACGATATTCAAAGGTTCATCATGGACGCGAGTGCAAAGGTTCGGCGGCTTGCCGCTTGGTCTATTCCCGTTGCTTTTGGTGTGATGGGTCTGAAATATCTGGCCTATGCATTGACCGGTTCCGTGGCCCTTTATTCGGACGCGCTGGAATCCATCGTCAATGTGATCGCGGCAATCGGCGCTTGGTGGGCAATTCGGGTCAGCTATCTGCCCGCCGATGACAATCATCCCTTCGGTCATCACAAAGCCGAGTATATTTCGGCTGTTGTGGAAGGCGTTCTGATTACGGTCGCCGCACTTTTGATCTTCCGCGAGGCTTGGTTTGCGCTTCAATCACCGCGAACGCTCGATGAACCCTGGCTTGGCCTTGGCATCAACACGGTAGCCGCAGTCATAAACGGCTTGTGGGCATCATTGTTGATTCGCACTGGTCGCAAGTTCCGCTCGCCTGCGCTGGAAGCCGACGGCAAGCACATCATGACCGATGTGTTCACCTCCGTGGGCGTTCTCGTCGGTCTTGTCGGTGCGGTCGTGACCGGTTGGGCCATACTCGATCCGCTGCTTGCTATTCTGGTGGCAATCAACATTCTCTGGCAGGGCTGGCATGTCATCAATTCCTCGGTGCAGGGATTGATGGACATTGGTGTCGAGCCGACCGAGGAAATGCGCATTCGCGATGTCATTTCGGCTAATGCGGGCGGTGCCATTGAGGTTCATGACCTGAAGACCCGTATCGCTGGCCGTGTAACCTTCATCGAGTTTCATCTGGTCGTTGCGGCGGAAATGAGCGTCGGCGATGCCCATGTGATTTGCGACCGTATCGAAGACGCCCTGAAGAAGCAGATCGATAGCGCGCGCGTGGTGATCCACGTCGAGCCGGAGGATGAGGCCAAGCTGCCGCCGGGAACCAGCGCGGTGCCCTTCGCCTGAATGAAATACTGTCTTGCACAGTACAAATCGCGCGTGTAAAAGCTTTTCCATGACGATCAGAAACGCAACATCCTTGGAACATTCCGCAGCCGCCTTCGGCGCGCGCGTTGATGTTTGCGTTCTAAACTCGCTTCTTACCCTCGGCCTTAGCGGCGATCGCCGGGCTCGCTGAAAGGAGCGTCCGGCGGTCGATCTCCGGTCGCAGGCCTGTGCTCCTTTCCAGAAAACCCTTATAATCGATCAGTAGTATCCGCGCTTGACGGGCTTGAATGCCGTCGAAAGCCGGGAGGAAACGAAAATGAATCAGTCCGTCGCCACGCCGCAATCGAAATCCATTTCCGAGCGCAAAGGCATGCCTACTGCAGGCAGCAAATATTCGCCTTTCCCGGTTCCGCAGCTCGATGACCGCACCTGGCCGTCCAAGCGTATCGAAAAGGCACCGATCTGGTGTTCGGTCGATCTGCGTGATGGCAATCAGGCCTTGATCGACCCCATGGGCCATGACCGCAAGGAGCGCATGTTCCGCCTGCTGGTCGATATGGGTTTCCCGGAAATCGAAATCGGTTTTCCGTCCGCTTCGCAGACGGATTTCGATTTCTGCCGCTGGGCCATCGAACAGGGCAATGTTCCCGACGAAGTGGATTTGCAGGTTCTGGTCCAGTGCCGCCCAGAACTGATCACGCGCACTTTCGAAGCGCTTGAAGGCGCCAAGTCGCCGATCATCCATTTCTACAATTCCACCAGTGAATTGCAGCGCCGCGTGGTCTTCGCCAAGGATGTTGGCGGTATCAAGCAGATCGCGACCGACGCTGCCAAGATGATCATGGATATGGCTGCGAAAGCGGGGGGCGGTTATCGCTTCCAGTATTCGCCCGAAAGCTTTACGGGCACTGAGCTGGATGTGGCGCTGGAAATCTGCAATGCGGTCATCGAGATCGTGAAGCCGACCGCAGACAACAAGCTGATCGTCAACCTGCCTTCGACCGTCGAGATGAACACGCCGAACATCTATGCCGACCAGATCGAATGGATGTGCCGCAACCTCGACAATCGCGAGAACCTGATTGTCTCGCTGCACCCTCATAATGACCGTGGCACGGGCATTGCTGCAACCGAACTGGGCTTGATGGCTGGTGCCGACCGCGTTGAAGGTACGTTGTTCGGCAATGGCGAACGCACCGGCAATGTCGATGTGGTGACGCTGGCACTCAACATGTACACGCAGGGCGTGGACCCTGAGCTGGACTGCACCGACATCAACCGGATGAAGGAAGTCTATGAATATTCGAACCAGTTGAAGATTGCCGAGCGCCATCCTTATGTCGGCGAGCTGGTCTATACGGCTTTCTCCGGCTCGCATCAGGATGCGATCAACAAGGGCATGAAGGCGCGCCGTTCGGCCAATTCGCCGATCTGGGAAGTGCCCTATCTGCCGATCGACCCGCAGGATGTGGGCCGTTCCTATGAAGCGATCATTCGCATCAATTCGCAGTCGGGCAAGGGCGGTATCGCCTATATCCTGCAGGCGGATTATGGCTTGAACCTGCCGCGCAACCTGCAGGTCGAGTTCCGCGAGATCATCCAGAACATTACCGATGAAGAAGGCAAGGAACTGCCGTCGAAGCGCATTCACGAGGAGTTCCAGCAGCTTTATGTGACGCAGCCCAATGCCCGCATCAAGTTCGTCGATCATCACACCATGCCCGATCCGGAACAGAAGGGCCGTCGTATCCTGACCGCCGAAATCACCGATAACGGCGTGACCAAGAATATCGAGGGCAAGGGAACGGGACCGATTGACGGCTTTGTCGACGCGCTGTCGAAATATCTCGGCGTGAAGATGTCGGTCGTTGACTATTCCGAACATTCGCTACAGCAAGGTTCGGATGCTTCGGCCATCTCCTATGTCGAAATGGCTCATCCGGGCGGCAAGCTGTTCGGCGCCGGTATCAACGACAATATCGTCAGTGCTTCGCTGGAAGCCATTGTCTCGGCTGCCAACCGGGTGATTGGTAAGTAATTTCAAGAGCAGACTGCCAATGAAAGGCGGCACATCGTGCCGTCTTTTTGCTTGTGGTGGCTATCAACTGTTGAGTTTCTTCAAGAGAATAGCCTCCAATTGTTTGCTTTTGAAATGTGATAACGTTTCATTTAGATCGATTAGTGTATCCTTTAAAACTAATTGGTGTTCAATGAATCGCTTTTTACTATGTGTTGTTTCGTTAACTGTTATTTCCGGATGTGCGTCGCAGGCAAATAAAATTGAGCCAAGTTACGCATCATCAGCGGCTTATGATTCTCTTTCCTGTCATGCACTGAAAGAAGAAGGTGTTCGTCTTTCTGCCAGTGCGGCGACGGCGGTTGGGCGTCAAAACGCGGCAGCAAAAAATGATGCAATCAAAACGGGCGTCGGCCTGGTGTTGTTCTGGCCAGTATTGCTGTTCAATGAGGGAAATGGTGTCAAGGCTGCCGAAGTCGCTCGTCTAAAGGGCGAGATGCTGGCTCTGGAGCGAGCTGCAGGACAGAAAGGATGCAACATCACGTTCCGCAGTTATTAGAGATCAGTTGGAGCTGCCGTTCCCGGTAAGAACTGCGTAAACTTCAGGGAATCAGCCAAAGATCGGACAAGAAACGGCGCCTTGGCGCCGTTTTTTATTTGCCGCATCAATAAAGAACGCGCTCGTTGAGCTTTGTTATTTTCTCGCTGGCATCGGAAACGCCGTGCTCTTCCATGAGGCATGACCAGCTGCCGTCAGGCCGCTTATCGATATTGAATATATTATAGCGGGCAGCCGGTTTATGGCCGCCGAAATTCTGGCTTGCAGACGGCACGCTGATAACAGGAATCTTGCCGTTCGGCCCGTCGATCTCGTAATGCGTGATAAGATGCGTATGGCCGTGAAGAACCAGCTCTGCACCGTGTTTGCGTATGATCTTCTGGAAACGGCGAATACCATAGAGGCGTTTATGGGCAGGCGTTGCACCATAGATCGGCGGGTGATGGATCATCACAATACGGAAGAGCCCACGAGCGCCAGCTTCATCCAGCATTGCGGCCAGACGTTTTCCTTGTTCAGACCGGAAGTCGCCGCTCGCCATGAAGGGGGCCGTCGCACGCGCTGACGAAACGCCGATCAGCGCAACGGGTCCGCGCACGCGCATATAGGGAAATTGCGGGCGATTGTCTTTGTTGTCGATGCCGTCGCCACGCATCCACGGTTCCCATTTCCGGCACGACTTGTCGAGCGCGCCCGGAACATAGGCATCATGATTGCCGGGAACGACCGATACATCGTCCGGACTACCCAGTTTGGACAACCAGTCGTGGGCAATATCGATTTCGAGATTGAGCGCCAGATTGACGAGATCACCCGTCACCGCGATATGATCCGGCGTTTGCGCCTGCATATCATCAATGAGAGTGTCCAGCACGGTTCCGTGCATCGCGTTTTTGCGATTGCGCAGCCAGTTGATATAGCCGGTGATACGCTTCGATGCCAATTCGCGATATCGCACGCGCGGCAGAGGCGAAAGGTGTATATCGGAGATATGGGCGAGACGAAACATAAGGCCCATTTACTGGATAATGCGTGAAACCGAAACCTGTTTAGCGACTTTTTGTTGATGTCATTGCTGTTTTGGATAGAGGTATATTGCCTCGCGGAGAGACGGTATGCGCTTTCGTCATTTCATATTTCATACTTATTTTCTAATGCGACGCCCGATGACGCTGGGCGTCAGGGCTATTGTCTTCGATGAAAAGAAGAATTCCGTTTTTCTTGTGAAGCATACCTATGTCCCCGGATGGCAATTGCCGGGCGGAGGCGTCGAACGTGGCGAGACCTTTGGGCAGGCGCTGGAAAAGGAGTTGCGCGAGGAGGCCAATATTGTTCTGAAAGGCCCTCCGCAGCTTTTTGCGCTCTACAAGAATGCGCATGCATCGCCGCGCGACCACGTGGCGCTTTATATATGCAGGAAATTCGAACAGACGGCCCCGCGTTTGCCGGACCGGGAAATCGCAGAATGCGGTTTCTTTCCTCTGGACGATTTGCCGGAAGGGACGACGCCGTCAACCAAGCGGCGTCTGCAGGAAGCGCTTCACGATCTGGAACCGCTTCCGCTTTGGTGAAGGCACATTGGCTGCGCCTTCACTGTGACATGCGTAATTTTAGAAGCGGTAGGTAACACCCGTACCGATCAGCCATGGATTGAGCTTGGCCTTGCCGCTGACTTCCGTGCCGCCGATCAGGGTGGCGTCGAACTTGGGCTCCAGGAACAGCTTCTTGACGTCGAAGTTCACGCCCCAATGCTCGTTGAGCATGTAGTCGAAGCCGATCTGCAGCGCGCCGCCGAATGCATTCTTGACCTTGAGATATTCAACGCCAGTCGCATCCTGATTGTAGAACATGGTGTAGTTCACGCCCGCGCCGACATAAGGCTTGAAGGCGCCGAAATTGGTGAAGTGATATTGCAGGGTGAGGGTCGGAGGCAGAATCCATGCCTTGCCGATCTTGCCCAATCCGTCGATTGAACCGGCGCCATTGATATTGGCATAGGTCGTGCCGAGAATGAGTTCGGCAGCGAAATTATCGGTGAAGTAATAGGTGATGTCGAGTTCAGGTGTGATCGACTTCGAATAGTCGAGATCAGACCCCGAAATGCCGTTCACATAGCCGGAATTCTGGGGGATGACGCCGAGTGCGCGCACACGGATCTGCCATGGCGACAGGGCCTCCGGAATGGCCTGAATTTCAGATGCGGGCTGCGCTACAACTGCGTCCGCAGCAAATGCTGCCGGCGCGGCAAAGGTCAGCGCGGTTGCGGCCAGCAATCCCCTCGTGAAGCGGTTCATCTTCTCTCTCCTTAAGTCGTGTTCGGTCTTGTCAGTCTTGTTAGCCTTGGGGGTAGTGATGTGTGCAATTTGGACCGCGCAACGAAACGCCCCATTGATCGAAATCAAAGGGGCGCAAGAGATTTTGAGAGAGTGCTGATGTTCTAACAATAGTGTTGCAGGAAAAACGCAGTCCCGTCTGGTCAGGCTTTCGGAAACTGATCCCGGTCATGCGGCGCAGAGAAGTCGATCTCCGGTCCCGCAGGCACAATGCCCGTCGGATTGATGTTCTTGTGGCTGCGATAATAGTGGCCCTTGATGTGTTCCATGTTCACGGTCGAGGCCACGCCCGGCACCTGATAGAGCTCTCGCGTGTAGTTCCAAAGGTTCGGGTAATCGGCGAGACGACGCAGATTGCACTTGAAATGGCCCACATAGACCGGATCGAAACGCAAGAGCGTCGTGAACAGCCGCCAGTCCGCTTCTGTCAGGCGGTCGCCGGTCAGATAACGCTGGCGCGAAAGCCGATCCTCAAGCGAATCGAGCGCCGCGAACAATTGCCCGAACGCTTCCTCATAGGCGTCCTGCGTGGTGGCGAAACCGGCGCGATAAACCCCGTTGTTGATATTGGGGTAGATGAAATCGTTGTGGGCATCGATTTCACCGCGCAATGCTTCCGGGTAAAAGTCGAGCGAGGCATCACCGAAATCGTTGAACGCGGTGTTGAGCATGCGGATGATTTCCGCTGACTCGTTGGACACGATTGTCTGGCGCTCTTTGTCCCAGAGCACCGGCACCGTGACGCGCCCGGAATAGTTTGGATCGGCGCGAGTGTAGATTTCATGCAAACGCTTTGCACCGTAAAGTGCATCGCCGGTGCTGCCAGTCGTGCCGTAGAAGGTCCAGCCTTCTTCCGCCATCAGGTAATCCACGACCGATACCGAGATGACATCTTCAAGTCCCTTCAGGGCACGGAAGATCAGCGTGCGATGCGCCCACGGACAGGCATATGAAACGTAGAGATGGTAGCGACCTGGCTCGGCCTTGAAGCCGCCTTCGCCGGTCGGACCGGCGCTGCCGTCTGCCGTTACCCAGTTGCGGAATTGCGATTTAGAACGTTCAAAACGGCCTTTCGTGATCTCGGTGTCGTACCAGACATCGTGCCACTTACCATCGACCAGAAGTCCCATGTGATTTCTCCTTTTGCAAAGAGAATAGGGCGAGAACCGCCATTTTGCAGCATTGCAAGCCGTGAACAGTGCGTAACGGTTCCAAAAAGATCAGTCTAAACCGCCATTTTGAAAAAAATAGTTTTACCTTTGTCCATTTTGGTGTAATGCAACTTCCAAATTGCGGTCATTCAAACGCCGACCGCCAAGGAGAACGATTAATGGAAATGCTTTTCATCCGACGATGAAACTTGAACCGCGCCCAAGCGCGGAATGCATTCCATTGACCTGATGGTCTCCGACTTCTCCTATTGCGATCTAAGCCCATGCAGCAGCTTGAACTGACCTACGCGCAGGAATGCCCGGCGCACGACATTGAAATCGAAGCCATCAATGCCGAAGCCTTCGGGCCCGGACGGTTTACCCGGGCCGCGCATTTCATCCGTGAAGGTGGTCCGCACGCCCTCGACCTTTCCTTCGTTGCACTGATGGGCGGCATCGTCGTTGGCTCAGTACGGCAGACGCCGGTTATCGTCGGCAAGACGCCCGCACTCCTGCTTGGACCACTTGCTGTGCGGCCTGAGTGGAAGAAGCGGGGCATTGGCGGCAAGCTGATGCGCATGTCGCTGGAAGCGGCGGAGAAGGCCGGTCACAAGCTGGTTATTCTCGTCGGCGACGAGCCCTACTACGGTCCGTTCGGTTTCAAGATGGTGCCTGCTGGCTCCATGGTCATGCCAGCATCGGTCGATCCGCGCCGGATGCTTGCCTGCGAACTCGCAACCGGTGCGCTGAACGGTGTCAGCGGCATCGTGCGCCACGCCAACCGGGCCTGATTGATTTCGTCTGGGAAGTTAGCGGAGACGCTTGTTTTCCCCTCATCCTGAGGAGCCGTCGCAGATGGCGTCTCGAAGGAGAGGGGAACTGAACCGGCGCTCGCCCTTGATCCTTCGACAAGCTCAGGATGAGGGCGTCGGACGAACGCGGTTTACCGCCCTTCGCGATACCACATGCTGCCGAAGACGAAGAGCAGCAGGCCGAGCGCCAGGAAGCCAGAGAACAACGGCAGGCGATTGACGCTTTTCAGCTGCGTATCCGAGGTTTCACGCAGGCCAATCCAGTCGTTGCCGCTGGCGCTACGGTTGCCACTGATTGCGGTAATCGTGGGAACCCGGACCGAACTATCGGCACTTGCATGCACGCGATGGACCGAGCCACCGGCCGCTTCAGCGAGAGGCTTCAAACGATCCGTTGTGGAGATACTGTCCGCAAATTCTGGCGCATCGATCGGCCCGACATGGGCCAGTGCTTCCAGATCGCCGTTTTTCACCCGGAAGATGCCGATCTCGTCCGTTTGCAGCGAACCTTCAAACAGGCCTGGCTTGCTGGGCGCAAGATTGACCTGCAATTCCTTGCCGGATGGGGTCGAGACGGTTGCAACACCCGGATTATCGCCCATGGTCTGGCGGCGGATGGAAAGGGTGCGGCCATTGCCTGAGGCGGTCAGCGCCTCTTCCTCCAGTTCCGGCTCCTGCATCAGCCAATGGGCGATACGGCGATAGAGCGAAGCATAAGGGCCGCCGCCTTCGAAGCCGCGCGCCCAAAGCCAGCCCTGATCGGAGAGGAACATGCCGACGCGGCCTTTTCCGACGCGGTTGAGAACCAGCAACGGCTTGTTGTCCGCGCCACTCATCACTGTTTCGCCCTGTGGCGCGGTGATGTCGATGGTGCGGAACCAGCGGCTCCAGTGTGGTGGCTCCTGTTCGCTGCCATCAAGCCCGCGCGTGACGGGGTGGCGTTTGCCGATGGTCGTAAGGCGCGGATAGAACGCCTTTTCGGTCACCGCGCCGGTCGGCATGGCGGGCAGGGCGCTATAAAGCGGTGTGCGGGCAATCGACATTTCGCCTGCATATTCCGGACCGGCTGCAACCAGCAAGGCACCGCCATTCTCCACATATTGCGCAATGTAATCGTAATAGAGGAGCGGCAGCACATCGCGGTGCTGGTAACGGTCGAGGATGATGAGGTCGAACTCGTTGACCTTGTCCACGAAGAGTTCACGTGTCGGGAATGCGATCAGCGACAATTCGTTGATTGGTGTACCATCCTGCTTTTCCGGTGGGCGCAAAATGGTGAAGTGAACGAGATCGACCGCAGCATCGGATTTCAGCAGGTTGCGCCATGTGCGCTCACCATTGTGCGGCTCGCCGGAGACGAGCAGCACGCGCAGGTTCTCGCGAACGCCGTCCACGGTTGCGACAGCGCGATTGTTGGTGTCTGTTACTTCACCGGGAAGCGCTGGCGTGGCAATTTCGACAATGTTCACACCGGCGCGCGGCAAGGTGATGGTGACGGGTGTTTCCTGCCCGACCTGCGCTTCTTCCTCACTGACGGTTTCGCCATTGACGCGGATTTCGACCGGCGCAGGGCTGCCGAGGTTTTTGCCTTCATCGATCACCGTAAACGACATTTCGAGCGGCTTGCCGCTGATGCCATAACGCGGTGCCTTGTTGAAGCGGATGCGGCGGTCGAATTCATCCGGCTTTCCGGTCACGAGACCATGCAGCGGCGCATCGAAGCCGAGCGCATTCTTGTTACCTGGGATGTCGTGCACCTGGCCGTCGGTAATCATGATCGCGCCCGCGACGCGGGACGGTGGCACATCGAGGAGCGAACGCGCCAGCGGCCCGAAAAGCCGGGTTGCATAACCGTCTTCGTTTTCGCCGGGCTTGCCTGCTTCCACCACGCGGGTTTCAAACTGCGGCATGGCTGCAAGCTGGTCCTGAACCGCCTTCAAGGCGGCATCGGTGTCGGCACGACGGCTGCCGAGTTCCTGGCTCTGGCTGCGATCCACCACCACCGAGACCACGCTTTTCAGCGGTTCGCGTTCTTCATTGATGATGACTGGATTGAAAAGCGCGAGCGCAAGCGCTGCCGCAGCCAGCAGACGGATCAGACCGCCGCGCATCCGCAACGCAATCGTGGCCAGCACCAACAGCGCCAGCGGCACGAGGATGACAATCATCCAGGGCGTGGAGAGGAACGGTTCGAATTCGATATTCATTCTCACCTCCTACCGCCGTTCGCGTTCACGATGAGGGGAAAAGAGAAGCGGGATCGGGCGATGACGTGGCTGCAAAACATCATGCTAGTTCCCCAGCCGTTCGATGAGGTCCTTGGCGTGGACCTGATCGGATTTGTAGTTGCCGGTCAGCATATACATCACGATGTTCACGCCGCCGCGAATGGCATAGATGCGCTGCATCGGATCGTTCGGCACAGTCGGGAGCAGCGGATTGCCTTGCTCATCCACAGCCCATGCGCCAGCGAAATCATTGGCTGTAATCATGATCGGCGTCACGCCGTCGCCGGTGCGCACGGGGCGTTCCCGTGGCGAAGCGTTCGGTGTCGAAGCCTCGACCCAGAGCGGGCTGCCTTCATAGCGACCCGGAAAATCGGGCATGATGAAGAAGGATTTGGTCAGCACATGATCGTCAGGCACGGGTTCCAGCGGCGGAACGTTCATGCCGTCGAGAATGGCGCGCAGGCGCTGGTTGGCGGGTGAGGCCGACGGATCGAGGCTGGCTCCGGCCTGCAACTGGTCGCGCGTGTCGAAAAGCACGGTGCCGCCCTGCTGCATATAGGCATCGACCTTGGCAATCGCTTCCGGGCTTGGCATCGGTGCCTGCGGGTCGATAGGCCAGTAGATCAACGGATAAAAGGCCAGTTCGTCCTTGGCGGGGTCGACGCCGATAGGGTCGCCCGGTTCGAGTGCGGTCTTGTCCATCAGCGCGAAGCTCAAGCCCCGCATGCCTGCCTTGCTGATGTCGTCGGTCTGGGCGCTGCCGGTGATGACATAGGCAAGATGCGTCTGCGAGACGGAGTTGATGATCGCCTCGTCTCCCGGCTTGCTGTCGTCATGCACCTGCTCTTGAGCCCCAGACTGGGATTGAGTCTGTGCTTGTGCTTTGCCCATTCCGGAAGGAAGCAGGTTGAAGGCGAGGGAACCGGCCAGCAGAACAGCTATTCCCGCCACCTTGGCACGCACTTTCATGCGGCGACGGAAGGCACCGCGCAGCCACAGCATCAAAAGCGTATCGAGTGCGAGAAGCATTGCGGCGACCGCAAAGAATGGTCCCGCCAGTGAAATCGACTGGTCCGATGTATAGGAAGCAGGCGTTATTCCGACGGAAAGTGTCGGCTGGGCAATGGGTTGCAGCTTGATGTTCGCACCTTCGAAGATGTTGAGCGCTTTCAAGCCGTCCTCATTGCCATAAACGCCGGGCGGCGTGTTGATGCTGACGCTGGCCTGCTTGTTCTTTTCGATGATCAGTGGCTTGGCCTCGGATGTCGGTGGGGTCAGCGCGCCGGAAGCCGAAAGCAGCTGGTAGGGCGGCAGAGAGACCGAAACCTGATTTTCCTGCGCGCCGGTTCTCTGTGACAGCGACACGATGCGGCGCAGCATTTCCACGAAGGAACCCGAAATGGGCAGGCTTGACCAGCTGGCATCGGGAGAGATGTGGAACAACACGATATTGCCGCGTCCGCGCTGTTCGCCGGTCACAAGCGGCGTTCCGTCCTGAAGAACGGCGTAAGCCTTGTCGTTGAGATCGAACGACGGCTCGGCAAGAACCTGCCGGGTGACGGTCACATCATCGGGGACGGCCAGACCGGCAAAAGGCCCCTTGTCAGGAAAAATGCGGAGCTTCTGCGGTTCGGACCAGGACAGCGTGCCGCCCAAGGCGCGCTCGCCCTTGCGCAATTTCACCGGCAGAAGCGGATCATTGTCGCTGGCACCGGCAAGGCGCGGGCCTGCGAACCGCACCAGCGTGCCGCCGTCCTCAATCCATTTGGAAAGCTGTTCGGTGACAGGCTGCGGCAACGTGCCGATATCGGCCATGATGAGGATCGACGGCTTTGCATCCAGCACTTCCGGCACGGATTGCAGAAGATCGGCGGAGCGCGGTTCGATCAGATTGACATAGGGCGACAGCGCACGGGAAATATAATGCAGCGGCGAGAGAAGGGGCTGCGCCAGATCGCCGTCACCGCTGGCGATAAGGCCGACGGTGCGCCGTTCCGATCCTGCATCGATCAGCCGTGTTGCGCCTGCCTGTTCGATACCATCGACACGGATCAGGCGAAAATCATTGCGAAGCTCCACCGGAAGGTTGAACCGTGCCGTGCCTTCCGCGCTTCCAAGCGCGAAGGAAAGCGGCGCTTCGGCGATGCGGCGTCCCTTGTCGTCATAGGCAGCGGCAGTGAGCGTGCGCGGAGCCGACACGCCTTCCGGGCGGATGGCGACGGCTTCCAGACCGTCAGCCTTGTTGTCTATGCCGGTCAGCGCCAAAGTGCGGCTGAGGCTCGCGCCATACCAGAGAACGGAGGCGAGATGCCTCGACTTGTCCAGCTCTGCGAAGGTTTCCGCATCACCTGGCGATGCCAGCCCGTCGCTCATGAAGGCGAGGCGGACCTTTGTATCCGCGGGCAAGGTGGAAGCCAGTCGTTCCATTGCCGACTTGCGGTCAACTGGGATCGGGCGCGGCTCCAGTGCCTGAAGGCGCTCAGCAGCACTCTTGCCGTCATACGGGCCGATTTCGGCATTGGCCGGTTCCGCCGAACCCACGATGTAGATCGGAGCATCGCTGCCCTCTGCGTCGGAGATGAGTTTTTCGGCGGCATTGACCCGCTGTTGCCAGTCCTCGGCGGAAGCCCAGCCATTGTCGATGACGATGGCAAGCGGCTCATTGCCGGACAGCGCGACCGGACGCGGATTCCAGACCGGCGAGGCGAGTGCGAGAATGACGAGCGCGGCAATCAGCAGCCGCAGCAGCGTCATCCACCATGGACTCTTCGATGGCACTTCCTCGCGCTTGAAAACCTGCGCCAGAATGCGAAGCGGCGGAAAGGTTTCTTCCTGCGGACGCGGCGGCGTCATGCGCAAAAGCCACCAGATGACCGGCAGGGCGATCAGCCCGGCGAGAATGAGCGGCGAACCGAAGGCGAGCGGCAGAAAATTCATGTGCTGCTTCCCTTGGCGCTGGCCCCCGTTGCGCTGCTCCCTGTTGCGCTCAGGGCATCGTGAAGCCGTGCCAGTGCTTCCGCCGTCGGCCTGTCTGTCCGGTGAACCGTATAGCTCCAGCCGAGCCGCTTGCAGAAATCCGACAGGGTTTCACGGCGCGCAGTGTAGAGGCGGCGATAGTCGTCCGCATAGGTTTCAGCCCGACCGGCAACGAGCGTGGCGCCGGTTTCCGGATCGCGGAACTCGGTGCGGCCCGAATAGGGAAATGTTTCTTCGGCAGGATCGGCAACTTCCACCAGATGCGCGCGGACACCGCGTTGTGCCAGACGGTCGAGAAGATCGGTCAGTTCATCAAACGGATGCAGGAAATCCGATACGAGGACGACTTCCGAAAAGCGGCGGATCTGGGTGATGTCGGGCAGTGCTGCAACCGGCGCTTCGTGCATCAGCGCTGCCGCCAGACGTTCAGCGCCGTTGCGGGCAGAAAAAGGCTGGATCAGCGCCGGAAAGGCAATGCGTTCGCCCGAGCGCGATAAAAGTTCGGCAAGAGCGAGCGTCAGCACGAGCGAACGCGCTTCCTTGGAAACAGGCGCGAGCTGCGAGCGATAGAGCATTGAGGGCGAGAAATCGCACCAGAGCCAGACCGTATGGGCGGATTCCCATTCGCGGTCGCGGACATAGGTATGATCGTCGCGCGCGGAACGCCGCCAGTCGATACGGGCAAGGGATTCGCCGTCCACATAGGGGCGGAACTGCCAGAAATTTTCGCCGGGACCGCGTTTGCGCCGTCCGTGCCAGCCATTCATGACGGTGTTGACCACGCGCTGAGCTTCAACCAGCAGATCGGGGATAGCCGCTGCCCGCGCACGGGCGCGAGCAAGTGTCTCCTTGCGATCTGCGGTGGAAACTTCTGCGCCAATGACCATCAGACGGCAGCCTTTACCAGATTTGCGATGACGTCACGAATATGCATGCCGTCGGCGCGCGCCGCAAAGTTGAGCGCCATGCGGTGCTGAAGGACTGGCTCGGCCAGCGCTTTCACGTCGTCTACGGATGGGGCGAGGCGACCTTCATAGAGTGCGCGAGCGCGTGCGCAGAGCATCAACGCCTGGCTGGCACGTGGGCCGGGACCCCAGGCAATATGTTTCTTCGCGTGGTCGTTATCGGCATCGGGACGGGCGGAGCGCACCAGCTTGAGGATTGCTTCCACAACGCTTTCCGACACCGGCATGCGTCGCACCAAAGTCTGCATTTCGATCAGCCGTTCGGCGTTGATGATCTCATAGGCCTTGGCCTCGGAAACGCCGGTTGTTTCCAGAAGAATGCGGCGTTCCGCATCCAGTTCCGGATAGAGAATGTCGATCTGCATCAGGAAGCGGTCGAGCTGGGCTTCCGGCAGCGGATAGGTGCCTTCCTGTTCCAGCGGGTTCTGTGTCGCAAGCACATGAAACGGTGCGGGCAAGTCGTAGCGCTGGCCCGCGACCGTGACATGATATTCCTGCATGGCCTGCAAAAGCGCAGACTGCGTGCGCGGCGAAGCACGGTTGATTTCGTCAGCCATCAGGAGCTGCGCGAAGATCGGGCCCTTGAGATAGCGGAAGGAGCGGCGCCCGTCGGCATCTTGTTCCATGACTTCCGAACCGATGATGTCGGATGGCATCAGGTCGGGCGTGAACTGGATGCGCTGGCCGGAGAGGCCGAGCACGGTGCCCAGCGTTTCGACCAGCTTGGTCTTGGCGAGACCCGGTACGCCGACCAGCAAGGCGTGCCCGCCAGCCAGAACGGCGACGAGCGTGCGCTCGATCACGTTTTCCTGACCGAAGATCACAGTCCCGACGCTTTCCTTGATGCGTGCGATGTCCGCGAGCGCCCGTTCGGCCTCCGCGACGATCTGTTCGGGATTGGCGGTTTCAGGCGTAACGATAACGCTCATGTGGACCTCGCAATATGACCGCTCTGGCGGAAGTGCCTTATAAATCGCATATAGTGCTGACAAGCCGCGAAACGGTGACTATTTCATGACTTCGAGCATATTAAACACATTCGAGCAGGAATAACCGAGTCGGATGATAAAAAGCACCCCTGAAGGCAAAGACGCGCCGCAAAGTTCGATGCGCACCGCGGAAGGAACTGGCGGACTGGAAGCCCTGATTGCGCGCGCCCATGCGGATGCGCAAAGTGGTCCGGCGACGAAAGAGCGCGGAATCCCGCCTGTTGAGCGCTGGAACCCGGACTTTTGCGGCGATCTCGATATGGAAATCAAGGCGGATGGCACCTGGTTCTATATGGGTACGCCGATTGGGCGCAAACAGCTTGTGCGACTGTTTTCGACCGTTCTGCGCAAGGATGATGACGGCCAGACCTATCTTGTAACGCCGGTGGAAAAAGTCGGCATCCGCGTCGAGGATGCGCATTTTGTTGCCGTCGAGATGGAAGTGTCTGGCGTAGGCGAGACGCAGGCACTGACATTCCGTACCAATGTGGGTGACGTCGTGACCGCCGACGCGCAGCATCCCCTGCGCTTCGTGATAGAGCGGACAAGCGGTGGCTTGAAGCCCTATGTGCTGGTTCGTGGACGGCTGGAGGCGCTGATTGCGCGTGCTGTGATGTATGATCTGGTGGCGCTGGGCGAAGAAATCGAAGTCGACGGCGTGCCGACATTTGCGGTTCGCTCTGGCGGCGTGGTCTTTCCGATCATGGTGTCCGATGCACTGGAGGCTGCACTGCAATGAGTGAATTCCCAGCCTTTTCAGCCGGTGATTTTGCCGAGCGGGTTCGGCAGTGGCGCCCCAGCCAGGATGATCTGATTGGCGATCATTCGCTTAATCCCGATATTACACAATTAATGACGATGGCTAAGATGCGCGACGCCGCCGTTCTTGTGCCGGTGGTGGATCGCGGGTCGGAGGCAACACTTCTTCTGACACAGCGCACCGATACACTGCGCAAGCATTCCGGCCAGATCGCCTTTCCGGGTGGTGCAATCGACCCGGAGGATGGCACGGCGGAACGGGCTGCACTGCGCGAGGCGAATGAGGAAATCGGGCTTGCGGCGGATCGTGCCGAGATCATTGGCAATCTGCCGCGTTATCTCACCGGTAGCGGATTTTCGATCACGCCCATTCTGGCGGTGGTGAAAACGCCGTTCGACGTGCATCCCAACCCGGACGAGGTCGCCGATATTTTCGAGGTGCCGCTTTCCTTCCTGATGAACCCGGAGAACCATCGGCGTGAAAGCCGGGTATTCAACGGCAAGGAACGCTTTTATTACGCCATGCCTTATCACGAGCGATTCATCTGGGGGGCAACCGCCGGTATCATTCGCGGACTTTATGAAAGGCTCTACGTTTGAGCGAGAGTATGAATATTTCCGGCAAGGCGGACTGGCTGAAAGCAAAGCCGTTGCAAGCCCTGTTCAAGGCGCTGAACCGCGATGGCGGCGAGGCGCGTGTCGTGGGTGGCGCAGTGCGCAACACGCTGCTTGGCACCAAGGTCAGCGATGTCGATCTGGCAACGACGCATTTGCCGCAGGATACGGTGAGGCTGGCAAATGAAGCCGGTTTCAAGCCGGTGCCGACCGGTATCGAGCATGGCACGATCACTGTTGTCGTGCAGGGCCATCCGTTCGAGGTCACGACGCTGCGGCAGGATATTGAAACCAATGGCCGCCATGCCAAGGTCGCCTTCGGCACCGACTGGAAAGCCGATGCGGAACGGCGCGACTTCACCATCAATGCACTTTATGTGACGGCTGATGGCGGCGTGATCGATGATGTGGGCGGGCTTGGCGATATTGAGAGCCGGACGCTGCGCTTCATCGGCGATGCGGAACAGCGCATTCGAGAGGATTACCTGCGCATCCTGCGCTTTTTCCGCTTCTTCGCCTGGTATGGTTCGGGACGGCCCGAGGCTGAGGGCTTGCGCGCCAGCGCACGACTGAAGGATGGCCTCACCCAGCTTTCCGCCGAACGGGTCTGGTCGGAACTGAAGAAACTCCTGTCCGCTCCCGATCCGTCGCGCGCGCTTTTGTGGATGCGACAGGCCGGTGTCTTGAATCTCATTCTGCCTGAAAGCGAGAAATGGGGTATCGACGCCATTCATGGGCTGGTGCGGACCGAGGCCGATCTTGGCTGGCAGCCTGATCCGCTGCTGCGGCTTGAAAGCATTATTCCGCCCGACAGCGTGCGGATGGAGGAGATGGGCAAGCGGCTGAAAATGTCCAATGCGGAAAGGGCGCGGCTTGAAGCCTGGGCACGGGCCGATACGGTCAAGCCGGAGCTTTCCGAGCAAGCTTTGAAGAAGACCATCTATCGCGGCAGCAAGCAGGCTGTGCTTGACCGCATTCGTCTGGCCTATGCGGCGGCGCGAGCCGATGCCGCGGGCAGCGACGATGCGATGATCCGCGCCGGTGGTTTCGCGCGTCTTCTCGATGCCGCCGAACATTATGATGCCCCTGTTTTCCCCGTCACGGGCAGTGATCTTCTGGCTTTGGGCATTGAAAAAGGCCCCGGTCTTGGAGAAACATTGCGGTCTCTCGAAACTTTCTGGATTGACTCCGGTTTTAGTCTTGACCGTGCCACGCTTCTGGACAAACTTGATCGCGGTTAGAGCGGTTTCGCTCTAACCGTTTTTTCTCAGGCATTTCCGAACACAAAACCGTGTCTCACTTTTGTTGGAAATGCCCTGAAAATGAATAGCTAATGGCTTGCTTGCAAATTTCAGCCGTAGTTTCATCGCTTTATAGCTGGAGCATGTTTCCCAAAAGTGGGAACCGGTTTTGGGGCGAAACATACCCAAAACAGGCCCAATACTGGCAAAGAAAACTTTTCAGCGCGCGTTTTGAAAGAATATGAGATGTCCAACCCCGATACATCGATACAAGACAAAGCAGCGACCGATCCGAAGCAGAAGTTTGGCACCGAAGGCATCGCCGCCATGGACCGGCCAAGCCCGATCACCCGCTTTTTCATGGGGATCGTATCCTGGGCCGAAGGTCTCAATCTGAAATATGCCAAGCTCGGCAATCCGCCCGTCTACGACAATGCGACTTTCCCCTGGTCCGCCGAGATCGAGAAGGAATGGCCTGCCATCCGCAAGGAGCTGGATACGGTTCTGCTGCGTCAGAGTGAGCTGCCTTCCTTTCAGGATATTTCGACCGATGTGAAAACGATCTCGACCGATAATCGCTGGAAGACGTTCTTTCTGCTCGGTTTCGGCGTGAAGTCGGAACAGAACATCAAGGCCTGCCCGGAAACCTGGCGTATCGTGAACAAGATTCCCGGCCTGACGACGGCAATGTTCTCCATCTTCGAACCGGGCAAGCATCTGCCGCCGCATCGCGGACCTTATAATGGCGTGCTGCGCCTGCATCTTGGTCTCATCGTGCCGGAACCGAATGACCAGCTTGCCATCCGCGTGGACAATCAGGTCTGTCATTGGCAGGAAGGCAAGGTGCTAATTTTCGACGATGCCTATGAGCATGAGGCGTGGAACCATACCGACAAGACGCGCGTGGTCCTTTTCGTCGACTTTGTGAAGCCGCTCAAGTTCCCGGCTCGACTTGTCAACTGGTGCCTGATGAACCTTGCGATCTTCACGCCGTTCATCAAGGAGGGGCTCGATAACCACAATGAGTGGGAAAAGAAGTTTTATGCGGAAGCCGAAAAGCTGCGCAACCAGCCGAAAAACTGAACGGTTTGACAGCGGCGCTCAGCGCTTATAAATGTGCAGGAGGGCTTATCGCCCTCCTGTTTTTATGTGTTCCCTGCCGCACTGCCATTTTGGATTTTGCCGGGAATACCATAACGAGGAATTGTTGATGCCGGAGATTGTAGGAAGCCTTTGATCGTTCCGAACAAGCTGCAAGATGGCAGGCGCTGAGAGCGTCTGACCGGCAGTGTTCAGGAGCGGAAACGGCATTGGCCGTGGATGGTTCACCATCCGCGAGAGCTGGTGCTTGTCATGGTTTCCATCCAGGCAAGAACAACAATGAATATCTCACGCATGGAACAGCGCGTCTTGCACGTGCTGGCGCAGGGCGGCTACATCCGCCATCAGCGCGAAGACGGACATATCTGCGAAATCGAATGCTTTACCCGTGAAGGCTATCTGCTTTCCGATTGCACGATGGCAGTTTTCCAGCAATTGCGCCGTAAGCGGCTGATCGAATCCCGAATGGGCAGTCCTTATCGCATCTCGTTCAAAGGGCGCGAAAATGTTCGCGCTCAGCTCAATAACCGGTGAAGGAGAGCGTCATGCATATTCGCAAGGAAACGTCTGAAGACGCCGCCGAAATCCGTCACCTCACGGATGAGGCATTCCGCACCGTGGCTTATAGCAACCAGAAGGAAGGAGAGATCGTTGATGCGCTTCGCGCTACAAAGGCGCTCACTCTGTCGCTGGTTGCCGAAGATAAGGGCGAAATTCTGGGTCATGTCGCATTCTCGCCCGTCCTGATCGGTGGCGAGGACAAGGGCTGGTACGGGCTTGGCCCTGTTTCGGTCCGTCCAGACCGGCAAGGCGAGGGGATCGGCGGCAAGCTGATCCGTGAGGGCCTTGCGCAATTGCGTGCGGCTGGAGCTAAAGGCTGCGTTCTTCTGGGTGATCCCGGCTATTATGGTCGTTTCGGCTTCAAGGCCGATGCGCGGCTGAAACTGCCGGGTGTGCCCGCGGAATATTTCCAGTGTCTGGCCTTCGGGGCCGATATGCCACAGGGCGATGTCGCCTATCATGCCGCATTCAATATATAAAAAAGGGCCGGGAAACCGGCCCTTTTCATTCAGTACTGTTAAGGCCACTTCACCACGGGCGGCATGGAAGACAGGATGGAATTCACATTGCCACCGGTCTTGAGGCCGAAGATCGTGCCGCGATCGTAAAGCAGGTTGAACTCGACATAGCGGCCACGACGGATGAGCTGTTCGTTGCGATCCGCGTCGGTCCAGTCCTTGTTGAAGTTCTGGCGCACGAGATGCGGATAGACGACCGAGAAACCGCGTCCCACGTCGCGCGTATAGGCAAAATCCGCATCCCAACCGCCTTTTTCGTCCGGCGAATGCAGCCAATCATAGAAGATGCCGCCGGTGCCGCGCGCTTCATTGCGGTGCGGCAGGAAGAAATACTCGTCGCACCAGTCCTTCACGCGCTGATAGTCGACGATGTCCTTGTGCTTCTCGCAGATGAAACGGAAAGCCTTGTGGAAGGCGAGTGTATCGGGATCGTCCTGCGTGCGGCGGTTGTCCAGAACCGGCGTCAGGTCGGCACCGCCGCCGAACCACTGGCGCGTGGTCACGACCATGCGCGTGTTCATGTGGACGGCAGGCACATTCGGGTTTTGCGGATGGGCGATGAGCGAAATGCCGCTCGCCCAATAACGCGGGTCTTCCTCTGCTCCGGGAATCTGCTTGCGGAATTCCGGCGAGAACTCGCCATAGACCGTCGAGACATGCACCCCGACCTTTTCGAAGACACGGCCATGCATGATCGACATGACGCCACCGCCGCCACGGCCTTCGTCCTTCTGCCAGGGCGTGCGGACGAAGCGTCCGGGTTCGCGATCCGAAAGTGGGCCCTGCAATTCATCTTCAAGTTGTTCGTAGCTTGCACAGATACGGTCGCGCAGTTCCTCGAACCAGCGCTGTGCCGCCTGTTTCTTCTCTTCGATGTCTGTGGGGATGATTGCTGGAATTTCGTCGCGTTGCATTGTCTGTTTCCTTCCGGCGCGGTTTGCCGGATCGCTCGGCGGTATCAGGCAGCCAAGGGTAAATGGATGAACTATTATTTCTTGGCTTATCAAAGTCCGCTGCAGGCGCAAAGCACGAAGCGCGCGATCACAGGGTAGTATAGACCCTCTCCCCAAGAAAAGACTCGTCTTTATAGACCCGCTCCCCTATCTTTCTCTACCTAGGGTTTGGAAGTCATTCATTTCCGGTTTTGCCGGGAGGGCATAGCATGACAGCAGCACCGCCCCGTCCACCGCTCGAAGGCTTGCGCAAGCAGCTGCAGAAGAGTCGCGCCCAGAAAGGCCTGAAGCAAAGCCGGATGCCGCGCGACGGTTTCGTTCGCGAGACATTCACCCTGCCGAGGCTGGCGGCACGTGAAAAAGCGCGTGAATGGTTCGAGACATTCCCGAAAGCGGCCTACTGGACGGAAATCGAGAGCTGGTGCGAGCGCCCGGACGACGTGATCGAGTTCACCATGCGCCGGCTGGCGACTGCGGATTAGCGAACTGGTTCAGCCTAGCGGCTTAATTCAATGAATCGAGATTCGAATTAGGACATTGTAAAAACGCCCCGCGGCAGAAGTCCGGGGTGCTTTCAATTTTGGGTTGTTATATCGTAACCCGTTTTGTCTCACGTTGAAAGTTGGGTTTCAACGTGAGCCTGTTCGAGACGATCTAAACGAAGTTCTAGAATTTTACTTTCAGGCCAGCTGATACAGTTGCTGCCTGAAGCGAAGCGCCAGCGCCATCTGACGCGAAGCTCATCGTGCTGTCGGCGTGATCGAAAATTTGGGTGTCGCCTCTCATTTTCATGTGCTTTTCAAACCCGGCAGTGACGTAAAGGCTTGTTTGTTCGTTAAACGAATAGGAAGCGTTGGCTTGAAGTTCAAAGAATGGCGCTCTGTTAAATGTGTCAATGAAATGCAGATCGCGTAGCCAGTGATCGTCGAGATCTTTGCCGGAAACAGTGAGGCCAGCACGTCCAAGGGCACTGAACGACCATCGATCCACATTGGTGGTCCATTCGGAGCCAATGAAGAGTGCAGGCAAGCGCTGCTCGTAACTTATTACCTTTCCATCGGGGAGTGTGCTTGTGGTGTCACGAAAACCTTTTGAACTGTAGACGTAATCACCGCCCGAGGCCGTCCATTTCACATTCGTATATTTAAATCCGCCATGAATATTCAATGTATTCTGCGGGTTGATAACGAAGTTATGCCCCAGGGCGACGTCAAAATTGATGTAACGGTCCAAATCGGTTTCGCTTTGAGAGTGATCTGTCCAGTTGTTAAAGTCGTATCCGCTGAAACCACTCGCGTCGGAAAGCCAGTCATAATCGTGTAAATTTCCGCTCCCAGTCAGACCGACCTTCAAGTTTCCTGAAAATGTAAGGGTCAGAACCAATGTCTGCTGTTATCTTGCCGCTTAAAACTGGCATCTGAGACTTCCAGATAAGATGACTTATTCTGTTGTCTTGGTCATATACTATTTCGTCGGCCTTGATCCAGGAGTATCCTATGCCGCCAGAAAATGTATAATTTATATCTGTTGTTTTTTTATTTGAAATATCTGCCGAAATGGCATTGCTGCAGTTCAAAGAATATAAAAAAACAAAGAATATAAGTTTCTTCATTATTTAGTCCCATATCAATTAGAGTGTAATTTGAGATGGAGTAATTTTTATAATACTTTGAATCAACCGCTTGTTTGAGCTGGCAATTTTTATTCAAAAAACTGCCAGCTCAATGATTGGAGTTTTATTTCCCTGCAGTCTGCGGTGCTTTTTCCCACGCTTTCCAGTTCTGGATGATGCTGTCGGCATAGGCCTTCCCGACGCGATAGGCGTTGGTCGTGGCGAGCGGGAAGCCGCCGGAATTTGCGGCAAGCGATTCAGCAGCCGTCTGGTCCTTGCCCTGACGGTCGAAGTTCGACGCGGTGCGCAGCAATGCGATGCGGTTGAAATCGAGCTTGCCAGCGTCGGCAGCCCGTTTCAGCGAGGTCAGTGTGGCATTGTCTTCCATCTGTGAGGTGCAGTAGTCGGCCTTGCCGTCGGTCAGAAGCTTCGACCATTCGGTCATGGCTTCGCCGAGCTTCGCGCCGTGCCAGTAGGTATCGCCCGAAGCCGTATCGCAGATTGTGACCTTTGGTGCGCCAGTCGCCGCTTCCTGCGTGTAGTGCTTGCGGTATTCCTTCGCTGCGTCGCTATCGAGAAGTTCGATGCCCTTGGTTGTTGCCAGTGCGTAATCGGCCAGCTTGCCGTTCAGTTCGAAGACTTCAGTGCCCGCAGCCCATTTCGGCTTTTCGCCGGGCTTTGCAGCCCCGAGGCCGAAAAAGTCCGTTGGCCAGCCTTCCGGTGCTTCCCGAATGTCGATGCGGTGGTTCAGATTGGCATCGACGGAATATTTTGCCCAATGCGCCGATCCGAGTGTGCCGTGCTTCGGGTCGACACCGGCAATGCCAGCGATCAGAAAATAGGTATGCGAGAGGTCGAGCTTGTCGCTCAGCGCCATAGCCGCCGTCGCGCTTGCGGCATTGGCGAAGCCCATCGCCGTTGTCATGTGGCAGAGGCCTTCGGCGGTGCAGTCGATCTCTGGATATTCGGGGCTCAGGCCGGGCAGCTTGATCTTCTGCGTGAATTTTTCGCCTTCAAGCCATGGCTTGGCTTCTTCGCCGAACATGGTGATGACCATCACCTTTGGCGCGATGGGCGAAGCCTCCTTGGCGAAAGCCGGAGCACTTGCCAGCAGTGAAGCGGCGGAAGCAGCAAGAGTGAGTGTACGAACAGACAGGTTCATGGACGAAGCGAGCCTTTCAGACCGGATGGGGCGGGGGTGCTTTGCGAAGCCGGTCCTTTCGCGAAGCGCAATTCTGGCGTTGTCATTCCTGTCGGAGGGAATCGACCTTGTCCCTCCGCTGGCGCAGAGCTTCGCCTGCCGTCATCGCAACCGAAACCGCAAGATTTAGCGATCTCGCGCCGGGCATCATCGGGATCAGAAGCCGTGCATCGGCGGAATTGTGGACATTGTCGGGAACGCCCGACGACTCACGCCCGAAGAGCAGAATGTCATTTTCCTGAAACCGATAATCCGTATAGGGGATCGCTGCCTTGGTAGACAGCAACACGATCCGGCGCTTGGCCTGCAGGCGCCAGTCTTCGAAGTGGTGCCAGTCCGCATGGCGAGTGAGGGTTGCCTGTTCCAGATAGTCCATGCCGGCGCGCTTCAGGGACCGGTCGGAAATGTCGAACCCGGCAGGTTCGATCAAGTCGACCGCGAAGCCGAGGCAAGCGGCCATACGCAGGATGGTTCCCGTGTTGCCGGGAATGTCGGGCTGGTAAAGTGCGACGCGCAGTTCCATATGATGCGGGTAACGCGAAATACAGATTGCCGCAAGCACCGAAGGCGGCAACAGCCGGAACATCAACAGCTCCGGTGTCGTGATTTCTACAGAAAACATCTGTAGAAATATTCCCGTTTTGTTCCTCTTCCGTCTTGGCAATTCTTCCGGGACCACCTAAAAGGTGCACCATGTTCAGATGGTTTGAAAAACGACTCGAAGCTTATCCCGAAGAACCGCCGCGCGAGCCCCCGCGCGGACTGGTAGCCTTTTGCCTTTATTATACCCGCGGCGCCTGGCCGTGGATCATCGGCATGGCGATCTTCACCACGCTCATCGCCGTGATCGAAGTGTCGCTCTTTGCCTTCATGGGCAATATTGTCGACTGGCTGTCACATCAGTCGCGCGAGACATTTCTGAGCAATGAAGGCTGGCGGCTTGCGCTGATTGCTGGTGTTGTTCTGGTCGTCCTTCCGGGCGTAGTATTGATCCATTCGCTGCTTATCCACCAGACATTGCTCGGCAATTATCCGATGCGCGTGCGCTGGCTGATGCACCGTTACCTGATCCGCCAGTCGATGGCTTTCTTTCAGGATGAGTTTGCCGGGCGCATTTCAACCAAGCTGATGCAGACTGCGCTCGCCGTTCGTGAAACGGTGATGAAGCTTCTGGACGTGCTCAACTATGTGATCGTCTATTTCGCGGGCACGCTGTTCATTGCAGCGTCTGCGGACCTTGTCCTGATGATCCCGTTTGCCGTCTGGCTCGTCGTCTACATCATATTGCTGCGTGTTTTCATCCCGCGTCTGCGCGTGATTTCGGAACAGCAGGCCGATGCGCGTTCATCGATGACGGGACGTATCGTTGACAGCTACACCAATATCGCAACCGTGAAGCTTTTCTCGCATTCAAGCCGGGAAGAATCATATGTGAAGGAAAGCCTCGATGGCTTCCTCGGTACCGTGCATCGGCAGATGCGACTCATCACGTTGTTTCATTTCACGCTCTATATGGCGAACTGCATTCTGCTGTTTGCGGTGGGTGCAATCGGCATCCAGCTCTGGATGAATGAAGCGATTTCCGTCGGCGCCGTTGCTGTGGGCATCGGTCTGGTTTTGCGCCTCAACGGCATGTCGCAGTGGATCATGTGGGAAATGTCGGCCTTGTTCGAAAACATCGGCACGGTTGAAGACGGGATCACGACGATTGCGCGTTCGCATGAGGTCGTGGACGTCCCCAATGCACCGGCATTGCAGGTGACCAGAGGCGAACTCGACTTCGACAAGATCGGCTTCCATTACGGCAAGGGCAAAGGGGTTATCGAAAATCTCACGCTCACGATCCAGCCGGGCCAGAAAGTGGGCCTGGTTGGGCGGTCCGGTGCTGGCAAGTCCACGCTGGTCAATCTGCTGTTGCGCTTCTACGATCTGGAGAAGGGCCGCATTCTGATCGACGGGCAGGACATTTCCAAAGTCACGCAGGATTCGCTTCGCGCCAATATCGGCATGGTGACGCAGGATACCTCGCTTCTGCATCGTTCGGTTCGTGAGAACATCATGTATGGGCGGCCGGATGCCACCGAAGAAATGCTCCAGCAGGCCATTCGTCTGGCGCAGGCCGACCAGTTCATTCCGCTGCTGACCGATCCGAAGGGACGGCAGGGGCTGGATGCGCATGTTGGTGAACGCGGTGTCAAGCTTTCCGGCGGACAGCGCCAGCGCATCGCCATTGCGCGTGTGATGCTGAAGGATGCGCCGATCCTCATTCTGGACGAGGCGACCTCGGCGCTCGATTCGGAAGTCGAAGCAGCCATTCAGGATAGTCTCAACACCTTGATGGAAGGCAAGACCGTGATTGCCATCGCGCACCGCCTTTCCACCATTGCGGCACTTGATCGTCTGGTGGTGATGGACAAGGGGCGCATCGTCGAAGATGGCACGCATGAGGAACTTGTGGCGCTCGGCGGCATTTATGCAAGTCTATGGGCCCGCCAGTCCGGCGGTTTCCTCGGCTTCGATGAAAATCCCGAGGATGCGCTGGCACAATAAGGACAGAAGCCATTGATGAAAGCGGTTTACAGCCTGTTCGAACGTTGGGTCGATCCCTTTCGTGAACCGGACCGGCTGAGACCGCCTTCAACGACGCTCGGCTTTCTGTGGCATTATGCGAGGCAAGCGAAATGGCCGCTCGCCGTTTCGCTTGCGGTTGGCGGATTGCTGCCGCTGGTCGAGGCGGGCCTGTTCTATTTCACAGGCAGGCTGGTCGATATTCTCGATCAGGCGGGGAAGGGTGGCGTCGAACGAAGCTGGTCGGCGCTTTTGCAGGCGGCAGGGCCAGAGCTTCTGTTCATGGGCATAACCGTCCTTGTAATCCGCCTCGTCGTGACGGCGATCAACACGCTGCTGGAAGACCAGACCTTGTCGCCGGGTTTCTACAATATGATCCGCTGGCAGGCGAACTCCTATGTTCTCCGCCAGTCCTATGCCTTCTTCCAGAATGATTTTGCCGGGCGCATTGCCACCAAGGTCTGGCAGGCGGGGCAGGCGGCAGGCGATCTCATTGAAAGTCTCATTCAGGTCGTCTGGTTCATGGCGATCTACAGCATCACCACGCTGTTTCTGGTCGGTCGGCTCGACTGGCGGCTGGCAGTGGCGGTAGTCCTTTGGATCATTGCCTTCGGCTTCATCGCCTGGCGCTATCTGCCACGCATCCGCAAGCACGCCGAGGCTTCTGCCGAGGCGGGATCGATGATCAACGGGCGTATTGTCGACAGCTATTCCAATATTCAGACGATCAAGCTCAATACCGCCGATGACGATGAGCGCTATCTGCGTGACGGTTTCGAGCGGTATCTCGGCGCAATTCTTCCGTTCATGCGTTCACTCACCGGCGTTCGTGTTTCGCTCACCGCACTTTCCGGCCTGATGATCGTGACGGTTGCGGCGATTGCCATCGATTTGTGGACGCGCAATGCCATCACGGTCGGGCAGGTGTCGTTCACACTTGGCCTCGTGCTGCGCCTCAATATGCTCCTTGGCCGTCTCATGATGCAGCTCAATGGCATGCTGCGCCAGCTCGGACTGATCGAGAATTCCATGCGGCTGGTTTCTGCTCCGCTTGGTCTTGAGGATAGGCCCGGTGCCAAACCCTTGCAGGTGACAAAGGCGCGTATCGATGTTCAGGACGTCACGTTCCACTACGGCAAGGCGGCGGGCGTTCTCGACAATATCAACCTCACTGTGCGCGGTGGTGAACGCGTCGGTCTCGTCGGGCATTCCGGGGCGGGCAAGTCTACCCTCGTAAATCTCATCCTGCGCCTCTACGATGTCGAGAAAGGCGCGATCCTCGTGGACGGGCAGGACATTCGCGACGTCACCCAAACCTCGCTGCGTCGGGCGGTCGCGGTCGTCAGTCAGGAAACTGCATTGCTGCACAGGTCGCTGCGCGACAACATCATGCTGGCGCGCGACGATGCGACCGACGATGAACTGCTGCAGGCAGCACGTCAGGCCGAAGCCGATGGGTTCATTGCCAGTCTGGAGGATTTCCAGGGGCGGCGGTCGTTCGATGCCTTTGTGGGCGAGCGCGGCGTCAAGCTTTCCGGCGGGCAGCGCCAGCGCATTGCTATCGCTCGCGCTATTTTGAAGGACGCACCAATCCTCATCCTCGATGAGGCGACTTCCGCACTCGATTCGGAGGTCGAAGCTTCGATTCAGGAGAATTTGAAACGTCTTATGGATGGCAAGACGGTAATTGCGATTGCTCACCGCCTTTCCACCATCGCAGCGCTCGATCGTCTCGTTGTGATGGATCAAGGCCGCATCGTGGAGGAGGGAACGCATGACGAACTTATCGCCTGCGGTGGCATCTATGCGGGACTTTGGGCCCGCCAGTCGGGCGGTTTCATAGGGAGGAACGGAGAAAGCTGAAAGCTTTCCACTGTCTGTAATGCGTTATCGCTTTGCTGTGCATTCCCTGAATTGAGCAAGCAAATCCGCCTGCGACATCGTGCCGTCATAAGGGGTTGGTGTCTGGACAAGCGATTTTTACGCGCATAAACCGGATAGTGAAATGGAGGGAATTTCGTCCTGTGAGCACTTGCAGGACTACTTTTGCGCAAGTGCAAAAGAGGACGAGGGGAGAGTTCAATTGAACATGCAGGTTGAAAAGGAATTGGCACGTGAGCGCACACGACACGGCTGAGCCGACACGGCGTGATTTTTTGTATATTGCGACGGGAATGGCCGGTGTCGTCGGAGTTGGCGGACTGGCCTGGCCGTTTATCGACCAGATGCGTCCGGACGCTTCGACACTCGCGGCTGCGTCCATCGAGGTTGATGTTTCGTCCCTGACGGAAGGAGCATCACTAACTGTCAAATGGCGTGGTAAGCCGGTTTTCATTCGTAACCGCTCCGCCAAGGAAATCGAGGATGCCAAGACAACCGCTCTTGGTGATCTCAAGGATCAGAACGCACGCAACGCCAACCTCGCAGCGGATGCGCAGGCGACCGATGTCGCCCGCTCGGCAGGCGAGGGCAAGGAAAACTGGCTGGTGATGATCGGCGTGTGTACCCATCTGGGTTGCGTGCCGCTCGGTGAATCCGGTTCTTTCGGTGGCTGGTTCTGCCCATGCCATGGCTCGACCTATGACACTGCCGGACGTATCCGCAGTGGTCCGGCTCCGGAGAACATGCACATTCCGCAATATGCGTTCGCTTCCGATACGGTCATCAGGATCGGCTAACAGGTCTTGGGGAGAGAAGACATGAGTGGTGGACACTCCACATACACGCCGAAGACCGGCATCGAAAAATGGGTGGACGAACGGCTTCCCTTGCCACGTCTCGTCTATGATTCCTTCGTGGCCTATCCGACGCCGCGTAACCTGAACTACATGTACACTTTTGGTGGCATTTTGAGCTTCATGCTCATTTCGCAGATCCTGACCGGCGTTGTGCTGGCCATGCATTATGCTGCCGATACGGGCATTGCGTTCAATTCCGTCGAGAAGATCATGCGTGACGTCAACTCCGGTTGGCTGCTGCGCTACATGCACTCCAACGGTGCATCCTTCTTCTTCATTGCCGTCTATCTCCATATCGCTCGCGGTCTCTATTACGGTTCCTACAAGGCGCCGCGCGAGCTTCTGTGGATTCTGGGCGTGGTGATCTTCCTTCTCATGATGGCTACCGCCTTCATGGGCTACGTGCTGCCATGGGGCCAGATGTCCTTCTGGGGTGCGACGGTTATCACCGGCTTCTTCACGGCTTTTCCGATCATCGGCGAACCGATCCAGCAGCTTCTGCTGGGCGGCTTTGCGGTCGACAATCCAACGCTCAACCGCTTTTTCTCGCTGCACTATCTGCTGCCGTTCATGATTGCCGGTGTCGTCATCCTGCACGTCTGGGCGCTGCATGTGACGGGTCAGACCAATCCGACCGGCATTGAAGTCAAGTCCAAGACCGACACGCTGCCGTTCACGCCTTATGCGACCATCAAGGACGCTTTCGGCGCGCTCGTCTTCTTCGTGTTCTTTGCCTACTTCGTCTTCTACATGCCGAACTTCCTCGGTCATCCGGATAACTATATCCCGGCCGATTCTCTGAAGACACCTGCTCACATCGTTCCGGAATGGTACTTCCTGCCGTTCTACGCGATGCTGCGCGCCATCACCTTCAACATCGGCCCGATCGACTCGAAGCTCGGCGGCGTTCTGACCATGTTCGGTTCGATCGCAATCCTCTTCGTCGTGCCGTGGCTCGATACGTCGAAGGTTCGTTCGGCTGTCTATCGTCCGTGGTTCAAGCTGTTCTTCTGGCTGTTCGTGATCAACGCCATCTTCCTCGGCTGGCTGGGTTCGCGTCCTGCGGAAGGTTCCTACGTCTTCATGGCGCAGCTCGGTACGCTCTACTACTTTGCTTTCTTCATCATCATCATGCCGGTCATCGGCCTGATCGAAACGCCGAAGCGTTTGCCGAACTCGATCACCGAGGCGGTTCTGGAGAAGAGCGGCAAGGCCGGGGTTACCCCCGTGGAAATCCCTGTTGAAACTCGGGGCTGAACCAGCGAGAGAGATGAAGGACGTAACAATGAAAAACATCCTCAAGAATTTCGCTGCCTTCGGTATTGCTCCGCTGGTCGCGCTTGGTATCGCCCTGGGTGGTGCCTCGGCTGAGGAAGGCGGCAATGCCGCGGAGCCGGAACATTTCCCGATCCACCATCCCAAGCAGGAAAAGTGGAGCTTTGCCGGTCCGTTCGGAACCTATGACAAGGGACAGCTTCAGCGTGGCCTGAAGGTCTACAAGGAAGTTTGTTCGGCCTGTCATTCGATGAATCTGGTGGCGTTCCGCACGCTGGAAGGTCTCGGCTACTCACCGGAGCAGGTCAAGGCATTTGCCGCTGAATATGAAGTGCAGGACGGGCCGAATGCGGATGGCGAAATGTTCACCCGCAAGGCGATCCCGACTGATCACTTCCCGGCGCCATTTCCGAACGCGAACGCAGCTGCGGCCGCGAACAACGGGGCAGCTCCTCCGGACTTCTCGCTGATCGCGAAGGCTCGTGGTGTTGAACGCGGCTTCCCGACCTTCATCTTCGACATATTCACGCAATATGCCGAAGCAGGTCCGGACTACATCCATTCACTGCTGACCGGCTATGATGAACAGCCACCAGCGGGGATGCATATTCCGGAAGGGACGCATTTCAACCCATACTTCATCGCCGGCAAATCGCTGGCCATGGCAAAGCCGCTGAGCGACGACCAAGTCACCTATGACGATGGTTCGCCGCAAACGGTGGATCAGTATGCACGCGACGTTTCGGCATTCCTGATGTGGGCTGCAGAGCCGCATCTGGAAGATCGCAAGCGGACCGGTTTCCGGGTCATCATATTCCTGATCCTTTTTGCCGGTCTGGTTTATGTCGCCAAGCGTTCGATCTGGTCGGATGTTAAACACTGACAATAGATCAACCTGAATTAAAAGATGGGCGCAGTGGGCGCCCATTTTTTTTGTGCTGGAACTGGAAGATCAGCCTTGCCACAATTAGACCATGAAAATGACCGTGCGTCGCCGCAATGTTCTTGGCAGAAATGGGCGGTTTCTTTTGCAATTTGCCCGTTTGAGGGTGTAAAGGTCCTTGGTCCCAACTTTGCCTTGATTAACTTGACCGGCCCGCAGGCCGCCTGAAAGGATGGAAAATGGAATCCGGATTTAAAGCCAGCTTGAAGGATGCGATCCGCACCATTCCGGACTATCCCAAGCCGGGCGTCCAATTCCGTGACGTGACGACGCTTATGGGCGATGCGCAGGCATTCCGTCGTTCCGTCGATGAGCTGGTCTATCCCTATGCAGGCAACAAGGTCGACAAGGTAGCGGGCATCGAAGCACGTGGCTTTATTCTCGGCGGCGCAATCGCGCATCAGCTTTCGGCTGGTTTCGTACCGATCCGCAAGAAGGGCAAGCTGCCGCGCGATACAGTGCGCATTGCCTACAGCCTTGAATATGGCATCGATGAAATGGAGATGCATCGCGACGCGATTGAGAAGGGCGAACGGATCATTCTGGTGGACGATCTGATCGCCACGGGCGGAACGGCGGAAGCGGCAGCGAAGCTTCTGCTTCAGATGGGCGCAGAGATCGTCGCAGCCTGCTTCATCATCGACCTGCCGGATCTCGGCGGACGCAAGAAGCTGGAAGCTCTTGGCGTGCCGGTCCGCACGCTCGTGGCCTTTGAAGGCGACTGAGAATACGAAAAAGCCCGGACATTGCTCCGGGCTTTGTTATTTCAGGCATCAGCCTTGGGCGGCAGTTTCACCATCGCCGCATTGTCGAAGGACAGCACCTCTTCGCCATTCTGGTTATGGGCGCTCGTCGTCATAGTCAGCATCGACCAGCCGGGGCGGGAGGCGAGCGGCCTTATGGCGTGGACCAGGCGCTTGTAGGTGATCGTATCTCCGGCATAGACGGGCTTCGACCATTTCAAGTTTTCAAAGCCGGGTGAGGGGCCGAATGTCGGCGGCGTCTCGCCGCGTTTCAGAGCTTCCTTCGTTGCCTTGACGATGGAAGCGACATTGAGCTTCATGAACACTGCAGTGGTGTGCCAGCCGGAAGCGCAAAGTCCGCCGAAGACACTCTTCTTTGCCGCTTCGCTGTCCAGATGGAACGGCTGCGGATCATATTTCCTGGCGAAATCGATGATTTCCTCGGCAGTAAACGTATAGCTGCCGATGGCGAGGTTCTGCCCGAGATTTTCTTCCAGGAAACTCATGACGCCCCTCCTGCCGTCGCATCGTGATCGCGGCGCAGCATCATGCATGGATGCTGCATTTCGCACACGCTCTCACCACGCTGATTGAACAGTTCATGGTGGAACGTCACCAACCCGATGGCCGGGCGCGATTTGGAAATGCGCTTGTCCTTGATGGTCGTCACACCATTCAGCGTATCGCCCGCAAGCACGGGGCGTTTCCAACGCGTGAATTCGACGCCGGGACCGCCCTGTGACGTTGAGTTTGTAAGATAGGCATCACAGACCATGCGCATGATGAGGGAGGTGGTCTGCCATCCCGATGCCGCCAGCCCGCCGAGCACGCTCGCCTTGCCTGCTTCCTCATCAAGATGGAACGGCTGCGGATCGAACTCGCTGGCAAACTCGATGATTTCTTGCTTGTTGATCGTACGAGGACCGAAGGGAAGGGTCATTCCCGGCTCCATATCCTCATAAGCATATTTAGGCAGAGGCTTGCTCACCCTCGATCTCCTCCGAGTAGGCATAAAGAAAAGGCCGCCGGTTTTCGGCGGCCTGAACGTATCAGGTATTGAAGCGGAACAGCATCACATCGCCGTCATGGACGATGTATTCCTTGCCTTCGTCCCTTGCCTTGCCGGCTTCCTTCGCTCCGACTTCGCCATTGTATTTGACGTAGTCTTCATAGGCGATGGTCTGGGCGCGGATGAAGCCGCGCTCGAAATCGGTATGAATGACACCGGCAGCACCGGGAGCCTTGGTGCCGCGCCGGATTGTCCAGGCGCGGGTTTCCTTCGGTCCTGCGGTGAAATAGGTGATGAGGTCGAGAAGCTTGTAACCGGCGCGGATCAGGCGGTCGAGGCCCGGTTCCTCAAGGTCCATGCTTTCCAGATATTCCTTGGCTTCCTCATCGGGAAGCTGCGCAACTTCCGCTTCGATTGCAGCCGAAATGATGACCGTCTGGGCACCCTGTTCCTCGGCCATCTTGTCGACGGCAGCGCTATACTCGTTGCCCTTGGCCGCATCGCCTTCAGCGACGTTGCAGACATAAAGAACCGGCTTGGAGGTGAGAAGGTTCAGGCCCTTCAGCGTCAGCAGGTCTTCTGCGGCAATATCCTTCAGCATCAGGCGGACCGGCTGGCCGTTCTGAAGCAGTTCGAGTGCTGCTTCCATCACCGGCAGAATGGTGAGGGCTTCCTTGTCCTTGCCGGTAGCGCGCTTGCGGATCTGCACGATGCGGCGCTCGATGCTTTCGAGGTCCGACAGCATCAACTCCGTCTCAACCGTCTGGGCGTCCGATACCGGATCGATACGACCTTCGACATGGGTGATATCGTCATCCTCGAAGCAACGCAGCACATGCACGATGGCATCCACTTCGCGGATATTGGCGAGGAACTGGTTGCCGAGACCTTCACCCTTCGATGCGCCGCGCACGAGGCCGGCAATATCAACGAAGTTGATGCGGGTCGGGATGATTTCCTTCGAACCGGCAATCCGGGCGATATCGTTCTGGCGCGGATCGGGAACCGCCACTTCGCCCGTGTTCGGCTCAATGGTGCAGAACGGATAGTTTGCGGCCTGTGCGGCGGCCGTTTTGGTCAGCGCGTTGAAAAGCGTCGACTTGCCAACATTTGGCAGACCGACGATGCCGCATTTGAAACCCATGATCGTACCTATCAGACTAGAATTCTATTGTTGTGGCTATGCGTCATCGGACCGTGAAGCGTCAAGAGGCGGAGGCGTCGCGCCCTTGGGAACGGCTTACTTTTACGCATTCTCCCATGCAAAACCGCTTCGCACTTTTGCTGGAAATGCTTTAGTCCTTTTTGCCAAGCAGCTTTTTCAGCATTTCAGCCATCGGGCCGCTGGCAGGAATATTCGGCTTCTTCTGGTTCTGCCGCGCCTGGCGAATATGGCTCTGCGCCTTTGGTGGCGCCTTTTCCAGTTGTGCGGGATCGGCCTTGAAACCGCTGGGCCGTTGATTGCCGTCGCCCATGGCGAGCGCAATGCGGTTCATGAAGCTGTTGTCTTCGCCCTTGGCGGCAAGCAGGCCCACATTGTCGGCAATAGCGCCCAGGAGCGTATCCAGCCATTCATTGTCGGCCTTGGCGAAATCGCCGAGGACATAGTTATGCACGAGTTCCTTCGCACCCGGATGGCCGATGCCAAGCCGCATGCGGCGATAATTCTGGCCGCCGGGGAAGGCCTGCATATGCGCGTCGATGGATTTGATGCCGTTATGGCCGCCGGAGCCGCCGCCGGTCTTGATGCGCAGCTTGCCGGGAATGAGGTCGAGTTCGTCATAAATCACGACAAGATCGGCAGGTGTCAGCTTGTAGAAGCGCATGGCTTCGCCGATGGACTGACCCGAAAGGTTCATAAAAGTCTGCGGCTTGACCAGCAGCACTTTTTCGCCGTCGATCACACCGTCGGCAATCTCGGCCTGAAACTTCTTCTGCCAGTTGGAAAAGCGATGGCGGCGGAATATTTCATCCGCCGCCATGAAACCGATATTGTGCCGGTTATGCGCATATTTGGGGCCCGGATTGCCAAGACCTGCAATGAGCAGCATGGTTCAGAGCCCCTTCTGTAGCGCTTCCCGAAAAGTGGGAACCGGTTTTCGGATAAGAAGCGCGTTAGCGCTCCTGTGCGGAAAGCGATTATTCGCCGTCCTTGGCTTCTTCTTCTGCAGCGCCTTCCGAAGCAGCTTCTTCCGACTTCAGGCCGGCAGGAGCAGCAATCGTGGCGATGGTGAAGTCGCGATCCTGGATGGCAGCGGTCACGCCCTTCGGCAGCTTGATCGCCGAAATGTGGACGGAGTCGCCGATTTCGAGGCCGGTCAGGTCGAACTCGAGTGCTTCCGGAATTGCATTGGCCGGAACGATCAGTTCAACGTCGTGACGAACGATGTTGAGAACGCCGCCGCGCTTGATGCCCGGAGCTGCTTCTTCGTTCTTGAAGTGAACAGGAACATTCACGTGGACGACCGACTTCGCGGAAACGCGCAGGAAGTCGACATGCTGCGGGAAGTCACGGACCGGATCCAGCTGGTAGTCCTTCGGGAGGACCTGAATCTTCTTGCCGTCTACTTCGATCGTGGCAACAGTGGTCTTAAAGCCACCGCCATGAATCTTGTAGAAGATCTCCTTGTAGGAGACGGCGATTGCGAGGGGTTCCTGCTTGTCGCCATAGATGACTGCAGGAATCTGGCCGTTGCGACGCAGTTCGCGGGAGGACCCCTTACCAACCCGGGTACGCAGATCGGCCTTGAGCACGTAAGTCTCGCTCATGGCATTTCCTTTCGATGTTACTGGAGTGTCGCTCGCTGTATAGTCTGCGCATGATCTTGTCCGAAAACCGGTTTCCACTTTTCGGGATCATGCTTCAACAAACGACATGAAACAGCCCGTATTGTCTGTCACAAGGTGAAAGACCGGACCGCTCCATTCCGCGTTGCCTCCAAGGGTGTCTACGCGGATGGCGCTGGCTATAGACCATAGCGTGCGGCGGCGCAAGTTTTTTGGATTTGCCTTACACGGGAGGGCAACGGGCCATAGTTGAAAAAACGATCTCGATGGCCTATATTCGGATCGGTAGCTGAAGCGCGAACTCCAGCTACCGTGTTCTTAGCTAAAGAAATGTACCCGCACTGTGGCTTGCCAGCTGGTGCGGGTTTTCTTTATTCTAAGCGTGAATCTAATGGGTATTAACCACATAGAGTCCACCTCCGAATAGAGGGCAAAGCCTATGCCTAGGTCGGAGCGGCTCATCCTCCCCGACGCGCCCGCTGGCTGGACGCTTGCTGCTTTTGCCCCCTGTTTGGATAGCTATCAAAACTTCAGGTTGAAATCTACCGCCCGGCATCTGTGGGCATCTGTCTTAACGGGTGGCGATGACGACCGCAAAAGTGTTAAGCGAATGCCTGATCGACCGCAGGCTTGGCCGTGCGAGTCGTTTGTTCCTGCTATGTTGAAACAAGGAGGCGAGATGCAGGTCGGTATCGACATGGGTGCAGTTGCTGGAAGCGGTTCTGCCTCGGCAGCGGCGCTTGGCGGTGGCAAGCAGGCCATGCTTGATCTTGAGGAGCTTCTCGCCACGCGTCTGCTCGTGCAGGGCAATTCCGGCTCCGGCAAATCGCATCTTTTGCGCCGCCTTCTGGAACAGAGCGCGCAATGGGTGCAGCAGTGTATCGTCGATCCGGAAGGCGATTTCGTCACGCTGGCCGATCTTTATGGCCATGTCGTCGTTGATGCCGCCCGCACCGAAGCCGAACTGACCCGCATTGCCGGACGTATCCGCCAGCACCGTGTTTCGGTGGTGCTCAATCTGGAAGGGCTGGACGTCGAGCAGCAGATGCGCTCCGCTGCGGCTTTTCTTGGCGGTTTGTTCGATGCCGAGCGCGACTATTGGTATCCGATGCTCGTGGTTGTGGATGAGGCGCAGCTTTTTGCGCCTGCCGCCGCCGGTGAAGTGTCGGATGAAGCGCGCAAGCTTTCGCTCGGCGCGATGACCAATCTCATGTGTCGCGGACGAAAGCGCGGCCTTGCGGGGGTTATCGCTACGCAGCGACTGGCGAAGCTTGCCAAGAACGTTGCAGCTGAAGCTTCGAACTTCCTCATGGGGCGTACATTTCTCGATATCGACATGGCGCGCGCCGCTGATCTTCTGGGCATGGAGCGCAAGCAGGCGGAAATGTTCCGCGATCTGCAGCGCGGACATTTCGTGGCGCTTGGCCCCGCATTGTCGCGTCGTCCATTGCCGATCAAGATCGGCAAGGTGGAGACATCGGCGCGGTCTTCATCGCCGAAACTGATGCCACTTCCTGATGCGCCGGAAGATGCGCTCGACCTCATCTTCACGCCTGCGCCGCAGGAAATCCGTGCTGCCGTGCGCAGAGCGCCGCCGCCTCCACCGCCGCCATCGACGGCGGAGATTCTGGCGCAGGTAGCAAAGCCGAAGCCCGAAGCCGAACCGGCACAGGAACCTTTGTTCCCCGGCATGGTGGAAGCCGAACGGGATGAGCTCCTCGAAAAGGTCATGCGCGAGATCGTGGACGATCCGGAAGCGTCGTTCCGGTCCGTGGCCGTGCTTTATCAGGACTTTCTGGTGCGCTGTCGCATTCACCGCGTTCCGGGCGAACCGCTGGCTCTCCCTGCCTTCCGCCGCAGGCTGGCGGTGGCGCAGGCCAGCATTGAAAGCGATGTGGCCAGTGGCGAAACATGGCAGCAGGCGCTGTCCCTGTCGGAAAGCCTCACCGACGATGTGCAGGGCGTGTTCCTGATCGTTGCGCAGGCGGCTGTCACCGGCGCGCCTTGCCCGTCCGACGCAGCGCTGGCGCGCGCCTATGGCACGCACTCGTTCAGTCGTGCCCGGCGTCTGCTGACCTATTTTGAAGAACGCGGACTTCTGGTTGTGCGCAATGATTTCAAGGGAATGCGTATCGTCAATTTCCCCGATCTCGCCTGCGAAACGGCACCGGGCGACCCGAATGCGCCGGATGAGCTGGCGGAAGAAGGCGCTGCGGCTGAGTAAGCTGTGAAAACTGTCATGAACCTGTAATGATCCTCGCCGACAGCTGCACTACTGTTGCATTCTTCGTGATGCCGGGCTGCAAAGAGCAATTTGCCTGCGTTCCGGTGCTCACGTACCTTTAAGTACGCTCTGCTCCGGTACTCGAAAATCACTCTTTTCGCCACGGCCTGACGAATTTGCAACTGTAGTGCCAGGGATCATTCAGGATGACAGCGTGACACAGCCAATTCAGCAACCGGGCTACAAAGAACTCTTCGCGACATTCGGCAAGATCGGGCTTCTGTCGTTCGGCGGGCCGGCCGCGCAGATCGCCATGCTGCAGCGCATTCTCGTGGATGAAAAGAAATGGATGGATCAGGAACGGCTGATCCATGCGCTCAATTTCTGCATGTTGCTGCCGGGCCCGGAAGCCATGCAGCTTGCGACCTATTCCGGTTGGGCGGTTAAGGGCTGGCGCGGCGGCCTTCTGGCCGGGCTTCTGTTCGTGCTGCCCGGCGCTGTCGTCATGCTTGCATTGTCGGCGCTGTATATCTCCTTCGGGCATGTCGACATCGTGGCCGGGCTGTTGTTCGGCCTCAAGGCTGCGGTTCTCGCCGTGGTTTTTGAAGCGCTTTATCGCATGGCCAAACGGACACTGGCCTCGGGGTTTTCCTATGCGGTGGCGATTGCGGCATTCGTTGCGATAGCCTTCCTGAAACTGCCGTTTCCGCTCGTCGTTCTGCTGGCGGCTCTTGCAGGTGGCCTGCGGCATATCGTGCAGGGAAATGGTGCTGCCACAATTCTGGGAGAGGCGACGCCTGGCGCCTTGCGCGAATTCACGCAGCAAACGCTCATCTGGGGCGGGCTGTGGCTTTTACCTTTGCTCGGGCTTTTCTTCGCTTTTGGTGGCGCGCATGTTTTTGTGCAGGAGGCGGCATTCTTCTCAAAACTGGCGGCGGTGACTTTCGGTGGCGCCTATGCCGCGCTGTCCTATACGGCGCAGCAGGCGGTCGAGCATTTCGGCTGGATGAAGCCGGGGGAAATGCTGACCGGGCTCGGTCTGGCGGAAACCACGCCGGGACCGCTGATCCTGGTGCTGGTCTTTGTCGGCTTTGTGGGGGCTGCGAACCTGTCGGGCCTGCCGCCGCTTCTGGGCGGCTTTTTCGGCGGACTGATCGCGCTCTGGTTTACCTTCGTGCCCTGTTTTCTATGGATATTGGCGGGCGCGCCATTCGTGGAGCGGCTGCGTCAGGTGCGCTGGCTGTCGGCCATGCTGGGCGGGATTACGGCTGCGGTCGTCGGCGTGATTGCCAATCTGGCGCTGTGGTTCTCGCTGCATGTCCTGTTTTCGCAGATTGTCGAGAAGGCTGTCGGCCCCTTCACATTGCCGCTGCCGGTCTGGGGCACAATAGACAATGCCGCCGTCCTGATTGCAGGCGCGGCGGCATTCTTGCTTGTTGTTCTGAGGCTCAACATGCCGCTCGTGCTGTTGCTGGCGGCATGTCTCGGAATTGTAATCCGGCTGGTGTTTTAGTCGAACAGGCTCGAAACGGACTCTTCCGCTGCCGTGCGGGCGATGGCTTCGCCAATCAGGTCCGAGATCGAGAGGACGCGGATATTTGGCGCATCATTGATGGCGGTGGTCGGCTGGATGGAATCGGTGATGACCAGTTCCTTCAGCTTGGACGAGGCGATACGGGCAACGGCGCCGCCGGACAGAACACCATGCGTGATGTAAGCGGTGACGCTGTTCGCGCCCTTGGCCAGCAGGGCCTCGGCTGCGTTGCAGAGCGTGCCGCCGGAATCAACGATATCGTCGAACAGCAGACAATCTTTGCCAGCCACTTCACCGATGACGTTCATGACTTCCGATTCACCTGGACGTTCGCGACGCTTGTCGACGATGGCGAGCTGCGCATCGATGCGCTTTGCGAGCGAACGGGCGCGAACCACGCCGCCAACGTCAGGCGAAACGACCATGCAGTTGCCGGTCGCGTAATTGGCCTTCACATCGCGCGCGATGACCGGAACGGCATAGAGATTGTCGGTCGGGATATCGAAGAAACCCTGAATCTGGCCGGCATGAAGGTCAAGCGTCAGGACGCGGTTCGCACCGGCTTCGGTGATGAGATTGGCGACCAGCTTGGCAGAGATCGGCGTACGCGGGCCGGGCTTGCGGTCCTGACGGGCATAGCCGAAATAGGGCAGGACGGCGGTGATGCGACGTGCCGACGAGCGGCGGAAGGCGTCGATCATGATGAGCAGTTCCATCAGGTGATCGTTTGCCGGGTAGGAAGTCGATTGCAGTACGAATACGTCTTCGCCGCGCACGTTTTCCTGAATCTCTACGAAGATTTCCTGATCGGCGAAGCGACGGACGCTGGCCTTACCGAGTGGAATGTTGAGATACTGAGCAACGGATTCGGCAAGAACCCGGTTGGAGTTGCCTGCGAAAAGTTTCATTCTTTTGCCTCTGACGCCGATGCGGTCGCGGTTTGCAGTTTGGTTCTGTCGCAACAGTCCGCCGGAACGGACTTAATCTCTTAAAAACTTTAAAGCTGCGTACGGTCTGACCGGCCAAGTACTGCAGCTAGAAAGGTTTTCTTTCGGATGTGGGGCCTATTGCAAAGAGTCATCGCCATTGCAAGGCCCTCGGGAACACAATTGCTGTAAAAAGCCCGGTTTTCCGGCTTTCCCACAGTAGGCAAAACAGATTCAGCAAAAGATTTCAGTCTTTTGCTGCCAAAGCAAGTTTCTATGCGCGATTTGCCGCAAGCCAGGTCGAATATTCCTGCATGGTGCGGTCGGCGATTGTCTGCATTGCGGAAGCCGGAACGACACTCCATGAGTCTGCGGCAGCCCCCTGAACTTTCTCCTGCCCCTGTATCCGGTGAAGGCGGTTGCCGGAAGCATCCAGAACATCCCAGACGTAAAGCACGGTGGTCTGATTATCTTCCGAAAGAACGGAGAAGTATCCTTTCATCACATAGGCAGCACTTGGATCATTATTGCCTGCAAGCTCAATGCCCTTCGTCTTGGCATCGTCATTCATGCGATGGGTCAGCGGCGTCACCACATTGACCGGTGCGCCGACAATCGGGGCGATATGCAACTTGCCCGGCTTGAGCGCTGCACTGCGCTGCGGTGCCACTGGCGTGGTCGTCGCAGGTGCTGTGCCGGTCGTGGCCGGAGTTGTTCCCGTGGGCTGCACGGGAGCGGTGCCCGTCGCCGGGGTGCCCGGTGTCGCGGCTGGCGTAGTAGTTTGCCCGGAATTTTGCCCGGAATTTTGATTGCTACCCTGTACGTTCAGAGCGGACTCAGTGCTGTTGCAGGCGGCCAGGACGCTTGTAAGCACTCCGGCCAGCAACAACATCGTTGAAAGACGTGCCTTGTTCATGTTCGGCTTCATGCTCCTGAAGGCGCAGGTTCTCTGCGGTCGGGCATTTTCAGTTCAAAATAATCTATCGATTTTATCGACGTGCATCTTGCCCGAAAGCCGCTTTGCAGTTTCCGGGTTGCGCTTGTGGCAGTTTTATCGCCGATTGCGCCTCATTTTACAATCATATCAAGAGAATGGCGGGATAATGGCTGAGCTGCGCCATTTGTTGTGAGATATGTCTGCCCCAGCGTCATGGCGGTTTGGGTGTCGGAATCCATGATGATCATATGTGCGAAAAGCGTCATGTCCGGCTGGATGCTTTCCGGGTTTCCGGCATAGAATATCTGCGGGTCCATCCATGATGGCGTGAAACGTGCTCCCACCGAATAGCCACAAGTATTGAGGCGATGGCGGGTAAGGCCGTGTGCCTCCATGGTCCGCGCATGGGCGTCAAAGACGTCGCCGAATGTCGAGGCGGGCGTCATGGCTGCTTCCACGGCCTCCAGCGCCTCGCGTGCAGCCGCATAGAGCTCTTGATGATGTGTGGTCGGCTTGCCGACGACGATCGTGCGCATCATCGGCGCGTGGTAATGCCGGAAGACGCCCGACCATTCGAGCGTGAGCTGATCGTTCTTGTTCAGCTTGCGCCGACCGGATTTGTAGCGGCAGAGCAGGGCATCGTCGCCGGAGCCGATGATATATTCGTTGGCGGGAAAATCGCCGTCGCCGGCAAAATTGGTGCTCATCATCGCAGCCAGAATATCGGCTTCGCTCGCCCCGCCTTTGGTGAGCTTTATCGCAGCGTCGAGTATGTCGTCACTGAGTTCGGCGGCGCGTTTCGCATAGGCAATTTCCGCAGGGCTTTTGAGCAGCCGCAGGCGATCCACCATGCCGGAAGCATCGTAAAGCTTGGCAAAGCTCTGCAGCTGTTCGTCCAGCTTGCGCGCATTGGCGCCGGTAAGGCCATGTGTCTGGTACTCGATCCCGATCCGGGTGCCGAGAAGGTCGAGTTCGGTCAGAATATTGCGAAGGTCGGAAGCCGGATTGGCATTGTCGCGATCGGTCCAGACGACGACGTTCTCGATGTTCGACGTATGACGCGCCTGCCGCAAATCGGCGGAGCGTGTCATCAGCACCATCGACCCGTCGGCCTTCACGACGAGGCATTGGAAGAAGCAGAAGCCGAACGTGTCATAGCCGGTCAGCCAGTACATGCTCTCCTGCGCGAACAGCAGAAGCGCATCCAGCTTTTCCTCCTCCATCTTCAAGATCAGACGGTCGCGACGTGCTGCGAATTCTTCCGGCTCGAAGTGAAGGGCCATGCGGTTCTCCTAATCTTCTATGATGGCGATCGCTGCAATCTGACGCCCGTAGTCGGGTTCATTGCGATGGGTGGTGCGCCGGTAGGAATAGAATTGTTCCTCATCGGCATAGGTGCACTGGCGAAGGGATTCTGCCCGCACACCAGCCCTCGTCAGCCGGTCGGTGATGAATGTCCACAGATCGAACAGCTTGTGTTCCGGCTTGTCGGAAGGCCGGAAATAGGTGGTGTAGGCAGCATCTCTGCCGATGAATTCTGCATAGAATTCCGGCCCGACTTCGTAATTTTCCGGCCCGATGGTCGGCCCGAGAACAGCAACGATGTTCTCGCGTTTCGCACCGAGGCCGATCATGGCTTCAATCGTGTTTTCAAGGACACCGCCGAAAGCGCCACGCCATCCGGCATGGGCGGAGCCGATGATTCCCGCTTCGTGATCTGCAAAAAGCACAGGCCCGCAATCGGCGGACAAAGCACCAATGGCGATGCCCGGCACATTTGTGACCATTGCGTCGGCCTTCGGGCGTGGAGCGCCGAACGGCTCGGTGACGTGGAGGACATCGGGCGAATGAACCTGATGCACGGTCATGAGATGATCGGGTGCAACGCCAAGGTTCTCGGCGACGCGGCGGCGATTCTCGGCAACTTTTTCCGGCACATCGTTTGACCCGCTTCCAACGTTCAGGCCCGTATAGATGCCATCGGAAACACCGCCCTTGCGGGTGAAAAAGCCATGCGCGATCCGCTTCCCGTTCTGTCCGACGGGCTTTTCAAGGAGAGGCGAGCGGAGTGGTTGCGGCATATCGGTCATCTTGCTTCACTTTCCAAAGTGTCTGGTCCAAAAGTCGCCATGCCTTGCTGCAAATGGCGTTTTTCTCCGCTTCCGGTGCTCATGTACCTTTAAGTACACTGCGCTCCGGTTCTCGAAAACCACCATTTTCGCTACGGCCTGACGCTTTTTGATCCAGACACTAAACGGCGGGATGGTGGGGGAGGAGAGTCTGCTTGTCAATCGAAGCTTTCGCCGTCATGGAACTGCAAACGGAATGAGTTTTGTGTCGGAATCGCTGATGGCCAGCACCTTGAACAAGGTTCCCATTTGATCGGGTGCGGCCAGTCTTTCGACGTCCTGCCGGATTTTTTCCTGAAACGCTGCGTCCTTGCCCGTACCGAGCCGTCCGGCGCGATCAAGCAGGCCCATTGCGAGCAGAAATTCACCTTGCGTCGTCATTCCGGTCTTGCAGCCGCTGGCCCGCGCGGTCTTGTCCAGAATGTCGAAATCGACGTGGCTGGTGAGGTCCGCAATGCCCGGATTGGCAAATACATCGTCAAACCCGTGTTTCAACATGGCTTGCAGCGTATCGCCGAAACCGGCTTTCAGATGGCCATAGTCGATGTTGAGCGCTGCGCCGCGTGTGGTCGCGATACGGCTGGCGATTTCCTGCATCAAGGCGGTGCGCGCCGGGGCCGCTTCAAAGATTGCACCTTCGGGTGCTTCCGCATGGCCTGCAGGTAACAGTGCCGGATCTATGCCGCCCAGACCGCTGACGAAATGGAATTCGCCCTTTTCGTCGAGCGCGATCATCCGTTCGACAAAGCGGCCATCGACCTTGACGAACTGCCGAAACGGGATCGCATCGAACAGCTCATTGGTCACGAGGATCAGCGGCCCGTCAGCTATGTTGGAAAAGCGCTCGAACCAGTCGATCTTCGCGCCTGCGTCGGACAGTTTTTCCTTTTGCTTTTCGGCAAGGCGCGGGCTCGTTTCGACCATGGCGACACGCACATGGCCCAGCATTTGCGGGGCGAGCCTGCCAATGGTGCGCAGCATATCGCTCATCAGCGTGCCGCGACCGGGGCCGATTTCACAAAGCACGATATTGTCCGGTCGTCCCAGCGCATCCCATTCGCTGACGCACCAGATGCCGATCAGTTCACCGAACATCTGGCTTACTTCCGGCGCAGTGATGAAGTCGCCGTCACGTCCGAAAGGTTCGCGTGTCGTATAATAGCCTGACTCGCGGTCGCCGAGGCAGGCTGCCATGTAATCGGCGACGCTGATCGGCCCGGAAGTGGCGATCAGGCGTTTCAGCCGGTCTTTCAGCGAAAGATCAGGCATCCTTGGCTGCAGTCCGGTTTGCGCGCCACATGGCCCAAAGCCCGATCAGTACCATCGGCACCGAGAGGACCATGCCCATGGTAAGCCAGCCGCCAAACAGATAGCCGAGCTGCGCATCCGGCTCGCGGAAGAATTCGACCACGATACGGCTGAGGCCGTACCCTGTGACGAAAGCGCCAGCAATGAAGCCGGGCTTCTTCAGTTTGCGTCCGACCCAGACGAGGAGGAACAGTACGAAGAAGAGGACCACACCTTCAAGGAAAGCTTCGTAAAGCTGGCTTGGATGACGCGGCAGCGGGCCTCCATTGGGGAAGTAGACTGCCCATGGCACATCACTGACACGACCCCAAAGTTCCGAATTGATGAAATTGGCGACGCGCACCACGCCAAGCCCGACAGGAACACCGGCGGCAATCGTGTCGAACATGCTCCAGACCTTGATGCCACGCGAGCGGGCAAACAGGATCATGGCGAGTGTTGTGCCCAGAATGCCGCCGTGAAACGACATGCCGCCATCCCATACCGCCGGAATGGCAAGCGGGTTGGAGATATAATAGGAGAAATTATAGAAGAGCACGTAGCCGATACGACCGCCGAGCACGACGCCAAGCGCTGCCCAGATGACGAAATCATCGAGGGCTTCCGGCGCCATGGGCGGCTGGTTGTTGGCCCACAGGCGGTGGCTCCGTAGGAGCTTCTTGCCGTACCACCAGGCGAACATGATGCCGACGACATAGCCGAGGCCGTACCAGTGCACTGCCAGCGGTCCGACCCGGAAGATCACCGGATCGATATTTGGGAAGGCGAGCGCCGATGCGGGCAGCAACGTCTCAATCATGAAATCACTCCGTTTTGTGACGGAACATGCTGGACCGACCCGTTGTGGTCAAGCTGTTCCCGTCGGCTGCAAATCGCGTTTGCAAATAGCGTTTGCAAATAGCGTTTTCCGGGCTTCCGGTGCTGATCTACCCTTAAGGTAGCCTTAAGTACATTCGCTAGTGGCGCTTCCGGTTCCCGGTCGCCGTCATTTTCGCGTGGCCCGTGGTTTTGATTCAAGTGCGCCGAACCTGATCACTTTCTATAGCTGCGCTTGCATCGGAACTGAGACGGCCCTATTTCAAATTTATGTTTTCAACAGGTCTCACCTGGAAATAAGGAATGATTGCCATGACCAGCGGACAGAACCGGGTTCTCGATGAACTCGCCAAGCTTGTGACGGATGCGGCAGGCGCTGCGCAGGGCGTGCGCCGTGAAGTGGAAACGGCGTTGCGTTCCCAGAGCGAGCGTGTGCTCAACACGCTCGATGTCGTACAGCGCGAAGACTTCGAAGCCGTTCGCGAAATGGCAATCAAGGCGCGTGCGGAAAACAGCGCGTTGCTGGCAAGAATCGAAGCTCTCGAAGCACGTCTTGCGAAATTCGAAGTTGATTCTGATGCCAAACCGGCAAAATCGGCTTCATCTTCGGCAAAATCCAAAAATAATCCCTGAATATTTATTAACAGGCCGCAAGTGGCAAAAACCCTTGTCTTAGAGTCGGTTAAGGCAAGGGTCGCGGTCGGTCCCTCGTATATTTCCACATGCTTTCACGGCTCTTTGTTCAAAAGGGGCTGGCGTTCAGATTCAGCATCAATAGACTGAAAACACTACATGATTCGTAACGCGGTCATGTAGGCGGCGGCGAGGGGCTGAGTGTCAGGTTTCGCGTCTTTCAGGCTGCTTTCCAGTATCAGTTGCGTATGTGCGTGTGCCATTGAGGCGCTTGCATGCCGTTGTGCATGCCGGTTCCTCAACCGATCAATTCGTGCCTGTTTTCCTGCGCTTGTTCTTGCGCGGTGGCCGGCACGGGCGAGCAATGACTTGCGCGCCGGGAATTAGGAAGCATCTGGGGGCAGATGGTTCCCAGAACAGGAAACGGACATGAGCCTTCTTGAGCTTGAATTCGCACGTGAGGCACATCCGGTGGATGTGATCGAACAGGTCGCGCATTCAAACGACTGGACGTTCGAGCGGACTGGCGACGACGAAATCGCAATTTCGGTTGCGGGCAACTGGACTGACTATCACATCTCGTTTTCCTGGATGGAGGATTTCGAGGCACTGCATCTGGCCTGCGCATTCGACATCAAGGTGGCCGAGCCACGTGTGAACGAAGTGATGCGCCTGCTGTCGCTCATCAATGAAAAGCTTCTGATGGGCCATTTCGATCTCTGGCAGCAGGAAGGCGCGATCATGTATCGCCAGTCGCTGCTGCTGGCAGGTGGTGCGGAACCGACGAGCCGTCAGGTGGAAGTGCTGCTTTCGGCGGCGCTGGAAGCTTGCGAAGCCTATTTCCAGGCCTTCCAGTTTGTGGTCTGGTCGGGCGTTACGGCGCGTGAAGCGCTTGAATGCGTCGTCTTTGAGACCGTCGGTCGCGCCTGACTACAAATCAGTTGAATTTTGGCCCGGCGCTCGCGCCGGGTTTTCTGCGAGGCCGGGAGCGCGGGCCGGGGAGTGAAAAAATGAGCGAAGCAACCACCATCACCTGGGCAGATTTCGAGAAGGTCGATATCCGCAGCGGAACCATTGTGGAAGCTGTGCCATTTCCCGAAGCGCGCAAGCCCGCCTTCAAGCTGAAGATCGATTTCGGCGAAAAGATCGGCATCAAGAAGTCGTCAGCCCAGATCACCCGGCACTACACGCCGGAGCAACTCATCGGCAAACAGATCATGGCCGTGGTGAATTTCCCGCCACGACAGATCGGCCCGTTCATGTCGGAAGTCTTGACACTCGGCATGCCGGATGAAGATGGCGAAGTGGTTCTCGCTGCAATCGACAAACCCGTGCCGAATGGTGGCAAGCTTTATTGAGAGCGGATGATTTCGCGTTAAGCAAGCGCGTTTCTCCCTCATCCTGAGGAGCCGTTGAAAACGGCGTCTCGAAGGACGAGGGAAAATTAAAGAGGCTCCCCCTCGTCCTTCGAGACGGTTCCTTCGCAAGCTCAGGAACCTCCTCAGGATGAGGGGGGAGGCGTTACCTTGCTCCACGTGCGGGGCTTGCTCTAACTATTTGTTTCCACGCATGTCTTTATCCCGCAACCGGTTCTCATTTTCTGGAGACATGCTCTAACACTACAGTTGCAAATTCGTCAGGCCGTGGCGAAAAGAGTGATTTTCGAGTACCGGAGCGGAGCGTACTTGAAGGTACGTGAGCACCGGAACGCAGACAAAACGCTCTTTGCAGCCCGGCATCACGAAGAATGCAACTGTAGTGCTAAGCCGGAATATGGATGGTCGCGCGCAGGCCGCCGGTCGGAGCGTCTTCCAGCGTAATGTCGCCACCGTGGCTGCGTGCAATATCGCGTGCGATGGCAAGCCCCAGCCCGCCCGTGCCGCCGGAATCCTGCGTTCGCGCTTCATCCAGCCGGACGAAAGGCTTGAAGACGTCTTCGCGGCGGTCTTCCGGAATGCCCGGCCCGTCATCGTCCACAACGACTTTCAGCCAGCCTTCAACATGCGAAATCGACAGCTGGACATTCTGCGCATGGCGGAAGGCGTTTGATACGAGATTGCTGACCAGCCGCGAGAAGGCGTTCGGACGCACATGGATCTCGCTGTCGCCTTCAATATGATACTTGAAGCCGCGCTCGCGCAGGCGTGCTTCATGCTCCAGTTTTTCGCAAAGCCTCGTGACGTCGTAGCTCGCGGTTTCCTCCGAACCTTCGCCGCGCGCAAAGGCGAGATAGCCTTCGAGCATCGTCTGCATGTCGGCAATATCCTGATTGAGCGGCTCGGTGTCGATCGAGTGGCCAGCCAGCGCAAGCTGCAGCTTGAAGCGGGTCAGAATGGTGCGCAGATCGTGGCTGACGCCGGAAAGCATGGCAGTGCGCTGCTCGATCTGGCGTTCGATGCGCGAGCGCATCTGAATGAAGGCGATGCCTGCACGGCGCACTTCCTCGGCTCCGCGCGGATGGAACCCCTCCGGCATGGGACGCCCCTTGCCGAAACTCTCTGCGGCCTCGGCAAGCTGCTGGATCGGCTTGATCTGGTTGCGCAGGAATGCGATGGCGATGATCAGCAGAACGAGCGCGGTGCCCACCATCCACGTCAGGAAGATGCCTGTATTGGATGCATAGGCCTGACTGCGCCGCGCAAAGACGCGCAACACCTTGTCCTCAAGCTTGATCCTGATCTCGATGAGATCGGAATCGCCCACCGTATCGACCCAGAAGGGCCGATTGATCTGGCGGGTGATCTCTTCACTCAGGAAGTAATCGAGAATGGCGAAAAAGGGCTTTGGTCCGGGAGGTGGTAGCGGATCGGGCGGCAGGATCGAAATGTTCAGCGCCAGCCGCTGCTGCGCGATGCGGATGAGATTGTCGTAGCCCGGTTCCTGCGGATAGGTTTCGAGAATGTCGATGATGCCTGCAATATCGCGCACAACGGCGGTCGACAGTCGTTCGGTCACCATCTGCCAGTGACGCTCCATGAACACATAGGCGATCACGGACTGGAGCAGAACCATCGGGGCAATGATGATGATGAGCGAACGCGCATAAAGCCCCTTCGGCATGATGCGCGCCAACCAGCGGGAGAATTTTCTCAAGGGCGATTTCATCGTGTTAAAACGTCCCTCAGTACCCTGTGGTTGCGCTCAAAAGACTTATTTTGTCGCAAAGCCGCTTCACACTTTTTGGCTCGAAAAACGCTTCCGGAAATATTGCTGTCTGCAAATGGCGTTTTCCATGAACAACATTGCGGCTGCACCTTTGGTACATGCCGCTCTGCGTTTTGAGAAAACACCATTTTCTGATCGCGATATTCCTGATTGCCGATGGTTGCTATTCGATGCTGAGCTTGTAGCCGATACCGCGCACGGTCTGGAGCCAGACCGGATTGGCCGGGTCCTGCTCGATCTTGCGGCGAAGGCGATTGATCTGGACGTCGATCGTGCGTTCACCGACATCGCCATCCTGACCGGTCAGCTCATGGCGGGGGATCGTCTCGCCGGCACGCTCGGCGAAAATCGCCATGATATCCTGCTCACGATCCGTCAGCTTGATTGTTTCCGTACCCTTTTTCAGCTCGCGGCGCGGGATGAAGAAAGTATAGGGGCCGAACACGATCTGCTCGATTTTCGGCTGTGCGGGTGGCGCGCCGCGGCGCAGGATATTGTTGATGCGAAGCGTCAGCTCGCGGGGATCGAACGGCTTGGGCAGATAATCGTCCGCTCCGGCAGCCAGACCGTCGATGCGGCTGTCGGTTTCCGACAATGCCGTCAGCATCAGGATGGGGACGTTCTTCTGCTCGCGCAGCGATCGCGTCAGCGAAACGCCGGTTTCTCCCGGCATCATGACGTCGAGGATCAGCAGATCGAAATCGATGCCTTCCAGTTTGCGGCGCGCTTCGGCAGCGCTTCCAGCCATGGTGACACGGAATCCGCTATTGGTCAGATATTGTGAGAGAAGGCTGCGGATACGCGTATCGTCGTCAACGACGAGGAGATGTGGCGCGTCGTCCGAGAGCGTCTTTTCTTCTTCTACAGCCATGGCGTCTTTCGATCCCATTCCGATAATTTTACTTCAGCATTCCAGCTTATGCCCGATGCTTTGGTGCACATATTATCGACTGGAATGCGGCACGTCCATTCACTGCCTGCGTGGACCTGTTTTTATACAAGCACTTATTGTCTGATCCAAAAGTCGCCATGCCTTGGCTCGCAAACAGCGTTTTTCTGCGCTTCCGGTGCTCATGTACTTGCTCAGACGCATAATCTTATCCGAAAAGTCTACAACTTTTCGGGATTATGCTTAGCAGTACACTGCGCTCTGGTTCTCGAAACCCACCATTTTCGCCACGGCCAGACGTTTTTATTCAGACACTTTGTGCAACTAGACGTAACACTCAAACCCAGTGTCGCTCGGTTCAAAGGTGTCTGGTTGAACTATCTTCGGCAGAAAACTCGTCGATCTGGGCGCGCCGCTCGGGGTTGACCATATTATAGAGGAAGCGCTCGATGACTTCCCGGTCCTGCGGCGCACAGTCCTCCAGTGCACGTGCGATGCGTCGTGACTGTGGAAGGGCGAGGGCAAGCGTGAGCTGGCGGCCGCTCTTGGTCGGATAAAGCTTGCGGTGGCGGCGGTCGTGAAGGCCGGTGGCCTGAACCACATGCCCCGTATCGATCAACTGTTTAAGCACGCGCGACAGGCTCTGCTTGGTGATCCGCAGGACCTCCAGCAGCTCGGCAACCGTCATACCGGGCTTTCGGTTGATGAAGTAGAGAACACGGTGATGCGCCCGCCCGAATCCGATCTTTTCCAGAATAAGATCAGGGTCGGCGGTAAAGTCGCGATAGGAAAAAAACAGTAGTTCGATCACGTTGAGGTCGGCCGCCTCCTCAGCCGTCAACGGATTGCTTATATAATTCATATCGTTCGTCGAATTCACATCGGTGCTCCGTTCTGCTGCGTTAAATATGTCAGCATTATTGACATAATTCAATCGCCCAGATAATTTTCGATAAGTGTGAGCTGGCTTTTTTGGAATAATGTTTGCGCTGATGCGTGCAAGAAGGAGGAATAATTGCGCTAACGGGCTTCCCGCCACCGTCTCAATGGGTTGGTGATGGGATGGTTGCCGCAATATTCGAACCCTGTGGAGGATTTATTTTCTTTCCATGCATGCTCCGCCTGGGATTCGCGCAATATGTTTGCGTGACCTCAAAGCATTTTGAACAAAAAGGCCAGCAATTACGCAGGAAAAGGTGGCCGTCTCACCAGTTATATCGATTTAGCTGGGGAAGACGGGATGCGGAGAAGTTTATCTGGTCTGAAGTCGACCTGAAACCAGATCGAGACAGCGCTGCTGAGGCGCATCCCGAAAAGTATGAGGCGATTTTCGGGATGCGCGTCAAAATGCATAGACAGGGCATTTCCAAGGTTTCATCCTGAAAAAAGAAATGCTCGATGAAATATTTAGGAGCAAGAAAATGGCTGCGATTCCATTCGATCAACGGGACGGATTTATCTGGCTGGACGGAGAATTCGTCGACTGGAAAGATGCAAAAATCCACGTGCTGACCCATGGTCTGCATTATGCGAGCGCGGTGTTTGAAGGTGAACGCGCCTATGGCGGCGAGATCTTCAAGCTCAATGAGCATACCGAACGCCTGCATGAATCTGCACGCATTCTCGGTTTCGAGATTCCTTTCAGCGTTGCAGAAATCAACGATGCCTGCCGCGAGCTTCTGAAGAAGCAGGGTTTTGAAGACGCCTATGTTCGCCCGATTGCCTGGCGCGGTTCGGAGTCACTGGGGGTCTCGGCGCAGAACAACCGCATTCATCTTGCCATCGCCATCTGGCAATGGCCGAGCTATTTCTCGCCCGAAGAAAAGATGAAGGGCATCCGGCTCGATATCGCTGAATATTGCCGCCCGGACCCGCGCACTGCGCCGTCGCGCTCGAAGGCTGCCGGTCTCTATATGATCTGCACGATCTCCAAGCACGCCGCCGAAGCCAAGGGCTATGCCGATGCATTGATGCTCGACTGGCGCGGACAGGTTGCGGAAGCAACCGGTGCAAACGTCTTCTTCGTGAAGGACGGCGCACTGCATACGCCGAAGCCTGACTGCTTCCTTGACGGTATCACGCGTCGCACGGTCATTGATCTTGCCAAGCGTCGCGGCATTGAAGTCATCGAGCGGGCAATCATGCCGGAAGAACTTGCCGGTTTCTCCGAATGCTTCCTGTGCGGAACAGCAGCGGAAGTGACGCCGGTATCCGAGATCGGTCAATACCGTTTCAAACCTTCCGAAATTACAAATGTTCTAATGAATGACTATTCTGCGGAAGTTCAGCCAAAGCGGGCGGCAGCCGAATAGTAGGTGCCGAACCAAGTTTTAAACAGAAAAAGAGCGGTCTTAGGGCCGCTTTTTTGTTATTCCGTCGCTTATTGTTTGACATTGGAAAGTTTCGGCACAAGATTTTTTTACCGGAGTCGCGCTATTCCGGTTTAAAACTCAGATGGGGTGACGATTATGGAATCTCTACTACCTATCATTCTCCAGCTTGTGGCTGGCGCGGTTGGTGGCAACATCGCCGGAGCAGTGAAGAATATCAGTCTGGGCACCACGGGTAACACGGTGGCAGGCGGCATCGGTGGTGTCATCCTCGGGCAGCTGCTTCCGATGTTGTCTGGCGGTGGCCTCGATTCCGTTCTCAACGGTGTTGTCGGCCAGCTGGCAGGCGGCGGCATTGGCGGTATCGTGCTCACGGCCGTTGTCGGCCTGATCAAGAACGCGATGGCTGCCAAGGCCTGACGCACTAAGACATCCCGAAAAGTGTGAAGCGCCTACGCAGAGAAATCAGTCCACTGGACTGATTTCTGATCCCGCTTCGATCGGGTAACATGTGCGTGAAAGCAAACAGTTGGAGCGCCGGTCTGATTCAATCAGATCGAAATGCGCTCTGGAGACTGCATGGTTGTGGGGACAACCGGTAAGACGAACTGTCGGGGCCTATCCCGGAAACCGTGAAACGGTTTTCGGAGTAGGCACCTCGAACAATCCTGGAGAGGGAAAACGGGCGGCTATCAGCCGCCCGTATCTATTTAAAGCTTCACCTGGCGGGCACAGGACACTATCTCTGTGTCAGAAAGCACCTTCCGGACCGCTATTTATTCAAGTGGAGTAAGACTATGGGGCAATTGCAGGCCATCATCGTTCCCGTCACGCCTTTCCAGCAGAATTGCACCATTCTGTTCGATGGCGAGACCAAGAAGGGTGTTGTGATCGATCCGGGCGGTGACCTGGATCGCATCCGCGAGGCGATTGATTCCCAAGGGATCGATGTCGAGGCCATCTGGATCACGCATGGCCATATCGATCATGCTGCGGCAGCCCTTGATCTCAAGGAAGCCCTGAATGTGGACATTATCGGCCCGCACAGGGATGATAAGTTCCTGCTCGATAATCTGGAAGCGACCGGCCTAAAGTATGGCATCACTGAAGGCGTGCGCAATGTTACGCCGGACCGCTGGCTGGATGAAGGTGACAAGGTTTCCGTCGCCGGGCACGAATTCGACGTCTTCCACACGCCGGGCCATGCGCCGGGGCACGTCGTGTTCTTCAACCCCGAAGCGCGGTTTGCGATAGTCGGTGATGTGCTTTTCAACGGCTCGGTCGGGCGCACTGATCTGCCAGCCGGTGATCACGCGGCGCTGATTCGCTCCATCAAGGAAAAGCTGCTGCCGCTCGGGGACGATATAGGTTTCATTTGCGGGCATGGTCCCGGTGGTCGGTTCGGTGATGAACGGCGCTCCAATCCATTTTTGAACGACATCGGATATGCATAAAAAAAGCCGCCTTTAAAGGCGGCTTTTCCTCGGGATGGTTTGCTTTGGAGCACCGATCTGGTTGAAGCAGATCGGTGCTCTAATCACTTGTTTTGACGCGCATCTTATCCGAAAACCGTTTCACACTTTTCGGGATGTGCTTTAATTTGCGGAGCAGAAGTGATCACGTCCGTCATAACCGCGATAGGTGCCGGTATTCGGATTGAATGACCGGTAACGGTCGGCGCAATACTGGTACCAGCCACGGCTCCATGGCTCATAGCTTGAGCGATAATAAGTCGCCTGACGAGCCGGGGCTGCCGGGTAATAAGCTGGCGGCGGCGGAGGCGGTGCATAGACCGGGGCAGGCTGCACATAGGTCGGTTGTGGCTGGCTCAGCGCGCTGCCGATGAGGGCACCTGCTGCAAGGCCGATCACACCTGCGGCAACGGCGTCGCCATGGTTGCGATGCCGGTCGCGGTAGTAGGGACGATCCCAGCCGCCACGATCCCAGCCATGGCGACCCCAGGAATCTGCCGATGCTGTTGCAAGCGGTGCGGCAACTGCCGCAAGGGATGCCGCTGCCAGAATGGCTGTTTTCGCAAATCGGTTCATTGTTCGCTCCTTCAGAAGCTCGACTGTAATTTCTCCGATACGCTCGCCGAACGGGCACACACGTATCGTTTATGAATAACTAATTAACTGTTTCGACATGAATGGAGGCTGAACAATGGTGAAGGGCGATGGAAAGCTGTCAGTTTCCGGTCAATTACATGCAGCATCTGTAATATTTCGCGCCTGAATGATCATCCGTTCAGGGTTGCATACTGGCAATAAAAAACCCCGGCAAAAGCCGGGGCAAGTGGTAGGTTCTTTTATGAACGATCAGCCGGTAACGGTGATGTTCACGGCCTTCGGGCCTTTGCCGCGACGATCCGGTTCCGTCTCGTAGGAAACCTTCTGATTGTCTGCGAGGCCAGTGAGGCCAGAAGCCTGTACAGCAGAAATGTGTACGAAGATGTCAGCGCCACCGTCGTCCGGCTTGATGAAACCGAAACCTTTTTCGGTATTGAAGAATTTGACCAGTCCGGTCTGTGCCATGGGATCCGTTCCTTTTCCTTGGCGCCACCGCTCTTGTGGAGACAGTGGTATTACAAATTCTGCCAAGCGCACCACACACCCGGCAGAGGGTTATGCAGGCAGTTCTCGACATTGGGAAGGAACCGATCATTGCCGAAGGGGAGCCTTCGACCCGGAACTTATAGCGGCCCCGGCGCGCCGTTCTTCCAGTCTTCCATTTGTTCGCTAAATGCCCGAACAGGTGGAGACTGATCTATGAAGCGGTATTTGGCAAGCAAATTCTTTGGGGGGAACATGATTGGTTATCTTTGAACCGGTATCGTCAGAATTTTTTACGATTGTTTCAAGAAAATCATCGACTCAATCCCAAAATAGAACAGGCTAACCCTAATATATCGCGAATTTAAACGGATATGTCCTGGTATTTTCATCGATTGCGCGAAACTATGCATGCGCCACCGGCGGCGCGCAGCTTCGCACAAATGCTGTCGGCTTCTCCGCGGCTGTTGGCGCCGATGCGTACTGCATAGATGCCACGGCGTCCCATCGGCGTCCGTATCCGGCTGATAACGGGGTCGTGGCCTGCCAGCACGGCGCTGAACTGCTTGCGCAGGCGCACCCATTGATTGGCAGCGGCGCTGCGGCGGAAATTGCCAGCGACCTGAATGCCCCATGGCTTAGGTTTCACGCGCGACATCGGAATTGTGGCGCTGCGGATGATCGGCAGGCGCTTGCAGGCATCGACGAAGGCGAGCTTGGGATCGAGCGGGCGGTTCACGACCTCCTTGCCTGCCGCGAAATCGTCGGCAGGTGCGCCGGTAATGTCCAGCACGTAATTTTCAGTTTCGAGCGGCAGAAATCCGCCGGACCGCATCCAGCTGGAAACACGCCCGGCCCCTGCATTATAGGCGGCGGCTGCAAGGCCCCAATTGCCGAAAGCGCCTTTAAGGTCGCGCAGGAAACTCGCCGATGCGGGAATGGCCTGTTCTATGTCGAAAGGGTCGGCAAGCCCACGCTCCTTAGCAGTATAAGGCATGAACTGCGCAATGCCTTCAGCGCCGACAGGGCTGACCGCGTTGTGATCGAAACGGCTTTCTTTCCAGATGAGCCGGGCGAAGAAGTCGCGCGGGATGCCGTGGATGTCGGCATTGGCACCGATGAGCTGGCAGATGCGGCCAACGGTCGGGACTTTCTTCTCCGGCGGTAAAGGCGGCGCATAGACTGGCGGGTTTGGCTCGCTCGCTGCATAGGATGCAGCCACGCCGGAAGGCAGGCTGAAAAGCTGCGAAGCCAGGATAAATGCTATGCCGTGCCGATAACGTTTCATGCTGCCTGTTCCGCCCCTCAACTTCGGCCAAAGTAACCTATATGGGCGGGTTGTCGATATGATCTGCAAGGTTTTGCACTTTTACGAAAAGACTTGCTCTTATCGTAGGTTGCGCCATTTTAGTGACCGGGACAGATCGGATTTATCCGGACAAGGGAGAGGAAAATGCAGTTTCATCGATTCAGACAATTGGCTGTGCTTGCGGGCGCTCTGCTTCTCGCCGGTTGTGTTGCCGAAGGCGGCCCGGATTATGGTCCGCCGATTCGCCCTGGACCGTCGCAGCCGCAGATGTGCCCGATGATCTATGCTCCCGTCTGCGCCACGCGCGGTTCTTCGCGCAAGACCTTCGGCAATTCCTGTCAGGCAAGAGCTGAGGGCTATCGCGTCATCGCAAATGGCCAGTGCTCATCAAGACCGGGTCCGGGATGGGGCGGCGAAGGCGGCATGCGTCCGCCGCATCAGGGCAACAGACCGGGCAGGCCGGGCGCGGGTGCTTGCACGCGGGAATATATGCCTGTTTGCGCAAGACGCGGTAACGACAGGCGCACTTTCCCCAACCGTTGCGAAGCCGACCGTGCAGGCTATCGCATTATGAATGGCGGGCAGTGCCGCTGAGTATAGAAAATCGAATGGCCGTTCGTGATGTGTTGGAAGATCGGTAAGTATTCCAACACATAATCAACGATCTCGGTCACCGTCCCGGTCGGCCTGTCTTGCCGGGGCGGCGTTTCTTGCGCGCTGTTTCGGCAGGGTCCTCGTAAGACCCGATGCCTGCGCGCTCACGGCGGATTGCGGCATCGTCGCCGCCACTTGGCACTTCGGTCCGCTTGACCGTCATTTCATCGAGTGTGTTCTTGCGGAAGAGCGGTTTTGCCATGTCGGTGCCCGGTCCCATATCGTCAAGCGACGGCTTCTGGAACAAAGACGGCTTACCAAGCGGGCGCGTCGTATCGGCGCCCATTTCATCCAGTGCCGGTTTGCGGAAACGGGAATTGCCGGTGGGTTTGCCCTTGTTGCGGCCTGCGCCTGCATCGCCCGCCTCAAACTCGCGTGCCAGCGGGTCGTCGGCAATAGCCAGTTCCGTCTCACGCAGCCGCTTGATTTCGTCGCGCAGGCGCGCGGCCTTTTCGAAGTCGAGATCGGCAGCGGCGTCGCGCATCTGCTTTTCCAGATGCTCCAGATGGGCGGCAAGATTGTTGCCCATCATCGCGCCTTCTTCCGCAAAGCCCGAAATATCCGCGCGGACATGATCGCGCTCGTAAACCGAGCCAAGAATATCCGAGATATTCTTCTTCACCGAGGCAGGCGTGATGCCGTGCTCTTCATTATAGGCAACCTGCTTCTCACGGCGGCGGCTGGTTTCATCCATCGCGCGCTGCATCGAGCCGGTAATATTGTCGGCGTAGAGAATGACCTTGCCGTCAACGTTACGCGCTGCACGTCCAATGGTCTGAACCAGTGAGGTTTCCGAGCGCAGGAAGCCTTCCTTGTCGGCATCGAGAATGGCGACGAAGCCGCATTCCGGAATGTCGAGACCTTCGCGCAGGAGGTTGATACCAACCAGCACATCGAAGGCGCCGAGACGCAGATCGCGAATGATTTCGATACGCTCCAGCGTGTCGATATCGGAATGCATGTAGCGAACGCGCACGCCCTGTTCATGCAGATATTCCGTCAGGTCTTCGGCCATGCGCTTGGTCAGCACCGTGACCAATGTACGGTAACCCTTCTGTGCCGTTTCTCGAATTTCGCCGAGTACGTCATCGACCTGTGACTTGGCAGGGCGGATTTCGACGGGCGGATCGATCAGCCCGGTCGGGCGGATGACCTGTTCTGCGAACACGCCGCCAGCTTCTTCCATTTCCCAGCCGCCCGGCGTTGCCGAAACGGCAATGGTCTGCGGGCGCATGGCGTCCCATTCCTCGAAACGGAGCGGGCGATTGTCCATGCAGGATGGCAGACGGAAACCATATTCGGCAAGCGTTGCCTTGCGGCGGAAGTCGCCGCGATACATGCCGCCGATCTGCGGAACCGTGACGTGGCTTTCGTCGATGAAAACCAGCGCATTGTCCGGAATATATTCGAACAGCGTCGGCGGCGGCTCGCCGGGATTGCGGCCGGTCAGATAGCGCGAATAGTTTTCAATACCCGCACAGGAACCGGTTGCTTCCAGCATTTCGAGATCGAATGTCGTGCGCTGGTCGAGGCGCTGGGCTTCCAGCAGACGCCCGGCATTGTTCAGTTCGACAAGGCGATGCTTCAGCTCTTCCTTGATCGACTTGATCGCCTGATTGAGGGTCGGGCGTGGTGTCACATAGTGCGAATTCGCATAAATCTTGACCGATTTCAGATCGCCGGTCTTCTGGCCGGTGAGTGGGTCGAACTCGGTGATGGTCTCGATCTCATCGCCGAAAAGCGAAATGCGCCAGGCGCGATCTTCCAAGTGAGCCGGGAACAATTCGATCGTGTCGCCGCGCACGCGGAACGAGCCGCGCACGAAATTGATGTCTTGCCGCTTGTATTGCTGGGCCACGAGATCGGCGAGCAGCTGGCGCTGATCGAGCCGGTCCCCGATCTTCATTTCGAAGGTCATGGCCGTATAGGTTTCGACCGATCCGATACCGTAGATGCACGATACGGAAGCGACGATAATCACATCGTCGCGTTCGAGCAGCGCGCGGGTGGCCGAGTGGCGCATCCGGTCGATCTGTTCGTTGATGGACGATTCCTTCTCGATATAAGTGTCCGAGCGCGGCACATAGGCTTCCGGCTGGTAATAATCGTAGTAGGAAACGAAATATTCGACGGCGTTGTTCGGAAAGAAGCTCTTGAACTCGCCATAAAGCTGTGCGGCCAAGGTCTTGTTCGGCGCCAGGATCAGGGCAGGGCGTTGCGTCCGCTGGATGACCTGCGCCATGGTGAAGGTCTTGCCCGAACCGGTGACACCGAGTAGGACCTGCGTGCGGTCGTCGTTGTCCAGCCCTTCCAGCAAATCGCGAATAGCCGTCGGCTGGTCACCGGACGGTTCGAAACTGGTTTCCATCTCGATGGCGATGCCGCCTTCGGATTTATCCGGACGTGCCGGGCGGTGAGGCGTCCAGAGTTCGCCGTTCTTGAACAGCGGATTGCCGGAGGCAATCAGGTCCGACAGGGCCTGAACTGTTGCGGTTGCACCGGACGGGTTCAGTCCGGCAGCGTCTTCCAGACTGATGTCGAGACCGGCAACCGGATTGAGGCCAGCCGCCGCCCGCTCCTTGGCGGATGCAGCTCCGCCCATGGACGTACCGCGCCCGCTGCGCGACGCTTCCTTGCTGCGCTCGGGAATTTTCTTGGGTTGTTTTGGGTTTTTCGCGCGTGGTTTCGCAGCCTCGTCGCCGATTTCCTTCGCCCAATCAGCAATGGGGCCGGCGATGGAGCCGGAAAGGGGCGCACCGGAAAGTTCGGCTTGTGGTGCTTCACCGAAGCCGCCAGCCTTGTCGTGCGAATCCTGGGAGTGTTTGTCTTTTGAGGAAGCCATGCCCTCAATATGGATTTTCAGCGTCCAAATGAAAAGAGTGCGGAGGCGAAATCCTCCGCACCCTTACTCTATCTGGCGATGCTCCTGACAGAAGGTTGTCAGGAGGTGTGGTTCCAGAGGCGGCTTTACAGCCTGCCGCCGGGACGCATGCGAGGGCCGGGGCCAAAACCATGCCCGAAGCCGGGGCCAAAACCGGGATGATAGCCCGGATGATCGTTCCAGCCGGGACGGTCCGTCCAGTGTGGGCGTGCTGGTCCCCTGTTCGACTGGCAATTACGCCCGATGCAGCCATTATAGACATTGCCGCCACCGTTCCAGCCGCGATAAGGACCTGGACCCCAGTCGGGGCCCCAGTAGGGGCCGCTGTTGGCCGCCAGTGCCGAACCGATGGCGATGCCTGCGATGAGCGGTATGCCAACCGCTGCGGCGGTCGATCCGAAATTGTCGTTCGTCGTGTAGCCGTTGCCTGTCTGAATGGCGATGTAGCTCGATGCAGCCCAGCCGGTCATGCCGCCATAGGTCACCTGACACCAGCCATAGCCGCTGGTGCAGCCAGCCACCGTAATACCGACGCCATTCGGGATCGCCCCGATGGTTCCGTACTGGGTGCCCGGGCCGACGCGAAGATTAATCGTCGATGTTACAATTGCCGATGATGCATAAGCATTCGTTGAAACAAGAAGTGCTAATGTAACTATGGAGGACTTAACCGATAGTTTCATATATCATTCCTCTAATATACTTTCTTTAATTACTTATAACATGAAGATTATTATTTACGTGCATCACGATTTTTCGATTTCAATTCATGATTAATGAATATCGACCTCTTGAAATCGGCTTTCACACTAACGGTTTAAGCGCTTCATGCGGTACTTTTCTTCGTGGCGGGCTTGTCTCATATTAAAGGGCGACTCTCTCAAGCACTTAAGGACCGACTTCGATGAATACTGATAATGCGCCGAAGGGCATGCTGACATTGCGCGTTCCGGCCATGCCCAAGGATGCGAATGCGGCGTTCGATATTTTCGGCGGCTGGGTGATGGCGCAGATGGACTCCGCATCCGGCATTCGTGCTGCAGAACGCGCCAAGGGCCGCGTGGTGACGGCAGCGGTTCGTGAAATGTCCTTTGCCAAGCCGGTGAAGATCGGTGACGCGCTCTGCGTCTATACCGAGATTACGCGGGTTGGGCGCAGCTCGATCACGCTGCGGGTGGAAGCCTGGGCACAGCGTTACCTGACCCAGCAGATGGATCTCGTGACCCATGGCGAATTCGTCATGGTTTCTCTGGATGAAAATGGCAAGCCGACGCCGGTGCCGCCGGAGGAATAAAGCATCGTCAAGCCCGGCATTGTGCCGGGCTTATTTAGAGCGGTTCCGGTTAAAACCGGTGGTTGGAACCGCTCTATCTAATTGTTTTCACGCATTATCCTACGCAAAACCGCTTCGCACTTTTACTGGAAATGCTCTATTTGCAGGCGCGATAGCCGCTGCGGCGCTGCATCAGGTCGAAATGGAAGTGATCGGCATGTTCCGGGTTATAGCCGGGGCCGAGAACTGTCGAGAAATAGCCGCATGCATCGGAGCGAACGCTGTTGAGCAGGCCCTTTTCGCGGAAGGCGAAGAAGCCCGGCTTGCGCACCATGATGTTCTTGCCGTTGTTCAGCACGATCTTGGTGACATCGATGGCGTTGCCGCGTGAATGTTCCGACATTTTCGCGCCGCGACGGCTGTTCATGGTGCGGCAGGAATAGCCCCCGGCATTATAGATCGTGCTCACGCCGGACAGATAGCGCATCCGCGAGGCAGGTTGCAGGTCGCCCTTGATCCAGCGGGCAAAGGCCTCGGTCACCTGACAGTTCAGTGTTGCCGCCGGTTTGAACGCGATGGAGCCGCTGTTGAAGCCGGACACCTCGATGGGATTTGCGATCTGGCAGGAACTGCTGCGATAGATCGGCGGCTTTTCCTTGAAGACGACGCCGAGCCGTTTCAGGCGCGTGCGGCAGGCGGTTTCCGCATTGGACATCGTATAGATGTTTTCGGCAGCTGTTACCGGATTTTGAATCGGGGCTGAGAAGCCATAGTCGCCGGAATATTGCGGCTGGCTCTGCTGCGTGGATTGCGTGACGTGGTTCTCTTCCTCCTCGGCAAGCCCGACGATGCGTTCTTGCTGTGGCTCCTGCATGACGGGTGCGTCTACAACCGGGGCAGCATTTGCAATCGGTGCATCGGGAACCATCACGTCGGAATTGCCGACACTGGCCTGCGGGCGCGGGGCGCTTTCACCGGAACAACCGGCGATGATAGCCAGCAAGGCGAGGGACAAGGATGGGGCCAGACCTCGCAACCGGGAGCGCTGGCGGCTGACTGGAGCGGTGGCGGACAACGCAGAACTCATGTCCATACCTTTTCTTCAGGAGACCAGACCGATGGCGTTCCACGAATATTAGCTTGGAAGCGTAAAGGAAGAGTCAGCGCTCGCGTTAAGTGCTGTGGCGTAATCAGGGCAGCGGCCAGAGCATAATTTGGCTGGTGTGAAACGCGCTCCAGCGCGCAGGATTGGCAAAATGCCGCCTTTGTTCTATCACCATGCAGCGGTTTCGGGCCATGCCGCCGACAACATCCTCCCGGTCCCTGAAGTCATTTCCATGTCAGCACTGATTTCGCCAAGCGTCCTGCCGATCCTGCTTCTCATCGGCTCGAACGTTTTCATGACATTCGCCTGGTACGGGCATCTGAAATTCACCAGCACGCCACTCGTTACCGTCATTTTCATCAGCTGGGGCATCGCTCTGATCGAATATTGCCTCGCGGTTCCGGCCAACCGCATCGGGCACGAGGTCTATTCAGCGGCGCAGCTGAAGACCATTCAGGAAGTCATCACGCTGGTGATCTTCAGCCTGTTCTCGGTGTTCTATCTCAAGGAAGCCTTCACCTGGCATCATCTGCTGGGCTTTGCGCTCATAGCGGGTGGGGCAGCTCTTATTTTCAAGGGGTAGAGGCTGTTCCAAAAGTCGTCCTGTGTGGCTGCAAATGGCAATTATCTGCGTGCCGACGCTCATGTAGCTTTCTCTGGTGCATAGTCTTATCCGAAAAGTCTGCAACTTTTCTGGACCATGCTCAAAAGTACACTACGCTCCGGTACTCGAAAATCACCATTTTGATTCAGGCTCTGACGCACTTTACTCGGCAGGTTCAGGAACAAGAGCCGACTTGCGTTTCCAGAACATGGGAATGAGTTCCACCGCCATCATGGCGGCGAAGATCAGTCCGCAGCCGATAAAGCCTATGAAGGTCACCCGCTCGCCGAGGAAGAGCGCGCCGAACAGGGCCGCAAAAAGCGCTTCCGACGACAGGAAGATCGCGGCCTGTGCGGAAGTCGTATAGCGCTGTCCTATGGCCTGCAAGGTGAAGGCAATGCCGGACGAGAAGACGCCGGTGAAAAGAATTTCCTTCCAGGTGAGTGCGATGGCCGTCCAGTTGAAGTCTTCGATCATGGAGGCGATAGCAAGGCCTGCGAAGGCGCTGGTTGCGAACTGGATGCAGCTCAGTGTTATCGGCCGTCCTGCACGGTTTGCCCTGCTGATCAGGACCACCTGCAAGGCCCAGAAGACCGCGCCGCAAATGACCAGCCAGTCACCTTGCTTGAGCGCAGTCAACGTTCCGCCGGAAAGCAGGAATATGCCTGCCAGACATGCCGCCGCACTCGGCCAGACGACAGGATGCGGCCAAGTGCGGAACAGGACGACGCCAAGCACTGGCACCATGACGACATAGAGCCCGGTCAGAAAACCGGCATTGGTGACGGATGTGGTGATGAGCCCGATCTGCTGGAGAACAAGCCCGGTGAACAGGCTCAGTCCGATGAACATGAAGAAGAGATAGTTCGAGCGGCTCAGGCTGGTCCTTGCCCGACGGCCCTCGGCTACGGCCCATGGCAGGACAGTAAGGGCGGCGATTGCCGAGCGGATACCGATGAACAGAAACGGGCCGATACTGGCCATTGCCGTCGATTGGGCGACGAAACCCATGCCCCAGATGACGCCTGCCAGAAGCAGCAGCATATTGGCCTGTACGCGCGTCATCATTACCTCGGTTCGGGATATGTCATTGCAGAAAGAGAAACCGGACGCTTTTCAGCCTTTCCCGGTCGTCATGCTATAGGCAATATTATGGGCAGGCGGCAAGGGAACTTCCGATTCTGCGACATTCATGCATAGTCTGATTATAATTAGAGCGATTTCTTACCGACGGAGTGTTTTATGCTCTCTTTAAATCGTCAATCCGCTGTTGTGGCATCGATTGCCACAACGATGCTGTTTCTGGCGGGTGGGGAATCGCAGGCTGCTTTCAAGAAGGTTCGCGACACGCTGGTTCTGTGCGATTTCGCGCAAAACTGCACTTTGACCCTTACGCCGGTCGCAAGCGATGGCGCGCCGGGGCTTGGCATCTTTCGCAGCAGCCAGTCAGGCTCGAAGCCGCTACTCCGGCTTTCCTATGTCGATCCATCACAGAAAACTGGCAAGTTGGAGATTTCCATCGACGGTCAAACACTGCTCGATGTCGATGTCTCGGCTTTGAAGGCGCAGGACGATCAGCTGGATTATACGGGCGATGTGGTCAAGGCGCTCGACGGGATGAAGAACGGTCAGAAACTGCAACTGAAATTTGCCGGAAAGACCTCGACCTATTCGCTTTCGGGCCTTGTCGGCGGGCTGATCTATGTGGACGAACAGCAATCGCGCGACGGAACTGTCGAGGCATTGCAGGTCAAGGGCAGCAAACCGGCGCCTGTTCCGCCACAGCTCAAGCTGATCGAAACGGTCGAGCAGATACCGGCTGACATCCGCAAGGATTTTTCCGACGAGGCGGCGGTCTGTGGCGGGGCAAGCCCCGGCACGTTCCGCAATGCAGGCGGTTTCGAGACGAAGATTGCCGATGGCCTCGATCTTATCGGCCTGCCATGCGGATCGCCGGGCGCCTACAATCAGCCTTATGCCTTCTACAGCCGCTACGAAAACAAGACTGTGCCGATCTCGCTACCGACCATTTCCGACGATGGCCCGACTGTGACCGACACGGCATGGAACATCGACTGGACCCAGAAAACCTTGACGCTGGCGGCCTTCTTCAAGGGGAGAGGGCTTGGAGATTGCGGCATTTACGATGTCTGGAAAGCTACTGACAGCGGCGAGGGCCGGGTGCGTTTCGTTCTGGTGCAGGAACGTTCAAAAGGCGATTGCGATGGCAATTATGCCGGAGGCCCGGAGAAGTGGCCCGCGAGCTGGCCGGTTAACGCGCAATAGGTGCCGCTTAAGGGCACAGTTGACAGAGATATATTTTTCCGCGTGAAATGGTTGATGGAAATGCTATAGTTCTGTGAACGGCTATTCGAACGGTTCCGAGGCGGATGTTTCGGTGACCGTTTTCTTTTTGTGTGTCGGAGGCTGGTTGGCCTTCGAAAAGCGCCTCGCACTATCCAAGCATTGCGCGAGGTGAGGCGGGCAAATCAAGATGCCGGTGCGTGCAGGACCTCGGGGAGAGGTGAGTACCGGACGAAGGAAAGGACTGGGTATGGAAAAGTTCCCTATGACCCCTGGCGGTTTCGAAAAGCTCAAGGAAGAGCTGCGCTGGCGTCAGCAATCGGAGCGCCCTCGGATTATTGAGGCGATCGCCGAAGCACGTGCGCATGGCGATCTGTCGGAAAACGCCGAATATCATGCTGCGAAAGAAGCCCAGAGCCTGAATGAAGGTCGTATCAACGAACTGGAAGATCTGGTCGCGCGCGCCGAGATTATCGATGTCTCGAAGCTGTCGGGTGACCGCATCAAGTTCGGTGCCACCGTCACCATGATTGACGAGGATACGGATGAAGAGAAGGTCTACCAGATCGTTGGCGATCAGGAAGCCGATGTGAAGGAAGGCCGCATCTCCATTTCATCGCCGATTGCGCGTGCGCTGATCGGCAAGGGCGAAGGCGATACGATTGAAGTCAACGCACCGGGCGGTTCGCGTTCCTACGAAATCGTCGGTTTGAAGTTCGTCTGATTTCCGTGTCCGTGCATAAGCCAGATTCCGGACCGGTTCGGGTTCAGGACGTCGAGGTAGTGGCGCCGAATTTCAAGCGCCGCCTCTCCGGTGTCACATCGACAATCGTTCAGCTGATCCCCTTGCAGCGCGCAAAGGGGCTGAACATTGCGACGATGGGGCCGGGCCTGCCGGATACGCTTCCGCATCTGGGACGGAGCGCTCTTTGGTCCTTCTGGTCAAAGCCAGCGACGAAACCGTTCCGCATCTGGCATGCGCGGCGCAATATTGAAATGCTCGCCGGTATTTTCATGCGCGATGTGCTGCGCATGAAACTGAGGCTGATCTTTACCTCAGCTGCACAGCGAGACCACAAGCCGTTTACCAAATGGCTCATCCGCCGCATGAATGCGGTGATTGCAACGAGTGGTCGCTCGGGAAGCTTTCTCGAAGTCCCGCATCAGGTCATCATGCATGGCGTGGACTTGGAGCGTTTCCATCCTCCTGTCGGCGATGAGGACAGTTTCGCGGCGTCGGGCCTGCCCGGAAAATATGCGGTCGGTTGTTTCGGTCGCGTGCGTTCCTCCAAGGGAACAGACCTTTTCGTCGATGCGATGATTGCGCTGTTGCCGCAATATCCGGACTGGACGGCCATCATCACCGGACGCACGACTGCAGAACACCAGTCTTTCGAGGATGCGCTGAAGGCGAAGATCGCCGCTGCCGGTTTGCAGGACCGTATCCTCATTCTGGGGGAAGTGCCGGATATCCGCGTCTGGTATCGCCGCCTGACGCTTTATGTTGCGCCTTCGCGCAATGAAGGTTTTGGGCTGACACCGCTGGAAGCCATGGCGTCGCAAACGGCAGTCGTTGCCAGCGATGCGGGTGCCTATGCGGAAATGATCGTGGAAGGCACCGGAACATCGGTTGCGGCCGGTGACGGAGATGCCCTGCGCAAGGCTATCGAACCTTATCTGGCAGATCCGGCACTGGCGGAACGCGATGGCGAGAATGCTCTCAGGCATGTTCGCGCGACTTTCCCGCTCGAAAAGGAAGCAGCTGCCATCAGCGCTGTCTACGAGCGCGTATTCGCCGGGAAGTAACAAGTAATGACAGGGCGCTGCGATGCTGACGCATCACGCCCTGAAAATGCTCAATTGCCGCACGGGCTTAACCAGGTCTTGATAAGGCAAGCTCATCCAGACCCGGTATAATTCCCGGCGCAAACCGTCGAAATATCAGAGAATCATCAGCGGTTCGTCCTTGACCGGACGAATGGTCAGTGCGGTGCGCACGGAATCCACATTGGGAGCGGCGGTCAGTTCCTCGATCACGAAGGTCTGGAACGTGTTGAGATCGCGCGCGACGCAATGGAGCAGGAAATCGGACTCGCCCGAAACCATCCAGGCGCGGCGTACCAGAGGCCACTGCTTGGATTTCTCGGCAAAAGCCTTGAGGTCGGCATCGGCCTGGCGATGGAGGCCAACCGAACAGAAAGCAACCAAATCCTGTCCAAGGGAATTGCCATTCAGAATGGCCCGATAGCCCCGGATAACGCCGCTTTCTTCCAGCTTGCGCACACGGCGCAGGCAGGGCGGAGCCGAAATACCGACGCGTTCGGCCAGCTCGACATTGGTGATGCGCCCGTTATTCTGGAGCTCCCGAAGGATTTTCCAATCGATTTCATCCAGATCGGCCTTGATCGGCATGCGTAACTCCGCGCGCAAGGAAATTTCATTCCGGGGTAATTATAGAACATTCGTCGCCATTGTGGCGCAATCTAATCCTGCTCATATCAAATGAAACGGGCGGATGTAAACTGCCTAACGTTCTGTCAACGCACCCAAAAAGTGCGAGTGAACAGGATATACACGGTAACGAGCTCCAGACGCCCTGCCAGCATCAGGAAGGAAAGGACCCACAATGCCGGGTCGTGAATGGTGGAAAAGTTGCCGACGGGGCCAATGGTGTCGCCAAAGCCGGGGCCGATATTGGAGAGCGCGGTCAGTGCGCCAGTGAAGGCCGACACGAAGTCGAGGCCCAGTGAGGCAAGCAGCACCGCGCCTATAATCAGCGAGGCGCAGTAGAGGAACAGGTAGAGAAGCACGTTCTGTGCGATTTCGCCGGAAACTTCCGAGCTGCCGTAGCGGATCTTGATGACAGCATGCGGCATGATGAGCCGGGCAAGATTGGCGCGCGTCAGGCTCCAAAGGATGATGAGGCGGTTCATCTTGATGCCGCCCGACGTCGAACCGGCGCAGCCACCCAGAAATGAAGCGAGAAAGAAAATTCCAATCGCGGGTGGTCCCCACAGGAAATAGTCTTCCGTGGCATAGCCTGTTGTCGTCATGACCGAGACAAAATGAAAAGAGGCCGAGATCAGCGCGTCGCCGAAAGGCACATCGGACCCAAGTCGCAGAACCACCGCGAGTGCAAAGCTGAAGCTGATTGCGATCGTGAAGAACAGTTTCACCTGCGGGTCGACAAGCGATTCCATGCGGCGTGGCATGAAGGCCTTGATATAGAGCACGAAGGGCAGGGCCGAGAGGGCCATGAAGATCGTGGACACGACCAGGAGCGGGCGGTTTCCCTGATAGAAGCCGATGGAGCTGTCGTGAGTGGAAAAGCCTGCTGTCGCAATCGTCGTGAAGCCGTGGTTGATGGCGTCGAACATGCTCATGCCGACGGCAAAATAAGCAATGATGCAGGCGGCGGTCAGGCTGAGATAGGCCAGCACGATGCCGAGCGCGATCTGGTTCATGCGCGGGAGAATTTTTTCCGACTTGTCGGAATTCTCCATATGGAAGAGCGCCAACCCGCCCGCCCGCAGGGACGGCAGCATCAGCAGAGCCAAGCCGATAAAGCCGATACCCCCGATCCAGCAGAGAAGCGAGCGCCACAGGAGAATGCCACGCTGCATGTTGTCGAGCCCGGTCAGCGCGGTCGCGCCGGTTGACGTGACGCCCGACATGGCCTCGAAGAAGGCCGTCGCATAGCTGATCGGCAAATGCGAGAAATAAAGCGGTATCGAACCCAGAAAACTCGCTGTCAGCCAGAGGCACGCCGTCAGCAGAAAGCCAAGGCGCGGGGTGAAGCGCATCGTCTGGTTCTGGGTGGCCAGCAGAATCAAGGCAGAGAGCGCGCCGGTTGCCGCAGCTGAACGCACGAAGATCAGCCAGTCGTCACTTCCGTCGCGCAGGTCGATTGCTGCAGGCAGAAGCATGGCTACCGCCATGAGGAGGCCGAAACGCGCACAGATATTGGCGACTGTCTTATAAATGGCGGACGGCTCCGAGGTTAGGCAAATTTTCCCTTGTTTAGCGTGAGATCGATCCACCCGCAATGCGCTGGCTGTCAAAGGCTTTGCTTAAAGGTCACAAGCTGTGGCTAAAGCACAGCAAATCCCTGTGGAACCTTGCAAACATTGAGGGGCAGACCTACCTTGGCCATAATGTCGGGGCATTGGCCAAACAGGCGCGAAAGCGATTCTGGTGAGCCGGAACCCGTCGCTTTAAATCGATTTTAGAGTACCCCCCAAAGTGTGGAACATTTTGGACAAGGTACATGTGAAAACAAACATGTGGAGCGCTGATCTGGATCAATCAGATCAAAACGTTCCGGGACCGGAGAGAACTTCATGTCACAGCGTCACGCGCCAGTCATAGTCATCGGCTCAGGTCCTGCTGGTTATACCGCTGCGATTTATGCTGCTCGCGCCATGCTGAAACCACTCATCATTGCCGGTCTCCAGCAGGGTGGTCAGCTGATGATCACCACCGATGTGGAAAATTATCCGGGCTACGCCGATCCGGTGCAGGGGCCATGGATGATGGAACAGATGGCAAAGCAAGCGGAAAATGTCGGCTCCGAAATCGTCCATGACATTATTACCGAGGTTGAAACCGCGGTGCGCCCTTTCCGCCTGAAGGGTGATTCCGGCACGATCTATACCTGCGATGCTTTGATCATCGCGACGGGTGCGCAGGCCAAGTGGCTTGGCCTCGACAGCGAGCAGACCTTCATGGGCGGTGGCGTTTCTGCTTGCGCGACCTGTGACGGTTTCTTCTATCGCGGCAAGGATGTGGTCGTTGTCGGCGGTGGCAATACCGCTGTTGAGGAAGCGCTTTATCTTTCCCATATCGCCAAGAGCGTGACGGTCGTGCATCGCCGCGATGGCTTCCGTGCAGAGAAGATCATGCAGGATCGCCTGCTTTCGCGCCAGAACGTCTCGGTGGTCTGGAACAGTGTGATCGACGAAATCCTTGGCACCGAGGCAAAGCCGCCGATGGGCGCAACTGTGACCGGCGTACGCCTCAAGAACGTGGTGACGGGCGAGACGCAGGAACTCGACACGCACGGTGTTTTTGTCGCTATCGGCCACGCACCTGCGGTTTCTTTGTTCGAGGGCAAGCTCAAGCAGAAGCCGAACGGCTATCTGTGGACTGCACCCGATTCGACGGCCACCGACGTTCCGGGCATTTTTGCTGCGGGCGACGTCACGGACGATATTTATCGGCAGGCTGTGACTGCCGCCGGTTTGGGTTGCATGGCTGCTCTGGAAGCTGAGCGCTGGCTTGCCGCACAGGAACCGCTGCACGAAGCTGCGGAGTAAAGCATTTCCAAGCCAGAAGTGTGAGGCGGTTTTGCGTAAGGTGAATGCGGTGAAAACAATGAGAGGGGATAATCGTGGTCGCTCCGCTCGACTGGGATAAACTGCGCATTTTTCATGCTGCGGCTGAGGCTGGGTCGTTCACCCACGCAGCCCAGACATTGCATCTGTCGCAATCGGCTATCTCGCGTCAGGTGAGCGCGCTGGAGCAGGATGTCGGCGTCCCGCTGTTTCATCGTCATGCACGCGGTCTGATCCTGACCGAGCAGGGCGAAACGCTTTATCGCACTGCACATGACGTGCTGATGAAGCTTGAGAATGTTCGCTCGAAGCTTGCCGAGAGCAAGGAAAAGCCGACGGGTCGTCTTCGCGTGACGACGACTGTTGGTCTTGGCTCCGGCTGGCTGATCGAGCGGATTCAGGAATTCGTCGAGCTTTATCCCGATATCCAGCTGCAGCTGATCCTCGACAATGAGGAACTGGACCTGACGATGCGTCATGCGGATTGTGCCATCCGGTTGCGGCAGCCGCAGCAGCCAGACCTGATCCAGCGCCGGCTGTTCACAGTGCATATGCATGTCTATGCGTCGGCTGGTTATGTTTCGAAATATGGCAAGTTGAATTCGATCGATGAGATTGATCAGCATCGTGTCGTGACTTTCGGTGAACCGGCGCCAAGCTATCTGACAGGCCTGAACTGGCTGGAGATTGCTGGACGTGCCGATGGCAGTACGCGCATTCCCGCGTTGCAGGTGAACAATCTGCTGTCGATCCGTCGCGCTGTGCAGCGTGGCGTCGGCATCGCCGTTCTGCCCGATTATATGGCCGACAAGGAATCCGGTCTGGTGCAACTTCTGCCGGAACTGGAAGAAATACCGTCCTTCGATACTTTCTTCTGCTATCCGGAAGCCTTGAAGAACTCCGCGAAACTGCACGCTTTCCGCGACTTCCTGTTCTCGAAGGCCCGCAACTGGACCTATTGATCGTATCTTACTGTTCATAGAAAAGGCCGCGCTGATCGCCAGCGCGGCCTTTTTGCTTATGGCGATGGCTGGTTATTTGCGTGGCAGCAGGCGCTGCACTTCCTTGGATGCATCGGCAAGGGCGTCTTCCGGCGTGGCGGATTGCTCGACGACGCGCGAAAGATTGTCCACGATGGTTTGTGTCACCTTCACGCCGTTCGAACCCGGGAAGGCATACCACGGGATCATCAGTGACATCTGGCTGAGACCGGCCTTGAACAGCGGATTTTCCGCGTAGAATTTGCCGAGATATTCGTCGGACTTTGCAGCCAGTTCGTTGTTCGGCACATAGCCGGTGCCGGGAACGACGACGGAAGCGCCGTAAGGGCCGGCAGCGAACTTGGCGAATTTCCATGCCGCATCCTGCTTGGCCTGATCTTCGGTCAGGATGACGACTGCGTTGCCACCGGTTGGCAGGTGACCCTTTTCAGCATTGATAAGAGGAATTTTGGCAGTGCGCAGATCGAACTTGTCGCCGACATTCTTGATCGTGTTGCGCAGCGCGCCAGTCGTCTGGAACGAGAAGCCGACTTTGCCAGCCGCGAAAGCCTGCTCACCCGCTGCCTTGGTCAGAACCGGCATGCCGCCTTCCTTCACCATGCGGTCGACCAGCTTGAAGGCTTCGAGCCCTTCCGGTCCATCGAAGGCGACCTTCTTCTCGTCTTCGGTCAGCATGGTGCCGCCTGCGCCGAACAGAAGCGCCGAGAACATCCAGTCGTCACCCTGCCAGCGGAAATCAATGCCTTCATTGCCGTTGCCAAGCGCCTTGATCTTGCCGCCGAGCTCGATCACTTCGTCCCAGGTGGTTGGAGGCGTGTCGGGATTGCCGCCTGCAGCCTTCAGGAGATCAGCATTGTAATACATGATCGGGTTGGAGGTCGCGAAAGCAAGACCAACTTGACGGTCGCCAACGCGGGCGAGGCTCAGCAGGTGATCAGTGAAGCCCTGTGCTTCCATGTCGGTTTCTTTTTCGACCAGCGGCTTCATGTCGACGCCGATATTGCGCTCGGCCAATACGCGCAGGCGGTTCAACCCGGTGAAGGTGATATCCGGCATTTCCGACGTTCCGGCCTGACGCATGATCGTCTGGATGCCTTCTTCGTAGGTTGCCGAGGGGCTGACGAAGTTGATCTTGATGTCCGGATTTTCTGCCATGAACTTTCCAGAGATGTCAGCCATGACATCCTTGAAAAAGCCTGGCATCGGATAGTGCACATTCAGCGTCGTTTCGGCAAAGGCGGGCGAGCCGAGACCTGTTGCCATTGCCAGAGCGGCGAGTGCACTGGAAAAGCGTTTCATGTTTGAACTCCTGTGGAGGATGGGAGGGAAGAATTCAGCCCTTGAGGCCGGTGAGGGTGATGCCTTCGATGAAGCGGCGTTGGGCGGCAAGAAAAGCAAGCAGCAGCGGCAGCGTGATGATGAGGGTTGCCGCCATCAACGCCCCATAATCGTCGCCTGCTTCCGCAGCGCGGAAATAGAGGAGGCCCAATGGTGGTGTGGCGCGCTCCATGCCGTTGATAACGATCAGCGGCCAGAACAGATCGTTCCAGTGCGCAACCACCGAGAAGATCGAGAAGGCGGTGATGGCGGGCCAGGCATTGGGTACAATCACCCGCATGACGATGCCCGCCTCTGACATGCCGTCGAGACGCGCGGCGCTGATGAGATCATCCGGCATGGCGCGGAAGAACTGCAGAAACAGGAATATGCCGAAGACCGAGATGAAGAACGGAGCACTGAGAGCAAAATAGCTGTTGAGCACGCCGAGCTGATTGAAGCCGACATAGAAGGGCAATGCGGTGGCATGGATCGGCACGAGCAGGCCGAGCATGACCATCATCATCATAGTACGCTGGCCGCGGAAATTGAGCTTTGCCATGGCATAGGCGCAGGGAATGGCGACCACGACCTGAATGACCAGAATGAGCGCGCAGACGACTATGCCGTTGAACAGCAAAAGCCCCATCGGCACACGGCTGAATGCCTTGGCAAGATTATCCAGGAGTGCCCAGTTGTGCGGGATCAGCGACAGGGAGGACGAGAAAATATCCTGCTGCGATTTTGCTGCCGTCGACAGCATGAAGATATAGGGCGCGAGAAAAAGCAGGGCACCCAGTGAAAGAATGCCAAGACGGAAAGAACGAGCCAATGTCATCCGGGTTTCCTCAGTAATGGGTGCGACGGTCCAGCACGCGGAACTGCAACATCATCAGGATCACCAGAACCGCGAGAAAGATCACCGTCATTGCCGAGGCATAACCAACGCGCAGATAGACGAAGCCTTCCTGATAGATGGTCCAGAGCAGGACTTCCGATGCCTTGTTCGGGCCGCCTTCGGTCAGCGTCTTGACCGTCTCGAACACCTTTACGGCATTGATGATGCTGATCGTCGTGACGAATAGCGTGGTTGGGCCGAGCAGGGGCCATGTGACCAGCCGGAAGCGCTCCCAGCTGTTTTTCACGCCGTCGACTTCAGCGGCCGAATAGAGTTCTCGCGGGATGGCCGTGAGACCGGCCAGAAACAGCACCATGTTGAAGCCGACGCTCTGCCAGATGCCGATCAATGCGAGGCTGAACAGCACCGTCTCGCTGGAGCCTAGCCAGTTTGGACCGGCGATGCCGATCATGCCCAGCATGGCGTTGACGGGGCCGAGTGTCGGATGCAGCAGATATTGCCAGACGGTTGCCATCGCCACGAGGAGCGATGCGACCGGCAGAAAATAGACGGTGCGGAAGAAGGATTTGCCGCGAACTTCGCCTTCGATGAGGAGGGCCACGCCGAGGCCGAGAAAGACGGAAGCTGGTGCCACGATCACGGTATAGATGGCGGTGTTCTTCAGCGAGACCAGAAACGTCCGGTCGCTGAAGAGTTCGGCGTAGTTTTCCAGTCCGATGAATTCGAAACCGTCATAGCCAAGCTCGAAATTGGTCAGGCTCCAGAAAATGACGGCGGCTGTCGGCAGGAGGATCAGCAGCCCCGTCAGAATGATGGCCGGAGCTGCCAGTTTCCAGGCCAGCCGTTCTTCGCGGCGGCGGGCTTCATCAGCCGCCGTGCGCGCGCTGGTGGCCGCAGGGCCGGATAGCGTAAAATCAGACATGAGCGGCAGCCTTTGCCGGCGATGCAGGTTTGACGATGTTCCCGGCGGGCTGGCGCAGGCGCAAACCATCTTCTCCGAAGAGGTGGGCGTGGCTGGCATCGAAATGCAGGCCCACCGGCAGGCCGACGACAATGTCACGGGCTTGTTCGGGTGTGAGCTTCACAGTGAAATCTTGTGAGGCGCCGGGAGCCTTGAGATAGACCAGTACTTCCGAGCCGAGAAATTCGATCCGCGATACCGTGCCCGCAATGCCTGTCTTGTCATGAGGCTTGAGCTGAAAATGCTCAGGACGAATGCCGATGCGGATATTGGTACCGGAATGGGCGGCGACGTCCTGCAGGATGGGGCGACCGGCAAAATGCACCATGCCGTTGTCGCTGACCAATGCTTCCAGAATATTGATGCGCGGCGTGCCGATGAACTGTGCGACCTCGATATGGCGCGGATCGTTATAGATTGCGGTTGGCGTGTCGATCTGCAGCAGTTTTCCGCCCATCATCACTGCAACGCGGTCGGCCATGCTGAGCGCTTCGGCCTGGTCGTGGGTCACATAGATAGTCGGGACACCGGCGCGGCGATGCAATTCGACGATTTCCGCACGGGTGTGAACACGCAGATTGGCATCGAGGTTCGACAATGGTTCATCCATCAGGAATGCACCGGGCTGGCGGACGAGCGCACGGGCAAGGGCCACGCGCTGGCGCTGGCCGCCGGACATCTGGCCCGGCTTGCGGTCGAGCAGATGGTCGATCTTGAGGCTTGTTGCGGTTGCCCTGACCTGCTTCTGGATGGCGGCGCGCTTCCTGCGCTGGCCGGGAATGAAAGCGCCGATCATTGGCAGGCGTTCCACAGCGGTCAGATCACGCATTGCAAGCGGCACCGCGATGTTCTGCGCTGTCGTCAGATGAGGGTAGAGCGCGTAGGACTGGAACACCATGGCGATGTTGCGGTCGGCAGGGTGGGCGCCAGTTATGTTACGCCCTGCCAACTCCACGCTTCCTTCATCCGCATGGTCGAGACCGGCCAGAATGCGCAGTAAGGTGCTCTTTCCGCAGCCCGACGGGCCGACGAGGGCGATGAATTCGCCTTCTGCTGCTTCGATGGAAATGCCATCGAGAATGCGATTGCCTCCGTAGGATTTGCCGATGTCGCGAAGGACGAGCGTGCTCACTGGCTTGCCTCCTCAACGACTTTCTCGCCGTCGCCAGCGTGGTGTGGATAGACTTCATGCACCACGTCATCGATGACATAGGGCGTCAGCTCATCGATGCGGACGATGCTGCTTGTGGCGACTTCATCGAGATCGTGAATGGCGGCTCCGAGGATACGTTCGCCGGGGAGATCGCGTTCCATCGGCCCGACGATGAAGGCTGCGGCAGGCGCCCAGACATAATTCGTGCCGAAGGCGTCGCCCGACCATGCACGATGCAGGTGGCCGCTGGCATGAAGCTGAACATTATACTGAGCGAAGAGATCATAAAGACGTTGGCGCGGGGCAGGGCGAATGCCCCAGTAGCCGCTGTCGCCTTCATCCGGATCGTCCACGAAGAGCGGCTTGTGGGCGAAGACGGCGACGGGCTTGCCATCGCTGTTCTTCAATTCGTCTTCGAGCCACTGGAACTGTTCTGCTTCTTCGGCTTCACCGGAACCGATGACGAGACTGTTGAGGCCGATGATGCGCCAGTTGCCGAAATTTTCCGCCCAGCGGTCCGGACCGATATGACGACGCCAGCGCATCAGGCGCTGCGGATTGACCGGCTGGTGGCTCTCGGGAAGATGGCCGATATCGTGGTTGCCCGGAAGACTGAGAACACGCGCCGGAAGCTCGTTCAGGCAGGTGCGGCAGAACAGAAGATCAGCCTCTACGTCTGCGCCATCGACGGTCAGGTCACCGGTGTGAATGACGAGATCGGGCTTTTGCTGATCGATCCAGGCAACGAGCGGTTCCCAGTTGCGATTGAAGTGCGGCTTGATGGGGCTGAGGTGGGTATCTGTAATCTGAACGATCCGCACGGCTACGATCCTTCTCGGGTCTGTCTATTGTCGCAGCACTTTTCGCGCGCTGCACATCCGCCAGGCGCGTTATGCGCGGCGTCTTGCCGGGGCTTTTAGGCGCGTTGTGTGACAGGCCCGCTGCATAGCCGTGACAGTTGCATGACATCTGCTTTGAGCGACTCAGAAAGGGCGATTTGCCAAATTTGGAGGCATCGTTGTTTTGTCGATGCTCATGCTTTAGGCGGCTAATTTGCACATTATAATATTACGAAGTAATTCAATTTGCTGTAAGCTTTTGTTTTTAAACAAGTTTCTTGCTTAATCTAGTCATGCGTAAAATGCATAGCTGCATTGCGCTAAAGTCGCATTGCAAAAACAATGGGCAACAGGCATATAAAGATCATCTCAGCGCTGCGTTTCCTCCTCCCATTTGCGCAGGCTGAGTGTTCCCCTCTGGAGGTTTGCCTCAAAGGCACCTTCAAAACTCAAAGCCAGACATTTGTCTGGCTTTTTTTTTTTTTTTTTTGGGTGCGCCGAGCATGGCGCGTGGTGCGCAAGCATCGCTCGACCGGGATGGTATCCGTTCGATGACTTGGAGGTGAAAGTCCTCTACGGGCCCTGGTGATGGGAACCGTTAGCCGAACAGCAAGGGCGTTGTCGTAAGGCGGGGTCTGAAGGAAGCTGTAAGCAAAGTGCCGGCCTGACGAACAGGAAGCGCATAAGAGGCAGTCGCATCAGGGCAAGGGGGCCCATTTACCCAAAGCCCGATATCACCCGGATGATGCGGCTGTAGATGCGACAGGTATATGGCATGAAGGTCACGCGTCTTACCTCGGGAGATCTGTCGCCTCGCCACCGGCAACGGTGTGCTACCGCCGCTGAGAAGCGACGGAATAGGGCGGCAGAAGTCAGCAGATGCCGTAGTAGCCGTACCGGACGGCGAAGGGCTGAACATGAAGTGTCGGATGGAGAACGATCTTTCGATGACGACAGCAGATGCAGATAATGGAGCTGAAACGCCCCATGCCCATGCGGAAGGTAGTGGCCGGAAGCTGCGAGAGGATGCCTTGGGCGCATCAAACGTCACGGCAGGATCGTCCAACTCACAACCGAAGGACGCGATGCAACTGATGGAAATGATCGTCAGTCGCGATAACATGATAGCGGCCTTACACCGCGTGGTGTCGAACAAGGGAGCGGCGGGCATCGACAAGATGAGCGTTGGCGACCTGAAGCAGCATCTCGTATCGCATTGGCCGCGCATCAGGGAAGACCTGCTGGCGGGTCGGTATGAGCCAGCGCCGGTGCGCGGGGTGGAAATCCCCAAGCCCGGCGGCGGGAAACGCCTTCTTGGCATTCCCACGGTTCTCGACCGCCTCATCCAGCAGGCGATACATCAGGTGCTGATGCCGATCTTCGACCCAGGCTTCTCCAATTCCTCTTTCGGCTTTAGGCCGGAGCGGAGTGCCCATGATGCGATCCTTGCCGCACGGTCCTATGTGGCCGACGGTTACCGCGTTGTGGTTGATCTTGATCTGGAGAAGTTCTTCGACCGGGTAAACCACGATGTGCTGATGGCACGAGTGGCACGCAAGGTCTACGACAAACGGGTGCTGCGGTTGATCCGCCGTTATCTGCAAGCCGGGTTGATGATGGGCGGGATGACGACAATGCGAAGCGAGGGAACGCCGCAGGGCGGTCCCCTGTCTCCGCTATTATCGAACGTCCTGCTCGACGATCTGGACAAGGAACTGGAACAGCGCGGACATCGCTTCTGCCGCTACGCCGACGACTGTAATATCTATGTGCGGTCAATACGTGCCGGTCAACGGGTGATGGCTTCGCTCACCGCCTTCCTTGGAAGGAGACTGAAGCTGAAGGTCAACGCCACCAAAAGTGCTGTTGACCATCCATGGAACCGGGTCTTTTTGGGTTATACGATGACGTTCCACCGTATGCCCCGCCTCAAGGTGGCGGTACAAAGTGTGAAGCGTCTTCGTGGCAAACTGAAAGCCCAGTTCCGGGCTGGGCGTGGCCGGGCCATTGACGCCACCATCAAGGACCTAGCGCCGATCCTGCGCGGCTGGACAGCTTACTTTAAGCTGGCTGACGTGAAGGGGACGTTCGAGGAAATGGATGGATGGGTTCACCGCAAGCTGCGGGCTACCCTGTGGCGGCAATGGACGAAACCAGCCGCGCGCGCAAGAAACCTGATGCAACGAGGCATAAAGAAGGAGCGTGCATGGATAAGTGCCAGCAATGGCCGGGGACCATGGTGGAATGCCAGAACCTCACACATGCACGAAGCCCTACCGAATGCCTACTTCACCAAAATCGGGCTGATCTCGTTCCTGAAGGAACACCGACGCCTATACTACGCTTCATGAACCGCCGTATACGGAACCGTACGTACGGTGGTGTGGGAGGAGGGCCTAAAATGCCCTCCTACCCGATCTTTTTGCCAAGCCGCCTCTTTTTGTGAGAAATACAGAAACGAAAAAGGGGCCTTTCGGCCCCTTCGTCATTCCATTTTGTTTTGTTTAGCGCAGGCTGGCGCAGAAGCGCTGGATGCGGGTGCAGGCTTCTTCGAGAAGCGCGTCCGACGTTGCATAGGAAATACGGAAGTTTGGTCCAAGACCGAAAGCCGAACCGTGAACGACGGCGACGCCTTCTGCTTCCAGCAGTTCGGTGACGAAGTCTTCGTCGCTTTCGATGACCTTGCCAGCTTCCGTCTTCTTGCCGATGAGGTCAGCACAGGACGGATAGACGTAGAACGCACCTTCCGGTGTCGGGCACTTGATGCCTTTGGCCTGATTGAGCATCGACACGACCAGATCGCGACGGGCCTGGAAGATTTTCTTGTTTTCCGGAATGAAATCCTGGGTGCCGTTGAGTGCTTCGACTGCGGCCCACTGTGCGATGGAGCAGGCGCCCGAGGTCTGCTGACCCTGCACCATATCCATGGCCTTGATGAGCTGCAGTGGTCCTGCCGCATAGCCGATACGCCAGCCGGTCATGGCGTAGGCCTTCGACACGCCGTTCATCGTGAGCGTGCGGTCGTAAAGCGAAGGCTCGACCTGAGCAGGCGTCGTGAAGACGAAGTCTCCATAGACCAGATGCTCATACATGTCGTCGGTCAGGATCCAGACATGCGGGTGACGAACCAGAACGTCGGTCAGGGCCTTGAGTTCCGCTTCCGTGTAAGCCGCGCCGGTCGGGTTCGACGGCGAGTTGAAGATCAGCCACTTGGTCTTGGGCGTGATGGCCTTTTCCAGATCGGCGGCGGTCAGCTTGAAATTGTCTTCGATCTTCGTGTTGATGAAAACCGGGTTGCCGCCGTTGATCGCTACCATTTCAGGATAGCTGACCCAGTAAGGGGCAGGGACGATGACTTCATCGCCGGGGTTCAGCGTCGCCATAAAGGCGTTGAACAGAATCTGCTTGCCGCCAGTGCCGACGATGACCTGTTCCGGCTTGTAGTCGAGACCGTTTTCACGCTTGAACTTGGCAACGATGGCCTGACGCAGTTCAGGAATACCGGCAACGGGCGTGTACTTCGTTTCACCGCGATTGATCGCGTCGATGGCAGCCTGCTTGATATTTGTGGGCGTGTCGAAGTCGGGCTCGCCCGCACCGAGACCAATCACGTCCTTGCCCTTGGCTTTCAGCTCACGTGCTTTCTGGCTGACCGCGATGGTCGCAGATGGCTTTACACGAGAAAGGGCGTCGGCGAGAAATGCCATGATAGATCTCCATAGATGGCAGGCTCTGTTAACCGGCACCGGGCGCGTCCGGTTTTGCGGATTTTCTATGTCCCATCGGCGCAGGAAGCGCAACAGAAGGATTGTGATTTCATCGGCAATTGCTGGATTTCGCAAAAATGTGTTGCCGAAACGAACAGATCCATCAGCAATGCTGACATATTAACGCAACGAAACTGATCGGACCGGGCGATATTGCGCGTCATCCTGCCAGGAGGTCTCGCAAGCTGCGCGTGGCCATTACTTTATAGGCCTCTATCAGCGTCATGCTTTCCTCTTCCGAAACGTCGACGGCGATGCGCATGGTGGATTCGCCAAAATGCATCAGGAGGAAAGCAGTCTCGTCCAGTTGTGCGGACACCTTGCCGGGGGCAATCCGGCGGATCGTATCAGCAAGCAACTGACCATTCTGCCTGCTTTCGGCAATTTCCAGTTTTGACAGGGACTTGTCGGTCTGCGTGGCCGACCAGATGTCGCACATTGCCGGTTCCTGACGCATCAGTGCCAGATATTCATCGATCAATGCATTGAACGCGACAATCAGCTCATCGGCAGAATGGGCCGCTGCAAGACCTTCCTCGATGCACTGGCGCGATTGGGCATTGCAGCTTTCAAACAGGTAGCGGATCAGGGCGCTTTTATCGGGAAAATACTGATAGAGCGCGCCAATCGAGATGCTTGCCTGCTGGGCGATCTCACTCATCTTGAGACTGTCGCTGCCTTTGGCGGCGATCAGCGCCGTGGCGCATTCAGCAATGCGACGAATCTTTTCCTGCGCCCGGCTCTGGCTGGGGGTGCGGCGCAGGATCGGTGCACTGGTTGATTCTGTTTCCGTGGCGGAATTCTGCTTCATGGCGGACTCACATTTTTCGCTCTTGACAGAATATGAGAGTTGCTCACATATTGCAAATATGAGGGTTGCTCATATTTTGGGAGACGGAAGATGAATACACATCGTAATGATCGTTATCTGGTGATTGGCGCCAACGGCAAAACCGGCAGGCGTGTCGCTGAGAGGTTGTGGGAGAAGGGGGTGTCCGTGCGTTCTGTGTCGCGGAGCACCGAGGTTCCCTTTGACTGGGCCAACCAATCCACCTGGGCTGCCGCGCTTGACGGCATCGACAGTGCCTATGTGTCATACCAGCCGGATCTGGCCCTGCCGGGTGCCGTTGATGCCATTCGCGCATTTCTTTTGGCGGCAAAGAAGGCGGATGTGAAGCATGTCGTGCTTCTGTCCGGGCGAGGTGAGGAGGAGGCGGAAATTGCGGAAAAGGTTCTGCAGGATTCCGGGCTGGACTGGACCGTGTTGCGCGCCAGCTGGTTCATGCAGAATTTCAGCGAAAACTACATGCGGGATGAGCTGCTTTCAGGCTCGCTGACCCTGCCGGTCGGGCCGACGAAGGAACCCTTCATCGATGTTGACGATATTGCCGATGTCGCCGTTGCTGCCCTCACCGAAACGGGACATCGCAACAAGCTCTATGAACTCACCGGCCCGGAACTGTTCAGCTTCAGCGATGCAGTAAGCGAGATTGCCAGGGCGACTGACAAAGACTTGTCGTTCAATTCGGTCTCATACGCCGATTATGAGGCGGCGCTGCGCGAGCAGGCCTTGCCGGAAGATGTCATCACGCTTTTGCGCTATCTTTTCGTCGAGCTTTTCGATGGCCGCAATGCCAGTGTGGCACATGGTGTGGAGGAAGCTCTCGGGCGCAAGCCGCGCCGGTTTGCAGATTTTGCGCGCAAGGCTGCCATTGAAGGCATATGGGAGGGACAATCATGACGATGAGTTCTCAACTACTTGTTCTGCTGACGGCATGGGGGAGCGCGATTACAGGCGGCATCTTCTATGCGTTCTCAAGTTTCGTGATGGCCGCGCTGGCACGCATTCCGGCCAATGCGGGCATAACGGCGATGCAGTCGATCAATATCACCGTTATCAACGGAACGTTCTTTGCCGCCTTTTTCGGCACGGCATTGCTGTGTCTGGTGATTATCGTACTGGGATTAATGGGCTTTGGAAGCTTGTCGAAATGGGCGGTGAGCGGCGCTGCCGTCTATCTTGTCGGCACTATTGGCGTCACGATGGCTTTGAATGTGCCGCTGAACAACCAGCTCGCGGCGATGGATGCCAGTGCCGCCGCGTCGGCCGATGTCTGGCTTACTTATGTGCGCGACTGGACCCTATGGAATCACGTCCGCACCATTGCTGCGCTGATTGCGGCCTTGATTCTGGGCGCGAGCGCGCTGGCAAGGGTGTGAGCAGAAAAGCGGACAAACAAAAAAGGCGGGTCCGAGGACCCGCCTTTTCTCTGCCTTACGGCAAAACTTATGCTGCGACGAGGTTGTCGGCAGACGAACGGCCCGAACGACGGTCCTGTACGATTTCGTACGAAACCTTCTGACCTTCATCGAGCGTGGCCAGACCAGCGCGCTGAACGGCGGAAATGTGGACGAATACGTCCGTGCCGCCCTGATCAGGCTGAATGAAGCCGAAGCCCTTGGTCGTGTTGAACCACTTAACTGTTCCCGTAGCCATGGGAAATTCCTTTGTAACATTAGTAGTAGAGTAGTCCGTATGCTTCGCACACGTCCCTGTGAATCGAATTTATGGACAGGAGATCGTCAGGAAGCACGGCGGGCCGCACGGGTCGCAAAGTCACTTGACCGAAAAATCGATGCGCTAACTATATGCGACAAATTTGACCAATACAAGACAGCTAAAATTGTCAGCTAAAAACTGATTTTACTGAGGCTTTTTGCCATTCCGAGCCCGAGCCGGATTTGCGCGCTCAATCGGTCGAGCCAGAACAGCCGGAACAGAATCGGGGCGTTTCCGTCGCAGGGCGACATTTCATAGTGATCCCAGGTTTCGGGTACGGCGTTTCTCAATCGCAGATGAAAGCAGTGGCGGCGGTGAGGCTCTGTCTGCCCCTGTTCGGGATAGTCATAATCGACGGTTTCGAGATGGATCATGCCATCGTCATAGACGAGGCCGGTTTCCTCGGCGAATTCGCGATAGGCGGCGGCGAGAATGTCTTCTCCCGCATCGACCGTGCCGCCCGGCACCTGAAGCGGCGTTTCAGGAAAATCCGGTTCTTCAAAAACCAGAAGCCGGTCGTTCCATGTCGCGTAAATGAGTACTTTGTCGATGGGTTGGATTGTAACGGTCATGGACTTTTCCGGCAGGGTTAGCGTTCAGACCATAATTGCAACGAATGATTTGCGGTAAAACCCGCATATTGTTGTGGGTCATCGCAGCTGGCGCGCGCGAAAAGCGTGTGCTCTCCTATCTTTGACTTCCACGTGACGTAGATATTCAGCATGTTGCAAACATATCTGCAAAATTGAGCGGGCGGATGGGCAGCGAGGCAGGACATGACGTCTGAACCAGACAAGGACAAGACGAAGCGGAGTGCGCCCAAGAAAGAGCGCCGCCGCAAAAAGCCCAGGCGCAGTGTCTCGGAGCGTCTGCGCAAGAGTTCGGCCAAGCTGATTGGTGGTTCTCCGTCACGCGACGGAACCGATCTTTTCTCCCAAGTCTCGATGATGGTGGGAGCTTTTATGGTCTCGCCGGTGCGCAATACGCTGATTGCGCTCGGGACCGGTATTTTCGTTCTCATCGTGCTGATCGCCATCGGACAGGTTGCTATCAATCGCTGGAACGAACCCTTCTACGATGCGCTTGCGCGCAAGGATTTGCAGGCTTTCTTCCATCAGCTGATGGTTTTCTTCGGGATTGCGGGCAGCCTGCTTGTGCTCAACGTTTCGCAAACCTGGCTCAACCAGATGTTCAAGCTCAAGATGCGTGAAGGACTGGCGCGCGATCTCGTGGGGCAATGGCTGGTGCCGGGTCGGGCATTTCGTCTCGCCAATGCCGGCGAGATCGGCATCAATCCCGATCAGCGCCTGCATGAGGATGCACGTCACTTTGCAGAAATGTCGTGCGATCTTGGGATCAACCTCCTCCAGTCGACCGTCATTCTGGTGAGCTTCGTCGGTGTCCTGTGGTCGCTCTCAAGTGGCTTTGTGTTTCATGTCGCGGGCTACAGTTTCTCCATTCCCGGCTACATGGTCTGGGCTGTCATTATCTACGCGGCCTCTGCCTCATGGCTGACATGGATCGTCGGGCGCAGTCTGGTCAATATCAACGCCAATCGCTATGCGCGCGAGGCGGATTTCCGCGCATCGCTGATGCGGGTCAACGAACATCTGGATGCCATCACCCTGTCGCGCGGCGAAGGGGATGAGAGACGTCGTCTCGATCTGGATATCGATGCGGTTCTGGCCGCAATCCGCAAGATCGTCTATGCGACCACGCGATTGACCTGGGTAACGGCCGGTTACGGCTGGCTGACAATTGTGGCACCGATCCTCGTGGCGGCTCCGGTCTATTTCGGCGGTGGTCTGACATTCGGCGGGCTGATGATGGCCGTCGGCGCATTCTCACAGGTGCACAATGCGCTGCGCTGGTTCGTCGACAATTTCGGGGCGATTGCGGACTGGCGGGCGACGCTGCTGCGTGTCGCGAGTTTCCGTCAGGCGGTGCTGCGCATGGACGAGCTTGGTCATCTGGACCGGCAGATCGATCTTGAGACGAACGAAGATGACAGGCTGACGCTGGACGGTGTTTCCATCGCCGCCCCCGATCAGTGCCTGAAGCTCTCCCGCAAGGCTTTTTCGGTAACACCCGGCGAGCGGGTGCTTGTGACGGGCGGGACCGAAACGCAAAGAACGCTGCTGTTCCGCGCATTGGGCGGGCTTTGGCCATGGGGCGAGGGGCGGATCGGCATGCCGGTTGGCGATGGTGTCGCCTTCATGCCGCGCGCGCCTTATTTCCCGCCGGGCAACCTCAAGGGCGTGATCGTCTATCCGCTTGATATCAAGAAATTTTCTGAACAGGATCTGGAAAATGTCCTGCGGCGTGCCGGGCTTGAACGGCTTTCCACGAGCATGGATCGTGTTGCGCGCTGGGATCGCGTGCTGACGGACGATGAGCGCCAATGTATCGCCTTCGCCCGCCTCATATTGCAGAAACCGCAGTGGATCGTGATTGACGGTGCGCTCGATGGTCTCGACGCTGAAGCCTATGACAGGATTCGCGACATGCTGAACACCGAATTGAAGGATGCAGCCGTGATCCAATTCGGCAAGCCGCATTTGCATGACGGTCTTTTCACACAGCAGATCAATCTGGAAGACGATCCTTCAGGAAAGCCTCTGGAGCTGCCAGCCTTGAAAACAGCATGAAAAAAGCCGCCGGGATGACCGGCGGCTTTTTTGTTTCGGGATGTCTTCAGGCTATCAGCGGAAGTAGTCCTGCAGCGGGCGCACTTCCAGCGATCCGGCCTTGAGCGCAGCGATAGCCTCAGCAGCGGCTTCCGCTCCCGCCATGGTCGTGTAGTAAGGCAGCTTCTGCATCAGCGTTGCGCGGCGGATCGACTTGGAGTCGGAAACCGCACTTGCGCTGTCCGTCGTGTTGAAGACGAGATGAATCTGGCGATTGCGGATCGCGTCTTCCACATGCGGACGGCCTTCGATGACTTTGTTGATCTTGGTCGATTCGACGCCGTTGGCTTCGAGGAACTTCTGCGTTCCGCCGGTTGCCATGACCTTGAAGCCGATGCTTGCAAGCTTGCGGACCGCACCGAGCACGCGTTCCTTGTCCTCGTCGCGAACAGATACGAAGACCGTGCCTTCACGCGGCAGTTCAACGCCTGCGCCAAGCTGTGCCTTTGCGAAGGCCAGAGCATAGTCGTAGTCGAGCCCCATTACTTCGCCGGTCGAGCGCATTTCCGGTCCGAGCAGCGTATCGACGCCCGGGAAGCGGGCGAACGGGAACACAGCTTCCTTGACCGCGATATGCGGGCGGGAAGGTGTCTTCGGCTTGCCGCCATAGGCGCCGAGTGCTGCTTCCAGGCTTTCACCGGCCATGACGCGGGCTGCGACCTTCGCAATCGGGGTGCCGACCGTCTTGGCGACGAACGGAACCGTACGTGATGCGCGCGGATTGACTTCAAGAATGAAGATTTCGCCGTCCTTGATGGCGAACTGCACATTCATAAGACCGCCGACATGAAGCGCCTTGGCAAGCGCTGCCGTCTGGCGTTCCAGTTCAGCAACGGTTTCAGGCGAAAGTGTATGCACCGGCAGCGAGCAGGCCGAGTCGCCCGAATGGATACCGGCTTCCTCGATATGTTCCATGATACCGGCGACAAAGCTGTCCTTGCCGTCACACAGGCAGTCGACGTCCACTTCAATGGCTTCCGTCAGATAGGTATCGAACAGAAGCGGGTTCTTGCCGAGCAGCGTGTTGATCTGGCCGGTCTTGTCGTTCGGATATTTGGCCTTGATGTCTTCCGGCACCAGTTCCGGCACGGTGTCGAGCAGATAGCTCTGCAATGAACGCTCGTCATGGATGATCTGCATGGCGCGGCCACCGAGAACATAAGACGGGCGCACGACAAGCGGGAAGCCGAGGTCGGCTGCGACGAGGCGTGCCTGCTCGACCGAATAGGCAATGCCGTTCTTCGGCTGGTTGAGATCGAGCTTGATCAACAGCTTCTGGAAACGGTCACGATCTTCCGCAAGGTCGATGGCGTCAGGCGACGTGCCAAGGATCGGGATACCGGCCTTTTCAAGCGCATTGGCGAGCTTGAGCGGGGTCTGGCCGCCAAACTGCACGATAACGCCGTGAAGTGTGCCCTTTTGCCTCTCAACGCGCAGGATTTCCAGCACGTCTTCCGCCGTCAGCGGTTCGAAATAGAGACGATCCGACGTGTCGTAGTCGGTCGAAACCGTTTCCGGGTTGCAGTTGATCATGATGGCTTCGTAATCGGCATCATTGAGCGCAAAAGCCGCATGGCAGCAGCAATAGTCGAACTCGATGCCCTGACCGATGCGGTTCGGACCACCGCCGAGAATGACGACCTTCTTGCGATCCGACACCTCGGCTTCCGAGCGCGGCTGGCCGACGAAAGGCGTTTCATAGGTCGAGTACATGTAGGCAGTCGGCGAAGCGAATTCGGCAGCGCAGGTGTCGATGCGCTTGTAGACCGGATGCACGTCGAGTTCGCCGCGCAGCTTGGCCACGTCTTCCGCGTCCTGATCCGTCAGGCTTGCAAGGCGCGCATCGGAGAAGCCCATGGCTTTCAGCATACGCAGGTTTTCAGCGTCCTGCGGCAGGCCGTGTTCGCGGATGCGCTCTTCGGTCTTTACGATGGCTTCGATCTGTTCGAGAAACCACGGATCGATCTTCGATGCGTCGTGCACCTGCTCGGTGGTCAGGCCGAGACGCATTGCCTGCGCGACCATGCGCAGACGATCCGGCGTCGGCGTGCCGATGGCAGCGCGGATGGCGTTCTTCTCGTCGCCTTCCTCGATATTCGGGATGGCAATTTCATCGAGGCCGGTCAGGCCGGTTTCAAGACCGCGCAGCGCCTTCTGCAAGCTTTCCTGGAAGGTGCGTCCGATGGCCATGACTTCACCGACCGACTTCATGGCGGTGGTCAGGATCGGCGAGGAGCCGGGGAATTTCTCGAAGGCGAAACGCGGGATTTTGGTGACGACATAGTCGATCGACGGTTCGAACGAGGCAGGCGTCGCACCGCCGGTAATGTCGTTATCCAACTCGTCGAGCGTGTAGCCGACGGCAAGCTTGGCCGCGACCTTGGCAATCGGGAAGCCGGTCGCCTTGGAAGCAAGCGCCGAAGAACGCGACACACGTGGGTTCATTTCGATGACGATCATGCGGCCATTGACCGGGTTGATCGCGAACTGCACGTTGGAGCCGCCGGTTTCAACGCCGATCTCGCGCAGCACCGCAATCGAGGCGTTACGCATGATCTGGTATTCTTTGTCGGTCAGCGTCAGCGCCGGTGCAACGGTGATCGAGTCGCCGGTGTGCACGCCCATCGGATCGAGGTTTTCGATCGAGCAGATGATGATGCAGTTATCCGCCTTGTCGCGGACGACTTCCATTTCATATTCTTTCCAGCCCAGAACCGACTCTTCGATCAGAACTTCGGTCGTCGGCGACGCATCCAGACCGCGCTCGATGATTTCGAAGAACTCCTGACGGTTATAGGCAATGCCGCCGCCAGTGCCGCCGAGCGTGAAGCTTGGGCGGATGATGGCAGGCAGGCCAACAACGTCGAGCGCCTGCGCAGCCTTTGCAAGCGCGTGCGTCATGTAACGCTGCTTGCGTTCGACTTCGCCGAGCTGCCATTCGGTTTCAAGCTTGTCGAGCGCCTTGTCGAGATCGTCACCCGAAAACTGCGCCTTGACTTCGGCGCGCTTGGTTTCGTGGCGCTTGCGGTCTTCGTCCTTGATTTCGGTGGCGTTGGCGAGTCTGGATTCCGGTGTATCGAGGCCAATCTTTTCCATGGCTTCGCGGAAAAGCGCGCGATCTTCTGCCTTGTCGATGGCTTCCGCATTGGCGCCGATCATCTCGACATTGTAGCGCTCAAGAACGCCCATGCGGCGCAGCGACAATGCGGTGTTCAGCGCGGTCTGGCCGCCCATGGTCGGCAGCAACGCGTCCGGGCGTTCCTTGGCGATGATCTTGGCGACCACTTCCGGCGTGATCGGTTCGATATAGGTTGCATCCGCCAGATCGGGATCGGTCATGATCGTGGCCGGATTGGAGTTGACGAGGATGATGCGGTAGCCTTCCTCTTTCAACGCCTTACAGGCCTGGGTGCCCGAATAGTCGAATTCACAAGCCTGGCCGATGACAATGGGGCCCGCGCCGATAATCAGGATCGATTTGATATCTGTACGTTTCGGCATGGGCGCTCGTCCTATCTTCTTCGCGCGCATGATCTTGTCCGAAAACCGGTTCCCATTTTTCGGGATCATGCTCTTGTTTTACGCATGTCTTTGTCTCGAAACCGCTTCCCACTTTCGAGAGACATGCTGCTTAGCCTGCCAGAAAAGCCCGCACGGTTTTCCGGCGGGTTGGCAGCGTATGAATTCTGTGGGCTAAGCGGGCCTTATAGGCAATCGATTCCGAAAGCGGAACCCCACAAATCGTTTTATTTCAAAGAAAGTGCGGGCATTCACGAAAATTCTTGCCCGCCTCATACTTTCTCTGTCGATGTTATGACCGAAACACAGTGCTCGCGGGCCGTTCAGGCTTCTGCCTGAGCGACCTTCAGCGATGGTTTGTTGCGCTTTGTGAGCATATGGCCGAGCCTGTTCGACGGTAGTTCGATCAAGCGATAGGAAATCTTTGCTGCGATGATCGCACCAATCACGATGGCAGCCATGCCGGCGATCTCAAATGTGGGGCCGAGGTTCAGCTTCCGCATCACCGCCCAGCCAAAACCGACCACGAACATATGTGTCAGGTAGAGCGAATAGGAAGTCGCCCCGAGATCGACAAAGAAATTGTCTCGCAGGTCGCCGAGCCAGCGCTCGATGCCCAATGCACCGGCAACCAGTAAAACAGCCGCACCGCACATGATGAGATAAGTGAAGAAGTTGTTGAACGCGACCAGTGGGGTGGAGAAGGTGCCGTAAAGCGCCGCTATGGCGAGGACACCAATTCCGGCCAGCGCGACCGGGGACAATTTTTCCCACAGGCGATGCTTTTCCGCTTCGGCCAGCCACATGCCGCACATGAATGTCAGCAGGTTCTTGTGAAGATAGAATGCCGCGATGCTCGCCGATGGTTCGACGAAGAAGCTTCCGATGACACATGCGCCGAAGATACCGGTCAGCAAGATCGTGCGCTGCAAGGCATTCTTGCACCACCAGAACAAAGCGAACACAAGATAGAAGAACAATTCGTAGTTCAGCGACCAGCCGAGTTTGAAGATCGGGCGCCAATCGCTTGGGTCACCCGGTGTGGCGGCGGGTATGAAGAACAGCGATTTGATGAAATAGCCCACATCCGGAACCGTCGTCTTGAACAGTGACGGCAGATAGAGAGCGCAGATGAAAACCGTGATCGTGCAGAGCCAGTAAAGCGGCACGATGCGGAAAACGCGGCGCAGCAGAAAGTCACCGGGCCTGAACGGGCCGTCGGCATTGACATAGGCGATGATGAAACCGCTGATGACGAAGAACAGTTGAACGCCGAAAACACCCAGCATCGTGATGGCATTGTTTGTTTCTGCGCGCGGATGTTCGATCGTATGGGCGATCAGGACGGCCGTTGCCGCAAGACCGCGTAATATCTGGATCGAATAAAGCTGTTTTCGATTCTGCATCGTCTATGCCCCCATTGACAGAGCATGCTTTAGCGAATGCCGCGCATTTCCGCAATTACTAGCGTATAGATTGTGGAGGCTTCGCCTTCATGTTTGTGACATTGTGAAGGAAGCCGTCAATTTTTCTAGGATCCCTTCCATTGATGCTTGTTTTGACAGGTTTTGTCTATCGAAGCAGGAGGGGATTTCTATTGTCCAAACTATTGCGAAAGAGTCTTCGTTTGTGATTGACACTGCCATTTACTTTTTATGTTGCCGTGCCAACTCTTTATGCGACAATTACATGTATAGGTTGGTGCTGCTTCGTCGAGAGCGGCACGGTGTAGGGGAGTTGGTCAATGCGCTGGCAAGGCCGTAGGCAAAGTGACAATGTGGAAGATCAGCGCGGGGCGCAGGGCGGTGGCATAGGTGGCGGCTTCGGTCGCGGCGGGGGCCTTGGCGGTCCCGGCTTTCGAATCGTTCGCGGTGGCGGCATTTCCGGTATTCTCATTCTGGTGGTGATGTTCTTCGTGCTGCGTGCGGTTGGTATCGATCCGCTGCCGATCCTGTTCGGCGATGGCAGCATGGGGCCAAGCGTAACCCAGCAAGCCGGTCAATCCGGACGGACCGCTGCCGAGGGGGGCGCGGTTGCCAATGATGAGACAACGCAGTTCGCCCGCACCGTGCTGGCCGAGACGGAAGACGTCTGGAGCGGCATTTTCAAGTCACGCGGCCAGACCTACACGCCGCCGACCATGGTGCTCTTTTCCGGACAGGTTCGTTCGGCTTGCGGCTTTGCTTCCGCGGCGTCCGGGCCGTTTTATTGCCCCGGCGATCGCAAGCTCTACATCGATCTGAGTTTCTATAAGGAACTGGCAAACCGTTTTGGCGCTTCCGGCGATTTCGCACAGGCCTATGTCCTTGCGCATGAGGTCGGGCACCATATCCAGAACCTGCTTGGCATTCTGCCCAAGTTCAACCAGATGCGTCAGCAGATGAGCGAAGCGCAGGCCAACCAGATGTCGGTTCGTGTTGAGCTTCAGGCCGATTGCTTCGCCGGTGTATGGGGTTACTACACGGAGCAGAAGGGTATTCTGGAAGCAGGCGACCTTGAAGAAGCTCTGAATGCGGCACACCAGATCGGTGATGACACGCTGCAGCGCCGTAGTCAGGGTTATGTTGTTCCGGAAAGCTTCAATCATGGCACATCCGCCCAGCGCGCCAAGTGGTTCCAGCGCGGCTTCGATAGCGGCAAGCTGGAATCCTGCGATACATTCAGCGGTGATGTTTAAAGTCGTTCTGATACTGTAGAAAAAGGCGGTTTCGACCGCCTTTTTCTTTGTGGAGGAAAAACGCCCGTTCTTTTTGTCGAAAGCCTGCAATATTCGCCTTGTCGTGAAATAATTTTCCAGATAAATGCATTCGCACCGGCGCGGCCTTTTTCCGATTTGCAAGCGTGACGCTCAATTTTGAGCGGCGATGGCGCGCGAGTTCTCCAATCAACACAATTTATGAATGTTCCACCTTTTCAGTCGTGGAGCATATTTCAGGTGTCCCATGCATGATCCCCAGTTTGTACGGCGGGGCTTGTTACTCGTCTTTATGACACTGTTCCTCGACATTATCGGCATTGCGATCATCATGCCGGTTCTGCCGACTTTTCTCGAAGAGCTGACCGGCGCGGATATCAGCACTGCAGCCGTCGATGGTGGCTGGCTTTTGCTGGTCTATGCCGGAATGCAGTTCCTGTTCGCGCCGATGATCGGCAATCTGAGCGACCGTTTCGGGCGCCGGCCGGTGCTGCTCGCCTCGATTTTCACCTTCGCACTCGACAATCTGATCTGTGCGCTCGCAACCACCTATTGGATGCTGTTTGTCGGTCGTGTGCTGGCAGGCATCAGCGGAGCAAGCTTCGCGACGGCATCCGCCTACATTGCCGATGTCAGCGATGACAGCAATCGTGCGCGCAATTTCGGCCTGATCGGCATTGCTTTCGGTGTCGGCTTTGCGCTTGGTCCGGTGCTGGGCGGCTTGCTGGGGGAGTTCGGTCCGCGCGTTCCGTTCTACGGAGCGGCGTTCCTGTCGTTCATCAACTTCATCCTCGCCTATTTCCTGTTGCCGGAGACGTTGACGCGTGAAAACCGGCGCACCTTCCAGATCGCCCGCGCCAATCCGCTGGGCGCGCTCAAGCAGATGCGAAGCTATCCCGGCATCGGCTGGGTGGTGCTGGTCTTCTTCCTGTTCTGGCTGGCCCATGCCGTCTATCCGTCCGTCTGGGCCTTCGTCGGTGCTTATCGCTATAACTGGAGCGAAGCCCAGATAGGTCTGTCGCTGGGGCTTTTCGGTATCGGCGCGGCGTTCGTGATGGCGCTGGTTCTGCCAAGGGTCTTGCCGGTGCTTGGCGAGCGGCGCACAGCGATCACAGGCGTGCTGTTTTCCTGTCTTGGCATGATTGGATACGCCATCGCATGGGAAGGCTGGATGGTTTATGCCGTCATCTTCCTGACGGCGCTGGAAGGTCTGGCCGATCCGCCGCTGCGCAGTATTGCGGCAGGCAAGGTTCCGCCTTCCGCGCAAGGCGAATTGCAGGGTGCACTGACAAGCGTGTCGAGTATTACGACCATCATCGGCCCGCTCATCTTCACGCAGCTTTTCGCCGTGTTCACCGGCATGAATGCGCCGTTCGTCTTCGCTGGAATGCCCTATGCTGTGGGAGCCGGACTGGTTTTTCTGGCACTGGTCATCGTGGTGGCGCGGGTGCGTCCAACGCCCTTGGCCAAGCCCTCAGAGGTTTGATCGATACGGAAAATGAAAAGGCCGGAGTTTTTACTCCGGCCTTTTACTTCGATAATTCTTTTGGATGGCTTAGAGCGCGTTTCGATCTGATTGAATCAGATCGGCGCTCTAACTGTTTGTTTTGACGCGCATCTCTTCCGAAAACCGTTTCACACTTTTCGGGATGCGCTCTAAGCCGCCTGTTCGCGTTCCGGAAGCGGCGTTTCGCCCTTCTTTTCGCGGATCAGGTTGATGAAGCGGCGGAACAGATAGTGCGAATCCTGCGGGCCGGGCGATGCTTCCGGATGGTGCTGCACCGAGAATACCGGCTTGCCGACGACGCGCAGGCCGCAATTGGTGCCGTCGAAGAGCGACACATGTGTTTCCTCGACATTTTCCGGCAGCGAGTCTGAATCGACCGCGAAGCCGTGGTTCATCGATACGATCTCGACCTTGCCGGTCGTGTAGTCCTTCACCGGATGGTTGGCGCCGTGATGGCCCTGATGCATTTTCTCGGTGCGTCCGCCAAGTGCGAGCGCAAGCATCTGGTGGCCGAGGCAGATGCCGAAGACCGGAAGATCGGTTTCGACAAGCTTCTTGATGGTTGGAACGGCATATGCGCCGGTCGCTGCCGGATCGCCAGGACCGTTGGACAGGAAGACGCCATCCGGGTTGTGGGCCAGAACGTCCTCAGCCGTTGCCGTTGCAGGCAGCACGGTGACCTTTGCGCCGAGGCCGGTGAGCAGGCGCAGAATGTTACGTTTCACGCCGAAGTCGAGCGCCACCACGTGATATTCCGGGGTGTCCTGTTCGCCATAGCCGTCTGCGAGCGTCCATGGAGTTTCTTTCCATGTGAGGCTCTGGCCAACCGTGACGTCCTTGGCGAGATCGAGATTTTCAAGACCGCTCCATGCGGCGGCGCGTGCCTTGAGTGCTTCGAGGTCGAACTTGCCGCTCGGATCATGAGCAATGACTGCGTTCTGTGCGCCGCGCTCGCGGATGAGCGAGGTCAACGCGCGTGTATCGATACCGGCCAGTGCAATGACGCCGCGGTTCTTCAGCCACGCATCCAGATCTTCCGTTGCGCGGAAATTCGATGGTGACGTGATGTCAGCCTTGAAGATCGCGCCGACTGCGCCGTGGCGATTGGCCGGCGTCAGGTCTTCAACGTCTTCGGCATTGGTGCCGACATTGCCGATATGCGGGAAGGTGAAGGTTACGATCTGACCGGCATAAGACGGGTCGGTCAGGATTTCTTCGTAACCGGTCAGCGCCGTGTTGAACACGACCTCGGCTTCAATCGCACCGATTGCACCGAGGCCTTTGCCTTCGATCACGGTTCCGTCCGCAAGTACGAGGATGGCGGTTCGCTTCTCAACAGTCCAGGGTGCTGTTTTCGATGTGGTTTCTGTCATGGTCTGCACTCCTGATTGTTAGCCGCGCGCCAGCGTGTGCTGTTATTTCGTTGCCAGCTAGAGCGTCGAACTGATGGAATCAAATCGACGCTCTAACTGTTTGTTTCCATGCATGCCGTTGTCCCAAAACCGGTTCCCACTTTTGGGCGGCATGCTTTATCCGGCACGCGTTCGTGTTTCAACCTGCCACCGGAAGGGTGGCTTGAAAGATGAAGCGTCAAGGGTCATATATGCGCCAAAAGGCAGCGGGGATTTTAAACCTCCCGCCGCGAGCACGTGCCGATGTCCTGCTAAGCCTTGAGCAATAGAGAAACTTGGACGCCGGGTCAATCGTCCGAGGCCATGCTTTCCTGAAATAATGACGATAATCGTCGTATTATTATTTCTCGGGATGGTGGTTCGGACAACTCGGCGATTCTATTCGCTTGTTGTATAGATGCAGGAAACGAACAACAAAGAACTTACACCGTCAGGAGAGACGTTATGCTTCGCCAGGAGATTTCCCAGGCCCTCACGACCGCGCTGAAAGCACAGGAGAAGCGTCGCATGTCGACGCTGCGTTTGATCCTGGCTGCGGTAAAGGACCGAGATATCGCCAACCGTACTGCTGGCAAGGACCCGGTCGGGGATGAAGAATTGCTGGGTATTCTCGGCAAGATGGTCAAGCAGCGCGAAGAATCCGCCCGCATCTATGAAGAAGGCAGCCGTCTTGAGCTCGCTGAAGCCGAGCGCGAGGAAATCACGATCATTTCCGAGTTTCTGCCGCAGCAGATGACCGAGGATGAGGTCAAGCAGGCCTGTGCCGATGTGATTGCCGAGATCGGCGCCCAGGGCCTGCGTGACATGGGCAAGTGCATGGCTGTTCTGAAGGAGCGCTATGCAGGCAAGATGGATTTCACCAAGGCCAGCGCCATCGTGAAATCGCTTCTGCAGTGAAAGCGAAAGGCATAAGTGCCTTTCGCTTTTGTTTCAGCCCCCGCTCTGGCGGGGGCTTTCTATTGTTTGGCGTTATACTCAGCCCTGCTTGACGGCTTTCAGTCGCGTATCGCTGAGGAGGCCCTGTTCTTCAAGGACCGGATAAGCCATTGAGGCGAGAAGCGAGTTGATCTGCTTGAGGTCGCGGATCGTGTCGAGATGGATGCTGCTGGTCTCGATGCTGCGGGTGGCACCTTCGCGCAGTCGGCTGAAATGGCGCATGCTGGTCTGCTTTTCCAGTTCACGCAGCTGGTCCTTTTCCTGCACTAGCTGACGGGCCGTACGGCCATCGCGTGAGACGATCACATTGAACGCCATGTGCGCATTGGCCAGAACCATGGCGTGGAAATGGCTGAGTTCCTTCCAGCCTTCTTCGGTGAATTCCAGCTTGTGGTCCATCTTCTTTTGAACATGCGCCAGCATGTTGCGCACGATGATGTCGCCGACCTGCTCAAGCTTCACACATGCGCCCAGCAATTCCTGCATGCGCAACGACTCGAAATCACTCAGCTCATGGGTTGCAAGCTTGGTCAGATAGAGCTTGATGGCGGCATGGCGCTTGTCCACGCGGTCATCGAGAGCTTCAAGTTCATCGATCCGCACCTGATCGGGCTTCTCATAAAGCTCGATGATCCGCCGCAGCATGACTTCGATCGTGTCGCAGACGCCGACCACTTCGCGGGTTGCATTGGCAAGCGCCTGCGAGGGCCGGTCGAGCACGGCAGTGTCGAGCGCGCTATATTGCTCGATCTCGATGGGTTGCTGTGAAGCCGGGGTGCCCTTGTCTGCATTGAGATTGACCAGAGCCTCTGTTGCGCGCAGCACGAGGCCAGAAAGCGGAATACCGGCAATCATCACGATGACATTGAACAGGATATGCGCATTGACCACCTGCGAAACCGGATCAGTGCCGAGGAAGGCAACCGACGGTTTGAAGGTCTGGTAAAGCACGAGCATGATGAGTGACCCGGCGCCGCGCATCAAAAGGTTGCCGAGTGGCACGACGCGGGTTTCAGGTGGCGCATGCCGGGTCAGGATCGGGGCGATGATCGAAGACCCCAGATTGACGCCGAGAACCATCACCACGGCGAGCTCTGGATGGATCAGCCCGCGCGAGGCAAAGGTCGTAAGCAGGATGACGGCGGCAACGCTGGAATGAAACAGCCATGTCATGAGGGCAGCGAGCAGATAGGCAGTGATCGGGTCGCCTGACAGATAGTCGACGATCACCGGCAGCAATTCGCTTTGCCGCAGCGGCTCGGTGGCCTGTCCGGTCATTTCCAATGACATGATGAGCAGGCCGATACCGACCAGAATGCGTCCGATCTGCCGCCAGTCGCGGCGCTCGGTGGTCATGAAGATGCCTGTGCCGATGACAAGGCAGAGCGGTACCAGAAGCGTGAGGTCGTAGCTCAGGATCTTGACGACGAGGGCGGAGCCAAGCTCGCCGCCGCGCACGGCCATGAGGCCTGCAACGCCGCTTACGAAACCTGAACCGACAAATGAACCGACGAGAAGCGTAACCGCTGTCGAGCTTTGCAGGGCGACAGCAAGGGCAAGGCCGAAGGCGACGGAAAGCAGCGGGTTCTGCATCTGGTTGCGCAAGCGTCTGCGCAGCCGGTCGCCATAGGCACGCTCCACCCCGGTCCGGACCATGCGTGTCGCCCAAAGCAGGAGCGCAACTGCACCGGCCAGATGCAAAAGGACCAAAGAACCATTCACGGCAAAATCCCTTCGGGTTGGAGGTTGACATCTGTGATTGAGCTAACGCAACAAATGAAGAAAAAATATGTTCCGGCTAATCAATTCTTCAAGAGATATGGGCTTGTTCGCAATTAAAAGCAATCCATTCCCGCAGCGTCATGACGGATATATGACAGTTTTGTGACAGCGGGCTTGTTTGGCAGCGACATGTGATTAGCGGGGAGGGACATGCCTGCACGATGGACTGTCAGAACGGGCGCGCCTATATACTCTAAGGAATACACTCCCGCTGTCTGAACGAACTGAAAGTGAAATCTGTAATGCGTTTTCCGCCCTCCTTTCTCGATGAGATCAGAGACCGCGTCCCGATCTCGACGCTGATAGGAACGCGCGCTTCGTTCGACCGCAAGAAGAGCAATCCTCCGAAGGGTGATTTCTGGGCCTGTTGTCCGTTTCATGGCGAGAAGACACCAAGCTTTCACTGCGAAGATCGCAAGGGTCGCTATCATTGTTTCGGTTGCGGTGTGACCGGTGATCACTTCAAGTTTCTAACCGATCTTGAAGGCCTGAGTTTCCCGGAAGCAGTGGAGCGTGTGGCCGATATGGCAGGCGTTCCGATGCCTGCGCGCGATCCGGAAATGGAAAAGCGTGAGGCACAGCGCGCGACGCTTTATGATGTCATGGAGCTGGCTGCGCAGTTCTTCGAAAACCAGCTGCAAAGCGCCGTTGGAGCCAAGGCACGCGCCTATCTGCGGGATCGCGGACTTTCGACCGCAACGCAGCAGTCGTTCCGCATTGGCTATGCGCCAGAGTCGCGCAATGCCTTGAAGGAGTTTCTGGCTGGCAAAGGCGTGTCGCGCGAGCAGATCGAGGCGTGCGGCCTTGTTGTGCACGGCGAGGGGATTGCCGTTTCCTACGACCGTTTTCGCGATCGCGTCATGTTCCCGATCGAGGATTTGCGCGGGCGGATCATTGCTTTCGGCGGGCGTGCGCTTTCTGCGGACGCTCCGGCCAAATATCTGAACTCGCCGGAAACCGAACTCTTTCACAAGGGGCGGGTTCTCTATAACGGATTGCGGGCGCGCAAGGCCTGCCAGCCGCAAGCTGGAGAACCGGCCAAATCCATCATCGCTGTTGAAGGCTATATGGATGTGATCGCGCTTGCGCAGGCGGGTATCCATCAGGTGGTGGCTCCGCTCGGTACGGCGCTGACGGAAGAACAGCTCGAACTTCTCTGGCGCATCAGCCCTGAACCCGTTCTGTGCTTCGATGGCGATGGTGCGGGGCTTCGCGCTGCCTATCGCGCCGTCGATCTTGGATTGCCTGCCTTGCAGCCCGGCAAATCGCTGCGCTTTGCACTATTGCCGGAAGGGCAGGACCCGGACGATCTGGTCAAGGCGGAAGGCCCAGCCGCATTTCATGTGGTCCTGCGTGACGCCAGACCGCTGGTCGATATGGTGTGGACGCGGGAAACGACGGGCGGTGTGTTCGATACGCCGGAACGCCGCGCCGAACTGGAGGCGCGGCTGCGTGAAATTACCAGCCGCATCGCGAATGAGGATATCCGGCGCCACTACAGTCAGGATATGCGCGACCGGGCACAAGCCTTTTTTGGCCAGGGGCGTCAGGGGTATCAAGTCGGCGGACAGCGCAATTCGTCTTTCAACCGCAGGAATGATGGCGGACGGGGACGCGGCGGACCGGCGGGCGGCAATGGCCGCCTTGCGATTTCCGACAGTCTGGTGCGCTCCACGCTGGTAAAGGGCGGCAGGCCGGGCGCTGGATCACATGCCCCCTTGCGCGAAACTGCCATCGTGCTGACGCTTCTCAATCACCCACGGCTGATTGAAGAGGATTTCGAGACGCTGGCGGCACTCGATCTGGGACATGAGGCACTCAAGTCGCTGCATCTGGCCATGCTGGATGTGCTGGCTGCCGGCCATATGGAAGATGGTCACGCCATGCGGCACGCACTGGTCAATGCCGGTCATGGCGAGCAGATTGAAATGCTCGAACTCGTGGTGAAGGGTGCGAAACTCTGGACTGCGACGGCTCTGGCCGCAGAAGACGACGCGCGCGAAGCCCTTCGTCAGGCGCTTCACTTGCATCAGCGTGCGCGCACACTACATAAGGAGCTGCGGGCCGTTGAGGCCGCACTTGAAACAGACGAGACGGGCGAATTGTTTGCACGTCTCAGAGATATACAAAATCAGATTTTGAAAGCTGATGCGACTGAAGCTCTGATCGACGGTTTTGGACTGTCTTCGGGGCGCCCACCCGGCGGTTTCTGATTCGGATTTCCGAATCAGTTCTGCGAGAACAGCCGGAAATGCGGGGTTGCGATCCGGAAAACGTGCTCTATCTGGCCAACGAAGAGGTCGCGACAACAAATGATTCGCTTTTTAAGCCCGAATCATGTGAGTCGCTCTTGACGTGTGGCGTAAATGACGGAATCACGACAGTTCGAATAAGGAAAAGAACAGAAACCGGTGATATCCGATGCTGCAAGGCAGCAAGCCGGATTTGGGCCGGAAAAGTGGCCCGGAAAGTGGCGTTGTCTGGTTGACCGCCTGATCTGCCCACAAGAAATCGGAGATGAAGAAGCCCGATACCGATGGCAAGGTTAATCCGCCATTAACAGGAAATCGGCTACTCGCAGAATCAACTGACGGATTGCGACCTCGCAAAACTGTCCGAGAACTCTATATATCTTAGAAGCGACCGGGGTCGCCTGGAGAAGAACATATGGCAACGAAGGTTAAGGAAAACGAAGAAGCCGAAGTCGAGCGCGAAGGTGCTGCCGACGGTCCGCTTCTCGACCTTTCTGACGATGCTGTCAAGAAGATGATCAAACTCGCGAAGAAGCGCGGCTACGTCACCATGGACGAGCTGAACGCCGTGCTGCCTTCCGAGGAAGTGACATCCGAGCAGATCGAAGACACGATGTCGATGCTTTCCGATATGGGCATCAACGTCGTTGAAGATGACGAGCAGGACAACGACCGCGAAGAAAACAACGACGACGACTCGGAAGAGGGCGGCGATCTGGTCGAATCCGGCGGTACGGCTGTTGCCACCACCACGACCAAGAAAGAGCCGACCGACCGTACCGACGATCCGGTGCGCATGTATCTGCGCGAAATGGGGTCCGTCGAGCTTCTGTCGCGCGAAGGCGAAATCGCGATTGCAAAGCGCATCGAGGCTGGTCGCGAGACCATGATCGCCGGGCTTTGCGAAAGCCCGCTGACCTTCCAGGCGATCATCATCTGGCGTGACCAGCTGAACGATTCCAACATTCTGCTGCGCGAAATTATCGACCTCGAAACCACCTATGCCGGTCCGGAAGCCAAGCAGGCTCCGGTGATCGAGCGCGTGGAAGAGGAAAAGCCGCGTGACGACAAGCCTCAGCGCCGCCGTGACGACGACGACATTACCAATGTCGGCGGCGACATGCCCACGGAAGAAGAGGAAGAGGACGAAGACGAAGCCAACCTGTCGCTGGCGGCCATGGAAGCCGAACTGCGTCCGCAGGTCATGGAAACGCTCGACCTCATCGCCGATACCTACAAGAAGCTGCGCAAGCTGCAGGATCAGCAGGTCGAGGGCCGTCTGGCCGCGACGGGCGAACTGTCGTCGAGCCAGGAACGTCGCTACAAGGAACTGAAGGATCAGCTCATCAAGGCAGTGAAGTCGCTGTCGCTGAACCAGAACCGTATCGAACAGCTCGTCGAACAGCTTTACGACATCAACAAGCGTCTGGTTCAGAACGAAGGTAAGCTGCTGCGTCTGGCCGAATCCTTCGGTGTGCGTCGTGAGGAATTCCTGAAGGAGTATCAGGGCCACGAGCTGGACCCGAAATGGGTAGAGCGCGTGAGCACGCTTTCAGCCCGTGGCTGGAAGGAATTTGCAGCCAAGGAAGAGCGTGCCATCGACCGTCTGCGTTCTGAAATCCAGATGCTGGCGACCGAAACCGCGATTTCCATCGGTGAATTCCGCCGCATCGTCAATCAGGTGCAGAAGGGCGAACGCGAAGCAACTATCGCCAAGAAGGAAATGGTGGAAGCCAACCTTCGTCTCGTCATCTCGATTGCCAAGAAGTACACGAACCGTGGCTTGCAGTTCCTTGATCTCATTCAAGAAGGCAATATCGGTCTGATGAAGGCGGTCGACAAGTTCGAATATCGTCGTGGTTACAAGTTCTCGACCTATGCGACTTGGTGGATTCGTCAGGCAATCACCCGTTCGATTGCCGATCAGGCGCGCACCATCCGTATTCCGGTGCACATGATCGAAACGATCAACAAGATCGTCCGCACGTCGCGCCAGATGCTGCATGAAATCGGTCGTGAGCCGACGCCGGAAGAACTGGCTGAAAAGCTCGCCATGCCGCTCGAAAAAGTGCGCAAGGTGCTGAAGATCGCCAAGGAGCCGATCTCGCTCGAGACGCCGGTTGGCGACGAGGAAGATTCACATCTGGGCGATTTCATCGAGGACAAGAACGCGCTTCTGCCAATCGATGCAGCGATTCAGGCCAATCTGCGCGATACGACGACCCGTGTTCTGGCTTCGCTGACGCCGCGTGAAGAACGTGTTCTGCGTATGCGTTTCGGCATCGGTATGAACACCGACCACACGCTGGAAGAAGTCGGCCAGCAGTTCTCGGTTACCCGCGAACGTATCCGTCAGATCGAAGCCAAGGCGCTGCGCAAGCTGAAGCATCCGAGCCGTTCGCGCAAGCTGCGTTCGTTCCTCGATAGCTAGGGCCTGGATAGCTGAACTGAACAAAAACATACGGGAAGGGGAGGCGATATGTCTTTTTTGAAGCGTCTTTTCGGTGGAGGCTCTGCCTCCGAGACACCGGCAGAGCCGAAAGAGGCGGGTCGCCTTGAACACAAGGATTTTCTGATCATTGCCACGCCCTATAGCGAGGGCGGGCAGTATCAGGTCTGCGGCGTCATTTCCAAGACGATCGATGGCGAAGTGAAGGAATATCGCTTCGTTCGTGCCGACCGTTGCCCCGGCATCGAAGATGCCGCCAGCATTTCGCTGAACAAGGGACGGCAGATCGTGGATGAACAAGGCGAAGCTATTTTCCGCTGAGCCGCCTGCAAGAGAATTGAAAAAGCCGCGCATCAAGATGCGCGGCTTTTGCTTTTTTAGAGCATAATCCGACCGGAGTGAAACGAGGATCGATAAGATTATGCTTGAAATAGAAGACGTTAGAGTGCCGATCTGATCTTATCAAATCGAAACGCGCTCTAACTGTTAATGCGGGTCGCACACCATGGCGACCATTCTGCGCACGATGGGCAGAATGGCGAGGAGAACTGGAAAGGCGACCACCCACGAAAGGGCCCATGCCGACATCCAGCTGGATGCGAGATTGGGATGGGCAATGCCAAGGCTCTTGGCGGTTGCAATCAACGACACGATGAATGTCATCATGATCGATAGGATGAACGGCATCACAATAGATGCATAACGTGCAGGCAGCTTCCTGCGGCGTGCGCATTCAAACTGAGACATGTGTATTCCTGTATATTCTGCGGGGAAGGCGCAACGAAACATCAATGCGAATTGCCGTTCCCGGCGAGATTGATGCGTTGCCTAACGTAAGACGCTTACGGTCATGATGATGACGAGGGTCTAATAGCCCGATCCGGATCGAATATCAAGTGTTCTGAAATGGCGGCGATTTGTCCACGCCATTCCCGACATAATTCCATTATACGCTGCATTATGAACGACAAACCATTCTGGCGCACCAAGACCTTGAACCAGCTCACCCGCAGCGAGTGGGAGAGCCTGTGTGACGGTTGCGGCCAATGTTGCCTGCATAAATTGCAGGATGACGACACAAACGAGATTTACTGGACCAGCGTTGCCTGCACGCTGCTCAACCCGGACAGCTGCCAGTGCCGTGATTATCCGAACCGCAAGAAGACGGTGCCGGACTGCGTTTTTCTGACGCCGGAGATCGTTGACGAGGTGGACTGGCTGCCTGTGACGTGCGCCTACCGTCTGGTTGCAGAAGGTTCGGATCTCTATTGGTGGCATCCGCTGGTTTCGGGTTCACCCGACACGGTGCATGAGGCAGGTATTTCCGTTCGCGGCAAGGTGACGGCTTTCGATCACGATCTGGAAGATGACGACGATTATCTCGATCATATGGTGATGCCGAGCCACCGCTGATGGCTCGTTTGCGTTTTTCAAACATTGCGTAAATTTAATCTATGCTTCAAATATCGCAGTGTGGATTTTGTTTCCTTATAATACATTGAATTTATTCAGTTTATAAAATCAGTGAGCAGGCATCCCTTCTACTTCATATGAAGCTGAACGGCACATGAACGTTGGTTTTTCATTCTGTTCATCTATAGGGCGCTACTTCTCGGGTGCCTCAGGCAAGACCTGAAAACAAATCGAAGAGGTTCAAAGATGTCTGCTATTTCGCTCAAGTCGTTCGTCGTAACCGCTGCTCTTGGTGTTGCCGCCATCTTCACGACGGCAGCTTCCGCCAGCGCTGCCTCGCCGGTTGTCGCTCCAGCCATCAGCACGTCGGCAAGCTCTGCCATCGTGAATATCGATTACCGAGGCTACCACCATAGCCGTCCAGCTTATCGTGGTCGTGCCTGCTCCATCGAAGGCGCCAAGATGAAGGCTAATCGCATGGGCATCCGCAAAGCGCGTGTCGTCTATCGCGGCAAGTCGGTTCAGGTTCGTGGCTTCCGTCATGGTCGCCCCGCCGGTGTCGTGTTCGCAAATGTTCGTGGTTGCCCGATCATTCGCTAAGGCGCACGGCTTAAGTTTCAAAAGCTCCGGCCTGAGTAAATCAGGCCGGAGCTTTTCTTTGTGGCGGGTAAAAGAAAAGGGGCGCTGGAGCGCCCCTTCGCAATTGCCAATTGGATTGCCGTTATTCCTTGATTTCGAAAACGACATTGACCGAAACGTTATAGCTGTTCTCGCCAGCTGCAACGGGCACGGCATCTTCCGGCGCTGCTGCGGCCATGGTCTTATACTGAGCACGAGCGATTGGCATCGGCATGGGTGGGCGGCTCTGCTCGTTGATCTCGACAACGCGGCCAATGCCTACACCGGCAGCATCGGCAAGGGTCTTTGCCTTGGCGATGGCGTCGGCAACGGCACGCTTGCGCGCTTCATTGATCGTGGCTGCCGGATTGTCGTTGACGAAACTCAGATCGCCACCCTGATTGACGCCGAGCGTGACGGATTCATCAAGCACATTGCCGACCTTGGCCAGATCGCGCACGCGTACAGTCAGGCTGTTCGAAACCGTATAGCCGGTAATGCTTGGTTCTTTCAGACCATTCTTGTCGTCCGGATAGACGTAGCGTGGCTGGATGTTGATGCCGCCGGTCTGAAGATCGCGATCTTCGATACCGGCTTTCTTCATGGCTTCGAGTACTTTCGCCATGGCTTCGTTGTTGGCGGTCATAGCTTCGCGAGCGGTCTTCGCCTCGCGCAATACGGAGAGATTGAGGATGGCCATATCGGGCGAGGCGGTCATGGTGCCTTCGCCAGTGACGGCGATACGCGCAGGCTGCTTCGTCATCTGATTCTCCTGTGCCAGAGCTGGCAGCGTCAGCGCGCCTGCGAGCATGATTGCAGAAAAGGAGGTTGCAAGAAGAGTGGTAGCGCGGTTGTTCATAAAATCTCCTGTAGAGAAAGTTGAGGCAGCTCTGGCAAAGCTGGTTGCACCGGAGCGGCTGGCCACTTTGCCTTTGAAATCGCTTATTTCTTAAGTTCCCTCTTATGTATGAAGCCGACGATATCAGATTCGAATTGCGTGCCAATTACAACTGCTGGTTCAAATCAGAAATACCGTGATTTTAGAGCGGTTCCAGTTAAAGCGGAGTCGCTGGAACCGCTCTAACTATCTGTTTCGTCGCATTATCCTAGGCAAAACCGCTTCGCACTTTTGCAGGAAATGCTCTAGGTTGTATGCATCGCAACTGAATATGTGCGCATTAGGGCAACTGATGCATTTGACAGCTTGTATCCCGGCTTTCTTTAGGGTAGGTCAACGTTGCGTGGGGCCTGTAGCTCAATTGGTTAGAGCCGGCGGCTCATAACCGCTTGGTTGGGGGTTCGAGTCCCTCCGGGCCCACCATTTTCTCCCTCAGTAATTTATTTGGCTTATCTTTGGCGAGTTCGCCGTTCTGTGCGTTCGTTTGCAACGCTAAACGAGGCTCAGCCGAACCATGTCCAGTTGGTACAAGTAAAGCGGCTATTCAAGTTGATATTTACAGCAATTAGTGTTTGCATATGATTGAGCATATTCAAGCTCCTTTAAAGAGTATTATGCTGGACTGATACGGATGCCGAATAATCGTTTTCGCTGATCCCGCAGATTCGTATGAGAAGCACTGATTTCGTTGAAACAGACAGATGAAACATCCGTTCTGATTAGCAAAGTGGCTTTGGGTGACAAAGACGCTTTCGCCTCACTTTATAAGGATACTAGCCCGAAACTATTCGCGATTTGCCTTCGTATATTGAAAGACAGATCGGAGGCAGAGGAAGCTCTTCAAGACGTCTATATCAAGATTTGGAAACGTTCGAGTACGTTTGGGATTGGTGAAAGCGTGGCTTCAGCTTGGTTGGCAACCATCGCCCGCAATCATTCAATAGACGTCATTCGAGCAAGAAAACCTGTTACGGAGGATCTTGACGAAATTCATGATCTGGCTGACGACGTCAATCCAAGCCCCGAGAAGGAGGTGTTGGCAAGAGACGAAGGACGCCGGATAGATGATTGCATGCGAGAGCTCGATCAAGTTCATGCGAAAGCGGTTCGGCAAGCTTATGTGGAAGGTCTCAGCTATCTTGAGCTCGCCCAGGAATTACAAGTGCCTTTGAATACTGTACGCACTTGGTTGCGACGCAGTCTATTGAAACTGAGAGAGTGCATGCAGCGATGACATCAAGCGAGCAAAATCATGGCAAACGCGGTCAGGATGACGTGCTGGCTGGTGAATACGTGCTCGGCGTTTTGTCAAATGAGAAGCGTCGCCAAGTAGAGCAAAGGATGCTTCATGACAAGGAATTCGCGTTACTAGTTGAGCGATGGCAGATCAGTTTCTCGCGTTTCAATGACGACTATCAAGAATTGCCAGTGAATGAAAATATATTCGGAGAGATAGAGAATCGATTGTTTGGATCGACACAGGATGCAGGGCATACTGTGTCGTTATGGAGTTCTGTTACCTTCTGGCGATGGGTTTCTTTGGCAACAACAATCGCTGCCGGTGTAGCGATTATCTTCGCTTTCGGCGGTAATCTAACATCTAAGAACAGCGGTCCTCTGGTTGCCGAACTGTCAGCAACAGACGTACGTGTGAATTTGCTCGCTTCCTATGATCCGGCCAGCGGATATCTTCAAGTCATCCCTGTTGCAGCTGGAGCCTCCGGCGAGAAATCGCTTGAACTTTGGTTGGTACTGCAAAAAGGCAACCCCGTTTCGCTGGGTATCTTTAAGCCAGGCAAACAAGGGGAACTTACCATTCCGCTTGAACTACGCGACGATATTACAGCGGGTACGACACTCGCCGTCAGTCTTGAACCATTTGGCGGGTCTCCAACCGGGGTACCATCTGGCCCAATCGTGGCTAGTGGTATTGTGCGCCCATTGTAAAGTGCCGCAAGTTTGGCTTGGCTCCTGAAACTTTTCTCTTTCTAATCTCGTCTTCCTCATTGGCTACCTTTTCAGGAGCTTCTGGGCAGGTGTTATCTCCCAGAATTGTTTGCTTTAGGAGGAGACAGACTATGAACCCCTTTACGTTCCGTGCACTTTCAGCAGCAACTGTAATGCTGGTTGCTGCCACATCTGCTTATGCCGAAAACCCCAATGTCGGCGGCTCGCCAATGTATGCGAACAAAAACATAGTTGAAAATGCGATGAACTCCAAAGACCACACTACATTGGTTGCAGCAGTAAAGGCCGCAGACCTTGTGGAAACGCTGAAAGGTAAGGGGCCATTTACAGTGTTTGCACCAACAAACGAAGCGTTTGCCGCACTTCCAAAAGGCACTGTTGATGATCTGCTTAAGCCTGAAAACAAGGCAAAGCTAACCAAGGTTTTGACTTGCCACGTCGTTGCAGCGGACGCGATGTCAAAGAACATCAAGAAGATGATTGCCGATGACAACGGCTCGCATGATGTGAAGACAGTCGGTGGTTGTATTCTCAAGGCAAAGGAAAGCGGCGCTAAGATTACGTTAACCGACGAGAATGGCAATGTTGCGAACGTAACCATTGCTGATGTGAAGCAGTCAAATGGCGTTATTCATGTAATTGATAAGGTCTTGCTGCCAAAGTTGTAATCAACGCGTAACATTGAGATATGCCGATCTACATATATACGTGGTCGGCATGTCTTCATGGACTTTTTTGAACTTAACTGTATTCGCAACTGTCGGGTGCCGCGTTATCCTGTGCAATGCAGGTAAAAACGGCAATGTGGTACCAGACCAAATATTTCGGGAGGTCCAAGGCGACTTCTTGGGGATTGCGATGTCTCCTTCAATCAATTTTGTCGCGATGCGCAATATTTCCATTGGAGCTGTTACCTTGTGCGGTATCCGGTCTGTTCCAACAGACCGGTGTTTTTGGTTTCCATCGCAAACTTTCAACAAATTTTAGCAGTTCGTTAAGAAAATAGTAACGCAATGAAACAATTTTTTAAGTGACGTGAACTGGCGACAAAATGGAGGTTTTGGGCGATGAGAAAAAATGCAACCACCGTTGCGCTGGCATTGGCAGGGTTGGTGGCGAGCTCTCTCGCGGCTTCAGCGAAGACGAGTTATTTGGGTGAATTCCGCGATTGGGGCGTTTACCAGAACACCGAGCTTGCGGGTAACAAATGCTATGCTTTGACTGTACCGATCAATTTTCAGCCGACCGGCGTGCAGCACGGTGATAATTTCGTGATTATTTCCAAGGCGGATGGCCAGTATAGCCCTCAATTGGTGATGGGATATCAGCTGAAAGCCAACAGTTCGGTCAATGTGATGGTGGATGGCGCGCGCTTTCCGTTCTTCAGCGAGGGCAATCGCGCCTGGGCGGAAAATGTTGCCGATGAAGCGAAGCTGATGCGGGCAATGCGCGCGGGCAAAACGCTCAATGTGCAGGCAACATCGGCACGCGGTACGCAGACCCGCTATACCTTCTCCCTGATGGGGCTTTCCGCCTCTCTGCAGCGCGTGGATGGCTGCCGGTGATAATTGAAAAAGCCCTGCCAATGGGCAGGGCTTTCTCTTGAAGGATGCGGCTTTATGAAAGCCAGGTCTGGCGATTGTACCAATCATCCATTTCAGAACGCACGCGGTCTTTTTCTATGCCGTAGCGTTCCTGGATTTTGCCTTCCAACTGCTCGCGCCGGCCATTGATCTGGTCGAGATCGTCATCGGTGAGTTTACCCCACTGTTCCTTGATCTTGCCCTTGGCCTGTTTCCAGTTTCCTTCAACGCGATTCCAGTCCATTGGTTGGTCCTCCGTTCTGGGTTGGTTATGGATAACTAACGCAACGGAGCGTGATTGGTTCAGCAAAAAACTGTAGAACCAGCTCAAAGACCGAGGAACTTGAAGGGCTCGCTTTCCTTGAAACTGTCGTTGACGACGCCATTGAACGTGTTGGTCTGATTGACGCCGAGGTCGAGTTTCTTGACCTTGCCGGTTTCTGGCGAAAAGTCGATTTCCTTGAGATCAACCCAGAAGACATTGGGTGTCAAAGCCGATTCGAAGAAATACAGCATGCGCTTCTGGTCGGCCACCGTCCGCCAGCGTGTCGAGGAAATGTTCGGCTGGTCAGGTGTTGTCAGGCCGAAAGGCACCGAGGTGTTCCGGATGACGCTGAAAACACTGGCAATCGACTCAACAGGGTCGTCGGTTTTCGGGACGGCGTTTACATAGAACGATGCGCGCGCAAAACGGTCGGCGGCGCGATTGGTGCCCGGCAGCATGACAGTGCCGCCGATCTGGGTCCAATAGGAGTTGAGCGCAAGCTGCTCGTCGAATGTCGGCGAATTGGTCATCACCTGATATTGCTTGCCGTGATGGATCACCTGCTTGCCGTTGATATATTCGATGACCGCGCTGTCGCCGCTGGAATCGGATATGGCCAGATGCAACGTGGCCAGTCTGTCTTCACCGGGGACCTTGTCCGTCACGATGGTGAAAGGCTCTGCGCGCAGAGTTTTGACCGCCTCGTCGACTGTGGCAAAGTTATCAAGCACATATTGCGCCCAAGCCGCGATGCTGAGGCCCGGTGTGGTGCCGTCATATTTCGGATATTCCGATTCAACCAGCCACAATGCGCCAACGGAAAGTCCTGCTTCGTTCAGTCCATCTGTCGTGGAAATGTCGTAACCGGAGGCGATCACACTGCCATATTTGGATGTCCACTGAAGCGAGTTCTTGCCGGCCTCGCCGGAACGTTTCATGCCGCGTGGAAAGACCCAGAGATTGGTTGCAACATCCACTTTCCAATCCATGGATCGGGCGGTCATCACCTGATCGTTGGCCCCGTGATACACGAAACGTGTGCAGGCTTCGGCAATCGGTGCGGCAAGCATGCTGCCTGCAACGAGCGCTGTAGTGCAGATGCTGGAAAAAGACCGCTTCAAAATCGGCATGGATCGTCCCCTCTGTGATGCCCGGTAATCTCTAGGGCAGGATGCCCGTTCGCTATTGAGTGAATGCCCTTCGCAGGGCGATATAAGGCAGTGATTGTAAGTGGAAAGACGGGCGGACGGGTTTTAACGCTCGCCCATATAACCGCGCTGCTTCCATTGCTGCAGTGGCATGATGTCTGGCGGTCCGCCGCCTGCCTCATACCAGGAATCGACGGCCCATTTCTGGCCCTGCTTGTCTTCGACAACTGCCGTCCAGTGCGGATATCGTCCATCGAAGAAAGCGCCGCGGGACGTGCGTCGCGCGACAGTGTGGTGCTTCAGCCAGCCGCGTGATTGCAGGTAGCGCAGGAAGTTATCGGTATTGGTCGATTCATCGATGCAATCCATCTGGCCCTTGATGCGGGCCTTGCCGAATTGCATTCTCGGCTTGTCCCGGACGCCAATCGCTGCGGTGCCGCGCTGTTCGAAGATAGCAACTGCCGTTCGCAGTGCTTTCCGTTCGCCATCTGCGCTGCGACTGCCATTTTGCAGAAGGTTCCGGATACGCTGTTGGTCCTTCGCGGTCAGCGTAACTTTGGTCCGGTAATGGCATTCATAACCGTGGCAGACGCTGAAGGTTTGTGCAGAAGCCATTCCGACCGGGAAGGCCAAGCCTATGAGGGCGCCAGCGCCCAGCAGTTTCATCAAATCGCTGCTCCGCGTTCGATTGAGAAGATTTCCCTGCAATTTCAGCAGGATAAAATAAATCGAATCTTCAGCTATCTTAACCGTGCTTGTGGCTGGTGAAAAGCAGGGACGGTTCAAGGCGTTCCAGCCCCTGATAGGGATTGGCGTGGATTGCGAGAATCCAGAGGCAGAATGAGGCTGTCAGCGAATAAATGACGAGCGCCTTTACACCAGCTCGCACACGGTCCGCATGGGTCGCTGCAATGGTTATCGCCGTGAGGAATGTAAGAGAAAGCACGAGATACCATTTGTAATAGTCGATTGAGGTTGATCCGACAGCCAGACGGGTATTGCGCGCGTCCTGCAATTCATCGAAATCGTTGATGAGTTGGGAGATAACGGGTGACGGCACGTCGGCGCGTGCCAGATTGATGATCTCGCGCCGGATACTCTGCAACGCCGTTTCAACGGAAGCTGCTGGCTCGACATTGATCTTTTCGCGCCATTCGTCATCGATTACGGCAAGGCGATAGCCGGTGAGGGCGGCAGTAAGTTCAGGCGCATTCAATATCTCGGCCCTGGACGTTCCGATCAGACGGGAAATGGCCGAGCGTTCTTCACTGATCGCCTGATCTGCCCGGGAATTGACGCTCCAGATATCAGCGGCAACAAAACCGAGCGACAAGGCCCAGGCCGTCGCAATGGTGCTGATGAAAGCACCGATCGGAATGGACAGAACGTCGCTGGCTGCATGTTTGGACAGCATGTCGAGCGCGAAACGTCCAACCGCATAGAACACAATTCCAAGTACGGCGAAGGCCGTAAAAGAAAGATAGATCGGCAGCTCGAAGATATAGGTCATTCATTCCCCCACATTATTCCCCGCTTATTATTACCGGAAGTCGTTGAATTTTACTTAGAGCTGATCAAGGGGAGAGAATAGCAAAAAACCCGCCGGTTTTGCCGGCGGGTCAAACAACAGAAACTAATTTTTTGTGAACTAGAACGAGACGGAGAAACCAACGACTGGCCCATGCTGGGTCACGTCATACTTGAAATTCTCAACCGTATCGTTGTCCTTGTAGTCCTGATAAAGCGCCCGGTAGCCGACACGGAATGTCGTGGGAATATCGAAAACCATTGTTCGATATCCAAGATAGATTTGGCCATTGGCGCTGAGTTTGGTTCCAGCTCCGAAACCACCAATGTCGGCTTCTGCAAAAATGTTCCACCGGTCGTTGATGTCGTAGAAGACACGCGCGCCTACGAAAGGATCAGTCCATTCTACCTTGCGCGATCCGCTGTAAGGGCCAACTTCAAGTCCGGCCTCCAGTCTTGTCCAGCGAACACCCACGGTTGGTTCAATCGCGAAAATCCGCTGGTTTCCGAAGAGCGTCGTTCCCTCGAGCTGCTGTTCATATACGCGATAATAAGCGCCAGCTGCCAAGGTGGTTGTCTTGATATCGAGGGCGAGTTCGTTGTCGCGGAGGTTTTCATCCTGACTGGTCTTGACGTACTGACCGTCGATGAAAAAACCAACCGTGCCGTTGCTGATATCGACATTGCCCATGAAAGTCATATCGAGATTATCGAAAATCTCGCGGAATGGGACGTTAACATCCGTGCTGCGGCCCAGCAGACCTGCAGTGCCGTTCAACGATGCGCCCCAGACATATGGGCTGAAAATCACGCGCCAGCGCTGCTGGTCCTGAATTTCTGGTTGTGGTGTCACGGCATCTGCCGCGAACGATGTCGCTGACATACCTATTAAAACAGTTGATGCTAATATAATACTTCTGGAAAATTTTAACAGTAAATTCCCGTTCTGGTTACGCGATCTTCCGTCTTTCACCGAAAAAACCCCCTGGATTATGTATTAGCAATTCCGATAATACATCAGATTCAAATCTTTCTCCATATATATGTTAATCATTCGGGGAAATAAACTGAAAATTGATACTTATATTAAGGTTTGTTCTGTTGACTTTCATCAGGTGCAACCATTTATTCGGAATGGGAGCGGCGCCTCTTTTCTCATTGAGGTGAGGCGAGGAAGTTATTTTGGCAATTCTTAATATGACAAATCGTGGAGTAACGAGGTCATCATGAAAACGAAACAATCTATCTGGAAGTCGTCTCGCCGGATGTTTGCGCGGGGCGCTGCAACCGCTCTCATCGCTGCAGCTCTGGTCGTTCCTCAGGCAGCTTTCGCCTGCACCAGCTTCGTTCTCCCGACGAGCGACGGTGGTATGGTCTATGCGCGCACGATGGAATTCGGGTTCGAACTCAAGTCTGATATGATCGTCGTTCCGCGAAACTATGCTTTCACGGCGACCGCCGCCGATGCGAAACCCGGCAAGCAATGGAAGAGCAAATATGCCGTGATCGGCATGAATGCATTCGGCATTCCGGCTCTCACGGATGGCATGAATGAGAAGGGACTTGCGGGCGGCATCCTCTATTTCCCGGATTACGCCAAGTTCCAGGATCCTTCCACGGCCAAGGCGGAAGACAGCCTTGCTCCTTGGGATGTTCTGAGCTGGGCCCTGACCAATTTCTCCACCGTGGCGGAAGTGAAGGCAGCTCTTGGCAGCATTGCCGTCATTGATGTCAAGCAACCCAATATGGGTTTCGCACCACCTGTGCATTATACACTGCACGATGCGACGGGTGCATCGATTGTCATTGAACCCATCGATGGCAAGCTGAAGGTTTATGACAATCCGCTCGGAGTGATGACGAATTCGCCGTCCTTCGACTGGCACATGACCAATCTGCGCAATTATGTTCACCTGTCGCCGGACAATACCAAGCCGCTCAAGGTCAATGGCGCTACTTTCACGCCATTGGGTGAAGGATCGGGTATGCTGGGCGTGCCTGGAGACACGACGCCTCCATCAAGGTTTGTGCGCGCAACCGCTTTCGTTCTGTCGGCGGCAAAGGTGCCGAGCGGGCCGCAAAGCGTTCGTCTGGCCGAGCATATCGCCAACAATTTTGATATTCCCAAGGGCTGGATCGTGGACCCGGCAACGCCGCTCGAATACACGCAGTGGACGACCATCGCCGACATGAAGAACATGACTTACTACGTCAAGACCTATGACGATCAGGTTCTTCGCGGTGCTGCTTTCAAAGATTATGATCTTGAAGCCAAGGATCTGGTGACGATCAAGATGCAGGAGCGTCTGGATCCGCCAGCCCTGACTGACAAGTAAGTCTTTTCAGGAATTGAGAGTCTGGAGCGCCGATCTGATTGAACCGGGTCGGCGCTCCAACTATTTACGCGGTCGTTTTCAGGACGCGCTATCGAAAAGCCTGCGCTTGCTACGGCACCTCGTCGGAGGCAGTCGGGCCGCCCTCGTTCTCCAGATTGGCAATGCGTTTGGTCTCGGAGCGATTGAATTTCAGGCGTACCCCGACACCGCCACCATTTTCGGGAATGAATTGCGCTCCGGCTTTTTCCAGCGCATTGGCCAATGCCTGTATCTGTTCGCCCGTTGGCGTACCGAGCTTGCGCTCAAACTGCTCGATGGTCGCTGCGTCGATCCCTGACAGTTGGGCCAGACGGTCGCGTGAGAATTCCACAAGCGCTCTGGCTGCACGGCATTGAGGTCCGGTTATCATCATCTGTGTCTCCCCTTGCAGTCATATATAGAAAGAAAAATACTGGAAATGCGCTCTAAATGTTTTTTCTAACGCACATCTAATGATGGTCGGAGTTGCCGACCTTTTTCCCAGCGCCATTGATAATCGTTTCGAGCAGCCAGGGCTTGTGGTCGATTATTTCGGAAAGCTCCTGCAGACCTATTTGCGAACCGGCTTCCTTCAGCAGTGCGTCGGCCACCGAGGCTGATCCGTTCTTGCCTTCCTGCGCCAAACGATGCGCCCGCCGGATCAGAAGTTCCGGTTGTGAAAAACTGCTCTCGGCAAGTCTTTTTTCTATTCGGCGCTGTAGCTCTTCCGGAGCAATCATCTGTTGAATTCCCTTATTCCTGAAAGGCCTGCAACCGGCAGCGGTGTGCAGCCCACATTATAAATCTATGTTGTGATGAAGTTTTTGCCACGTGACAATTCGTACAAATCTGACGTTCCGGCAGATTTTACTATGAGGGCGAGTAGGTGGAGCTGTGAGGCTGTTCTACTTTAGTATCACGGAATAGTAACGAAATATTTCAGCACATCAAATCCGCAAATTGGCCAAATTATTGCCACGCTTTCTCTTGTTTGCATCTGGCAAGCTACTTACATAGCCAGTACGCCTTGGCGGGAAGAGCAGTGGTCAGGTAGAGCGCGCGACGGGAAGCGGATTTCGCTTCACGGCAGTGTGCTGTAGCGGCCAGTGTCTGTTTCCGTTTGATAAACAATAAGAATTCAATGGTTTGAAATGGCCACTCTTCGTTACTTTATTTGGCCCATGGTTTTTACCGTACTGGGTCTCGCTGGTGCCGTTTGGCTCGGTTTCGAAATGACCGGCACTTTTGGGGGAATGGTCTCCGTCTTCATCATCTGTGCAGTTTTGAGCGTTCTCGAAATATCGCTTTCTTTCGATAACGCTATCGTCAATGCGCGCATCCTGCGCGACATGACGCCGGAATGGCAACATCGCTTCCTGACTTGGGGCATTATCATTGCCGTTTTCGGCATGCGCATCATCTTCCCGCTTGCCATTGTCGCCGTTGCCATGTGGACCGATCCGATCTCTGCATTGAAACTCGCGATCTGGCAGCCGGATGAATATGCTCGCGTGATCTCGGAATCCCATACAGGTATTGCTGCCTTTGGCGGTACATTCCTGCTCATGGTCGGCATGAAGTACTTCTTTGATGTCGAGAAGGACGTGCACTGGATCAAGGCCATCGAAAGCCGTATGTCGAAGTTTGCTTCGGTGCAGGGGGTCGAGATCGGTGTGGCAATCGCTCTGATCATCTTCTTCTCGTACCAGCTTGATGCCGAACATTCGCACACCTTCCTGATCGCAGCCCTGTTCGGTCTCCTGACCTTCCTCGCTGTCGAAGGACTGGGCGAGGTTCTGGATGCGACGCAGGAGCAGATGGATATGGTCCATCGCGGTGGTCTCGGCGCCTTCATCTATCTTGAAGTGCTGGATGCCAGCTTCTCGTTCGACGGTGTTATCGGTGCGTTCGCGCTGACCACGAACCTGTTCATCATCGCTATCGGTCTCGGTATTGGTGCATTCTATGTGCGTTCGCTCACTATCATGCTTGTCGAGCGCAAGACGCTGGGTCAGTACCGTTACCTCGAACATGGTGCTTTCTATGCGATCCTGGTTCTGGCGGTCATCATGTATGTCCAGACGCTGGTACATATTCCGGAAGTCATTACCGGCCTTATCGGCGCGGCTTTGATCGGTCTCTCGTTTATGTCTTCGCTGCGCTACAACCGGCTCAATCCGAACTGGCAGGAAGAAGCCGAAGAGGTGACAGGGCACTAGTTGGCCTTGTATCCCTGGATTAGAAGGGCAGCTTCGGCTGCCCTTTTTTTTGGGTGCGCCGAGCATGGCGCGTGGTGCGCAAGCATCGCTCGACCGGGATGGTATCCGTTCGATGACTTGGAGGTGAAAGTCCTCTACGGGCCCTGGTGATGGGAACCGTTAGCCGAACAGCAAGGGCGTTGTCGTAAGGCGGGGTCTGAAGGAAGCTGTAAGCAAAGTGCCGGCCTGACGAACAGGAAGCGCATAAGAGGCAGTCGCATCAGGGCAAGGGGGCCCATTTACCCAAAGCCCGATATCACCCGGATGATGCGGCTGTAGATGCGACAGGTATATGGCATGAAGGTCACGCGTCTTACCTCGGGAGATCTGTCGCCTCGCCACCGGCAACGGTGTGCTACCGCCGCTGAGAAGCGACGGAATAGGGCGGCAGAAGTCAGCAGATGCCGTAGTAGCCGTACCGGACGGCGAAGGGCTGAACATGAAGTGTCGGATGGAGAACGATCTTTCGATGACGACAGCAGATGCAGATAATGGAGCTGAAACGCCCCATGCCCATGCGGAAGGTAGTGGCCGGAAGCTGCGAGAGGATGCCTTGGGCGCATCAAACGTCACGGCAGGATCGTCCAACTCACAACCGAAGGACGCGATGCAACTGATGGAAATGATCGTCAGTCGCGATAACATGATAGCGGCCTTACACCGCGTGGTGTCGAACAAGGGAGCGGCGGGCATCGACAAGATGAGCGTTGGCGACCTGAAGCAGCATCTCGTATCGCATTGGCCGCGCATCAGGGAAGACCTGCTGGCGGGTCGGTATGAGCCAGCGCCGGTGCGCGGGGTGGAAATCCCCAAGCCCGGCGGCGGGAAACGCCTTCTTGGCATTCCCACGGTTCTCGACCGCCTCATCCAGCAGGCGATACATCAGGTGCTGATGCCGATCTTCGACCCAGGCTTCTCCAATTCCTCTTTCGGCTTTAGGCCGGAGCGGAGTGCCCATGATGCGATCCTTGCCGCACGGTCCTATGTGGCCGACGGTTACCGCGTTGTGGTTGATCTTGATCTGGAGAAGTTCTTCGACCGGGTAAACCACGATGTGCTGATGGCACGAGTGGCACGCAAGGTCTACGACAAACGGGTGCTGCGGTTGATCCGCCGTTATCTGCAAGCCGGGTTGATGATGGGCGGGATGACGACAATGCGAAGCGAGGGAACGCCGCAGGGCGGTCCCCTGTCTCCGCTATTATCGAACGTCCTGCTCGACGATCTGGACAAGGAACTGGAACAGCGCGGACATCGCTTCTGCCGCTACGCCGACGACTGTAATATCTATGTGCGGTCAATACGTGCCGGTCAACGGGTGATGGCTTCGCTCACCGCCTTCCTTGGAAGGAGACTGAAGCTGAAGGTCAACGCCACCAAAAGTGCTGTTGACCATCCATGGAACCGGGTCTTTTTGGGTTATACGATGACGTTCCACCGTATGCCCCGCCTCAAGGTGGCGGTACAAAGTGTGAAGCGTCTTCGTGGCAAACTGAAAGCCCAGTTCCGGGCTGGGCGTGGCCGGGCCATTGACGCCACCATCAAGGACCTAGCGCCGATCCTGCGCGGCTGGACAGCTTACTTTAAGCTGGCTGACGTGAAGGGGACGTTCGAGGAAATGGATGGATGGGTTCACCGCAAGCTGCGGGCTACCCTGTGGCGGCAATGGACGAAACCAGCCGCGCGCGCAAGAAACCTGATGCAACGAGGCATAAAGAAGGAGCGTGCATGGATAAGTGCCAGCAATGGCCGGGGACCATGGTGGAATGCCAGAACCTCACACATGCACGAAGCCCTACCGAATGCCTACTTCACCAAAATCGGGCTGATCTCGTTCCTGAAGGAACACCGACGCCTATACTACGCTTCATGAACCGCCGTATACGGAACCGTACGTACGGTGGTGTGGGAGGAGGGCCTAAAATGCCCTCCTACCCGATCCTTGACCGAATCGCCGGAGTTGAGGACCATCACCGGACGCGACTGACATCGCGCTTTCATGCTGCAGATCGTTTTCAGGGGATCATGATCGGCGCGCTGCGGCTCATTCGGGGAAGGGGATTTCCATGATCGTAACACGTTTGAGCAAAACCGCCTTTGTGGCGGCTATAGCCTTTTTCGCAACGCTGGTTTCGTTCGGTAATATCACCGATTACGACACGAATTTCGGCTTCGTGCAGCACGTCCTGATGATGGATACCATCTTTCCCGATGCCACGATCAAGTATCGCGCCATCACTAATCCGATGCTGCACAATGCCGCCTATATTCTCATCATCGCGGCAGAGACGCTGACGGCGATCCTGTGCTGGATCGGGGCGTTTGCGATGCTCGGTCGTCTGACTGACCGGGCGGTCAGCTTCAACCGTTCGAAGAAATGGGCCATTGCCGGTCTTGCACTCGGTTTTCTGGTCTGGCAGGTCGGCTTCATGTCGGTTGGCGGCGAATGGTTCGGCATGTGGATGTCGCAAACCTGGAACGGGATCGAATCCGCGTTCCGGTTCTTCATCACCATCATCGCTGTGTTGATCTTCGTCGTGCTGCCGGACGGCGAACTGGTGGATTGAATTTGACGTTTGAATCCCGACTTCATGAGATGCTGTTTCAAACGCCAAATTCGAAAAATCCACTAGATACATGAAGTTACCAGTGGTCTTTGCGATTCCGACATTTGCTCAGCGCCTGTATCAGAGGGACGCAAATGTCGGAATCAGACCACTAGAGTAAATGTGATGCTGAAACAGGCTCGTCAATCAACTCGACACCAGCCTGTTTCATCTTCTGCAGCATGATGTCCATTGAGCCATTAAGGTTGATCCCGCGGCACGCATCCAGACGGACGCGCACCTGAAAGCCTTCTGCAATGGCGTCGAGCGCCGAATAGGCGACGCAGAAGTCGGTGGCCAGTCCCGCCAGAGTGAGCGAACCAATGTTACGTTCGCGTAAATACCCGCCAAGACCGGTCGGCGTACTGCGGTCGTTTTCGAAGAATGCAGAATAGCTGTCTATGCCGATGCGAAAGCCTTTGCGAATGACGAGTTGTGCCCGCGTCCACTGCAAGTTGGCGTGAAAATCTGCGCCATGACGACCCTGAACGCAATGGTCGGGCCAGAGCGTCTGCAGGCCATAGGCCATCTCGATCGTATCGAAAGGCTGGGCGTGGGCATGAGTCGAGGCGAAGCTTGAATGATTGGCCGGGTGCCAGTCCTGCGTGAGGATCACGTGTTCGCTTTCATCGATCAGCCGGTTGACGGTGGGAATGATTTCGTCACCGCGATCGACGGCTAGCGCACCGCCGGGGCAGAAATCATTCTGGATGTCGACAACCACAAGTGCATGACCGATCATAGAATACTCGCTTTGCTTATTCCGTAACCGACTATAGCCAGACAGGGTTCACGAGACCAGCAATAAGCCGCGTTCTGGTATAACATCGGCAAGAGTGCTACGGACGGCTCAAATCAGACACCAGACAGGAAACCATCATGACAGATGTTATCGTCCGCGACAGCAATGGAACTCAGTTGAATGACGGCGATTCCGTTACCTTGATCAAGGACCTGAAGGTCAAGGGAACCTCCACGACATTGAAGCGGGGAACACTGGTCAAGGGCATTCGCCTCACCGGGAACCCGGACGAAGTCGATTGCAGCACCAAGCAGGTCAAGGGACTGGTGCTGCGGACCGAGTTTCTGAAGAAAGCCTGATTTTCAGAGCGCGCATCTTATTCCAAAAACCGCTTCGCACTTTTCGGGATACGCTCTAAGCATCGATCTCCACGCGACCGCGTGGGCGGCTGCAGCAGGCGAGGATATAGCCCTCGGCAATTTCGTCGTCGCGAATGCCGCCATTGTGGTTCATCTCGGTCTCTCCGCCGAGGCACTTCACCTTGCAGGTGCCACAGATTCCGAACTCGCAGGCGCTCGGAATCTTGAGGCCGCCACTACGGGCGGCAAGCAGGATTGTGTCGTTTTCCGTACATTCGACTTCCACGCCGGAAAGGCTGAAGACGACGCTGGCTGCTGCCACGGCCGGGGCGATGGGTGCTGTCGCTGTGCTCGCCGGTTCGGAGAGCGTGGACGGCACCGGAACCGACGAAATCTCGCTGGCCGGATTAAAGCTCTCCTGATGATAGTTGGCCATGTTGAACCCGGCGTCTTCCAGCAGGCCACGTACACCGTTCATGAACGGCTCCGGTCCACAGCAGAAAACCTTGCGATGCAGGAAATCAGGTGCCAGCAGTTCAAGCCGGGCACGGTCTATTCGCCCGTGCAAGCCCGGCCAGACATGGCGTGCCGATGATTGCTCGACAATGAAGGCCAGATGCATTGCTTCCATGCGACCGGCAAGCAGCTCCAGTTCACGGCGGAAAATGATGTCGTCCGGCGTGCGTGCGCAATTGATGAACGCGACGTCGGTCGCAGGGGCACAGTCGAAGAGCCAGCGCGTCATGGAAACCATCGGCGTGATGCCGGAACCGGCAGAGACGAAAAGATACTTTTCGCCCGGATGATTGGCGAGTGAGAAATCGCCGTTCGGTCCGTAAGCCTTTATCTTCATCGGTGGACGCAGATTGTCGAGCATCCAGCGCGTGCCGATGCTGTCCTTCTGCGCCTTGACGGTGACGGAGACGTGGTAGGGGCGGGAAGGGGTCGAGGAAAGCGTATAGGTCCGCAGCACCGGGCCGAGGCCATCTGCCCGTTCAATCGGCAGTTCCAGAGTAACGAACTGGCCCGGCGTATAGCGGAACCAGTTGTCCTCGGCGGTCTTGAAGGAGAAGGTCATGACGTCTGGCGCTTCTTCGATGGCCGAGATGCATTCCAGCATCTGCAACCTGTCGTTCCACGGCAGCATCTCGTCCAGATATTTCAGAGGCTGCATGACCTTCTCACTTCTTCAACTGCATTTCAAAAATCAGGCGACGCGGCTGAGCTTTGCCGCTTCACCACGCAGGCGCGGCGTAATGGTGTTGGTGTACCATTCGAGGAACTGCATCACGCCGCCTTCATGTTCAACCGAGTAAGGGCCCGGCTGATAAGCGGGCGAGCGAATGCCCACCGCATTTTCTTCAACGATCTGCCGGTCCTGGTCATTGGTCTGGATCCACACATGGGTCAGTTCATCGAGATCATAGTCCACGCCTTCGACGGCATCCTTGTGGACGAGCCATTTGGTGGTGACAAGCGTTTCCTCGGCGCTGATCGGCAGAACGCGGAAGGAAATCGCATGATCTGCCATCAGGTGGTTCCAAGTTGATGGATAGTTGAACATCAACATTGCACCGATATTCGTGTTACCAGCTACCTGATCGCTCAAAGGCTTCTTGACAGCCGCCTTGCCAGACATGGTGTAGCTCACCGCGTCGCGCAGAAGTGGGATGCGGGTGATGCGATAGCGCCCATCTTCGGACATGTTGAATTCTGCAGGCAGACCGATGCTGGCGCAATTCTTCCAGAGCTGGTTGATCTCCGGATCTTCCATCACGCCCTGCACGCCGGTTGCCGACGGAGCTTCCGGATAGGTGCGGCAGAGTTCTGGATGGTTCGCGGCGCAGTGATAGCACTCGCGGTTGTTTTCCCAGACGAGCTTCCAGTTGCCCTTCTCGATGATCGAGCTTTCGAAGGCGACCTTTGCATCCTTGATATTGTGCGGTGCGAGATAAGGCTCGACCAGATTGCGGAATGCACCGAAATCGGGCGCTTCCTCGGCGACGCAGACATAGATATAGCCGGCGACGGTTTCGCAATGAACCGGCTTCAGGCCGTATTCGGCAGGCTTGAAGTCAGGGCCGACCTGACGCGCGAAAAGCAGACGCCCGTCCAGTTCATAGGTCCACTGGTGATAAGGGCAGACGAGCTTTGCGGCGGTTCCCTTTTCAGCCGCGCAAATGCGCGAGCCACGATGGCGACAGGAATTGTGGAAAGCACGAATGCCGCCCTGCGCATCGCGAACGATGACAACAGGATAAGCGCCGATTTGCACGGTCATATAGGAACCGGTCTTCGGCAGCTCGCAATCATGGCCGACAAACAGCCAGTCCTTGTAGAAAATGTTCTCCAGATCCAGCTTGTGATATTCTGGATCGGTGTAGAATTTCTGCTCCAGGCTGAAATTGGGGTCGCGCCCGGTCAACAGCCCCAGCATTTCGTTGCGAACGTCCATAGCCTCGAACCCTTGCTTTCCATCTTGGATCTGCCTTCTGCTGTTCTCCCAGCGACTATGGCTCGATCCGGTGTTCCCTTTGTCTTCCGGAAGCACGGCTTGTCCCGTTATCTCAATGGCTTGCTCACATCTCCCGAGGTCTGTGAACTAGCTTCCGTTATCCCGATTCAATCACTGAACTATTCTAAACGCGCATTGGGATGCGACATGGTTTTCGCGTAAAGACGACACGCCAAAATGTCGCTTTTGCGGCGTGATCAGATCGTCGCAAATATGTGTTACATCCGCCTTCGGAGCGTTTCCGGGATTGCAAATTGGTTTAAAAGCCAGTTACCACGTCAACCACATCCCAATCTGTTTCATTCCATGGGAGGCTCGGTGGCCATGAAACGTTCTGAAATCAACGAAATCATCCGCGAAAGCGACGCTTTCATCCGCTCTTTCGGCTATGTCATGCCGCCTTTCGCATATTGGTCGCCCGAGGAATTGAAGGCGCGGACCTCTTCGGATGCGCATGCCATTCGCGATGCGCGCCTTGGTTGGGATATTACGGACTACGGGCAGGGCAAGTTCGCCGATCTTGGCCTGTTCCTCTTCACCACGCGTAACGGCAACGCAGAAGACCTCAAGCGCGGCGGTGGCATGCTTTATGCCGAAAAGATCATGATCTCGCGCAAGAACCAGCTTTCTCCGATGCACCGGCATGTGGTGAAGGCCGAAGACATCATCAATCGTGGTGGGGGCACGCTGGTGCTGGAACTGTTCAACTCGCTGCCGGATGGCAGTGTGGATGAGCAAACCGACGTGACTGTTGCCACCGACGGACGCCTTGTGACGCAGAAGGCTGGTGCTCATCTGAAGCTGCAGCCGGGCGAAAGTGTGACGCTGCTGCCGGGCAATTGGCATGCTTTCTGGGGGGAAGGCGGCGATGTGCTGATCGGCGAGGTTTCGACCGTCAACGACGACCTGACCGACAATATTTTCCGCGAGCCGATTGGCCGTTTTTCGAATATCGATGAAAACGAGAAGCCGCTGCATCTTCTGGTATCCGACTACGACAAATGGCTGTGAGCCTACCGATATTTCGGTTCTAGCCGCCTGCAAATGGCGTTGTTTGACGTTTCCGGTCTGCATGTAACTTTAAGTGAACGATGCTCCGGTTCTCTAACGCTGCCATTTCCGGCAAACCGGGGCCGGAATCTCACGCGAAGCCAAACTGAAGGACTGAACATATGAAGCTGGCGATGATCGGAACGGGCTATGTGGGTCTGGTTTCAGGTGTGTGTTTTGCCGAATTTGGTTTTCACGTTACCTGCGTCGACAAAAACCCGTCGATCATCGAGCGGCTAAAGGCCGGGAAAGTCACCATCTTCGAGCCAGGGCTTGATGAGTTGATGACCCGCAATATTCGCGATGGTCGGCTGGAGTTCAGCACCGATCTTCCGGCAAGTATCGCCGATGCCGACGTCATCTTCATCGCTGTTGGCACGCCATCCCGTCGTGGTGATGGCGAGGCGGACCTGCAATATATCGAAGCAGCTGCGGATGAAATCGCCGCCGCCATGAAGCCGGGCGCCGTGGTCGTCATCAAGTCGACGGTCGTGGTTGGCACCAATGCGCGCATACGCGACCGTATCAAGGCTGCCAGTCCGGCTGTGTCGTTCTCGATGGTGTCCAATCCGGAATTCTTGCGGGAAGGCTCGGCAATAGAAGATTTCATGCGACCCGACCGTGTTGTTGTTGGGGTGGAAGACGAGCGCGGCAGGGCCGCGATGCAGCGCCTCTATCGTCCGCTTTACCTGCGTGAAACGCCGATGGTCGTCACGTCGCTGGAAAATGCGGAAATCATCAAATATGCGGCCAATGCTTTTCTGGCCATGAAGGTGACGTTCATCAACGAGGTTGCGGACCTTTGTGAGAAGACCGGCGGCAATGTGCAGGAAGTCGCGCGCGCCATCGGTATGGACAATCGCATCGGCTCGAAATTCCTGCATGCCGGTCCGGGCTTCGGCGGATCGTGCTTCCCGAAGGATACGCGGGCCTTTGCTGCGACGGGCAAGAAATATGATGCGCCGCAATCGCTGATCGAACAGGTCATTGCGGTCAATGAGACGCGCAAACAGTCGATGGCCGAACGGATCGTGACTGCGGCCAAGGAAAACGGTGCAGACACGGTTGCTGTCCTGGGCGTCGCCTTCAAGCCGAACACCGATGATATTCGCGAGTCTCCTGCGCTCGACATTATCGCGGCCATTCAGAAAGCCGGGATCAAGGTTCAGGCGCATGACCCTGAGGCCATGGACGCTGCCAGGGCGGTGCTTCCTGATGTTGTCTGGTGCAATTCAGCTTACGAAGCGGCGAAGGGCGCAGGCGTCGTTGCCCTGCTGACCGAATGGAACGCTTATCGTGCGCTGGATCTTAAGCGAGTGGCCAATGTCATGGCCGGAAATGTGCTGATTGATCTGCGCAATGTCTACAAGGCAGAAGATATTGCAGGCACCGGGCTAGATTATCGTTCGGTTGGGCGGACGCTTCGGGCCTGACTGGTGGTCTGATTCCGACATTTGCATCCCTCGGATATGAGCGCCGAGCAAATGTCGGAATCAAAAAAACCACTAGTAACTTTATGAATCTAGTGGATTTTTCGAATTTGACGTTTGAAACGGGATTTATATCGGACGGGTATCAAACGTCAAATTCAATCCACTAGAGCATTTCCAGCAAAAGTGGAAACCGGTTTTGCGTCCAGAAATGCTCTGGAAACGACCGGGGAGTTTACTCCCCGGCTGTCAGCCGCTTCTTCTCATTGGCGATGAGCCAGAGATTGCGAACATAGACGATGAGGCCAAGTCCTTGGCCAGCGATGAAGACCGGGTCTTTACGCTGGATCGCATAGATCAGCAGCAAAGTGCCACCGAAGAGTGAGAAGAACCAGAAGGCAACCGGCATGACGCTGCGTTTTGCCTTTTCGGAAGCCAACCACTGCACAACGAAGCGCATGGTGAAACAGGCCTGAGCGACGAAGCCCAGCACGATCCAGCCATCCCACTGGGCCACGAAAACCTCGTGCAGCCACTGTGACAGGCTGTTGAAAATATCAGTCATGGGTGATCTCTCTCACACGCGGAACGACCTTGCGGCGCTTCCGCAGCCACCAGACGCCATAAAGGTCCAGAATGCCACGCACTCCACGGTCTAGAATGCCGTAATTGGATTTGCCGTGGCGGCGTTCGCGGTCGACAACATCGACATGCACGACGTCGAAACCTTCGCGGATTGCCAAAGCAGGCAGATAGCGATGCCATCCGTCAAAGAAAGGCAGTTGCCGGAACAGGTCAGTGTGCAGCGCTTTCAGGCCGCAGCCGGAATCGCGGGTCTTGTCCTTGAGGATCGCGCCGCGCAGATTGTTGGCAAAGCGAGACGAAAGCTGCTTGAGTTTCGTATCCGTGCGCTTGAGGCGCTGTCCGGCTGCAATGCCGTAATCAGGCCCGGCCTTTAACAGTGCATCTGCCAGAACCGGGAGATAGGCGGGGTTGTTCTGTCCGTCGCCATCCATAGTCACGACGATCTTGCCGCGTGCCGCGAAAACACCGGAGCGCACAGCAGCGCTCTGGCCTGACGACCGGTCATGGCGCAGATGGCGGAGTGGCTTGCCGGCATGAATGCGGCCCGCGAGTACATCGCTGGTCGAGTCCGTCGAACCGTCGTCGACGACGATGACTTCGTATGCGCGGCCCTGCATGGCGGCATCGACTTCATCCAGCAAAAAGGCAAGATTGTCGGCTTCGTTGCGGCAGGGGATAACCACAGAAATCGTCGGTGTGTCCAAGCGGAGTGTTCCTTTATTCCTCGCGCTATCTGCTTAAGCTCGGCTTTCCTGCCCGGAAACCCGATAACGCGCAAGGCGCGCTCCATAGCATTGATTGGATGGCAAAGCCAAGACGGTTCAAGTAAACGTGAGTTCTGGCCCGGATAATAGCTTGATTGATCGGTTGACTGCCGTTTTTTAGCCGGACATTGCCGAATACGGAAGAGCCTCCGCCAGCCAGTCCAGAAAATTCTGTGTCACCTCGTCCCGGTTGATTTCATTGAGGCTCTCGTGGCGGGTGCCGGGCAGGATCGTGCAATTGATACGCTCGAAACCCATTTTCCGCATTCTGTCTGCCAGTCTGCGCACGGCGGCACCGTTCACCGTTGCAGGGTCTTCGGTCCCACCAACAAGATTGAAGGGCATGTTTCGCGGGATATTGGAAAAGTTCCGGTCGTCGGCGCCACGGCGGATCAAGCGGAAAATGTCGATCCATAACGCCACGCTGGCATCGAAGCCGCAAAGCGGATCTGCGACATAGGCGTCGACCTCTGCCGGGTCGTGCGAGAGCCAGTCGAATAGCGTGCGGTGGCCCTTTATGGATCGACCCCAGGCGCGGAAAGTCATCTTTGGCAGAATGGTACTCGGAACATCCGAGCCTTTCAGCATGCGCTCCATATAAAGAAGTGCGAGCGCTGCAGCGCTTTCCGCGCCACCATCGACATTGGCATTCCAGATCGCGGCGGCATCGACTGTGTCAGCGTAGTCCAGCACATAGTTCAGCGTGATCAGCCCGCCCATGGAATGTCCGAAAAGCACGACCGGAAGGCCCGGATGGTTCTCGTGAATATTCCGGTTAAGCGCCCGCACGTCCTCGATAGCCACGATATGGCCCTGCTTTTGTGCAAACATTCCTCTTGGCGCATGAGCGCCGATATTGGCGCCGTGGCCGCGATGGTCGTGGATATAGACGTGGTAGCCTGCTGCGACCAAGGCGGACGCGAAGCGTTCATAGCGTGCGGAATGTTCGGCAAGGCCGTGGCATATCTGGACAACGGCTCGCGGTGTCCCGGCGCGGACGGTGCGGAACGGGAGTTCTGATTTGTCTGAAACCGGCAGATGATGAATGGTTTTGAATGTCATTTCGCCATCTGATTTTATGCCGTGCAAATAGTCAATCTCCTCCGTTGCGGCGTCGCTTAAACAGGCACTGGAACGGAGTGTGAATGAATTTTAGGCAATTGCGTTTTTTGTGCAGATTCCGCTTGAAAAGCGCAAAAGCTTGGGCAAATCTAGCTTTGCAGACGGGGTTTTTGAAGGGCAATCAGGGGCGTTTTAAACGGGATTCCACGTCATAACTTGCAGGCCGTCCGATGAAAGGGAGGAAACTTTCGCGGACGGTGGCCAGAGGGGAAACCGGGTGACGGAAATATCCGCGCCCGGTTTCATTATTTATGGTTTTCATCAGAGTTTGATTTGCGGTTCCGGCTGCTTCCGTTTGGTGGGTTGCCGTTTGCGTCCGGGGCATATTTGGCCTACATACGCGTCAGCAATTTCCGCGCGGTTCGGCAATGTTAAGACCGATCGCGCTTCTCAACCTGCGGAGACGACGCGCTTTATGGCACGCCAGTTCATTTATCACATGTCCGGCCTCAATAAGGCCTATGGCAACAAGAAGATTCTGGAGAATATCCATCTCTCCTTCTATCCCGACGCGAAGATCGGCATTCTCGGCCCGAACGGCGCCGGTAAGTCGACCATCCTCAAGATCATGGCCGGTCTCGACAAGGAATATACCGGCGAGGCCTGGCTGGCCGATGGCGCGACCTGCGGTTATCTTGCCCAGGAACCGGAACTCGATCCTTCCAAGGACGTGCTCGGTAATGTGATGGAAGGTGTGGCCGCCAAGAAGGCGATCATCGACCGTTACAACGAACTGATGATGAACTATTCTGACGAAACTGCGGATGAAGGCGCGAAGCTTCAGGACATCATCGACAGCCAGAACCTCTGGGATCTCGAAAGCCAGGTTGAAATGGCCATGGAAGCGCTGCGTTGCCCTCCGGGCGATGCCGACGTGACCAAACTATCGGGCGGTGAAAAGCGCCGTGTGGCACTTTGCAAGCTTCTGCTTTCGAAGCCTGATCTGCTGCTTCTCGACGAACCGACCAACCATTTGGACGCCGAAACGACTGCATGGCTTGAAAAGCACCTGCGAGAATATCCGGGTTCAGTGCTGATCATCACCCACGATCGCTACTTCCTCGACAATGTGACGGGCTGGATTCTCGAGCTCGACCGTGGTCGCGGCATTCCTTATGAAGGCAATTATTCCGCCTATCTGGAAGCCAAGGCCAAGCGCATGCAGCAGGAAGGCCGCGAAGAGGCTGCCCGTGAAAAGGCGCTGTCGCGTGAACGTGAATGGATTTCTGCAAGCCCGAAGGCCCGTCAGGCCAAGTCCAAGGCGCGTATCAAGGCCTATGACGAACTGGTCAAGAGCGCGGAAGAACGCCGCCCCGGCGATGCGCAGATCATCATCCCGGTTGGTGAACGCCTCGGTCAGGTGGTCATCGAGGTCGAGGGTCTGTCGAAGGGCTATGGCGACCGTCTCCTGATCGACGATCTGAGCTTCAAGCTGCCAGCAGGCGGCATTGTCGGTGTGATCGGCCCGAACGGTGCCGGTAAATCGACGCTCTTCAAGATGCTGACGGAGCAGGAGCAGCCGGATAACGGTTCGGTTCGTATTGGCGATACGGTTCATCTTTCCTATGTGGACCAGAGCCGCGACGCGCTCGATGCCAACAAGACCGTCTGGGAAGAGATTTCCGGCGGCAATGACGTCATCAAGCTCGGCAAGTTTGAAATGAACTCCCGAGCCTATTGCGGTGCGTTCAACTTCAAGGGCGGCGACCAGCAGCAGAAGGTCGGCAATCTTTCCGGCGGCCAGCGCAATCGCGTTCACCTTGCCAAGATGCTGAAGTCCGGCGGCAATGTCCTGCTGCTCGACGAACCGACCAACGATCTCGATACGGAAACGCTCGGCGCGCTTGAAGATGCGCTGGAAAACTTCGCTGGCTGCGCCGTTATCATCAGCCACGATCGTATGTTCCTCGACCGTCTGGCAACACATATCCTCGCATTCGAAGGCGACAGCCATGTCGAATGGTTCGAAGGCAACTTCGAGGACTATGAAGCTGACAAGATCCGTCGTCTTGGACCGGATAGCGTCAACCCGAAACGGGTGACCTACAAGCCGCTCACACGGTAAGGTTCGAGATGTTCAGGCTCTGGCGGTCTGCAAATGGTGTGGTTCTGCGCTTCAGGTGCTCACGTACGCAAAGTACGCTCCGCTCCGGTTCTCGAACCTCACCATTTTCGTCTCGCCATAGCCAGAACCTCAATGAACCTTTGGCGCTTTAAAGTTAAGGCCGGTGCATTGCACCGGCCTTTTTATTTGATGAAGGGAAACATGATGAAAGATTGGTCTGCAAAGCAATATCTGAAGTTTGAAGACGAACGCAGCCGCCCGGCACGTGATCTTCTGGCCCAGATACCGGTCGATAAGCCGCGCAAGGTTGTCGATATCGGCTGTGGACCGGGTAACTCGACGGAGCTTCTGGTTGAGCGTTGGCCGGAAGCTGATGTTTCCGGCTTCGATACATCGCCAGACATGATCGAGAAGGCCAAGGTCCGCCTGCCGAAGGTGGATTTCACCATCGGCGATGTGGCGAGCTACGAGCCGGATGCGGAAACCGATGTCCTCTTCTCCAATGCCGTTTTCCAGTGGCTGCCGGATCACATCAAGCAGATGAAACGCCTCTTGTCGCTGCTTCGTCCCGGCGCGGTGCTGGCCGTCCAGATGCCTGACAATATGGGCGAGCAGACCCATGTCGGTATGCGTGACGTCGCAAAAACAGAGGCCTTTGCTGCCAAGATCGGCGCCAAGGGCAGGGGACCTCTGCCCCCGGTGATGGAATATTATAATGCGCTCGCCGGTCAGGCCGCCCGGCTCGATATATGGCACACGGTCTATAACCATCCGCTGGATGGCGTTGATGCGATTGTGGAATGGGTAAAGGCGACCGGATTGCGACCGTTTCTCGATCCGCTCGATGAACAGGAGCAGGCCGACTATCTGAAGGCTTACAAGGCGAGGATTGCGCCGCATTATCCGGTGGCAGTAGACGGGAAAGTCCTGCTGCGTTTTCCGCGTATTTTCTTGGTTGTTCAGAAGAGATAGTTGCCCGAAGATCGCTCTACACGGGGAATTGATCGATTGCCCGTGTAGGAAAATACAATTATTTTATAATTATTTCAATGTCTTATATTGGCAGCTCATCGCTCGGCAACGTCAATCGTTCATTTGAGCAATTTCTAATATTGGAATAGATTGCATGCAAACGATTTTGTTCCTATGGTCTGGCCGCGTCCTGAAACCGCTCTAAATATGAGCCGTCATGATCGTAACGCCGCGATGCGCGCCATCCCCGTTGCGATTTCGTTCAGGAGGCCGGTTTCGATGCTCTTGCTCCGTTTTTATTTTTCAATGGGAATGAACGCCGAGGCCGCCGGTTCAAGGACTGTTTCAGGCGTCTTTGCGTCTTCGCAATAGATCCAAGCAGCGTGATTTCGACCGGGAGGACATTTCAAATACGAGCCTGCTTTCGGGTTGAAATGCAGTTCGTAGTTTTATGTTTACGAAGTGAAACAATCGCCGATTTCGGTAATCCCTGCTTGGGGTCGGCGGCTTGCAGGCTGTTTGAGAACCGCCTGCTATCGGGAGTTTTCAGAATGAACAATGCAGAAATGCATGCTGACGCCAATGGCGAGGTCGAAGCGGCACATGATGCCCATGACACGCGCCGCCGCGTCTTTGCCATCGTGGCCAGCGCATCGGGTAATCTGGTGGAGTGGTACGATTTTTACGTCTATTCCTTCGGTGCGCTTTATTTCGCATCGCAGTTTTTCCCTGCGGAGGACCAGACCAGCCAGTTGCTGAATGCGGCTGCGATTTTTGCGGCTGGCTTCCTCATGCGCCCCATCGGTGGCTGGCTGTTTGGTCGCATTGCCGACAAGCTTGGTCGGCGCACATCCATGCTGATTTCGGTTACGATGATGTGCCTTGGCTCTTTCGCCATCGCCATTTTGCCGACCTATGAAACGATAGGTGTTCTGGCGCCATTCCTGCTGTTGATCGTGCGCCTCTTGCAGGGCCTTTCCGTGGGCGGCGAATACGGCACTACCGCTACCTATATGAGTGAGGTGGCGCTGGCCGGGCGCCGTGGCTTCTTCTCCTCGTTCCAGTATGTCACGCTGATTGGCGGGCAGTTGCTCGCTGTTCTTGTGATCGTGGTCCTGCAGTTCTTCCTGACATCGGACGAGCTTCATGCCTGGGGCTGGCGCATTCCATTCGCCATTGGCGGTGTTGCAGCCATCGTCGCGCTTTTTCTGCGGCGGACCCTTCACGAGACCTCGACGGAAGAAACCCGCAACAACAAGGCGGCGGGCAGCTTCGCCAATATCTGGAAGAACCATCGCAAGGCCTTCCTTGTCGTCGTCGGCTTCACGGCTGGCGGTTCGCTCGCCTTCTATACTTTCACCACGTATATGCAGAAATATCTGGTCAACACGGCTGGCATGAGCAAGGAAACGGCCAGCGAAACCATGACCTTCGTGCTGTTGGCCTATATGTTGATGCAGCCGCTTTTCGGCGCGTTGTCCGACAGGATCGGCCGCAAGACGATGATGATCGGCTTTGGCGGCATTTCAATCTTGACCACAATCCCGCTCATGACGTTGATCGGTTCGGTGCAGAGCTCGACCTGGGCATTCATCTATATCGTGATCGCTCTGGCGGTTGTCAGCATGTACACCTCCATCAGCGGCATCGTGAAAGCGGAATTGTTTCCGGCGGAAGTGCGGGCGCTGGGCGTCGGATTTTCCTACGCCATCGCCAATGCGATCTTTGGCGGCACGGCTGAATATGTGGCGCTCTGGTTCAAGCAGCAGGGCATGGAAAGCGGCTTCTTCTGGTATGTGACCGTGATGATGGTGATCGTCTTCGTCGTCAGCCTTGTCATGCCGAACCCGCGTGAACATGGATATCTGCAAGGCCACGGCACCGAATAGCCGGTGTTCTATCGCGTATCAAACGCCGCCTCCGGGCGGCGTTTTCACATCTCCACGGCTTCGTCGTCTTCGGGCGACAGAAGGCGCGTGGCGCGCCATTCGGTCAGCTTGGTGTTGATCGCATCCAGCACGAAGAAACGCGCTGAATCCTTGTCATATCCATCATCCCGCAGTGCATCGTAATCAGTATGCGTGTGGCGCACATGCGCGACTGTCGCCAGCCACACGGCAGTAGATGGTGGCAACGTCTTCATATGGGGGCTGAGCGCCGCAGCGCGGATCGGTTCTGAATCCGAATAGAGTACTGCCGGAAGCAGGAGCGTCAGCGATTTGGCGATTGCCTTCTGGCGCATTGTGCCTGCACGCATGGCTTATCCTTACAGTCAGTTATTGAGGCGAATCCTTCGTCTGCTTCATTGTGCCACGAAAATCGCTTGCGCAGGAATTACTTTTCATATAAACATATCTTTATATCTTTACGGATTGCCGCGATGGGCCGTAAATGAGGTGATGGATCAATCAAGAGCGGAAGGCATGACCGGTTTGCAACTGCAACTCGATCTGATGGTAGATGTGCTGAAGGCGGTGGCTGAACCAAGCCGCTTGCGTATTTTGGCGCTTCTTTCGCGCGGTGATCTCACCGTCTCCGACCTGACGACGATATTGGGGCAATCCCAGCCGCGGGTTTCGCGCCATCTGAAGCTGCTTGGAGAAGCCGATCTTATCGATCGCTATCAGGAAGGCGCGTGGGCCTATTTCCGTCTCGCCGACAATGCGATCAGTGGCGATCTTGCACGTGGGCTTTTGGCTCGTCTCGACAAGGCGGATGCGCTGGTTGAGCGCGACATGGAACGCCTGTCGCAAGTGAAGTCCAGCCGTCAGGAAAAGGCGGCCGCCTATTTCAGCGCCAATGCCGGCAGCTGGGATCAGATTCGCAGGCTGCATGTTTCCGAGAATGCGGTTGAAGTCGCGCTTAAGAAAGTTATCGGTGACAAGCCGTTTCAGGCGATGCTGGATGTCGGCACCGGCACGGGTCGGTTGCTGGAGCTTTTTGCCCCGCTTTACCTTCGTGGTGTCGGCATCGACATCAATCGTGACATGCTGTCTGTAGCGCGAGCCAATCTCGATCTTGCAGCCATCGGCAATGCGCAGGTTCGCCAAGGCGATGTCTATGCGCTGCCTGTAGAACGTGAGAGCTTCGATCTGGTGACTATTCATCAGGTTCTGCACTTCCTTGATGATCCGCTTGCAGCCATTCGTGAAGCGGCGCGGGCTTTGCGCCCCAACGGACGGTTGCTGATCGTCGATTTTGCGCCGCACAAGCTCGAATTCCTGCGTGAGGAACACGCCCATTTGCGGCTTGGATTCAGCGACGAGCAGATGCTGGGCTGGATGAGAGATGCCGGTCTTGAGCCGGAAAAGACACTGGAACTGGAGCCGAAGGCGGCCAATGGAGAAGAGGGGCTGACGGTGAAGCTATGGCTCGCCCGCGACCCACGCCTTCTCATTGCCGATCCGGCTTCGCATGTCTCCCAAAAGTGGGAACCGGTTTTGGGATAAAGACAATGCGACAAAAGCAGATAATGAGCATGACGGAGACAGTTTGATGGGTTTTTACGGTCTTTCCCGCCGACCGGATGTTGGCCAGACCACCCGGGTATCGTTCGAATTCTTCCCGCCCAAGTCGGAGGAAATGGAACAGCGTCTCTGGGATACGGTGACGCGGCTCGCTCCGCTACAGCCCGAATTCGTCTCCGTGACTTATGGTGCCGGTGGTTCCACGCGTGAACGTACGGCGCGTACCGTGGCGCGCATCCTTAAGGAAACCGATGTCAAACCAGCGGCGCACCTGACTTGCGTGGATGCGACACGCGAGGAAGTCGATCGTGTCGTGCGTGAATTCGCGGCTCTCGGTGTCAACCGCTTCGTGGCGCTGCGCGGCGATCCGGCGGCGGGTATTGGTGAGAAATATGTGCCGACGCCGGGTGGTTATCAGAATGGCGCTGAACTGGTTTCCGGTTTGCGCAATATTGCCGATTTCGACATTTCGGTTTCCGCCTATCCTGAAAAGCATCCGGAAAGCCCGGATTTTGCGACCGATATCGATATGCTGAAGCGCAAGGTCGATAATGGTGCGACGCGGGCCATCACGCAGTTCTTCTTCGAGAATGACCTTTACGAGCGTTATGTCGAGCGCGTGCGCCGTGCCGGTATTTACATCCCGATCGTTCCAGGTGTCCTGCCGGTGCATAATTTCAAGCAGGTCAAAAACTTCTGCGCGCGGTCGGCGACGCATATTCCGAGCTGGCTGGCGGAGCGTTTCGAAGGACTGGACAATGATCCGCAGACGCATCAGCTGGTCGCCGCGGCAATTGCCGCCGAGCAGGTGATGGATCTGATCGAACGCGGCGTGCAGGATTTCCATTTCTACACGATGAATCGCGCCGATCTGCCCTTTGCGATCTGTCACATGATCGGCATAAGGCCGAAGACGGAAGCAGCTCTGGAAGTTGCCTAAGATAAAGAAAGCCCGGCGGTGACGCCGGGCTTTTCATTTTCGTGCGGGTCGGCCTATCCTCAAAACCGAAGCCGCCGTAATGGTTTAGGCTAATTCCCCTAAGGGATGACGCCTGCTATCAACGCTGCAACAAATGCAAATGCCGCACAGATCATGAGGACATTCAAAGATCGCGTAAGTCCCATTGGTCTGTCTCCTTCATATGCGCCCGGGTGACCGGACGCGCGCTGGTAGGAAGCTGGAATCTAAGCGCAAAACGCCTCGAACAAAAGAAGATTTCGTGCTGCAATCTGGCGTGATGGAGAAATAAACCTATCGTTTACCACCTAAACTATTGAAATATTTGACTAGAAAAATTTGTTCACATTTCATGAAAAAGACACCGAACTGCCACGTTTGGTACTGTTTTCGCCGTAGTTGCCACCGGCTTTTGGCGATGTTTTTTGCGCTTTTTAGCGAATTAGCGCCAAATATGCCGACAAGGTGAGGATAGATATCACTGTCGAGTAGAGGATGACGTTGGAGGTTATCGCCGCCTCGCGACGATAATGCTCAGCCAGCATGAAGGGGCCCGTGCCGGTCGGAAGTGCGGCAAGAAGAGCAGCGCTTTGTGCGAGCAGGGGAGGCAGTCCGAATACATAGACCGCCAGCAGCCAGGTTGCGAGCGGCTGGACGATGAGCTTGACCGAAACAAGAAAAGCGATGGCATTGACGCTTTCGCGTTCGATCTTGCGCGGCTGGGCGAGGAACAGGCCAAGCGCCACCAGTGCGCAAGGAGATGCGGCACCACCGAGCATCTTCAGGAAGGTTTCGGCCGGGGCAGGGATGGTGAGTCCCAGAAAGGACACCAACGCGCCGAGCGCCGGAGCGACAAGCAGTGGATTGCGGATCAGGGACCGCATGACTTTCCAGATGAGATGAAGCGGCTTCTTCTCTGTCTGCAGGCCGATTTCGATCAGCACGATCGCAAAAGCAAACGTGACGCAGACGGTGATGATGATCGAAATGGTGGTTGCTGCCAAAACGCCTGACCCGAAGGCGATCATCGAAAGCGGAATGCCCATATAGCCGGTATTCGGGTAGGCGGCGTTCAGCCCGTCAAGCGCGGTATCCGCCAGAGGTAGCTTTCCACGCCGTCGCACCAGAAAGGGCAATGCGAAAGCAATGGCGCTCGAAAGCAGAAACACTGCGATGAAGCCCGGCTGCCAGAGTTCGCTGCCATGCGTATTGGCCATGATGTCGAAGAGAAGAGCAGGCAGCGCCAGATAGACGACGAAACGGTTCAGCTCCGCTATCGCATGAGGCCCGAGTATTTTCAGCTTGAAGGCACCCCAGCCGGAGAAAATCAGCGCAAAAACAGGAAGGACGACAATCAGCGTTGTGAGCATGGGGCGCATTTCACTTCAGGAAAAGAAAAGGCGCGGTTTTTTGAACCGCGCCTTGTCGAGTTAGAGCCTATCGAGAAGCTCTTGTGTCGGCCATGAATCGGCAGGCATTCCAAGGCGCATCTGTTCGGCGCGCACGGCATCGCGGGTCAGGAGACCGAACACGCCGTCGATCTTTCCGCCCATGTCGTAACCGCGGGCCTGGAGTTTGGTCTGAAGTTCCTTTAACTGGTCCTGTGTCAGACCCGGAACTGGATTACCCGGATCGAAGGCAGGTGCACCAGCCAGACGTGTTGCGAAATAAGCAGCCGTTGTGGCGTAGACGATGGACTTGTTCCATTCCACGAACACGTCGAAGTTGGGATAGGACAGGAAAGCCGGTCCCTTGCGGCCCAGCGGCAGTAGAAGCGACGCGTCGCCATCATCGGGGCCGAGTGGACCGTTGAGGCCCATCACACCTTGCTCAGCCCACCAGGAATGTGGCTTGCGGTTGGTGCGGATCGCTTCTTCCCAAGGCAGATCCTTGGTCAGGCGAACTTCCTCCAGCCAAGGTTGGCCACGCTTCCAGCCGAGTTCCGAAATCATGCGGCCTGCGGTCATCATGGCATCGGGAACGCTGCTCTTCAGATCGACCTTGCCATCGCCGTCGCCATCGACGCCACGTTCAAGATAATCCTTCGGCAGAAGTTGCATCATGCCGATTTCGCCAGCCCATGCGCCGGTTGTTGCTGCATCGACGACGCCTTGATCGAATAGCTTGAGAAGGGCAATCAACTGCGGGCGGAACAGATCCGGACGGCGGCAATCATAGGAGAGGGTGACAAGTGCATTCAGCGTGTCGAAATCACCCTGAATGGCGCCATAGTCGGTTTCAAGCCCCCAGAACGCGGCAAGGACTGGCCCCGGAACGCCATAGGTATCTTCAACCTTCTTGAAGACGTCGGCATATTTGGCCAGATTTTCACGGCCCTTCTTCAAACGCGCTTCCGAGATGAGGCGCTTGGAAAACTCGGTGAAGGTCAGGTTGAAAACAGTCTGCTTGCGGTCGCGATCAAGCACCTTTTGCTCAAGCATGGCCTTGTGCAATTCGGCGATGCCCTTTTCGCCGACACCGGCGTCGCGGGCTTCCTTGGTCAGATTGTCCATCCACTGGCCGTAATCGATCTCGCATTCCGGCTTGGGAAGATTGACGGTGTTTTCAGTTGGCGTCGCAGCAGGCGCCGGAGACGCGGCGGCCTGTGCACCCGACATGGTTGTCGATGCAAGCAAGGCGGCTGCGATAACTGAAGCAAAAAACTTCATTGGTAACTCACACTAATAGATTGGGAGCAAAAGGCTCCCTTTCGGGGATTGTTTTAGCTATTGCCCGAACAAGCCCCGGAAATGAAGCAAAACTTGGTGTGAACTGCCAAACTGCGCCGTGTTAGCGGACCTTGTTGCTTTCCAGCCACTTTTTCCACGAGTTGGCATCGCCTGCGAAGACATTGATATCGGCGTCGCCCTTAATGCCGGGAATGGAGCCGGTGCCGGTATATTGCCAGAACGTCCACGGATGCGGGCCGTACTTCTCGTCCGGATGACCGGCAACGGAGCGCAGCCAGAACGGATAGTCTGCCATCTGCCGCAAGTCGTTGTCATCGAAGAAATCGACCGTCGTGTAAACAATCGGGCGTTTGCCGTAATGCTTTTCCAGCGCCTGCAGGAAGATGCGCATTTCCTTGCGCACAACGGCTGCGTTGGGGCGCAGCTTGCAGGTTGGCGATTGCGGGTTCCACTCCATATCGAGAACGGGTGGAAGCGCGCTCGGATCACGCGGCACGTTCTGGATATACCAGCGGGCCTGTTCGATGGCCGGACGGCAGAAATAGTAGAAATGATAGGCGCTGCGTCGGATACCCGCCTGGCGCGCGCCGTTCCAGTGTTCCTGAAAACGATCATCGACACGGTCACCGCCTTCAGTTGCCTTGATGAAGGCGAAGGAAATGCCGCTGGCGCGCACGGCGCTCCAGTCAATGTTGGTCTGATATTTGGAAACGTCTGTGCCGTGGATCGGATAGTGCCAGGGCGTTTTACCGGTCCAGTCGTGCGGGTCGCGATCACCGAAGCGCGGTGCCTTTACCGAGCCGGACGGCGGTGCGATCCGGGCCACCGAGCCGCCCGATTTCTTTACGTCGGAAAAGTCGTAATCCACCGTCGTGCAGGCGGAGAGAAGTAAAGCGCCGAGGGCGAGAATGCTGCAGCTGGCCAGACGGTTCATATAGTGGTTCCGTGTCGCGAATCAGTCTTCTAACGGTTACGCGATCCGGAGCCGGACGTCACCAGTCTGGCGGGCAAGTTTGGTGCTAATCTGTGGCAGAGGGTGGCATTGTCGAACGAACAACTGTTATCCAGGCAAAGCCGCGATAAAGAATGCGCTTCTCAACGACAGCACTGCGTTCCTGCGCAAGCTGGTCGCAAACCGCGAACAAGTCGCTGCGCGGTGTGACATGGAACCATTCCAGCCATTGGAAGAGTGCCTTTCCGAACCAGCGCGGCAGCCGGGCCTGATCGCCAAAATCGACGATATGCAATTCTCCGCCCGCATTGAGGTGCCGGATGCTTTCACGAATGACCGACTGCCATTGCGGTATCATCGATACGGCATAGGAAATGAAAATCCGGTCGAAGCCGGCTTGCCCGAACAGTCGTTCTGGATCGAACTGGGCCGCATCCGCACGATCAAGCCGGACGCGATCTTCGATGCCAGCGCGCTCCGCCGCCCGGCGTGCCGTATCCAGCATTTCTGCTGAAATATCGATGCCGAAGAGTTTTGCATCGGGGTAGTTTTCTGCAGCTTTTATCAGATTGCGGCCGGTGCCGCAGCCGATCTCCAGAACTGTGCCGTCCTTGGGTACGGACAGTCCTGCGATCATGGGGTCGCGACCCAGAAGATAGTATTTGCGGGTCGCGTCATAGAAGTGCCGCTGACGACGGTAGACCCGATCCATGAGGTTGGCATGGTCTATACCCTGAACGCTCCATGGGCTGCGCGACATGTCAGGCATCCTTCAGCGCATAAAGATGGAACCCGCCATAGATCGACGAGCGATCGCGGTCGTGCAGGGTGCGGGATTCGTCCGCTTGATAGTCCCAGCGATCCAGAATCTGCGGTGCCACCCGTCCTGGAAGCAGACTCGGTTCGGCTGCGGTACGAAAGATGACACGGGCATTTGGTGCTGCCGTACGGGTGATTTCACTCCAGAGGGCATTGAGCTGCTCGTCATTCATCCAGTCCTGCGCATCCAGCAGGATATAACGGTCGACGGATGCCGCAGGCTTGGCAGCGAGAAAATCGGTATAGCTTGCGTTCTGTACGGTCATGCGATCAGCGCGTGCGCGTACTGTTTCAAAATTGGAGCGTGACAGATAGGGCGGGAGAGGCCCGGTCTCCTCATTGCCGCTATAGCCGCGCCCGAATGCCTGCCAGGCGAAATAATTGTCGGTAAGGGGGAAACCGCAAGCGAGTTTCTCAAGACGGCTGCGCAGGACAAGCGCCATGTCGCCGTTTCCTGCAGTGGCAAGGGCATCATATTGCTGTGGCGGTATGCCCAGTCCGAAAAGGGATGATTTGCGGGCCGTGGCCCAGCGCACCATGCGTTTTTCAAAGAGCGGGGCAAGCGCCGTGTCGAAGAAGCTACGCTGCTCTTCCATTGTGCGCGCCTTCAAGATGTCGCGCGGATCGATCCCGTAGAGGCGCGCCACGCGATGGCCCATGCCGATGAAGACGCCAAGCAAGCCGTGGCGATAGAGGTCGCGCCAGAAAATGGAAATACGCTGGCGGCCATTCCATTTGCGTTTTTCCCAATAGTCGCGGCTTTCGCTGTCCAGATGCGGGCGGATGAAGCGCTTGTAGGCGGCAAGATTGGTCTTGTCGTCGGCTTTCCCGTAAAATCGGTAGAATGCATCGTAGTCGGGCAGGTTTTTGACAGCCGCAATCTTCAGCCGGTTGAACGCGACGTGTGCCTGATTGAGATCGACCGCCTCCACACGTGCCGGATCGGCGGTCAGGTAGGACATGGCATTGCATCCGCCGGACGCGATGGTGACGATGCGGTGGTCCGGCTCTATAGCCAGAGCTGCCATATCAACTTCCGGGTCTTCCCATATCTGCGGATAGACCAGCCCTTTGAACAGCCAGGCAAACAGCCTTTCAGAAAAGCCTGCCCGCGAGAGGGCGCTGTTCTGGGTCACGGCCTGCTTTAGAATTGTGTCGGCTGATGCTTGCTGTGTCATCAAAAATTCCCCTAGTGCACGAATCCCGACTTTGATTTTGCCAAGTTAAACATCGTCCAATGACAGGGGCGTGACGAATTAATTGCGGGTTTTTAAACCAGATGAATGCGCCTATACGCCTGTAATACTGTCGCTTTATTACGGTCGGTAAGACTATTTGAGAGAACTTTTTCGCGCCGTTGCCGTTTTCTTGTGTGACGGTCCGAGTCGACGGGATTTCTGTGTCGATGAGTGACCGTAAAGGTGATTGGCCGGATCAACCGGTCACGCACGGAGAAAACAGAGAGAGGCGTTTGGCAATATTGCCATTTAATGCCTGAAACCAGGCCAACGAGCCTGATCTAGGAAGGAGAGCCAACGTGAAGAAGTTTCTGATTGCTTCTGTCGCCGCCGTATCGCTTCTCGGCCTTGCAGCGTGCAATGACAAGAAGGACGACACGAGCAACGCACCGGCACCATCCGCGCCGGCAGCGCCCTCGAACAATGACACGACGACGACGCCAGCCCCGGCAACTCCGGCACCGGCTACCCCGGCGCCAGGTACAGGGACAGCGCCTTCCAACTAAGGTTGGGAAGTCGTGATGCACTAGCATGCGGGTGGCGATCCGGTTTCCGGGTCGCCATTCGTGCCAATAGGCTTCGGTCAAAGGCTTTAGACCAATGGCTTTAAGCCAATGGTTTTAGGATTGAGATGAACGTTAAAGCAACCATGTCGGGAAAAGACGGGCATTCTGCGTTTTCCGTGTTTCAACGCAGGCTCGGTTCGGTTATGGCTTTTGTCATGAACCGTAACTTCCTGTTTTTCATCTCTGCGATTGTTCTTGTTGTGCTTGCCGCTTGCGGCAAAGGAGACGACGAGATTGCTGCCACTACGAATGGCAGCGAGCAGGGCGCCGCTGCTGTATCGCAGCCTGCCAAACCGGCAGAAAGTGGAAGCACGGAGAAAGGCCCCGATCTGGTCAAGTCGCTCCGCGACAGTTCCGGTGTGGTGAGCCCGGAAGAGAAGGCAGCAGCCATTGAACGCGCACGGACCAATGCCGTTGCCGCGGCAAAATCTGTCGGTCAAACGGATCAGCAGGCACAGACGGCTGGACAAGCAGCAGCCACGGCCGCACAGCGTTCCTTCGACGAACGCGAACCCCAGCAATAAGCGTTCGTTGCGGAACTCGGCAACAATCTAAGCCAATGTCCTGATATTCTTTCTAAATGTTTGTTTTTTAGACTTTCGCTCGCCTGGGCGGTTTTCAGTTCATTCGGAATTCTATAGAAAAGTCCCATGTCGATTTGGGTTCGCATCGGTGAGTTTGTCACTTACGTGGCGTCGAATGCCATTACTGGCGTTATCGAAGCCGTGCGCACCGTTTTCGAAGGTGACGCCGATACACGGCGCCGGGTGGCCTTCTCCATTGCGATGATCGCGCTTTCAGCCAAGATGGCCAAGGCCGACGGGGTCGTCACACAGGACGAAATCCGCGCCTTTCAGGATATATTCGCCGTGCCGAAGGAAGAGACGGCGCATGTTGCGCGGCTCTACGATCTCGCCAAGCAGGATGTCGCTGGCTATGAATCCTATGCGCGTCAGCTCGCCGGATTGTGTAGTGAAGGACAACCCGATTGCCATCTGCTTGAGGATATCCTCGACGGTCTTTTTCATATAGCCACCGCTGACGGCTATGTGCATGAAAAAGAGATGGCCTTCCTTGCAGGCGTTGCGGATATTTTCGGCTATGATGAAGTCGCTTTCGATCGTATCTCGATCCGGCATGTCCAGCGCGGTGCTGACGATCCTTATGCCATTCTGGGGCTGGAGCGCGGCGTTTCCTTCGAGATGGCCCGCAAGCGCTATCGTTCGCTGGTCAAGGAACATCATCCGGACCGGCTGGTGGCAGAGGGCTTGCCGCTTGAATTCATAACCATTGCCAACAGGCGTCTGGCAGCGATAAACGCTGCCTGGGCAAGCATTGAGAAGAATCTGGAGGCTGCATGAGCAGCGTGCGCGAAATCGAGAGCGAGTTGTTGCGGGAGCTGGCGCTTGACCGGCCCGATTTTGCCGGTGCAACGCTTGATCCGTCACCCAATTTCGGTCCGCGTCGCGACGGCAAGGTGCCCGCCTTTCTCATTCTCCATTATACCGGTCTGGCGACTGCCGAAGAGGCCGTGCAGGTTCTTAAATCGCCAGATATGGAAGTTTCCGCGCATTACCTTGTCCATGAAGACGGGCGGATCGTGCAGATGGTTTCGGAAAAGGCCCGTGCCTGGCATGCGGGCAAGAGCTTCTGGAAGGGCGAAACGGACATCAATTCGGCCTCCATCGGCATTGAGATCGTCAATCCGGGTAATCTTGAAGACTATCCGCCGTTCAAGGATGCGCAGATCGATGCGGTCATCCGCCTCTGCCGCGATATATGCGAGCGTTATACCATCAAGCCGGAAAATATTCTGGCCCACTCCGATATTGCACCTTCGCGCAAGACAGACCCGGGCCATAACTTCCCCTGGAAGCGGCTCCACGAGGCGGGTATCGGCCACTATATCGAGCCGACGTCGATCCGCGGCGGGCGGTTTCTGGCACGTGGCGAAAACGGCCAGCCGGTCGAGGCGTTGCAATCCATGCTGGCACTTTATGGCTACGAAATCGCCATCACTGGTGTCTTCGATGAAGGCACCGAGACTGTGATTAAGGCCTTTCAGCGACATTTTCGGACACAAAATGTGGACGGGGTGGCTGATGTATCTACTATAGATACCCTCTACAGGCTAATTTTTTCCCTGCAGAATGTTACCGCCTGACGAGATGCAGGCGGTTAATCTCTCTATCCAGCGTTGATTCGTATTTCTGTAATGATTTCATAAAAATAGATCGATCCAGCCCGGTTGCAGAAGGGTTGTGACGAAGGTTTACGCCGCGTTTGCGTGAATCACGAATGTTACAACCTGTAAGACTATTTTACTTTTACAACCAATCTTCGGCTGCATTTGCCCGGCACTTCATCGCTCAATCCCAGCGGACAAGGGCCTGACAACCCATATCGGGCGGGATCAAAAAACAGGACTGTTTTTACCCAAGACAGACAGTCTGAGAAAAGAAACGTTCCAAGACGGTAGGTTATGAAAATTAAATTTGTTGTTGTTTGCGCCCTTGTTGGCGCGATGAGTTCGTTTGGCCTGAATCCAGCACTGAGTGCCCCTTCAACTGAACCGACCAACCTCGCAGCTCTCCTCAAGGCACGCCAGCAGAACAAGACTGCCGAGGCGGAAAAGCCAACCAAAGCGCCGAAGAAGGCATCGGTCGTCAGCCGCCGTGCGGCTCCGACTGCCAAGAATTCTACGGGCAAGGGTTCTGCTGCTAAGCGTTCGCAGTCGAAGGACACGACTGCCCGTAACGCCAAGAGCGGCGGCGCTTATTCAAGCATCATCAATCGTTACGCATCGACCTATGGCGTGCCTTCCGCACTTGCCCATGCGGTTGTGCGTCACGAAAGCAATTTCCAGCCGAATGTGCGTGGCAAGGCCGGTGAAATCGGCCTGATGCAGATCAAGCTCTCGACCGCACGTGGCCTCGGCTACACGGGTTCAGCCAAGGGTCTCTATGAGCCTTCCACGAACATCCAGTTCGGCATGAAGTATCTGGCCCAGGCGCAGAAGCTCGGCGGCGGCAGCACTTGCGGCACGATCCTGAAGTACAATGCCGGTCACGGCGCAAAGCGTATGAACCCGACCTCGGCGAAATATTGCAGCTCGGTCAAGGCCTATATGCGCGCGCTCTGATGCATTTTCAGGATGCGAATGCAGATTTACGTCGGCGGTCGCGTAGAGTACAGGCCGCCTGATGTGAACGGAAAGCCGACAGTGGAGACACTGTCGGCTTTTCTGTTTCCGGTGACTGCAGATTTTTTCCGGAATCCGGTTCCACTGTTCCGCTATCGTTGCTATATGCGCGCTGTCAGTCGGTCGGGCAGCCGCGCTTGTCATATGCCGAAAGGCGGCAGGTGAGGAAAGTCCGGGCTCCATGGAAACACGATGCCGGGTAACGCCCGGCGGGGGTGACCCCAGGGAAAGTGCCACAGAAAGCAGACCGCCCCGTCTTCCGTACCGTTGCGCAACGAAACGGCAGGGATGACGGGGTAAGGGTGAAAGGGTGGGGTAAGAGCCCACCGCGTCTGCAGCAATGCAGACGGCACGGTAAACCCCATCGGGAGCAAAACCGAATAGGGACGGCGCGCTGGCTCGCAAGGGCCGGCAATCGGTTTCCGGATCAGCCGTCCGGGTGGGTTGCACGAGGCGGGTGGCGACATCCGTCCCAGATGAATGGCTGCCACGTCGGGCGAAAGCCCGGCCATACAGAACCCGGCTTACAGACCGACTGACAATTTTTTCTAGAGCGGCTTCTATTTTAAAAGAAGCGTTGGAACCGCTCCAACTGTTTGTGTTGTCGCATTGCCCTACGCAAAACCGTTTCATGTTTTTGCTGGAAATGCTCCTAATCGACTGCTTCAGCATTCAAACGCAAGAAACGGATAGTTGCGTTACTGCCGGGACTTTAATTGGGACCTCCACGAAATCACGGAGGTTCAGTATGTCCAGTTTGAAAGACAAGGTCGCAATCATCACCGGTGCATCGTCGGGAATAGGGCGGGCTGCTGCATTGCTTTTTGCCAGAGAGGGCGCAGCCATTGTGCTGAATGCTCGCGGACTTGCCGGTCTAGAACGTGTTGCGGAGGAGATCGCGGCGTTTGGCGGAAAGGCGCATTGTGTTGCTGGCGATGTCTCGGAAGCTGAAACGCATGAGGTACTTGCTGCGGCAGCGAAGGATACATTCGGCGGCCTTGATATAGCCGTCAACAATGCTGGCACGGTCGGCCCTATCGCGCCGCTTGCCGAAATCGCGCCCGATGATTGGGCGGGGGTGCTGGCAGGTAATCTGACCTCGGCGTTTATGGGAGCGAGATCACAAATCCCTCTGATGCTTGAAAGGGGTGGAGGCTCGATTGTCTTCACCTCGACATTTGTCGGCACGAGCGTCGGCATTCCGGGCATGTCGGTTTACGGAACCTCGAAGGCAGCTCTCATGGGTATGGTGAAGGGCATAACCGCCGATTACGGCGCCCGTGGTATCCGGGCAAATGCGCTCTTGCCGGGTGGTGTCGATACGCCGATGGGCGGAGATGAAAAGCACAAGGAATGGGCTGCAGGCCTGCATGCGATGAAACGGATCGCCCAGCCCGAAGAAATCGCTCAGGCCGCGCTGTTTCTGGCAGGCCCGATGTCGAGTTTTGTCGCGGGTTCGGCGCTTTACGCCGATGGCGGCAATGCGGCGGTGAAGTAAAAGAATGGGCGGCTTCAAGATACGGAGCCGCCCATTCGAAAAGCCTCGGGAGGGGCTTAAATTGGCACGCCGGACAGGAAATCGTAGATCAGCTTCATATTCAGCACGACGATGATTGCAGCGGTAATGGCAGCAAGCAACGTCACCCAGCGCGGCGCGACCAGCGATCCCATCTTCTTTTTCTCCGCCGTGAACATCACGAGTGGAATGACGGCAAAGGGTAGCTGAAGGCTCAACACGACCTGAGACAGGATCAGAAGCTCTGTCGTTCCCTGCGAACCGTACATGATCGTCACGACGGCAGCGGGAACAATGGCCACGAAGCGGGTGATCGCACGGCGCAGCCACGGCTTCAGGCGAATATCGATGAAGCCTTCCATGACGATCTGTCCGGCCATCGTCGCGGTGATGGTCGAGTTCAGGCCACAGCACAGAAGCGCAATCGCAAAAAGCGTTGGCGCAAGGGCTGATCCCAGCAGCGGGTTCAAAAGAGCATGGGCCTTGTCGAGATCTTCGACCGCAGTATTGCCGGTGGCGTTGAAGCTTGCAGCAGCCAGGATCAGGATTGATGCATTGACCAGCAGCGCGAATGTCAGCGCAATGGTGGAATCCCATGTCGCAAAGCGTATGGCTTCGCGCTTTTCAGCGGTCGTGTGGCCGTAATCGCGTGTCTGGATGATGCCCGAATGCAGATAGAGATTATGCGGCATGACCGTGGCGCCGATGATACCAAGGGCGATATAAAGCATGTCCGGATTGCGGATGATGTCGGTTGTTGGCGCAAAGCCCTTGATGACTGCGCCCCATTGCGGCTGCGCCATCAGAATCTGAATAAGGAAGCAGAGCGCAATCACGCCCAGAAGGGTGATGATGAGCGCCTCGACACGGCGAAATCCCTTGTTCTGGAGATAAAGAACCAGAAGCACATCGGCAGCAGTGATGATGACACCGATTTCCAGCGGAATGCCGAAGAGCAGGTTGAGGCCGATGGCGGTGCCGATGACTTCCGCCAGATCGGTGGCGCAGATTGCCAGTTCGGCCAGGAACCAGAGCGGCCATGCGAGAAAGCGCGGATAGGCATCGCGGCAAGCCTGTGCCAGATCGCGGCCGGTTGCGACGGCAAGACGTGCGCAAAGCGCCTGCAGGAGCACGGCCATAAGATTGGACAGCAGCACAACGGATAGCAACGTATAGCCGAAGCGAGAGCCACCAGCGAGCGAGGTGGCCCAATTGCCGGGGTCCATATAGCCAACGGCTACCAGATAGCCGGGACCGAAGAAGGAAAGTGCGCGACGGAACTTTGAACCTGAACGATTGACTCGGATCGAGCGGTGGACATCGGACATGGATGCTTCGCCGCGATCACGTCGCCAGCCTTCAAATGTTACTTCGCCAGCGCCGGAGGGGCCTGCTCCATGGGGTGCCATACTCAATGCCTTGGGTGTTTATGCAGTTGCAAACTATTTGCATTAAATATGCCAATGATGGGAGGGCGTCAACCGGGGGCGGGGCATCACAAATCATAAGCTTGTGATGCATAGTGTGTGGGTCCATCGCATTTGGATTGAAGCAAATGTCCGTTTTCGGGCAACTGCTGAGCGCAAACCGCCTTCAAAAAATCCCTGTTGAAAATTATGGGGCTGGCACAGTTCTGTAGAAGTGCTGAGCCAAAGGATAACGCTTCATTAAGCTTAATATCCGATAACTGACGAACGAATCCGCCATGTCGCCACGTTGACGGCAAATGGGCGGAATCCGCAAGCAAAACACGAAAGCATGTTTCCTGAAGTTGGGAACCGATTTTGGAACAAAACATGCGTGAAAACAAAAGATTGAAGCGCGAGACGCTTTAAAAACGGGCCAAGTACCCGGGAAAGGATCGGAATGATGGCAAGCCTCGGCGGAGACAATTCTCAAGCCGAAGGGGCTGAAGTCCGTCACGTTCCGGTGCTGATCGCCGAAGTGATCGACGCCCTGAAGCCTGTATCTGGCGCAGTGATTGTCGATGGGACATTCGGTGCTGGCGGGTATACGCGTCGCATACTGGAAGCGGGAGCGGACGTGATCGCGATTGACCGCGATCCGACCGCAATCGAAGCCGGGCGGGCGATGGAAAAGCAGTTTCCGGGCCGGCTCGATCTGGTCGAGTCCCGGTTCTCTGCTCTTGATGAAGCAGTCTCGAAGGTTAAGGGAGCAGGCAGCAAGGTGGACGGCGTTGTGCTCGATATTGGCGTATCGTCGATGCAGATCGATGAGGCCGAGCGCGGCTTTTCCTTCCAGAAGGATGGTCCGCTCGACATGCGCATGTCGAAAAAAGGACCAAGCGCTGCCGATGTGGTGAACCGTCTCAAGACCGGTGATCTTGCCCGCATCTTCAATTTTCTGGGCGAAGAGCGCCATGCAGGCCGCATTGCACGCATGATCGACAAGCGCCGGACCGCACAGCCTTTCACGCGTACGCTCGATCTTGCCAATGCCATCGAAACGCTGGTGGGACGCAATCCGAAGGATCGCATCCATCCGGCGACGCGGGTTTTTCAGGCGCTGCGGGTCTATGTGAATGACGAGTTGGGCGAACTGGCGCGGGCGTTGCTTGCTGCCGAACGCATCCTGAAACCGGGCGGCCGGCTGGTTGTCGTGACCTTCCATTCGCTCGAAGACCGCATGGTGAAGCGCTATTTCGCTGACCGCGCCGGCGGTAGTGCCGGATCGCGTCATCTGCCGGAAACACATGTCCGTCTGCCGAGCTTTACGCCCGCGGTCAAGGGCGCTGTTGGCCCGACCGCAGAGGAAGAAGAACGAAATCCACGTGCGCGCTCGGCGAAGCTGCGCGCTGGAATAAGGACGGAAAATCCGCCACTGGAAGACGATTTATCGCTTTTCGGACTGCCCAAACTGCCCGAGACGAACGAACTGGCCCGGAGTTGAACGAGTGCTGCGTACTTTCGACATCATCATGATAGCGGCGATGCTGGTGGCGGCGACCGTCACCTACACGATCAAATATGACGCGGAAAAGCAGATCGCGGTGATCGCCAAGCTGAAGCGACAGATCGACTCCGAAAAGGACACGATCACGCTCTTGCGCGCCGACTGGGCATTGATGACCCAGCCTGGTCGCCTGCAAAGTCTCGTTGGTGTCTACGAAAAGGAACTCAACCTCCAGCCGATCGAAGCCGAACAGCTTGTGCTGGGTGTCCACGAAATTCCGGAACGTCCGGTTGACGATATCCAGAAGATCATCTCCGGCAGCGACGAACTGCTTGCAAGCGGCGTGCTTGAAAAGGATGCCATCACGACCGGCAGCGTCAAGAAAAGCGGGGCGAGGCACTGATCATGCGGCTGAGACTTTTCGGGAAAAAGAATATGCAGGCAGATGACGGTGTTGAGCCGGTTGGCGATGAAAAGCTGGCCGGCAACATGGCGTTTGTCGGCTCGCGCAAAAAGCATGGCAACCGCGCGCGCAATCGTCTCTGGATGGCGATCGCCTGCTTTGTCGGCATCTATGGTGTGATGGGTGGCAAGCTCATCTATTTCGGTGTCATCGGCGGCGAAAATGAGGATAATGCAGGCCCGGCGGTTCACCAGCTCGCGTCGCGCCCGGATATTCTCGACCGTAACGGCGAAATCCTCGCGACCGACATCAAGACTGCTTCGCTCTATGCGGAGCCGCGCAAGATCGTCGATCCCGACGAAACCATCGAAATGCTGTCGACGGTGCTGCCCGATCTTGATTGGGAAGCGACATATAAGCGTTTGAAAAGTGGCGCCGGTTTCGTCTGGATCAAGCGTGGACTGACGCCCCGCCAGCAGAGCCAGATCATGGCGCTCGGCGTGCCGGGCATCGGCTTCCGTACGGAAAAGCGCCGCTTCTATCCGGGTGGCCCGACCGCGTCGCATATCCTCGGTCTCGTCAATGTCGACAATCAGGGCATTGCGGGCATGGAGAAATATATCGACAGTCAGGGGCTGACCGATCTGCGTTCTGTCGGCCTTGCGACCGGACAGTCGCTGGAGCCGGTGCGCCTCTCGATCGATATTCGTGTACAGCACATCATGCGTGACGTACTCGTCAAGGCCATGGAACGCTACCGGGCAATTGCTGCCGGTGCTGTGGTGCTGAACGTCAAGACCGGCGAAGTGATCGCCATGGCATCGGTGCCGGATTTTGATCCGAACAACCCGGTCCATGCTCTGGACAAGGACCGCCTGAACCGCATGTCGGCAGGCACCTATGAAATGGGTTCGACCATCAAGAGCTTTACCACGGCGATGGCGCTCGATTCCGGTAAGTTCAACCTGCAGTCGAAACTCGATGCCAGCCGTCCGCTGGTGTTCGGTCGCCAGACGATCCGTGACTTCCACGGCAAGGGCCGCTGGTTGACGCTGCCGGAAGTCTTCATCTTCTCGTCTAATATCGGTTCGGGCCGCGAGGCGGATGCCGTTGGCATTGAAGGCCATCGCGCATTCCTGAAGAAGATCGGCCTTCTCGACCGCATGCAGACGGAGTTGCCGGAAGTGGCGCGTCCCGTTGAACCGCGTGTGTGGAAGAAGGTCCATTCGATGACCATTTCGTTCGGCCACGGCATGATGACGACGCCGTTGCAGACGGCGGTCGGTGCGGCTGCGCTGATGAATGGCGGCAAGCTGATGGAGCCGACTTTCCTGATGCGCACGCAGGCTCAGGCTGATCAGGTGGCCAAGCAGGTCATTCATCCACAGGTTTCTGCGGATATGCGTTACCTCTATCGCCTCAATGCGACCGCCCAGGGCGGCTCCGGCAAGCGGGCCACTGTTCCGGGCTATCGCGTCGGCGGCAAGACCGGTACGGCGGAAAAGGTGGTGCATGGCCGCTATTCGAAGGATGTGCGCTTCAACGCATTTCTGGCGTCATTTCCGATGGATGATCCGACCTATGTCGTGCTGACCATCATCGACGAGCCGAAGCCGGAAGAAGGCAAGTTCAGCGCAACCGCGGGTCTCAATGCAGCACCGATGGTTTCGGAGATCATCCGCCGGTCTGCTTCGTTCCTCGGCGTGAAGCCCGATTTCCAACTCGAAGCCCAGCCAGCAATGGTTAGCAATTTAAGCGGCAAGCCTGATTTTCAACAGGAAGTGCCGCCAGCAATGGTTTCCAACGAATACGACTGATTCGCATAAAGCAGCCCTTGCAGCGAAACGCGCACAACTGAATCTGGATTTGGTATGACCATGAAACTGAAGGAAATCGCTCTCTTTAAGGAACTGGCCTCCGGCGATGCCGGTGAGGTGGAGATCACCGGCGTCACGTCGGACTCCCGCAAGGTCGAACGCGGTTTTCTTTTCGCAGCGTTGAAAGGCGTGAAAGCAGACGGTGCGGCTTTTGTCGCCGATGCCGTCAAGCGCGGCGCCAGCGCCATCATCGCAGGCAAGGATACGGCTATCGCTGACGCAGGCGTCCCGGTTCTTCATGTCGATGATCCCCGCCTTGCATTGGCAGTAGCTGCGGCGCAGTTCTATGGCAAGCAGCCACAAGTTATGGTTGCAGTTACAGGCACCAGCGGCAAGACTTCCGTCGCGTCCTTTACCCGGCAGATTTGGGCCTATGCCGGTTTTCCGGCGGCGAATATCGGCACGACCGGCGTGTTTTCGCCGACGCGCAGCGACTATAATTCGCTGACAACACCCGATCCGGTGGAGTTGCATCGTGTTCTGGCAGAGCTTGCCGATGAAGGCGTGACCCATGCGGCCATGGAAGCCTCATCGCATGGCCTTGATCAGCGTCGTCTCGATGGTGTCAAGCTCGCTGCCGGTGCGTTTACCAATCTCGGTCGTGACCATATGGATTATCACGCGACCATCGAGGAATATCTTGGCGCGAAGATGCGTCTCTTCAACACGCTTTTGCCGAAGGGTGCGCCAGCCATCATCTTCTCCGACGATCATTTCTCGGCGCAGGCCATCGAGGCGGCGACGCTTGCTGGATGCGACGTGAAGACGGTCGGACGAAAAGGCAATTTCATTGCTCTCAAGCGGGTCGAGCACGAGCGTTTCCGCCAGCATGTCGAAGTGCGCATCGGCGATGAGATTTTTGAGATCGAACTGCCGCTCGCCGGAGATTTTCAGGTCGCAAATGCGCTGGTTGCCGCAGGGCTTGCCATGGTTACGGGCGTTCCGGCTGCGGCTGCAATGCGTGCCTTGGCGCTCCTCAAAGGCGCACCGGGACGGCTCGATCTCGTCGGTGCGACGGAAGATGGCGCTCCAGCCTATGTCGATTACGCCCATAAGCCTGAGGCGTTGGAAAATGTTCTGACTTCGGTGCGTCCGTTCACGACGGGCCGGGTGATCGTGGTCTTCGGTTGTGGCGGCGACCGCGACAAGGGAAAGCGTCCGATCATGGGCGAAATCGCCTCGCGACTGGCGGATGTGGCAATCGTCACGGACGACAATCCGCGCTCGGAGGTTCCAGCCCAAATCCGCTCGGAAATCATGGCAGCAGCGCCGGGCGCGACCGAAATTGGTGATCGTCGAGAGGCTATCTTTACCGCTGTTTCCATGATGCAGGCGGGCGATACGCTGGTCGTTGCAGGCAAGGGGCATGAAGAGGGCCAGATTGTCGGCAGCATTACCTTGCCGTTCTCTGATCATGCGGAAGTTGCAGCAGCACTTGCTGCCCGCCTTGAGGAGCGCTCGGAATGAGTGACTGGCTCTGGACATCCAACGATATGGTTGAAGCCATGGAAGGCAGGCCCTTTGGCAACCTTCCCGGCGGCATAACCGGCATCTCAATCGACAGCCGTTCGCTGAAACCGGGCGAGGCTTTTTTCGCCATCAAGGGCGAACAGTTCGACGGGCATGATTTCGTAACCAGCGCCATGGCCGCTGGTGCGGGTCTTCTTGTGGTGGCCGAGCATCGTCTGCCCGCATTCGGCAATTCCAAAGTACCGATGATCGTGGTCGAGGATGTGCTTGAGGCCCTGACCAAGCTTGGCATTGCCTCGCGGGCACGCTCGAAGGCGCAGATCATCGCGGTGACGGGTTCCGTCGGCAAGACGACGACCAAGGAAGCCCTGCGTCACGTTCTTTCGGAAGTCGGCAAGGTCCATGCTTCTGTGGCGTCGTTCAACAATCATTGGGGTGTGCCGCTGACGCTTGCGCGCATGCCTGCCGATACGGATTACGGCGTTTTCGAAATCGGCATGAACCATCACGACGAAATTCGTCCGCTGGTGAAGATGGTGCGCCCGCATGTGGCGCTGATCACGCTGATTGCACCGGCACATCTTGGTCATTTCGCCAATCTGGAAGAAATCGCCGTTGCCAAGGCGGAGATTTTCGAAGGCATAGTTCCAGGCGGCTATGCGCTTCTCAATCGTGATGACAAGCGCTTCAAACAGCTGGAAGAACTGGCCGAAAAGGCTGGTGTCGAACACATTGCCACATTCGGCGAGAACGCCCGGTCCGACTATCGTCTGCGCGAAGTGAAGCTGCACCCAACCTGCTCTTGCATGACGGTCAAAATCGGAACGCATGAAGCAGCCGTGAAGGTTGGTATGCCGGGCCGTCATATTGTGCAGAACATGCTCGCCGTTCTTGGGGCCGCTGATCTGGTCGGAGCTGATATCGCCAAGGTGATGATGGCCATGGCGACGCTTTCTGCCGAAGGCGGTCGCGGCGCGCGCCATGTGCTTCAGCATCCTGAAGGAACCTTCACGCTGATTGATGAGAGCTACAACGCCAATCCGACCTCGATGCGCGCAGCCCTGTCGTTGTTGCATTCGACCACACCGGAAGGCTCGCGTGGTCGTCGCATCGCAGTTCTGGGGGACATGCTGGAGCTTGGCCGTCAATCGGGCAAACTTCATGCCGATCTCGCGCGCCCGATCGTGGATGCTGAAGTGAACACGCTTTTTATCGGTGGACCGGACATGTCGGCGCTGAAAAATGCCTTGCCGGTTGAAATTCAGACCGAGTACAGGCAAAGCACCGACGAATTGTTGCCGCTGGTGATCAAGGCGGTCCGTCCGGGCGATGTCATCATGGTGAAATCGTCGAAGGGGATCGGCTTTTCCAAAATCGTCAAGACGTTGATCAGCCAGTTTCCGCCGGTGGAACCCGCGGAGTAAGCGGTATTTGAGGGATTTTTCTCTACATGTTGATGCTTCTCACCTTCTTCGCCGAACATATGACACCGCTCAATGTGTTCCGCTACATTACCTTCCGCACCGGCGGCGCGATGATTACATCGGCGCTGATCGTGTTCCTGTTCGGCCCGTCGATCATCAACTCGCTCCGGGTGCGTCAGGGGAAAGGCCAGCCGATCCGCGCTGACGGTCCGCAGACCCATTTCAAGAAGGCCGGTACGCCCACCATGGGCGGTCTTATGATCATGACCGGCATTCTTGTGTCGTGCCTGCTCTGGGCCAATCTGGCCAGCGTCTATGTCTGGGTCGTTCTGCTGGTTACGGTGGGTTTCGGCGCCATCGGCTTCTATGATGATTATCTCAAGGTGACGAAGCAGTCTGACAAGGGCTTTTCCGGCAAGGCGCGTCTTGGCATCGAATTCCTGATCGCCGCTGTTGCCGCTTTTGTCATCATGCGGGCAGGGCAGGAGCCGTTCTCCTCTTCGCTGACATTTCCGTTTGCCAAGCAGTTCGTCGTCAATCTGAGCTGGTTCTTCATTCCGTTTGCAGCCTTCGTCATGGTTGGCGCAGGCAATGCCGTAAACCTGACAGATGGTCTCGACGGGCTTGCAATTGTACCGGTCATGGTGGCCGCGGCGTCTTTCGGCTTCATTGCCTATCTTTCCGGCAACGCGATCTTCGCTGACTATCTGCAAATTCATTTCGTGCCGGGCACAGGTGAACTTGCTGTGGTTCTTGGCGCTGTTATCGGCGCGGGCCTCGGCTTCCTGTGGTTCAATGCGCCTCCCGCCGCTATCTTCATGGGCGATACGGGTTCGCTGGCGCTGGGTGGTATGCTGGGCACCGTTGCGGTTGCAACGAAGCATGAAATCGTTCTCGCCATCATCGGTGGCCTGTTCGTCGTCGAAGCGCTTTCCGTCATCATTCAGGTTGGCTCCTTCAAGCTGACCGGCAAGCGTGTCTTCCTCATGGCGCCTATTCACCACCATTTCGAAAAGAAGGGCTGGACCGAGAGCCAGGTCGTGATCCGGTTCTGGATCGTTGCGATCATTCTCGCGATGATCGGTCTTTCCACCCTGAAGCTCAGATAACAGGCATATCGAATGATCCCGATCACCGCCCTCAAGGATAAGACAGTCGCCCTTTTCGGACTGGGCGGGTCGGGTATCGCGACCGCCAAGGCCATTCTTGCGGGCGGCGCAAAGATCATTGCCTGGGATGACAATCCCGACAGTGTTGCCCGTGCCCAGAGCGCGGGCATTGCCACAGGCGATCTGCGGCAGGCTGACTGGTCGCAATTTGCGGCTTTCGTGCTTTCGCCGGGCGTTCCGCTGACCCATCCAAAGCCACACTGGACTGTCGATCTGGCTCATGCCGCAGGTGTCGAAATCATCGGCGACGTGGAGCTGTTTGTCCGCGAGCGCAATCACATTGCTCCCGATTGCCCGTTCATCGCCATCACCGGCACCAACGGCAAATCGACGACGACCGCTTTGATCGCCCATATCATCAAGGCTTCCGGTCGGGATATGCAGCTTGGCGGCAATATCGGCACCGCAATCCTGACGCTGGAGCCGCCGCAGGCAAATCGCTTCTATGTGGTCGAATGTTCATCCTATCAGATCGATTTGGCGCCATCGCTGAACCCGACGGCGGGCATTCTGCTCAATCTGACACCGGATCATCTCGACCGTCATGGTTCGATGGAAAACTATGCCGCGATCAAGGAACGTCTGGTGGCGGCGAGCGACACGGCAATTGTCGGCGTTGATGATGATTATTGCGAAGCCATTGCGGACCGGCTTTATCGCGATGGTGTACACGTCGTGCGAATTTCCAAGGAAAGGCACCTCGGCAAAGGCTATTTCGCTGACGGCGCAAAGCTGCTCTGGTCGCAGGACGGGGAAATTGACGAAATCGCTTCCCTGGAAGGTATCGGTTCGCTGCGCGGCGCGCATAATGCGCAGAACGCGCTTGCGGCTGTCGTCGCGTGCCTGTCAGTGGGCTTAAGCCTTGAAGAAATCGATGCGGGATTGAAGAGCTTTCCCGGCCTGGCCCATCGCATGGAACAGGTTGGGCATCGCGGAAAAGTACTGTTCGTCAACGATTCCAAAGCAACCAATGCGGAAGCAACGGCTCCGGCATTGTCGTCCTTTCTGCAGAACATCTACTGGATTGCAGGTGGTGTGCCGAAAGCTGGCGGAATTGCTTCGCTGGCCGGGTTCTTCCCGCGGATTGCCAAGGCCTATCTGATCGGCGAAGCCGCAGCACAGTTTGCTGCAACGCTTGGCGATGCGGCGCCGTTCGAGATTTCCGACACGCTTGCAGTCGCTGTCGAGCACGCTGCCCGCGATGCCGGTAACGATGCTGCTCCCGAACCGGTTGTGCTGCTGTCGCCTGCTTGCGCGAGCTTCGACCAGTTCCAGAATTTTGAAAAACGCGGCGATGCATTCCGCAGCGCTGTTCTGGCGCTTCCGGGTGTTGAACCTATAGGAGGAAAAAGCTGATGGTAAGCCGTGTCGATCGCGGTCCTGTCGCCAATTGGTGGTGGACAATAGACCGCTTCTTCCTCGCTGCATGTCTGGCCCTGATGGGGCTTGGCATTCTGCTGTCATTTGCTGCAAGTCCTGCCGTGGCCCAGCGTATTGGCCTCGACGGGTTCCATTTTGTCGAGCGCCAGATTTTCTTCATGCTGCCGGCAGTTGGCGTCATGATCGGCGTGTCGTTTCTGTCGCCGCGCCAGATCAGGCGATTTGCTTTGATCCTGCTCGGCATTTCGCTTGTATTGATGGTTGCCGCACTGTTCTTCGGTATCGAAGTGAAAGGTGCGCGGCGCTGGGTCAATCTGGCGGGTATCTCTATCCAGCCGTCGGAATTCATGAAGCCTGCTTTCGTGGTGGTTTGCGCCTGGCTGTTCTCGGAGCGTGAACGCGGTGGCGAAATGCCCGGCAATTTTCTTGCCATGCTGCTGTTCGGCACCGTTGCTGCTTTGCTCGTCCTTCAGCCTGACCTTGGCCAGACAATGCTGACCACAGGCACATGGGGTGCCATGTTCTTCCTCGCCGGTCTGCCGATGTTCTGGATTCTGGTTCTTGGCGGTCTTGCGGTTTGCGGCGGCATCTCAGCCTATTTCATGTTCGATCACGTGGCGGGTCGTATCAATCGGTTCATGACAGGCGAGGGCGATACGTTCCAGGTCGATGCCGGACGCGAAGCGATTCTGCGTGGCGGCTGGTTCGGACAAGGTCCGGGCGAAGGCACCATCAAGCGCATCATCCCGGACAGCCATACCGATTTCATTTTCTCGGTTGCAGCAGAAGAATACGGCATCATCCTGTGCATGATCATCATGCTGCTGTTCGCATTCATCGTCGTGCGCGGCCTTTCGATTGCGCTGCGCGAGCGTGATCCGTTCACCCGTCTGGCCGTCTCGGGGATTGTCATTCTGTTCGGCTTCCAGTCGATCATCAACATGGCCGTGAACCTGCATCTCATGCCTGCAAAGGGCATGACCCTGCCGTTCATTTCCTATGGCGGTTCCTCGCTCATCGCCATTGCCATCACGATGGGCATCCTTCTGGCTCTGACGCGCCGCCGTCCGGAAGCCCGCATGACCCATACGGTCGGCAGCGGTGTCGACATGGGCAAACGCATTCCTGCGCTGTGAGGGGTCGATGGTAAAAGGCGTAATTGTACTGGCCGCCGGTGGAACGGGCGGTCATCTTTTTCCGGCGGAAGCGCTGGCGCATGAACTGAAGGCGCGTGGTTGGGACGTTCATCTGGCGACCGATGCGCGCGCGCAGCGTTTCGCGGGTGCCTTCGCGGAAGATCATGTTCATGTCATTCGTTCGGCAACAATTGCAGGCCGCAACCCGATAGCGCTCCTGAAGACGTTCTGGTCACTATGGCAGGGCAATCTCGATTCCCGTAAATTGTTCCGCCGGCTGAAGCCCAAACTCGTCGCGGGCTTTGGTGGCTATCCAACACTGCCGCCGCTCTATGCCGCGAGCAACATGAATATCCCGACGATGGTGCACGAGCAGAATGCCGTCATGGGCCGCGCCAACAAAGGGCTTGCTGGCCGCGTGAAAGCGATTGCAGGCGGTTTTCTGCCCGAGACCGGCGGGGTCTATGCCGAAAAAACGGTCACGACCGGCAATCCTGTGCGTCCTCCAGTTCTGGCCGCGGCTGAGACTTCTTACAAGCCGGTCAAGGCGGATGAACGTTTCCGCCTGCTGGTTTTTGGCGGTAGCCAGGGCGCACAGTTCTTTTCGACAGCCATTCCCGCTGCCGTGGCCTTGCTGCCGGATAGGGACCGGGCGCGGCTGCTGATCACCCAGCAGGCCCGCAAGGAAGACGAAGCCGCTGTGCGCGAAGCTTACAAGAAGCTTGGTGTTCCCGCTGATGTTGCGCCGTTTTTCAACGATATGCCAGCACGCATGGCGGATGCCCAGTTCGTGATTTCGCGGTCCGGTGCTTCGACCGTTTCTGAGATCACCGTGATCGGTCGTCCGGCGATGTTGGTGCCGTTTCCGCACGCGCTCGATCATGATCAGGCAGCGAATGCGGCAGCGCTCGCGGCTGTCGGCGGTGGCGAGGTTGTTCGCCAGTCGGAATTGTCGCCAGAACGCCTTGCCGAGATACTCCAGGCTGCGATGAATGAGCCACAGCGCCTCGAAGCACAAGCAAAAGCTGCAAAAAGCGTTGGTAAGCCGGATGCAGCGCGGTTGCTTGCTGATCTGGCAGAGGCTATTGCAGCAGGTAAATCTGTTCAGGAATTCAAAGAAGGAACTCGGCCATGAAAATGCCGCTGAATATCGGGCTTGTCCATTTCATCGGAATTGGCGGCATCGGCATGAGCGGTATTGCCGAAGTGCTGCACAATCTCGGCTATCATGTGCAGGGCTCGGACCAGTCCGACAGTGCCAATGTGCAGCGCCTGCGTGAAAAAGGCATTGAGGTCTTTGTCGGCCACAAGGCTGAAAATATCGGCGATGCCGAAGTGGTTGTCGTTTCGACGGCGATCAAGAAGAACAATCCCGAGCTGGTTGCTGCACGCGAAAAGCTGCTGCCTATCGTGCGCCGCGCCGAAATGCTGGCCGAGTTGATGCGCTTCCGTCATGCGGTTGCGATTGGCGGTACGCATGGTAAGACCACCACGACCTCAATGGTTGCGGCTTTGCTCGATGCCGGGCACCTCGATCCAACGGTTATCAATGGCGGTATCATCAACGCCTATGGCACCAATGCCCGCATGGGCGATGGTGACTGGATGGTGGTGGAAGCGGATGAAAGCGACGGTACGTTCCTCAAGCTTCCTGCCGATATTGCGGTCGTCACCAATATCGACCCGGAACATCTCGACCATTACGGCAATTTCGAAAATGTGCGCGCGGCTTTCGCGCAGTTTGTCGAGAATGTTCCATTCTATGGCTTCGGCGTGATGTGCCTTGACCATCCTGAAGTGCAGGCTCTGGTGAGCCGCATCGAAGACCGCCGTATTGTGACTTATGGCCAGAACCCGCAGGCTGACGTGCGTTTTGTCAATCACCGCATGGATGGCGCGGCGAGCCTGTTCGATGTCGTGATCCGCTCCCGCAAGGGCGAGGCGACCGAGATCAAGGATCTGCGTCTGCCGATGCCGGGCCAGCACAACGTATCCAATGCGACGGCAGCAATCGCTGTCGCGCATGAGCTGGGTATCTCTGCCGACGATATTCGTCGCGGTCTCGGCTCGTTCGGCGGCGTGAAGCGTCGCTTTACCCATACGGGCACATGGAACGGCGTCGAGATATTCGACGATTACGGCCATCACCCGGTTGAAATCCGCGCCGTGCTGAAAGCTGCACGCGAAGCCACGAAAGGTCGTGTTGTCGCCATCGTGCAGCCGCACCGCTATACGCGTCTGGCAAGCCTGTTCGACGAATTCGCGGCATGTTTCAACGATGCCGATACGGTCATCGTGACGCCGGTCTATACGGCAGGCGAAGACCCGATCGAAGGCGTCAATTCCGAAGCGCTCGTATCACGCATCAAGACCGCAGGTCATCGCGATGCGCGCTATGCCAGTGGCCCCGAGGCGCTGGCGCCGTTGGTCGCGTCGATTGCAGAGCCGGGCGATTTCGTAGTCTGCCTCGGCGCAGGCAATATTACGCAGTGGGCATATGCACTGCCGAAAGAACTGGCAGAACAGGGTAAGAAGTAAGATGGAAAGCGGCGAGACGCTTCTGAAGAAGCTCGACGGCAAATTGTCGGGCTTGCGTGGTCGGCTGACGCCCGATACCGGCATGGACAAGATCACCTGGTTCCGCGCTGGCGGACCGGCACAGGTTCTGTTTCAGCCTGCCGATGAAGAAGACCTCTCCTCATTTCTGAAGGCTGTGCCGGAAGAGGTACCGATTCTCGTGGTTGGCATCGGCTCCAATCTGCTGGTGCGTGATGGCGGTGTTCCAGGCTTTGTCGTGCGGCTTTCCGCAAAAGGCTTCGGCGAAGTCGATCAGGTTTCTGAGACGCAACTGCGGGCAGGCGCGGCGACGCCTGACAAGCGTGTGGCCGCAGCGGCGCTGGAAGCGGGGCTGGCTGGCTTCCACTTCTACCATGGCATACCCGGCGGCATGGGCGGGGCTTTGCGCATGAATGCAGGCGCCAACGGCGTGGAAACGCGCGAGCGCGTCGTGGAGGTTCGCGCCCTTGATCGCAAGGGCGAGGTGCATGTGCTTTCCAATGCGGATATGGGCTACGCGTATCGGCATTCCTCAGCATCGTCGGATCTGATTTTTACCTCTGTCTTGTTCGAGGGAACTCCCGGCGAGCATGAAGCGATCAAACAAGCCATGGACGAGGTGCAGCATCATCGCGAGACGGTGCAGCCTGTACGCGAAAAGACAGGCGGCTCGACCTTCAAGAATCCGGAAGGCACATCGGCCTGGAAGGAAATCGACAAGGCAGGTTGCCGCGGTTTGCGCGTCGGCGGCGCGCAGATGTCCGAAATGCACTGCAATTTTATGATCAATACAGGCACCGCAACGGGGCTCGATCTGGAGACTTTGGGCGAAACGGTTCGCGCCAGAGTTTTTGAAAATTCGGGTATTCGCCTTCATTGGGAAATCAAACGTCTCGGTTTGTTCCGCGAGGGCGAGGCGGTAGAAGAGTTTCTTGGAAAATTTTGATAAAAAAGTTGCCCGGATTTTCTACCTGATATTCCGGGCTTTTTTGCCTTCACAAGCGACGCGTAAGGTTCGTCCCTTTCTATAGGGTCTTGTCACGGAATCAATCCTCTGATTCTTTAGGGTTAACCACACAGTGATTTGATTCGGCAGGATTTTCCTGCCGCGGGTGCCTGCGGCCTTTGCTGCTGGGTTACTCGGATTCTGTTTAATTGATGCGCAGGGGATTGCGCAGAGGGGATGCTAACATGACGGGAAAGCACGTCGCCGTTTTGATGGGCGGTTTCTCTTCGGAGCGCCCGGTCAGCTTGTCCTCCGGAACGGCTTGCGCTGCGACCCTTGAAGAGCGCGGCTATTGCGTGACGCGTATTGATGTGGATCGCAATGTTGCCAGCGTTCTTGCCGAACTGAAGCCCGACGTTGCGTTCAATGCGCTGCATGGCCCTTTCGGTGAGGATGGCGCTATTCAGGGCGTTCTCGAATATCTCCAGATTCCCTACACGCATTCGGGTGTGCTCGCATCGGCGCTCGCCATGGACAAGGACCGCGCCAAGAAGGTTGCGGCTGCTGCCGGTGTTGCTGTTGCTTCCTCGCTTCTGCTCAACCGTTTTGAGATCGGCACTGAGCATCCGATGGAGCCGCCTTACGTGGTCAAGCCTGTTCGCGAAGGTTCGAGCTTTGGCGTCGTGATCGTCAAGGAGGATCAGACGCATCCGCCGCAAATCATCAGTTCGGCTGAGTGGAACTACGGTGCCGAGGTTCTGGTCGAAAAATACATTCCCGGCCGGGAATTGACCTGTGCCGTGATGGGTGACCGCGTCATGGACGTGTGTGAGATCATTCCGGTCGGTCATCAGTTCTACGATTATGATTCAAAATATGTTGCAGGCGCGTCATCTCACGTGTGTCCGGCAAAAATTTTACCAAATATTTACCAAAAAATACAAACAATGGCCCTTACGGCGCATCGGGCAATCGGGTGTCGGGGCGTAAGCCGGTCAGACTTCCGTTTCGACGATCGTTTCTCTGATGATGGCGAAGTTATCTGGCTGGAAATCAATACCCAGCCGGGGATGACTCCTACCTCGCTCGTGCCTGATATCGCCAAAGCGGCTGGTATCTCTTTCGGTGAATTGTTGAGTTGGATGGTGGAGGACGCGTCTTGTTTGCGTTGAACGGAAAATCGGACGGATATGGGCGCTCGGGCTCGATGCGGGATGCATCGGGAGCGACGGGTGCTGCTTTTGTCCTGCCGCGTTTCCTGCGCAAGCCGTTTCGCTTTGCTGCTCGCCTTTTCCAAGGCAATGTAAATATTCCGCGCCATGCAGGCACTGTCGGCATGCTGGGTTTCCTTGGTGCTACCGGCCTTTATGGCATGGCGGTTGGCGGTCACACGCCGGAGGTGGTCAAGGCGACTGCTTCCACACTCGGTTTCGCAATTGAGGATATAAAGGTCGTCGGCAACAACGAGACGTCCGATATCGATATTCTGGGTCAGCTCGATCTCGATGGCGAGACATCTCTCGTCGGTCTGAGCGCTGAAGAAGCGCGCCAATCCATCGACAAGCTGCCATGGGTTGAAAGCGCAGAAGTTCGCAAGGTTTATCCTGGTACGGTTCTTGTCTCGTTGCATGAACGCAAGGCGTTCGCCATCTGGCAAAACGACAAGGATTTGGCGCTGATCGACGCCGCCGGCGATACCATCGTTCCGTTCCGTCCGGGCCGTTACAATTCGTTGCCGCTCGTCGTGGGCGAGGGCGCGGAAAAGAAGGTCAAGGGCTTCGTTGATGAAATCGCTGCCTATCCGGGTCTGGCCGGAAAGGTTCGCGCCTACATCCGTGTCGGCGACCGTCGCTGGGATCTGCTTCTGGATAATGGCGTGCGCATCATGCTGCCGGAAACCGATCCGCTGAAGGCGCTCGCGCAGGTCGAGAAGCTCGATCAGGACCAGCATCTTCTGTCGCGCGATATCGCTGCGGTCGATCTTCGTCTCGATGATCGCGTGACTGTTCAATTGACTGCGAGTGGCATGGAGCAGCGCCAGAAGTTTCTGGCAGAGCGTAAAAAAGAACTATCCCGCACGGGGAAGCGCGTATGAGTATTCTGGGCGGCAAGGGATCATCACAAGGCGGAGCTGCAGGGCGCAAGGTGCGCCTGTTAACGGTTCTGGATGTTGGATCGAGCAAGGTTTCCTGCGTCATCGCACGGTTGCGTCCGCATGAAGGCGGCGCACTGCTGCCAGGTCGCACGCACCGTATGGAAGTGCTCGGCATCGGCCATCAGCGTTCACGCGGCGTCAAGTCGGGCGTCATCATTGATCTGGATGCGGCAGAGCAGTCGATCCGCCTTGCGGTCGATGCAGCTGAGCGCATGGCTGGTCTGACCGTCGATAGCCTGATCGTCAATATTTCAGCCGGTCGCCTCAAGAGCGAAACCTTCACGGCAAGCGTTAATCTGGGCGGCCATGAAGTCGAGCAGACCGATATTCGCCGCGTACTGGCTGCCGGTGCCAAGCAGGCGCTCGCAGCCGAGCGTCACCTCGTTCATTCGCTTCCGGTCGGCTATACGCTCGATGGCGAACGCGGTATTCGCGATCCGCTCGGCATGCTGGGCGACAGCCTTGGCGTCGATATGCATGTGCTGACTGCCGATGCAGCGCCACTGCGCAATCTGGAGCTTTGCATCAATCGCTGCCATTTGTCGGTGGAAGCCATCGTTGCAACGCCTTATGCCAGCGGTCTTGCCGCTCTGGTCGGCGACGAAGCTGAAATGGGCGCGGCCTGCATCGATATGGGCGGCGGCACGACGACGATCTCCGTCTTCTCCGAAGGCAAGTTCATTCACGCCGATGCAGTGGCAATCGGCGGCAATCACGTGACGATGGATGTGGCTCGCGGCTTTTCCACCCGGATGGAAGATGCCGAACGTCTGAAGGTTATGTATGGCTCCGCTCTGCCGAGCGCTGCCGATGACCGCGATCTCATCTCCGTTCCGCCCATCGGCGACGATGAGCGTGATGTACCCAATCAATATCCGCGCTCGGTGCTGACGCGGATTATCCGTGCAAGAGTGGAAGAGACGCTGGAACTGGTGCGCGACAGGCTTAACCAGTCAGGTCTTGGACATATTGTCGGCAAGCGTGTGGTTCTGACCGGCGGCGCAAGCCAGCTGCCAGGAATGCCAGAGGCAGCCAGGCGAATCCTTGCAAGAAATGTACGAATCGGGCGTCCTCTAGGAATAGCGGGATTGCCTGAGGCGGCTAAGGGGGCAGCTTTTGCCGCGACCGTTGGACTTCTGATTTACCCGCAGGTGGCCGGGATAGAAGAGCGGTCGGTGAAAGCGGCTTCCTCCGGTCTCATGACCGGTACGGGTGGGCGCATTCAACGTGTCAGCCAATGGCTGAAAGAGAGTTTCTGAGTAGTAAGTATTGTGTAAGCTGTTGAAATAGCGTGTTGAATTATTGGGGCGTGACCATCTGGGTAACAACCAATCCACACCGCGGCGGCGAAGCGGTGGTAAGGCTTAAGAGGAACAAGGACCTATGACTATCAATCTGCAAAAGCCGGATATCACCGAGCTGAAGCCCCGCATCACCGTATTCGGTGTCGGCGGCGGCGGCGGCAATGCGGTCAACAACATGATCAATGCCGGTCTGCGCGGCGTGGATTTCGTCGTGGCCAACACCGACGCTCAGGCTTTGACGATGTCGAAGTCCGAACGCATGATCCAGCTCGGCGCTGCCGTTACAGAGGGTCTTGGTGCTGGTTCCCAGCCAGAAGTTGGCCGTGCGGCTGCTGAAGAGTGCATCGACGAAATCGTCGATCACCTGAATGGCACGCATATGTGCTTCGTGACCGCCGGTATGGGCGGCGGCACCGGCACCGGCGCTGCTCCGGTCGTGGCGCGCGCTGCCCGTGAACGGGGCATCCTCACCGTTGGCGTCGTGACCAAGCCTTTTCATTTCGAAGGCGCCCGCCGCATGAAGACTGCCGATCTCGGCATCGAAGAACTGCAGAAGAACGTCGATACGCTTATCGTCATTCCGAACCAGAACCTCTTCCGCATTGCCAACGACAAGACCACCTTCGCCGATGCTTTCGCAATGGCTGACCAGGTGCTTTATTCGGGCGTTGCCTGCATCACCGACCTGATGGTCAAGGAAGGCCTCATCAATCTCGACTTCGCTGACGTTCGTTCGGTGATGCGCGAAATGGGCAAGGCCATGATGGGTACGGGCGAAGCTTCCGGCGAAGGCCGTGCAATGGCTGCTGCCGAAGCTGCAATCGCTAACCCGCTGCTCGACGAAACCTCGATGCGCGGCGCGAAGGGCCTCCTGATCTCGATCACCGGTGGTCGCGACATGACCCTGTTCGAAGTCGACGAAGCTGCTACGCGTATTCGCGAAGAAGTCGATCCGGATGCGAACATCATCCTTGGCGCAACCTTCGACGAAGGCCTCGAAGGCGTCATCCGCGTTTCTGTCGTCGCTACCGGTATCGATAAGCAGTTAGGAGACGCGGCGCCTGCGCCGCTGGAATTTCGCCAGCCGGTAAAGCAGACTGCACAGGCGAAGCCAATGGCTCCGCATGGCGCACTTCGTCCTCCAGTTGTTGAACAGCCGCGTCAGGTCGATCCGATTGCCCAGGCGATCCAGTCTGCCGAAGCTGAAATTCCAGCCGCACCGGCAGCTCCTGCGGCTTCTGCTGAGCCGGAATTCCGTCCGCAGAGCCGCATTTTCCAGGCTCCGGCACCGGAGTCCTTCGAACGCGCTCCGGTTGCCCGTGCACCGATGCCGCAGGCACCGGCAGGTCATCAGGCAGCACAGCCACAGGCCTACCAGCAGCCGCAGATGCATGAACAGCCGGTTCGTGAACCGCGTCCTGCTCCGCGCATGCCTGCCGTTTCGGATTTTCCGCCGGTTGCACAGGCTGAAATCAATGCCCGTCGTGCTCCGCAGCAGCCTGCACAGGAAGAGCCGCGCGGCCCGATGAGCCTCCTGAAGCGCCTGACTCATGGTCTGTCGCGTCGTGAGGAAGATCAGCCTGCAGCCCGTCTGGAACCGGCTCAGCACCGTGAACCTGGCATGCGTCCGGCTGAACGTCGCGCTCCGCAGCAGGACTCGTCCATCTACGCACCGCGTCGCGGCCAGCTTGATGATCAGGGTCGTCCGCAGCCGCGTGCAGCTTCGGAAGAAGATCAGCTCGAAATCCCGGCCTTCCTGCGCCGTCAGTCGAACTGAGCCATTTCGGTGAGTGAATAGGAAAGCCGCGGGTAACCCCCGCGGCTTTTTCGTTTCAGTAAACAAAATCAAAACATTCGTAAGAAAGCGTGATTTTGTTCAAGTCACGCAAATTATTATTTTAATTGTAACGGGGTATGGTTCGGGCAGCACGAGTTTGTGAACCCTTTGTATTTCCTGTCGCAATTTTAGCTATATCTATCCATATAGACGCAAAGAATTGCGAAATGGGCTGTGTTGAAATTCCGTTTAAACGGCCTGTATTCATTTTATTCAGCAGATTGGAACTCTCTTGAGCGCTTATCAAAAGACAATTGGTCGTGCGGTTACGCTTTCGGGCGTCGGCGTTCATGGCGGAGCTCCAGCTTCGGCGACGTTTTTCCCGGCCGATGCCGATACGGGAATCGTATTCCAGCGTTCAGATCTGAAGGGAAAGGCGCCGGAAGTGCGCGCCCATGTCTCACAGATTGGCGCAACAGACCTCTGCACGTCGCTCGGACCGAAAGAATCCAAGATTGACACAGTCGAGCACCTGATGGCGGCGGTCGCTGCGCTGGGCATTGATAACCTTGTCGTTGAAATTGATGGTCCTGAAGTTCCCATTCTCGACGGCACTTCTGCTCGTTTCATCGAAGCTTTCGATGAGGCAGGTATCGTCACGCAGGAAGCGAAGCGCCGCTTTATCCGTATTCTGAAAACGGTTCGCGTCGAAGCTGGCGGTTCCTGGGGTGAATTCCGCCCCTTCGCCGGTACGCGGTTTGAAGTCGAGATCGACTTCGAATGCCCGCTGATCGGTCGGCAGAAATTTGCAGACGACGTGGACGAAGCGACTTTCCGCAAGGAGCTTTCCACCGCGCGGACGTTCGGTTTCATGAAGGATGTGGAACGTCTTTGGGCCTCCGGCCATGCGCTTGGCTCGTCGCTCGACAATTCGCTTGTCATTGGTGACGACAATTCTGTCATCAATCCGGGCGGGCTGCGTTTCAAGGACGAATTCGTTCGTCACAAGACGCTCGATGCCGTCGGCGATCTGGCACTTGCCGGTCTGCCGTTCATTGGCTGTTTCCGGTCCTACCGCAGTGGTCACAGGCTGAATGCGGAAACGGTGAAGGCGCTGCTGTCGGACAAGACGGCGTTCGATATCGTCGAGGCTTCGGGTGTTCGCCAGAACTCGAGAGCATCGGATTTCGTTGCTGTGAAGCCGAATATAGCGGCTCCATGGGCGCTCTAAGTTTAGCCAAGAAATAGTATGTATCGGCGCATGGCCTTAATTGAGCCGTGTTCGCCGGTTCACCTCACAATTGAGTCGGTGCGCCGTTCTACGGTGGATTGATCGGGGAGCAACTACCCATACGGGTAGCCAATACCGGGGACAATTCACACTGGTTACGCGTTTCGATACGCCGTCCGGCGGATTCAGACCACTAGACGATTGCCGATTTCGCCTGCATGTGGTTTATGGACGGCCAAAACAGCGTCAGCTATGTTCGTACATTCGCTGAAGCTGAATGATTTGTATGGATGGAGCTGCCGTGCAGTGCTAGAAGCACGCAACTCCAAACAGGAATGACGCTGTCAGAAGGCCGGAGACCGCATGACGAGTTTCAAATTCAAGGGTGTGACGAAAACCGCGCTGCTGACTGGCGCTATCGCCGTTCTTATCCCGCTCGCCGGTTGTGCCAGCAAGGACGACGACATCGATCTCACCAAGTATGTCGAGACGATTGATCCTGCCGACAAAACCTACAATGAAGGTCTCGCCAATCTGGACGCAGGTCGCCTTGATGAAGCTGCGAAGAAGTTCGCCGCCGTCGATCGCCAGCATCCCTACACGGAATGGGCACGCAAGTCGCTCGTGATGGCTGCCTTCACCAACTACCGCAAGGGCAATTACGAAGAAGCGATCTCGATGGCGAAGCGTTACAACACGCTTTACCCGACTTCGCCTGAATCGGCCTATGCCTATTACATCATCGGTCTTTCCTACTTCCGCCAGATTCCGGACGTGACCCGCGATCAGGCTGCAAGCCGTCGCGCAATCGCTGCGATGCAGGAAGTGGTCGATCGTTTCCCGGATTCCGAATATACGGATGATGCCAGGGCCAAGATCCGTTTCGCCCGCGACCAGCTCGCTGGCAAGGAAATGCAGGTTGGCCGCTATTATCTGGAACGCAAGGAATACCTTGCCTCTATCAAGCGCTTCCGCGGCGTTGTGGAGGAATATTCCAATACCCGTCAGGTGGAAGAAGCACTGGCTCGTCTCGTCGAAGCCTACTATGCGCTTGGCTTGACGTCGGAAGCCCAGATGGCAGCTTCGGTTCTCGGCAAGAACTATCCGGACAGCCAGTGGTACAAGGACAGCTACAAGCTTTTGCAGAGCGGCGGTCTTCAGCCGCGCGAGAATGGCAATTCGTGGCTGGCCAAGGCTTCGTCGCTCATCACCGGCGGCGGTTCATAAGCTGGTTCTCACATGCTGTCGCACCTGTCGATCCGCGATATTGTTCTGATTGAAAGGCTCGACATCGAGTTCAAGACAGGCTTGTCCGTACTTACCGGTGAAACCGGGGCGGGCAAGTCTATTTTGCTTGATTCGCTTTCGCTGGCGCTTGGCGCACGTGGCGACGCCTCGTTGGTGCGTCACGGTGCCGATCAGGGGCAGGTGACAGCGGTGTTCGATGTACCGGGCGCACATCCGGCCCGGATTTTTCTGCGTGATAACGGTTTTGACGATGATGGTGACATCATCCTGCGTCGCCTGCAGATGGGCGATGGTCGCACGCGCGTCTTCATCAACGATCAGGCGGCGAGCGTCGCGCTTCTTCGTGATCTCGGACGCAGGCTGGTGGAAATCCACGGCCAGCATGACGACCGTGCGCTGATCGATACCGATCTTCACCGTACATTGCTGGATGCTTTCGGTGGTCTCGAGCCAGAGGCGGCAGTGGTTCGCGAGCGTCACAAGGCCTGGCGCGATGCGGAAACCGCACTTGCCAAGCATCGTGCCCGCGTAGAGCAGGCCGAGCGTGAAGGCGATTATCTGCGTTCTTCGGTTGAAGAACTGACCAAGCTCGATCCGCAACCCGGCGAGGAAGAAGAGCTCGCCGAGCGCCGTGCGATCATGATGAAATCCGAAAAGATCGCCGGTGACGTGAACGAAGCTGGCGAGTTGCTGTCGGGGCAGGGATCACCTGTACCGACGCTGGCGAGCCTTGTGCGCCGTCTTGAGCGCAAGATTCCCGAAGCGCCGCATTTGCTGGAGCCGGTTTGCAAGGCAATCGATGAGGCGCTTAACAGTCTAGCTCTTGCGCAGGACGGCATAGATCATGCCATGCGCGAGATCGATTTCGATCCGCGCGTGCTGGAGCAGGTCGAGGAACGGCTTTTTGCCCTCCGCGCTGCCGCACGCAAATATTCTGTCGCGGTGGAGGGATTGCCTGCGCTGCGCGACAAGATGGATGCTGATCTCGCCGATCTGGACGCTGGAGCGGAAAAGCTTATCCAGCTTGAAGGTCAGGCGACTGAAATGCGGGCGGCCTATGACACGGCGGCAGCCAAGCTTTCCGGTTTGCGCAAGGAAACAGCGGAGCATCTGAAGGCTGCTGTGATGGCCGAATTGCCTGCACTGAAACTGGAGCGCGCAGAATTCATCGTTGAAATGACGACCGACGCGCAAGCACGGGCGGCGGAAGGCATCGATACGGTTGAGTATTGGGTGCGCACCAATCCGGGCACGCGGGCTGGACCGATGATGAAGGTTGCTTCGGGCGGTGAGCTTTCGCGTTTCCTGTTGGCGTTGAAGGTAGCGCTTGCGGATCGCGGTTCTGCTCCGACGCTCGTATTCGATGAAATCGATACCGGCGTGGGCGGTGCGGTGGCGGATGCCATCGGGCAGCGCCTTGCACGGCTTTCCGGGCGCGTGCAGGTGCTTTCGGTCACACATGCGCCGCAGGTGGCAGCGCGTGCCTCCACACATTTCCTGATTGCCAAGTCGGCGACCGATGAAGACCGTATGTCTACCTCGATCCGATCCATCGGAGTGGACGAGCGGCAGGAAGAGATTGCCCGTATGCTGGCCGGTGCCAGCATCACCGATGAAGCACGCGCAGCAGCAGAGCGCCTGCTGGCCGAGAATTGAGCATTTGCGAGCCAAAAGTGCGAAGCGCCTACGCGGGGAAATCAGTCCACTGGACTGATTTCTGATCCCGCTTCGATGCGTCGGATAATGCGTACAAACAAAGAATAGCGCGCTTGTCTCCTGACAGAACGTTGTCAGTGTGACCACATGTTCGTAACCGAGCGCGGCTGTATGCGTAGCCGTATTTCTTGGTTATGTTGAGCAAAATTGAATCAGCAGGTTTTGCTCCGCTTATGACCGATACTCCCGTCGAAAAACTGACCGAACCTGAAGCCGTTTCAGAACTGGAACGTCTGGCGCGCGAAATTGCGCATCATGATGAGCTCTATCACGCCAATGACCGGCCAGAGATTTCCGATGCCGAGTATGACGCGCTAAAGCGGCGTAACGATGCGATTGAAGCGCGCTTCCCGCATCTGGTGCGGACAGACAGCCCGTCCTTGCGTGTTGGTACAGCACCTGTTTCCAAATTTGCGCAGGTTGTTCATGCACGCCCGATGCTTTCGCTCGGCAATGCGTTTTCAGACGATGACGTCCGCGATTTCGTGGGCAGTGTCTATCGCTTCCTGGGGCCGCTGCCGGATAATTCCATTGCATTTACCGCTGAACCGAAGATCGATGGGCTTTCCATGTCGATCCGTTACGAGAATGGAATTCTGATTAGCGGCGCGACGCGCGGTGACGGCACAACCGGCGAGAATGTCACGACGAATATCCGCACCATTGCCGAAATTCCGAACCGGCTTCCGGCTGGAGCGCCTTCCGTCGTTGAAGTACGCGGTGAGGTCTATATGGCCAAAAGTGACTTCCTCGCGCTCAACGAACAGATGGCCGCTGAAGGCAAGCAGACTTATGTGAACCCGCGCAACACGGCAGCAGGTTCCCTGCGCCAGCTCGATGCCAAGGTGACGGCGAGCCGCAAACTGAAATTCTTTGCCTATGCCTGGGGCGAAATGTCGGACATGCCTGCCGATACGCAGATGGGCATGGTCGAGATTTTCCGCGAATGGGGTTTCCCGGTCAATCCGCTGACGAAGCGGCTTCACGGTGCAGACGAATTGCTCGCGCATTACCGCGCCATCGGTCTTGAGCGCGCTCAGCTCGACTACGACATTGACGGTGTCGTCTATAAGGTTGATCGGCTCGATCTGCAGACGCGGCTCGGTTTCCGCTCGCGCAGCCCACGATGGGCCATTGCGCACAAGTTTCCGGCAGAACAGGCTACGACGATCTTGCGCGGCATCGACATTCAGGTCGGGCGCACCGGCGCGCTGACGCCAGTGGCGCGGCTGGAGCCAATCACCGTCGGTGGTGTGGTCGTCACCAATGCGACGCTGCACAACGAGGACTATATCAAGGGTATCGGACTCAAGGGTGAGCGTATTCGTGCTGATGAGCATGATATTCGCGTCGGCGATACGGTCATCGTGCAGCGCGCAGGCGATGTGATCCCACAGATTGTCGATGTCGTGTTGGAGAAGCGCAAAGCCGATGCAACGCCGTTTGTGTTCCCGCATGAATGCCCGGTCTGTCACAGTCATGCCGTGCGCGAAGAGGGCGAGGCGGTCTATCGCTGCACCGGCGGCCTGACCTGTGCTGCGCAGGCGGTCGAGCGCATTCGTCATTTCGTATCGCGCAATGCGTTCGATATTGAAGGCCTTGGCGAAAAGCAGGTCGAATTCTTCTTCCATGCCGAAGATGACAAACTGAAGATCAAATCGCCTGCGGATATCTTCACGCTGCAACAGCGACAGGCTGAATCGCCTCTCAAGAAACTGGAGAACATTGAAGGTTTCGGCGCGACTTCCGTGAAGAAGCTTTATGATGCGATCAATGATCGGCGCGAGATTGCCCTGCATCGCTTTCTGTTCGGCCTTGGTATCCGTCATGTTGGTGAGGTGAATGCCAAGCGCTTTGCGCGCGCCTATCTGTCTTATGCTGCCTTTGAAGAAGCTGCTCTGGAAGCAGTTCCGCCAAAAGAGGGTGACCGCACCGACAAGGGCAATGAAGCCTGGCAGGAACTGATTGCCGTTGAGGGCATCGGTTCCATCGTTGCTGAAGCTGTCGTGGATTTTTATGCGGAGCCGCATAATCGCGAAGTATTGGACAACTTGTTCAAAGCAGGAGTGACTCCTGTAGACGAAGTTGCACTCGTATCGACCGGTTCGCCGGTCGAAGGCAAGACGGTGGTATTTACCGGCAGTCTGGAACGTATGTCGCGCGATGAGGCAAAGGCCATGGCTGAGCGCTACGGAGCAAAGACGGCTGGATCGGTTTCGAAAAAGACCGATCTTGTGGTGGCCGGACCGGGGGCGGGTTCCAAACTCGCCAAGGCATCCGAGTTGGGAATCGAAGTCATTGATGAAGACGCCTGGTTTACACTGGTCGGAGAAGAATAATGGCCCCGTTCAGCGGTTTTGGTGAAAAAGCGATCCCGTTTCTGAAAGCTCTGGATTTTCACCAGAATCGCGAATGGTTCGTCGAGAACAAGGATATTTTCGAGCAGCAATTGAAGGAACCGCTTGGCGATCTTGTCGAGGAATTGACGGGTCGTTTTGAAAAAGCCGGTCTGCCGTTCAAGGGCGACCGTGTGAAATCGCAGTTCCGCATCAAACGGGATACGCGGTTTTCCAAGGACAAGGCCCCCTATAACCGTCACCTGTCTGCGCTGCTGTCGCAATCGGGTACCAAATGGGACGAGAGTGGCTGCTTCTATGTCTGCATCGGCCTGCCAGGTGTCCGCGACTGTTACGCCTGTGTGGCTTGGTGGGGCCCAAAGAAGGAACTGCTTCTGGCTATACGCACGGCCATTGCAGAGAAGCCGGAAGAATTCCGCGCCATGGTCGCGAAACTCAAGAAAAATGGTTTGAAAATCAGCGATTACGACCGGCTGAAACGCACGCCACGTGGTTTCGAGGCCGTGACCGATGATGATTTGCTGGAAGCAATTCGCAATCGGCATTTCTCGGTGCGGATAGAAATCGACCCTGAAACGATTACCCGTGCCGATCTGGCGGATCGTCTTGTCGACTTCACCGAACGGGCTCGTCCGCTCGTAGACTGGATGCACAAAATCGAAAAGACCGTTCCACAACAATCATAATCGTTCATGAATGCATCAGCCGGATTTATGAGTGATGCGCAAATGCGGCATTGCTGTTTAATAGTATGATTTTTTGGGAAATCATATTCCAACGGGCCGCAGAATTTCCTAACTACTCTTCATTCGGAGGAGTGAATATTCGTGGATCAGACTTTTCGGCCCGTAAGGGCTTCAGCGCGCGCCGATATTATTGACGGTGTCCGGCGCGGACTTCCGCTTGTCGTTGTCGGCGCGCCCTTTGGCCTGCTGTTCGGTGCGCTTGCTGTCGATAACGGATTGTCGCTCGCCGAAGCGGTGTTCATGAGTTCCATCATCTATGCCGGTGCCAGCCAGATGGTCGGGCTCGATCTTTTCGGCCAGAACATTGCGCCGTGGATGATCGTCATGTCGATCTTCGCCGTCAATTTCCGGCACGTGCTTTACTCGGCGAGCACAGGTCGGCGTATCCGTCACTTCAAGCCATGGCAGAAGGCACTGGCCTTTTTCGTACTGGTAGACATCCAGTATGCGGAAGTTGAACAACGAGCGGAAGCCGGTAAGCCGGTCACCTTCGTCTGGTATATGGCCATCGGGCTCACATTCTATCTGACCTGGGTTCTCGAAGCGCTGATTGGCGGGCTGTTCGGCAATCTGATCACGAATCCCTACGCCTTCGGCATCGATTTTTTGTTGCCGATCTATTTTCTCGGCATGGTGATGAGTTTCCGCCATCGGCAGAACTGGTTGCCGGTCGTGATCGTCAGTGCGATTTCAGCCGTGGCAGCCTACAAGTTCGTGGGGTCGCCGTGGCATGTTTCGCTGGGTGCACTCGGCGGCATTGTTCTTGCGGCGATTATTGCCAAGCCACGCGAAGGGGAGGCGTAAATGTCCACCACGATTTGGATCATTCTCGTAGGCGCGCTCTGCACCTATCTCACCCGTATTGGCGGGCATCTGGTCCTGTCACGCTTCAGCCGTGTGCATTACCGGGTGGAAGCGGCGCTCAACGCCGTGCCTGCAGCCGTTCTGACGGCCATCGTGGCCGCGCCTGCTTCGGATCATGGCTGGCGGGAACTGCTCGTGCTCGCGGTTTGCATCGTGCTTTCGTTGCGGCTCAGCATGATGACCATGTTCTTTGCGGGCGTAGCGCTTTTGATCGCGCTACGCCATTTCACGGTGTGAATGCATTATCAAAGCGGCGCGGTTGCCGCTTCAAGCCATTTGCGTTCAGTGTCCTTGAGGTGGCCGGACAGCTTCTCGCGCACGCTGGCATGATAGCGGTTCAGCCAGTCGATTTCCTCCTGCGTGAAAAGCGACTTGTCGATCAGACGACGGTCGATAGGGCAGAACGTCAGTGTTTCGAAGCCCATCATCGCAATGTCGCCGCCTTCCGGCACTTCCGGTTCGGTAACGATGATAAGGTTTTCGATGCGGATGCCGAATGAACCGGGTTTGTAATAGCCCGGTTCATTGGAAAGGATCATGCCTGGCAGCAGTTCCTGCGCGCCCTTTTTCGAAATGCTCTGTGGGCCTTCGTGCACTGACAGGTAGGAGCCGACGCCGTGGCCGGTTCCGTGCGCATAGTCGAAACCATGCTTCCATAATGCGATGCGCGCCAGAACGTCGATATCCTGCCCGCGTGTGCCTTTCGGGAAGCGAGCCGTCGTGATCGCAATCACACCTTTCAACACGAGCGTGAATGCCTTGATCGTATCTGGCGTTACCTTGCCGATGGGGACGGTGCGGGTGATATCGGTAGTTCCGTCGCGATATTGTGCGCCGGAATCGACCAGATATAGCTCGCCATCTTCAAGCGTTCTGTTGGTGTCGGTATTGACGCGATAATGGATGATTGCGCCGTTCGGCCCCGCACCGGAGATCGTGTCGAAGGATATGTCTTCCAGCGGCATTTGGAAGTCGCGCCCGGCATCGGCACGCGATTCTTCCAGCTTCTGCGCTGCGCTGATTTCATCGATTGTGCCGGGCTTCTGGCCGTCGACCCATGAGAGGAAATTGACCATAGCCACACCGTCGCGCTCATGGGCGGCGCGTGAGCCATCAAGTTCAGCCTTGTTCTTGATTGCGCGTGGAATACGGGCAGGGTCTTTGCCTTCGATCACACTGCCGCCTGCGCTGGTGACAACGAGGCGGAGCTGCTCAGCCGCAAGAGTCGGGTCTAGAAGAATAGCTTCTGCCTTGGCCGCGAGAGCACTGAGATGCCCTTCCAGATCGCTCGGTGCCGAGAGCTTGGCGAGCTGGGTCAGATAGGCGCGCGGTTCAATGGCAAGTTTGCGTTCATCGATGAAAAGCTCTGGCTCACCCTTCGCAGGAATGATGGCAAAGCTTAGCGGAAGCGGCGTGTTGGATACGTCCTTGCCGCGGATATTAAACACCCATGCGACTGATGACGGGTCAGTCAGGACAGTTGCGCTGGCGCCGCTTGCGGTAACGGCTGCCTGTATTTCCTTGATCTTGTCTTCCGCTTCATGTCCTGCGAAACGGGCCGGCTGAATTGTGACCTCTGCCGTTGGCACTTCAGGCTGATCGTCCCATACGGCGTCGACAAGATTGGTTTCGACCGGGACCAGCTGACCGCCCTGAGCCTCCAGTGCTTCACGTAAATTGCGGGCTTCGGAAATGGTATGGAGCCAAGGATCGAAGCCGATATGCAGGCCCTTGCCGTTTTCTGCCAGCCAGGAAGCCGGCGGATTTGTAACGAGGCTTTCATAGGAGAAGACCTTGGGGTCCGTCTGGGCGCGGACCTGCAGTTCATAACGCCCATCGACGAAGATATAGGCGCTATTCTTGAGGACGAGCGCGGCACCGGCCGATCCGGTGAAGCCGGTCAGCCAGGCAAGGCGCTGCGCATGGGGCGGAACATATTCACCCTGATGCTCGTCTGCGCGAGGAACCAGAAATCCGTCAAGGCCAAGTTCGGCCATTTTCGCGCGCAGCTTCGCAACGCGTGGGCCGCCATTGGCCGGATTTGTGGTGACGTCGAAACTCTGAAAAGCCATAGGTTTAACTCGCTCAAAACAGGAATACGCCGTGGTTCAAACGGCCTGTTATTTCAGATGAATTGCTACCCAGCCTTCGCGATGCAGCGTCTTTTGGTGGGTGAGTCCCTGTGCCTGATAGGCAGCGAGCACTGCATCGTGTTGACTGTCAAGTATTCCGGAAAGAACGATGGAACCGCCGGATGCCAGATGCTCCTTGAGGGAAGGTGCCAGCTCGATAAGCGGATTGGCAAGAATGTTGGCGACGATCAGGTCGAATGGCGAATAGGAACGGAAGATCGGGTGGCCGAAGCCTTCCGCCGTTGCCGTAACGATATGTTCTGCCACACCGTTCTTGGCGGCATTCTCTGCGGCGACGGTGACGGCGACAGGATCGATATCGGTAGCCAGTACAGGAATGGGAGCGAGCTTGGCTATGGCGATGGCAAGAACAGCGCTGCCGGTGCCAAGGTCGAGCGCATTGGTCGGATGTTCGCCGTTGACAGTTTCCTCGATCAGTTCAAGGCATCCTGCCGTCGTTCCGTGATGGCCGGTGCCGAAGGCAAGACCAGCATCGATTTCAATGGGGATGTCGCCTGCTTCGATCTTGTCGCGGTCGTGCGAGCCATGGACAAAGAAATGCCCGGCTCTGACAGGCTTCAGACCTTCCAGCGAATGCGTGACCCAGTCGATGTCGGGCAGTTCTTCAACGGAGAAAATGTCCGCACCCACCAACGCATCGATCCGCTTGGCGACATCTTCGGCATCGTCCTCGACATAAACCGACACCTCGAAAATCTGCCGGTCTTCATCGATTTCGGTGATAGCGATGGGGAAGCCGTCTTCCTCGAAAGCCTGTTCGAGAATGTTGTAGACGCGCTCGGCTTCTGCCTTATCCGCCGAAAAGAAAAGTCGTGACTGGGCCATGAAGTAATAAAGCTCTCTATCTTTGAGAGTCTGTACCAAAAGCCGACCTGTATGGTTGCAAATGGCAATTTTTCTGCGTTCCGGTGCTCATGTAGCTTTCTCTGGTGCATAGTCTTATCCGTAAAGTCTGCAACTTTTCGGGACCATGCTCAGAAGTACATTGCGCTCCGGTACTCGAAAATCACCATTTTCGCACACACATGCCGCTTTTTGATTCAGGCTCTGACGCATTTCCGATGGAAATGCTTCGTAGATTCTATTTAGCTCTTTGCAGCGCCTTTGGCCAGATTCTTCAACTTTTCCAGAGCCGTATCCGGGTTTTCCTGATAGGCGATTGTGCTGCGGAAGCGACCGCCTTTGTCGAGCAGAAATACCGATGCTGTATGATCCATCGTATATTCGCCGTCTTCGCCCGGAACCTTCTTGGCATAGACGTGGTAGGATTTGACCATATCAGCAATATTCTGTGGTGTACCGGTGATGCCAATGATGCGGTCGGAAACGTTACCGACATAGGTCTTCATGACTTCCTGCGTGTCGCGTTCCGGATCAACGGTGATGAAATAAGCCTTGATGTCACTGGCTTCCGGCCCAAGCTGCTTCAGCCAGCCATCAAGCTCATAGAGCGTGGTGGGGCAGACGTCCGGGCAATGGGTGAAGCCGAAAAAGATTGCTGCTGGCGCAGCGCGCAGGTCATTCTCGGTGAAAGGCGTGCCATCCATGGTCACAAGGTTAAGCGGACCGCCGAAGGGTTCTTTAGCCGCTTCCTTGTCTCGGAAAAGATTGAGACCCGCAGCGCCGACGATAACGACGATGAAGGCGATGATGAAGATGGGCAGGAATTTTTTCATGTCCAGTCAGCCTTGAATTTCCGTACGCGCCTTGATGCGCTGATCAACAATCTATCTTTTCTTTATGCGCTGCAGAACGGTCGATATAGCCGCATCCTGCATCATGAAGAGCATGGCGGTAATGTACGGCCATTTGCTCAATTTTCAATAATTTCTGAAACTTTTGACTATTTGTCGCGCGGTGGATAATGGCTCTTCGCACAGTTTGGCTCCTGTCTCATCCGCGTGACCAAAGTTGAACAGCTTCTTCGTTCTTTCTTTTTGCAAGGTTGATCGAACTGATATATTTCGGTCATAAAATTGCAATTTCTTGTGAGGGCAATATTGGAAGTCGATTACGTAATCGCTTGGGTTGACGGGCAGGATCCCGCGCATATGGCTGCCAGAAAAAGGTTCGCGCCAAATTCTGATCGCACGCATTTCGAAGCCGTTACAAACGAACGTTATCTCGATAATGGCGAGATTTATTATAACATCGCTTCCGTCATCAAATTCGCCCCGTTCATCAAGCGCATTTTCATCATCACCGATCATCAGAAGCCCCGTTTCCTCGATGCATTCAAGCATGAGGGCAAATGTGATGCTTCTTTTATCCAGATCGTATCACATGATGATATTTTTGATGGTTTGCCGGCTGCTCGCCCTTCGTTCAACGCCCGCGCTATTGAAGGTGCGATGTGGCGGATACCCGGGCTGTCGGAGCATTTTATTTATTCCAACGACGATTTCTTCGTGAATGCTCCGCTGACAGTATCCGATCTTTATGAGAACGAGCGCCCTGTTCTTCATGGCGATTGGGTGCGACCTGAAAACACACGCTGGAAGTACAAGCTGCGCCATTTGCTTGGCAAGATATCGCGGTATGAATATACGTTTCCGAAATTCCGCATGGCGCAATGGAAAGGCGCTGTCACTGCTGGCATGAAGGATCGATTCATGTCGATCCATCATCACCCACATCCGTTGCGGCGCAGCACGCTGGCGGCTTTTTTCACCGAACGTCCCGATGTTCTGAATCGGCAGGTCGGTTTTCGATATCGCGATATCGAACAGTTCAATACGGTTGCTCTCGCCAATCATCTGGAGATTTTGCGGCACAAAGCTTCTGTTCGTCCGGCGAGAGAACTGGCTTATCTGGATTTTGTCCAGGAAAAACATTGGGCGGAAGAACTTGAGGCGATCGAGGCCGGTTCAGCGCCCTTCGGCTGCGTGCAGGGTTTTGAGCGTTTCGAGCCCGCTTTTCGAGCCCAAATTCACCAGGCCCTCATTGCGAAGTTTGACGATGTTCTGCCGAATGTTATCAAGGATTATCTTTCCGGCGAGCAAGATAGTTCGCAGGAAGCGGCTTAAGCAGTTCGTTCCAGAGCTGACTGCGCTGCAGGGAAGCTTGAGGTGAGTTTGCAATGATGTCGTCAGATGATCTCCGTTTCCAGAACAGCGAACCCCGCATTCATTCGACGGCTCAGCTGAAATCCGTCAAGCTGGGACGGTATGCCGATATTGGCGAGCGTGTGATTCTTCGTGAAGTCACGGTCGGCGACTTCACTTATTTCGAGCGGAACGGCGAGGGAATCTATGCCGAGATCGGCAAGTTTTGTTCAATTGCTGCGAATGTTCGCATCAATGCTCTCGAACACCCGATGGAGCGGCTCACGACTCATAAAGTCAGTTATCGACCGAATGAATATTTTCGTTATCTGGGCGTTGATGGCGAGTTCCGGGCAAGCCGTCAGGAGCAGCGCGTGATCATCGGTAACGATGTATGGATCGGCCACGGCGCGGTCATCACACCGGGCGTTCAGATTGGCCACGGTGCCGTGATTGGCGCGAATGCGGTCGTGACGAAGAATTTGCCACCCTATCATGTGGTCGGCGGTGTTCCCGCTCGTTTCATCCGCAAACGCTTCGATAATGCTGTCATAGACCGACTGCTCGAACTCGAATGGTGGAACTGGTCGGTGGAAAAGCTCTATGAAGCGGTTCCAGACATCCAGACGCTCGAAATCGAGGCGTTTCTGGAAAAGTGGAGCGGCTGAATTCCGGCTCTTGCAAAGCCGCAATTGTTTACCCACCTTGGCATCACAACAGTTCTGGAGGCTGGAAGATATGGTCGGACTGAAGCGTTTTGCCGGGTTGTTGCTTGCTCCCATGTTGGTCGTTGCGGCTTCGGCCGCTCCGGCTGAAGAAGTTGGCAAGGTTGGCGTCGACTGGCTTGGAAACGATATCGTCATCGATGCGGTACAGGACCCGAAAGTGCAGGGCGTAACCTGTCATCTGGCGTCGTTTTCGCGCGGCATGATCGACCGGCTGCAGAAAGGCAACTGGTTTGAGGACCCGTCCAATGCGTCCATCTCTTGCGAGCAGACAGGGCCGATCACTATCGCAGATATCGATCTCGGTAAGGGCGGGGAACGGGTGTTCTCCGAGCGTACAAGCTTGATCTGGAAGAAGCTTGTCATCACGCGCATATACGACAAGACAAACAATACTCTGCTCTATCTCGCCCATGCGACACAGGTTCAGGACGGTTCAGCGAAAACGTCGCTTTCAACCGTGCCGCTTTACAAGGGTGACGTCACATGGGCAAAGGGCAAGCCGGAATAATCCGGCTGCCCTGATCCTTCATCTGTGATGGAAACTAGATCGGCTGGACGAAACTATCGAGAACGCGCTTCTGTCCGGCCTTGTCGAAATCGATGGTCAGCTTGTTGCCGTCAATAAGCGAAATCGTTCCGTTGCCGAACTTGATATGGAACACGCGGTCGCCCGCCTTGAAGGCCGATGGCTTGTCGGCCACTGACTTAGCCACCAGTTCACCGTCAATCGTGCGTCCCTTGATGGAGCCACGACCAGCTCCAAAACCGGAATCGGTCTCGCCATAGCCGATGCGTTCCACTTTGCTGCCCGAACGAGAACCCCAGTTGTTACGGGTGGCATCGGAGCGATTCTGCTGCGCGCGCTGCCAGCCGGGTGTCGAATAGGAATTCTGGAATGGATCAGCCTTGTCGAAGCGGGACTGTCCATAGCCTCCGCCATAACCGCCGTAATTGCCTTCCAGTTCGGCCACTTCCACATGCGCTTCCGGTAGTTCTTCCAGAAAACGGGAAGGAATGGTCGATTGCCACATGCCGTGGATGCGTCGGTTGGAAACGAACCAGATATGCAGGTTTTTCTTGGCGCGGGTCACGCCGACATAGGCGAGGCGGCGCTCTTCCTCAAGGCCGGAACGTCCGCCTTCATCAAGCGCGCGCTGGTGCGGAAACAGGCCTTCTTCCCAGCCGGGAAGAAAGACGGTTTCAAACTCCAGACCCTTGGCCGAATGCAGCGTCATGATGTTGACGGCATCCAGATCCTCGTTCTGTTCGGCGTCCATGACGAGTGCGACATGCTCAAGGAATCCACGCAGGCTCTCATATTCCTCCATGGAACGGATCAGTTCCTTGAGGTTTTCAAGCCGGCCCGGTGCTTCTGCCGATTTGTCATTCTGCCACATGGCCGTATAGCCGGATTCATCCAGAATGGTTTCGGCCAGTTCCGTATGCGGCGTGTTGTCGATCAGGGACTGCCAGCGCAGGAAATTCTCGACCACTTCGCGCAGTGCGGAGCGTGGTTTCGGCTTCAATTCCTCGGTTTCAATGAGATCGCAGGCCGCGGAAAACATCGAAATATCGCGTGCACGTGCATAGTCATGGATCTGGCGGATCGCGGCTTCGCCCAGACCACGCTTAGGCGTGTTGATGATGCGTTCCAGCGCCAGATCGTCTGCCGGTTGTGCAACGACACGCAGATATGCCATCGCATCACGGATTTCGAGCCGCTCGTAGAAGCGCGGGCCGCCGATGACGCGGTAATTAAGGCCGAGCGTGACAAAACGGTCTTCGAATTCACGCATCTGGAAAGAAGCGCGGACGAGGATCGCCATGTTGTTGAGGAGATGCCCCTGACGCTGGGCCTGCTCAATGGCTTCGCCGACAGCACGAGCTTCCTCTTCCGAGTCCCAGGCCGCATGAACTTTGACCCGTGGATCGTCTGGATTGGGTGCTTCGGTAAACAGCGTTTTGCCTAGGCGACCCTCGTTATGTGCGATCAGGTGGGCGGCTGCACCGAGGATATGCGCTGTGGAGCGGTAATTGCGCTCAAGCTTGATGACGACTGCGCCCGGAAAATCCTTTTCGAAGCGAAGAATATTGTCCACTTCTGCTCCGCGCCAGCCGTAAATCGACTGATCGTCGTCGCCGACGCAGCACAGGTTTACCTGTGCTGATTTGTTTGCGCTCACGCTGTCGCCGCTGCGCGGCTCGCTCCGCGGGGGCGCGCCATCAGGCGCGACGCCCGGTCGGGCTTGCCGACCTTCGGTCGGAATAGGCGCTGGTGCTGTGTTACGTGTCTGCGGCCTTTGCGCCAACAGACGCAGCCACAAATATTGCGCCGTATTCGTATCCTGATATTCGTCCACCAGAATGTAGCGGAACTTCGCGTGATATTCGCGCAGGATATCCGGATGATTGCGGAAGATACGGATCGGATGCAGCAGAAGATCGCCGAAATCGCAGGCGTTCAATGTGCGCAGGCGCTCCTGATAGGCCTGATAAAGCTCGCGGCCACGACCGTTGCCGAACGAGCGCGCATCGCCTTCCGGAATATCGGATGGCCCGAATCCCTTGTTCTTCCAGCCATCGATCATGTTGGCGAAGGTGCGGGCAGGCCAGCGCTTGTCATCAAGCCCTTCAGCCTGAATGAGCTGCTTGATAAGCCGGATCACGTCGTCGGTGTCGAGGATCGTGAAATCCGATGTCAGATTTGCAAGCTCCGCATGGCGACGCAAAAGCTTGACACCGATCGAGTGGAACGTGCCGAGCCACGGCATGCCTTCGACTGCGCCTCCGACCAGATGACCGATACGCTCCTTCATTTCGCGCGCGGCCTTGTTCGTGAAAGTCACGGCGAGAATCTGGCTTGGATAGGCAAGGCCGGTGGTCAGAATATGTGCAATACGCGTTGTCAGAACGCGCGTTTTTCCCGTGCCCGCACCGGCAAGCACCAGAACAGGACCTTCCGTCGTCAGGACTGCCTGACGTTGCTCGGGGTTCAACCCTTTCAGGTAATCAGGCTCGCCACGCTGCTGGTTGCGTGCTGCCATGGCACGTGCGGCAATGCCACCGGGAGCAGGCGTGCGGCCTGCCGGAGCGTCGTCATCGCCGAAAAACGGCATATCGTCGGGAAAGTCAGACATTTGACCCGAATGTAATGATTCGTGGCTGAAAGACCAGCGAAAGGGTTAAAATATTCGACTACTCTAATTGAGTGACGCGACGATCCGTAAAGTTCAGGCGATGCGAGGCCAGTGCTTCCACAAGTCCGCGCAGTTCCGGTTCGCGCTGCAACAGATCATCGAGTTCCGTCATCTGGTTCATCGCGATCAGCCGCAGAATGTCGTCCCGGATGGTCCCGTCAGCGCGCCGGGGCAGATGGGCAACCGGCTGGATCAGTTCAACCTTCTGGCCTTTCAAGCGCGCGCGCAGGCTTTTTTCGTCGGCGTTGAGAGTCTCCACGAAAGCATAGATGCCGACGCCCTTGGCTGGCAGCGAATAAAGCGCGAGAGCTACATCCGAGACACGCGGATCAGATTTGAGGGCCGCCTGAATTGCAGGACCTTCATTGTCGATCCGGTCACCGGTGCCTTCGCCGTCCGACCAGCTGAAAATGCCGCGCGTGATGAAGTTGTAGACTTTCTTGCCTGTCGCCAGCCAGATGCGCGACGGCAGCGAACGGCGCGCCAGAATGCGCTTTTCCGTTGGTGTCATCATGTCCTTTGCGAAAGCACGCTTCTGCTTGATGAGGTGGCGAAAATCCTCATAGGCCATCAGGCGATAGAGCGCGCCACGACGACGATGCACGCTTGCAAGCTGGAAATCGATGACTGCAGCTTCACCTTCAGGCGTCATCAGCCAGTTTTGCGGTTTGGCGAGGTCGTTGTGGGTAACGCCAAGACGGCGCATATCGCGCAGGATGCGGTGCGCGGTGCGATACCATTTCGGATCGGACGGGCGCGCAAGATGCAGCGGTGTGCCTTCCGTCCAGGATCGATACAGCCCGTCCTTATCGACGGCGAGGAGCTGCGGGACACCTTCAATGCCGCGTACAGTCTTGAGGCCACGGATTTCGCGCCGGGCCAATATCCATGCCAGCGGCTTCGACCACCAGGGAGCAGCGCTTACGACACGACGGATGATACGGGTATCGGGATCGCCTACGAAATAACCGGCATGGGTTTCCGAGAACACGTCGCGCTTGAACACGGCGGTTTCGACAAAATCCGGTATTTGATCGCCTTTCAGGGGCACATCTATATTGGGGTTCTGAACCATAAGGCTCCACTAGTGGATTGCATCCGATCAATCAAGTTTGATGGCGGACAACCCTTATTGCAATCACGTGATCGAAGGCGCACAAGGAACGCACAGATTTCGTGCGGCTCATCGGGGAAATGCAGAGAATGGCACAGGGCGACGACAGCAAGCAGGCGATTGCGCAGATCATCCGGCAGGAACAGGCGCTTATTTTTCCGTCATTTGACGAGAATGAAGCATTCGCGCTTGGTCATCGCATTCGCGATATCGCCGTGAAGGAAAAGCTCGGCATTGCCACCGAAATTTCCCTGTGGGACCGGCAATTGTTTTATGCGACGACCGCCGGAAGCACAGTGGACAATCAGGAATGGTTGCGCCGCAAGTTCAATGTCGTGCGCCGCTTTCATGCTTCGACCTATCGTCTTGTTCTGGAACAGAATCGCGACGATCGCATGTTTGCTCTCCATAAAGCATTGAATGTCGAAGATTACGCGCTGGCGGGCGGCGGATTTCCGATCCGCGTTGCAGGGGCAGGCGTAATCGGCGCAGTAATCGTATCGGGGCTGCCGCAGCGCGAGGACCATAATCTGGTGATCCGCGCCGTTGCCGAGCATCTTGGACAAGACCCGGTCGCATTGGCGTTGCCTGCCGTTTGACTATGAATTTCGGAGAATGAACGATGTCGCTTGAAAATGTTGTCGCGCTTGCACGCAATGAGAACGGTATTGCAGCAGCAGTGGGTATTCTCAAGCAGCGTTTCGGTGAGCGTGCGCAGACCGGTCAGGCTATCCGCGAGCAGCACGGTCACACGACGACCTATGTACCGACACAGGCGCCGGACATCGTCATCTTTGCGGAGACTGCGCAGGAGGTGCAGGATGTTGTGCGTATCTGCGCCGAACATCGCGTTCCGGTTATCGCCTTCGGCGCCGGTTCGTCGCTCGAAGGGCAGGTGAATGCGCCCGCTGGTGGTGTCTCTCTTGACCTCACGCGCATGAACAGGGTGATTGCGGTGCACGCGGAAGATCTGGATTGCGTGGTGGAACCGGGCATTACGCGCCGGGAACTGAATGAATATCTGCGCGATACGGGACTGTTCTTTCCGATTGATCCGGGTGCCAATGCCACGCTGGGCGGCATGGCTTCCACCCGTGCGTCCGGTACGAATGCAGTGCGTTATGGGACCATGCGCGAGAATGTGCTGGCGCTGAAAGCCGTGATGCCCGATGGGCGGTTGATCGAGACTTCCAAGCGCGTGAAGAAGACGGCTGCGGGTTACGATCTCACGAGGCTGCTTGTCGGAGCCGAGGGAACACTTGGCATCATCACCGAACTGACATTGAAACTACAGGGGATACCGCAGGCGATCTCCGGTGGTATCTGTCCTTTCCCGGATGTGGATTCGGCTTGCCGCACGGTGATTGAAACCATCCAGATGGGTATCCCCGTTGCACGTATCGAGCTTGTAAACACGCTTCAGATGCAGGCGCTGATCCTCCATTCCAAACTGCCTTATGAGGCACAGCCCTATCTGTTTGTCGAGTTCCACGGCACGGAAAGCGGCGTTGCCGAACAGGCGGAATTGTTTGGAGAAATTGCTGCAGGCAATGGTGGGGGCAATTTCCAGTGGACCCACGATGCTGAGGAACGCGACCGGCTATGGCGGGCGCGTCACGACGCCTATCTTGCGTCCTTTCTGCTGAGGCCCGGTTGCAAGGGCGTTTCCACCGATGTCTGCGTGCCGATTTCACGTCTTGCAGACTGCATCGGCGAGACGGAAAAGGACCTTGCCGAAACAGGTCTTATAGCGCCGATTGTCGGGCATGTGGGAGATGGTAATTTCCACCTTCTCCTGCTTCTCGATACAGAAGATGCCAGCGAGATGGAGCGTGCCGAAGCTTTCATGGATCGGCTGACCAAGCGCGCCATTGCCATGGAGGGAACCTGTACCGGCGAGCATGGCATCGGGCAGGGCAAGATGAAGTATCTGGCCATGGAGCTGGGCGAAGCCACGGACTACATGCGAACCATCAAGAAAGCGCTCGATCCCGACAACATCATGAATCCGGGTAAAATACTGATTTCCTGATTCAAATCAGCCGTTTGGACGGGTTTGCCAAGAGTTTGATTCAGGCAGGCGTGCATATCGATGTGGCTGTGATGCAATTTGCCTTGTTGTCGCCGGATCGATGCCGTTATGTTGCGCAGATAAAGACAGCGTGATTCACTCTTTGTTTCGCGCTAACTTGCAATCTGTTTGACCGGAGCTGGTTCTTGGGCCGCATATTCGTCATCGTCGGCGGGCTTTTCGTGCTGCTGTTGACGGCAGCACTTGTCGTGCCGCCTTTTGTTGACTGGAGCGGCTATCGTGCCGATTTCGAGCGCGAGGCCAGCCGTGTTTTGGGGCGCCCTGTCAAGGTCGCTGGTGACGTCAGCGCACGGCTTTTGCCGTTTCCTTCCGTCGCGTTCTCTGATGTGCGTGTTGGGCCTGATGCAGCTCATCCGGTGATGACCGTCGATACGTTTTCGATGGACGCCGAGCTGATGCCGTTTCTGCGCGGCCAGCTTCTGATTTTCGATATGCGTGTGGATCGTCCACAGGTTACAATTTCTCTCGACAAAAGCGGCAAGGTTGATTGGGCAATCCGCCCGTCGACGCCGCTCGATCCGACGAAAATCAGGCTGGAACGGCTTTCCGTCAGTGACGGAACAATTACCCTTCGCGAAGAGGCAAGCGGTCGCAGTCATACAGCTACCGAACTTGATGCTGTGATCTCCGCAAACAGTCTTGCAGGTCCATGGCAGGCAAACGGAAGTCTCGTTCTTCAGGGCGAAAAGCTGGCAATCGACCTAACGAGTGGCGAGGCAAAGCCGGACGGGTCGCTGCGCGTTCGCGCACGTATTTCGCCAAAAGCAATCCCGGCTACTTTCGAGACCGATGGCGATGTGACCGTGACTGAAGGTCGGCTCGACTATGCCGGTGACTTTTCGCTCCGCTCTTCCGATATGGTTGCCAAGACGACTAAGGATCAGAAAACGCCGACGGAAACACCCTTCTTCAGTGGTGTGCGCGTAACCGGTCAATTCAAGGCGGATCGCAATCGCTTCGATGCCAGCGAATTTCGGATGGAGCAGGGGCCTGCCGACAATCCTTATGTGGTGAATGGCAAGGCATTCATCGATTATGGCGACAAGCCGCGTTTCGAGGTCAGCGCCGATGGGCAGCAGCTTTTCTGGGGGCCGAATGAAGCCGCCAGTGAAGAACAATCCGGTTCCGTAATGCCGGTGGCTGATCGTATTGCGATAGCGCGTCGTGTTCTCGAACAACTGCCCATTCCGACTATACCCGGCAATGTGGATTTGCGTCTGCCTGCCGTCATTGCAGGTGGTACAACGATACGCTCAGTCACAGTGAGCGCGGAGCCTGACGGAAAGAACTGGAATATTCGTCAGTTCGCTGCTGATCTTCCGGGGCGAACCAAGGTGGAAGCCAAGGGCACGCTCTCGGTTGGCAAGGATTTTGGCTTTAAGGGTGATATGCTTGTTGCGTCGCGTCAGCCGTCCGGTCTCGCAAGCTGGCTGAACGAGACAGTTGACGATTCTGTGCGCAAACTCGAAGGCGCGGGTTTTTCAGGACAGGTCGATCTTCGCGACGGAATGCAGCGGATCGATAATCTCGAAATTGCGTTGGGAAAAACCACACTCAAAGGCTCGTTTGTTCGCGAAGTGAAAGGGTTGGCACAGCCTTCAATTACGCTGACGCTCAATGGCGGAGCGGTGGAAAGCGAAGCGCTGCAAGCTTTTACGGCCTTTTTCTCCAGTGGTGACGGGCTGGGTTTTCTCGATGGCCAATCGCTGAACCTGGCATTCAAGGCAGGGCCTGTCCGCTATCAGGACATGGAAGCGGCCAATGTCGACATGGCGCTCCGGCTGCATGACGGGCGCTTCGATTTCGACCGGCTGCTGGTTGGCGATGTAGCGGGCACGACGCTTACTGCAACAGGCACCTACGAACCCTTCTCCAATACGCCTTCCGGCTCGCTCGATGCGACGATACTGTCTGGAGATCTTTCGCGTTTCCTCTCGCTGATGGCCAACCGCTATCCCCAGCTACCGCTGTTTCATGCGCTTTCGTTGCGTGCGGCGAATTTCCCTGGGCTGTTCGAGGATAGCGAGATCAATGTCATCGCCAATGCGGTGGCGCCGTCCGTGCCTGTGGCGAACAAGACACCTGCTAAAGGCGCGGCATCCAAGGGTAAGAGTGCCCGGCCTGCTGAGGCAAACACCAAAAGTGCTCCCGGTGTCGGGGAGTTTTCGTTCAGTGTTACCGGGAAAACAGGCGGCATGAAGCTGGACCTGTCGGGCACGGCGAGCGGTGGCGAGGGTGAGGGCGAGCCGTTGCAGATGCAATTGAACGGCACGGCAACATCAGAGCAAGGCGAGGCGGTACTCGCATTGATCGGCTTGCCTGCCTTGCCGCTTGGGCTTGCTGGTGAACTTACCGCCGACCTGAGCATGCAGGGTGCGCCGAGTGCAGGCATGCGGACATTGCTCAAGCTCACGGCACCAGACGGCTTGGCGACTGCAGACGGTGTGATTTCGCTTGTCGGCGGGGATATCGCTGCCAGCGGCAAAGCCCAGTTGAAGTCTGCGGACCTGCAGCCTTTCATCGCAACGGCTGGTTTCGCGCTGCCCGGATTTGGTGAAGGGCTTTCAGCAGACCTTGCCAGCGATTTTCAGTTCGCAAAGGGTATCTTGCGGTTTCCCAATCTGACAGGAAAGCTGGATGGAGAAGATGTTTCCGCGCGGCTGGAGGCCAATTTTGCCGATAGCGGCCTGCCGCAGTTGAAGGGTGAGGCAAAGCTCGCGACGCTCGAGGTTGATAGTCTTGCTGCTATCATGCTTGGGCAGGATGCATTTGAGCCGGCCAAGCCCACCACGAAGACAATCTGGCCGCGTGGTGCATTCGCGGTCCGTCCGTCCCTGCCGTTATTGCTGGATATGAAGCTCAACGTGGCGCAAGCTCATATGGAAGGGTTCGGGACCGCTACGGAGTTTTCAACGCGGCTTCTGAAGACCATGGATAGTCTTCAGTTGAACGAATTGACCGGCAACTGGGCAGGTGGATATCTGGTTGGAAACGTTTCTCTGAGCAATAGCGACAAGAATGCACTCCTCTCGACAGAGCTCAAATGGAGTGGCGCAAAGCTCAAGGATTTTTACCAGCTAGAGAACGGTTCTGCACCGCTGGGCGGTGTGGTGAAAGCTGCCGTCAATCTGAATGGTAGCGGCGAGAGCGTTGCGGCGCTGGTCGGATCGCTGGCGGGAGCGGCAAGTTTTGACGTGGAGAATTTCACCGTCGACGGTCTGGATGGGGCGGCATTGCCTGCAATGATAGCGGCGGCCGATGCAACGGGCGATCAGTTCTCCGGTTCCGACAAGCTTGCTTCCAAGCAATTTGTCGGCATTGCCGACAAGGCAACCGGGCAGGGCACATTTGCGCCAGGCAACGCGCGGTTTGACTTTACGATCAGCGGCGGTGTCGCACGTATGGCTGCGGCAAATCTGAGCGATGGAAATGCTGCTCTTCTCAGCGATCTGCAATTCGACCTGTCGACACTAGGAATTGGCGGAAACGGTACTTTGACGTTCCAGAACGGGGATGGCGCCGATACAGGTATTTCTCCGCAGGTGGCCTTTTCTCTCGGCGGTAGTTATAGCGCGCCGGAGGTGTCATTCGACAGGCAGCCGCTTGTTCAGTTCCTGACCCAGCGTGCGCTTGAACGCGAACAGGAACGTGTTGAATCCATGCAGGCGAGTTTGATGGAGAAGCAGCGCCTCCGTCGTCAGCTTGGGCTGTTCGAAGCAGATGAAGTGGAACGTGATCGTTCGCAGCGTGAGGACGAGGCGAGACGCCGTGCCGAAGCCAGTGCGCGCGAAGCGGCTCGGAAAACCGCCGCGGAAGCTCAACGGCTTGAGGCTGAGAAGCCGCAAGGCGGACCGGCAGGTGGATCGAAAGATCCTCTGGCATCGCCGGAAGGTGGTCAATCCCTCAACGAATTCCTGAAAAGTCTGGAAACGACGCCTGTGGTGCCTGTACCTCAGCCTTGAATTATTCTGGATTTGAGCCAATCCAGAACATGAAGTCTAAGTGCGGAAGACAGATTGATTGATCTGTCACGCTTGCTGTCGACTTCTGCGATCAGGGCCGCTACGGAAAGCTCTCGTGTGGCCGCAATTTCCTCAACCAGTTCGAAAAACGGGTCTTCAAGCGTATAGCTGGTTGCGTGCCCGCGAATACTGACGGAATGTTTGCGTAAACCTCCTGACGAGTTCACTTTGTCCCGTCCGGCTTATCGTTTTTTTCCAGACGGTTCTGATCCAGAAAACGTTCCGCTTTTGTCGTCTCCGTGCGAGCGAAAGCTTTTTCGGTCTTCGTACGCCCGAATTGAATGCGGTTCTGGTCAGCCTGCTTTTCTTTTTCAGCGCGGGCTTTCTGCTTTTTGAACTGTCTGAGATTGACGATATCGCTCATGGAACCACGCGGAAATGTTGAAGGCTCCTGAAAAATTACCGCGTTTCGGCCCGGTCTCGCAAGCTCGTAATAGGGTGGCTCTACTTCTGCGGATCTTTGGGGTTGGTGAACCACCAGATGGCCAAGGACGCCAGAATCAGAAGTATAAGCCCAACTGTCATCTGCAGAAGCGGAAAGTTGGGTTCGTCTTTTGCCACGAAGAAAGCCGCGACAATGCCGCTTACCCACAATACTGCCTGAGCAATTGCACGAATCATCGAACTCAATCCTGAACTGGTTGCCGTCAGAACAGAGTATAAAGCGCCGGTTTGCTTTTCACCATTGATCACGATCAACAGTGAAACGGAACTGTCCAATCAAACAAACGGACGAAACCAATCGGAGTTCTGGCCCATTATTCACATGAGGATGGTGTGTGCGGAATTACTTTTTCCGGAAAGCATCCAGTGAAACAACATCGGCAGAAGGTTTGGCTTCCTTGTCGGTGCCATCATCTGCATTGTTGTCTTTGGCCGCAGCGGCTTCTTTTTCGGCTGCAGTCTTGCGCGACTTCGATTTAGGCTTTTCTGCCTTCTCGACCGGTGCTTCCGTGGGGAGGATTTCGATAGGCGCTACATTGCCGCCTTCGTCATTGTCGCTTTCTGGCTGTGCGATCGCGACATCGAATTCGAGTTCGAAATTGACCGAAGGGTCGTAGAAACCACGGACGGCAGAAAAAGGTACAGTCAGCTTTTCAGGAATATCACCGAAAGACAGGCCAACTTCGAATAGTTGATCCGTAACGAGCATGTCCCAGAACTGATGCTGTAAAACGATTGTCATCTGTTCGGGATATTTTTCCTTCAGGCGCGAGGAAATTCGCACACCGGGCGCTCCAGTCAGGAACGTGATGAAGAAATGATGGTTGCCTGGCAAGCCGGCCTTGGCCACTTCCGCAAGAACCTTGCGAATGACGCCGCGTAGGGCTTCCTGAGCGAGAATATCGTAACGGATTAGGTCCTGTACCATGGTTTGCTTATCCCACGGATTCGGAGGTCGATGTCAAGTTCGTTCTCGCCGGAACGGATGATATATGATCTGAAAAAGCAATAGGACGACGCCTGTGGCGGAAAGATGTGCAATTTTTGAACGCAATAGGGTGCGCTTGCCTCTATCGACTTCCGAAGGCCATCAGGAACGTGCGTACTCCGTTGACGGCGCTCTTTTCGATGATTGCATCGTCCACACCCTGACCGGTTAGCATATGGTAGTGCGTGTCGGCATTGATGAGCGCCATGAAATGGCGTGCGGCAAGGTCCGGATCGTCGACGCGCAGATGACCATCCATGGCGAGGCGCGCCAGACGGGCTGCTATGGCCGGGATGGCTTGTGCCGGGCCTTTGGTGCTGCAAATATTGGCTGCAAGCGGCAGGTTGGTCTCATTGGCCTGCATTACCTTGCGCAGAAACGCACCGGACGAATCGTATATGCAATTCCGGCTCATGCGGATCGAGAAAGCCACCAGATCGTGCTCCAGATTTTCGCCAGTCTGGGGGAAAGTGGCCAGAACTGCGAACAGGCTCGCGTTCATACGTGCAAGCGCATCCTCGACGACGGCAGCAAGCAAAGCTTCCTTATCGCGATAGTGATTATAGATGGTTTGACGTGACACGCCCGCTTCGTTGGCAATGAGGTCTATGCTCGCGCCTTGAAATCCGTCGCGATTGAAAACACGCGCAGCAGAACACAAAATGAAGTCGCGCTTCATGCACTGTCCGGGCTTTATCACCGCGGAATTCAGGCCCTTTTCGGATACAGCACGCTTCTCGGGCAGGGCGGCCATGTCGATAATGTCAGTAGGCTTCATAACTCCAACATAAGATAGCTTGACGTTTTGGACAATGGTGTCTAATTTGACATCAGTGTCAAATCTGTTTTGACGATGCGTATAGAATGCCTTTCGCTACAGAGTTTTCAAGTGTCGGCCGTAATGGAAAACAGGTCGATATCGTCAAGATGGAACGAAAACCGGTAGCGAATACAAATATTTATCTGTCCTGTACCGATTTTGCGAGCCCGATGGCGCCATCCTCCCAAGCAAAACCGGAGATTCGAAATCGGTGCGGGAACCTCACGAAACATTGATGAAAGCGCGTCCCCCATGGCTTCCAGTCTTGTGCGCAATGCCATTGTTCTTGGCCTTCTTTCCGCCATTGGCCCATTTGCGATCGATATGTATCTGCCAGCTCTGCCCACCATTGCCGCCGATTTGCACGCGGAAACTGGTGCGGTGCAGATGAGCCTTCTGGCCTTTTTCATTGCTCTCGCGGTTGCGCAGCTTTTCTGCGGGCCGCTGTCGGATATGGTCGGGCGTAAACTTCCGCTTTATGGCGGTCTGGTCTTGTTCGGTATCGGCAGCATTGGCTCCGCCGTCGCGACCGATATAGATGTGCTCGTGCTTTTCCGCTTCGTTCAGGGGCTGGGTGCAGCGGCCGGTATGGTCATCCCGCGCGCTGTCGTGCGAGACCTTCACACAGGTATCGAGGCAGCGCGTCTGATGTCGCTTCTGATGCTGGTTTTCTCCATTTCGCCGATTCTGGCGCCGCTGACCGGTTCCGTCATCATCAGCTTCTTTGGCTGGCGTGGTGTTTTCTGGGCGGTTCTGGTCGCTGCCGTTATTGGTATCATCCTGGTGGCCACTGCACAGAAAGAGACGCGGACGGCAGAGGCCCGGCTTGAAAGCAATCTGGGCAGCGCCTTGCGCGGCTACGGTCGTCTGCTTAAGGATCGCTATTTCCTCGGACTGGTCTTTGTTGGCGGCTTTGGCATCGCGTCCTTTTTCGTCTATCTCGCCAACTCGTCCTTCGTGCTTATCGACCATTACGGCCTGACGCCGACGCAATATGCCATCGCGTTTTCGGCCAATGCAGTATCGTTCTTCGGCGTTTCGCAGTTGAACGGCTGGTTGGGGGCACGCTTCGGGCTTCGCCGCGTCATGCGATTCGCCGTTTCCGGATTTGCAGCGGCAATGCTCGCCATGTTCGCCGCCGCACTCATGGGGCATCAGTCGCTCTGGTTGATCGCAGGCTTCCTGTTCGTAGGCTATGGTTTCCTTGGCCTTGTCATCCCAACAACGGCGGTGCTGGCTCTGGAAGACCACGGCGAGATTGCAGGAACTGCTTCTGCGCTGATGGGTACGCTGCATTTCGTGATTGGCGGCGTTGCCATTGGGGTGACAGGCTCGTTCTTTGACGGAACGGCTGTGCCGATGGTCGGCGGAATTGCCGGTTGTGCGCTCACGGCCTTCGTGCTGACGCAGATCGTTCTTTCGCGCAAGGCAAGTGAACTCGATACGGAAGCCGCCGCTGCATAAGTAATGTGAAAGGGAAAGTGGAGGCTTCCACTTGAACCCACCTTACTTATTGAAATTAAAGAGAATAGGTTTTCCAGCGAACTACAGGAAAACCATGAACATTATTGGAACAAACCGGCTTACTGTAAAGCGGTTGAACGCGGGCAAATAATTGCTGCCGCTGATGTATGTGAGGTGTCGATATGATGCCTGCACGTTATCATCGCTTACGAGATCGGGCCATGGCCGTTGTCGATCGGGCATTTGCTGAGCCGGTTCGATTGTCGTTTTTCACGGCTCAAGGCACTACCGATCCCAGCCGCCCTATAATCGAGATAGAAGCCGTTCTGCGCGTTGGTGGTGGCAAGTCCACTACGATTGGCGGTTCGAGCAAATCATCTTGGCGCACGCGTATCGTTGCCCAAAAATCAGAACTTCATATCGACCGTACCAAATACCCGACTGTCACAGTCAGGGCAAAGGACAAGGTGCGAGCTTTGGCACGTCCGGGCCAGCCTTGGTTTGAAGTTGCTGCGGTTGATGATCGTGGTGAAACTCGTTTAGTCTTGCAGCTTGGTGAGGCTTGATGATGGCTGATCAGCTTAATCCAGAAATTCTTGTTGCTGCGAAATGGCTGTTTGAATGCGGACAGCAATGCGTAGGCGCCAAAATACCTGTCCTACGTGAGCGTTTTGCTCTTACAGCGCTAGACGCTATCGAAGCGATGAAACAAGCGCGTATGCTGGCAAATTCAAGCAATACGGGGGATCGTAGCAATGAGCGATGATTTCACCCGTAGCCGCATGGCGTGGCTGGATCAGATTTACGATGATCAGCAGCTTACGACAGTATCACGCGATGCTGCCTTTCGTATTAGCCGCTATTTCAATCGCAGGGGCTTCGCCAGTAGCGGAAACCTGAATGCATGGCCGTCATATGAGACGCTTGCAAAAGAGGCTGGTTGCTCTCCAAAGACGATCCAGCGCGCTGTCTCATTATTGCGTGAGCGCGGCCATGTTGCGACGAATGGCAATGGCGGACGTTCGAAGGCGCTGACGTATTTTGCAGTTATCAAGGTAGGCACGAAAGCGGACGAAACGGGCGCTGATATAGCGTTTATCGCGCCTGATAAAGGTGGACAGAATTGTCCACGTTTAGTTGAAAAGGTGGACACGGCTGTCCCTAAAGGTGGACATTTGAATGCCGAAAAGGTGGACAAATATGTCCTACAAACCTCTTTGAATAAATCCCTGATTAAATCCTTGAGCGCGGCGCGTGTGCATGACGCTGCCGATGAACCATTCAAGGCGGCATGGTCGATAGCTGTTTTCGACAAATTGGCAAAAGGGCCGGGGGCATTGCCAAGGCCGGGAACCGCTTTGCTTCGAAACCTGATTGAGATTGAGAAAAGACCAGCCCTTGTTCTGGATCATCAAGCTAAGCATGGATGGCCTGAGATCAACAGCATGTTCGAACAGCCAAAGGCGCTTGAGCATGAAACGCTTGCGCCTTCGATCCGCAAGATGGCTTTCGAGATGGAAGCTGTCACATCGGGCAGCGCTCAATGGAACGATTGGCAGTGCGAGTTTGAGGCAAGGGGCTGGCCGTTTCCACGGGATGCCAAGGCTATGAGCTTCCCACGCGGTGGAGTGAAGGCACTACCAGCATTCATGGCTGCACTGGTGGCAAGGCAGGCAGGCGGCGGGAATGTGGTGCCAATGGCTGCAAGGGCAGTCGGGGCATGAGCGTTTGGGTCCTTCCGGGTATCTGTCTGCTGCGGGTGAGCGCGACTGCGGGATTTCGGTCTGTGCAGTTAAATTTTATAGCTAAAAACAATTGGTTAGATGGTGATACTCATGAATATTTCTCATGAAGTTTCAGCCGATCCGGCGTTAAAACAAGAGCCGCGCACCATTTCGAAAAGCGGTTTTTCCAAGCTGATCAATGTCTCTCCCGGTCGGGTTTCGCAGATGATCACTGCGGGAATGCCTGTGGAGCGCGATGGAAAAATTGACGTTGCGCGGTGCAAACTCTGGATCTCCGAGAATATCAATCCGACACGTGCAGCAAGTCAGGCGCAAGGTGCCACGCTGTTCGGTGAGGAAAAGCAGGCGATCTCACTGACGGCGGAACGCGCAAGGCTGGCAAAGGCACAAGCGGATGCTGTCGAACTGAAAAATGCGACCATTCGGCGTGAGTTGGTGTCTGCGAGCGAAGTGGAACGGCTTTGGTCGGGTGAGTGGATGCAGTTGCGTTCAAGCGTTCTCGCCGTGCCTTCGCGGCTGAGACAGCTTCTGCCACACCTGACGGCTGAGGATATTGAAGCCATAGACGGCGAACTGCGCCGGATGCTTACGGAGTTTGGCAATGATCAGTGAAACACTTATCGAAGTTCGTGAGCGTTCGCGCCGGTCGATTATTCCGCCTGCACGGTTGCAACTGTCGCAATGGATCGAGCGTGAAGTGCGGTTGCCTGCCGATGTGTCGGCCATGCGCGGCCCTATTCGGCTATATCCTTTTCAGCGTGGCATGGCCGATGCAATGAGCGATTCGAAGATTGAACGCATTACGGTCGTGAAATCTGCCCGTATTGGTTATACCACATTGCTGGTTGGTCTGCTTGGTTCGCACGTGGTGAACGAACCGGCACCCGTTTTGTTCGTGCTGCCAACTGAGGATGATTGCCGAACATTTGTTGTGTCGAATGTCGAGCCGACTTTTGAGGCTTCGCCATGTCTTGCGAATGCGCTGGCAAGCGATAAAGGCAGCGAGAAACGCAATACGCTTTTGTCACGGCGTTTTCCCGGGGGCAGTCTCAAAGTTATCGCGGCCAAAGCACCGCGCAATCTTCGCGCTCACAATGCCCGTATCCTGATCATGGACGAGACTGACGGCATGGAAATGACCAAGGAAGGCAGTCCTATCCCGATTGCCGAACGGCGCACCATGTCTTTTCCTGATCGGAAAATCATAATCGGCTCAACCCCGATCTATGAAGATAGCAGCCATGTGTTGAGCGCCTATGAGCGTTCAGACAAGCGAATTTATGAGGTGCCTTGTCCTGAATGTGGAGACTTCCACGAAATCGAATGGAAGGACATTCACTGGCCGGAAGGTGAGCCGGAAAAGGCTCATTGGGCTTGCCCTGGCTGCGGTTCTGTCGTCGAGGAAAGATACAAGGGCAGCATGGTTGCAGCCGGTCGCTGGCGTATCACAGCGCCGGAAGTGAAAGGCCATGCGGGGTTTCGTATCAACTCGCTAGTGTCGCCGCTGGAAAATGCAGCGTGGGGCATTCTCGCCAAAGAGTTTCTTGCAGCCAAAGACGATCCTGCTTTGCTGCAAACATTCATCAATCTTGTGCTGGGGCAGGGGTGGCGTGAAAGCGGCGAGGAAATGGACGATAGCGAACTGGCAAGCCGTGTCGAAGCGATCTCGCTTGATATGCTGCCAGAAAGCGTTCTTGCCCTCACAGCAGGAGTAGACACGCAACGCGACCGCCTTGAGGTTACAATTATCGGTTGGACGCGGGATGGCGAGGCTATGATCCTTGATCACAAGGTGATTTGGGGCTTGCCAGATGATGACGCAACATGGACCGAAATTGATGCTGTTCTAAAAATGCGATTTGATCATCCGCTCGGTGGCAAGCTAGGGCTGGATGCTGTTGCAATCGATAGTTCTGACGGCGAGACGATGGAAAACGTCTATTCGTTCTGCTTTCCGCGTTCTTCGCGTAAGGTTCTGGCAATCAAGGGCGTAAACGGAAATCGTCCATGGATTGAGAAATCCAAGTCGAAAGTGAAAGGTGGGGCGCTTTGGATTGTCGGCGTGGACGGTTTGAAATCTCACCTGACAGCGCGGCTATCGAGAGGGCGAACAATCCGTTTCTCTGATCGGTTGCCGTTGTCGTGGTTTGAACAGCTTGCCAGTGAGCGGGTTGTTGTGCGCTATACACGCGGCCAGCCACAACGCCGATTTGAGCGCATTCCCGGTCGTAGAGCCGAAGCGCTGGATTGTGTTGTGTATGGTTTCGCAGCACGCCAGATACTGAATATCAACTGGGATCAGCGCATTGATGATTTGCGGCTTGGTGTAGAAACAATCGCGCCAAAAGTGCAGGCCGTTACGAAGTCGAAGTGGCTGCGATAAGTAATATGGGGCTGCAAATTTGCAGGCCCGGACGGGCGACACGGTGTCACCCGTATTTCATGTGGCCAAGTTGGCCAGTTGATCAAGTCGCCAAGTTGGCGACTTGATTTAGCTATTTAGGCTCGGCTTGGGCGAGCGCCTGTTCAACTTTGACTGCATTCGCAAAGTTGTAACTTCCAGAATTGGCAGGGGTGTTTTCAAGGGAGTCAAGTTCCTGAACGCTTATGCCGGCGGAAGCTGCTAATTCCTCTTGGGTTAAGCCAAGTGTTTCTCTCCGCGATTTGAAGCCAGCTGGATGCCGCTCTTGTACATCGATTTTGACTGAGGTCATGATTTTTTCTTTCTCAAACATTTGGTTTTTCGCCGTGTTCAAATCTGGCTGAACTCGCCCCTTCAAGAGCGGCATTTATCCAAGATGCATATTGACCTAGCAAATATTTATCTCCTGACCGATCATTCTTATCAGGATCTAAGCAGATCCCGCGCTCTTGATTTTCTTCAAGTATCCAAAGAACCTTATCGACCTTTCTATCTTGACCAAATAGGTATTTTTCTCCAGAAAATGGAAAATCACTATTGGGCGATATGTATATGCCGTAGCCCTCTGGCGTAGGTTGTCCGAAGATTAGTAACGTAGTAAAATTAGTTACTTCGGCTAGTTCGTCACAAAGCACTTTTTCTTGATCTGATGGATAATCAGCTTTGATTTCAACCCACATTTGATATTTTGGGAGCCAAAAATCGGGAAGGTATGGACCAGAGTTAAGCTTGAAGCCCTCTTTTTCATATTCATACTTTATTCCAAGACCGGCGAAAAATACGGCCCATCTTGCTTCTGTCCGCGACCTAAATTTGTATCCGTTGTATTCTGTTTGGATTGCATTCATCTAGAATCCCCCAGTATTCCTTCTTCGGGTTATAATTATTATTGGCCGGATTTTTTTAATCTTACACCCGGCCCCTCACCATTTTCAGCGACGAAAATAACGCCTGCCTTTTCAAATGCAGTGCGAACTGCAGATTCGTTTGCATCTGTCATTCCATGGTCGCCGTCTTTTGCTTCCGCTCGCCTGACTGTAGCAACGCCGATTTTTGCTTCATTCGCTAAATCTTCTGCACGCCAACGCAACAATGCTCTGGCTGCGCGAATTTGCGATCCCGTGATATGTGACATATCTTTTGATAGCCTATTGATCAATTAAAAATCTGATGATATTACGCATATCACTTGATTTAAAATATATCAATGGAGGTACATTATGCCGAAATCTGCTATTCCGGCTAATCCCGAAGGCTTGTCTGAAATTGACGCGGAAATTTTGCTGTTGTGGTCAGGCTTAGATTCGAACCAAAAGCGCGAAGCCCTTGCGTATGCACGTCGTATTTGTGCTGAAAAGGGAGTTATTTTGCCATGATCGATAAAGATGAACTCAATCTTGCAATTGATGATGCATATGACGTTTCGGCGTTATTGCGCACTGCTATCGAATGTTTGGGAAATATCAGTGAAGACTTATCCCGACCATATAATAACATTCTTGGTGGCGTGAGCCGTGTTCTTGAGGTTGCGGACAAGAAGGCGCTCAATGCACTCGCAGCGTTGGAGGGCGTTGAAATGCGGGAGCACATGTCGCAATCACGCTCGTAGCTAAACTTATCCACACCGCAACGCTTGGCAAGTATATAAGTGGTAGCTTGAATAAATCATTTTTTCGAGCATTGACATGGGATCATCACACGGTATTATGTGTGTGACAATCACACGGATATTTAAGATGACTCGTTTAATCTCACCCTCGGAAGTTGAAGCAAGAACCGGCCTTTCACCTGATGTCTTGCGGGATTGGCGGCGGCGCGGACTTCTCCAGCTTGGTACTCAGCAGGATAATGGCCGATGGGGGTATGTCGTCGGCGATGTAGCTCAATTAGCCATTGTCAACCATTTCACGAAATGGCGCATAATCTCGGATCTCAGTGATGCATTCCATGTGGCTGGCTTCGCGGTTCCCTTCGTTTATGCCGCTGTAGCCGACGATCCAGTGTTCGCAAAGCAAGTAGGAGAATTGCCATATCTAGCAGCGTTCAATGTCAGGCAGGGTGAACGACTACAAGTTGAAACAGTATATAGCCTCGAAGAAACACTTCGCTTGCGTTTACCGGGTTTCGTTGTTGTCGATACGAGGGTTTTAGGCGAGCATCTCAGCGATCAGCTGGCAGGCTTGTTCGATAAAGCTTAGAGATTGGAGATCGAATAATGGCCCTGCCTTTCCCTAAACTTTTCTCGCGTTCGAACAAAGGGAATCCAAACCATAAACGTGCCGTGAACGCTGCAAGCGTAAACTGGCCGGATGATCCGCGTGTGATCTCTGGTTCGGCTGATATTCGACAGGCAGGCCAGACCGTTTCCCAGCGTGTTGCTGGGCTTTATGTGAATGATCCTGTTGTGCGTTCGGCGGTTAATCTGGTTGTATCGCAGATCGTGGGCAGTGGTGTTCGGTTGAATACACCTGATCAGATTGTTGATGCCCGGTTCAATGCCACGCGCATTGACCCATCTGCGCTTATGTCGGTTACTGCCATGCAGCGTGCTTCGATCCGTTCGTGGGTGATCAGCGGTGAAATTCTTGGTTTGCATCGTGTCATTGATGGCCGATACGCTTTTCAGCTTCTCGACCCCGAACAGCTTGATCGTTCCAAGAATGAAGACTTGGGCGCGTCCGGCTCTATCGTTGCCGGTGTCGAGCGTGATGGCCTTGGCGTGATTGCTGGTTATTGGATATTGCCGAACTCTCCCGGCGATCCATTCGCCCGTAACACGCAATCGGTTCGATTTGATGCACCGGATGTTGTGCATGTGTTTGAGCATGAGTTTCCCGGACAAGTGCGCGGTATCAGTGCGCTTGTCGCAACTTTGCCGGTTCTCAACAATGCAAGCATCGCAATAGAAGCGCGGCTCAAGCAGTTGCAGGTTAGTGCGATGCTGACGGCAATCTTGACCAGTCCTGACGGAACAGATGCTTTTGACGGTGAGCCTAATCCATCTTTGGAACCCGGTGCTATTATTCGTGCACGTCCCGGTGAACAGGTTGAAGTTGTCAACGGTCCACAGTCGCCCGACTTCAACGCTTTTATCAAGGTGCTTTATCGCCAGATAGCGGCATCGGTTGGTGTGACCTATGAAGATCTGATCGGCGATCTTGAGGGCGTGAATTATTCCAGTTTTCGTGGCGGTGCATTGACAGCACGCCGCAAGGCGGAAGCCACTCGCAAAGTTACTTTGATCGAGGGCGTTCTCGATCCCGTGTTCACCCGCTGGCAGGCTATCGAGCGACTGGCAGGCCGGATTAGAGCCGATCTTGACCATGGTTGGATCGAACCAAGCTGGCCGGAAATCGACCGTCTCAAGGAAGCCAACGCCGATATTTCCCTGCTGAATGCTGGTTTAAAGTCCCGCAAGGAAATCATCGAGGCGCGGGGCCGAGAATACGAGACTGTGCAGTCAGAATTTGAAGCCGACAAAACCGTCAAAATTCAAGGAAATCAACAATGACAAATCTTGTTCGTCGGTTTCAGGCACAGTCTAAGCCGAACAGCTACGATCCAGAAACGCGATCCTTTACGGTTGTTGTCGCAACATCTGCACCCGTAAATTGTGGAAGCCATTTTGAAGTGCTGGACCTTGCATCGTTCGGCGCTAACGGCTGGCCGGACAGTCTGCCACTGCAAACAGATCATTCCATCAGTGTTCGGGACACGGTGGGCATTCTTAAAAACTTCCGCCTCGAAACAATCGAAGGCGACATTCAAGCCCTCGTAGCCGAAGGGCGCTTATCTTCGCGTGCTGATAATGACGCGCTCGCCGCCAATCTTAAAGATGGCGTGCAATCGAGCTTTTCCATTTCTTTTTCAGTTTCGAAATGGCGCGACAGCAAAGACCCCGCAACAGGCCGCAAGATCAGAACAGCCCTTTCGGGGAAGCTGATCGAGGGCAGCTTTGTGGTCAATCCTGCTGATCCCCATTCAAAAATCAGGAGCAGTCCTATGGACCCCGAAGATGTGATCGAAAACAACCGCATGTCGGTTGAGCAGTGGGACACGGTTTGCCGTGCTGCTGGCGTTCCAGACGCTGTGCGTGAAGCGCTGCGCAATTCCGACGCGCCAGACAGTGAGCGTACTGCCTTGGCGCTTGCAGCGGTAGAGCGCAGCGCTCCGCCTGTTCGCACAATCCGGCAGCATAATGATGAGACACTCGACAATCCTGTCATTCTGCGCAATGCCGTTGTGAATTTCTATGATGCTGTCAATCGTGGTGAACAGCCTAGCGGGCAGGCTGCGGAAGTGTTTGCACAAGGTGAACGTGCATTGGCTGAACGTCTTTGCCGCAATGCTGGTATTGCAACCATTGGCCTATCTGATGCGGAAGTTGTTCGCCGTGCTGCCACCACATCCGATTTCCCGCTGATTGCAGGCGGTACTTTCAATCTCGCTATGCGCCGGGAATTGGATGCAGCAGCTTCCCCTATGGCTGCTTTGTTTGGTCGCGATAGTGTTTCAACATTCAATGCAGAAACACGCGGCCTTGCTGATTGGACCAGTCTTGCAATCGCCGACAAATTAGAGAGTGGCGAATACAAGCATTCGTTTATTCACGAAACCGGCGAGACAGTCAGTGTTGCCGTGATCGGCGGCATTACCAGCAAGTCATATGAATTGACGATCAATGCTGGTTCGCGCCTTGGCAATGACGGCACGCAGTTTGGCAAGCGCATGGCTGCGGAAATTGCAGATCGTCAGGTTGCTTATGTGCAGCAGGGCAGTTTGTCCGGTCCGAAAATGAAGGACGGTCAAACGGTTTTCCATGCAAGCCGTGGCAATATTGTTGACCTCACACTGGATGGTCTGACGGAAGTCAAGCAGATTATGGGCGCACGCTCTGCCATGGCAAAGCGTAAGGGTGTGGGCGATGTAATGATCGGTGTTTATCCGACACATTGGCTTGTGCATTCCGATTTTGAGGAAACCGCACTTCGCCTTCTCGCCAGCATTCAGGCTTCCGCAATCGCTGACGTGAACCCGCTGGCAGGCAAGCTGCAAGTGGTCGTTGAGCCGCGCCTAAGTGATCCTGATGCATCGTGGTTGGTTGCAGCACCGTCGAAGATGGACGGCGCTGTGCGGGTTTATCTGCAAGGGCAGGAAGCGCCTTTCACTGACAGCCGTATCGATTTTAATACGGATGCAGTGCAGTTCAAGATACGCCACCCGTTCGGCCTTGGCTGGCTCGAATGGCGTAGCTGGACGCGCCTTGACCATAAGGCGGCTTAGCCATGAACGTAACCGAGATGCAGCAGCAGCTTGCAAACCTTCGAGCCTTACGGGCCGAAGGTGTTCGCAAGACCCGCTTTGGGGATGATGAAACCGAATATCGCAGTGACGCTGAATTGGCCGCTGCCATTGCTGATCTCGAAACCCGGATTGCGACGGCTTTAAAACCGTCGCGCCGGTTGATTTATCCTAGAGTTTCTAAGGGCTACTGATATGCGAAACTATGTGCAGCATGGCAATATTGTTGATCTCACCGCGCCTTTAGCCGGTGTTGTGTCAGGTGAAGGTTTCTTGACTGGTGATCTATTCGGCGTTGCCGCAACAGACGCCAGTGCAGGCCAGAAAGTATCAACCTATCTGGAAGGCGTTTTCAATCTTCCAAAAGTTACAGGTGCAGGGCTGATCGAAGGGCAGAAAGTCTTTTGGGATGCGACTGCGAAGAAAGTCACTGCCAGCGATACCGGAAATACATTGATCGGCCATGCGGTTGAAACAGCGGCTGCGGCTGCGGTTTCTGTCGCTGTTCGATTGGCTCGATAAGGGGGCGGAAATGGATATTCAGCTTCTTGGGATGCGGCTTTATAACGGTGCGGCAAAGCCTGACTTTGATTTGCTGGCCTATGCCGACCTTAGCGTTGCCGGTGGCCTCACCATTCGGGGTGCGGCTCTGGTATCGAGAGACGGTGAATACCGCGTTTGGCCGCCACTGAGTAAAGATGACCGCAAGGCCGTCAAATGGCGACATGACAGCCCATTCCATGAGGCTGCAATAAAGCTCGTTCTTCCTGCTTATAGGGCTATTTCCGGCAAAATGGAGGGCTGAGCGATGGCTAAACGTTCTGTACTCATGAAAAACGCTGAGGAATTTCCACGAATATTGTTGGGGGATCGTCCCCCTTCATATCTGGGCAAAGCACGTCTAGCCACTGAACTCGATATTAGAGCGTTTCCCTTTCAAGTTGGATCATATCCGCACGAGTTGAAGTAATTCTGAGCCTCTTGCGGTTCGATGAGTTCAACCATCTGACCGATGCGATCCCAAAGCCCATTGACTGTTCTCTCGGCAGCCTTTCGTAAAAGCGCCTTCAGCTTGGAGAAGGCCTTTTCGATCGGGTTGAAGTCTGGACTGTAAGGTGGAAGGAACATCATTGTCGCGCCGACCGCCTCGATCAATTCTCTTGCTGCCGGTCGTTTGTGGCTGGACAGATTATCGAGGATGACAATATCACCTGGTTTCAATGTTGGAACCAACACCTGAGCGACATACGCCTCGAACCAATCACCGTTGATGGGGCCGTCGATGACAAGTGGCGCGACCATTCCCGTATTGCGCAGCCCCGCAACCAACGTGGTCGTTTTGCGATGGCCGTGAGGAAAACCCATTCGCAACCGCTCACCCTTGCGGCACCGCCCATGACTACGGGCCATATTGGTCGCTGTCCAGGTCTCATCGATGAACACGAGCCGCTCTGGATCGAGATCAAGTTGCTCCTCGAACCAGCATTGCCGCTTTTCCAGAACGTCTGGACGGCTTTGCTCTACAGCATGGCCAGTCTTTTTTTACGCGTTTGTTCGTGCCGGACAAGAAAGCGGTGCAGTGCCGACTTGCTGATTATGATGCCTTGGGCGGCCAAATCACTGCGAAGTTCGAAGAGAGTACCGTCCCTGTGTTCGGCGAGCCAGATCATGATCTGATCAGCATGAGCTTCTGTCTTGTGAGAATTGCGGTCGCCGCCCAGTGGACCGGGTCGAACATTTCCCTGCTGGAGTTGAAGGTTACGCCAACGGCTAACGCTGGCTGCGCTTACACCGAAACGCTCAGCAGCCTCTCGATGCGATGCACCGCCATCAACGGCAGCAACTACACGTATTCGAAGATCAATGGAAAGGGCTCGCGACATATCTGCCGACCTCCATCGGCAGATAGCTTGAATCAGAAAGTAACTGATTTGCAAAGCCTGCTGATTCAATCAGGCAGGGAAACGCTCTAGCGAAACTACTGTTGATGATTATGTGCGGCGGGGCTTGCTTCCAAAACCTGTTAGGCTCGGTGGATCAGTGCGTTGGAGCTGGACGCAAGTGCAAGCTTTACTAGATGCAAATTCCTCCGGTGGACATTCCGATGATCCGTTCATGGCGGGGTTAGATAATGTCTCGCAAGCATCGTAGGCCGGCAACCGTATCGCTGCCAAAAGGTGTTCACCGTGTCGTTTCACGCGGCAAAGAGTATTTTTACTATCAGACAGGCCGGGGCACAAATCATGTTGGGGAGCGGGTTAAGCTTCCCAACGATCCACATTCTCCTGAGTTTTGGCAAGCTGTCCGGCAGGCACAAGGTATCAGCGGACCAGTTGTCGACGGTACCATAGGCGCATTGATTGATGCATATGAGGCTGCATGGCCCGGATTGCCGCGCAAATTAGCCGTCAGCACTACAGAACAGTATCGACGGCAATTGCGAATCGTCCGTAAGGTTTGGGGTGATTTGCAAGCTGAGGCTCTCAGGCCGTCTCATGTTCAAGCCTTAATGGAAAAGATTGGCGCAACTACGCCGGGTGCCGCAAACAACCTTCTCGACGCTTTGCGTGCAATGTGCCGATGGGCCAGCGGTCCGCGTGAATTGCTAGGCCGTGATCCAACGCAAGGTGTGGCTCATTTTCAGCAAGGCGAGGGGCATAAGCCGTGGACGCCTGATCAGCTTGCATTCGCGGACAAGAATTTCACAGGCATGTTGCACCGCGCTTACGTTCTCGCACGATATACCGGACAGAGAATAAGTGATGTTGTGCGGCTTGGCTGGAACGATATCGATGAGGGCGGCTTTAGCCTTCCACAAAAGAAGACCGGCGTTCGCCCTTGGTGTCCAATCTTCCCAGAACTGGAATCAGAAATGGCGAAATGGGAAAAAAGGCCCGGCCCATTTCTTTATCAAGACAACGGCAAACCGTTCACAACCAATCTTATGTGGAAGTGGTTGAATGACGCTCGAACAGGCCAGCCGGTGATCGAAGATGTAGTCTGGCACGGTTTGCGTGCCAATGCGGTCATTCGTTTGCGCCAAGATGGATTTAGTGCACCGCAGATATGTGATGCGGTCGGAATGAGTCCACAGATGGTCGAAAGATATAGCCGTTACGCTGATCGCAAGATGGGCGGACAGGCTATTTTGATCGATCTAAAAAAACGGAAACAGAACGAAACTGTAAAACAGTTGAAAACTGGAAAACTAAAATGACCAAAAATCAATCGGTTATGAGTAAGGAAACGAAGTGGAGGCTTCTGTTGCCAGGTGCCTCCGAACCCCGCCTTAAGGGGCTAACCCTAAGGACTTTAGAGTGGGTTTCCCGCACCGCCATTAGGCAGCGAGAGCATAACCCTGAGCTTTGTTGTCATTTGCAACTACTCAATTGACCCGATAACGGTGGTATCATGCCGAGTAAAAGAGCGATCTTTACACCCTTGTCGATCCTGTTTCGCCCCCGCCACAATACAAACCGATAGGCTGATTTGTATTCTGGTGGAGGCGCCGGGTACCGCCCCCGGGTCCAATGGGTTTATTACACCGTCCATTTATCACCATAGTCAGCTTGCGCCGACACGCCGTATATAGGCGCGGTTGATCATGATTGGAAGAGGGTGCGTAGTTTTTAACGGGTTTTGCCAATAGGCTCCCGACAACCAGCCCTTGTGTTCATTTTTCATTGACAGCCTGCATTTGCTGGTCAATCCTCGCAACATATCGGGGTCGGCAAGTAAATTCTTATATAGCCGGATTCCGTGGCTGAAACGGGGTGCTGATACCCCATTCGAAGGAGAGTGGATATATGAGTGAATATCTCGCGGATGTCCGTCGCTACGATGCCGGTGCCGATGAAGCTGTAGTCGACAAGATCGTCAAGCATCTGGGTATTGCGCTGCGCAATCGCGATTCCTCGCTCGTTTCGGCAACGGACCCGGAAGAATTGAAGCGCGTCCGCACCAATTGGGTTGCCAAGAAACTCGGCGTTGATGACGAAGCTAAGGGTGACGAAGTCGTCGCGCATGTTGCGGAAGTCATGAAGGGTGATCGCAACAAGAATCGCGTTACCTTCTATTATCTGGTCGCCAAGCAGCTCGGAAAACTCGGCGGCCTTTGATCCACAGCGATCTGGTGAATCCGAAGCCCCGGTGCCTTACACCGGGGTTTTTCTTTATAGTGGCTTAAACGAATCGGATTCTGGATCATCCCCCATGCGCACCTATCTCGATCTTCTTCAACATGTGCTGGATAACGGCACCGACCGTGGTGACCGCACGGGTACAGGTACGCGATCGGTTTTCGGATATCAGATGCGCTTCAATCTCGAAGAGGGGTTTCCGGTTCTCACGACCAAGAAGCTGCATCTTCGCTCGATCATCCATGAGCTGCTCTGGTTTCTGAAAGGTGATACGAACATCGCCTATCTGAAGGAAAATGGCGTCTCGATCTGGGATGAATGGGCAGACAAGAATGGCGACTTGGGCCCGGTTTATGGTTATCAGTGGCGCTCATGGCCAGCGCCGGATGGCCGCCATATCGATCAGATCGCGAATCTTCTCAAGATGCTGCATGGAAATCCCAATTCGCGGCGCCTGATCGTATCGGCGTGGAACCCGGCGCTGGTCGATGAAATGGCTTTGCCGCCATGCCACTGTCTTTTCCAGTTCTATGTCGCCGATGGAAAACTCTCCTGCCAGCTTTATCAACGCTCTGCGGACATATTTCTGGGCGTGCCGTTCAATATCGCTTCCTATGCGTTGTTGACGATGATGATCGCGCAGGTTGCCGGTCTGAAACCGGGAGAGTTCATCCATACGCTCGGGGATGCGCATATTTACGCCAATCATTTCGATCAGGCGCGCCTGCAGCTTACCCGAATACCAAAGAAATTGCCGACAATGTGGATCAATCCGGATGTGAAGGACCTCTTTGCTTTCCGTTTTGAGGACTTCCAGCTTGAGGGCTATGAGGCCGATCCGACGATCAAAGCGCCGATTGCTGTCTGAGGCATTCCATGTCCGTACAAGAACCGATTGTTTCAATCATTGTTGCTGCCGCCGAAAACGGCGTCATTGGGCGCGACAATGATATGCCGTGGCGGCTCTCAACCGATCTCAAACGCTTCAAGGCCCTGACGCTCGGCAAGCCGGTTATCATGGGGCGGCGGACTTGGGAATCTATTGGGCGCCCCTTGCCGGGACGGCCCAATATTGTCGTGACGAGGGACAACGGATTTCAGGCTGAAGGTGCAAGTGCTATCGGTTCTCTCGAAGAGGCAATTGCGCTCGGACAAAAACTGGCCGCTGACCTGGGTGTCGGAGAGGTTTGCGTCATAGGCGGTGGGAAAATTTATGCGCAGGCTTTGCCTCTCGCGGACCATATTCACCTGACCCGCGTGCTGGCCGAGATCGATGGAGATACGCATTTTCCAGAAATCGACCTCCAAATCTGGCGCGTCGTTTCGCAGGAGGATGTGCCCGCTGGTGACAAGGATAGTCACCCAACGCGCTATTTTGTGTACGAAAAACGTGCTGTGTAAAGCATAGTTCACGAATTTTGTCGTCTTCGCGTTGAAAGCGGACCTCCCGATGCCTATAAAACGGAAACATTAGTTGATGACGGGAGTGGGCAGCTCGCTTTCCCGTCGCCTGGACGAGAGGTGAGGATGCCCTGGAGTAATCAGAATGGTGGCGGCGGCCCATGGGGTGGCGGCGGCGATAATAACAATAACAACAATAATGGCGGTCCTTGGGGACAAGGGCCAAAGGCCCCACGTGGCGGCGGCCAGAACACACCACCTGATCTCGAAGATATTCTGCGCAAAGGACAAGATCGTCTGAAGCAGGTCTTCCCCGGTGGTGGTGGCAAGGGCGGCAGCAATCGCGGCGTTCTTTTCCTTATTGGCGCGGCAGTTGTCGGCTTCTGGCTCTTCCAGTCCGTCTATACCGTGCAGCCGGACGAACTTGCCGTCGAATTGCGCTTCGGCAAGCCGAAGGAAGAAGTGTCCGAACCGGGACTGCATTTCCATTGGTGGCCGATTGAAACCTATGAAAAGGCGCAGATCGTCGAAAAGCAGATCAATATCGGTGGGCAGGGCAACCGAAGTGCGACGCAGGGCCTGATGCTGACGGGCGACCAGAACATCGTCAACGTTCAGTTCTCGGTTTTGTATCGCGTTTCCGATCCGCAAGCCTATCTGTTTAACGTCGATAATCCGGATGCGATGGTGCAGCAGGTTTCTGAAAGCGCGATCCGTGAAATCGTTGGCCGTCGACCGGCTCAGGACGTTTTCCGCGACAACCGTTCGGCAATCGCATCCAGTGTTCGCGATATTGTTCAGCAGACGCTCGATACCTACAAAACGGGTATCCAGATCAACGCCGTTTCCATCGAAGATGCAGCACCGCCGCGTGAAGTGGCTGATGCCTTCGATGAAGTGCAGCGTGCCGAACAGGACGAAGACCGTTTCGTGGAAGAATCGAACCAGTATTCGAACCAGAAGCTCGGTCAGGCTCGTGGTGAAGCAGCCCAGCTTCGCGAAGAAGCAGCCGCTTACAAGAACCGTGTCGTTCAGGACGCGGAAGGTGAGGCTCAGCGTTTCAGCTCCGTTCTGGGTGAATACCAGAAGGCGCCGGAAGTGACGCGTAACCGTCTGTTCCTCGAAACCATGGAACAGGTGCTGAAGAGCACCAAGAAAGTTATTGTCGAACCTGGAAAGGATGTCGTGCCTTATCTGCCGCTGAACGAACTCATGCGCCAGCAGCCACGCCCAGGCGTGAATGCGACCACGACGACCCCGAGCGGAGGTAACCAGTAATGGCTCAGAACAGGCTCCCAATCATTGGCGGCATTATCGCCGTCATCGCTTTCCTGATCTACTCCGCCACGTTCATCGTATCCGAGCGTCAGCAGGCTATCGTGCTTCGCTTCGGTCAGATCGTTGATGTGAAGACGGAACCGGGCATCTACTTCAAACTACCTTTTGGCTTCCTTGATGCAGATACTGTGCAGTTGATCGATGATCGCCTGCTGCGCTTCGATCTGGACGATATCCGCGTTCAGGTTTCGGGCGGCAAGTTCTATGACGTCGATGCGTTCCTCGTTTATCGCATTACCGATGCGCGCAAGTTCCGTGAAACCGTTTCGGGCAGCACGCTGCTTGCCGAGCAGCGTCTTCGCACGCGTCTTGATGCTGCATTGCGTAGCGTTTACGGCCAGCGCGGATTCGAAGCGGCACTTTCGGAAGAGCGTGGCGACATGATGCGCGAAGTGCGTGACCAGCTTCGTCCCGATGCAACGTCGCTTGGCTTGACCATCGCCGATGTGCGTATCCGTCGTACCGATCTGACGGCTGAAGTTTCGCAGCAGACCTATGACCGCATGAAGGCAGAGCGTCTTGCCGAAGCAGAGCGCCTGCGTGCCCGTGGCCGTGAAGCTGCCCAGCGCATCCGCGCTGTCGCGGATCGTCAGGTCGTCGAAACGATTGCAGAAGCACGCAAGGAATCGGAAATCCTTCGTGGTGAAGGCGATGCGCAGCGCAGTGAGATCTTCGCAGGCTCTGCAGGCAAGGACCCTGGTTTCTTCGCCTTCTACCGCTCGATGTCTGCTTATCGTGAAGCCCTTGAGACCCCGGATACAACGCTGGTTCTCTCGCCGGACTCGGAGTTCTTCAAGTTCTTCCGTGATGCTGGCGGCAAGCTGGCAACGCCTGCCCAGTAACAACCGGGTCAAACGCTCATGAGCGATTTTTTAGCCGCCGTAGGTCTTCTCTTCGTTCTCGAAGGGCTGCTCTACGGCGGCTTTCCTTCCTTGGCGAAGAAGCTTGCTCGTGAAGCGAGTGAGACGCCGGAGAACATGTTGCGCATTGCCGGGATTGCAGCGCTCGCAATCGGCGTCGGCATTGTTTGGCTTGTCAGGGGATAAGCCGCTTTCCTTCCGTTATTTATTGTCTGTAGTCTATGCGGGGCCGTAAACAGGCCGTATTTTGCAGCGATCAAGCCTTAGTACATCTATCGCTAATCAAACGACTGCAAGCAAACAGGAACGGAGCAGGGCTTCATGGCAATTGCACCAAAGGCGGGATTTGCTCGCACCCTTTTCGCAACCGTGGCATTGGGGGCGATGACCGTCGCTGGCACTCTTTCGGTAGGGACACCTCCGGCAATCGCGGCTCAGGGACCGGCTTCCGTTGCCGATCTGGCCGAAGGGCTGCTGGATGCAGTGGTGAACATCTCGACCTCACAGACCGTCAAGGAAGATGGCGAAGGTGACGGTGCGGTTCCGATGCCGCAGGTGCCGGAAGGCTCTCCATTCCAGGAATATTTTAAGGACTTCTTCGGTGACAAGGGCGGCGCGCAAGGCGACGAGTCGCGCAAGGTCCAGTCGCTGGGTTCCGGCTTCGTCATCGATGCCGAAAAGGGCTTCATCGTAACGAATAATCACGTCATCGCCGATGCGGATGAGATCGAAGTCAATTTCAACGATGGGTCCAAGCTGAAAGCGGAACTGGTCGGAAAAGACATTAAGACCGATCTGGCGATCCTCAAGGTGGATCCGTCCAAGCACAAGCTGAAGGCCGTAGAATTCGGTAATTCGGAAAAGGCGCGTATCGGCGACTGGGTCCTTGCGATTGGCAATCCCTTCGGTCTTGGTGGAACGGTGACTGCGGGCATTATTTCGGCCCGCAAGCGAGATATCAATTCCGGTCCCTATGATGACTTCATCCAGACCGATGCGGCCATCAACCGTGGCAATTCCGGTGGGCCGCTGTTCGATATGGATGGCAAGGTGATCGGTATCAACACTGCAATCATCTCGCCCTCGGGCGGCTCTATCGGTATCGGCTTTGCCATCCCTGCGGAAATGGCTGTGGGTGTTATCGACCAGCTCAAGGAGTTCGGTGAAGTTCGCCGTGGCTGGCTTGGTGTACGTATCCAGCCTGTTACCGAGGATATCGCTCAGAGCCTTGGACTGAAGGAAGCCAAGGGCGCGCTGATTGCCGGGCTGATCGAAAATTCCGGCGTCGACAACAAGGCCATTGAAGCCGGAGATGTCGTGATCCGCTACGAAGGCAAGCCGGTCGACACCGCCCGCGATCTACCGCGACTGGTTGCGGAAACCCCGGTCGGCAAGGACGTCGAGATCGTCGTGGTTCGTCAGGGTGAGGAAAAGACGGTGAAGGTCAAGCTCGGACGTCTGGTCGAGGATGACAAGAGCACCGAAGCTGCGACGGAAGATCAGGCTCCGCTGCCCGAGGGCGAGGGCGGTGATGAAGGTGCGGAAACGCCGGATACGTCAAAAAAAGAACAGAAGAGTGACGCTGCCCCGAGCGTTCTTGGAATGAAGCTCAGCGAGCTGAATGACGATGTTCGCGGAGAATTTGGCATTGCCGAAGATGTAGAAGGCGTTGCTGTTCTTTACGTCGCTCCTGGTTCAGCTGCTGGCGAGAAGCGTATCGAAACCGGCGATGTTATCGTCGATATCGGGCAGGTGAACGTGAAGACGCCGGAAGACGTGAAGAAGCGCATTGATGCGCTGCGCCGCGAAGGACGCAAGAATGCACTTATGATGCTGGCTTCTCGTTCGGGGGAACTGCGTTTCGTGACTGTCCGGATCAATTGATCCTCAATTGAATGTACTGCTGAAGCGGCATTGCAGGGAAATCTGCAATGCCGTTTTGTTTTGCGGTTTGAATCACTTGGCGCCAGAACCGTACAAAGAGATTCGAGTACTTCCTTATTTGTCGTTCGAAATGGCAGAGCCTTCTGTTTCATTCGCCTCCGGTATGCTATGGACCGGCGCCATTCGGAGTAGGGTGAGTTGGAAACAGTCGATATTGTGGTCATAGGCGCTGGCGCGGCAGGCATGATGTGTGCCATCGAGGCGGCCAAACGCGGGCGTTCCGTGCTGGTCGTGGATCACGCAAAGGCAGCAGGTGAGAAAATCCGTATATCGGGCGGTGGTCGCTGCAATTTCACCAATCTTCATGCAAGTCCGAAAAATTATCTCTCACAGAACCCGCATTTTTGTATCTCTGCTATGAGCCGCTACACGCAGCGCGACTTCATTGCGCTCGTGGAACGTCATCGTATCGCCTATCACGAGAAGACACTCGGGCAGCTCTTCTGTGATGGCTCGGCGTTGCAGATAATTGAAATGTTGCTGGGGGAAATGAAGCGCCATGGCGCGCGACTAAAGCTTGGTTGCAGTGTCAGTTCGGTCGAAAAATCCGCACATGGTTTTACGCTTCAGCTAACGGATGGACCTGTTCGCTGTCGATCACTGGTCGTGGCCTGTGGCGGGAAATCTATCCCGAAGATGGGAGCTACAAGCTTCGGCTACGATATCGCGACACAATTTGGATTGCGGATTGTCGAAACACGACCGGCACTGGTGCCATTGACGTTTGAACCCAACACACTTGAGCGGCTGAAACCGCTGGCCGGTGTTGCCGTCGATGCCGTTGTCTCCTGCGGCAAAACGAAATTTGCCGAAGCGATGCTTTTTACGCATCGTGGCATTAGTGGCCCTTCGATCCTGCAGATTTCTTCCTACTGGCGTGAAGGAGATGAAATCCGCATTGCGATGCTACCGGAGACGGACATTTTCGAAGCCCTGCGTGAGCAGCGCAAACAGAACGGCAAGCAGGCATTGCAGACCGCACTGGCGCTTTATCTTCCGAGGAAACTTGCGCAAACCATAGCCGAGGAAATTGGTGCGACCGGTCATCTGGCGGATATGTCGGACAAGATGTTTCGCCGTGTTGAGGCCGCGATAAACGACTGGCGCATCAAGCCCGCCGGCTCGGAAGGCTATCGTACGGCGGAGGTTACGCTTGGAGGGGTCGATACGCGCGATCTCGACTCCAAGACCATGGAAGCCAAATCCGTTCCCGGCCTTTTTTTCATCGGCGAGGTTGTCGATGTTACCGGCTGGCTCGGCGGCTATAATTTCCAGTGGGCATGGTCTTCGGGCTGGGTGGCTGGTCAGGCTGCCTGAATGCGGTAGACGGAATGAAGCTTCAAATGCGGAGTTTTATCCGGCACGCGCGGATGGTTGAAATCGCTCGACGGGTCGCCGGTCATGCCGATGCGACGCATGACGGCCGTAGACCGCTCATTATTATGGACGGCGAAGGAAACCACTTCGGTGAGGCCAAGGGTGCCGAAAGCATATTCGATCAGCGCTTTGCCCGCTTCGGTCACATAGCCTTTGCCCCAAAAGGGAGGGGCCAGCCGCCAGCCGATTTCAACGGTGCCATCCGGTAAATAAGGTTCAAGGTCAGTGCGGGCGAGACCGGCGAAACCGATGCACTGACCTTCTTCTTTTTCTTCCAGCGCATAGAAACCGAGACCCGTTTCAGAAATCATCTTCCGGAGGTGGTCGAACAGTTCATCCGATTGCGAGCGATTTCTACGAAAGGGAAAGAAACGCATGACTTCTTCATCTGAATTGATGACATGGAACAGGTCGCGGTCGTGATCTTCCCAGTTCCGGATGATGAGGCGTGGCGTTTCCAGAATGATCATTGAACGAAATCCGTCTTTCGATAGCCCTGAATATAGAGGAGGGCGGTCAGGTCGCCATGGTCAACCCGCATTCTGGCCTGCGCTGCCACAGTCGGCTTTGCGTGGAGTGCGACGCCAGTGCCTGCAAGCTGGATCATGCCGAGATCGTTCGCCCCGTCACCTACTGCGATTACATCATCTGGTGTGAGACCAAGGCGCTCGGCGATTTCCTCGAGTTTCTCGACCTTGGCTTCCCGGCCGAGAATTGGTTCTGTGACCAGCCCGGTCAGATGCAAACCATCGTCGATCAGCCTGTTCGCACGTTCTTCGTTGAAGCCGATCATTTCGGCGATACGCTGGGTGAATGAGGTGAAACCGCCGGACACCAGCGCCGTGTAAGCGCCATGTTTACGCATGGTGCGCACGAGTTCCGGGCCGCCGGGCATCAGTGTAATGCGGGTTGAAATGACCTTGTCGATTACGTTGAGCGGCAGACCTTTCAACAAGGCGACCCGCTCGCGCAAGGCTGGTTCGAAAGCGATCTCGCCGTTCATGGCGCGCGCGGTGATTGCAGCCACATGCTCGCGCAGCCCGGCTTCCTCTGCCAGTTCATCGATGCACTCTTGCTGGATCATCGTGGAATCCATGTCGGCAATCAGAATTTTCTTGCGTCGGTGCTCCTGTTCCTGCACCACCACGTCGACCGGCGCGCCATCAAGCGAATGGCGCAGCAGGGTTTCGGCTTCGTCACTGCTGATCCCCGATGGAAGCGCAATGTCGCAGGCAATGTTGTCGGCCAGCCAGTAGAGTCCAGTTGCGTTCACTGCCGCTGAGGCTTTAATCCCAAGCGCTGATGCAAGCGAGGCCTTGGCCGGATTGGCAATCAAAGTGGCGACGAGAGAAACCTGTTGGGACATGGAGAGCAATTCCGACGATGAATGAGGGTGCGATCACGAATGCAATCCTGATAGCTGGCCCGACGGCCAGCGGCAAGTCGGCACTTGCCATTCGCATGGCTCATGAGACCGGCGGTTTCATCGTGAACACCGATTCCATGCAGGTTTACGATGTTCTTGACCTTCTGACTGCGCGGCCGAACAAAGCGGATCTGGCTGCGGCAGAACATCATCTCTATGGACACGTCGCGCCATCGATGTCCTATTCGACCGGACGATGGCTGGACGATGTAGCTGACCTGCTAACGCAACCTGCCATGAAGCACAGGACCCCGATCTTTGTTGGCGGGACGGGGCTTTATTTCAGAGCGCTTCTCGGTGGACTGTCGCAGATGCCAGAGGTGCCGGGTGATGTTCGCGCCTATTGGCGAGGACGGATGGAGATGGACGGTCCAGAAAATCTTCACCGGCTTCTCAGCGAACGTGACCCGGAGATGGCCGCAACCCTTCAACCTTTCGACAGCCAGCGCATCGTTCGGGCGCTGGAGGTTTTTGAAGGCACTGGAAAGTCGCTTCTTGTATGGCAACAGACGAAAGGGCAGGCACTGGTAGACGATCATAGCGCCCGCAAGATCGTCTTGCTGCCGGACCGGACATGGCTTTCAGAGCGTATTGCCCGGCGGTTTGCCCTGATGTGGGACAATGGTGCGATTGACGAAGTAAAGGCATTGCTGGTGCTTGATCTCGACCCGGCATTGCCTGCAATGAAGGCCATCGGTGTGCGTGAAATCACGGCATTTTTGCAAGGCTCGATGTCGCGGGAAGAAGCCATTGAACGTTCGGTTATCGCCACCCGGCAATATGCAAAGCGTCAGTCGACCTGGTTTCGAAATCAGCTTGATGATAGCTGGTGCACGCACGCAAATTCCGATGATGCCTTCGCTCAATTAACGACAACGAAATAACTCGCTGGCACTCTCTGAAACAGGAGAGGTGGGCGCGGGCTATGCGGTTTCATAAATCGGAACGGGCATTTTTTATTCTGATTGTTCTGATGTTCGGTATCGGGCTGTTGCTTTATCAAGCTCGTGTCGACATCGGACAATTGCAGACATTGCCTCTTGATGCGGGCGCCTATGAACTGGTTTCGAGACTCGACCAGCTGAACCACGTCACAATCTGGGTGCTGATTGCGACAATCGCTTGCGGGTTGTTCCTGATCTATCCCCAAATTCGCACCGATGCGCTGGACCACGGCAAACTGCAGGTCATCACGCAGGATCTTTCCGAACGGTCGCAGACCCTCGAACATGCTGCGTTGACGGACAGCCTGACTGGTATGCAGAACCGGCGCTATTTCGACGAGGCGCTAAAGGAATATCTGGTCCAGTTTGACCGTATACAGCGGCCTGTCGGACTGATGATTATCGATCTCGATCACTTTAAGGCCGTGAACGATACCTACGGACATGACATTGGCGATGTCGTGCTGCAGGAGGTGGCGCGGTGTCTCAAGGACTATACACGGTATCATGATGTTGTCGCCCGGCTTGGTGGCGAGGAGTTCGCAGTCCTTGCGCCGAACATGGACGCGGAATTGATGATCAAGCTTGCTAATCGTATTCGCAAGGCCATATCGACGCTCGAAATCGATCTTGGCGATGAAAAGCTTGGCGTTACCGTCAGTATCGGTCTTGCGATATGGGATCGGCGCGAGACCTCGAAAGATCTCTATCGTCGCGCTGACAAGATGCTCTATGCCGCGAAGAATATGGGCCGTAACCGCGTCTGCGCCTAGCTTCAGGCTGATAGGATTTTCGGATTCGCTACACTATCTAGCGCTCGCGATCCTTGCGAAAGCTGCGCACCAGTTCGCCCATCTTCTCAATACTCTGTTTTGTGTCGAGACTGAGTGATGTTTGTGGCCTCGGCGAAGAAGATGAGCGATGGTAAGCTTCGTCGGTAGGCGCTTGGTCACGGCGACTGGTAGAGACTGGGCTGCCCCACAGATTATCCTCGTCTCCGAGTTGGTCCACCGGTTCCGTCTGTGAACTGTTCTCAAAAGCACGTAATTTTTCAACGATACGGTCGAGGGATATCTTTTCGTCGTTGCGCCAGCTGGAAAGAGCGCTCTCGCTTTTGCTGCGTCCGGGAAGCTGATGAGGTGGGATGGTTTCGAATGTGAGACGCATCGGTGTTGAGAACGCTTCGCCGAAGGCTATCGCTTCGCGGTTGGCGATGGATGACAGGAAGCCTGCCATGCTCTGTGCGCCGCCGCGAATGGCACCTTTGATGATTTCCTGATCACGTTCATTACCGAGCCGCATCGCAAAAATCGAATTGCACTGTGAGAGGATCGTTGGATCAAGCTCGCCGGGGCGCTGGCTTATAACTCCGAGATAGGAACCGTATTTTCGACCTTCTTTGGCAATTCGGGATATTGCCTGCCTTGTCGGCCAGAACCCGGCGTCGCGGTCGGTTGGAATATAGCGGTGGGCTTCCTCGCAGATTACCAGTGTCTGTAGGCTGCCCTCACTTGAAAGGGCGATATCGAATGCCAGTCTGCACAAGACGGAAGCAACAGCGTTGACAACCTCGGATGGTAAGCCTGCAAGCTGGAATGTGCAGATGGGTTTTCCGTTCAGCGGGATGCGAAAAATCCGGCCAATGGCCTGTCGCATTGTTTCCGAGCCGCCAGTTACAGCGAACATGAAACGGAAGCGGGGATCGGCAGAGATCGATTCAAGCCGAGCTTTGAGGCTGCGCAGATAGGGACGTTCCGCCTTGCTGTCGAGGAGACCCATACGCTCATCGATGAGGGCTATCAGGTCAAGCAGACGGTAGGCGATGGGCGTGTCGGCGCTGACGCTCTGGCGGTCGGCAAGCTGCCGTCGCAATGTTTTCGCGGCTGACAGTTCTGTGCCCTGCATTTTTTCGCGGGCTAGCTGGACCAGATCACGCAATATATCGAGTTCCATCGGGTCCGGCGCGCGCCCGCGAAAGATCACATCTGCAAATTCATCCAGCCGCAGCATCCAGAATGGCAGTTCGATATTCGTCTGATCGACCGCCACGGCCAGATCGGGAAATGCGCTCGCGAACTCATTGTGTGGATCAAGAATGAGCACACGCAGATTGGGCTTTTCGGCGACGATCCGGCGTAGCAGCAGGATGACTGCGCTCGACTTGCCGACGCCCGTTGTGCCGACGATAGCGAAATGCCGGGAGATAAGATCATCGACCGATATGTAAGCCGGAACGGTTGCGTCCTGCGTGAGTGTACCGATTGAAACGCTGCTGTGACCTGTTTGCGCATAAATGGCGGCAAGGTCGGTGGCGCGGATACGGTGAGCAATAGCGCCGGGATGGGGAAACTGCGAAATACCGCCGTTGAAAGTGGTCTGCCCGGTCGGTTGCACGCGAACTTCACCCAGAAACTCGACATGGACATGGAGCGTGTTGTCACCGCCGCGTATCCAGACATCACCGGGAACAAGCACGTTGCGGATGAGTCCCACGACGCGATTGTCGCCTGCCTGAATGGATATAAGCTGACCTACGGCCCAATAATCGTCAGATGCTGCCGAAGAGGGGCCTGATAGCGCTGAGACGATGGCACTCTCGCCATCGCATTGGATGACATAGCCTTCCGTGCGATTGCGCTGCACATATTCGCTCTGTTCTCGCGCGTTGGAACTGTCCCCAATTTCGCTCATGCTGCCCACTCCGCCCCAACTTTCAACAGGAGGTTTCGTGTCAGGATAAGAATCTTCCGTTGAAATAAAGTTATCGTTTGGGGCGGGTGAGCCTAAGAAAATATCGCGGGCGATGTATTTATGCGTTGACGACGCCAAATCCGGCTATTAGTGTCCGCCACCATGAACACGATTATTATTCTTGTGGTACGGGCGCGCATGGGCAGGATGGTGTAACCATCCGGCGAAAGCTCCCATGCGCGAAAGACAGGCTCCCTCGGGGGCCTTTTTTATTATCCAAATCAGAAATGAAATGCAGACGACGGGAAGAGAACAATGACTGCAGGTAAACGTGAGGCGGACGCAAACGCCGCAGAAACGCAGGAAGCAAGCAATCCACGCGAAATGACCGGCGCAGAAATGGTCATTCAGGCTTTGATCGATCAGGGTGTGGAGAGCATCTTCGGTTATCCCGGCGGCGCTGTGCTTCCGATCTATGACGAACTGTTCCAGCAGGACAAGGTTCAGCACGTTCTGGTCCGACACGAGCAGGGCGCAGGACACGCTGCGGAAGGCTATGCGCGTTCGACCGGCAAAGTCGGTGTGATGCTTGTTACCTCCGGTCCGGGTGCGACCAATGCAGTTACGCCGCTGCAGGATGCCCTGATGGATTCCATTCCGCTGGTTTGCATTTCTGGTCAGGTTCCGACAACGCTGATCGGCTCCGATGCGTTTCAGGAATGCGATACGATTGGTATCACGCGCCCCTGCACCAAGCACAACTGGCTGGTGAAGGACGTCAACGATCTGGCGCGCATCCTGCATGAAGCCTTTCATGTCGCTTCCACCGGTCGTCCCGGTCCCGTTGTGGTCGACATTCCGAAGGATATCCAGTTCGCCAAGGGTATTTACACGCCACCGGAAACCGCGCCGCGCACCAGCTACCGTCCGGTTCTCGACGGCAAGGCGCAGGCAATTTCGGACGCCGTTCGTCTGCTCGTCAATGCAAAGAAGCCCGTCATCTATTCTGGCGGCGGTGTGATTAATTCCGGCCCGGCAGCTTCCCGTCTGCTGCGCGAGCTGGTTGAGATCAGCAATTTCCCGATCACATCCACGCTGATGGGGCTGGGCGCCTATCCGGCCTCCGGCAAGAATTGGCTCGGCATGCTCGGTATGCATGGCACTTACGAAGCCAACATGACCATGCATGACTGCGATGTCATGCTGTGCGTCGGTGCCCGTTTCGATGACCGTATTACCGGACGTCTGAACGCATTTTCTCCGAACTCGAAGAAAATTCATATCGATATCGACCCATCCTCCATCAACAAAAGCGTTCGCGTTGATGTTCCGATCATCGGCGATGTTGCGCATGTTCTGGAAGATATTGTTCGGCAGTTCCGTGCCTCTGACAAGAAGCCGGAAAAGCAGGCAATCGGTGCCTGGTGGGAACAGATCGATCGCTGGCGTGCCCGCAATTCGCTCGCCTATGCGCCGAACAAGGACGTCATCATGCCGCAATATGCAATTCAGCGGCTTTATGAACTGACCAAGGATCGGAAGACTTACATCACCACGGAAGTTGGTCAGCACCAGATGTGGGCTGCGCAATTCTATGGCTTCGAGGAACCGAACCGCTGGCTGACCTCTGGTGGCCTCGGCACCATGGGTTACGGCCTGCCGGCAGCGCTCGGAGTACAGATCGCACACCCTGATGCACTGGTTATCGATATCGCGGGCGATGCCTCGATCCAGATGTGCATTCAGGAAATGTCGGCTGCCATCCAGCATAATGCGCCAATCAAGATATTCATCCTGAATAACCAGTATATGGGCATGGTGCGCCAGTGGCAGCAGCTCCTGCATGGCAATCGCCTGTCGCACTCCTATACCGAGGCGATGCCGGATTTCGTGAAGCTGGCTGAAGCCTATGGCGCACATGGTATCCGTTGTGACAAGCCGGGCAACCTCGATGCCGCCATTCAGGAAATGATCGACATCGACAAGCCGGTTATTTTCGATTGCCGCGTGGCAAATCTCGCCAACTGCTTCCCAATGATCCCATCGGGTAAGGCGCATAACGAAATGCTGTTGCCGGATGAAGCAACGGATGAAGCTGTCGCCAACGCCATCGATGCCAAGGGCCGCGCGCTCGTCTGATCCGGAGGAAAGAAATCATGAATGCACAGAACCTAGCTTCCGGATCGGCCTATTTCATTGCAGCCGAAACGCAAACGCCGGAAACGCATACGCTTGCGGTACTCGTTGACAACGAGCCGGGTGTCCTTGCCCGCGTGATCGGTCTTTTCTCCGGACGTGGCTACAATATTGAAAGTCTGACGGTTTCGGAAACCGAGCATGAAAAGCACTTGTCGCGCATTACGATTGTGACGCGCGGCACGCCGCACGTGCTTGACCAGATCCGCCACCAGCTGGCCCGGATTGTTCCAGTTCACCGCGTCGTCGATCTCAGCCATCGCGCCTCTGAGCTTGGCCACGACCGTCCGGTTGAACGTGAACTGGCACTGGTGAAGGTTGCCGGCAAAGGTGAGGCGAGGGCGGAAACGCTTCGTCTTGCCGACGCGTTCAAGGCCAAGGTGGTTGATGCGACGACGGATCACTTCATCCTGGAGATCACCGGGAAGACTGCCAAGATTGATCAGTTCATCTCGATCATGAAGCCACTCGGACTGGTTGAGACCTGCCGTACGGGTGTTGCAGCCATGAACCGTGGCCCGGAAGGCATGTAAAAGCTTTCAACTGAAATCGATACAATATGTTTGAAAACCGGCACAATGTTTCGATTGTGCCGGTTTTTTATTGAGCTAATTTGTCCCCATAAATTGGGGCCGTCCTATGTCTGTTGAAATTTTTCTGGCGCTTCTTGTCTTCGCCTTCGTGTCGTCCGTTACGCCGGGGCCAAATAATCTCATGCTTCTGGCATCAGGCGTAAACTTTGGTTTCCGTCGAACGATCCCGCATATGCTGGGGATCGGTGTGGGCTTCTTCGTGTTGCTGCTTGCGATCGGCTTCGGGCTCGGCGCTTTGATCGAAACGGTGCCGTCATTCTATGCCGCGCTGAAATTCGCTGGTGGCGCCTATATGCTCTACCTTGCCTGGAAGATTGCTATGTCGCGTTCCATCGGAGAGGCAAAGCATCGAGATAAAGCTGAGCCAATGACTTTCTTGCAGGCAGCGGCATTTCAATGGGTCAATCCGAAAGCCTGGGTAATGGCGATCACGGGAATTGCCACCTATGCCAATCACGACAACTATTATGTCGCCGTGCTCCTGGTCAGCTCCGCCTTCGCGATTGTGAATTTGCCGAGCGTTTCGGTCTGGGCAGGGTTTGGCACATTGCTGCGCAACTGGCTTTCTGACCCTGTTCGATTGAAATGGTTCAACCTTATCATGGCCCTGCTGCTCGTTCTGAGCCTATGGCCGATGCTGAAATAGAGAATGAAGAGGCGAATTATGAACCAGCTTCCAACTTATGATGATGTTATTTCGGCCGCAAAGCAGATCGAAGGATACGCACACCATACGCCGGTGTTCACGTCGTCAACTATCGACCGCGAAACCGGCGCTCAGTTCTTTTTCAAGTGCGAGAATTTCCAGCGCATAGGTGCCTTCAAATTTCGTGGTGCTTTCAATGCTCTGTCGCGGTTTACGGATGAGCAAAAAGCGCGAGGCGTGTTGGCTTTCTCGTCCGGTAATCACGCGCAGGCGATCGCGCTTGCGGCAAAACTGCTCGGTATTGGCGCGACTATCATCATGCCTGAGGATGCGCCGCGCGCGAAACTTGATGCAACGCGAGGCTACGGCGCGAAGGTTGTGACCTATAACCGTTACGAAGAAGACCGCGATGTGCTTTCGAAGCGTCTGGCCGAAGACGGTGGGCTGACCCTCATTCCGCCATTCAATCATCCGGATATCATCGCCGGGCAGGGAACTGCGGCAAAGGAATTGATTGAGGAAACCGGTCCCCTCGATGCCCTGTTCGTCTGTCTTGGCGGTGGTGGCCTGTTGGCCGGTTCGGCGCTAGCGGCAAAAGCCTTGTCGCCGGAATGCGACGTCTACGGTGTCGAGCCGATGGCGGGAAATGATGGCCAGCAGTCGTTCCGCTCCGGCAAGATTGTGCACATCGACGTGCCGAAGACCTTGGCGGATGGCGCCCAGACACAAGCTCTTGGCGACATGACCTTTGCCATCATCCGCGAAACTGTTCGTGATATTCTGGCCGTTAGCGACGATGAACTGGTTGACGGTATGAAATTCTTCGCCAGTCGGATGAAAATGGTGGTCGAACCGACAGGCTGTCTCGCTTTTGCTGGCGCACGACAGATGGCGTCGAAGCTGCAAGGCAAGCGTGTGGGGGTGATCGTCAGTGGTGGCAATGTCGATCTTGACAGATTTGCAGCGCTGGTGAGCAAAACCGTTTGATCACGGTTTGATCTTGTTTTCGGGCGGCGAATCCTGTCTGAAAGGATCATGCAGTTTTCACCGGAACAGGATCAGGCGCTGAAGGCCGTCGGGCAGTGGCTCAAAGACGGCCGCAGCCCTATTTTCAGATTGTTCGGCTATGCGGGTACGGGCAAGACGACGCTCGCCCGCTATTTTGCCGAGCATGTGGATGGCGATGTGCAGTTTGCGGCCTTTACCGGCAAGGCGGCACAGGTGCTGCGCTCGAAAGGCGCTAGCAACGCACGCACGCTTCATTCGCTGATCTATCGCCCACGTGGCGAAGAAGCGATTGAGGACGAAACGACTGGCAAGACTTCCATCGCGCCGACCTTCTCGCTTAACCGGCAGAGCCCTGTCGCCAAAGCGGCGATGATCGTCGTGGACGAATGTTCCATGGTCGATGAGGCGCTGGGGCGGGATTTGATGAGTTTCGGCACACCCATCCTCGTTCTTGGCGATCCGGGGCAATTGCCGCCGATTTCCGGCGGCGGCTTTTTCACGGAACACGAGCCGGATTATCTTCTGACCGAGATTCATCGTCAGGCGCAGGACAATCCGATCATCCGTATGGCGCTTGATGTGCGGGAAGGGCGTGAACTTCCTTATGGTGACCATGGCGCTGCAAAGGTTATCGGAAAAGGCGACGTCAATCAGGAGATGGTGTTAGCCGCCGATCAGGTGCTCGTCGGTACCAACCGGACGCGCCGCCGCTATAACCAGCGCCTTCGGGAGCTAAAAGGCTTTACTGCTGATTACCCGCAGGCTGGCGACAAACTGGTTTGCCTGCGCAACGATCCTGCCAAGGGACTTCTCAACGGATCGCTCTGGAAGGTGATGACATCGTCCAAGGAAACGGTGAAGCCCGGTATCAATCTGCTGGTTACACCTGAGGATGATGATCGCGGTGTGGCGAAGATCAAGCTGCTGAAGGCGCAGTTCGAAGACCCCGACAGTGAAATTCCGTGGCAGACCAAGAAACGCTACGACGATTTCGATTACGGTTATGCTTTGACTGTGCACAAGGCACAGGGCTCCCAATGGGATGAAGTCGTGCTCTTCGATGAAAGTTTTGCGTTTCGCGATACGCGTGAGCGGTGGCTTTATACGGCGATCACGCGGGCTGCCGAACGTTTGACCATTGTAAAATAATTACTCGTCTGTCGGTCGGGCACTCAGCCATTCCCAGGCCTCGTTTTCTTCGTCTGCTTCGAAAGCGCGAAGTTCTATCGACAGGAAAGGCTGCATGAGGGTTATGCTGGCCTGTATCCACAGGGGGCCGCCGACGATTGCATAGTGGCGAAGCTTTTTCAGGGATTTGGAGCGCATGGACAGCATGCTTTCCGAGAATGCAGCCGTCCAGTCGAAACCTTCATATCCGGTTAGGCGGATCAGGAGGTCAATTTCTTCATGTGTTTCGTAAGCTGCGTCAAGAAGCCCGTAGAGGTTCTCCAATGACGCATCGTCGAGATGTCCTTCGATTGCAAAAGCAAAAACGTCTTCCCGGTTTGTTGGAATGCGGCGAATGACGGGTATGTCCTCATTTCGCATCATAGACCTCCATCATTGATCAGATTTAAACGTCGAAGCGGGGGCAAAGGTTGCGGACAGTCTCCAAATTGATGCGAACTGGAAAAACTATGCAAACCCAGATTGTTGCAGGCAGATTTCATGGTTGGGGATTGCGGCTGCGGTGCGACGGCAAAGCACTCACATTTTTTCGTGGCAGGCGTTATAAAGCGGGATATCTATCCGGGAGTCTCCAATGCCTGCGAAATTATCGGTCAATCTCAATGCTGTTGCGATGCTGCGAAATCGGCGTGATTTGCCTTGGCCAAGCGTTACCGGTCTGGGCCGCGCTGCGCTTGCCGCAGGCGCTGCGGGATTGACAGTGCATCCGCGTCCCGATCAGCGTCACATCCGGTTTTCCGATCTGGGTGATATACGCGCTTTGATCGATGATGAGTTTCCGCAAGCGGAGTTCAATATCGAAGGTTTTCCAAGCGAAGCATTTCTCGATCTGGTGGAGAAACATCAGCCTGAGCAGGTGACGCTCGTTCCTGATGATCCAACACAGGCGACCTCGGATCATGGATGGGATTTCGTGTCGAGATCTGACTTTCTGGCTCCTATCGTGGCCCGTTTGAAAGCGGGCGGAATGCGGGTGTCATTGTTCGCCGACCCCGATCCGCTTGGATACGAACGCGCAGCTGCTATCGGTGTGGACCGTGTGGAGCTCTATACCGGCCCTTATGGTGCTACCTATGATGACCCGGCAGCCGCAACACGTGAACTGGATCGACTGGAAAAGGCTGCAAATGCCGCTACGGCGCTAGGCCTCGATATCAATGCGGGGCATGATCTTACAGTAGACAACCTGCCGGCGCTGGTAAAACGTATCCCTCAGTTGAGTGAAGTTTCCATTGGACATGGATTGACCGCCGATGCACTCATGTATGGAATGCCGGTAACTGTAAGCCGCTATATTGCGGCATTGGCATAAGATGTTAGTTAATGCGCTTGGTGCATGGCTCGGGTTGAAGCTTTGCAAAAAGCGCATTTGCATTCGGGTGAGACAAGCTTTAGGCGTCCGCCACTATTCAGATGCGTTGGGGGACGCAGGATCGTATGAGGGAAGCATTGAAGCAGTTTTCCGACGTCTGCTTTCTGCGCCGAGGCAGTTCTATTGCGGTTGCATTCGGACGAATTGCTACGTTCAATCGATACCAAGCTTATGATTAAAGCTGATTTGGGAAACGGTGCGGCGACGATGCGGCAATTCGCAACTTTTTGCGAATACACTCATTATCTGAAATCGATCTCCAGTAACTCCAGCCAGAATCTTTTCAGGAAGTTGCGAGGTGCCTGCATATGAGCGGCGAGCTAAATGGCAATGACACGCCCACACAGGCCGCTATGCCTGCCGTTGGTGTTCCTGAAAGCGTCGCTTTTGCTGAAGATGCCGAGCAGCACAATGAGAGCATGAAAACGCTGGTGCTTGGGGCGCTGGGCGTTGTCTACGGTGACATCGGCACCAGCCCCATCTATGCTTTTCGTGAAGCCCTTCATGCGGCGGCGAGCGATGGCATTCTCGCCCGCAGTGACATTCTGGGTGTTGTTTCTCTGATCTTCTGGGCACTGACGCTGGTTGTGACCATCAAGTATGTGCTGTTTGTTCTGCGCGCCGATAATAACGGCGAAGGCGGCATTCTTTCGTTGATGGCTCTTGTCAGAGGTGCGTTGAAAGGCCGGCCTGACCTTATCTTGGGGGTAGGCATCTGCGGTGCGGCGCTGTTCTTCGGTGACGCGGTCATTACGCCCGCAATCTCCGTTCTATCGGCGATGGAAGGTCTTGAGATTGTCGCTCCTGATCTTACTCCGTTCGTTGTTCCGATAACTGTCGTCATTCTTGTGACGCTGTTTTCGGTCCAGAAACTCGGCACTGGCAAGGTGGCCATCGTCTTCGGACCGATTATGGCATTGTGGTTTTTGGCGCTGGGTGCGTCGGGTCTCTGGCATATTTTCGATGATCCTACGGTGATGGTGGCGCTGAATCCCTATTATGCTGTACGCTTTCTGATGATCAGCCCGGGCATTGCCTTTATCACGGTTGGTGCCGTGTTCCTCGCAATGACCGGTGCCGAAGCTCTTTACGCCGATCTCGGTCATTTTGGACGCAAGCCAATCGTTCGCGCATGGCTTTGGATCGTGTTCCCATGCCTTCTGCTCAACTATTTTGGGCAGGCAGCCTTCATCCTTTCACATGGCGAAGCCGCTGCATTGCCATTCTTCCAGATGATGCCGAGCTTCGCGCTGTTGCCCATGGTCCTGCTGGCAACTGCAGCGACTGTTATCGCTAGCCAGGCAGTTATTACGGGCGCTTATTCGGTGGCACGTCAGGCCGTTCAGCTCAACATTCTGCCGCGCCTTGAAATCCAGCACACCTCGGAAAAGCTGCACGGCCAGATTTATATTCCGCGCGTCAATCTGCTTTTAGGGCTGGCGGTGGTTATTCTGGTGCTCGGGTTCGAGAAGTCCAGCAATCTGGCCGCTGCATATGGCATTGCAGTTACCGGCAACATGCTGGTCACGACGGTCCTTCTCTATATCGTGATGACACGCATCTGGAATTGGCGCGTGAGCCGCGCCCTTCCGATTATTGTTGGCTTCCTGATCATCGATATTATGTTCTTCGGTGCAAATATCATCAAAGTCCATGAGGGTGGTTGGGCTTCGATTGGTATTGCTGCGATACTTGTTCTCATCATGTGGACCTGGGTGCGCGGAACGCGGCATCTCTTTAACAAGACCCGCAAGGCCGAAGTCCCGCTTGATCTGATCGTCCAACAAATGACCAAACGTCCGCCGACCATCGTGCCGGGCACGGCTGTATTCTTGACTGGCGATCCCAAAAGCGCTCCCACTGCGCTCATGCACAGCCTGAAGCACTATAAGGTTTTGCACGAGAATAACGTCATACTGACGGTTGTGACGGCATCGAAGCCATGGGTTTCAAGTGCCGACCGCGCGCGTGTATCCCAATATAACGAACGCTTCATGCAGGTGACGCTTACCTTCGGCTATATGCAGCAACCGAATATTCCACGAGCGCTCGGCATCTGTCGAAAGCTTGGCTGGAAATTCGATATCATGACGACGTCGTTCTTCCTGTCGCGCCGCTCGCTCAAGGCATCGGCCCATTCCGGCTTGCCGCTCTGGCAGGACAAGCTGTTTATCCTGCTTGCCCGAACGGCATCGGACGCGACCGAATATTTCCAGATCCCCACCGGTCGTGTGGTGGAAATTGGAACGCAGGTGAATCTGTAACTCATCTGAATTGATAGTTTTAAAGAGCGCTTTTCCGGTTTCGGGGAGGCGCTTTTTTGCATTTGTTGTCGATGAAAATTAATCCCGCTTTAGGCGACCGTAATTTTTGAAAACATGCTTGACCGCTGAAGAAACAGTAATTATGAATTGGGAACCGTACCGTACGGTACAAGGTGGAGGAAAAGACCCGTGACTGATACCAGCGACGAAATGCAGGCTCAAAAGCAGCAGGCTCTTTCGCCGCGTCAGAACGATGTTCTGGAGCAGGCGTTGCGCCTTCTAGTGGAAGGCGGGGACCGCGCTTTGACGACGGCAAGTATTGCTCGTGCCGCCAACTGCTCGAAAGAAAGCCTCTATAAATGGTTTGGCGATCGCGACGGTCTGTTGACGGCGATGGTTCGCTGGCAGGCATCGAAAGTTCGCGTCGTGCCGCTGACCCGTGAAAAGCTGGATGCGGAATCTCTTTTCTCGAGCCTGGAACATTTCGCGCGCGACTGGCTGCTGGTGCTGTCGGGAAAAACCTCCATTGCCCTGAACCGGCTGGCGGTGAGCCATGCGGCGTCCGGCAAGTCCACATTAGGTGATATCGTTCTGGCCAACGGCCCTGTGGCCATGGCCAAGCGCCTCAAGCCCATTCTCCATATGGGGCAGGAGGCACGTTTGCTGGCCTTCGACGATATCGATGAGGCATTTCGCACGTTTTTCGGGCTTGTCGTCCGGGACATGCAAATACGGTTGCTGCTTGGCGACCATCTGGAACTGACTGACGACGTGGTCATCCGGGACGCCCGGCGCGCCACCAAGCAGTTTTTCGCCCTCTATGGGGCCTAATCACATCGGTGAACGCAAGGAAGCCGAAGAACAATCTGAACGAAGGGAATAAGGAAATGCGCGTTTACTACGATCGGGATGCAGACGTTAACCTGATCAAGTCGAAGAAGGTGGTTATCGTCGGTTATGGCAGCCAGGGCCGCGCCCATGCGCTGAACCTCAAGGATTCCGGTGCCGCTAACGTGCGTGTGGCCCTTCGTGAAGGTTCTGCGACCGCGAAGAAGGCACAGGCTGACGGCTTCGAGGTGATGAATGTTGCTGACGCCGCCAAGTGGGCCGATCTCATGATGATGGCAACGCCTGACGAACTGCAGGCTGATATCTACAAGGAACACATTCACGACAATCTCCGTGATGGCGCGGCAATCGCTTTCGCTCATGGTCTCAACGTGCATTTTGGCCTCATCGAGCCAAAGAAGTCGGTTGACGTCGTCATGATCGCACCGAAGGGCCCAGGCCATACGGTGCGCGGCGAATACCAGAAGGGCGGCGGCGTTCCTTGCCTCATCGCCATTCATCAGGATGCCTCGGGCAATGCTCATGATCTGGCTCTCTCCTACGCTTCGGGCGTTGGCGGCGGTCGTTCAGGCGTCATCGAAACCACCTTCAAGGAAGAGTGCGAAACTGATCTGTTCGGCGAGCAGGCTGTTCTTTGCGGCGGCGTGGTTGAACTGATCCGCACCGGTTTTGAAGTTCTGGTCGAAGCTGGCTATGCGCCGGAAATGGCTTACTTCGAGTGCTTGCACGAAATGAAGCTGATCGTGGACCTGATCTACGAAGGCGGCATCGCCAACATGAACTACTCGATCTCGAACACTGCAGAGTGGGGCGAATACGTCACTGGTCCGCGCATCATCACTGCTGAAACCAAGGAAGAAATGAAGCGCGTTCTGAAGGACATTCAGACTGGCAAGTTCACTTCCGATTGGATGCAGGAATATCGCGCAGGTGCTGCTCGCTTCAAGGGCATCCGTCGCAACAACGATAGCCACCAGATCGAAGAAGTCGGCGAAAAGCTCCGCGGCATGATGCCATGGATCGCAGCGAACAAGCTTGTCGACAAGGCTCGCAACTAAAATCGGCGGGGTTCAGGTTCTGGCCGTCTGCAAACGACATGGGCGCCAGAACCAGAATGCCATCTGGTTTTCGGCCGCGATGAAGGTCGAAAAGAGGGGGCGCTTCTTGCGCCCCCTTCATAGTTGGCACTCTATGGCCGGGTTGATCGTCAACGTAAGGCGAACGAAAAGAACCCAAATTCTGTGCCAGATTTTTCGTTTCGTGCACTTTGAGGCCCAAAACAATTCCGAATATCTTTATTCCATAGAAGCATGGGAAAAGCTGTTCTCGCTTGCCGAAAAGTGCGCTAGAGCTTCACATCCAATAGCCAAGTTTTGAGGAGACTTAGCTATTACAAGTTCCGTAAAATGTACGGATAGTCTAATTGAGGAGATTTCCCGTGTTGGACTGGGAAAATGTATTTGCAACGCGCTCGAAACGTATGCGCGCATCGGAAATCCGCGAACTGCTGAAGCTTCTGGAACGCCCAGATATTATTTCGTTTGCGGGCGGAATTCCTGATCCGGCTCTTTTCCCGCACGAAGAATTCCAGGCAGCCTATAAGGACATTCTTACGGGTCCAGAAGCCAACGCAGCGCTGCAATATTCCGTTTCGGAAGGCTACAAGCCGCTGCGCACCTGGTTGGTCGGAGAACTTGCCAAGATTGGCATTCCCTGCACGGAAGACAATGTGTTCATCACATCGGGTTCGCAGCAGGCTCTCGATTATCTGGGCAAGCTGTTTTTGTCGCCCGCCGACACAGCACTGGTGACCGCACCGACCTATCTTGGCGCGCTGCAGGCTTTCAACGCTTACGAGCCCAATTACGATATGCTGGCGATCAACGGCAACCGCACGCCGGAATCCTATGCAGAGGCTGCCAAGAAAGCCGGCGGTCAGGTCAAGTTCGCTTATCTGTCTGCCGATTTCAGCAACCCGACAGGGGAAACCGTCGATCTTGCCGGTCGTGAGAAACTGCTCGCACAGGCTGATGAGCTCGATATTCCGGTTATCGAAGATGCGGCTTATCAGTATCTTCGCTACAATGGCGATGCGATTTCGCCAATTCTGGCGTTGGACATTGCCCGCAATGGCAGTGACATCGAGAAGACCCGCACCATCTATTGCGGTTCCTTCTCCAAGACGCTGGCTCCGGGTTTGCGTGTCGGCTATGTGGTTGCGTCGAAGCCAGTCATTCGTAAGCTTGTTCTCATGAAACAGGCTGCGGACCTTCATTCGTCCACGATCAACCAGATCGCTATTCAGCGTGTTGCGAGCGGCGGCTTTGGTACTCAGGTCGCGAAGCTGCACAAGGTTTATAAGCACCGTCGCGACAAGATGCTCGAAGCGCTGGCGAAATATATGCCTGAAACCACAAGCTGGACGAAGCCTGAAGGCGGTATGTTCATCTGGGTCACGCTGCCGGAAGGCATGGATGGCGCAGCGCTACTTGCTGCATCCATCGATAGCGAGAAAGTGGCGTTTGTTCCGGGGCGGGCATTTTTTGCCGATGGTAGCGGTGCCAACACGCTGCGCCTCAGCTATTCATGCGCCAACGACGAGATGATCGATGAAGGCATCAAGCGCCTTGGTCGTTTGATACGTGCTCATACGAAATCCGCTGCCGCCTAGGTTGGTGGAAATAAAAAAAGCCGGGTTCAGACCCGGCTTTTTTCTTACTGGAATGGCGAATTGCAGCCTGTTCTGGGACCAGCCAACGGCTGGAATGTATTGTCGGATGTTCGGTAGCTGCGATAGCGGTTTGAACACCACTGGATATGATTGCTGCTGGGGCGCGCGCCCGCAGCCGGTGGCTGCATCGTGCGTCGATATTGCAGAGCATCGCCGTTCTTGTAGTTCAATACGCCATGTTCGGTGATATAAGTTCCACTTTCCCGGCAAAGCGTTGAACCGTAGCAGTTGCGAGCGCTCGGATCTGTGCGATTGGCACCTGCCTGACCGCCGATAATCAACGGTCCGCTCGGTTTCAGCGAGGGAAGATATTGGCTGTTACGCAGTTCGACGGCTGAACCCACACTTGCAATGCCTGCAACGAATAGCCCTGTCAGTATCGTCAGGCGCACAATTTTTCGCATCGTTTCAGCTCGCTTTAATCAACGTTCTCCCGATATATGGGTATACTTTATATCCAAGTCACCGCTTCGGCAGAAATTTATTGGTTTCGGAAATCATCCTCTTGCCAATCGCCCAGCAAGCAGAGAGATTGCGAAGACATGTTTACCATAGCTACTTTCAATGTCGAAAATCTGATGCGCCGGTTTGATTTTTCCGGCTTTCGCAATGAATTGCATCAGGATCGCACCCTGCAATTGTTCGAAATCAACGATGAGGCGCAGTATCGCCTTCTTGAGCAGGCGCGCGCTGTGGCGCACGCAGACGACACACGCCAGATGACGGCTCTGGCGATTGCCGAAACGCGGGCCGATATTCTCTGCCTGCAAGAGGTGGATAATCTGGCGGCGTTGAATGCGTTTGAATATGGCTATCTTTTCAAGATGATAGGCCACGGTTTCCGACATAAATATCTCATAGATGGCAATGACAGCCGCGGCATAGATGTTGCCGTTATGATGCGCGACACGACACGGGACGGGCAGCCCATCGAAGTCGACGAAGTCACCAGCTATGCTTATGTAACCTATAATGATTTTGGCCTCTACGAGCCCGTACTTGGGGAACTTGGCCTGGAACCCCATGACCGAATCTTCAAGCGGGATTGCCTGAATTTGGATATCCGCATTGCCGGGAAGCCCATATCGCTCTTCGTTACGCATCTGAAATCGATGACGGGCGCGCGCAACGGATTTGACGGACGGACAGCATCTCTGCCGGTGAGACGCGCAGAGGCGCGCGCCATGCGCCGTATCATCGAGGATAAGTTCGGACCATCCAATGTTGCAGATCGCCGCTGGCTGATTTGTGGTGATTTCAATGATTATCGTGAGCGGATCATTATCGGGGGCGATGAATGGAACGGCTATCAGTTCACGCCAATGGTTGAAGAAGAAAGTGCGTTGGACGTGCTCTTAGCCGATGGGTTTGCGGTCAATCTGGTCGAGCGCCGTCCCGTTATGGACCGCTGGACGCTTTACCATACGCGCGGGCCGCAGGAGCGTCATCTTTGCCAGCTTGATTACATCATGGCATCGCCTTCTTTTGCGAAGAAAAATGAGAAGGCGGTTCCGAATATCATTCGGCGTGGCCAGCCTTGGCGCACGATTTTTCCACCTGATCAGCAGATCGAGCGTTATCCTAGAACAGGTTGGGATCGCCCGAAAGCAAGCGATCATTGTCCGGTTGCAGTGACATTGAACATGGTTTGAGCGATGAAGCAGGTTCGGGAAAATACTGTCCACATTATTGACAGTGCCGATGTCCGGGTACTGCCCGGTCCTTTATCATATACCGTGGATAACCACGAAGCGATTGCTTCGAACTGGACACGTGAGCGGGCGGCCAACCCTACTTTGTTCGATGGCGAATTCTATCTGGCACCACACGCAGAACTGATTGGCGGCGTGTTTCAGGCTGGCTTCAAGCGCACCAGTTTTGCAACGCTGATGCACTGGCGGCATGACGTATCGCAGGAACGTCCGTGGCACATTTTCGGTGTCGGTGTGGTCGTCTCGAGCGAAGGACATTTGATCGCCGGGCGTATGAGCACACAAAATGCCGGGGCGGGAAGGGTCTATTTTCCGGCGGGCTCAGTGGATGATAATGACATTGTCGATGGAGCTGTCGATTATGACGCCAATCGGCAACGGGAGGTTCGCGAGGAAACGGGTCTTGATCTTCTTGACGCGCGTGCGGAGCGACAGATCAATCTTGTGACAGGAAACCGTAGCATCGCGCTTTTCCGCCGTTATTATTTCGATGCGCCGTCAACCGATCTGGTATCACGGATTGAACGATATCTTTCTGCGGAGGAAGAACCGGAACTATCAGAGATCATACCAGTGAAGGCAGCTCGAACGATGGGAGACGCAACACCGTCCTATGTGCGAGCATTTGCCGACTGGCATTTCAACAATCTCTAAAGCTTGGCCAGACTTGCAGATGACAGCGGCGCGAAATTGGCTATGCTCGCAGACAATGCGAAGCATGAGACATTGGAGTGAAACCGACCTCGCAGTCGGTTTTGTGTGTAGGTCGAGGGGAGAATAAGGGATGAATGACGCCGCCGTTTCCGGCAGATTTTATGAGGTTTTCGACGTTTTCGCCGACAAGGCTCTGGCTGGAAATCCGCTGGCTGTCGTCCATGATAGCGAAGGTTTGACCGATGCGCGTATGCAGGCCATCGCACGCGAGTTCAATCTTTCCGAAACGGTTTTCATTTTTCCCCCGAACAATCCCGCACATGAAGCGGCGGTGCGTATCTTCACGCCTGATTATGAGCTTCCCTTTGCCGGGCACCCGACAGTGGGGGCTGCCGTGTCGCTGGCTCGCCGTCGTAAAACTGGTGATGAGACCGACAGGCTCGTGGCTTTGGAAGAGAAGGTCGGTATTGTTCGCTGCGGCGTGATATTGGGCGAAAATAGCGCCTTCGCCGAGTTCGATCTGCCCCGCCTGCCGGAGCGAGTTGATGTCAAGGTCGAGAAAGAAGAGGCCGCTGCTGCGATCGGTCTCGGTACACATGAGATCGGATTTGAGAACCATGTGCCTGGCGTCTGGAGCGCGGGCACACCTTATCTGCTCGTGCCGGTTCACAATCTGATTGCCGCAGCAAAAGTGTCCATTGACCCGGTCTATGTGAACGAAAGCCTCCCACACGTCGATGGCCGACCTTTGCCGATTTACGTCTATTGCCGCGAAACGATTTTGTTCGACAGCAATTTCCATGCGCGCATGTTTGTAACGGGGGCGAATGTCTATGAAGATCCGGCTACGGGCTCGGCTGCAGCCGCCTTTGCAGGCATGATTCAGAAGAACGACAAACCTGTTGACGGCAGTTCGCAGTGGTGGATCGAGCAGGGAATGGAGATGGGGCGACCTTCGCGGATTCGTCTCGAACTGGACGTTGCCAAGCAGCAGCTCACGGGAGCGAGGATTGGAGGCACGGCGGTCAAGATCGCGGAAGGGCGTTTGTTCGTCTGATAAATTAGCTCTACTTGTGTTTTGATTACAGTCAAAGCTGTAGGCCCGCCCTATGTTAGTTTGTTGGCAGATAAACAAACAGCGGAGGCGTGCCATGATGATCAGGGAAATGTCGGAATACGATATCCGGGACATGATACAGCACACCCATCTCGGGCGGCTGGCTTATGTTCTCGACAATCGTCCGTTTATCGTACCGCTTAGTTTCCGGTTCAGTGGCGGCTCGCTCTATTCTTTTACCACCGATGGGCAGAAGACCGAGGCCCTGCGCAAGAATGATGCAGTTTGTATCCTCTTCGATCATATCGAATCCCGGACAAACTGGCACACCGTTGTGCTGAATGGTCATTATCGGGAAATCGATCGTGAGGACGAAAAAAATGCGATCGTCGCGCTTATGGCTTCGGAACCGACCTGGTGGGAACCGGCATACATAAAAACGGTCGCGAAGGACGGACACGAACGCAAACTTGAACCGATCTTCTTCCGTATCGATATCGAAAGCGCGACGGGTCACCAGACTGGCTGAAAAGGAAGAAGGCCCGATAATTTCGGGCCCTTTCGATGTGGCTTTATTTTACCACTAGAACCGGTGTGTTGCTGCGTGTCAGGACTTCGTAGGTTTGACTGCCAAGAAGCATACCTTTCAGTCCGCGACGACCATGAGAGGCCATGACGATAAGATCGTTGCGCAGTTCTTTAGAAGTTTCAATGATCGATGTCGCCGGATGTGGGGCAACCACATGAAGCGTATGAACTTCGACTTCCGTTTCAGCCGCCAGTTCGCGCGCACGAGCGAGGGATTTATCGGCATACTCGTTCCATTCTTGCTCGAAGCGCTCGATGAAGGCAGGGCTATCAGTCCAGCCGCCAGGAAGCCCCGAAACGGAATAGGGAGCGGTCACAGTCAGTACCGTCGCCTTCGCGCCGACTGTTCGTGCCAGTTTAAATGCGTGGACGAGCCCGCGCTCTGCAAATTCTGACCCGTCGGTGGTTACGAGAATATTCTTGTACATGCTGCCCTCGCTGTTGCTTTTCCATCTTTAAGCTACAGCATCGGGCCAAAAATCGGGATCGATTTTTTGGAAAGCACAATGCGTAATTTCAGTAAATTAGAGCGACCTTTGCGCGTCCAAATGGACGTACGGCGCTCTGATGCGTTAAAGAACCATTTCAAACCCTTGCCTGACGAGTTGTTTAGACGGAACGATTTCATGCCCCTCGACTGCGATGCATTTCATGCCAGCTGGATAGCGACAGTTCTCAATCTCGACTGGCCGTCACGCAGTTCGTCCCGTATCGAGGACGATGCTGAACGCATAAAGCGTCAGAAAGAAGAGCTGCTCAGACTTTTCGATGAAGCATCTGAGCATGGTATCAATGCTGTCATCTTTCAGGTTTCGCCGACTGCCGATGCATTTTATCAGTCATCCTATTTGCCGTGGTCGTCCTATCTGACTGGAACTCTCGGTAAAGATCCCGGCTTTGATCCGCTGAAATTTGCAATTCAGGAAGCGCATAAGCGCGGCATAGAACTGCATGCATGGCTTAATCCCTACCGTGTTTCGATGGATACGAAGCCGTCTACCCGCAAGGAATTGCGGAATTCGTCAAACGAGTCGCCAGTCAGTGTTTTCAAGTCCCACCCCGACTGGGTCGGTGTTTCAGCCGACCGTTACGTCCTTGATCCTGGCATTCCGGCTGTCCGTGAATGGGTGACGAATGTGACGGCAGAGGTCGTCCAGAAATACGATATCGATGGGATTCAGTTCGATGACTACTTCTACTACGAGACAGCATCGTCGAAACTTGACGACGACAAATCATACGCACGGTTTGGGACACGGTTCTCGAGCAAATACGAATGGCGTCGCTACAATACCCATACGTTGGTGCGAGAGATTTCAGACAAGATAAAAGCCATCAAACCAAATGTTCGCTTCGGCATCAGTCCGAGTGGCGTTTGGCGCAACGCTGCGGACGATCCGCGTGGTTCTGCAACTCGCGCCGGGAAAACGAACTATGACGGAGATTTTGCTGACACCCGGCGCTGGGTGAAAGAAGGCATGATCGACTATATCGCGCCGCAGATTTACTGGTCCTTTGGCCGCAAAGATGTGTCTTACGGGACGATTGCGAAATGGTGGGCCGATACCGTTCGCGGCACGAAGACCGATCTTTATATTGGTTTGGCACTCTATCGGGCCGGTTCTGGAACCACACTTGAACCCAGTTGGCAGGCGGGCGAGGGCGTGACCGAAATCAAGCGCCAGCTAGAATTCAATGAATCTTTGCCGGAGGTGAAAGGGAGCATTCTCTTTCGTCAGGGTTTCCTCTCCGACCCGAAGCTGAAAGGTGTGTCGAACTATCTGAAAAAGACGTGGGGCAAGTGCAGGCCACGGAAAAACTAACGGCAAAAAAACGACGACGATTTGCGGAATTGTTGTTTGTTTGATTGAAATCAAAGAGCTTCGTTTGAGCGGGTGCTAACCAACAATCGTTGCCGGTTTCCACCAGAGTCGGTGACCCGGGGTGCCGAGGCCCTACTCGAATGGCACCCCGGCTAAATCAATCTGTCGAGCGCATGAGCGCGATCTTTCTGTAACGTCGTCTGTCGACAGCCAGCGGGTGCTGTCGACGTTACTCCCCTCTGTTTCATAAAATCAGCACCCGCGTCTCTAGCAACATTGTTCTGTATTTTAGCGGTTCTTGATCCTAATCAAGGCGGGCAGCCTTTACTCCGATTAGAGCAGGTTTAACCGGGAGTTTACGATTCTGGATCGCTTCCCCCAATTCACCGGTTGCTAAATGAAAAGGTAGTTCCATATCCTCCCGAGAAGGTTCTGGCAGACGCCGGAGGCGGGGCGGTGGGGACAATCAAAACCCTTGCAGGCAGCGACCGCTTGCCGGTGCTTCATTTGAAGACGGTATTGTGACGACGATGGCAATGAGGGTGTTTCATTATGGCTTTCAACCGTAAGCAATGGATACTGGCTGGAGCGATTATCGTCCTTGCCGCAGGCGGGTACTATGCCTGGAAAGCGCTGAACGGCGATGGGTTGCCGGACGGTATCGCCAAGGGCAATGGACGCATCGAGGCGGTTGAAATCGATATTTCGACGAAGAGCCCGGGTCGCATTCGCGAAATCCTCGCAGATGAAGGGGATTTCGTTCAGGCAGATGATATTCTCGCACGTATGGATACGGATCAGCTGGAAAGCCAGCGCAAGCAGGCTGAGGCGCAATTGCGCCGTGCTGAGATCGGTATCGAGACAGCGCGCAGTCTTGTCACGCAGCGCGAAGCCGAACACACGGCTGCAGAAGCGACGGTGGCACAGCGCGAAGCGCAACTGGATGCCGCCCAGCGCCGTCTGGCCCGCTCCCAGCAATTGACGCAATCGCGCACGGTTTCCCAGCAAGTCCTGGACGATGACCGTGCAACTGCGCAGGGTGCGGAGGCGGCTGTCGGTGCAGCCAAGGCGCAACTTGCGGCCACTGAGGCCGCCATTGGGGCTGCCAAGGCACAGGTCGTGGATGCCGAAGCATCGGTTGAAGCCGCCAAGGCGGCAATCGCGAGCATTGAGGCCGATATCAACGACGCCACTTTGAGAGCGCCGAAGCCGGGACGTGTTCAATACCGCGTTGCCCAACCGGGTGAAGTGCTTTCCGCAGGTGGGAGGGTGCTCAATCTTGTAGACGTCAGCGACGTTTACATGACTTTCTTCCTGCCGACGGGGCAGGCCGGGCGGGTGGCCATGGGGGCCGACGCCCGGATTGTTCTCGATGCCGCGCCGCAATATGTCATTCCTGCAAAGATCAGCTTTGTGGCCGATGTGGCCCAATTTACGCCGAAGACCGTAGAAACGGAGGAAGAGCGCCAGAAGCTGATGTTCCGCGTGAAGGCAAAAATCCCGCAAGAACTGCTTCAAAAATATATCCAACAGGTGAAAACCGGATTGCCGGGCATGGCCTATGTCAAGCTTGACCCCAATGCCGAATGGCCGAAGAATCTCGCGGAAACCGTGAAATGAATGGTTCTACTGTCAAAGCTGGCGCCAATGACGACAGCTTTGTCGTCCGGGCGCAAGGCGTAGGGCTGTCCTATGGGAAGACGCGCGCTCTGCGCGACGTCAACGTTGATATTCCCGTCGGCTGCATGGTCGGTCTGATCGGACCTGACGGGGTCGGGAAATCAAGCCTGTTATCGTTGGTCGCCGGAGCGCGAACGATGCAACAGGGATGCATCGAGGTTCTCGGCGGTGATATTTCGGACAAGCGTCATCTCCAGTCTGCCTATCCCCGTATCGCCTATATGCCGCAGGGACTTGGGAAGAACCTCTATCCCACGCTTTCGGTGTTCGAGAATATCGACTTTTTCGGACGGCTGTTCGGGCATAATCGAAAAGAACGTGAGCGTCGTATCGCCGATCTTCTGGCGCGCACGGGTATGTCGGCTTTCGCCGATCGTCCGGCTGGCAAACTATCGGGCGGCATGAAGCAGAAGACCAGCCTCTGCTGTTCGCTCATCCATGATCCCGATCTACTCATACTCGATGAGCCGACGACCGGTGTCGACCCCCTATCCCGGCGCCAGTTCTGGGAGCTGATTGATGATATCCGCAAGGATCGCCCCGGAATGAGCGTCATTGTCGCGACCGCTTATATGGAAGAGGCCGAGCGTTTCGACTGGCTGGTCGCGATGAATGATGGACAGATTCTGGCGACGGGTACACCGCAGGAATTGCTGCAGCGCACCAACACTCCAAATCTCGATGCGGCCTTCATTGCGCTCCTGCCGGAGGAATTGCGGAAAGGCCATCAGGACATAGAAATTCCGCACCGGGATTTCGGTGCCGATGCTGAAATCGCCATTGAGGCAGAACACGTCACCGTTCGTTTTGGCAGCTTCACTGCGGTGAATAATGTAAGTTTTCGAATTCCGCGCGGTGAAATCTTCGGTTTTTTGGGTTCCAACGGTTGCGGCAAGACCACGACCATGAAGGTTCTGACCGGACTGTTGCCTGCCAGCGACGGAACGGCGCGACTGTTCGGGCGAGAGGTCGATCCCAAGGATATCGATATACGCCGCCATGTCGGATATATGTCGCAAGCATTTTCGCTTTATTCGGAGTTGACCGTTCGTCAGAATCTGGAACTCCACGCCAAATTGTTCGATATGGCGCCGGATCTGACCGAACGCCGTATCAAGGAATTGACCGAACGCTTTGATCTCATTGAGGTCATGGATTCCTTACCCGATGCCTTGCCGCTCGGCATCCGCCAGCGCCTGTCACTGGCTGTGGCTTTGATCCATTCACCTGATATTCTCATTCTCGATGAGCCGACATCGGGTGTGGACCCGGTCGCTCGTGATGCTTTCTGGCAAATCCTCGCTGATTTGTCGCGCAAGGACAATGTGACGATTTTCGTCTCCACCCATTTCATGAACGAAGCGGAGCTTTGTGACCGGATTTCACTGATGCATGCGGGCAAGGTGCTGATCAGCGATACGCCGAAGGCGATTACCAAGAGTCGCAATGCTGAAACTCTGGAGGAAGCCTTCGTCGCATATCTGCAGGACGCTATTGGCGAGACAGAACAGTCAGCGCCATTGCCGGTAGCCAATTCAGATCAAATGGGAGAGGTAGGCGAAACACACCCAAAGAAGACTCCAGGCTGGTTGCCAGACCTGCGGCGAATGCTGGCTTACACACGACGTGAGGCTTTGGAACTGAAGCGTGATCCGATCCGCGCAACGCTGGCTATTCTGGGTAGCGTTATCCTGATGTTCGTTATTGGTTACGGTATTAACCTGGATGTCGAGGATCTGAAGTTCGCCGTGCTTGATCGTGACGATACGACGATCAGCCGCGATTACACGCAGCAGATTGCAGGCTCGCGATATTTTTCTGAACAGGCTCCCATAACCGATTATGATGATCTGGACCGGCGAATGCGCGATGGAGAGATCAGTCTGGCTATCGAGATACCGCCGAATTTCGGCGCAAATGTCATGCGCGGCCGCCCGGTGGAAGTTGCTGCCTGGATTGACGGTGCGATGCCCACTCGTGCCGAGACGATCAAAGGCTATGTTCAAGGCATGCACGCCAACTGGCTGACGCAAAAAGCCCGCGAGCTTTATGGCAATGCGGCGAATGTTGGCAGTTTCAACCTGGAGATACGCTACCGTTATAATCCAGATGTGCAAAGCCTCGTAGCGATGGTGCCGGCAGTGATTCCGCTACTGCTTCTCATGATCCCTTCGATGCTGGCAGTGTTGAGCGTGGTTCGGGAAAAGGAACTGGGGTCGATCATCAATTTTTACGTGACGCCGGTGACGAAATTCGAGTTTTTGTTCGGCAAGCAGTTGCCCTATATCGGGCTGGCATTTTTGAATTTCCTGATGCTGACAGCCTTTGCGGTGTTTATTTTCCGGGTGCCGTTCACAGGGAGTTTTCCGACTTATGCGCTGGCGGCGCTGCTCTATGTCACAATTGCGACCGGCATGGGGTTGGTGCTGTCCACCTTCATGAACAGCCAGATTGCAGCGATCTTCGGAACGGCACTTCTGACACTCATTCCGGCTGTGCAATATTCCGGTATCATTGACCCCGTATCGTCGCTGCAAGGTGCGGGCGCGTTCATCGGTAAAATCTATCCCGCGACTTATTTTGTGACCATTTCTCGCGGGGTTTTCTCCAAGGCACTGGGTTTTGTCGATCTGGCAGGTTCGTTTTTGCCGTTGTTAATCGCGGTGCCGGTTCTCATGGCGCTCGCTATCGTTCTTCTCAAGAAACAGGCGAGCTAAGATGCGGATATCTAACATATTCCAGCTTGGAGTGAAGGAACTGCGTGGTTTGGCGCGCGATCCGATGCTGCTGATCCTGATTGTCTATGCCTTTACGCTTGCGATCTATACGGCATCGAAAGCAATGCCCGAAACCCTCAACAATGCGGCGATAGCGATTGTCGACGAAGATCAGTCGCCGGTTTCGAGCCGGATCACGACGGCATTTTATCCGCCATATTTCGTGCCTCCGAAGCTGATTTCATCCTATGAAATGGATGCCCGGATGGATGAGGGGCTTGATACTTTCGCACTGAACATACCGCCGAATTTCCAGCGTGATCTTCTGGCGGGTCGTTCGCCGACAATTCAGCTCAATGTCGATGCAACCCGAATGAGCCAGGCCTTTACCGGTGGCGGCTATGTGCAGTCGATTGTGTCGAGCGAGGTAAGCGAATTCCTCAATCGCTATCGCGGTAGCGCACAAACGCCGGTTGAACTCAATCTCAGAGCGAGATTCAATCAGGATTTGAACAAGGGCTGGTTTGGTGCGATCAACAATGTGATTTCATCGGTTACGATGCTATCGATCATCCTGACGGGCGCGGCGCTCATTCGGGAACGCGAACACGGAACCATAGAGCATCTATTGGTAATGCCCGTGACGCCGGTTGAAATCATGGTCAGCAAGATTTGGTCCATGGGGCTTGTCGTGCTGGTTGCTTCTGCATTCGCATTGGTCTTCGTGGTACAGGGGCTGCTTGCCGTTCCTATCTATGGGTCGGTGTCGCTGTTTCTCGTTGGTGCTGCGCTCCAGCTCTTCGCAACGACCAGCCTTGGTATTTTTCTGGCTACGGCGGCCGGTTCGATGCCGCAGTTCGGAATGTTGCTCATGCTGGTGCTTTTGCCTTTGCAGGTGCTTTCGGGAGGGACAACACCTCGCGAAAGCATGCCTGAAATCATCCAGACAATCATGCTGGCAGCGCCGAATACGCATTTCGTCATATTGGCCCAATCGATCCTGTTTCGCGGAGCAGGGCTGGGTGTCGTCTGGCCGCAATTTCTGGCGCTGATCGTCATTGGCTCTGTGCTGTTCTACTTCGCGCTTCAGCGTTTCCGTGCGTTCCTGCGATAGGAAAATTCTTTAAAATCAGGAGGCTGAATCCATTCCCTGCGAATGTGATTCAGTTTTCTGTGCCGGATTGTGCTTTAGTGGAGTTGCGAATCCTTAACCATGTTGCTATCGCAATTCTCAGGAAACGGTTCCGCTGTTCAGGCGGATGAAAAGGGAACACGGTGAAGCCATCCTGGTTGATGCCGCGACTGCCCCCGCAACTGTAACCGGAGAGCTATCCTCCACAGCCGTGCAAGCGGTAAAAGCCACTGAGAGCAGTCGATGCACTCGGGAAGGCGGAGGGAAAGCGACGACCCGGAAGTCAGGAGACCTGCCGTATCCGGTCACCCATGCATGGATACGGGGTGTGTCCAGGCGCGGCTGTCCGTGGCGGTGACATTGTTGAAATGTTGCCGTCAGGGAGAAGGGCCTTCAGTGCCACTATCACTTCAACCTGCGGTGCGAGGAAAAGCCGGTATCGTTCTTCGGTTCGGCGGGTTGAGGGAAAATGCATCTTTTGAAATCATCTGTTTTATTGGTATCGGCCAGCGTTCTTGCGCTGCCGTCCACGACGCTTGCTCAAAGTCTGCCGAATAGTGCTGACAGTGTCGTCCTCGATACAATCGTGGTTACACCATTGCGCCGCGCGTCTTCGCTGCAGCGCTCGACCTCATCTGTAACGGTTATCGATTCAGCCGATATCGAACGGTCGGCTGCTCCCGATCTCCAATCGTTGCTGAAGTCCTATAGCGGTATCTCCATAAAGACGAACGGCGGGCAGGGCTCGTCGTCGGACATTTACATGCGTGGCATGTCTTCCAAGCAGACGGTTGTTCTCATCAATGGTGTGCGCACGGCGTCGGCGACAACCGGAGCAACTGCGCTTGCGAACATTCCTCTGAGTTCCATCGACCGTGTTGAAATTGCCAAGGGCTCTCATTCTGCGCAATACGGCGCCGATGCCATGGGCGGGGTGATCAATATCATCACCAAGCAAGGCGGAGCCTGCGGTGCTCGCTCCTGGTGCGGCAGTCTTTCTACCGGTGTCAGCCATCCATGGGGTGGATATGCTTCCGGGACCATACAGGGAAGAAGCAATGATGGTGTTGACTATGCCTTTGGTGCGGCCATAACCGGCACGCAAGGATATGACTTCACCACATCGGATGCCTATGGCCACGAACCGGATCGCGATGGATTCTTGCAGGGCTCATTCAACTTTGCGCTGTCGAAGGATTTCGACTGGGGCAAAATTTATGCGGACGGTCTCCTTAGCCGAGGGCGCAATCAGTATGATGCCAAGGCACCATCACCGAACCAGGCCGATAGTACCGCATTTACCGGCAAGATCGGAACACGCATCGATCATACTGCGGATTGGTCATCGACGCTGGAATTCAGCACCGGTATCGACAACAGCCGTAACTTCAGGAAAGGCGTGAGCGGTTCGGACCGGTTTGAAACCAAGCGTTATGGCGTTTTTGCCTCGACCGAGAAGAGTTTCGACACCGGCACGGTCAACCACACCGTGACCGCTGGTGTGGAAGCCTATCGCGAGGAGATCAACACCACCGTTGCTTATGATGAAACCAGCCGCGATCTGGCTGCTGTATTTGGTCAGTATTCGCTGGAGTATGAGGCGCTGCGCTTCGATGGCGGGCTGCGTTACGACCATAATGGGCAGTTCGGCGATGTCGTGACCTACAATCTCGGTACGAGTTATGAAGTTCTGCCGGACCTTGTTTTGCGGTCATCCTACGCCACGGGTTTTAGGGCGCCGACTTTCAACGAGCTTTATTATCCAGGCTTCGCCAATCCTGATTTGCAGCCGGAAAAGTCCCGATCATATGAAATCGGCTTGAACTGGCAGGCTACGGCTTCGACAAGCCTTGATATGGCATTCTATCAGACATGGTTGCGCGATGCGATTATGAGCACTGCGCCAACCTATCTGCCTTACAATGTCGCAAGTGCAAGGGTTACAGGCTTCGAAGCTACGCTGGCGCATCGTTTTGATGATCGCTGGGGCGTCAAGGGTTCTATCGACCTGAAGCAGCCAATTGATGAGGATACGGAAAAGGATCTTCCTTATCGTGAACGTTTCAAGGCTGCGGCGGAGGTCAATTTCACGCCGATTGAACAGCTCGATCTGACTGCAAGAGTGATCTATGGCGGTTCGCGTTATGCTGATGCTGCGAACAGCAAGAAACTCGGAGACTATGTGACTGCTGATTTCGTGGCAGTCTATTCCATCGACAAGCAATCGCAGTTGAAGTTCTCGGTGGAGAATATCTTTGACAAGGACTATCAGACCAGCTCTGGCTATATTGCGCCGGGGCGCACCATCAATGTCGGATTGACCCGGAATTTCTGAGGCTGAACAGAGAATGAAAAGGGCGTCCGCAAATTGGATAACCAGCTTCTGCCTCGCGGCGGGGCTGGCCCTATTCGTTCGAAATTCAGCAAACGCGGGGGACATTCCCCATCACGTCGTTTCCATCAACGTATGCACCGATCAGCTGGCATTGTTGCTGGCCAATGAGGGCCAGTTGCGATCGGTTTCTTACTTGTCGCAGGACCCGGAACTATCCGTGATGGCTGCAAAAGCCCGCGAGGTGCCGGTCAACCATGCGCAGGCAGAAGAAGTCTTTCTGATGAAGCCTGACCTTGTGCTGGCGGGCACATTCTCGTCGAGGGCAACGGTAGGGCTGTTGCGCAAGCTGGGTGTTCGTGTGGAAGAGTTCGCGCCTGCCCGCACGTTCGGCGATATAGAGGATCATCTGCGTCGCATGGGCGAGGTGCTCGGAAGACAGGCGGAAGCCAGCCGGGAAATCGACAAAATGAAAACTGCTCTGGCGGCAATCCAGCCTCCGATCCGTCGCAAGACGGTCGCGCTTTATTATGCCAACAGTTACACATCCGGCCGGGGGATGCTGGTTGATGAGGCCGTGCGTCTTGCCGGGCTTGATAATCTGGCCGACAAGGCAGGGATCAGCGGTTCTGCGCCGCTGCCGCTGGAAAAGCTGGTGCTCGAGAAGCCGGATATTCTGGTGCGCAGTTCAAGAGATCGCGCGCCTGCGCTGGCTTTCGAGAATTTCGAACATCCGGCACTGCGGGCGCTTGAAAAACAGGCGAGGGCGGTGACGATAGCGGATAATCTGACGGTTTGCGGTGGTCCATTCAGTGTGGAAGCTGTGGCAGAGCTCGCGGAGGCGGCGCGTGACTGAACGGAACCGCTTCTATCTTCTGCTCGTCGGGCTGGCCATGCTTGTGGTTTTGCTTTTCATCGTTTCACTGCTGACAGGGCCTGCTGCGATCAGTATGACTGACAGCCTCAGGGCGCTTTTCGGCGATGATAGCGAAATGATCGCACTCGTCATGCGTGAAATCCGCCTGCCGCGGGCACTGCTCGCGCTCCTCATCGGCGCTTCTCTTGGATTGTCTGGCGCTGCCTTGCAGGGCTACCTGCGCAACCCGCTCGCGGAACCCGGCCTGCTGGGTGTGAGCGCATCCGCGTCATTCGGCGCTGTTATTGCTATTTATAGCGGTCTCTCGCTTCTGTTCCCGCTGGCTTTGCCGCTCCTCGCGCTTGCAGGTGCCTTTGTGTCGGTGTTTCTCGTCAAGCTTCTGGCGGGGCGCAATGCTGGTACGCTTGCGGTCATATTGGCCGGTGTCGCGGTGACCAGTCTCGCCGGTGCATTGACGGCGCTGGCGCTCAACCTGTCGCCCAACCCGTTTGCCGCAATGGAAATCGTGTTCTGGATGCTCGGATCGCTGGCGGATAGATCAATGACACATGTGGCACTCGCTGCACCGTTTATCCTCATTGGCTGGGCCATGCTTCTGGCGCTTGGGCGGTCGCTCGACAGTTTGACACTAGGCGCAGATGCTGCGGCCACAATGGGCGTCAATCTGGCCCGCGTGCAGCTTTTTGCCGTGCTGGGCACAGCTTCGTGCGTGGGCGCTTCCACCGCTGTTGCCGGTGCAATCGGTTTCGTAGGGCTGGTGGTTCCTCATCTTCTGCGACCGCTTGTCGGTGCGCGTCCGTCGCGATTGCTGGTTGCCAGCGGTTTCGGTGGGGCTGCTCTGTTGTTGGCTGCTGACGTGTTGGTGCGTGTCGTTATGCCGGGGCGTGAACTGAAACTGGGCGTCCTGACGGCAATCATTGGTGCCCCATTCTTTCTGTGGCTTGTGTTTAAATATCGGAGGCAGCTCGTATGACATCGCTTTCGGTAAAAAATCTTTCCGTTACGCTTGGCGGGAAGGCAGTACTCAGCGACGCAAGTTTCGATATGCATGGTGGTGAATTCATCGGACTGATCGGACCTAACGGTGCTGGCAAGACGACATTGTTGCGCGCCATTTTGGGACTTGTGAGGTCCAGCGGGGAAATTTCGTTCGACACAGGCGATGTGCGCCACATGAGCGCTTCGACAAAAGCACAGAACCTCGCTTATCTGCCGCAGGAGCGTGATGTCGCGTGGCCGGTATCCGTGGAGATGCTTGTTTCTTTGGGACGCTCCGCCTTGAAGCCGGTTTTTGCGAGCATGAGCGCACAGGATAAAATGCTCATCGAGACCGCAATGCAGCGTATGGATGTTACCCGATTTCGGGAACGGTCGGCGATCGAGCTTTCCGGCGGAGAACGGGCACGCGTGCTGATTGCGCGCGTTCTGGCGCAGGATACGCCCGTAATACTCGCCGATGAGCCGGTGGCTGGGCTCGACCCTTCTCATCAGCTTGGATTGATGGAAAGTTTTGCCGAACTTGCAAAAGAGGGGAGGACTGTTGTCGCCTCATTGCATGAGTTGAGCCTTGCGGCACAGCATTGCACGCGCCTTATTTTGCTCGACAAGGGACGTATCGTTGCAGATGGGGAGCCAACGAAAGTTCTCACGCCACAGTTGCTGCACGACGTCTATGGTATTCGAGCGAAAATCATGACGGTGGATGGCGAGTTCATCGTCCATCCGACCTCACGTATTGGCTAGACATTTTTCCACCGATGCTCGCGGGAAGAGGCGTAGATGGCTTCTACAGCCTTCTGGACTTCATAACCTTCGCGGAAATCGGCGTGATTGGTCTTCTGCCCCGCAATGGCCAACAGGAAGTCGCGAACTTCGATCGTCTTGAGATCGTTGAAGCCGATCTGGTGGCCGCCCGCTACGCAAAATGCGCCATAGGGTTCGTGTTCGGGGCCAGCAAAGATCTTGCGGAAGCCTTGTTGTCCTTTTTTGTCGGAAAAGAGAAACAGGTCGAGCTCATTGAAGCGTTCCTGTGAAAAGAAGAGGGAGCCTTTCGATCCGGAAATTTCGAAGTCGTGCTGCATCTTGCGACCGCTGGTGATCCAGCTCGCTTCGATTGTGCCCGTTGCCCCGTTTTCAAAACGCACGAAAGCGCGGCAGACATCGTCTGTTTCCACGGGTTTCATCTGCGAAAGGTTCAAACTATCTGGGCGCTCATTGATGATGGTGACGGCGTCTCCCATGACCGTCGTTATCGGCCCAACGAGATAGCGTGCGGCGGCAATGATGTGACTGCCGATATCGGCTAACGCTCCTCCACCGCCTGCCGGATCGAGACGCCAGGTCCATGGAATACGCGCATCGGCCATGAAGTCTTCCGCATGAATACCGCGAAAATTGCGAATTTCGCCCAGTTCACCGCTGTCGATGATTTCCTTGGCCAGTTTTATCATCGGGTTTTTCAGATAGTTGAACCCAACGGCTGTCTGAACACCTTGCCGTTCTGCGGCGAGCGTCATTTCGAGGCACTCGGCAGCGGTGGGTGCAAGCGGCTTTTCGCAATAGACGTGTTTGCCCGCTTCAATGGCGGCGAGCGCCATCTCCTTGTGAAACCGGTTTGGCGTCGTGATGTCGATGAGATTGATATCCGGGTTGGTGATCAATTCCCGCCAATCTCCAGTGGCATTTGCAAATCCCAGTTGTTTTGCGGCTTTTGACGCCGTTTCAGAATTCACATCGGCCAATGTGTGAAGCTGCACATCGATAGGTAGGTCGAAAACGCGATTGACGTTAGCGAGCGCAAGGGCGTGCGTCTTGCCCATGAAGCCGGACCCGATCAAGCCCGCCACCACAACCTCAGCTCTATCAGCCATTGTCATTCCTCCAGAAACGATGGTCGAAGCGTTTGGTGCTGCGCAACTCCTTTGGGAAATAAGCATATCGTCGGCAGCTTATGCGATTGACATGAGCTACCAGAAATGGAATTATAATTCTACGAGAATTTGTTATGAATGTTTCATTCTATTGAAAAGATCCACGATCTGCATGTGTTCACGGGTAAAACGCTTGGAGGAGCGCCGGAATACAGCAGGCGGAAGGTAAAGCGTTAACGCAAACCGGCGGGGAGTGCCGGACAAGGGAGGAGTGAACATGCAATCTCTATTGAAATCGGCAGTGGCCGGGGTGGCGTTGCTGGCTGCGTCTTTCGCAGCACACGCGGCCGATATTAATATCGTTGTCGTCAGTCACGGTCAGGCATCGGATCCGTTCTGGTCTGTCGTCAAGAACGGCGTTGCCGAAGCGGCAAAGGATACGGGCGCGAAGGTCGATTATCGTGCGCCAGAAACCTTTGACATGGTGCAGATGGCCCAGCTTATCGATGCGGCGATCAATCAGAAGCCGCAGGGTATTGTGGTTTCCATTCCAGATGCGGATGCGCTTGGACCATCGATCCAGCGTGCTGTAGCAGCCGGTATTCCCGTCATTTCCATGAATTCCGGTTCCGATGCCTCGAAGAAGCTCGGCGCTCTGCTGCATGTTGGACAGGATGAATTTGATGCCGGTAAGGTAGCAGGTGAAGCATTGAAGAATGCTGGCGGCAAAAAGGGCATTTGCGTCAACCAGGAAGTGGGTAACGTCTCGCTCGATCAGCGCTGCGCAGGCTTCAAAGAGGGCTTTGGTGATGTAACGGTTCTGCCGACATCGACCGATCCTGCTGAAAACGAAGCCAAGGTTCGCGCTGCTCTGGCATCTGATGCTGCCGTCGACACAATCCTGACGCTCAATGCGACACTTGCAGGTGAACCGGCCGTGAAAGCCGCCGCCGAAAGCGGTCGCAGCGGAATCCACGTTGCGACGTTCGACATGTCGGCTGGCTTCCTGGAAGCTGTTGAAAAGGGACAGGCGGACTTCGCCATCGACCAGCAGCAGTTCCTGCAAGGCTACCTTCCGGTCTCGTTCCTCGCGCTTAATGCGAAGTACGGTTTGATGCCGGGCGGCAATGTTCCATCGGGCCCGAACCTGATCACCAAAGACAAGGCCAAGCAGGTCGTGGAACTTTCGGCCAAGGGCATCCGGTAAGCATTGTTTCGACCATCTGATATCGAACCCGCCCATGAAAATGGGCGGGAACGGGTCTCTGTGCCCAGAATGCATCAGGAGAAGATCATGAGTGAGCCACTTCCCCATGAAAAGGCCAACACAGCGGCGCTATCGAAGGATGAGCGGCTTCAGTCGGCGAGCCCAATGCAACGGCTCCTGAGCCGACCGGAATTAGGAGCGGTATCCGGCCTGATCCTAATTACGGTCTTTTTCGTTTCAGTTGCCAATCCGGCGATGTTTACTGCTGCCGGCATCATGAACTTCATGGCTCCTGCTTCGCAGCTCGGCATTCTGGCAGTCGCCGCAGCGCTTCTTATGATCGGCGGTGAATTCGACCTGTCTATTGGCTCGATGGTAGCTTTTGCAGGCCTGATCTTCGCCGCTGCCCTTGTCGTCTGGCAGGTGCCGCTCGGTATTGCCATCATCGTCACACTGCTGTTCGCCGCTTTCGTGGGGATGGTGAATGCGCAGATTGTTATCCGGACTGGATTGCCATCATTTATTGTGACGCTCGCATTCCTGTTCATTTTGCGTGGTCTGTCGCTAGTCGGGCTGAAATGGGCAACAGGTGGCGCTACGCAGCTGCGTGGCGTGAAGGAAGCTGTAGCGGGCAGTTATCTTGCGGGCCTGTTTTCCGGCGATGCTTTTCAGGGACTTTTCGCCTGGATGGCTGAAAACGATCTGATTGACAAATTTCCCAATGGTGAGCCTTCGGTAAAAGGCGTGCCGGTCGAGGTTCTGTGGTTCATCGCCATCGCACTTATTGCAACCTATGTGCTGGTACGCACACGCTTTGGCAACTGGATTTTCGCGGCCGGCGGTGATGCTCTGGCTGCACGCAATTCCGGTGTTCCTGTCCGTCGCGTCAAGACAACGCTATTCATGTGCACGGCAATGGCTGCGGCATTGGTGGCTATTCTTACCGTTCTGGATGCCGGTTCAACTGATGCGCGCCGGGGCTTCCAGAAGGAGTTCGAGGCGATTATCGCTGCGGTCATTGGCGGCTGTCTGCTGACCGGCGGTTATGGTTCTGCAATCGGTGCGTTCTTCGGCGCGATCATCTTCGGCATGGTTCTGATCGGGCTGACCTATACCCAGATCGATCAGGACTGGTATCTGGTCTTCCTGGGAGGAATGCTTCTAATCGCGGTGCTCTTCAACAATTTCATTCGCAAGCGCGCGACCGGCGAGCGCTGAGAGGGAGATTTGCCATGACGACACCCATCATCGAAGTTCGCAATCTCGTTAAACATTTCGGTCCGGTCATTGCATTGAACGGTGTTTCATTGAGCGTCGAACCGGGGCAGGTCCATTGCCTGCTTGGCGACAATGGAGCCGGTAAATCAACCCTGATCAAGACGCTTTCTGGCGTGCACAAGCCGACCAGTGGCGACTTTCTGGTCGAAGGAAAGCCTGTCACCTTCAACAGTCCGCGCGATGCGCTCGATCATGGGATTGCGACAGTTTATCAGGATCTTGCGATGATCCCGCTAATGTCGGTCATGCGGAATTTCTTTCTGGGACGGGAACCGACCAAAGGCATCGGCCCGATACGCTGGTTCGATACGCAGCAGGCGGAAGAAGTTACGCGTGAGGAGATGCGCAAGATCGGGATCGATGTCCGTGATCCGCAGCAGGCTGTCGGAACGCTTTCCGGCGGTGAGCGGCAGTGTGTGGCGATTGCCCGCGCCGTCTATTTCGGCGCGAAAGTGTTGATCCTCGATGAACCGACTTCCGCGCTGGGGGTCCGGCAAACGGCGATGGTTCTCAAATACATCAATCTGGTGCGCTCACGCGGGCTGGGTGTGATCTTCATTACACACAATGTCCGTCATGCTCATGCGGTCGGTGACAAATTCACAGTTCTCAATCGCGGGATAACGCTTGGAACGCGAACGAAGAACGATGTGGACATGGACGAATTGCAAAGCCTCATGGCAGGTGGGCAGGAACTCGCCGACCTGACTGCTGAACTGGGCGGTCGGGTCTGACCGGGATTTTCGGAGCGTAGAATGAACGGACAATTCAATGGCAAAGTTGCCGTCATTACCGGAAGCACGCAAGGGCTTGGCGCAGCAACTGCGAAACTGTTTGCAGAGAGAGGCGCCAAAGGTCTCGTTATATGCGGGCGTTCGGTTGAAAAAGGGCGAGCGCAAGTCGATCAGTTGGCAAATCTCGGAGCCAAAGCGGTCTTCGTGCAGGCTGATCTTGAGAAGGTGGAAGACTGCCGCAAGATCGTTTCGGAAGCCGACCGTGTTTTTGGAAGGCTGGACGTTCTCGTAAACGCTGCTGGTTTGACGGATCGGGGCACCATTCTGGATACGAGCCCGGAATTGTTCGACCGCTTGTTTGCGGTGAATACACGAGCGCCATTCTTCCTCATTCAAGAAGCGATAGAGCTGTTCCGGCGCGACAAGATCGAGGGAACGATTGTCAATATTTCTTCGATGTCGTCCATGGGCGGCCAGCCTTTCATTGCAGCCTATTGCGCTTCCAAGGGGGCGCTGGACACACTGACCCGCAACGTAGCCTATTCGGTTTTGCGCAATCGTATTCGCATCAATAGCCTGAATATTGGCTGGATGGCATCAGACGGCGAAGACCGTATCCAACGCGAGTTTCACAATGCGCCGGAGAACTGGCTGGATGAAGCGGCTAAGAGCCAGCCTTTCGGAAGGCTGATTGAACCGGTCGAAGTTGCCCGCGCGATAGCATTTCTGGCTTCGGAAGAATCCGGCTTGATGACTGGCGCCATCGTGAATTTCGATCAATCCATTTGGGGCGCTTACGGTTCATCTCCACATCCCGATCAGCCGCTTTGAGCGTTTGATAGTATCTGTGTGTTTGAATGAACGGGATAGTAACCGGTTCAATAGCTGAAATGGCGCGGAAGGTATTTCGTTGAAATTACCAATGATTTTTGTGTTGCCTTGTTCGAGTATTGCTTGAGAAAGCCCAAAAATATTGTGAGGAACATTTACGATCCTGCTTGCGCTTGCAATTTCAGGTAGTTAGAGCATCTGTCTGCCTGACCGATTCAGGCTGTGTGTTTTAAGCAGTTGTTTCAGCCGTATTTACGCGATGTCGAAACCTCCCTTTCGTCAGTGAATTCGTTCTGGCAATGGCTTGCACAGACACCGTTTTAATTTGCGCTGAAAGGACCAGCATCGTGGAGCAGGCAAAGAACGGAACCCGTAAGGGTGGGCGCAAGGCGCTGTGGGCGGCAGTTGCGGTAATCGCTATCGCTGCTGCCGGTTTGACCGGATACAAGATCACACTTGAGAACACGATCACGTCGCAGCTTGAAAAGCGTGGCGGCAAAGCATCTTCCGTCGAAGCCGACTTTCTCGGACGTATTCATCTGCGCGACGTGACGTTGCCGTTGAAGGATGGCTCCAACGTCCGTATCGCTTCGGTTGACGGTCGCCCCAAGTTTCTGTTCCTGACCGGCATGTTGAATGCGTCGGGCATTGATACGGAGATCGGAAACTACAAGGTTTCCATTCCAAGCGTGGCAATCGAAGACGCTAATTTCGATACAGCCATGCTGAAGGATACTTTCGGCAATAGCGGTCTGACGCTGCCGGAACGCGTTGGTCGTTTCTCGGCAAAGCGCCTGACTGCGCAGGAAATCAAGGTTGTCCAGACAGTCGCGAATAACGAACAGAACATCGTCTATAAGGACGTTGCGCTGGAAGATATCAACCTCGGTAAGGTTGCTCGTTATACGGCGGGCGGCACGATTTTCGACTTCACGATCCAAGTGCCGGGTGAAGACGGCGAAAAAGTCACGGACAAGATGACAGGCACCATGGGTGCCGCAGAGGGCAAAGACATTGATGGTGTCTTCCTCGCCCGCCTCTATACCGAAAAGGCAGGCCCGGACGATAAGGAAGCAAAGCCGGTCTATGGCCCGTTTTCGGCGAAGAACATCGTCATGAAGACGAAGGATGCGAACTTCAGCTACGATGAGATTCGCAGCAACGGTTTCACGGCTCGTATGCCCGCCGTACCGTTCACCGAAACCTTGGAGAAGCTCCAGTCTCTCGAAAATGCGGACGAACTTTCACAGGAAGAGACGCGCGAGCTTATTCTTCAGTTGAGTTCCCTGTTCGACACGATCGGTAAGGGCGATGTCGAAATGCTCGGCATGAAGATCGAGCCAACTGATTCATCGAAAGGCAAGGGCAGTATCGAACGCGTCGCAGTTGCTTTCGACAATCAGAAGATGGATGCGACCATCAAAGGCTTGGCCTTCTCCGAAGGTCAGGACTACATGAAGATGGAGGAAGCTTCCTTGAAGGGCTTCTCCTGGGCGACTTCAGTCGAAGCCTTGAAGAAGTTTGCGGCGCTGAATGAGGACGAAGTTGAAAACTTCCCTTTCACGACCATGCTTCCGGAATTCGGCACGCTTCGGGTAGTGGGGATCGACGCCGATCTGCCGTACGAAAAGTCTGAAGATGTGGACGCAGGCGAGGAAAATGCGGATGAGGGAGAGCAGGCTGCAACCGAAGAATCGTCGGTTCCTTCGCTGCCTGAACGCATTCAGTTTGCCATGAAGAACTATGAAGTCGCTCTCAACAAGCCTTACAACGGTATTCCGACCGATGTGCGCGTCGCTTACGAAGACATGTCGATCAAAGTGCCGACACAGGCTGATGACGAGTTCTACCAGCAGCTTCGGAAGCTTGGTTATGATAGTCTCACCATGTCTTCAAACTTCGAAGCAAGCTGGGATGAGGCAAACCAGGATCTGATCATCAAGGACATTTCGATCAGCGGTAAGGATATGGGTTCCGTATCCATGTCTGGTTTGATGGGCGGACTGACGAAGGAATTCTTCTCTGGCGATAAGGTGATGATGCAGGTCGCTCTGCTCGGGCTCAAGGCCAAGCAGGTAAACCTGAAGGTTGAAGAAAAGGGCATTATCGCTAACGCGATCAAAATTTATGCCGAAGAAAAAGATATGTCGGAAGACGAAGTACGCGGCACGATGTCTCTGATGGCTGCAGCCGCTCTGCAAGAGCTGGCAGCGGAGCAGCCACAGTTGCAGGATGTTGCGACGGCGTTTTCGACGTTCTTGGCTAAGCCGAATATTTTCGAGCTGACCGTCAAGTCGAAAGCCGAAAAAGGCATTGGCGCTCTCGAAATGGTAGCTGCATCGCAGGATCCGACCTTGCTGCTCGACAAGGTCGATATCGAAGCCAAGGCGGAATGATCGACTATTCCGCTGATCTGAGTGAAACGCCGGCCTTTGGCCGGCGTTTCTGTAATCAGAGCTTCACCAAAACATTACACAAGGGTCATGCCCTTGATATATAAGGGTCCTAGTAAGCCTCGGAAATAACGAGGCCAACATGACCAGAAAAAATGTCCTGCTTATCGTCGTTGATCAATGGCGAGCAGATTTTATCCCCCACCTGATGCGGGCGGAGGGTCGCGAACCCTTCCTCAAAACTCCCAATCTTGATCGCTTGTGCCGGGAAGGCTTGACCTTCCGCAACCACGTCACAACCTGTGTGCCGTGTGGACCAGCAAGGGCAAGCTTGCTTACTGGCCTTTACCTGATGAACCATCGGGCGGTACAGAACACTGTTCCGCTTGATCAGCGCCATTTGAACCTCGGCAAAGCCCTCCGCGCCATCGGCTATGATCCCGCGCTCATTGGTTACACGACGACGACGCCTGACCCGCGTTCGACGTCCCCAAGAGATCCGCGTTTCACGGTTCTTGGCGATATCATGGACGGGTTTCGCTCAGTGGGCGCATTCGAACCCAATATGGACGGATATTTCGGCTGGGTGGCGCAGAACGGTTTTGAACTGCCGGAGAACCGGGAAGATATCTGGCTGCCAGAAGGGGAGTATTCCGTTCCCGGTGCTACCGACAAGCCGTCGCGTATCCCGAAGGAGTTCTCGGATTCCACATTCTTCACGGAACGCGCGCTGACCTACCTTAAGGGCAGGGATGGCAAGCCATTCTTTCTGCATCTAGGTTACTACCGCCCGCACCCGCCATTCGTCGCCTCCGCGCCTTATCATGCGATGTACAAGGCCGAAGATATGCCTGCGCCGGTTCGCGCGGAAAGTCCGGATGCCGAAGCGGCACAGCATCCGCTTATGAAGCACTATATAGATCATATCAGGCGTGGTTCGTTTTTCCATGGGGCGGAAGGCTCCGGCGCAACGCTGGACGAAGGCGAGATTCGCCAGATGCGCGCCACCTATTGCGGCCTGATTACGGAAATCGACGATTGTCTGGGGCGGGTCTTCGCTTACCTTGATGAAACTGGTCAGTGGGACGACACACTAATCATCTTCACCAGCGACCATGGTGAGCAGCTCGGTGATCATCATCTGCTCGGCAAGATCGGCTACAACGACGAAAGTTTCCGTATTCCTTTGGTTATAAAGGATGCGGGGGAGAACCGGCACGCTGGCCAGATCGAAGATGGGTTTTCCGAAAGCATCGATGTCATGCCCACCATCCTCGAATGGCTCGGCGGGGAAACGCCACGCGCTTGCGACGGACGTTCGCTGTTGCCATTTCTGGGTGAGGGAAAACCCGCCGACTGGCGCACAGAATTGCATTACGAATTCGACTTCCGCGACGTCTTCTACGATCAGCCGCAGAACTCGGTACAGCTCTCCCAGGATGATTGCAGCCTCTGTGTGATCGAGGACGAGAACTACAAGTACGTGCATTTTGCGGCCCTGCCGCCGCTGTTCTTCGATTTGAAGGCGGACCCGCACGAATTCAACAATCTGGCTGAAGACCCCGCTTATGCGGCTCTCGTTCGCGACTACGCCCAGAAGGCTTTGTCGTGGCGACTGTCTCATGCCGACCGGACACTGACCCATTACAGATCCGGCCCGCAAGGGCTCACAACGCGCAACCATTGATCTCAGGAGCAACCAAATGATCAATCTGACCCGACGCGGAATGCTTGGCCTTTCAGCCGGCGCCGCCGGTTCGCTCGTCCTGCCGCGATTTGCAATCGCACAGGCTGACAATCGCCCATCGATCACCATTGCTGTGCAGAAGGTGGCAAACAGCAACACGCTTGACGTTCTTCGCGAACAGTCGAATGTCGGCGAACGCGTTTTCTTTTCCAGTATCTGGGAGGCGTTGATCGACCGCGACTGGCTGGGCGGTCTTTCGGCTGTGCCTGGTCTTGCGACCGAATGGACCCGCATCGATGACAAGACGGTCGAGCTAAAGCTCCGTCAGGGGGTGAAGTTCCACAATGGCGATGAGATGACCGCCGAAGACGTTGCCTTCACTTTTGGCAAGGAGCGCATGTTTGGCGACACGCAACCAGCCGAAGGCAAGACGATTTACGTCACGGAGAAAAATCCGCTCGGTCGTGAAAGCAAGGAACTGCCGCTTGAAGTGCCAGCGACGGCACGTCGTTCCTGGCCAGCCTTGCTGGGTGTCGAAATTGTCGACAAATACACGGTGCGCTTCAAGAATGGTACGCCAGACGTCACCATGGAAGGCCGTATCTCCCGTTACGGTAGCCAGATTATGAGCCGTCGTGGCTGGGAAGAGTCGCCTAGCTATCTCGACTGGGCGCGCAAGCCGGTTACCACCGGGCCCTACAAGGTTGTCGAGTTCAAGCCGGACAACATGCTGGTGCTCGAAGCTCACGACGAATATTGGGGTGGACGCCCACCGCTGAAGCAGATCCGTTTCATCGAGGTGCCGGAAGTTGCCTCCCGCATCAATGGTCTGCTCTCGGGCGAATATCAGTTTGCCTGCGATATTCCACCGGATCAGATCGAAGGTATCGAAAAGAATGACGCTTTCGAGGTTCAGGGCGGTACGATCCTCAACCACCGTCTAACTGTATTCGACAAGTTCCATCCGCAACTGGAAAATCCGTTGGTGCGTCGCGCATTTACCCATGCGATCGACCGTCAGGCGATCGTGGATTCGTTGTGGGCCGGTCGTACGGTCGTTCCGGCTGGTCTCCAGTGGGACTACTATGGCGATATGTTCGTTCAGGGCTGGAGTGTTCCGGAATATAACCCGGATCTCGCCAAGCAGCTTCTAAAAGAAGCCGGTTACAAGGGCGATGCCATCCCTTACCGCCTGCTCAACAACTACTACACGAACCAGACCCCAACCGCGCAGATCCTTGTGGAGATGTGGAACCAGGTGGGGCTGAACGTCGAAATTCAGATGCAGGAAAACTGGCAGCAGGTTCTGGAGAAGAGCCCAGGACGTGCCGTGCGCGACTGGTCCAATTCCGCACCGTTCAACGATCCGGTTTCGTCTATCGTCAGCCAGCATGGCCCGAATGGTCAGCAGCAACAGGTCGGTGAATGGACGAATGAGGAGGCGAACAAGCTTTCCGTCATTATGGAAACGAGCACGGATCACGCCAAGCGCAAGGAAGCATTCAAGCGGATGCTGGAAATCTGCGAACGTGAAGATCCAGCCTACACCGTCCTTCACCAGAACGCGACTTTCACCGCCAAGCCGAAGTCATTGAAGTGGAAGGCGGCGCCCGCTTTCGCGATGGACTTCCGCAAAAACAACTGGGCCTGATCCATTTGTAGAGGCGAGCCCGGCTCAATCGGGCTCGCTTTTCCTTTGGGGTTTCAAACCCCGCGACTGTGAATGAACCAGAAGGATTGCATGATGCCGCTGGTCGAAATTTCCAATCTCAAAGTGGCCTTTGATGGCGTGCCGGTTCTGCATGGTATCGACCTTTCGATTGAGCGAGGCGAAGCTGTCGGATTAGTCGGGGAGTCCGGCTGCGGCAAGTCTGTGACCTGGCTGGCAGCGCTCGGTCTCTTGCCGAAAAAGGCGTCGATCTCCGGTAGTGTTCTCCTTGAAGGAACAGAATTGCTGACTGCATCGCGCAGCACACTCGAAGGTGTTCGGGGTGGCCGTATTGCGATGATCTTTCAGGACCCATCGAGTTCTCTAAATCCGGTTATTCGGGTCGGGCGCCAGATTGAGGAGGCCGTGCGGCTTCATCGCAATCTGAGAGGACCTGCAGCCCGATCAGAGGTTTTGCGATTGATGGAATTGGTGGGAATACCCGATGCGCGTCGCCGTATCGATAATTATCCGCACGAATTTTCCGGTGGCCAGAACCAGCGTTTGATGATTGCCATGGCGCTGGCGGGCAATCCTGATATCCTTATCGCGGATGAGCCCACGACAGCACTTGATGCTACGATTCAGGCTCAAATTCTTGATCTATTGGCCGCATTGCGTGCGGAAACCGGCATGGCTGTGGTCTTTATCAGCCATGATCTTGGTGCAGTGTCGCAAATTTGCGAACGTGTTTCCGTCATGTATGCCGGGCGTATCGTTGAACAGGCCCGGACCGAAGCGCTCTTTGCTGCTCCGCGCCATCCTTATACGCACGGCCTGTTCGATTCTATTCCGAACCTTGATGGCGGGCGCAATCGTCTGATCCCCATTGAGGGCACAGTTCCTGAGCCGGGCAAGCTTCCGCAAGGTTGCGCATTTTCGCCACGCTGCTTGAGCGCGAGTGATCTGTGCGCGCGAAGCCTCCCCAGGCTCGGTGTTCCGCAGGACGATGCCGGTGAGGGGCGCATGGTCTCGTGCTTTCATCCCTATCCGGCTACCTCGCATTTGCCGCCATCCATGAGTGACCATGTTTCAGTCCCGGCGAGCACAAGGGCAATAGCACAATGACAGCTGCTCTCATCGAAGCTCGCGACCTTGTCAAAACCTACACGTCGCGCAAAGGTCCGTTCGCAAAACCGGTCGCGGTGCGCGCGGTCGACGGGCTTTCCATATCGGTCGCTCCGGCAACAACACTGGGCATTGTTGGCGAGTCCGGTTCGGGTAAATCCACGACCGGGCGGCTGCTTCTCGGTCTGGAAGATCCCAGCGAGGGAGAGGTGACGTTTGAAGGTTCAGCCCTACCTCGCCAGAAGACCGCAAGCTGGCGCGCTTTGCGGGCGCGTATGCAGCTTGTCTATCAGGACCCTCTGGCAGCTCTGGACCGACGGTTGCCGATTGGCCGTCAGATTGCCGAACCACTGGAGATTCACGGAATTGGAACCGCTGCTGAGCAGAAAGCGCGTGTTGCAGAGCTGATGCGAGCGGTCGGCCTTCGTCCCGATCAGGCTTCGCGCTATCCGCATGAGCTTTCAGGCGGGCAGCGCCAGCGTGTCGTCATTGCACGCGCCATCGCATGCAAGCCGCAACTCATTGTTTGCGACGAACCTGTATCGGCGCTGGATGTTTCCATTCAGGCGCAGGTTGTGAATCTTTTGCGCGATTTGCAGGAACGCGAAGGCATCGCCATGGTTTTCATCAGCCATGATCTGAAGGTGGTACGCAATATTTCGGATCGTGTTGCGGTCATGTATCTGGGCCGGATCGTCGAAGAGGCGTCCTCGGACGAGATTTTTGCCAAACCGCTTCACCCCTACACGCAGGCGCTGGTGTCCAGTGTCCCTGTCGCTGGAACTCCTCTCAGCGATCGCATCATCCTGCAGGGAGAGCCGCCGAACCCTGCCGCGCGACCTAATGGCTGTGCGTTTCACCCCCGCTGCCGTTTCGCGGCTCCGCGCTGCAGCAGCGAGACACCTGAACTCCTCGACATGCCAGCGGGACGCAAAGTGGCCTGCCATTTTGCAGGAACCCTGCAGACGGACAATATTCATGCTTAGATTTCTGATGGTTCGCGGGGTTCGCGCATTTGTGACCATTCTTCTTGTGGTGACATTCGCTTTCGTCGTTTTGCGTATGTCCGGTGATCCGGCCCAGATCATCATGGGACCGGACGCGCCACCGGAAGCGATAGCTGCCTTCCGGAAGAACTGGGGGCTCGATGATCCGCTCTGGCAGCAATATTTGCGCTATTTCGGCGCTATTGCGCGTGGCGATCTTGGGATATCGATGCGCGATGGCCAATCTGCAATCGCACTGGTGACCGAGCGCATTCCCGCGACGCTTCAACTTACGATACCGGCATTGTTGATCAAACTTGGGCTTGGCATTCCGGCCGGAATTTATGCTGCGTTGCATCGCAACAGCTTCATTGACCGGGCTGTCATGGCTACTGCCGTCATCGGCTTCACTTTACCGAGTTTTGTACTTGGCTTGTTGCTCGTGCTGGTGTTCTCGGTTTCGTTGGGCTGGTTGCCCTCGGGCGGGCAGGACAGCTGGATGCATGCCATTCTACCCATAATCACCATGGGGCTCGGCGGCGCGGCCATTCTGGCGCGGTTCTCCCGCAGCGCAATGATCGAGATTCTGGGGCAGCCCTATATTCGCACGGCGAGCGCCAAAGGTGTGTCCTGGCGAAATGTTGTCTGGCGTCATGCATTGCCTAACGCGGCCATCCCGATTGTCACTATCGTCGGGTTTATGGTCGGATCGCTGATTGCAGGTGCGGTGGTGGTTGAATCGCTCTTTTCCTGGCCAGGCGTGGGCAGATTGCTCGTGGTTTCGGTAGCCAATCGCGATCTTGCTATCGTGCAATGCATATTGCTTCTCGTGGCCGCGACGATGGTGATCTCCAATTTCATTGTTGATCTTCTCTATGGTTATCTCGATCCGCGTCTGCGTCAGGCGCAGGGCAAGGCGTGAGGCTGAACCGATGACGGATATGACCGCCAATACCGCCACTGTTTCCACGCAACCGAAAAAGAGCCGTAAAAGCATTCCGCTGATGGTCATCATCGGCTTTGTCTGGATCGCCGCAATGATCCTGATTGCGCTGACTGCGGACTGGATAAAACCCTACAACATTACAGCCTTTGACCTGAAAAACCGCCTCGCACTGCCGGGGAACGCACAGCATTGGCTGGGTACTGATGAGCTGGGACGTGACGTGCTTTCACGCCTCATCGAATCCATTCGCATTTCGCTGCTCATCGCGTTTGGTGCGACGATCATTTCAGCGGTGTTCGGGACGACACTGGGTTTCCTCGCAGCTTATTTTCGAGGCGCGGTGGAGCAGGTTGTGGTCATGCTGGCTGATTTTCAGGCGGCGTTGCCATTCCTGATTTTGTCGCTTGCCGTGCTGGCATTTTTCGGAAGCTCGCTTTTGTTGCTGACCTGCCTGATGGGCTTCTACGGCTGGGAACGTTATGCCCGTATCGCGCGTGGGCTGGCTGTCTCAGCGAATGCACAAGGTTATGCAGCAGCGGTTACCCAGCTCGGCGCTACGCCGTCGCGGGTGTATCTCAAACATATCCTCCCGAACATTGCTTCAACGCTAATCGTCTCGATGACGTTGACATTCCCGGAGATTATTCTCCTTGAAAGCAGCCTCTCGTTTCTGGGCCTCGGCGTACAGCCGCCGATGACCAGCCTTGGTAATATGGTTGGTTATGGTCGCGAATATCTCACTCGCGCACCGTGGATCATGCTCGCGCCGTCATTTGTGATCATGTTCACGACGCTGTCGATCAGCTTTGTGGGTGATTGGCTACGCGACAAGCTGGACCCGACCACGAGATAAGACCGGTCAACTTCCAACACTTGGACCTTGCGATTCTGAAAGCGAGTTGTTTAGTGTGAGGCGACAGAATTTTTATAGGAACTGACGTCTTATGTTGAAGAACATCAATCCATTGCTGACCGGCTCGCTGCTCGAGGTTCTTGCCGATATGGGGCACGGAGACGATCTCGTGATTGTTGATGCCAATTATCCGGCGCAGTCCTCTGGTGTCCACGTGCTGGACTTTCCGGGGATCACTGCAACGGATATGGCCGAGGCAGTGTTGTCGCTGTTGCCTTTGGACGATTTTGTCGACAAGCCAGCCGCCGTCATGCAGGCGCCCAATGAAACGCCGGCGATTTTCAAGGAATTTGAATCGGTCATAGAAAAGGCTGAGGGGCGAAAGATTTCCGTCGATCCAGTTGAAAGATTTGCTTTTTATCACCGCGCTCGCGATGCGTTCGCGATCATTCGGACCGGTGAGAAGCGGCTTTATGGCAATATCATTTTCAAGAAGGGCGTCATCCGCTCTTGAACGGTGAAATTGACATCGGCGTATGAAAAACCCGGGCATTGAGCCCGGGTTTTTTATTTCAGCTTTATTCTTGTGGCTTCTCTGCCTGATCCTTCATCGGGCCTTTATGCTCACCACCTTTGTGGTTGCCCATATGATGTGGACCTTTGTGGTGAGAGCCTCTGGCTTGGTGATACATCTTCGCGGCGCGCATTTCGCTGCGATCGATTTTGCCATCCTCATTTCGATCCAGTGCAGCGAATTCCTTCTTACGCTGGTTCTCCACTTCCGCAAGCGTAACCTTGCCGTCGCCATTGACGTCGAGGCGACGCTCCATGCGGTCAGCTGCCCGGCTCACGATGCGCTTGAGTGCCAGTGCTTCGATTTCGGCGCGAGAAAGTACGCCGTCGCCATCGGTATCGGCGGCCTTGAGGTCATCCATGCGTGAGAATTTCTCAAGATCGACGGGGCCACGCTTGCCCTTCATGTCCTTGTTTGGGGCAACGGCCGTCTCTGCTGCCGGTTTATCAGTATTTGCACTGCTATTTTCTTGTGCCAGTGCGGGTACAGCAAGCAAAGATGTTGCAATTACAGCGATAAATGCGGTCTTCGATTTCATGGCTATTTGACTCCATTACTCTTTTACAGGGGCGCCGCTAAAAGGCGTGCGAGTAATGTCTGTCTTTTTAGATGAACCGCATATGAATATGCCAATTAATTATCGGTAATGTATTGGGGAGTGTATGAGCAAACCAGAGTTGAAGCATTCTCCAAAGCGAAAAATCATCCGCAGGCACTGAGACACATATTCGTTCGGGCAAGAAGAATTTTTCTGATCCATCAGGATCAGTTATCAGCGGAAGCGTTTGTTTTCAGAAGAAAAAGTGGTGGGTGATGTAGGGATCGAACCTACGACCCGCTGATTAAGAGTTAGTTGGTCTATAGATATATTCGTCATCGCTGGATGTCTATGTGTATATATCATATTGATTTTAAATGCTTAATTAAATCTCTCGCTGATGCACGATTCCTGTCGCTTCCTTTCGATTGCTGCCTATGTTATCTCTAGGCAGCAAAGGAGGCAAGCATGTCGCAACCCGTCAAGCTGACAAAATCGTACATCGACAATCTACGGCCCACCGACAAGGACGCGATCTATTGGGATAGCGAACTGAAAGGGTTTGGCGTCAAGGTGACACCTAAAAACAGGAAGGTGTTTCTCGTGATGCACCGTCCGAAAGGTCATACCGGCGCTGCGAAGAAATATACCATCGGCACATATGGCGAATGGACCGTGCAGCAAGCGCGTGATCGTGCGCGTGAGGTTTTGACGGAAGGCAGCAAGGGCAATGATGTCGGCGCTATCGAACGTGTTGAACGACAGCGCAAATCATCCGACATTCTGACTGATCTGGTTGACGAGTTTCTGAAAAAACACGCTGCGCAGAACAAAACGCATGATGAGACAAAACGCATTCTAGAACGCGAGCTTTTATCGAAGCACGGCAAGAAATCCATACATGTCGTCACCAAGCACGATATTCTATCTGTGCTTGAAGGCATACGGGATCGCGGCGCACCCTACATGGCCAACCGTGTATTGGCTGCTATCCGCAAATTCATGAACTGGTGCGTGTCACGCGACATTATTGCAATCTCACCGGCCAACGGCATTTCATTACCTACAAGAGAGGTGTCGCGTGATCGCGTTCTTACGGCAGATGAAACGCGGGCCGCTTTGATGGCAGCTAAAAGCGTCGGTTATCCGTACGGAAATATTGTCGAATTGCTATTTCTGACAGCGCAACGACGCGATGAGGTTGGCGACATGCGATGGAGCGAACTCAATCTCGATAAAGCTACGTGGACGATACCAGCCGAACGCGTCAAGAATGGAAAGGCGCACGACGTGCACCTGTCAAAAGATGCATTGGCGCTGCTGCATTCAATTCCGCGCTTTGTGTCCGCCGACAACGTTGAAAGCGATCTGGTATTCACAACGACAGGCAACACGCCATTCAGCGGCTATTCAAAATCAAAAACGACGCTTGATAAAAAGATGCTGGAAGTGTTGCAAAAGATGGCGGAGGACAAAGGTGTTAATCCCGAATTGGTCAAATTAACACCTTGGCGGTTACACGACATACGCCGCACAGTTACGACCGAGCTTTCCAAACTTGGCGTTGCGATCCATGTTGCCGATGCTATCCTCAATCATAAGAGCGGCGTAATCAGCGGCGTTGCTGCCGTATATCAAAAGAATGCGTTCATTCAGGAAAGGCAAGATGCGCTGAATAAGTGGTGCGATCACCTCAACAAAATATGCGCAACGACGCCCAATGGCGTGGACACCAATGAAAATTCATGAACTGAGCAATGAGAATGTTCACAGCCACCTCAACCGAACAGGAAGTTCGTGAATTTCTGCGACATCGTTTTTCTGACATCGATGAAGCAAGTGCACATGCACTGAGGGAGGATAGCAGCTATCTACAAACACGCCGTAAAGGGCGTGCGCGATCTGATGAAGCACCAGACATTCGCGAATGGGTAGATCAGCGCGACGATGCCACAACCATTAGCGAACAGATTGATCGTATGTTGTCCGATAAAGACAAGGACAAGCACGATCAGACACGACGCCTCTATTATCGAGAATATAACAGAGCGCATCCGTTGCTCGATGCGTCACGCTCATACAATGAAACAGATTTTATCGAATGCATCCTCGCAAAACAATTTTCTGTTGCAGCGGCAATATTTAAAACTGTTTCCGATAATTCTGAGACAAAACACAACATACTGACGCTGCTAAACAAATATTTTTGACATACCGCCGTTTTCGAGGGCGTGGCACCTAAGAGCATCATTCAATTCTTTAGGATATGCTGCTATGCCTCTTGATACCCCGAACTGCCTGCTTCCCTTGCCTGATAATGACGAAACCTTGATCCCATCCCGGCTATTACCCCGATATATAGGCATATCGGCCCAGACGCTCGCCCGCTGGCGTCACGAAGGGAAAGGGCCAGTCTTTGTGAAGATTGGTCGCTTGGTCGCCTATAGGGTGTCGGACATCCGCCAATGGCTCATTGGTCACCAACGATCAAATACGACCCAGTAATGTATTTTATTACCGGAATATCGTAATTTCCCTGTTTATCTTATTGATAATAATGCTCTTTTTTCTCTTGCCTTTGGGGTTACGACCAAAAAAGAGCATTATTGGTTCAATCGGACCAAAAATAGAAACCCCTCCAAATGGTCGATAGTATTCTTTTCTCCCAAGTCGGTAAGCGTGAAGTGGTGGAAGTTCCTAGTCCAACGCCAGTTTTAGGAGGGGACGGTAAGCCGGTATATGCGGGTGGATTGCCAATTTTCAACATTCGAAACCGAAATGCAGATTATATGTATGGTGAAACATCATCCGTCAGCCGTGAGTTCACAAGAAAATATATATCTGCATCTGCGACGCGAGCAAAACCGATACAATTAGCAGTGTTCTTTGCTCTGGCAGAGACAGCCGAATGGGGAGAATGCATGATTGTTGTTGGTGATAATCATCATCCGATCATGACCAGTGATGTAAAAGCGCAAGCAGTCATGAAAACACACGGAAACAGAAGCTTTACACGAACTATTGATCAAATAGCGCAAGAAGTTAAAGCGTCGTATGGTGCTGTTCAAAAAGCGCTTGCGTTTTGGGAGAGTGAAGAAATAATGCAGCGAATAAAACCCTACGAACAAAAGTCAGTTATCGAAGAACATTGTAAATCAGGACGAAAAATAGAATTTAGACGTTATGAGTTTGATCCGTTTTATGTTTGGAATGGCCCTTTATGGCTTAGAACAGCATATGGTGAGATACATTAAAACGATAATGATGTGTGTTCGATGAATTAAAGTTCATCATTATTCATCACAATTCACGCGAACATACTCGTCACCGATGTTTTGGATACACGTTCTGCTGTAAGACGATGATGACCATCCATCGTATATTTCTATTGCAAAACTCTTTATGAAGATGCCGACGCCAAATATCCAAGGCACCATGAAAGCCAAAAACAAAATCGTTTCCAATGACTTGAAAACTTTCATGCTGCAATCCTCTTCTCCAGAACGTCTGTCAACGAAATGACGAACTCTAAATCACCATTGCTGCGAGTATGTTCTGGCCCATGAAAATGGATCGGGTTGACCATTTATGCGGCTGCGGCGTAGTTCGGCATTTTCGAGCGTGTTGGCCATGCGCGCTTGCGAGTTCGCCATCGAAGCCATTGCATTGCTTTGGTTTTGTGCCTGCATGATGTTGGCAGCGGTTTGTGCACGTATCGCAACGCGTTTGTTTCGTTCAGACTGAACTTGAGCGTAGACGCCCAAAATCTCCGAATTGGCCTTTGCTACGGATATTTTCCCACTGTCAATGCGCTGCGCCACATCGGTGCGTTTTGCCATCCTGTATCGGAGCAAATCTGCATCACTGCCAACTGCTGGCATGAGCGCCCGATCCGCTGCGTTCATGCAGTCGGCTTTTGCACGATGCGTCGGAAATTCCTTGCGTTCGCATTCCGCGATGCGCCGTGCATTTTGATCGAACGCTTTCTGTGTTCCGCTTAGCCCAGTACTGGTGCAGCCTGTCGTGACCCCTAAAATCAAACAGAGCGTCAGAATTCCGATCTTTTGCTTTGTCAATCTTCCGCCCCCGCTGCGTCTGGATTGCGTCTCATCATTTTCACGATGGATGATGAGAATACTCCGTGGAAGCATACTCTACAAGACGGTTTTCTCTTATGCATGGAAATTCGAGAGGTGCTCGCGCAGAATTTGAAAGCGCTCCGCCAAGCAAGAGGCTTGTCGCAGGAGGAATTGGCGCACCGTGCGGACATTGATCGAACCTACGTAAGTTCATTGGAACGATGCGTTTATAGCGCCAGCATTGATGTCGTGGATCGGTTAGCAATTGTGCTTGAAGTCGAAGCCTCCGACTTACTGAAAAAACAGGCTTCAGCACCAATTTCTGAGTGATCTTGAATGCTGTCGCAAAAATCCGACGATCATCACGCCATACGAACTGGCGCAGGCACTTGGCGTCAGTCATGTTGCTCTTGTTCAACCGGACGGCGATGGAATGCCACACTGAACATTTGGAACTCGACATGCACAGATCATGCATTCGGTTGCGAACCGTGTGGATTAGACCTTGGCCTATCGGGCCATGACGGGTTAAGCCTGTTAAAACATAGGCTGCTTCCCAAGCAGACGTAGGAAAAGCAGAAATCACTAGGAGGGAACCAAATCACATTCAGCGTCAATGCTCGTCCAGCGTACCTAGTTGCTCCACAAGATATTCACCAATCTCGATGACCGTTGCAAAATCACAGAGCATCTGTCCGTGAAAAAGAACAGGCTTCGCTTTGTCGCCAAACGAATGTGTCATGACAGGCTGAAATGCTCCAAGTGAGGCCTGCTGAGTAAATAGATCATCATATACATCTAAATCACCATTTTTCATGGCTACAGTTATCTCGGCTTCGAGACGTTGCCATTCCGCGCCGTCTTCTTCTCGGAGCGTTTTCGGAGGGATATAAAGCGGTATTCGATGCGCGAGCGCGTGACGATAATTCTCAAGGTACTCGAACCAGTCATTTGAAGTAGCGAGATACGCTTGAAACTTTGGCGATAAGCTTGAACGTACCGTCTTATTTTTTGGACCAAGCCCAACATGGCCATCGGGAACTGCGGTTCCATTGTCCTGAGTTATGTTGCCCTCCAAGCACCAAATCCAAGCAAGATTATCGATTGCGCCATAGACATTGACCAAGAACGAATGGAGAAAAGCCGTTGCGTCCATAAGCTCGTTGCGACTAGGCTGCTCATCGCTATCCGGCGGTATTGCGGAAAATGTTTGGTCGATGCTATGAAGAAGACATTGTAAGCGACGGGAAAGCCCATGGCGGGCATACTCAGATGCTCGTTTATTTCGATAATAACGCGCCATGATTTTGGTAGCGAGGTCGTCATGGCGATCCTTCCACGTGGAATGCATTTTCGCAAACTCGCTGATTGTTTCTGCCGGATAGAAGGGCATAATTGCCTCGAAACTAGAATGTTGGGATTGGTGCAAAGGCAATCCTCCAGTTAGGCGACTGCCCCGATAAGCGCAGCCATCGCGCATAGCGACTGGCTTCTCATCATTTTTCAAGTTCACGTCTAGATATTGTCGCAGGCACGATGAATAAGCATAGCTGTGCATCTGTGTCCATCTGTATGCAGCAAAGAGTTTGGATTTTTAAAAGGTGTTACGGGATAAATAGGATAAAATACCTAATGCAACACCTTGGATGAGCTAAACATAAACTCACTTGTGTTGGTGTTATACAACCGAGCGGACGTGCTTATTATCTGCGCTAAGAACGTCATCTTTGTTGCACGAAACCGGACGCAAAGCGCCGTTACTCAACTGTCTCTTTGGTGTTGAGTGCTACAACAGACTTCACCCACGTCCTGCTTTAATATATCAATCCTCACGTGAGTTTCTGAGCCAAAATTCTCGAACCGGAGAGTATTCGGCTGTTAAATGATAACTCTAATGAATTTGGGGCTGGGGGCTTTCCATGAAAATTCTAATACTAGCGGCAAGTCTGCTGTTTTCCTTCGTTTGCCAAACATTTGCAGCGACGATCAGTCTCGCTAATTGGAACGGTCACGAAATTATCTCCTTTGAGGGACCTATTGAGCAAGGTGATGCCGATAAGATTGCAGAAGTTTTGCCAAGAGCGGTTGATATGCCGTATGGCACTCCTGTCGTGCTCTTGAACAGCCCCGGTGGCTCTGTCGCGGAAGCGCTTAAAATTTCGAAAATTTTCGACGCATCTCCTGTGCATACGGTCATACCGAAAGGGGCTAAATGTGCTTCTGCGTGTGCCTCCATCGTCTTCATTGCTGGCAAATACCGCACCATGGAGGACGGTGCAGCGTTTGGTCAACATTCGTGTTCTATAAACGATCGGAAGTTCGAAACCTGCAATGAAATCATTTCTCAACATGCGGTTTTACACGGCGTATCTCACGGTAGTGTTGCGGCGTTTGTCACCTACACTGATCCAAGTGATATCCTTTGGTTTTCACGCGCAGACACCGAGGGATGGGGCATCACGAGATATCCCGGCGAAGACATGAGCGGCTTTGAGAAAAGCGAACCTCGCGCATTGAAGTTAATACTCGGCAAGGAGCCGCCCGCTCAATCGAAGTGGCGTATCAATTTTAAGAAAGATGGTTTCGAAGCGTTTGTACGAACAGTCAGCGATTACGAACGAGAAATGCAGTTAAATCTATTCTGTGTTGAAGCATTGAAAGGTCGTTTGTTTGTTGGAATGGAGATCAGTGGACCAGAGCAAGCGGTCAAGGATAGTGTCCTTGGTGCAATAATTTGGACGGATGTTACCAAATGGCAGTCACCCAATCCAATAATTCATCAGGTCGATGAAAATATGACAGAGCTTTTTATCGAAGTTCCTAAGAATGAAATCAAAAATCTTCTGACCAAAACAACGTTGTTGCAGTTTGGTGTTCTTCTACGCAAGCCTTATGAGCCGATGGTAGCTAGGACTTGGTTGGATAGTAGCAGGAAAGTTTTGCTGTTTGCAGCCAATAACTGTGTCAAAGAGTAGTTGACTGTAGGGAGCGCAATTATCGCAATGCAATGCCCGTCTGGCCGAAGATGCGGGATGGTCCGGCTCACAATAGCACTTCGCCACATAATATGAGGGTGTGTTTGTTTTTCACCGGGGGGGATTGCCCCGGCCCATATCTGGGGGTGTGCTCACCTATCGGATGATGCGTCAAATTTTCCACGCCGCAGGCGTACGCATTGCACCAAGTAGCAATTTTGATCTGCGCTGCTTATTTGCTGCTTAAGGAAATTCGTATCAGCGGAAATTTAGCGTATCTTATTGAAAAGACTGGTGGGTGATGTAGGGATCGAACCTACGACCCGCTGATTAAGAGTCAGCTGCTCTACCAACTGAGCTAATCACCCACTCGCTTTGCCGAGGCAGCGGCCCCAGTGAAGTGAGCGGTTCTATAACGGCCTCTTTTCCACCTGTCCAGCCTCCAACTGCAAAATTTCTGAAAAAAATAACAGCTTGCGTAAAAAGCCCGGAAATGCGGGCCTTCCGAAAATCCATAACTGCGCGTTACCGGTGTCTTTTTCAGGGTGTGTGCATTCTGGTTGTGTTTTCTGGTCGCTCTTTTGAGAATCAAAAATGAGAGATTCTTGATTTGATTCATTTTTTCACGTTTTCGGCGTTGTAAGCGGAACCCTGCGGCTCCATATTCGCCGATGCTGGACTAATACGTGCGGCGGGGAGGTTTCGTTCAGGGAGTAGAGTCACGCTGCAAATGTCGCAGCCATGTCATCAATTATTGATGCTTGTCTGAGAAACTACGGCATATAAAAGACTTGATCGGTTGGTAGTGGTTCTGAAGTCACGGACACCGGCGCCGCCCCTAAAATTTGTGAGAGCAAGGCGCTTTATGCACCGGGTTGCCCTTGCCGAAGAAAACAGAAACGGCTCATATCGTTTCAAAATCCGGTTCGCGACATTTGAGGACGGAATGGAAAGTATAATAGGCGATCTCGGACAGTTTATTTCCGATCATCGGGCATGGGCTGGGCCTATCGTGGGCGTTATCGCCTTCGGCGAATCTCTCGCCATTATAGGAATGTTCATTCCAGCTACGCCGATCATGATCGCTATCGGCGGCCTCGTGGGTGCCGGAATCATCGAACCCATTCCCGTTATAATCGGTGCGATTATCGGCGCAGTGATTGGCGATATCATCTCCTATTTCCTGGGCTGGTGGCTGGGCCGCAATATTATTCACAAGTGGCCGCTCAACAAACACCGCAGCGGTGTGGCGCGTGCACGCCTTCTCTTCCGTCGCTATGGTTTTTCTGCAGTGTTTCTTGGTCGTTTCTTCGGCCCTGTGCGCTGTACCGTGCCGATGGTTGCCGGTATGATGTCTATGGATCAGACACGCTTCCAGACAGCCAATGTCCTCTCCGCGCTTGTATGGGCTCCGCTGATGTTCCTTCCGGGCTGGCTGGCAGGTCGTGGAGCAGGCGTTTTCGCCAGAATGGATGGCGATCACATGTTCTGGTTCGTGATCGGAATCACTATCGTCACCATCATTGCGACGGTTATCGGTGTGCGCTTTTTCAAAGCTCGTCCACGTCGGGAGCGTAAGCGCCGCGTTCAGGTCTCTCCCGCCGAATAATCGACCTCTTGTGCTACAGGCTTCGGTCTGCATAATAACAGACCATATGTTCCATGTGGCAACCGGTGTGGCTGAGGATTCAGGCCTCGCGACACCTCATATAAGGTTCATCGCGCTTTATGCCCGACGACAGTTCTGACGATTCGTCTTCTCGAAGTCCGAATTCCCCGGAGGGGTGTTCGGGCTTCCTGCGCATTGAACAATTCCCGATAGCCTTTGCCTGCAAGAGACTGGACCGCACAGATGCGGCCCGGTCACAAAGCTGTTGCGACGAATTTCCCAATTTCCATTTCTGCTGATCTTTAAAGGAGCCGACATATCATGGACTGGTCCATGGACTGGATTGCTGACCCCAATGCCTGGATAGGTTTGGTGACATTGGTGGTGCTCGAGATCGTTCTCGGTATCGACAATCTCGTCTTTATTGCCATTCTGGCCGACAAACTGCCCCCACACCAACGTAATCGCGCGCGACTTATCGGCCTTACTCTGGCTCTTTTGATGCGTCTGGTGCTGCTGGCGTCGATTTCCTGGATCGTCACCCTCCGTGAGCCATTGGTTTCGCTGATGGGGATGTCGTTCTCGGGCCGAGACATCATTATGCTAATTGGTGGTCTGTTTCTCCTCGCCAAGGGCACGATGGAGCTACATGAGCGGCTGGAGGGTGATCATGGGCCTAAGAGTTCCAAGGTCGTGCATGCTGTGTTCTGGCAGGTGATCGTTCAGATTGTCGTGCTTGATGCCGTGTTCTCGCTGGATAGTGTCATCACGGCTGTGGGCATGGTTCAGCATCTGCCGGTCATGATGATTGCTGTCATTATCGCCATCGGCGTAATGATGCTTGCTTCCAAGCCGCTGATGGATTTTGTCAACAAACACCCCACCGTTGTCATCCTGTGTCTTGGCTTCCTGATGATGATCGGTTTCAGTCTGGTCGTGGAGGGTTTCGGCTTCCATATTCCAAAGGGATATCTTTATGCGGCGATCGGCTTCTCGGTGTTGATCGAAGCGGCCAACCAGATGTCGCGGCACAATCGCGAAAAGCTGGTCACGACCAACGATCTGCGAGAGCGCACTGCGGGTGCCGTCCTGCGTCTACTCGGTGGCAGTCGCGGCGAAAACCCGCTTTCCGACACGGTTGACGTGATTGCTCAGCAGACAGCGGCCAGTGATGTCTTCCTGCCGGAAGAAAAGGAGATGATCCGCGGCGTTCTTGATCTGGCTGATCGACCTGTGCGTTCTATCATGTCGCCGCGCAACGAGATCGAGTGGCTTGACCTCGATGAAGACGAAGCGGAACTTGATGCGGCCATTCGTGAGCTGTCACATTCTCGCGTCATCGTTGCGCGCCGTCAGGTGGACGAGTTCATCGGCGTGGCGTTGGTCCGGGACCTTTTGCTCGATATTGGTGACAAGAAGCCTGTCGACTGGGACAAGATCGTAAAACAGCCGCTTGTGGTGCATGAAAATGCAAACGTGCTGCGCGTTATGGAGCAGTTGCGTAATTCACCTGTCCAGATCGCAGTCGTCGTCGATGAGCATGGCTCTTTCGAAGGCGTCGTGACGCCGACCGACGTTCTGGAAGCCATTGCTGGTGAGTTCCCGGATGAAGACGAAGAGGCGGCTGTCGCGCAGTCGGACGGGCAGGGTGGTTATCTTGTAGACGGCTTTACCGATATTCGCCGGTTAAGCGGCCTTCTGGAACGCGACCTTCTGGATGACGGTGACCGTTATACTACCCTTGCCGGCTATGTTCTCTGGCATCTCGGACACCTGCCTTTGGGTGGAGAAAGCTTCGTTGCCGATGGCCTGGAGTTCAAGATCGAGTCGATGAATGGTCGTCATATCGGCAAGGTACGCATTACGCCCTCAACCGACTATGAGGTTTAACAGGAATGAATTTGCGGGTTGTTTGGTCTGGCTCGCAAATTATTTCACGCAGTTAACTCCGATAAAATAAGTAGGTTATTGACAAAAGCCGAGAAGCCTTCAAAATTAACCTATCGTTCATTGTTGCGGCGAAAACGCGACAATATTTGAGCGTAAGGCAATGAGGAGGCCAGGCATGAAGCGAACCGTTCAACAGCTCGCTACGACAATGAAGAATACGGTTTTGCGTGTTCCGGCCCTTCTGGAGCGGCCTTGGAGCGAGATGAAGTTGAATGCAGAAGAGATTGCAGCCCGCCGCCGTAGTCGGCTGGAGCGTGGCGAGCATAATTTTCTCTGGTGCTGGCAGCATCGCGGTTTCTGGTAAGTCCAGAGTCTAAGAAAGTTATGAAGGCAGGAGACGGAGGTCTTCTGCCTTTTTGCATTTCTTTTTATGGTTTCGCTCCTGATGAGAATTATTTTCTCACGCCAGCATGAGGTTTGGGTACGGGTTCCATGAATGGTGATAAAAGTAGTTTATATATTTAAATCAATGATTTAGATTGATTTTGCCTCTTCTCACGTTAGATTTGTTTTCCGAAAACAATCCAGTTTAGAGCGCTTTTCGCAAACAGCGTGGTGGGGATGGGTCTAATGAGAAAAATTATTCTATATGCGGCGGTAGCCCTCGGTCTCGGCTCTGCACCGGTTCATGCACAGGAGCCGAAGGAAATACTCAATGTTTCCTATGACATTGCGCGGGAACTCTACGAACAGGTCAATCAAGCCTTCATCGCTGACTGGAAGACCAAGACCGGCGAGGATCTAACCGTCAATCAATCCCATGCTGGCTCCTCCAAGCAGGCGCGTTCGATTCTGGAAGGGCTTGAGGCGGATGTGGTGACCTTCAATCAGGTGACCGACGTTCAGGTCCTCCATGACAAGGGTAATCTGATTCCCGCGGACTGGCAGAAGCGGCTTCCTAACAACTCCTCGCCTTACTATTCGCTCCCTGCATTCCTCGTTCGTGAGGGCAATCCGAAGAACATCAAGAATTGGGACGATCTGGCGCGTGACGACGTGAAGGTGATCTTCCCGAACCCGAAGACCTCAGGCAATGCGCGCTATACCTATCTTGCTGCGACGGCCTATGCGAACGAGGCGTTCAAGGGTGATCAGGCGAAGGTACACGAGTTCATCGGGAAGATTTTCAAGAATGTTCCAGTCTTCGATACCGGCGGACGTGGAGCAACGACGACTTTTGCCGAACGTGGCATTGGCGACGTGCTGGTGACGTTTGAAGCAGAAACACGCGGAACCGAAAAGGTTCTCGGACCGGACAAATATGACGTTGTCGTACCGGAAGTCAGCCTGCTGGCAGAGTTTCCCGTTACGGTCGTCGACAAGGTGGTAGACAAGCGTGGATCGCGCAAGATAGCGGAAGCCTATCTGAACTATCTCTATTCGCCGGAAGGTCAGGAAATTCTGGCTCAGAACTTCAACCGTGTGCACGACAAGGATGTCATTGCAAAGCACAAGGACATCTATCCTGATGTGCGTCTCGTGACGGTTGAAGATGCTTTCGGTGGCTGGGAGAAGGTGCAGAAGGAACATTTCGCCGAAGGCGGGGTGCTTGATCAGCTATTCACAGGCAAATAACAAAGCCAACTGGCGATCCCGGACGGGATCGCCTTGCTTTTTGGAAAAATCCAGTGGCGCTTCTAAGCATGAAACGTAATTCTGTGCTGCCGGGGTTCGGACTGACCCTCGGCTGCACTTTGCTTTATCTGGCTGTTATCGTGGCCTTGCCACTGCTGGCCATGATTCTGAAAACGGCAAGTCTTGGCTGGAGTGACTTCTGGAGCATTGTGACTTCAGATCGGGCGCTAGCGACCTATAAGATCACCTTGAGCGCAGCCGCAGTGGCCACTGTTTTTAACGGCTTGTTCGGTCTTCTGCTGGCTTGGGTACTGACGCGATATGAATTTCCCGGCAAACGTCTGATCGATGCCGCCGTCGATCTTCCTTTCGCGCTGCCGACTGCCATAGCCGGTCTGGCATTGGTGACGCTATTCGCCCAAAATGGCTGGTTCGGACGGTTCCTTGAACCGATCGGGATAAAGGTTGCTTATGCGCCGCTCGGCATCATGATCGCGATGTTTTTCACCAGCATCCCGTTCGTTATCCGCACGGTTCAGCCGGTGCTTGAAGATATGAGTGCTGATGTGGAAGAAGCTGCCCGCAGCCTTGGGGCCAGCTCCTGGCAGACATTCTCACACATTATCTGGCCGACCATCTTTCCAGCTTTCCTTGCAGGCTCGTCGCTGTCCTTTGCCCGCAGCCTCGGTGAGTTTGGTTCGATTGTCTTCATCTCTGGCAATCTCCCCTTTGAAACCGAAGTGACGTCGTTGCTCGTTTTCATCCGACTCGACGAGTATGACTATCCTGCAGCCGCTGCACTTGCATTCGTGATGCTCATTACGGCTTTCGTGATGCTTCTTGTGACCAATCTCATTCAGGCAAGGCAGCTTCGTTATGCAGAACGCTAGCGCAAGCCTGCAGGCACGAAATTCCGGACCAGTGCGCAATCTGTTGATCTGGCTGGCGGCTGGCTTGTCGGTGGTCTGCATTGGAGCGCCTCTGGCCATTATCTTCTCCTACGCATTCAGCAAGGGCGCCGATGTCTTCTTCGGTGAAATATTGAAGCCTGATACGTTGCATGCGGTCTGGCTGACCATTCTCACAGCAATCGTCGTGGTGCCGATCAACATGGCCTTCGGTGTCTGTGTCGCATGGCTTGTGACCAAGTTCCGTTTTCCAGGACGGCGGTTGCTGATCACTTTCGTTGAGATACCGTTTTCGGTCTCGCCCATCGTGGCCGGCGTGACCTACCTCTTCCTGTATGGATCGCAAGGTTTGCTGGGGCCATTGCTGGAAACTTATGACATCAAGGTGATGTTTACGGTTCCGGCGATCTTCCTTGTCAGTCTCTTCGTCACTTCACCTTTCGTGGCGCGTGAACTGATTCCGCTAATGGAAGTGCAGGGGAGCGATGAAGAAGAAGCGGCTCTGACGCTTGGCGCCAATGCCTGGCAAACCTTCTTCTATGTCACCTTGCCCAATATCAAATGGGCTTTGCTCTATGGTGCGGTGCTTTGCAATGCGCGCGTAATGGGAGAGTTTGGGGCAACGTCTGTCGTTTCGGGTGCAATCCGAGGCAAGACCAATACGCTGCCGCTTCAGGTGGAACTACTGTTCAATGACTATAACGTCGCTGGTGCATTCGCTGCGGCTTCGACGCTCGCTTTGATCGCTCTTCTGACGCTCGTCTTGAAGGTTCTGCTTGAACGCAGGCAAGGTGCTTAAATACAAAAGAGCTGGAGCGGTTCCATTTTGACTGGAACCGCTCTCACGGTCACGCTGCTTGGGAAAGCGTGTTGGCTACCGGTTCTCTGTGAAGAGAGGATGCAAGGATAATCCCCTCCGGCCAGCGACTGAAACCACTTGCTACGTTGATGTGGCCAGAATGGCCAAGATCGACAAAACCCGATCCCCAAACGTGCGAAAGGGCTTCAGCTTTGGCAAAGCTCATATATTCATCGTTGCGGCTTGCCACGACGATGGAAGGGAAGCCCAGCTCATGGCGCGGCAGCGGGGCAAAGCTCTGGAAACGGCTGTCCTTGCGGGCCATAGTTTCCGCGTCGGCAGGTGCAACGAGAAGGGCGCCCGCCACATGTGCTGCCGACGGTCGGCTGGCCAGATGTGCGACCAGTGCGCAGCCGAGACTATGGGCGACCAGAACGGCGCCCGGATTTTCGGCGAGTTTGGCTTCGAGTGCGTGCATCCAGTCGGATAGCACCGGATAGTGCCAGTCGTCCTGTTCGACAAGCAATGCTGACGGATCGTCATGCAACCATTGGCGCTGCCAGTGGCCTGCTTCCGATCCCTTGTAGCCGGGGATGATCAATGTCGCAGGCATGCGTTTTTCCTCTTGGATAAAGCCTTGGGAGGGCGTTCAGTTTCGCAATTTGTTCCATTTGCGAAACTGGTTCCAAGATAGGCGGCCATGGCCGCCATTTTAAGGAAAAAAAATTCAAATTATGGCGGGTTTTGTGAAGAATATACTCCGTCGTTGATCTGCTTCTATTTTCGCTGTTTATCGTTCCAGCGCAGGAGAAACTGGGATTTCTCGAAGACCAACACGACCACAAGCGACATCGCGAATGGGATAAGCAGGTAGAGCAGACGGAAGACGATCAGCGCAGCCAGAACATCAGCCTGATTCATATCCGGCAAGCCAGTCAGGAAAACGAGTTCCAGAACACCAAGGCCGCCCGGAGCGTGCGATATCAGGGCTGCAGAGAATGAGACCAGGAAAATGCCAAGAATAATGAGGAAACCGGGATTGCCGGCCTCTGGCAAGGCAAAATAAATGATACCAGCGGCACCGATCAGCTCCAGCGGTGCGACGATGAGCTGCTGCACTACAACCGACAGCCGCGGATATTCCAGACGGAAACTGCCGATCTGAAGCGGACGCAGGCGCAGCCAGCTACCGAAGACATAAAGCAGTACGAATGCCAGCATTAGAAGTGCAATGACGATGGAGACGGTTGGTGTCAGTTCCTCGTTGAAGCGCATGAGAATATGCGGCTCCAGCAGGAGAACGACGCTGGAAGTAATGACAACACCAAGAATGAATGTGAATGAACAGAAAGCAATGAGGACGGCGATTTCGCTGCCGGGCATGCCTTGAGAAGAATATGCCCTGTAACGCACGACCGCACCGGAGACGACCGAAGCGCCGATATTGTGCGACAGCGCGTAGGTGGTGAAGGAGCAAAGCGCGATAAACAGCCAGGAAATCTTGCGTCTGAGGTGCAGCAGCGCGATGCGATCATAACCAGCAAGCGAACTGTAGGCGAGAAGTGCTGAAGCAGCCGCGAGTGCCCAGTGATGGGCGCGGATGGCGTAAAGACTGTCTAGAACATCATCGAGCGAAATGCTGCGAAGTTCGCGATAGAGAAGCCAAGCCGAAATACCGACTGCGCAAATACCCACGACCGGCCAGATGTAATCCTTTGCTTTCATCAACCGGTCACCATGCCTTCATGCTTCATATCATCCCCTTTTTTGCCCATGATATCGGTCGACCCATCTCCCGATATTATCCCTAATGCGTCGGCCTGAAATTCGTTTTCCTCTGAAACGGTTTCGGTATTTTTCCTCTTGATCTCAGTTCCGATTGCCTTTGCCATGGCTGCTGCGATTTCTTCTTCTCCCAGAATGACAAAATCTGCGCCAAGATCATGCAAATATTGTGCTTCTGCCTTTGAACAGGCCCGCACGACGATGCTGATTTCCGGATTGGCGGCTCTGGCCAATGCCGTCACCCGCCCAGCTTCGAAAGCGTTGGGTATTGCAATAACCAGGTTTCGAGCCGTTACCGGATTGGCCGCCTTCAGTATATCTGAATCTGAGGCGTTCCCTGTAATAACCTGGATGCCTTTATCCTTGAGCGAGGCGCTGACTTTCGACGAATCCTCAATGACGAGAAAAGGCGTCTCTGCCTGCAATCCTGCTGCGATCCTTTCGCCGATCTGGCCGTAACCAACGATAATCGTGTGTGCGGTCAGCAAAGTCTGCGGCAATGGCTCGGGCTCGGAAATATTGAGTTCGGCACTGGTGTTATCACCGGCTGACGTTTCGCCTTTGCTTCGCTTTTCGATCCATGGTCGCATCCGTTCCGCGACAATGAACATGACTGGATTGAGGAAAATCGAGAGGATTGCGCCTGCGAGAATGAGGTCGCGTCCGGCTGGTGGGAGGAGATTAAGGCTGACGCCCAATCCCGCAAGAATGAAGGAGAACTCACCAATCTGCGCAAGGCTCGCCGAAATGGTGAGCGCTGTGCTGACAGGGCGACGGAAAGCGCGCACGATGAAGAATGCTGCGACTGATTTACCGATAAGAATGATGGCGAGCGTTCCGAGCAGGGGCAGCGGATCGCGAAGAAGACTCATCGGGTCGAATAACATGCCGACAGAGATGAAGAACAGCACCGCGAAGGCGTCGCGCAAGGGGAGGGACTCCTCTGCGGCTCGATGGCTGAGTTCGGATTCGCTCATCACCATGCCGGCGAAGAATGCGCCCAATGCGAAGGAAACGCCAAACAGATGAGCTGCGCCGAAAGCGACGCCCAGCGCAATCGCGAGCACACCAAGACGAAACAGTTCGCGAGAGCCGGTCTGAGCCACGACGTTCAGAAGCCACGGTATGACCTTGCGCCCGACGATGAGCATCAGGGCGACAAACAGAACAACCTTGGCAATGGTGAGAAGGATGATGCCGCCAATTCCGAGGCCAAGCCATGAAACGATAGGATCACTCGCTGCTGAGCCTTCTGCACGGCCGGTTACACTGGCGACTGCCGGAAGCAACACCAGTGCCATGACCATGGCAAGGTCTTCGACGATCAGCCAGCCTACTGCGATGCGTCCACGTTCGGTGTCGATCAGGCGGCGCTCTTGCATGGCGCGCAACAGGACGACGGTACTGGCGGTCGAAAGTGCGAGGCCAAAAACCAGACCTGCCTGTACATCCCAACCAAGGGCGAGCCCAAGGCCCGTGCCGAGGGCTGCGGCTGCTGCAATCTGCGCGAGCGCGCCGGGTACTGCTATGGCTTTGACGGAAAGAAGATCTTTGAGGGAAAAGTGCAGGCCGACGCCGAACATCAGCAGGATGACGCCAATTTCGGCTAGCTGCAGAATCAGATCCTGATCAGCGACGAATCCGGGCGTGTGCGGGCCAGCAATGACACCGGCCAGAAGATAGCCGACGAGGGGGGAGATTTTCAGGCGGGTGGCTATCGCACCGAAGATGAAGGCCAGGCATAACCCGATGACGATTGTCGCTATCAAAGGCGTGTCATGGGGCATCAGGTGCCTTCCCCCTCTGGCTTTTCAATTATGTAAGTGGGAGCCGGGCAAAGCTTGAGCCTTGCCCGGCAAGCGGGTTATTTCTGCGCTGCGGCGCTGTCTTCAATTGCCTGATGGGCTTCCTTGCGGTGCTGCCACCAGTTGCCGAGCAGAAGCAGGATCGGAGCGGCGATGAAGATCGACGACGATGTAGCGATAAAGATACCGAACAGCATCGGCACGGCAAAATTATGAACCGCGCTACCGCCCCAGATTGCCATCGGGAGCATACACAGGAACGTCGTCATCGATGTGTAAACACAGCGGACGAGCACCTGATTGATACTCATATCGACAATCTCGCGTAGCGGCTTTGATTTATAAAGACGCATGTTTTCACGCATGCGGTCATAAACCACGACCTTATCGTTTACCGAGTAACCGATAGCGGTCAGAAGCGCTGCAATGGCTGTCAGGTTAAAATCGAGCTGGAACAGCGCGAAGAAGCCGACCATCTTCGTGGTGTCGAGGATAAGCGTGATGATTGCGCCCATCGCAAAGAACCACTCGAAGCGCCACCAGAGATAGATGAGCATGCCGAGTGCCGACAGGATGACGGCGATGAAGCCTGAACGGGCCAGTTCACCGGAGACTTTCGGGCCGACGACTTCTGTCCGCTCGATTTTCACACCAGGATCAAGCTCAGTCACGGCTTCGCGCATCTTGTTGACAGCAACCGTCTGCGCTTCCTCGCCACCTTCCTGACGCTGGACGCGGATCAAGACATCATTCGGGCTACCGGCTGACTGAAGCGCTACTTCGCCAAGACCCAGTGCGCCTAGCTTGGCGCGAAGTTGCGCCAGATCGGCTGGCTGTGACGTGACGATTTCCGCCTGAATGCCGCCCTTGAAGTCAATGCCGTAATTCAATCCCGGTTTGAAGAACAGACCAATGGACAGAATAGACAGCACAATCGAGACGCCAATGCCGATGAAGCGTGCATTCATGAAGCTGATATTCGTTTTTTCCGGGACGAATTTCAGGAACGGCTCGATGACGAGCACCTTCAGCTTACGCTTGCGAACGTACCACGCCATGACCATGCGTACCAACGTCACATCAGTGAACATGGAGATCGCGATACCGAGCATCATGGTGATCGCAAAGCCGCGAACCGGGCCTGTGCCGAAGGTGAACAACAGCAAGGTCGAGATCAGGGATGTAACATTCGCATCCACAATGGTGGAGAAGGCGCTATGGAAGCCCTTGTCCAGCGCGGCCATGGCCCCGAGGCCGCGTCGCGTTTCTTCGCGGATACGTTCATTGATGAGAATATTGGCGTCAACCGCGATACCAATACCGAGAATGATACCGGCGATACCGGGCAATGTCAGCGTTGCGCCAATGAGGCTCAAAGCAGAGAAGGTGAGCAAGGTGTGGAGCAACAGCGCCACGTTGGCAATCGTGCCCCAGACGCCATAAAGGAGCTGGATGAAGACCGCGACGAGTACGAAGCCCACGATACCTGTAATCAGACCCATCTTGATGGCATCGCCGCCAAGGTCCGGACCGACTGTGCGTTCTTCGATAACGGTCAGCGGAGCGGGCAGGGCGCCAGCGCGCAGGAGTGCCGAAAGAACAACTGTGTCCTGAACCGTAAAGCTGCCGGAAATCTGGCCCGAGCCGCCGGTGATCGGTTCACGGATGACCGGGGCGCTTAGCACCTTGCCATCGAGCACGATTGCGAACGGACGATTGACGTTTTTCGTCGTAATGTCCGCGAACTGGCGTGCACCGAGGCTATCGAAACGGAAAGACACGATCGGCTCGTTGGTGCGCTGGTCGAAACCTGCACGCGCATCGGTGAGACGCTCGCCGGAAAGGGCGATCTGATCCTCGATCGGATACTTGATGTTCGGATCCTTGGAATCCGGCATGATGGTCACGCCCGGAGGCGGCGCATCGTTCGGATTGGCATCGGCGACCATATGGAAGCTCATTTTCGCCGTGCTTCCGAGAAGCTGGCGAAGCTGCGCCGGGTCTTGAAGACCGGGAAGCTGAACGACGATACGGTCCGAGCCTACGCGCTGGATGGACGGTTCTGCAACGCCGACCTGGTCGACGCGCTGACGGATGATTTCAAGGCTCTGCTGAAGAGCGGCATCAAGACGATAGTTGAAACCTGCCTCGGTGAGGGTCAGGCGTACCTGATTGTCGTTCGAGGCAACATCTATGTCGTTGATCGCCGTGCCGAAACCGCTGGTATTGACCTGCGAAATCAAGGTGCGAAGTGCAGTTTCCGCCTTGGAACGCTGGTCCGCATCAGGGATGGTCACAACGACCGCATCGCCGACAGCACGGATCGACTGCGGCTGGATGCGTTCGGCACGCAGCTTGCTGCGGGCATCGTCAAGCAGAGAGCGCAAACGGTCTTTCTTCAGGCTCGCTGCATCGACTTCGAGCACGAGATACGAGCCGCCGCGCAAGTCGAGGCCGAGCGTGACCTGACGCTTCGGGAACCAGGACGGCATCGCCTCAAGTTGCTTTTGGGTGAAAAAGTTGGGCAAGGCAATGATAACGCCGATCGCAACGATCAGGCTATAAAGCACAACCACCCATTTGGAAGTACGCATGGATTAAGGTTCCGGTTGGTACGCCCCAATTGCCACTCATCAAGCAGCGGTGCGGGCATCGTTTGTAATGGTGTCAGGATTGGTTAAAGCCAATCTTCGAGGATGGCATATTATGCGCTTTTAGGAGGCGCACGGGCAGAGCCAAAATGTCTCTGCAAAACTGCGAGGCGCTGGAAATTCAGCGCCGCTTTGGCTGCTGCCGACTTTGGAAGAGCAAAAGCCACTGCCGCAACGGGCAGCGCTGCTCCGGTGCCATCAAGATAAACAGCTTTGATCTTGGCTGCGATCGCTTCGATCAGGATCGCCCGCATGTGCTGCGGCGAGGGGGTGGATTGCTGGCGAACAGGGGTTGTCGGAGTGCCTTCGACCTGTCTTGCGACGATGCCGCCAGAGTGACCACGGGCAACATCTTCGTCCGGCGTTGAAAAATCCACGGCAAACAGAAAAGCCGTAAACGACAGAACGCACGTAACGAACAGCATGAAACCATGCCGCTTGTGCTGTTCCGTGTTTTTCATGCCCTTCATCAAATCGCCAAGACTTTCTTTAGAGTCGATCCGTGGAGTTGAGCCAGCTTTTCACACTCATTGCGAATCCTCATTAATCATTTGTGTTCGCACGAACAAGGAAATACTGGCATCAAGGCTCGTCTTATACGTTATGGGTCCGCTTCCTGCGCACCGTGAAATCTTGTAGACGGCCTACGCCTTGCATCCGTTTTAGGGCGCTTTATGTTGAAACCATGTCTTGTTTAACGGCAGAATTGAATTGGCATATTCATCGACGTTTCGTGTTCTTGCATTTTCTCTTCTGATCGGCGCTCTGTCGCCGGGTGGCATTGCGCCTGCCTTTGCGCAGGATAACAAGCCCTCGACTCCGCCGGCGGCACAAACTGCGCCCGCTGCCGCTCCGCAAAACGACTCAGCCCAGCAAGCGCCCGCTGCTACCGATCAGCAACAGGCACCAGCGCCTGTTTCCAGCGTGGTTCAGCAACAAAAGCCTGTCATCAACGATCTGAAGCAACAGACGAAACGGATCAGTGATCAGCTTCCCAAGGCCACTTCGAACGATGAAACGCTGGCCAATCTCAAGCTCCAGCTGGACTCTCTTTCAAAGAAGCTTCTGGATGCTGGCGTTTCATTCCGTCCGCGTCTGACCGAAATAAATACGCGGCTGGAACAGCTTGGCCCCGCACCCTCTGGCGATCAGCCGCCAGAACCGGCAATCGTCAGTGAAGAACGCGCGCGACTGACCGCCGAAAAGGCCGAGATCAATGCCATTGTCGGCGAGACGGAAGACACATCGCTTTCCGTCAATCAGATGTCCGCAAAGATCGGCGACATGCGCCGAGACCTTTTTGCACGCACACTTTCACAACGCGTGAATCTCGATACGACGCTGGGTACAGAGGTTGCTTCGGCTGCCAGTAACCAGATGGTTTCACTCTGGCGCATCGTTCAGTCGTGGTGGCGTTTTGTAAGTACGTTCAAGCTCAAGTCATTTCTCGCTGCCGCGTTTTTTGCGTTTGCGGCGGCGCTGGTCATCCAGCTGGGTGCAAGACGCGTCCTCGGAACGCTCTATCAACGCGATCCAACGATCGAATCGCCCTCCTATCTAAGTCGCCTCTCAGTGGCTTTCTGGTCTACGGTTATACCGTCCGCTGCTGTGGGCGTATTCTTGGCGACGACTTACTTTTTAATGAACTATTTTAATGTCTTGAGAACAGATATTGCCGCTCTGATTCAGTCGCTTTTTCTCGTTCTTGGGCTCGTTTTCTTCATTCATAGACTGGCGTCTGCCTGTATCAGCTCGGATATGCCGCAGTGGCGACTGGTTCCGGTCGCACCACGTCCAGGACGCGTGTTGGGGTTGCTGATAACTGCCACGGCGCTGACAAGCGGGCTCGATTCTTTCTTCGGAAAGGTCAACCAGATTTTGTCATCGCCTCTGTCGCTGACGATGGCGAAAAGCCTGCTTGCTACGGTGATGGTTGGCGTTCTCATCCTGGCGATTGCGTTTCTGAAACCGGTTGAGCGCGAAAAGGATGGCGCTGTCCGCTCATGGCCGCGCGCATTCAGAACATTCCTGATCATATTGGGGCTTTTACCCATTCTGACCGCGCTGTTTGGCTATATCGGCATGGCGCGCTTCATATCGCAGCAGATCGTGGTGACGGGCGCATTTCTGGTTACGATGTATATGGGCTTCCTGACTGGGCGTGCAATTTCCGAAGAGCAGGCTTTCGCATCCAGCCAGATTGGCAAGGCAATGCGGGAGCGGTTTCATTTCGATGACGCAACCCTTGATCAGCTTGGCCTTGTGGCGGGCATATTGATCAATCTCGTCGTTGCCTTGATCGGCATTCCGCTCGTTTTGATGCAGCTCGGCTTCCAGTGGGCCGAACTTAAAAGCACCTTCTATCAGTTGATGACCGGTTTCCAGATCGGCAATATTTCGATCTCGCTCATGGGACTATTGACCGGCGTGCTGCTGTTCGTGATCGGCTATCTTCTGACGCGCTGGTTCCAGAACTGGCTCGACAACAGTGTTATGGCGCGCGGGCGGGTGGATTCTGGCGTACGCAATTCAATCCGCACAGTCATAGGCTATGTTGGCCTTTGTCTTGCCGCTCTGGTCGGTGTATCGGCAGCCGGGTTCAATATGTCGAACCTGGCTCTTATCGCTGGTGGTTTGTCTCTCGGTATCGGTTTTGGTCTCCAGAATATCGTCCAGAATTTTGTTTCTGGTCTCATTCTGCTCGCCGAACGTCCGTTCAAGGTCGGCGACTGGGTAGAAGCCGGCACGGTCAGCGGTATCGTCAAGAAGATCAGCGTGCGCGCAACGGAAGTGGAAACTTTCCAGAAGCAATCGATCATCGTGCCGAATTCGACGCTTATCAACGGTAACGTCGGCAACTGGACCCATCGCAACAAGCTCGGGCGCATCGATATCAATGTGCAGGCCTCTTATACGGAGGAGCCGCGCCGGGTCCACGCTTTGCTTCTCGAAATTGTTCGTGGCCATCCGTCGATCTTGAAGAATCCTGAGCCGTTCGTTTCGTTTCAGAACATGAACGATTCACTGATGATTTTTGATATCTACGCCTATGTGGCCGATATTACAGCGACGGGTGGTATCAAGAACGAGTTGCGATTCCAGATTGTAGAGCGCTTCCATGAGGAAGGATTACACCTGTCGTCTACTAGGACTGATCTCGTTCTCAGTGTGCCTGAAATCGAAAAACTCTCCGATTTGATGCAGAAGGAGAAAGAGCCTTCATCATCAGCCAAGAAGAAAAAGGCCCTGACAGAGAAGCCGGAAGTCGACGAGGATGCCGACGACCGGGCTTGATGAACGTTTCGTTCAGTTGCAGTTCAGTTTTGTCCGCTTATAAAGGGGATGACAGAGGGCAATAGGGCTCTTGCGACATTGGACATATCGCGGCGGGAGCGATGGAAAGGTCGGGACGGTATGAACAGAAATCAGGCCAACAGCTTGGGGAAGCTTGTTCTTGGTGCAGCAATCGGTTTTGCAGTTTCAACTGGCAGCGCTTATGCCGCGCAGATTTCCAATAATGATAGCGGCCCTCAGACGATTGTCGTTACGGAAGGCGCTTCTAAGCGCGAAATGATTGTCGCGCCCGGTGAAACTGTTGAATTTTGCGCCTCGGGCTGCTTCGTAACGTTTCCGAACGGGGACCGCGAAGCGTTGACCGGCGATGAAACGATCACGATCAGTGGTGGCAAAGCCACGTTGAAATAGTTTTCCCATTGCGGAATGTGAAAAGCCGAGGTGTTGCCTCGGCTTTTTTGTATGGAAAGTGTCCCGGTCAGCTGCGAGGCTTGAGGTTTTCCGGGTCGTAGAGAGGCTTGTAACCTATCGAAAGCACTTCAACCGGATAAGTCTCACCGAAATATTCCACATTCAGCTTGCGACCTTCCTGACAATAGGCCCATGGCAGGTACGCGAGCGCGATGTTCTTGCCAATCGTCGGGCCATAGGCGACTGAGGTCGTGAAAGACCGGCGGCCAAGTTCGTCGATGAGTGTATCTCCGGTACTCGGATCCTGTACCGGCATAATGCCGACAGGATACCTGGCCACACCTTTCGAATCGACATTGTCGGTTATGGCTAGCGTGCAGAGTATGGCAGGCTGATGCTCGCGGGCGCGATATTCCACATGCTTTGCCTTGCCGCGGAAATCCGCCTCCTTGACCTTCGGGCGAGCAAGATCGGCTTCGAGAAGGTTATACTCGGTCAGCAGATCGGCATTCTGCAGGCGTAAGCTCTTTTCCATGCGACGCGTGTTGGCATAGGTCTCGACGCCTACCGCAATTACGCCGGTGGAGCGAAGCGCATCCCAGACGGCAAGGCCGTCTTCGTAACGCATATGCAATTCCCAACCCTGTTCACCGACATAGGAAATGCGGAACGCGGTAACATCCTTGCCCGCAATCCGGATTGGCTTGATGGCAGCGAAGGGGAAGTTTTCCGCATCAAGACCTTCAGGGCTCTCAACGACCTTCTTCAGATTCTCGCGCGCATTCGGACCCCAGATGCCGATGGTGACGTATTTTTCCGTCACATCGGTGATCGTAACGTCAAAGCCCTTATCTTCGGCCACGCGACGCATATAGTGGAAGTCGCGAGGTCCGGCATCGGCACCATTGATCATACGGATGCGGTCTGCCATGCGGATTACCGTGAAGTCGGCCCGCACCATGCCTTCGTCGTCGAGGAAGTGGGTATAGATGCCCTTGCCGATATTGGCATCGCCGCCGATTTTAGCTGCACAGAGCCACTCCATCAGCTCGACATGGTCGGGGCCTTCAATGTCGTACATGGCGAAGTGCGAGAGATTGATGATGCCGCAATTCTCGGTCAGTTCGAGGTGTTCGGCATTGGAGACGCGCCAGAAGTGGCGGTTATCCCATTCGTTTTCGCGCACTGGTACGCGATCACCATACTTTTCGAGAAGGTGTTCATTGGCGGCATAGCCGTGCGCGCGCTCCCAGCCGCCAAGCTCCATGAAATGGCCACCGAGTTCGACTTCGCGTTCATAGAATGGTGAGCGGCGGATATTGCGGCCCTTGGAGAAGGGTTCACGCGGATGAACCGCCGGATTGTACACCTTCATCGCCGTTTCCGTGCAGCGATCCCAGATGAACTGCTCGGTCATCTGATGCGGGTAGAAACGGGAATAGTCGACGGCGTGATGATCAATGGACGTGCGACCGTCGGTCATCCAGTCGGCAATGAGCTTGCCCATGCCGGGACCGTCCTTGACCCAGATGGCGACTGCATACCATAGGCCGCGCACCTTCTGGCTTTCGCCCATGGATGGGCCGCCATCAGTCGTGACCTGCAGGAAACCGTTGAAGGAGTGGCTTTCATTATAGCCAAGCTCGCCCAGAATGGGCGTCAGCTCGATGGCGCGCTCAAGCGGTTCGAGAATCTGGTCCATCTCAAGATCGCGCTGTGATGGCGAGAGACGTGCTTCATGCTTTTCCAGAAGGTCACGCGGATGGCACAAGCGCGGGTTCTTTTCCTCGTAATAGCCCCATTCGATCTGGCCGCCTTCGGCAGTTTTCGGATCGCCGGTGTCGCGCATATAGGCGGAGTTACCCTGATCGCGCATGAGTGGCCAGCCGATTTCCTTGCCGGTGCCTTCAAACTCGTTATAGGGACCGAAGAATGTTAGCGGATGGTCAATTGGCATGACTGGCAGGTCTTCACCAACCATTTCGGCAATCAGACGTCCCCAAAGGCCAGCGCAGATGATGACATAGTCAGCTTCGATGGTGCCGCGATGCGTGACGACACCCTTGATGCGCCCGTTTTCGACGATTAGCGACTGGGCCGGGGTGTTGGCGAAGCTTTGTAGCTTGCCTGCAGCTTCAGCCTGATCAATCAGCTTGCCAGCGACGGTCTGCGAGCGCGGGATGACCAGACCGGCATCGGGGTCCCACAGGCCGCCTTGAACCAGGCTTTCCTCGATGAGCGGGAATTTTTCCTTGATCTCTGACGGTTCCATCAGGCGAGCACGAGTGCCGAAAGCTTTACCCGATGCGACCTTGCGCTTGATTTCGTCCATGCGGGCATCGTCACCGACGCGCGCTACCTCGATGCCACCGACGCGGGCGTAATGCCCCATCTTTTCATAGAAATCGATGGAGTAGAGCGTTGTCCAGCACGACAGGAAGTCATGGCTGGTCGCATAGCAGAAGTCGGACGCATGGGCAGTAGAGCCGATGTCGGTCGGGATACCCGATTTGTCGATGCCGACGATATCGTCCCAGCCGCGCTCGATCAGATGGTGTGCCACCGAGGCGCCGACGATACCGCCAAGCCCGACGATCACAACTTTTGCCTTCTTAGGAAACTCTGCCATTTTATGCGTCCCTAGAGCATTTCCAGCAAAAGTGCGTAGCGGTTTTGCGTCGGATAATGCGTGAAAAAGATGGATAGAGCGGTTCCAACGACTCCGTATTACCTGAAACCGCTCTCGTTGGTATTTGACAAAACCATAGTCGTTGGCTGGGCGCGACATTTGCCTTTATACGACATATTCGCAGCGTCAGACGACTGCATCGCAGCTTCTGGAAATCCCGGAAGGTTGAGCATCGGCTGTCCTGTTCGCGACATATCCAACAATCCTGTATCCACAGATGGTTCGATCTGTAGAACTGATTCCGGAAAAGCCTGTATGGTTTTGATTTTATTTTGAAAGCTGACAGGAGTGGAGCTGCTCCATTCAAGATGCAGCTCTATCTTTCTTTAGTGTCGTGCTTAAGCGGCGATGAGCATTTTGCGCTCTGCCCGTTCCTGTTGTGGCGAGCGTCCGTATAATTCCCGATAGCATTTGGAAAAATGCGACGCCGAAACAAAGCCACAGGCGACTGCGACTTCGACCACAGGCATGGACGATTGCAACAACAGATGCCGCGCGCGATCGAGGCGAATTTCCAGATAATAGCGCGCCGGAGACCGGCCCATCTCCTGTCGGAAAAGACGCTCCACCTGACGCCGCGAAAGACCAATCGTGTGGGCCACATTGATCAGTGCCTGCGGCTCTGAAAGATTGGCTTCCATCATCTCGATGATGGTGAGCACCTTGGAGTTCTGAATGCCGAGACGGGCCCGCAGCGGCAGGCGCTGGCGATCCTGCGGGCTGCGGACACGGTCGGTCAGTGCCTGTTCACAGATCTTGTTGACCAGATTGGCGTCGAAATCATCTCCAATCAGCTTCAGCATCATATCGAGAGAGGCGGTTCCGCCCGCGCAGGTGTAAAGGTTACCATCGACCTCGAACAGATCGGCATAGACCTCGGCCTTGGGAAAGGCTTCCGAGAAACCGGGGAGATTTTCCCAGTGAATGGCACAGCGTTTGCCAGATAGAAGCCCGGCCGCGGCCAGTATATGGGCGCCGGTACAAAGTCCACCGACTGCCACGCCGCGATTATATTCCTCACGCAGCCACGCAAAGACCGACTTGTTTCTGAATTCTTCCACGTAGACGCCGGAGCAGACGAATACCATCGAGGGGCGTTGCTCGCGCTGCAGGAAACGTCGCTCGTCTTCCAGCGATGCATTGACGGCGCATTCCACACCGTTGGATGCGGTCACCGGTTTTCCATCAACCGATGTCAGTCGCCATCTATAGGCATCATAACCCAGCATCCGATTTGCAATGCGCAATGGCTCAATGGCCGTTGCGAATGCAATCATCGAAAAGTTTGGAACCAGGAAAAAGACAATAGACCGCTTAACCGATGAAGCTTGGATCATGCCCGATCGTTCCCATTCTCGAAAGGCTCTGGCTGCGGTTCCCGACGCAGTTGAAGCCTTGTGTCTCCGTCACGACTCCGGGTCTTTTGGGCCCGGTTTTCTCCGGTCGCTTTCAGACCGGCAACCTTGCTGCGTTGGCCCGGTTTCACAGGGGGAGGGCGATGGCGCAAACAAGATAGTGTTCTATTGAGACACAGAACGGGTAGGTTGCAAAGTGCGGCTAAATGCCTGCCGCGAAAAGGTATTTTAATGTCGGGAAATTGAGGGCGGATCGCATGATCGCCCTCAATTGGCTTTACTGCCCACGCTTGAACTCTGCTGTGTTTTTGGCGATGCCCGGCAGACGATCATCCACGTTTGGCCAGCCGATATCGTGCAATATGTGTTCAGGTAGCGATTCCAGCACACGACGGCTGCGCTTCACCCGACGTTCGTACGACCAGGCTTCGATCCGTTTTTGCACTTCGGAGTAAAATGCCAGAAACCATAACTGTGCGTTCGCAACGGATGACGTTGATGTAAAGCGCACGACTGATGCCCGGCCGTTGGGAGCGGATTGGCATTGAACGGTCATTTTCTCTCTCCTCATTCAGGAAGTTCGGTTGATACGCTCGCTGCAGCTCTGCTTGTTCGTGTCCTCAATGTGCATTCTGCTTGACGTTCAATCAAACGAAATATAGAAAGGCTTAAGATCAGAAAATTTGAACAAAGAGCGGAAAAAACGGAGTCCGTCATGACAGCGCCCGTTCAACATCCCCTTCCGATGCTCGATATCGATGTGCTGCGCACATTTGTGGCAATTGCCGATACGGGAAGTTTCTCCTCTGCTGCGAACGCGGTGTTCCGCACGCCCTCTGCCGTTTCGATGCAGATCAAGAAGTTAGAGGAACAGATTGGTGTTGCAGTTTTCGATCGGGACGCACGCTCGGTTACGCTGACCAGCGATGGCGAGATTCTGCTCGGATATGCGCGTCGTCTTCTGGCTCTCAATCGAGAGGCAGTCTCGAAATTTGTTGCGCCCACAGTGACTGGAGTGGTTCGGCTAGGGTCGCCGGATGATATCGGCGAATGCGTATTGCCGCTCGTCTTGAAGCGTTTTGCCGAAAGCCATCCGGGCGTAACAGTGGATGTCGTGATCGACCAGAGTAGCAATCTGCGCAAGCGGCTCGATGAGCGGCGACTCGATGTTACGCTGATCAACATGTCCCATACGATACTAAACAAAGGCGATGTGGAAGTTCTGCTGGATGAGGAACTCGTCTGGGCGGGTGCCAAGTGTGGTACGGCTTATCGTCGGGAGCCTCTGCCTCTTTCGATTTGGGAAGAAGGATGTGCCTGGCGCGGCAATGCGCTTGAAGCGCTTGAGACTAGCGGCCGTCCTTACCGCATTGCCTATATGAGCTCGCATTCGACAGGACAGCGGGCTGCGATCATGGCTGATCTTGCCATTGCGCCATTTGGTAAAACGCTATTGAGCGATGGAATTGTCGCTCTGGGGCCGGAACATGGTTTGCCCGCTCTGGGACGTTATCAGCTGGGTATAATTGTGAAGCCGGAAGCCGGGCCGCACATTCAGGTCGTTGCTGACCATCTGCGGAATGTTTTCGAAGGTTATCGCCGTTCCGGCCGGTTTGAGACTTTTCGTTCCAGCTGATGACAGATCACAGTTTATTGGGACGGGAACTAATGCATTCTCTTGCCAGCGAAAAACGCTGCGCTAGATTTCTTTTGTGACAGCCGAGTGAATCGGCTTCACCGCCAGATGCCGGGCAGGGGCTTCGTATGTGGCGGGAGGCATAACTGGTTTGAATAGACTTGGAACTCTATGCACCTACCCCTGAAAGGGGAGGATTGCACATCCCATTGGAGAGACTGTCATGAAGCTGACCCGACTTGTCCCAGTTGCTATCGTTCTCTGCGCATTCACGCTTGCGTCCTGTGCAAATACTGTTCGCGGCGTTGGCCGCGACGTAAAAGGCACCGCTCATGCGGTTCAGGAAACAGTAGAATAAGAGAATAAATGGCCCGGGTTTCCCGGGCCTTTCCTTTATGGAACCAGAAAATAGCTGACGGTTATGTGCTTGTCTGGTCGGGTTTTATATTCAATTTCGGTGGTAGTGATACCGTCATGAGGTATTGTGATGTTCGCATTTTGCAACAAAGCAGCAATGCGTTCATTGGGTTCAGCGCCACCGAACCACATAACGAGTACGGGTGATGTCAGGTAAGCTCTGGCATCGGGCGTTTCGGGATGAACCACGCGCAACGACGAATCAAATAGTCTGAAATTGCCCGGTATCTGTGCATTGTCCGTCAGGATCGTCTTGAACGGTCCTTTCGCCTGCACTTCCTCGTAGAAATGACGATAATCGAGCTGGCCGTAAGGCGGAGAGCTGGAGCCATAGGTCAGGTAATAGCTCAACACTGGCGGGACGATAAGCGCTACGACAGCGCTCACGACAGCGAAGTCGATCAAGGCCCTGTTTCCGGTCCTGTAACGAGCAAAAAGGCTTGCCATCAGTGCCGGAGTGAGGAACAGAACGGGCTGCAGCCAGCGATCTTTCACGTTGTTTGCGCCGGTGGCGATAACGCCAACGAGAACAATAACCAGTCCGACTAGGATCAGGAGCCGCAGGAATTTCTCGCCGGTGGTGAGCGGAACGGAGGGGGCGGTTTTCTTCTGCCAGTGAATGAGTGCGATGATACCCGCGATTGCCAGGGCAAGGATCGAGAACAGAAAGGCTGCTTCTATCAGGCTCTCGACGCCCATCAGCCGGTCGAAGAAGACATTGCCGGAAGCGCCGATTTCAAACTTACTCGCGCGCGCCATGACGCTGGATTTGTGTGCGAACATCCAGAGCGCAGTTGGTCCGAAGCAGATGGCGAATGCCAGAATCGTAACGAAACTCAGCTTGGAGAGCAGTATCCGGCGGTATTCGGGAATGAGAAGTCCTGTCATGATCAGCATGATCAGGAAGAATGAGGCATTGAATTTGCCGAGGATAGCCGCAGCCATCGCGATGCCTAATGCGGCGGCAGAGACGACACTGCGCCTGCGCATATGCCAGGCAAAGGCCAGGAAGGCCCAGCCACAACCGGCGGTGCCTGCAACTGAATGGGTCAGGGCGCGTTGTGATTCCCAGCCGATTTGCGGGATGAGAAACAGACCAAGCATACCGGCTGACGCGACAATGCGCGAAAAACCGAGCAGTCTCATAGCGCCGTAAACGCTTAGGAACAGGCTTGCAAGAATGCTGAATTTCACGATCTGGAGTGTGAACATCGATGTGCCCAGCACCGATGCAACCAGATTGGTAATCCAGGTATAGAGAGGGGGTTGTGATCCGCCATACCCCCAGTCCAGGTAGCCGATATTGGCCAGCTGCTCGGCGTCATCAAGGCCTGCGCCGTTGGAAACAACGGTGACAAGAATGGTTTGGAACGCGAAATAGCACAGCACGAAAATTACAGCCAAAGGCAGGCCGAAAAGTTTCTTATCGGCAGTGGAAACAGCGGTGGCTGGTCGTTGTGCAGTCAAATTCATTGCCCTGAATAAAAATCACCTGTGTAGCAGGCTTCATTGGAAGCGCTCTGCATTTCACAGGATTATGTCCGGATTTCAATCGAACAGCTCTAAATGCTTTGTAACAAAGGCGTGTAATTGTGCATTCCCTGATGATCAAGGGCAACGGGCCAGTTTCAGGCAACTATTTGTAGGTTCAAATGGCAAAAACCGCGCTGCCAGAGGTGCACGGTTTTGCCAATTACGCATGGCATCTCCGCCGAACAATACACTGGCGGGATATACTGAGCTCCGGTACGCAGTACCAGATCCGGAGCGTTGAGCCGGGTGAACCCGTCTCGTGCTCCTTTCTAGCCCAACATCGTTACCGTACGGTTATCAGAGACTTAAGCAAATCTAAACAATGCGATTTTTTTGCGTGGGCAATTGTTTAATCTGCTCCAGATTTGGAGCGCAGGTAATTGATGATGCCTGAGAAGTCTTCGGCGCCATGGCCTTCACCATCAAAAAGACTGTAAAGTTCCTGTGCATGTGCGCCGAGCGGTGTTTCAGCGCCAGCGCTTTGCGCGGCTTCCTGCGAGAGCTTGAGGTCTTTCAGCATCAAAGCTGCCGCAAAACCGGGTTTATAGTCGCGGTTTGCAGGTGATGTTGGAACCGGTCCCGGAACCGGACAGTAGGTTGTCAGTGACCAGCATTGCCCCGATGATGTTGACGCCACATCGAAGAGCGCTTGGTGGGACAGGCCCAGTTTCTCAGCCAGAACAAAGGCCTCGCTGACACCGATCATCGATATGCCGAGGATCATGTTGTTGCAGATTTTCGCCGCTTGTCCTGCGCCGTCACCGCCGCAATGCACGATCTTTCCAGCCATTGGCTGCAGGATCGGCTCCCCGCGTGTGAATGCGTCGTCGCTACCGCCAGCCATGAAAGTCAATGTCCCTGCGGAAGCGCCACCGGTGCCGCCGGAAACAGGCGCATCAATGGAAAGATGTCCGTGGCTTGCGGCCAGCTCATGTGCCTTGCGTGCTGAATCTACATCGATTGTCGAGCAGTCGATGAAAAGTGAGTCTTTTCGAGCATTTGGTGCAATGTCCTCATAGACGGAGAGAACGTGCTTTCCGGCGGGCAGCATGGTGATCACCACGTCAACGTCGGCAACCGCATCCTGCGCGCTCGAGGCTATCGAGAGACCATTGGCCTTTGCCTCATCGAGATGTTGCGGCAGGAGGTCGAAGCCGCGAACGGTGTGACCGGCTTTCACGAGGTTGGCGGCCATCGGGCCACCCATATTGCCAAGGCCGATAAATGCTATTGTGGCCATAAAAAATTCCTCCCTTGGCGGTTACTAATTCAGAACTAGCGTCCGATCATCTGGCGTGCGATGATCACACGCATGATCTCGTTCGTACCTTCGAGGATCTGGTGTACGCGCAGATCGCGGACAAGCTTTTCGATCCCGTATTCATGCAGATAGCCGTAGCCGCCGAAGAGCTGCAGCGCTTCGTTCGCCACATTGAAACCCGTGTCAGTGACAAAGCGCTTGGCCATTGCCGACCATTTGCCCGCATCGTGGGTTTTTCGATCAAGCTTGCTGGCAGCGGAGTAAAGAAGAAGGCGTGACGCGGAGAGTTCCGTCTCCATGTCCGCCAGGCGGAATTGCAGCGCTTGAAAACGGTCAATTGTCTGACCGAAGGCTTTGCGCTGGCTGCAATATTCCAGTGACTTGTCGAGCGCCGATTGCGCGCCGCCGAGCGAACAGGCAGCAATATTGAGCCGACCGCCGTCAAGCCCGGCCATCGCTATGCGAAACCCTGTTCCTTCTTCACCGAGAAGGTTTTCAGCCGGGACGCGACAATTGTCGAAAATGACGGTTCTTGTCGGTTGTGCGTTCCAGCCCATCTTGAATTCATTTGCACCAAACGAAAGGCCGGGTGCATCTTTTGGCACAACGATGGTGGAAATCCCCTTGGGGCCGTCCTCGCCGGTACGCACCATCGTCACATAGACATCCGTGGCGCCTGCACCGGAAATGAACTGCTTGGAACCGTTGAGGATATAATGATCGCCATCGCGTGTAGCGCGTGTTCTGAGCGCCGCCGCATCCGAACCCGATCCGGGCTCGGTCAGGCAGTAGCTGGCAAGCCATTCCATTGACGTGAGCTTTGGCAGAAAGCGCAGGCGCTGTTCGTCATTGCCGAAAGTGTCGATCATCCATGCGGCCATGTTGTGGATGGAGACGAAAGCCGAGAATGAAGGGCATGCAGTTGCCAGTGCCTCAAAAATGAGAACTGCGTCGAGCCGCTTCAGCTCCGAGCCGCCCACATCTTCACGCACATAAATGCCGCCCATGCCGAGCGGTCCAGTCTCTTGCAATACGTCGACGGGGAAATGCTTGTCGCGGTCCCATTGCAATGCATGCGGGGCAACGCGATCACTGGCGAAGGCTCGCGCCATGTCCTGAATGGCAAGCTGATCTTCGTTCAGTTCGTACTGGTTCTGGTCGGCAGCATCCATGGTTTCCTCCCTGTAGCACCGCACCTTTTCACCGGACTAGATCATAACCGTGTGAGACTGCCAACGCTCCATTGGAATAATGTTGCTCACATTTGTAATAAACTGATGCGCATTTTTGCATAGACGCTCGCCGATTGAGGTCCCGTTGCCAGAAAGTTCAGTTTAAGCTACGCAGCAGTCCATGGCACGCGCAATCATGTTTCAGGGAACGGGTTCGGACGTCGGCAAAAGTGTTCTTGTTGCCGGACTATGCCGGGTTGCGCGCAATCGCGGCCTGAATGTTCGACCGTTTAAGCCGCAAAACATGTCCAACAATGCGGCAGTCAGCGACGATGGTGGCGAAATTGGTCGGGCGCAGTGGTTGCAGGCGCTGGCTTGCGGTGTGCCGTCGTCTGTCCATATGAATCCGGTACTCCTCAAACCGCAGACTGACATGGGTAGTCAGGTTATCGTCCAGGGACAAGTGCGAGGCGAGGCGCGCGGGCGCTATTATCAGGAATTGAAACCGCAGCTCATGGCGGCTGTCATGGAATCCTTCGCCAGGGTCAGCGAAGGCGCGGACCTTGTGCTGGTGGAAGGGGCGGGGTCACCAGCTGAAATCAATCTGCGGGCCGGTGATATCGCCAATATGGGGTTTGCCACACAGGCCGATGTCCCGGTTGTTCTGGTCGGTGACATAGACAGAGGTGGCGTGATTGCGTCTCTCGTCGGCACGCACACAATTCTGTCCGAACAGGACCGCGCCATGGTTCGCGGATTTCTGATCAACAAGTTCCGGGGCGATATTTCGCTTTTTGATGACGGGCTGGCTGCCATTACCCGGTTTACCGGCTGGCGTTCTTTCGGCGTTGTCCCGTGGCTGAAAGCGGTATCGAGACTGCCAGCCGAAGATTCTGTCGTTCTTGAACGTGCCGTTCGCGGAGACAAGAAGTCGCTCGTGGTTGCTGTGCCGATGTTGCCGCGCATTGCCAACTTCGATGATCTTGATCCGCTAAAGGCTGAACCGGATGTAGAAGTGGTCATGGTGCCGCCTGGTTCGAGCATTCCCGGCGATGCGGGCCTTGTCGTTCTGCCGGGGACAAAGTCCACGATAGCCGATATGCAGGCGGTTCGGGACAATGGCTGGGATCGCCAATTATCTGCCCACGTGAAACGAGGCGGTCATGTGCTTGGTATCTGCGGCGGGTTCCAGATGCTTGGTCACCACATCAGCGACCCTGCTGGTATCGAGGGGCATGTACGCGACATTGATGGTCTTGGGCTGCTCGATATCGAAACGGTGATGGAACCTGAAAAAGTGGTCCGCAACGTGCAGGCGACCGCGCTTCTCCATAATGTGCCGCTGGAGGGCTATGAAATCCATATCGGCCGCACGACTGGACCGGATATGGGGTGGCCTTTCGCTCGAATTGGCGAGCATGACGACGGAGCCATATCACCAGATGGGCGCATCATGGGGACCTATCTCCACGGTGTTTTCAATGCGGATGAATTTCGCCGGAGATTTCTGCAGAATCTTGGTGTGCAGAGCAGTTCAGTGAACTATCGCGCCGGCGTTGAAGCTGCATTGGATGAACTGGCCGAAGGGCTGGAAGCATGTCTCGATATCGATGCACTGTTTAATTTGAAATGAGGTCGTCAATCATCGGTCGCGATTGACGACGATGGGGCGAAAGCCTAGTGTCGAAACCATGCAACAGGTTTTTGCCGGGACGAATCCCGGCAATACCAAAAAGGGAATGCGACGGACGGACCCAATCCGGGCGTCTTTATCGCAGCCGACCCCGCGACTGTAGAGCGGAGAGGGATGAGGCAAACCGGGCAACCGGTAACCACTGGAGGCTGCAAAGCTTCTGGGAAGGTAGCTTCAATCCCCGCGACCCGTGAGCCAGGAGACCTGCCTGTTGCGTGAGGGCATTGAGCCCGAACCCCATGGGAGGTTTTTCCCTGCTGCCTGCACGGAGGTTGTCATGGCTGCACGTACTCAAAATTCTGTTTCCAGCACACTCGCAATGCCGCTCGCTGCCCGTCTGGGCACGGCTGTGGTTTCACTGCTTCTCGGCGCGTTCCTGATCTACGGCGTAGGGCTTGCCCATTCTGATACGTTGCACGATTCAGCGCACGATACGCGCCATTCCTATGGTTTTCCCTGCCACTGAGCAGTTTAACATCTTTCGGAATTGAAGCTGAGCAAAGCTCGATGGTGGACGGCCATCGGCGCGAAATTGCTATTGAGGGACAGAAATGTTGATCCGTTATTTGTTGGCGACGCTTGCTGCCGGGCTTTTGGCCGGGCTGCTGGTTACTCCCGCCATGTATTTGAAGACAGTGCCTTTGATCCTGCAGGCCGAAACCTATGAAGATGCTGGCGGTGGCCATAGTCACGGCGAGGCGGAAGCCACACCGCATGATCATGGTGCCGCTGCCGAAAGTGCCGAGGAAGAAGGGGCTGAATTACCATTTGGGCGGTTGGGCAATACGATCCTTGCCAATCTCGTAGCAGGTGCAGGTTTCGCCTTGCTGCTTGGTGGCGTGGCTTTGCTTCTCGGACGCCGCATTACGGTGCAGAATGGGATTTATTGGGGCGTTGCCGGTTTCTTCGCGGCCGCGTTTCTGCCTGCATTGGGTTTATCGCCGGAATTACCGGCAATGCCTGCGGCTGATCTGGCTGAACGTCAGCTCTGGTGGCTCGCTACCGTGGTGCTGAGCGGTTTAGGCCTCTATCTCATCGTGTTGCGCCAGGAAATCTGGGCAAAGACCCTCGGTCTGGTGCTGATCGTGGCGCCGCATCTTTATGGTGCTCCGCATCCCGAAGACATCTCGTCACCGATTCCATCACTGCTTGCTTCGCAATATGCGGTCGCATCGCTGGCGACGAACCTGTTCATGTGGGCCGTGATCGGCCTCGCACTTGGCTGGTTCATCCAGCACTACGCATCGTCCGAGATTGAGGGCTGATGAAAATGGCTTCGCCGGGAAAATCGGTTCTGGTTCTTGGCGGAGCCCGTTCGGGTAAGTCGTCCTATGCCGAGAAAATGGTTGAATCCTCGGGACTTCAGCCACTCTATCTGGCAACAGGACGTGCCTTCGACAAGGAAATGGAAAACCGCATTGCCATTCATCGCGACCGACGTGGTTCCGAATGGCAGACGGTGGAGGAGCCACTCGATCTGGTCGGTGCACTGACATTGAATGCTGCTGCGGATCGGTTCGTGCTGGTCGATTGTTTGACCCTGTGGCTGACCAATCTGATGATGGCCGAGCGCGATATAGCGACAGAGACGGCAAGTCTTGTCGCCATGCTGCCGGATCTTGCCGGGCCTGTGGTTTTTGTTTCGAACGAAGTTGGACTAGGGATCGTGCCCGAAAATCGCATGGCACGGGAATTTCGCGATCATGCAGGCTTTCTGCATCAGGCAGTGGCCGCGATTGCGGATGAAGTTTATTTCATGGCGGCAGGGTTGCCGCTCAGGATGAAGGGATAAATCGATGCAGGGACAGAAAATTCCCGCAACAGTCATCACGGGTTTTCTCGGATCGGGCAAAACGACGATGATCCGCAACCTGTTGGAAAACGCCAATGGAAAACGCATTGCGTTGATCATCAATGAGTTCGGCGACCTCGGTGTCGATGGCGGTATTCTGAAAGGTTGCGGTATCGAGACTTGCCGCGAAGAAGATGTGATCGAACTCAACAATGGTTGCATCTGCTGCACCGTTGCCGATGACTTCATCCCGACCATGACCAAGCTTCTGGACCGCGCTGATCGCCCCGATCATATCGTGATCGAGACGTCCGGTCTGGCATTGCCGCAGCCGTTGGTCGCGGCTTTCAACTGGCCAGAAATCAAGACGCAGGTAACAGTCGACGGTGTAGTAACCGTGATCGACGCCGCAGCGGTGGCCGAGGGGCGTTTTGCCGATGACCACGACAAGGTGGATGCGCAGCGCGCAGCGGACGAATCTCTTGACCATGAAAGCCCCTTGGAGGAACTTTTTGAGGATCAGATTCATGCAGCCGATCTGATTGTTCTCAACAAAGCTGACCTGATCGACGCCTCAAGGCTGGATAGTGTGAAAGCCGATGTGGCCGAGCGTTCGCCCCGCCGCGTGAATATGGTTCCTGCGAGCTTTGGCAAGCTTGGGGCTGATGTTCTGCTCGGCCTCGGCGTTGGCACGGAAGACGACATCGCCAACCGCAAATCCCACCATGAAATCCATCATGCAGATGGACATGAGCACGATCATGACGAGTTCGAGAGCTTCGTAGTCGAAGTGGGCTCTGTGGGCGATCCCAAGCTGTTCACGGAAAAGCTGAAAGCGGTCATTGCGGAACACGATATTCTTCGTTTGAAGGGCTTTGTCGATGTGCCGGGCAAGCCGATGCGACTGGTCGTGCAGGCGGTTGGTCCGCGTATTGAGCATTATTTCGACCGTCCATGGGGCAAGGATGAAGCGCGCTCCACGCGACTGGTCGTGATCGGGTTGCATGATATCGATGAAGCAGCCATCGCCAAGGCCGTGAAAGACGCTGTCTGACCGATGCATCTTCTTCTTGCCCAGAAAGGAACAATCAGCGACGGCAATGAAGCCGTCGATCTCGGCCAGACGCCGGGAGAGATATTGTTCCTTTCCGCTGCCGATACCGAACTGGCCAGTTTGGCGCAGGCACACAGACTTGCGCCGGATTTGCCAAGCTTGCGGCTGGCCAATTTCCTGAGTCTCACCCATCCCATGTCGGTGGACGCTTATGTGGAGCGTACTGCCAGATATGCGAGCCTCATCGTGGTGCGCATCATTGGCGGCGAGACATACTGGCCTTACGGGTTGGAAGCGCTGCATGCTTGTGCACTCAATCACGGTATCAAGATTGCCGTATTGCCGGGAGACGACAAGCCGGATCATGGGCTGGACCGGTTTTCAACGATCTCTGCGCACGAGCGAAATGAACTCTGGCAGTATCTGATCGAGGGCGGGGCTGTGAATGCCGGTGCATTCCTTCACTACTGCGCTGCGCTGATAGCGGGTTCCGAGAAGCCGGAAAGTGCTGCACCTCTGCTCAAGGCTGGTCTGTGGTGGCCGGGAGAGCATGTCTCCTCGCTGGATAGTATTCGCACGCACTGGAGCGATGCAAAAGCACCTGTCGCTGGCATTATTTTTTATCGGGCGCTGGTGCAAAGCGGACAGACGCAGCCGGTCGATGCGCTGATTGCTGCTTTGCAGGCAAAAGGTCTCAATCCGCTTCCGATATTCGTTTCGAGCCTCAAGGATCGATTGTCTGCGGCAGTCGTCGACGGTCTGTTCGAGGATTGTCCGCCGGATATCGTTTTGAATGCCACGGGGTTTGCAATTTCTTCGCCGGGGGCGGAGCGCAAGCCGACTGTCCTCGATAAGCGCGGCAATGTGGTGTTGCAGGTGATTTTTTCCGGCACGCCGAAGGCGGTTTGGGAAAGCTCGCAGCAAGGTCTGCTTGCGCGTGATCTGGCGATGAATGTCGCCTTGCCGGAAGTGGACGGGCGTGTGCTTTCGCGTGCCGTTTCCTTCAAGTCTGCAAAGCAGTTTGATGCGGCAGTGGAAGCGAATATCGTGACACACGAGCCGCATGAAAACCGCGTGGGCTTTGTGGCGCAACTTGCTGAAAACTGGGTTCGGTTGAAGCGAAAATCACCTGATGAAAGACGTGTTGCGCTTATCCTCGCGAATTATCCGAACCGTGACGGACGGCTTGGAAACGGGGTAGGTCTCGACACGCCTGCCGGGACGGTTGAAGTACTGCGCGCCATGGCGAAGAATGGCTATTCCGTCGCTGACCTTCCCGTAGACGGTGATGCATTGATGCGTGCCTTGACGACAGGACCGACCAATGCTGCGCATGACGGGCGTGAAATCCGTGACACGATTTCACTGAATCAATACAAGGCTTTCTTCAAAAAACTTCCCATTGCGATTCAGAAAGAAATCGAAGAGCGTTGGGGTGCGCCGGAAAACGATCCTTATTTTGCGCAGGAGCTTGCCGCTTTCGCATTGCCGTTGATGCGGCTGGGTGAAACCTTCGTGGGCATTCAGCCGGCACGCGGTTACAACATCGACCCGAAAGAGACATATCATTCACCTGATCTGGTGCCACCGCACGGCTATATTGCCTTCTACGCTTTTCTGCGTGAGGTCGCAGGCATCGATGCCATTGTGCACATGGGGAAGCACGGAAATCTGGAATGGCTGCCGGGGAAGGCTTTGGCGTTATCGGAAAATTGCTATCCCGAAGCTGTGTTCGGCCCCACGCCGCACATCTATCCTTTCATTGTGAATGATCCGGGCGAAGGCACGCAGGCCAAGCGTCGCGCCAGCGCGGTTATTATCGACCACCTGACGCCGCCGCTGACGCGCGCTGAAAGTTATGGGCCGTTGAAAGACCTTGAAGCGCTGGTGGACGAATATTACGAGGCCTCCGGCGTCGATCCGCGCCGCCTGCTCAGACTGAAAGGACAGATACTCGATCTCGTGCGCGACATCGGGCTTGATCGCGATGCGGGCATTCACGACCATGACGATGAGGACATGGCGCTGCAAAAGCTCGACGCCTATCTCTGTGATCTCAAGGAAATGCAGATACGTGACGGTCTGCATATTTTCGGGCTGGCGCCTGAAGGCAGGCTGCTGACGGATCTTCTGGTTGCGCTGGCACGTGTGCCACGCGGTGTTCCTGTTTCGCTCGGTGGTGCGCCGGGAGATCAAAGTCTCCAGCGTGCAATCGCTGCGGATTGCGGGCTTGGCGAAACATTCGATCCGCTGGACTGCAATATGGCAGAGGCGTGGACAGGTGCCAAACCGGAACTCCTGCTGGCTGCGAGCCCTGCAACATGGCGCATTGCGGGTGATACGGTGGAGCGTATCGAACTGCTGGTAGCCAGCTTTGTTGCAGGCGCGATAGAGTGCCCCGCAGACTGGCCGCAGACGCAGGCGGTTCTCCAATCCATTGAGGCGCATCTGCGCCCCATGGTGGTTTCCTGCGGGCCTTCGGAAATAGATGGATTTCTTGCCGCACTTGGCGGGCGGTTTGTGCCGCCGGGACCATCCGGCGCACCGACACGCGGCCGTCCCGATGTGCTGCCAACCGGTCGTAATTTCTTCTCTACTGATAGTCGCGCCGTTCCCACTCCGGCAGCATGGGAACTTGGACGCAAATCGGCGGAACTCCTGATCACCCGTTACACGCAAGATCATGGTGAATGGCCGACATCGTTCGGCCTGACCGCGTGGGGCACATCGAATATGCGCACCGGCGGTGATGATATTGCGCAGGCTTTGGCGCTGATCGGCGTCAAGCCGCTCTGGGATATGGCGTCACGCCGGGTGACTGGATACGAAATTATTCCGATTGCAAAGCTTGGTCGTCCACGTGTCGATGTGACATTGCGCATTTCCGGCTTCTTCCGCGACGCGTTTCCAGAACAGATTGCATTGTTCGACAAGGCCGTGCGTGCAGTAGGCGCTCTTGATGAGGATGCCGTGGACAATCCAATCGCAGCGCGTATGCGAATTGAACAGGTGCGTCTTGTTGCAGAAGGGTCAGACGAAAAGACTGCGGAGCGGCGTGCGGGCTATCGTGTCTTCGGGTCCAAACCCGGCGCTTATGGAGCAGGCCTGCAGGCCTTGATCGACGAGAACGGCTGGGCGGGACGCAACGATCTGGCGGAAGCCTGGCTTGTCTGGGGCGGTTACGCCTATGGCGCAGGCGAGGAAGGGCAGGCTGAGCGCGGCCTTCTCGAAGAACAGCTGCGTTCGGTTCAGGCTGTTGTGCAAAATCAGGACAATCGTGAGCACGACCTTCTCGATAGCGACGATTACTACCAGTTCGAAGGTGGGATGGCTGCGACCGTTGAAAGCTTGAGTGGCGCAATGCCTGCGGTTTATCACAACGACCATTCCCGCCCGGAAAAGCCGGTCATTCGTGCGCTGGAAGAAGAACTTTCGCGCGTCGTACGTGGTCGCGCGGCCAACCCCAAATGGATCGCAGGCGTCATGCGCCACGGCTATAAGGGCGCGGCAGAGATTGCGGCAACTGTCGACTATCTGTTCGCCTTCGCGGCGACCACCGGCAAGGTTGGGAACCATCATTTCGAGGCGGTCTATCAGGCTTATATCGCCGACAAGTCGGTGCATGATTTCATGGCCGAGAAAAACCCGGCAGCACTTGCCGAGACGGCAGCGAAACTCAACGATGCTATCTTGCGCGGCTTCTGGACACCTCGCTCCAACTCTGCGCGGTTCGAGCTGGAAACATTGAGTTCAAATCTTCAAAAATTGAATCCGGAAAGGGCGGTAAATGGCTGAGAAATCGGAAAAACTTCTTTCGATGACGGAAGAGGAACTGAATGCACGCCATGCGGACAAGATGCGCAAGAAGAAAGCTGCCCGCGACAAGATTCAAGCGACAAAGACTGAAGAAAAAGGGCTGGTGATCGTCCATACCGGTAAAGGCAAGGGCAAGTCGACGGCCGGTTTTGGGATGGTTTTCCGTGCGCTGGGTCACGGAATGAAAATCGGCGTCGTGCAGTTCGTCAAAGGCTCGTGGGACACGGGTGAGCGCTGGGTGCTCGAAAAGTTCCCCGAACAGGTGACTATTTCAGCACTAGGCGAAGGCTTTACCTGGGAGACTCAGGACCGGACGCGAGACATCGCCATGGCGCGTGGGGCATGGGAACAAGCCAAAGCCATGATATTGGATGAAAGCTACGATATGGTGCTCTGTGATGAGCTGAATATCGTGCTTCGCTACGATTATCTGCCGGTTGAGGAAGTGATCGAGGTTCTCGAAGCCAAGCCGGAGATGAAGCATGTCATCATTACCGGTCGCAATGCCAAGGACGAGCTGATTGAAGCGGCCGACCTCGTGACGGAGATGGAAATGATAAAGCATCCGTTCCGCTCTGGTGTGAAGGCACAGAAGGGTATTGAGTTTTGATGATTGCTAGCTGGCAATTCTGGGCACTGATGTCGGCGGTGTTTGCCGCATTGACCGCCATCTTCGCTAAGGTCGGTATTCAGGGCATCAATTCTGATTTCGCCACGCTCGTGCGCACGCTGGTCATCATTGGCGCGTTGTGCCTGTTCCTGACCGTTACCGGCCAATGGCAGAAACCCGGCGAGATTTCCGGAAAGTCGTGGCTGTTTCTGGTGCTGTCAGGTCTGGCGACCGGTGCTTCGTGGCTTGCCTATTTCCGGGCCTTGCAGATCGGGGATGCATCGCGCGTCGCGCCGATTGATAAATTGTCGGTTGTGCTGGTGGCACTGTTCGGTGCGGCATTCCTTGGCGAGCGCATGTCCACCCTCAACTGGTTTGGCATTCTGCTTATCGGCTGCGGCGTGGTGCTGGTCGCGCTTCGGATTTAGAGCGTATCCCGAAAAGTGTGAAACGGTTTTCGGAAAAGATGCGCGATTCAAAACAAATATTTAGAGCGCCGATCTGATCCAATCAGATCGAAATGCGCTCTAAAACCCAACCCACTGGCGCAGCGGATTGGTTCCTTCCATCAAAAGGCGAACTGCCAGCGCCAGGCTGACAACGATCAAAAGCGGTTTGATAATGCGTGAGCCGACCTTCATGGCGAGGCTTGCGCCAATCTGTGCGCCGATAAACTGGGCGACGCCCATACAGATACCGATCTTCCAGTTGATGACGCCGACAGCGGCAAAGGTTGCAAAGCCGCCGACATTGGACGCACAGTTGAGAAGCTTCGTGTGCGCGGTGGCTTTCAGCACACCGAAGCCGGCCAGCGCCACGAAAGCGAGCATGAAGAACGAACCGGTCCCGGGGCCGAAAAGGCCATCATAAAAACCGATCAGCGGAACGAGTGTTACGCCGAAAAGAAACGGGCCGATACGTCGCGCACGATCAACATCGCCAAGGCTCGGCTTGATGGCAAAGTAGACTGCAATCGCGATGAGGAGGATTGGCAGCGCTGCACGCATGATGTCGACCGGCAGAACCGTTGCGAGTAAAGCGCCGAACACTGAACCGATGAGCGATGCAAGTGCTTCAGGCCACTGTTCCTTGATGTTTACATGCCCTTTGCGTGCATAGGCGATGGTTGCCGATGACGAGCCGAACAAGCCTTGCAGCTTGTTCGTGCCAAGCGCTTCAACGGGTGGAATTCCGGCCAGTAGCAAGGCGGGGATTGTAATCATTCCGCCACCACCGGCGATGGAATCGATGATCCCGGCGATGAATGCCGCAGCCGTCAGGAGCAGGGTAAGTGTATCGAAAAATTCAAGCATAGGGGAAGCCCAAGGGAGAGGTGGGCGCAACATAGAGCAGCTGCTTTCCTAACGCTAGTCGGACAAGGATAATCTTCGAAGAAAGCCAGTGCGTTGAGCGCGATTGTTTTCCGGTGCATCCGGCGTTATTCATTATATTCAGGCTGAAAGTTTTGAGGGTTCCATGAGCGAGAGCATCTTTGAGCGGATTACCGCTTTTCTCAGCAAGAAGAGCGCCGTGCAGCGCGTGGCCGATGATCCGGCGCTCGCATCTGAACTGCTTTTGCTGTTGCATGTGGTGTTTGCCGATGGCGACCAGCATCCTGCTGAAATAGCGGCGTTCAAGGAAATTGCCGAAAGGAATTTCGGCATTCCGCCGGAAGAGCTTCCGGAAGTGGCCGAGTATCTCAAGGATTTCGCCTACGAGACGACAACCAAGCAAGCTGCCAACATGCTGGCCGAGATGGCACCGGATCGCCGTTTGGCGCTGCTTAGTGACCTCGTAAAGATTGCCTGTTCCGATCACCGGCTTGACCGTTCCGAGGCAACGATGATCCAGCGCATTGCCGATACACTCGGCGTCAAGCCGGAAGAGCTGCACAAAGCACGCCAGTCGTCGCCCTGTGGGTTCTAAAAACTACAGCACAGTCCTCGGCATGGGCGGTTCGTCCGGCGTGACATTCGACGAGCTTTTGGCTTTGGCCGATCAGGTGTTGTTACAAGGCTGCCGTTCGCGGCCTGACGCTATCGCAACCTTGAGTACCAAGTGTGGCGAGCTCGCATGGAACGAGCTTGCAGCGCACTATGAATGTGCGCTTTGTTTCTTCGATGCCGAGCGGCTGGAAAAGGAAACTCCGCGTCTCGAAAACCCATCGGAGACTGTTTTCGAGACAATTGGATGTCATGGTGTCGCTGAAGCGGCTGCGCTTGCTGCCACCGGTCCGAATGGCTTTCTTGTGGTCGAAAAAACCGTATCAGGCCGGGCAACTGCCGCATTGGCTGTCGCCCGGTCCCGACTTCGGATTATGCGGCAATAGTCTTACGTCGCTGAATAATGTAGGCCACGAGCGTAGCGATCGAAAGCAGAGTTGCGGTCGCTGTGATGACGGCAACATAAGCACTCTCAAAAGCCGCCGATGCCAGTGCCGTCAGAGTTTGTGCATCTGCTGGCGATAGGGATTGAGCTGCCAGAAGCGCTTCGTCCAGACTGTCGCGCACGATTGCGGGGATACCTGCACCTTCAGGAATCACAAGGCTTGCCGTGTAGAATACGGACAAAATGCTTCCGAAAACCGTGACACCGAGAGCATTGCCGAGTTCAAAGGAAACTTCTTCAACGGAAGCTGCCATGCCTGCCTTTTCAACCGGTGCATTGGTCATGATCGCCGACGATGCACCTGTCATGGCAGCTCCCACGCCGAAGCCGAGAATCGCAAGCCCGACCAGATAGAACGATGCCGAAGTCTTGTAAGTCAGAATGTAGACAATAACGCCGAGTGCTGTGATCCCCAGCGACGACCACAGAAGCTTGCCGGTACCAAGGCGCGGCAGCATGATGCCAGCGAGCGGCCCTGCAACGAAAGCGGCCAGAGGAATAGGCAAGATTGATAATCCGGCATGCAAGGGTGTCATGCCTTCGATCAGCTGCATGCGCTGGCTGAAGACGAGCTCCATCCCCGTCATTGAACCGGACGCCACCAGAGCTGCGAAAACACCCATCGAAAACAGCTTGTTGTTGAACAGAGAAAAGTCGATCAGCGGTGCTTCGCTTGCGAGCTGCCTGCGCACGAAGATGAATGATGCGACCAACCCGATTGCAAGCGCGGCTGTAAATACAGTCATGGACGCATCGCGCTTTGCGAGTTCCTTCACGGCATAGGTGAGTGCAATCAATCCAACCATAATCTGGATCGAACCGATCAAATCCCATTTGCGCTTGGAGCCGAGCGGACGGTTTTCAAGTGTGAAGACGGAGAGTGACAGTGCAACCAGTACGACGGGTACGTTGATAAGGAAGACCGATCCCCACCAGAAATATTCCAGCAGAACGCCGCCTGCCACAGGGCCGATGGCGGCGCCGCCTGATGCAATAGCCGCCCAGATGCCGATTGCAAGCGAGCGTTCCTTGTCATCGGTGAACGTCAACCGAATGATGGAGAGCGTTGCGGGCATCATCATGGCTGCGCCGCAAGCGAGAAATGCGCGAGCGGCAATAAGGAATTCCGGGTTTGGCGAGTAGGCCGCGCAGAATGAGGCAAGCCCGAAGACTGTGAGTCCAGACATGAACATGCGCTTGTGGCCGACCTTGTCGCCAAGCGTGCCGAGGCCGGGCAGGAGCCCTGCAACGACGAGCGGATAGATGTTCATGATCCAGAGCTTTTCGGAAGCGCTGGCCGCGAGATCGTGGGTGAGGCGGGGTAGCGCCGTATAAAGCACCGTCATGTCCACGACGATCAGAAACAATGCGCTGGAAACAATGGTCAGAACCAGCCAGCGATTTTTCGGCAACATTGGATAGTACCTTTTCAATACGCTTGTATTCAAACTTGCGAGGAGGGCTCACTTAATATAAATCCGTCTGTATGGAAAGTGAAAATTTGCACAAAATAGGCAGGCCGCGCTCAATCGACCGTGACCATGTGCTCGATATGGCTGAAAAGCTCGTCGCCGAAGGTGGGCTGGTCGCCCTCACCATGGATGCCGTCGCACAGGCTTCTGGTGTGACCAAAGGGGGCGTTCAGTATTGCTTCGGCAATAAGGACGGGCTTTTGAAAGCGATGATCGGGCGGTGGGGCGATCGTTTCGACGCACAGGTCGACAAGAAAAAGCAAGGCCGCATGGACGCGCTTTCTCATATCGCCGCCCATATTCGCGTGACCCGCGAAAGCGATGCCGAAGACGACTCGCGCTTTGCGGCCATGATGACCAGTCTCATTCCTAACACCGAACATCTGGATGAAACCCGTCTCTGGTATCGCAAGCAATGGGATGGGCTTGACGTCTCCACACCGGAAGGGCGCAGGACTCGGCTGGCCTTCATAGCCAATGAAGGTGCATTCCTGTTGCGCAGCTTCAATTTCTTCGAACTGACGGATGAGGAATGGCAGTCGATCTTCAACGATATCGAAGAGCTTTTGCCGGAAACGGATTGACTTTCGACATCACGGAAAGTCATGTCCGCAGTTCAGGAAGGGGAAATCGTGACTGTTCATTTCATTGGAGCCGGCCCCGGCGCGGCGGACCTTATCACCGTGCGCGGTCTGCGCCTCATCGAGCAATGTCCTGTCTGCATCTATGCGGGCTCGCTGGTGCCGAAGGAGGTTGTTGCCGGAGCACCGAAGGATGTGCGTCTGGTCGACAGTTCATCGCTAACGCTGGACGAGATTATCGCTGAGATGGAAGCAGCACATGTGCAAGGCCTCGACGTTGCGCGAGTGCATTCGGGCGACCCGTCGATTTATGGCGCTATGGCTGAACAGATGCGTCGGCTGGACAGTCTAGGCATTCCATATGATGTGACGCCGGGGGTGCCAGCTTTTGCAGCCGCTGCCGCTGCCATGAAGCAGGAACTGACCATTCCCGAGGTCAATCAGACAATCATCCTGACCCGTACCTCGATGAAATCGTCTGCCATGCCTGAAGGCGAAGACCTTACCACACTCGGGCGGTCGGGTGCGACGCTGGTGATCCATCTTTCCATCCGGAACCTCAACAAAATCGAGGCCGAGCTGACACCTCTTTACGGTGCTGATTGCCCGGTGGTTATCGCCTATCGCGTTGGATGGCCTGATGAACAAATTCTACGCGGTACGCTGTCAGATATAGCGGAGAAGGTGGCTGCATTCGGGTTGAAACGTACGGCAATGATTTTTGTCGGGCGCGGACTGGACCCTAAAAGCTTTCGCGATTCAGCGCTTTACCATGAAGCGCACAGCCACGCGGCGCGTTCAAAAACCTAGTGCTTTGCGGGCGAATATGATTGCCTCTTCTGGCGAGGTGACAACGTTTCTGGCCGCGACCGGTGGCCGAGAAATCATCATGACCGGAAGTCCCAGTGCACGGGCAGCCTCGATTTTTGCATAGGAAATGGTGCCGCCCGAATTGCGGCTGACGATCAGCCCGATCCTGCGGCCTTCCAGAAAACGCTTCTCCGCAGCGTAATCGCCGGGTCTCGCCAGAACGATTTCGCAATCCTGTGGTAGTGCCACATCCGGTGGATCGATCATGCGGATGACGAAATGAGCATCGGCACGCTTCGCAAAAGGGGCGATATGCTGGCGACCGAGCGCCAGAAACACACGCTCGCCGGATGGGATGGCGTTCGCGGCTTCGGCTTCGTCGGAAATATCAATCCAATGATCTCCCGGCTTTTCCTCCCAGGCGGGGCGCTCCAGCCTCACCAACGGTATGCTGCGCTTGCCTGCCGCCTGCATTGCATTTTGCGAGATGCGTGCGGCATAGGGATGGGTCGCATCAATGATGAGGTCTATCCGTTCTTCGTCGAGATAGGCAGCAAGCCCATCAACACCTCCGAAGCCACCGCTTCGAACCGTTCCGGTCAGTTTGGCTGGATTGCTGGTACGCCCGGCAAGCGAGGTAATGGCATTGACGGGCAGCCCTGCGAAGGCCGTTGCAAGTGCCGCAGCCTCGGTCGTTCCGCCGAGAATGAGTATCTTGGGGTCAGACGCGCGCAAGGATATTCCCACTGCGATCAGTTACGATAATCTCGACCGCGACCGGCGCGCCGCGAAGGGTTTCGAGCGCGGTTTCCTTCGCCTTGAGCGCAATTGGCGTGGCCATGTCGAGGCCGATTGATTGAGTCAGTTCAAGTACTTCCAGCGCAGTGTTCGCAAAGAGAATCTGATCCTTCATGCTTTCCGGCGCGCCAGCCTTTTCGGCGAGGGTCCAAAGGAAACTCTTGTCCACTTGCGACCGTGAAGAATGGAGGTCGAGCGCACCTTGCGCAAGCTTCGTCAGCTTGGCGAAACCGCCTGCGATCGTAAGTTTGTCGATAGGATGCTCGCGCAGATATTTGAGCACACCGCCAGCGAAATCGCCCATGTCGAGAATGGCAAAATCGGGCAGATCATAGAGCGCCTGCGCAGCATCCTCGGACGTCGAACCTGTCGCGCCGAGGACATGTTTCTGCCCGGCTGCGCGTGCAACGTCGATGCCGCGATGGATCGAATGTATCCAGGCTGAACACGAAAACGGGTGGACCACACCAGTGGTGCCGAGAATGGAAATACCGCCGACGATACCGAGACGCGGGTTCCATGTCTTTTTGGCAATCTCTTCGCCGCCGGGCACTGATATCGTAATGACGATATCCGCGGGCAGGCCGTATTCGGCGCAAATCTGCTCGCAGATTTCGGTCATCATGCGGCGCGGGACCGGATTAATAGCTGCTTCGCCCGGAGGGATTTGAAGGCCAGGTCGCGTAACTGTGCCAACGCCTTCACCTGCACGAAAGACGACGCCGGTTCCGGGTGGGGCCGGGAATACGGTCGAGATGATCGTGGCACCATGGGTCACGTCAGGATCGTCGCCTGCATCCTTGACGATGCCTGCCATCGCATAGCCATCGCCCAGCCCTTCATAGGCGAGCTGGAAATAGGGTACTTCCCCCTTGGGCAGAATTATACCGACGGGATCAGGAAATTCACCGGTAATAAGCGCCGTCAATGCCGCCTTGGTGGCAGCGGTTGCGCAGGCGCCCGTGGTCCAGCCGCGGCGGAGCTCGGCTTTTTCCTGACTTTTATTCGTTGGAGCGGTTTCGTCATTCATGGACGCCTTATAATGTATCTGATAGCTGTGCCGCCAGATAGAATAGTGGTTGATGAAAATGAACAAGGCTGAAGAAACGGCTGCATGTGTCATTGCGAGGAGCAAAGTGACCTTGCCTGCGATGGAGCCCGGCCATGTCTGGCTCGTTGGGGCCGGGCCGGGCGATCCCGGTCTTTTGACGCTTCACGCTGTCAACGCCCTGCAACAGGCGGATTTCATCGTTTACGACGCGCTGGTGGATGATGCCTGCCTGTCTCTCAAGAATGCAGATGCTGTTTTGGAATATGCAGGCAAGCGCGGCGGCAAGCCTTCACCGAAACAGCGTGATATATCCCTGCGGCTTGTCGAACTTGCAAAATCGGGAAAGAAGGTGCTGCGCCTGAAAGGCGGTGATCCGTTCGTATTCGGACGGGGAGCAGAAGAGGCGCTGACCTTGGTGGAGCATGGTGTTCCGTTTCGCATCGTTCCCGGAGTGACCGCAGGAATCGGCGGCCTTGCCTATGCAGGCATTGCAGCCACCCATCGCGATATCAATCAATCGGTGACCTTTCTGACCGGTCACGATGCCAGCGGCTCGATGCCTGACGGAATCAACTGGACTGGGATCGCCAAGTCTGCGCCGGTTATCGTCATGTATATGGCGATGAAACATATAGACCTTATCGCCAGGCGGCTGATCGAGGCAGGGCGTTCGCCGGATGAGCCTGTCGCCTTCGTGTGCAATGCAAGCCTCCCCAACCAGACCGTACTTGAAACGACATTGGCGCGGGCTGCAAAAGATGTTGAAGCGGCGGGGCTGAACCCGCCTGCAATTGTGGTCGTAGGTGAAGTGGTTCGTCTGCGTGCCGGGCTGGACTGGATGGGGGCGTTGAACGGCAAAGCCCTGTCCAGCGATCCGCTTGCCAGACGAAATCAAAATGAGGGAGTGCGAAGCGCATGAAGGGGTTCATGATAGCAGCGCCGGCTTCCGGGTCTGGCAAGACAACGGTAACGCTGGGTTTGCTGCGCGCCTTGAAGCGGCGGGGAGAAGCGCTTGCGCCGGTCAAGGCCGGTCCCGACTATATCGACCCCGCCTACCACAAGGCTGCAAGCGGGGTGGATTGCTTCAATCTGGACCCTTGGGCGATGCGCCCTGAACTTATCAGTGCACTGTCCTCCCGCATGACGGAAAGTGGTGCCAGGCTATTGGTTGCCGAGGGCATGATGGGGCTCTTTGACGGAGCGATGGACGGCAAGGGTTCATCTGCCGATCTTGCCCGGCTTCTCGATCTGCCGGTGGTGCTGGTGGTGGATTGTGCCCGGCAATCACATTCCATTGCCGCTCTTGTCTGGGGTTTCAGCCAGTTTCGCAAGGATGTGCTGATTGCGGGCATCATCCTCAATCGCGTTGGCAGCTCCCGGCATGAGGCTATGTTGCGCGGCGCATTGGAGCCGCTCCGTATTCCGGTTCTTGGTGCATTGCCTCGCGATACTGCTCTTTCCTTGCCGGAAAGGCACTTGGGGCTGGTGCAGGCGGGCGAGCACTCCGATCTTGAGAGCTTTCTCGAACACGCTGCAGATACGATGGAAACGCATATCGATCTGGACGCGCTGCAGACGATCTGGTCGCGACCGAAGCGCTTCGATGCGATGGCCAATGTCCCGCGCCTGAAGCCGCTGGGCAACCACATTGCCGTTGCCCGCGATGACGCATTTGCCTTTGCCTATGCGCATTTGTTTGAAGGCTGGCGCAGGCGAGGGGTGGAGATTTCATTCTTCTCACCGCTCGGCGATGAGTCTCCGAGACAGGATGCCGATGCAATCTATCTGCCGGGCGGCTATCCTGAATTGCATGCAGGGCGTTTGGCGCAGGCAGGACGCTTTCAGGCGGGCATACGCGAAGCTGCAGCCCGTGGGGTAACAGTTTACGGCGAATGTGGCGGTTACATGGTTCTCGGCGAAAGCTTGCAGGATGCGGAGGGTGTTGCGCATCCAATGCTGGGTCTTTTGCAGCTTGAGACGAGTTTTGCGAAAAGAAAGCTTCATCTTGGCTACCGGGTGCTGGAACCGCTTGAAGGTTCTCCCTGGACGGAGCCACTGAAAGCGCATGAGTTTCACTATGCCAGCATCGTGCGTGAAGGAAAGGCTGATCGTCTTTTCCGTGTGCGTGATGCTGTCGGCGACGATGTTGGCGAGGCAGGCCTGAGAGTCGGCTCCGTTTCAGGCTCGTTCATGCATGTCATCGATTTTTGCGGAGAGAAAGCTTGAGTGCAGAAATCGAGCATGGCGGCGCGCTCGACAAGGCCGTCGCGCGTTTTGGTGGCAGGCCGCAAGACTGGCTCGACCTTTCGACGGGCATCAATCCAGAGCATTTTCCGCTTCCCGAACTGACACCTGAAATCTGGAACCGTCTGCCTGATGAAGGATTGTTACAGGAAACGTTGCGACTGGCCCGCAGCTATTATCGACTGAACGAGAAAGTACCGATCGTTGCAGCGCCGGGCACGCAGGCTTTGATCCAGCTCGTTCCAACGCTGATCGCGCCGTCGACGGTAGCCATCCTCGGACCGACCTATCAGGAACACGCTGCTTCGTTCGCCGCTTCCGGCTGGAAGGTTGTGCAATGTGTGACGCTTGATGAAATTCCGAGTGAGGCAACAGCGGCAGTCATCGTTAATCCGAACAATCCAGACGGTCGCGTGATTTCGAAAGAGGCTCTCCTGCAACTTGCACAGAAACTCGGTGCTCGCGGCGGGTTTCTGGTTGTTGATGAGGCGTTCGCCGACGCGCATGAGGCTGTCAGCATTGCGGCAAATGCGGAAGATGCACCGATGATCGTGCTGAAATCCTTCGGCAAGTTTTTCGGGCTTGCTGGCGTTCGTCTGGGCTTTGCAATTACAGGCGGTCGTCTTGTTGAAGCGTTGGAGCGGCGGCTTGGACCATGGGCGGTTTCTGGCCCGGCACTGGCAATCGCCAATCATGCTTTCAGCGATGCCGGAACGCTTGCGGATTATCGCGCCCGTGTTGATCTGCGGCGGGCGGAGTTGTCGGCTGTTCTGGACAAAAGCGGTCTGAAGGAAATTGGCGGCACGGCGTTATTTTCTCTCGTCGAAGACGTGGATGCAATCGGGATTTACACCAGATTGTGCGAGAGACATATTCTGATCCGGAAATTCGATTACGCCCCGCGCTGGTTGCGCATTGGTTTGCCTTTGGATGATGTGGCGCTTGCGCGGTTTGAAAAGGCGTTGAAATTTTGATTCAGTTTTTCTGGTCAAGCTCATGGAAATAAAGCTGATTATTCTTTCGCTGGCGCTTCTTCTGGATCGCTTTGTCGGCGATCCGCCGCAGCTATGGCAGAAGGTGCCGCACCCCGTCGTCCTGTTCGGAAAAGCAATTTCGTGGGGCGAAAAGCGCTGGAACAATCGCAATCTCTCTGCCTCGGTGCTTCGCCGAAACGGCATGTGGCTGACGATCGGGCTGGTGATGGCCTGTGTGGTTCTGGGGCTCGTCCTTGAACTCTCGTTACCCTTCGCCGGGACTGCCGGTGCAGTTGCCGAAATCCTGATCGTGACGGTGCTGCTTGCACAGAAAAGCCTTGCCGATCATGTGCAGGCGGTCGCACTGGCATTGCGTGAGGAAGGGATCGAGGGCGGTCGTCGGGCTGTGTCGATGATCGTCGGGCGCAATCCCGAACATCTCGATGAAGGCGGTGTCAGTCGTGCAGCGATAGAAAGCCTCGCGGAAAACGCTTCAGATGGTATCGTTGCACCTGCGTTCTGGTTTTTGGTCGGTGGGCTACCCGGTTTGTTCGCCTACAAGCTGATCAATACCGCTGATTCCATGATCGGCCATCTGAATGATCGCTATCGTGACTTTGGTCGTTTTGCCGCAAAGCTGGACGATGTCGCTAATTATATCCCAGCCAGACTGACCGGACTGCTCGCCTCCCTTGCGACCGCGATCACGAAAGACAGGCTTTCAGGCAAAGAAGCGTTTTCCGTTATGCGCCGTGATGCACGTCTGCATCGCTCGCCCAATGCTGGCTGGCCGGAATCGGCTTTTGCAGGCGGGCTGGGGCTGGCGCTTGCCGGTCCGCGCCAATATGGGGCGGAGAAAGTCGAAGGGCCGATGCTGAATGCATCCGGCAAGCGCGACGCCAACGCTGATGATATCGATGCCGCGCTTCACCTTTTCTGGTCGACGATGAGCCTGATGACCGGACTGGTGATTGCTGCGAGCCTGATTGGGCTACTTGTCGGCTAGCACGAACCGCTTGCCATCGAACCGCTGCAGGCGGTTCGGGTTGTCGGTTCGGACACCATTGCCATCGAACTTGATCGAGCCAAGAACGGTTTCAAAGGAATTATTGCGGAGTGTGTCGATAATCGGCAGCTTCTGCTCGTCGGCATGTTTGATCACATCCGCAGGGATTTCCGCACTGGCATAGCCAATGATTGCATAGGCGTCTGCAAGTTTCCCGGCTTGACGCAATGCATCGATTGCTGGCTTTGCCGTCGAGAGTTCCTGCGGACGGAGCGGGGCAATCATCAACGTGCCCTGACTTAGGGGTTGTGTGCCGGGTGCTGCGTCAAGAAGACTGCCGCCTGCAATTGTCAGCGGGTAGTTGAGCGCGGTAGCGCTTGCGCCTATAGCCGCGATATCGTCGCGTTCACCGCCGACATAAACATGGGTAGCGCCTGCGCGCCGCAACCGGGCGACCAGAGCATTCTGGTTATCGAGACCCGGTCGGTAGGTGTCTGTGAAAACCGGCTGTAGTTGTTGCTCTTTAAGGCTGGCTAAAACGCGTGCAGCTCGTTCGCGTCCTTCGATGGTACCATCATCGATGATTGCGAAAGATTGCGCGCGCCAAAGGCTGCCAAGGAAGCTCCCGGTTGCCTGTGTTTCCTTGTCGAGGCCGGTTGCAAGACGGAATACCGCCATCGGCACGGGGGCACGTCTTTCAGTCAACGTGGCTTCGCTGACGCCTGATGTCACAACAGGTATGTTGCTGGCTGCGAGAACCGGAAGTGCTGCTTCAAGCGCTTCCGGGCACAGAAAGCCGGTGACGACCCGGACGTTTTCCTTGACGAAGCGTTCTGCGGCTTCCTTGCCGCCTTCAGCATCGCAGCGATCATCGAAAATAACGAGTTCTGCGCCTTTTGCAGTGGCGGCTACACGAGCGCCTTCCGCCAGCTGATTGCCCAATGGAGCGAACGTTCCGGACAGCGGTGCTGCGAGCCCGACGCGCATATCCTCCGCCTGCGCCAGTACTGAACTGGCCAGCAGTATAAGGATGATACTTGTCAGCGCTGCGGTCGGACGTTTCCCAAGCTCGATCACGTGATCCGTCTTCATTAAACAATTCGTGGCATTTTCAACGAAAAGTGGGTAGCTGTTTCCTGGCCTTTGTGCAATGCCCGTTATGTGGGCCCCTTATTTGGGCTCGTTATGCGGACTTGTTACCAGGGTAGCTGGCTTCAGATAACATGCCATAGGGCGAGACGGATTCTGTTGGACGTGCAAACGATTAAGAACATCATTTCAAGTGCAGCTTCGGTGGAATCCAAGTCCTATCGGGATGCCATGAGTCATTACGCCGGCGCAGTACAGATCGTCACGACTGCCGGTAGTGCGGGAAGGCGTGGTCTGACGCTGACGGCGGCCTGTTCGGTTTCGGATAATCCGCCGACGATCCTGATTTGCCTGCAAAAGATTCATGAAGAAAACCGGCTGTTCATCGAAAACGGCGTGTTCGCCGTCAACACGCTCGCGGGGTCGCACCAACAGCTCGCAGACGCTTTTTCGGGCCGTATCGGCCTGACCCAGGATGAGCGGTTCGAACTGGCGCGCTGGGATGTTCAGGTGACCGGAGCACCCATATTGCAGGGTGCACTTGCCGCTTTCGATTGCCGGGTGGTCAGCGTGCAGGATCACTCCACGCATCACGTCCTTTTCGGGGAAGTTGTGGGCCTGCGGTCCAAAGCCGAGGACGAGGCGCTGGTCTATCTCAACAGGCGCTATCATACGCTGGAGCTGTAATCCGATGAGCCATAGAATGTTGAAGCATGGAATAGGTGGCCTGTTTGGGGCATTGTTTCTGTTTTCAACTGTGATGGCATCCGGGGCAGCGTCTTTGCCGCCATACAAGGACGATTATTTCGCCTATCCCGGCATTATCAGCAGCGCTGACGATGGTGATTACAAGGTTATCGATTACAACGAGATGCGCGATATCAACGGGCGCGATGCGGTGCCTGAAAAGCGCGTGAAAGATGCTTATGTCTCGCTGAAGGCGCGCGCTTACCAGAAGGACGTTACCTTTCAGACTGCTGCCGGGCCGGTGAAGGCCATGACAGCAGGCAAGCGCGAAGGCGCGTCCTTTATCGTCATCTACCTGCATGGTAGGGGCGGTAATCGCCTGCAAGGTATGAATGATTTTACCTTTGGCGGCAATTTCAACCGTGTGAAGAATCTCGCGGCATTGAATGGCGGTCTCTATATCACGCCGGATTTCAAGGATTTTGCCGATGCGGGTGAGGCGCAGATTGCCGGATTGATCGAAGCAGCCAAGGCATCATCACCGAGCGCTCCGTTGATCCTGTCCTGCGGCTCGCAAGGCGGAACACTATGCTGGCGCATAGCGGCTGATGAAAAGGCGGGGAACCAGCTCGCAGGCCTTATTCTGCTCGGCTCGCTTTGGGATGACGGATTTTTCAAGTCACCCGCATTCAAGAAACGTGTGCCAGTCTTCTTCGGACATGGCAGCCGTGATCCGGTTTTTGCAATCGACAAGCAGGAAGCCTTTTATCGCGAGATCCGCAAGCGCGCGCCGGGTTATCCGGTCCAGTTCCGGCGTTTCGAAAGTGGTAATCACGGCACGCCGATCCGCATGTCCGACTGGCGCGAGATGCTGAACTGGATTCTAGCAAAACAGTGATGCCAGACTGTGGATGCGAATCGAAATTCTGGCAATGTGACCTTCCTGCCACTCGACAATCGAGCAAAACCGAATAGTTATCGAACTTAAAATTTTACCTACTCAGCAGATCCTATGAGGTAGATCATGTACGGACGCGCCCGCACCGGAGCCCGTTTTCTAGCCATTGCCATGTTGGCCCCGCTTGCCGCTGCCTGCACGACGACTGTACCAACCACGACGGCGACGCCGGGCAAGACCGATGCCCCGATCAGCGCGCCGACGATTTCGATGCCTCGCTTCACGCCGACGGCTTATGTCGATCCGGCGCTCGCGCAGCCGTGCATCACTGCCGCTGCCAACAAGTATTTCCTGCCGGAACACGCTATCTCTGCCATCAACTCCCGTCCGGGTGCAGCAGGCGGCACCGATGTCGATCTCAAGGTCGATCTGCGTACCGCTGTTTGCCAGCTGACCGCCAAGGGCGGTGTGCGCGCTGTTATCGATACGTCGCCGAAGAGCGCCGATCAGGTTGCAGCTGAAGCGGCAGCAGCCAAGGCCGATGCAGCCGCCGCTGCCCAGCCGAAAAAAGCTAAGGCGAAGAAGAACTGATTCAACAATCAGGGATAACACATGAAAAAGGCAGGGTTTTCCCTGCCTTTTTTGTTTGTCATTTCTCTGGCTTTTCGCCGTACCAGCGCGGTGTATAAACCCACTCCCTGCCATCAGACTTCGCAAAAACTTGCGTGTGGGACGAGCCGACAATCACAACGGTTCGCATATCGACATCATCTGGTGTCAGTGCGCCGAGCGTGGTTGTCCGTGTAGTTTCAGCCGGTCTGCCTATGTCGCGCCCAAGGACAACAGGCGTTTCGGGAGACCGATATTGTCGCAGGATTTCAAGCGCGCGACCAAGCTGATGCGGACGTGCCTTGGAGATGGGATTGTAGAACGCCATGGCGAGATCGGCTTCGGCGGCAAGCGCAAGGCGCTTCTCGATAATTTCCCAGGGTTTCAGATTGTCCGATAGCGAAATAATGCAGAAGTCGTGTCCAAGCGGCGCTCCGATCCGCGATGCGGCGGCCATTGCAGCGGAAATGCCGGGCTGGATGACGAGCTCCACGCCGTGCCATGCCGCATTTTCCGTTTCGTGAAGCGCCTCCACGACTGCCGCAGCCATGGCGAAGACACCGGGATCGCCCGAGGAAACCATGGCGACATGTCGCCCGGAAGCAGCGAGTTCGAATGCATGACGTGCCCGCTGCATTTCTTCCCGATTATCAGTCATATGAACGATCTGATCGGCGCGGAAAGGACGAAGGTTTTCTTCCGCCATCCGCACATAGGTCTCATAGCCGAGAATGTCTTCGGCCTGTTCCAGTTCGTGCTGAACGGCAGGCGTCATCAGCTCTCGTGATCCGGGCCCAAGGCCGATGACGACGAGCTTGCCGCGTTTTCGACCGACAAACAGAACATCTGCCGGGCTGGCAGCCACCGCAATGGCAAGCCCCTCGCGCTCTGTCAGCTCGACCGGCTGTTCCACCGAATGAAGAACGATCTCACGAGCATCGGTTGCATTCGCCACATAGCGCAGCGGGACACCAATTTTCGCCGCAGCCTCTTGGAGCCGCGGCGAAGTGCAGTCTTTTTCGTGGGCGAGAAGCAATGCCAGCGACGCTGGGGCAATGCCTGCATTGGCGAGAGCATCTTCAATATCGTTCTGAATGTTCTCGCTGACCCTATCGACGCCAATCGCCACACTGCGCGGATGATAAATCAGCTCGTCTGGCTGGGGCGTGCGGATGTGAGGCGTTATGCTGATCGTCAGCGCACCGTCATTGGCGAAAGGCAGTTTGGAATTCGCAAGCCAGCGTGATTTTCCGTCAAGCTGCACCTTCTGTCCCGCAAGCAGGTTCGACGTGAAATTTTTCGCGTCGTCAGGATTGGCAAGGGTCAGTTCGGCAGGCGGGTGCAGCAGATTGATACCGAACCGCAGTTCGCCGGACGTGGTTACGGCAGGCGCAACCTCAAGTGCTGCCGCAATCTGCCGAGCCATGTCATTGACACCGGAGAGACCACCCAGAAGCGGCACAACTGCGCTTCCATCTTCGGCGACAGCAAGAACCGGCGGTTCGACACGTTTGTTGTGCAGAAGCGGTGCGAGTGCGCGAATGATGATACCGGCTGCGCAAAGCGCAATGATGGGGCGGCCCTCCTCATAAAGCGACCTGACCGCATCGCCGAAATGCACGAAGGTTTCATCCAGCGACGCAACACGGTTCTGGAGGCCGCGTACTTCGGCGCGTTCCAGCACCGATGCGATCCGCCGCGCGGCAGGAACCGCCGCTTCTCCAAGAACCAGAATTGCGGGAATCACGCGCCGTTCCATTTTTGCCCCGGAACGAGAATGATTGAGAAATAGGGACAGTCGCTACCATTGACTTCGGCGAGCGGCACAATGCGCTGATTGGCCATGGTGGCGCGCTCAACATAGAGCGCACGGTCCATGAGACCGAGTTCGCCCAAAACAACACGAACCTTATCGAGGTTTTTGCCAAGCTTCATGATAGCTGCAGCGCCTGTATCCGCGAGCCGCCGCGTCAATTCTTCCGCGCTCATGACGCCGGAGAGAACGGACAATGTCTGATTGCGATAGACCAGTGGCGCGCCCAGCACAGCCGAAGCGCCAAGAACGGAGCAGACACCGGGCACGACTTCCGTTTCATACTGATCGGCAAGCCGGTCGTGAATATACATGAACGAGCCATAGAAAAATGGATCACCTTCCGCGATCACGGCCACATCCTGACCGCGATCAAGATGGCTCGCGATCGTGCTCGCTATCTCGCTGTAGAAATCGCTGACGATCTGTTCGTAATCCATATGCGCGGGAAGCTTTTCCGTCGTCACTGGATAGATCAACGGCACCAGAACCTGTTCCGGTGAAAGATATTCCTCGACTATTGTGAGGGCATTGCCCTTCTTCCCCTTGGCGGCGTGATAAGCCACAACCGGTGCGCTTTTGAGGAGACGCAGGGCTTTAAGCGTTATCAGTTCGGGATCGCCGGGGCCAACGCCCAGGCCAAACAGTCTGCCTTTTACCGTCATTATTCGCGCTCCGACGCGAGCGCATTGACTGCCGCTGCCGTCATGGCGCTGCCACCACGTCTTCCGCGTACAATCACATAAGGTACACCGCGGCTGTTTGTGGCGAGTTCGTCTTTGGATTCTGCCGCGCCGACAAAGCCAACCGGCATGCCGATGATGAGCGCAGGTTTTGGCGCGCCAGCATCCAGCAATTCGAACAGGCGGAAAAGGGCGGTCGGTGCATTCCCGATTGCAACAATGCTGTTGCCGAGATGCGGGAGCCAGAGGTCGAGCGCTGCAGCCGAGCGGGTATTGCCGATCTTCGTTGCAAGCTCGGGAACCGATGGGTCGTTCAGCGTGCAGATGACTTCATTATTGGCAGGCAGACGAGAGCGCGTAATACCCTCTGCCACCATGCGTGCATCACAAAGAATGGGCGCACCGGCGAGCAGAGCGTCGCGTCCGGCTTTGCCAGCGTCTTGCGAGAAAGCGAGGTCATTGACCACATCCACCATGCCGCAGGCATGAATGACACGGACTGCAAGCTTTTCCAGATCGGTTGGTATCCGGCTTAGATCGGCCTCGGCGCGAATGATGGCGAAGGACCGGTCGTAAATGGCCTGCCCATCGCGAATATAGTCTGTCATGGTGACCGCTCTAATCAGTGTCGGGCGTTCAGAAGGCACGCCGCTTCGTCAATGGTGATATCAGTCGCCAATAGCCGTCCAAAGCGCGATGGTCCAGCCCCGTCTTGCGGAAACGTCTCTTGCGCGTAAAGATCGTAGCGACCTGTCGAGCGCGCCAGAAGCGTGTGCGGCAAAGGTGCAAGTGCTGCGCATGACTTGGCGCATCCCGTGATGTGCACGGATGATTTTCCCGGTGCCAGATATGTTGCCAGCCTTTTACCGTCTGTCTGTGTGTCGGCGAGTGCGGAGACGCAGCCATTTGATCCCGAACAGGCACGAAGCCGCGCATGTGGGGATTCGGCTGTCGTTTCGAGGTCAAGCGAACGAAGTTTTTCGGTTACTTCACCAATCTGGGTTTCGCCTACATAAGGCAGGATAACGCCTTGCCACGGCGTCAGACGCAGTTCACGCCTTCCGCTGTCGGAGAGGTCTGCCAGACCTGCTAGTTGCGCCGATGTCAGGCGTCCCATGAGCGGCATGGCGCCGACATAAAATGAACCGCCAGACTGCTGGTTGTTGCCGAGATGCGAAAATGGCATCGGTGCCTTGCGCTTCCAGCCGGTTGCGGGATGAATCGGGAACGACAATTCCCGGCTCAGACCTGCCACAAACTCTGATGCTGGGATGGCTTCAAACAGATGTTTCATCCGCGCAAAGCTGCCATGGCGTAAAAAACGATGCAGCATCGCTTCGATGAAGGGCAGGGCATGTTGCGCGTCTACAGCCCCCAGCGCTTCCCTGTCGGGAGACGAAGCAAGGCCAAAAGCAAAGGTTTCGCCGTCTATCGCCGAAAGCCAGATGTCACCCGGATGAGAAATCATCGCGCAGTCTTCGCCGCCGTCGATCTGCAGCGAGAATTTCGGCGACAGGGCGTAAAAGGCCTCATTCGCCTGCAGCATGTCCAGCACAGACGATGCCAGTCCGGTGACGTCGCATATCTGGCCCCGGTTGATGCCAGCGGTGGGGCTGACCATCACATTGCGAATATCATCCGCGCCGGGATTGTCGGCGCCAAGGCCAGCCGCCTGAAGTGCCGCGACGGCATCGTTCCAATGTCTGGGCGCAATACCGCGCAACTGGATATTGGAGCGAATCGACAGCTCTATCGCGCCTGCACCGAAACGTTCTGCTATTTCTGCAATCGAATGCGCCTGATCGGCTGACAGACGACCAAGTTTCAGTTTAATGCGGGCAATAGCCCCATCCCTGGCCATGACTATACGCGAAAGTCCGGGGCAGGCGTTGCGCCTGTCAGGTCTTATTTTTTCGGTCTGGCGGTTTTGCTGGCTCAACATATTGGCCTTATACGCCTTGCCGCTTGCACTTGCTACTGCCCCGCCATACGAACAGGGAAAAGGAGCATCGCGCATGGCACGCTGGCTGACAGTGATCGGGATCGGTGAAGACGGGTTTGATGGGCTTGGAAAAACCGCACTCGCGGCGCTCAACTCCGCTGCGGTCATTTTTGGCGGCAAGCGGCATCTGGATTTTCTGAGTGGCGATATCACAGCCAAGCGCGTGGTCTGGCCATCTCCGTTTGATGAAGCTTTTGCGATGATTGAGGCATATCGCGGCCAGCCGGTCGTTGTACTGGCGAGCGGCGATCCGATGTTTTTTGGTGTGGGTGCGACTTTGTCCCGGCATTTTTTGCCGGAAGAAATGCATGTTCTTTCCTGTCCGTCTTCTCTTTCGCTTGCCGCTGCACGCATGGGCTGGCCGCTTCAGGATGTGCGAATAGTCAGTGTGCACGGTCGCCCGTTCGAGTTTTTGTATCCGCATATTCTGCCGGGCGAGAAGATTTTCGTGCTCAGCAATGACGGTTCGACGCCAGAAAAAGCCGCAGCAATGCTCACGGACAAAGGTTTTGGTCAAAGCCTGATGACTGTGCTTGAGCATATTGGCGGACCGAAAGAACGCCGGGTTCAGGACATTGCCGAAAACTGGTCGCATGAACGGTGTGCCGATCTGAATGTTCTAGCAATTGAGTGTGTCGCTTTGCGAGGGACAAATGTGTTTTCGCCCATCGCCGGTCTGCCCGATGAAGCGTTCGAAAATGACGGACAACTGACCAAGCGCGACGTGCGCGCTGTTACGCTGTCGCGATTGCAGCCACTGCCGCGTCAACTGCTTTGGGATGTCGGCGCCGGTTGCGGATCGATCAGTATCGAATGGATGCGTGTTCATCCCTCATGTCGTGCGATTGCCATCGAAGCCAACGAACAACGGCAAGCCATGATTGAGCGAAATTGCGCGGCATTGGGTGTTCCCGGATTGCAATTGGTCAAGGGGGAGGCACCCTCTGCGCTGGAAGGGCTGGAAATGCCGGATGCGATCTTCATTGGCGGCGGCGTTACCAACGGCAGGGTTATCGAAACCTGCTGGAACGCCCTGAAACCGGGTGGCAGGCTTGTTGCTAATGCCGTAACGCTGCAAAGCGAAATGCTGCTTTTCAACTGGCGCGAAAAATTCGGTGGAGAATTGACGCGCCTTGGTGTTGCGCAAGCCGGTGCACTTGGCTCTTTCGATGTCTGGCGACAGGCACTGCCCGTCACAATTTATTGCGGGTTCAAATCGAAATGATGACTTGAATAGTCATGTTATATTCGGGTAAGGCTGGGGAAATTGTTTCCCAAAGGAGGACGGGGCATGTCCGAACTCAACGCCAATACCCGCTTTGCGCTCACAAATGCCGGTCATGTGGTCAATCAGCTCCTCGATCATTTTGTCGAGCATGCCGACGTGCATCGGCAGGGCAGCACGGCCAAGCTGGTGCTGAGCTTCGGTCAGGCTGATGTGCAATGGGATGATGAAACGGTTAGCGTCGACGTTAAAAGCGAGGACGAAACCGGTCTTGCCTATATGAAATATTCCATCGCCGAGCATGTGTTGGAATTTCTCGACAAGGGCAGCGCCAAACCGAAGATCATCTGGGAAGGTGATGGGGCCGCCGGGTTGCCGCTGCCTTACTTCCGCGAGATGCAGGTCGTTGCAGTATCGAACGTAACGCCGCATATGCGTCGTATTCGTCTGAAGGGCGACAACCTGTTCCGCTTCTCGCAGTTGGGTCTTCATATCCGCCTGCTGTTTCCACCGGAAGGTCTTGCCAAGCCGCAATGGCCCACAACCGGCGAAGATGGCCGTCCCGTCTGGCCGGATGGCGAAGCCAAGCTTGCCACGCGTGTCTATACGATCCGCAACATCGATAGCGTAGCCGGCTGGGTGGATATCGATATGGTCGTCCATGGCGATGATTGCGACGCGCCGGGTTCCGGCTGGGCTGTCAGTGCCAAGCCGGGCGATATTGTCGGGATGACGGGTCCGGGCGGTGGTGATGCAGGCGATGCGAAGTGGTATCTGCTTGCGGGCGATGAAACCGCGCTACCTGCCATCGGGCGCATTCTGGAGCGTCTGCCGGAAGGGACCAAGGCGGTCGTGCGCGTCGAGATTGGCAGTGCTTCGGAAGAGCAGGAACTTGTCTCGCGAGCTGATGTCGATCTGCAGTGGCTGAACCGCGACGGTGCGGAAGCCGGAACGACGACATTGCTGCAGGATGCGGTCCGCGCAGTCGAACTACCGGAAGACGAGGATGACATTTACGTCTGGGCCGGTTGCGAGTTCAACGCATTCCGGTCGATCCGCACCTATATGCGCAAGGAACGTAATGTTGCGAAGGATCGCCAGCTTATTGTCGCCTATTGGCGGCGCGGGCAGGATGGCGACACACCGCGCAAGGCATCCGACGATTGATGCAATGAAAAAGGGGACCGGCAGGTCCCCTTTGTTTTTTCGCATGTCTTTATCCCAAAGCTGGTTGCCCCTTCTGGGAGACAAGCTTTTGCATTATCTGCGGAAGCCTTCGCTGGCCCGCATCAGGTTCTTCGTATAGTCGGCATGGATATTGCCGCTGACAAGATCGTCTGCCTGCAGCTGTTCCACGACCTCGCCATTACGCATGACAGCAAGCCGGTCGCACATATGGGTCACAACGCCAAGATCGTGGCTGACCATGACGAAGGTCAGGTTGCGGTCACGCCGAACCTGTTCGAGCAGGTTCAAGACTTCCGCCTGAACCGATGCATCGAGCGCTGAGGTCGGCTCATCGAGCAGCAATATGCTGGGCTCAACGATCAAGGCGCGGGCAATGGCGATACGCTGGCGCTGGCCGCCTGAAAGCTGGTGCGGATAGCGAAAGCGGAAGCCGGAACCGAGGCCGACTTCATCGAGCGCCTTCACGATGCGCTGTTCCGTGTCGCCGACGCCATGGATGGCAAGCGGCTCCAGCAACAGTCGATCCACGGTCTGCCGGGGATGCAGCGAGCCGTAAGGGTCCTGAAACACCATCTGGACATTGCGATAGAATGCCTTGTCGCGCGGCGTCTTCAGCAATTGCCCGTCGATGCGGATTTCGCCGTCTTCGACGGGTGCCAGTCCTGCAACGGCACGCAGCAGGGTCGATTTTCCTGAACCGGACTCACCCACAAGGCCATAGGATTCACCGCGCGCCACATCGATGCTGACTGATTTCAGCGCATGGAAATGGTCGAAATAGACGTCGATATTGTCGACGCTCAGTGCAGATGCCGTGCTCATAGTTTCCCCTGTCATAGCTTCCAAGCCTCCTCGCGCTGCAAGGTTGGCAGGGGATGGCGATCGGCTCCGATTTTCGGCATGCAGTTCAGCAATCCTTGCGTATAAGGATGTTTCGCATTGGCGAGGTCCTTCGCCGCAATTTCCTCTACGATCTTGCCCGCATACATCACGATGACGCGGTCGCAGAAGGAAGAAACGAGGCGCAGGTCGTGGCTGACAAAGATCAGACCCATGCCGCGCTCGGCAACCAGCTTATCCAGAATGCCGAGCACTTCGAGCTGAACCGTCACGTCGAGGGCCGAAGTCGGCTCGTCGGCGATCAGCATTTCCGGCTCGGCCACCAGCATCATGGCGATCATCACGCGCTGGCCCATACCGCCCGAAACTTCGTGCGGATAAAGGCTCATGACGCGTTCAGCATCACGAATCTGCACGGCTTCGAGCATGGCGATTGAGCGCTTGCGGATTTCATCGCTGCTGAATTTGCCATGGGCCTTCAGCGTTTCGGCGATCTGCTTGCCGATGGTCATGACAGGGTTGAGCGAATATTTCGGGTCCTGCAAGACCATGGCTATGCGGCCGCCGCGCAAGGCGCGGCGTTCACGTGCCGACGCGTTTAGAAGGTCGATGCCATCGAACTCAAGTTTTCTGGCGGTGATCTTCGCATGGAGCGGGGTAAGCCCCATGATGGCGCGGCCGGTCTGGGATTTGCCAGAACCGGATTCGCCAACAATACCGAGACGCTCGCGGCCAAGCTCGAAGCTGACACCGCGCACGGCCTCGATTGCGCCTGTGCGCGTCGGGAAGGTGACGCGCAGGTCATCAACAGTCAAAAGAGGCTTCATTGATTGTTACCCCGCGGATCGAGCGCATCGCGCAGGCCATCGCCCAGAAGATTGAAGCCAAGGCTGACGATCAGGATCGCAATACCCGGCATGGCTGCAACCCACCACTGGTCGAGAATGAAGCGGCGACCGGAAGCGATCATCGCGCCCCATTCAGGCAATGGCGGCTGAGCGCCGAGGCCGAGGAAGCCGAGGCCCGCTGCCGTCAGGATGATGCCTGCCATGTCGAGCGTCACACGCACGATCAGCGAAGATGTGCAGAGCGGCATGATGTGGCGTACGACGATGCGGATCGGCGAAGCGCCCATCAGGCGAACGGCGGAGATATAGTCCGAGTTGCGCACAGTGAGCGTTTCCGCACGCGCAATACGCGCATAGGGTGGCCACGAGGTGATCGCGATGGCGATGATAGCATTTTCGATGCCGGGTCCGAGAGCAGCAACGAAGGCCAGCGCGAGAATGAGCTTCGGGAAGGCAAGGAAGATATCGGTGATGCGCATCAGTACGGCATCGACCCAACCACCGGCATAACCGGCGACAGTACCGACCAGAAGGCCGATAGGCGCGGCGATGATGGCGACCAGCAACACCACATAGAGGGTGAGGCGGGAGCCATAGATCAGACGCGAAAGAATATCGCGGCCCTGATCGTCGGTGCCGAGCAGATAGCCGGGTGTTCCCGGCGGCAGCAGGCGGGCATTGGCGAGATCGCCGATAACCGGCGAATGCGGCGCCAGCACATCGGCCAGCGCTGCGACGACGAGCAGGCCGATGATAATCAGAAGGCCGAGGACGGCCAGCTTGTTGGCGGTGAAACGCCGCCAGACCATATAGGCGCGGCCAAGACGGGCCTGGGTGCGCGATTGGGGTCGCTCGGTAAGCAGCCATTCACGCCATGAGAGGTTGGAAATATCTGTCATTTGGCTCATCGTACGCGCGTCCTTGGATCGAGAACCCGATAGAGAAGATCGGACACGAGGTTGAGCGCGATAAAGACCGACCCGATAACGATAGTGCCACCGAGAACGGCATTCATATCAGCGTTTTGGAGGGAATTGGTGATGTAGAGTCCGAGGCCGGGCCAGGAGAAGATGGTTTCGGTCAGAACCGAACCTTCCAGAAGTCCGGCATAGGAAAGCGCAATCACAGTCACGAGCGGGACGGCGGCATTGCGCAGCGCATGGCCCCAGATGATGCGGGTTTCCGAAATACCCTTGGCGCGAGCAGCAACGATATATTCCTGTTCCAGCTCATTGAGCATGAAGGAACGGGTCATGCGGCTGATATAGGCCAAGGAGAAGTAGCCGAGCAAAGCCGACGGCAGGATAAGGTGGGAGACGATATCCTTGAGAGCTGGCCAGTCGCGCTGGATGATCGCGTCGATCAGGTAGAAACCGGTGATCGGAGTGAACGTGTATTCGAATGTGATGTCGATACGTCCGGGACCCGAGGTCCAGCCGAGCCGCGCATAGAAGATCAGAAGTGCCAGCATACCGAGCCAGAAGATCGGCACCGAATAGCCAACGAGGCCGATCACGCGCACAATCTGGTCGACGAGGCTACCACGCTTCACGGCGGCGAGAACGCCGAGCGGAATGCCGAACAAAGCGCCGATGATGGTGCCGACGGTAGCGAGTTCCATGGTCGCCGGGAAAACGCGGCGAATGTCGGTCATGACCGGATTGGTCGTCAGTACCGAAGTGCCGAAATCGCCTTGCAGCACGCCCTTAACGTAAAGATAGAACTGCTGGTAATAGGGCAGGTTGAAGCCCATCTCTTCCCGCACGCGCGCCACGACATGCGCAGGAGCACGGTCGCCGACGATGGCAAGCACGGGGTCGATCGGCACCACACGGCCAATAAAGAATGTGACGGCCAGAAGGCCCAGATAGGTCGTGATGACGATAACCAGAAAGCTGGCTAACGACGCGGCAAGGACCGTTGAACGCCGGGGCGCTCGCCTTACCTTTTTCGTGGTTACAGTGTTACTCAATGTTTTGACCGCTTCCGACAATGAGAACATTTCAGAACAGGGGTGATCTGAAGTCCCAGTCATCTTTGCTTGAAAAGCCCTAGAACGGTTTTGATGAGCCGTTCCATTTCGTGTTGTGACGCATTTCCGGACACGAAAAAGGTTCGCTGGAAACGCTCTGGAGCGGCTTTCCTTTTTGATTCAGAAAACCGCTCCATCTTCTTGTTTTTAGGCCGATTCAGCGCATGAAAAACTTTCATGCGCCAAGGCGTGACCGACTATTCCTTGCTGACGTTCGCCAGGAAGTTGGAGTCGAATGTCGGGCCGAGCTTGTAGCCCTTCACGTTGCCGCCAATGCCGGCAACTTCAACCTGCTGGAACAGCATGACGAACGGGCTCTGGTCGAGAGCTTCCTGTTGAAGCTTCTTGTACTGTTCAGCACGCTTGTCGTTGTCGCGTTCCAGAAGAGCTGCCTGCGTCTGCTTGGTTAGTTCCGGGATGTCCCAGGCGTTGCGCCATGCAAGCGTCTTGGTCGATGCGTCGTCGCTATTATCCGGGTTGCTGGTGAAAGCTTCGGCGTTGGAATTCGGATCCCAATAGTCCATGCCCCACTGGCCGATATACATGTCGTGGTTACGGGCACGATACTTGGTCAGCGTCTGCTTGCCGTCGCCGGGGATGATCTCGATCTTCACGCCAGCCTGAGCAGCGGTCTGCTGGAAGGATTCGGCAATGCCGGTGACCGGCTGGCCGTTACGGACGTCGAACGTGACCGAGAGACCGTCCTTCAGACCCGCCTTGGCGAGAAGTTCCTTCGCCTTGGCAACGTCGAGCTTGTAAGGCGCAGCATCGAGAGAACCAAGAACGCCCTTTGCCTGATAGGTCTGGCGGATTTCACCAATGCCCTTGATGAGGGTCGAGCCGATTGCATCATAATCGACCAGATATTTGAACGCTTCGCGAACTTCCGGCTTGGCCAGATTTGCGTTCTTCTGGTTGAGGCTGATGTAATAAACCGTGCCCTTGGCAGCGCTGGCGGTCGTCAGCTTGTCGTTCTTCAGAACGGCTTCGTAGTCGCCCGGCTCCAGATTGCGTGCCACATCGACGTCGCCGGATTCAAGCATCAGGCGCTGCGTCGCGCTTTCCTTGACGTGACGATAGAAGACGCGCTTGAGCTTGGCCTTTTCGCCGTAATAATTGTCGTTGCGTTCCAGAATGACGACTTCATTGGCGCGCCATTCGCGGATCGCGAACGGGCCCGAACCTGCCGACTTGGTCTTCAGCCATGCGTTGGCATAGTCGGTGTCGTATTTGTAGTCGTCGGTCGGCGTAACCTTCTCGGCGTGTTCTTCGAGGAGCTTCTTGTCGACGACAGCAGCGACGGTCGCGGTCAGGCAGTTCAGCACGAAGCTTGGTGCATACGGCTTGTCGACGGTGAAGACGAAGGTAGTATCGTCAACAGCTTTCGCCTTTTCGTTGACGTTATCCTTGGTCAGGCCGAACTGGGTCAGGATGAAGGCCGGGCTCTTGTCGAGACGCACGGCGCGTTCGAAGGAATAAGCCACGTCAGCGGAGGTAATCGGGTTGCCGGAAGCGAACTTGATGTCCTTCTTCAGCTTGAACGTATAGGTGAGACCATCGTCGGAAACGGTCCAGCTTTCAGCGACGCCCGGTATGACTTTCGACGTGTCGTTGATATCGAGGCGAACGAGCATGTCATAAGCGTTGCCGATGAATTCGGCCGGGCTCAGTTCGAAGGATTCTGCCGGGTCCAGCGTGATCGTGTCATCGATGGCCCATGCCTGAACCAGCGTGTCGGCTGGCGTGGCCGACCAGGCTGGATTTGCGGCCAGTACGGCGGCAAGTGCTGCACCCGCAGCCAGAATACGAAAACGTCCGAAATGCATCATGTTGAGAGTCCCCTTCCTATGATTTTGTTTGGGATTTTGTCTTTGTTTTTTCGCACATCTTGTTCCGAAAACCGTTTCACACTTTTCGGGATGCGCACCAGATCAGGCCGCTTCGTGCCAAGCCTGTTTCAGAACCCGTACCCAATTGCCCCGGCAAAGTTTTGCTAGCTCTTGTTCACTATAGCCCGCTTTTCGCAGTGCATCGACAAGGTTTTGCGTGCCTGCGGCATCGCCGATTTCGGCTGGAATTGTTGCGCCGTCATAGTCCGAACCGAGCGCTACGCAGTCGATGCCCATGCGTTCAACCATGTAATCCACGTGGCGAACTACATCGGACAGCGGCGTGTTGGCGTCTTCCTTGCCATCGGCGCGCAGCATCGTCGTGGCGTAGTTCAGTCCGGCAAGACCCTTGCTCTCGCGGATCGCATCAAGCTGACGGTCGGTCAGGTTGCGGGCGACAGGGGTGAGGGCGTGTGCGTTGGAATGGCTGGCGACCAGCGGCTGATCGCTCAGTTTGGCCACATCCCAGAAACCTTTTTCGGTGATATGCGCCAGGTCGATCAGAATGCCCTTGGTGTTGCACGCTTTGACCAGACGCTTGCCTGCATCGGTCAAGCCCGGGCCAGTATCGGGGCTCATCGGATAGGCGAATGGAACACCGTGAGCGAAAACGTTGTTGCGGCTCCACACCGGTCCGAGTGAACGCAAGCCGGCAGCATAAAAGACCTCAAGAGCAGCCAGATCGGCATCGATGGCTTCGCAGCCTTCCATGTGCAGCACGGCGGCGAATGTGTCGCTGTTCAGCGTTTCGTCAAGGTCGCGGCCATTGCGGCAAAGCTTCCAGCCTCCGGCAGCTTCCAGCTTCAACGCGATGGCGGCGATTTCGAGAGCGATGTCGAGGGAGGGACTACGTTCCAGCGGCACTGAAAGTGGCGTTTCGTAGTGGCCATTGGCATCCGGCTTGCCCAGTTCGATATGCTCGCCCGAAGGTATGTAGATGGCGCATATTCCACCGGCGAGACCGCCTTTGCGCGAACGGGGGAGATCGATATGGCCGATATCCGTCCCGTCGATAAATTCCTTGATCGGGTCTTGGCCCTTGCGGGCATTTTCCCAAAGCCGCAGAAGGACATCGTTGTGTCCGTCAAAAACGCGCTGCATTCTTTCATTCCTGACTGCATGGTCTGCGACAGCAGAGCCACATATCCAAGTGTTCAGGCGCGAGGAGACAACACGGCAAGGTAAGATAACCTCCCGATATGGTGGTTGAGCTTTTCGCTCTTATTGTTCCCCGCACTTCCACTGCCAATTTATAATCGGTTAGTGCCTGTCGGAGTCAAGCCATCGAATGACGTAGTCAGACTGCGAAATGAAGATAAATTTATGCAAAACGAAAGGGCTGCGCTATGAAACGCAGCCCTTTGTGCAAATGCAGAATTGCTTGATGCAAAAACAGAATGAAGTTTCGCATCGGATCGCGGGGCCTCAAGCATTTCCTGTTTCGCTTGAATCGTCGGAAATGCTCTAGCTGCTTGTTTTTAAGCATGTCCTTATCCCGAAACCGGTTCCCACTTTCGGGAGACATGCTCTAGAACTTGTAGTTCAGACCGGCCTTGATCGAATGGTTCTTCAGATTGTTGCGCTGTTCCACGCCGTTGACGCGGGACTTCACGTCGTTAAAGCGCTGGAAGTCATATTCGGCCTTTACGGAAAGCGGGCCGCTCAGGGCCTGTTCAACGCCAGCGCCAACCAGTGCGCCACCTTCCCAGCCCGGAGCCGAGGTGGTGTTGTCCTTGGCCTTGAAGCGGGTCACGCCGTAACCAGCCGTGCCGTAAACGAGCGTCTTGTCGAAAGCATAGCCGACCTTGCCCTTGGCATTGCCGTTCCATGACTGCTGAAGGCTGCCGCCATTGCCGATGCGATGTTCGGCTTCGGCGAAGTTTCCTTCGAGTTCTCCGCCAAACACGACATTGCCGCTCTGCATGTTTTTGCCCACGACAACGCCGCCAAGAGCACCAGTGCGGTTGGTGAAAGGACCGGGAACCCTGGACGAAGAAGCGCCGACCTGTGCGCCGACATAGTTGCCGGACCAGTCATGCGGGCCTGCGGCGACAGGATCATTATAGGAATAGTCGGTTGCTCCCATCATGTCGGCAGCGAAAGCCGAACCTGCAAAAGCAACGATTGCGGCGCCAAGCGCCACTGCGGTGATAGAACGCTTCAACATTTTTTACTCCGATTTTCCCGTCTGGAAACGCTGGCGGGAAACATGCCTGAATTCATTATATCCATCGAAAGGCCGTGCCTTCGAACTGGCTCTCGTCTCACCTCTGATTGTGTCCAAATTTAAGAAAATTCGAGCGATTTCCATGCAATGCGCAACCATTCTTCGCGCTATGCTTAACAATCGGTAACTGCTGGATGCGGAAATTTTTGTTAGATCAATCCCAGTCCACGGAAGCTGGCATGGCCGTGCTTTCCGACAATGACATGATCATGCACCGTGATGTTGAGTGCTTTGGCAGCGTTGACGAGCTGCTTGGTCATATCGATGTCGGCGCGCGATGGTGTCGGATCACCGGAAGGATGGTTGTGGACCAGAATAATGGCGGTGGCGGAGAGTTCCAGAGCCCGTTTGACCACTTCGCGCGGATAGACCGGCGTGTGGTCCACCGTGCCTGTCTGCTGGACTTCATCGGCAATCAGTTTGTTCTTCTTGTCGAGAAACAGGATGCGGAACTGCTCGCGGGTCTCGTAAGCCATGGCCGCGGTGCAATATTCGATCACCTTGTTCCAAGAGCCAAGTACTTCGCGCTCCATGACGGTGCTGCGCGCACTTCGCTTGGCGACAGCCTCTACAAGCTTGAGTTCATGCGCCACAGTGGGACCGGCGCCGGGAACTTCGGCTATCAGCTTTTCGGGGGCGGCCAGTACTTCGGCAATCGAGCCGAACCGCATCAGCAGAGCTTTGGCGAGCGGCTTGGTGTCGGCGCGACGAATGGCGCGAAACAACAACATTTCGAGCAGTTCATAGTCCGCCAGCGCATCGGGAGTATCCCGAAAGCGCTGTTTGAGACGATCACGATGTCCGGCATAATGCGGCTTGTCGATCTTCGGCGTCAGTTGAAGTGTATCACTGAAACCGGGCAACTCAATGTTACCCGGCTCATTCCTGCTCTTTGCCATCCTGTTTAAACCCCCGCAAAAACAGACCAGACAATTACCGAGAACTATATCTCTTCGTTGTTATCTCATGGAAGATGGGCCGAAGACATTGGCCGGAGAGAGTGTAAATATCTCGCAGCCGTCCTTCGTAACACCCACCGTATGTTCATATTGTGCCGTCAGCGAACGGTCTCTGGTAACTGCGGTCCAGCCGTCGGCGAGAACCTTCACGTGCGGTTTGCCGAGATTGATCATCGGCTCGATCGTGAAGATCATGCCTTCCTTGATCTCGACACCTTCATTCGGCGTGCCGTAATGGAGGATATTCGGCGCATCATGGAACAGCTGCCCTACGCCGTGACCACAGAAATCGCGCACAACGGAGCAGCGCTCGCCTTCGGCAAAAGTCTGAATTGCGGCGCCGATAGCGCCGGTTTTCACGCCAGGCTTTACGGCGGCAATCCCACGCAGAAGGCTTTCATAGGTGACTTCAAGCAGCCGCTCAGCGGCGCGCTTGATTTCGCCTACCGCATACATGCGGCTTGAATCGCCGTGCCAGCCATCAAGGAGATAAGTCACGTCGATATTGACGATATCACCCTCGCGCAGTGGCTTCTCGTTCGGAATGCCATGGCAGACGACGTGATTGATCGACGTGCAGGTTGATTTCGTGTAGCCGCGATAGTTCAGCGTTGCCGGAAATGCGCCGTGATCCATGCCGAACTCGAACACGAAGCGGTCGATTTCATTGGTGGTCACGCCCGGCTTGACGATATCGTTGAGGGCATCGAGACAGCGTGCCGTCAGGTTGCAGACCGTGCGCATACCCTCGAAAGCCTCGGGGCCATAGAGCCTGATCTGGCCCGTATATTTCATGGGTGCGCTTGTTGCTTCGATATAGGTTACCATCACTCGATCCGTCTTAATCTACTCAATTGGCACCAGCTCACTGGCATCAATGCTTTTGTCCGTTATGTGGCACCGAACGGCCCAAGCCTCAACCCCGTTTGCACGCGCACGTTCAAAAGCGCGTGCGTAAGTGGGGTCGAGATCACCCGAAATGCTGAATCTGCTGCAATCGTTTCGCTGGATAATAAACAGCATCACGCCCCGATGACCAGCGGCAACAACGTCGACGAGTTCATCAAGATGTTTTGCGCCTCGCGCCGTCACCGTATCGGGGAATTCCGCCAATCCGAGCGTGCGAATAAAGTGTACATTCTTGACCTCGACATAGGCTCGCTGGCGCGGGCCGTCATCCAGTAAAAGGTCGATGCGCGAGTTGCGGCCATATTTCTGTTCACGCTTGAGGCTGGCATATCCTGCGAGGTCAGGAATAAGACTGTTGAGGATTGCTTCTTCGGCGATCCTGTTCGGCAGGCCGGTGTTCACACCGACCAGTGTGTTATCCGCTTCGACGATCTGCAGCGTATGGGCATATTTCCGGTGAGGGGCATCCGAAACACTCAGCCAGACGCGAGAACCTGGAGCGGTCAATCCGAGCATGGAGCCGGTATTGGGCACGGAAGCAGTGATGAAGCGCCCATCGTCAAGTGTGACGTCGGCCAGAAATCTTTTGTAGCGGCGTTCCAGCCTGCCGGTAACCAAAGGTGTTTGAAAAATCATGCGTCGATTTAGAGTAGTTCGCCGCGTGCGCGAAAGGCTTTTCTGATTGCGTTGCGAAATTAGTCAGTGAACGAGAGCAGTTGGCCTAGAACAGCGCCTTAACGACGTCGGCCCAGCTCATATCCGCACCGAGAACCATTGCGGCTGCAACGAGGCCGGCGCCGAGAAAGGTGAGGGTGGTTCTTGTTTCGCTTGTCATTATTCTTCCCCATCAAATCACTTGTTCGAAGTTGGGAAGAATTTCGCGGGAGAATTTGCCCGGATTGTGATGCGATAATGGCTATTCCGGGCAATTTGCGGGCTTTTTACAGATAGGGTAAACGCCCCCCGCTTTTGTTACTGTTTTACCCAATTGAAGACGAGTTCCTCGCGGAAAGCGAAGCGGACGACGTGACTTGCCACGACCTCTTCGAGGCGGGCGAGGTTTTCTTCCGAGGTTTCAACCGTTGTGGTCAGTTTTTCCGCATCGGCATCGAGAATCACGAGACGATTCTCGCCGAGATCGATGGTGCCGTGTTCCGGCGTGAATTCGACTGCGAATTTGTGCGCCCAATGTTTGCAGAGCTGCTGAAGGTAGCGGCTGGCATGGGCGGTGGGAACGATTGCTGTTGCTTTCGACATTATGCTGTCCTTTCGAAAAGGTTGCAGCCCGGCGCGTAACAGCATCCTGGCAATTCAGCCAGTAATATTTGCGTCAATTCTAAAGGAAAAGAAAAACCAGCAATGGTACGCCCAAGGGGAATCGAACCCCTGTCTGCGCCGTGAAAGGGCGCTGTCCTAACCGCTAGACGATGGGCGCCTGCTGGTGTGGGGCGCTTATAGTCAGGAAATTTCTGACATGCAAGCCCCTTTTTTCACCTGTCTGTGAATAAGTTCAGGTAGCACGAAGCGACGCCAATCAGGCGCTAATGGATTGAATTATAAGGGAAAAAGAAAAACCAGCAATGGTACGCCCAAGGGGAATCGAACCCCTGTCTGCGCCGTGAAAGGGCGCTGTCCTAACCGCTAGACGATGGGCGCCTGCTGGTGTGAGTGGGCTTATATTCAGGAAGGTTCTGACTCGCAAGCCCCAAAAAACACTTTTCTGAAAAAAATCGAATGTACTGCAAAAATAGGGGAAACTTCGGCGGGTGGATTCCTTATTTCCTTGAATATAAAGACAAAAGAAAAAAGCCGGATCATATGATCCGGCTTCCGTGTATCCCTGGGACGCCTCTTTTTTAGCCCTTGCAGCGCCAGTTCCAGTCGCGTTCCGGCCCAACGTCGACGTGAACCGAAGTCGTGTGGCAATAGGTGCCGACGCCGCCACGTCCCGACATGGACCGGGCGAAGCGAGCGACTTCCCACTTGGAAACGCCGTCGATCTGAATATCTGCGGCTGCACAGATCATATGGAGCGATTTGCGGGCACCATTGACCTTGCGGTTATAGGACGGGCTGCGATAGCCCGATGTTACCATTACCGGACGGCGGAAATGCCGCTCCATGGTTTTCAGCATGGATACGAGTTGCGGTTTTAGACAGGCAACATCCACGGTCTGTCTTTGTACTTTCAGGCCATTGGGCGCAAGGCGGGCAAGACCCGGAGCCGAAGCAAGTGTTACGCTCGCAAATTCATCATCTTCGTTCGCGTCAATATCGCTATCGTCATAAAGACTGTTGCGATGCTTGATTTCAACGCCGCCATTGGGGCGCACGCCCGGCAGCGAATAATTGTATTCATGCTTCGCAGATGGCGAAACCGGTTTGGCGACAGCAAGCTTCTTGTTTTCGGTTCTGTCTGAGCGTTTTCCGGTCGATTCGTCCGAGAAAAGTCGTGATATGCTGCCTTGCGAAGCCGTTGGGCGCTGCGGCGAGGTGTAAGCGCTCTTCGTGGAGCCGAACAATGAAGCGACCTGAACGGGCTTTTCAGCTTCGGCAGGTTTTGCCGCTGTGCTTTGCTGTGTTTCTGCAGCTTCGGCAGGCTTTTCGTCCTTTGCCGGTTCCTGCTGCTTTTTCGCGGTTTCAGCTGGAGCGGCTGCCGCAGGTTGTTCTGCGGCTTGCGCAGGTTCAGGTTCAGCGGGCTTGTTGCCACCGAACATGCCGAAAAGCGATGAACTCTTCGGCTGCTGCGGGGCGAGGGCTGCTACCTGTGCCGGCTGTTGTTCCGTGGCAGTTGCAGTCTCGACCGGTTTTGCCTGCTCTTTATTATTGGTGTTTGTCGCTTCAGCCGCTGTGGCGGGTTTAGTTTCGCCCGGCTTGGCTTCGGCCTTTTTCTCTTCTGTTGACGGAGTTGCAGCCGTCGCTTCTGCGGCAGCTGTCTGATCGGCGGCACTTTGCAATGTGTCCGCAATCATGGAGCCACCGGTTGCAGAGGTCATCTGGAGCGGCTTACCGTCAAGGCCTGTACCGGTTGACGTGCAGGACGTGACAAGAAGCGCAAGCAAAGCCACGCTACCTGAAAGAAACCTGCCGGTGGTCCGGTGTGTAGAATGCGCAAATTTCAACAGTCTGCTCCAGCTCGATTTCCCTGACCAGTTTGGCGACCCGAATCCATTCGAGCCTACCTGGTTTCGGGAGATCGGCTCTCCCGTGCGAGGCTGACATCATCCCTGATGGCTATCGTCCCCACAGCTCCCGACTGTTCGTGCCGGGAAAGAAATTCAGAAATATCAGCGTGTTATGATGGTCACTTCAGAGTTATGACTGTCATTTCGCTGTATTGGACAAATCACCTGATTGGCAATTGGTTACCAATTTTTAAGTTTTTTAATCGCCGAGCGCAACTATTGATGCGCATTTAGAGTTAAAAGACTTCGCGGTCCGTGCGGAATATTCGCTAATAACGAAATATTACTTTATGTAACCATTGGTTACATTCGCTGTTCCTATCCGTCGCGCACGATAGTCTGCGAGCCCTGATCCGGCTTCACGGCAAGGCGAATTTCCGATTTACATCACTCACTTGTTGACAGGGTGCCTCGACTTGGTGCTATCCCTTCGCAATTGCTTTATCTTTGTCTGGTGTTGTGGCCAACAGCACCTTATGCGGCATTAACCGGGAACAGAAACATGACCAATCGCACGCGGCAGATCGCCAATCTTTTGCTGGCAGCAACGGCGGCGGCGATGCTCACGGCATGCGCGGGCGGAAAAGAGTTTCAGGGTACGCCGCAGGAAGGTGCTTCGCGCACCGGTGTTTTCCCCACATTCGGCCATATGCCGAAGGCTGCGACCACGCAGATCACCGCAGAAGAAAAGCAGCAGCTTACAGCCAAGCTTGATGCCGACCGCACGCGTCTGGCGGCATCCAGAGGCACCGGCGCCGGCTTCACGCCCGCCGAGGCTGCGAGCTTGCGTCAGCAGGCGCAGCAGGAAACGGACGCCACCCTGAAACAGATCGAAAGCGGGGAAGAGTAAATCCTCTTCCTTGGTTTTTGGCGCGCATCTTATCCGAAATCCGTTTCACACTTTTCGGGATGTGCTCTAAAGACGAAATCCGCGTCCTTTGACGCGGCAACACGTCTCGACCCGATTCGAGAACAGGTGTATAGCTCCATTGCGGCGCATACGCGCCATTACGTTCAACCCTCCACTGGAACAGGATCATGTCGGAAGAATTCCATAAAGTCCGTCGTCTGCCCCCTTATGTCTTTGAACAGGTCAACCGTCTGAAGGCATCGGCGCGAGCGGCGGGTGCCGACATCATCGATCTGGGCATGGGGAATCCCGATCTGCCGACCCCGCAGAACATCGTCGACAAGCTGTGTGAGGCCGTGCAGGATCCGCGCGCGCATCGTTATTCCTCATCCAAGGGGATTCCGGGGCTGCGTCGCGCGCAGGCACAATATTATGCGCGCCGCTTCGGTGTGAAGCTCAATCCCGATACGCAGGTCGTTGCCACGCTCGGTTCCAAGGAAGGTTTCGCCAATATGGCGCAGGCCATCACCGCGCCGGGCGATGTGGTTCTGTGCCCCGATCCGACCTATCCGATTCACTCCTTCGGCTTCATCATGTCGGGCGGGGTGATCCGTTCAGTTCAGGCCAAGCCGGATGATACCTTCATTCCGACGCTTGAGCGCGGCGTGAAGCATTCGATCCCGAAGCCGATCGCATTGATCCTGAATTTCCCGTCCAACCCGACGGCCTATGTAGCAACGCTTGATTTCTACAAGGATGTCGTCGCATTTGCCCGCAAGCATGACATCGTCATCCTGTCGGACCTTGCCTATTCGGAAATCTACTTCGATGGCAATCCGCCGCCATCGGTGCTGGAAGTGCCGGGCGCCATGGATGTGGCGGTGGAGTTCACTTCCATGTCGAAGACGTTTTCCATGCCGGGCTGGCGCATGGGGTTTGCGGTTGGCAATGAGCGCCTGATCGCGGCTCTTACCCGCGTGAAGTCCTATCTCGACTATGGTGCGTTCACACCAATCCAGGTTGCCGCGACGGCAGCGCTGAATGGTGACGGTTCGGACATCGCCTATGTGCGCAATGTCTATAAACAGCGCCGCGATGTGCTGGTCGAAAGCTTCGGTCGGGCGGGCTGGGATGTTCCGCCGCCAGCGGCAACCATGTTCGCCTGGGTTCCGATCCCTGAACGCTTCCGTCCACTGGGTTCACTCGAATTTTCCAAGCTTCTGGTCGAGCAGGCCGATGTGGCCGTTGCGCCGGGCATTGGTTTTGGCGAACACGGCGACGATTATGTGCGTATCGCGCTGGTCGAGAACGAACATCGCATTCGTCAGGCAGCGCGCAACATCAAGCGGTTCCTCTCCACCAAGGATGAGAACCTGCAGAATGTGATACCGCTCGAAGGTCGTCGCGGATAATATTTCAAAAGGCTACGGGCAGCATCATGCAGCCCGTGGCATCCCACCCGATAAGCCACTCCATACAGAAGGTCGATATAATGAGTGATGCATTACGGATCGGCGTTGCCGGGCTCGGCACCGTTGGTGCTTCGGTGTTGCGTATCCTGCGTGACAAGTCCGAAATGCTCACGCGCCAGTGCGGCAAGCCTGTAACGGTTACGGCGGTCAGCGCCCGCGACCGCACGCGGGACCGCGGTATCGATCTTTCCGGTATTGCCTGGTTCGACGATCCGGTGGAACTGGCCAAATCTGCCGATATCGACGTTTTCGTCGAGCTGATCGGTGGCGAGGACGGTCCGGCCAAGGCTTCCGTGGAAGCGGCTCTGCGCGCCGGTCGCCATGTCGTGACCGCCAACAAGGCTCTGCTTGCACGCCATGGCGTTGCGCTTGCCAAGATCGCTGAAGACAAGGGCGTTCTGCTCAATTTCGAAGCCGCTGTTGCGGGCGGCATTCCGGTCATCAAGGCAATGCGTGAATCGCTGACCGGCAACACGGTTTCGCGCGTCTATGGCATCATGAACGGCACCTGCAACTACATCCTGACTCGGATGTGGGAAGAGGGGATTTCGTTTGAAGACTGTCTCAAGGACGCGCAGCGCCTCGGTTATGCCGAAGCTGATCCGACTTTCGACATCGAAGGCAACGATACGGCGCACAAGCTGGCGCTCTTAACCAGTCTTGCCTTCGGTACGCAGATCGCTGCCGATGACATCTATCTGGAAGGCATCAGCAATATTTCGCTGGCCGACATTCGCGCCGCCGACGAACTCGGCTATCGCATCAAGCTTCTGGGCGTCGCGCAGAAGACCGATACGGGCATTGAACAGCGCGTGCACCCGACCATGGTGCCGACCTCGTCGGTCATCGCGCAGGTTCATGGCGTCACCAACGCCGTGGCAATCGAAACCGATCTTCTGGGCGAGCTTTTGCTGTCCGGTCCCGGAGCGGGCGGCAATGCGACGGCATCTGCCGTAATCGGTGATGTTGCGGATATCGCCAAGAGCCGTCCGGGCTTCCAGCATGGTCCGGTGTTCGGTACGCCTGCCAAGGCATTGCAGCCTTACAAGCGCGCCAAGATGCGCAAGCACGCGGGCGGTTACTTCATCCGCCTGACCGTCCTTGACCGCATTGGCGCTTTTGCGGCCATTGCCAAGCGCATGGCTGAAAACGATATTTCGCTGGAATCGATCGTCCAGCGTCCACCAATGGATGGCGCAGCCAACGAAGGCATCAAGACGGTCATCCTCGTCACGCATGAGACGACTGAAGCAGCCGTCAAGAAAGCGCTGGAAGCAATCCTCAAGGACGATCATCTGGTCGATAAACCGCAGATGATCCGCATCGAACGCGCCGGGTGAGAACCGGCGTGACTGCCTCTCTTGCAGGTTGGATTCACCTTTGTTATGAAAGCCGGGTCGGATTTGATCCGGCTTAATTCGTTTCAAGAGACAAAACAGGAAAAGGAGGGCTGTATGATGTATGTGACGCGTCATGATCATCACCGTCAGCACGGCCCCGATTTTGCCCTGCATAAGTAACTTGTGCAGGGCGGAAAAAGACTGAAATCACTGTCTTGTTCTGCCTTTTCCTGAAGGCGCGGTCGTTGAACCGCTGCCGGACATTCGCCAGCACATCTATTCGTGTCACGGTTTGGAAACCGGGCATTCGTGCGTGGCAGAATCGGGCTGATTGCCATGTCTCTTGTTTCTATCCAGAATCTTTCCCTGACCCTTCATGAACCTCTGTTTGCCAATCTCGATCTCGTCATAGGCGAGGGCGAGCGGCTTGGCATTGTCGCTGCCAACGGGCGCGGCAAGACCAGTCTTCTGCGTCTCCTTGTCGGGGAGGGCGATCCGACGCTTGGCACCATCACGCGGTCGCGCGGTTTGAAGATCGGCTATGTCAGCCAGTATGTGCCCGAAAAACTGTTCAATCGCAGCTTTTACGAGGTTGTGCTGGATGGGCTTGACGAAGAAGCGCGCGATTATGAAAGCTGGCGCGCCGATATCGTGCTGGATGACCTTAACGTCACCGAAGAACTGCGGCAGCGCCCCATAGGGCAGTTGAGCGGCGGCTGGCAGCGGCTTGCACTTCTGGCGCGCGCTTGGGTTTCCGAACCTGATGTTCTTCTTCTCGACGAACCGACCAACCATCTGGATCTTGAAAAAGTGCGGTTGCTGGAAGATTGGCTGAATGCGCTGCCGCGTTCGGTTGCGGTGGTCGTCAGCAGTCACGACCGCGCTTTCCTTGATGCGGTTACGAAGCGAACGCTGTTTCTGCGGGCGGAAAAATCACCGGTTTTCGCCTTGCCATATAGTCAGGCGCGTGTTGCGCTTGATGAAATCGACGCGGCCGATGCCCGGCAATTTGAAAAGGACATGAAAACAGTCCAGCAGTTGCGCAAGCAGGCGGCGAAGCTCAACAATATTGGCATCAATTCGGGTAGTGATCTGCTTGTGATCAAGACCAAGCAGTTAAAAGCGCGAGCCGACAAGATCGAGGAAAGCGCCAAGGCGGCGCATGTGGAGCGCTCTGCCGGCAAGATCATACTGAGCAGTCGAGGCAGCCACGCCAAGGCGCTGGTTGTTCTCGATCAGACCGAAATTGCCACGCCCGATAGGCGGCTTCTCTTCAAGACAGGACAGCTTTGGATCAATCCGGGCGACCGAATTGTTCTGCTGGGGGCCAATGGCATGGGCAAGACCCGGTTGCTGACGCTTGTGCGTGAGGCCATTCTTGCGCCGGATCAGGCACAGGCAGGAATCAAGGCGACGCCCTCGCTGGTGCTTGGATATAGCGATCAGGCCTTGTCGGAGCTGCGCCCGGACTGGACACCATTCGAGACGATTGCAAGAAGGTTCGATATTGGCGACCAGCGGACGCGATCCTTGCTGGCCGGGGCGGGCATGACGCTTGAAATGCAGGCCAAACCGCTGGAACGTTTGTCCGGCGGGCAGAAGGCGCGACTTGCCATGCTGGTTCTGCGGCTGACCAATCCGAACTTCTATATTCTTGATGAACCAACCAATCATCTCGATATCGAAGGTCAGGAAGCGCTGGAAGTGGAACTGCTGCGCAACGAGGCGGCGAGCCTGATCGTCTCGCATGACCGCAGTTTTGTTCGCAATGTCGGCAACCGTTTCTGGATGATCGAAAGAAAAAAGCTGGTCGAAGTGGAAAGTCCGGAGTTTTTCTTTGATGGAATCGGAAGCTGATTGCCCGCAACATCTTTTGGTTGTTTAACAATTTCTGCAACTTCTGGCCGGGTGTGAGCGTTCACATCCGGCCCGGACATGAAACGAAGCGTGTATAGCTTAAATCGATTAAGAGTTTGAGCGTACATTGTTTTTAGCTCTATCGCCCTTGCAGGGGGCGGGGGACTTTGACAAAAGGTTTGCACAGTGTCGCTATAAGAGGCGGCAATCGCGGGCTTCATGCGCCGCGTCCACGCAATTCGAATTCAGGACTTTGTTCAAATGGCCAAGACCGCAGAGCAGCACCCCCACGGACTGGATCGCATTCTCACACTCGAACTGGTCCGCGTGGCCGAGCGTGCAGCGGTCGCCGCGGCGAGGCTGCGTGGCCGTGGCGACGAAATGGCTGCTGATCAGGCCGCCGTCGATGCCATGCGTCAGGAATTGAACCGTCTTCCGATCGCCGGAACGGTTGTTATCGGTGAAGGCGAGCGTGACGAAGCGCCGATGCTCTATATTGGCGAAGAAGTTGGCACCAAGCAGGGACCGGATGTCGATATCGCGCTCGATCCGCTGGAAGGCACGACGATTTGCGCCAAGAATCTGCCGAACTCGCTTGCTGTTATCGCGATTGCCGAGAAGGGCAACCTGCTTTACGCGCCTGACGTTTACATGGAAAAGATCGCCGTTGGCCCGGGCTACTCGAAGGGCGTTGTGGACCTTGACGCAAGCCCGACGGATAACATCATGTCCGTCGCCAAGGCGAAGGGCGTGAAGCCGAATGAAATCACCGCCTGCATCATGGATCGTCCGCGCCATGCGCGTTTGATCGAGGAAGTGCGGGCGACCGGCGCTGCCATCCGCCTCATCGGCGACGGTGACGTGGCCGGTGTGATGCACACGACCAACCCGGACGAAACCGGCATCGACATCTATATCGGTATTGGCGGCGCGCCTGAAGGCGTTCTGGCTGCGGCAGCGTTGCGCTGCATTGGTGGCCAGATGCAGGGTCGTCTTCAGCTCAATACCGATGAAAAGATCGCTCGTGCCGCGAAGATGGGCATTGCAGACCCGAAGAAGGTCTATTCGCTGGAAGAAATGGCCAAGGGCGACGTGCTTTTTGCCGCTACCGGCGTGACGGATGGCAACATGCTTTCCGGCGTGAAATTCGCCCGTGACTATATCCAGACGCACACCATCGTCATGCGTTCAAGCTCGCAGACAGTGCGCGAGATCAAGGCGCGACATCAGGATCTGTCCAAGTTCTAGGTGATTGCGCGAGAACGGTTCAGCCTAAACCTTGGCAGGATTGAGCGTAGAATAGTCAAAGGCGGCATTGCAAAAATGCCGCCTTTTGTGTCTTTAGAAACTTATGACGACAGAGCGCTTTTTTCTCGGAATAAAACAATCCGCAACCGGACAGAAATGGGTAGACCGGCTTGGCCTGCGTGAGGCCAATACGGCGCTTGCCATTGCGCAGCATCACGGCATTTCCGATCTGGTTGCACGCGTGCTGGCCGGGCGGGGGGTGTCGGTAGAAAATGCGCCGGAATTTGTCGATCCGACGCTGCGCAATCTCATGCCCGACCCGGCGACGCTCACAGATATGGAAAATGCGGCCAGCCGTATTGCCGATGCCATTCTGCGTCGCGAGACCGTGGCCATTTTTGGCGATTACGATGTCGATGGGGCGTGTTCTTCCGCCTTGATGGCGCGTTTTCTCAAACATTACGGCATTCAGCACTCCATCTATATTCCTGACCGGATTTTTGAAGGTTACGGCCCCAATCCCGATGCCATGCGCGATCTGGTCGCCAAAGGTGCGACCCTTATCGTCACAGTCGATTGTGGCACCAACAGCGCATCGTCGATTACAGCCGCCAAGCAAGCTGGAGCGGATGTCGTCGTGCTCGATCACCATCAGGTCGGCGGCGATCTGCCTGAAGATGCGGTGGCTATCGTCAATCCCAACCGCGAAGATGATATTTCGCAGCAGGGGCATCTTTGCGCGGCAGGCGTGGTCTTTCTGACATTGGTACAGGTGACCAAAATCCTGCGCGAGCGCGGCAAGGGACCGGGTCCCGATCTTCTTTCTCTGCTCGATCTGGTGGCACTGGCAACGGTCTGCGATGTGGTGCCGTTGACAGGTGTCAACCGCGCTTTCGTCGTCAAAGGACTGGTCGTTGCGCGGTCGCAGAGCAATGTCGGCCTTGCGGCCTTGGCGCGTGTTGCCCGCATTGGCGAACCGCTCAATGTCTTTCACCTCGGTTATCTTATCGGGCCGCGCATCAATGCTGGCGGGCGCATCGGCGATGCGGGGCTTGGCGCACGACTGCTGACATTGGACGATTCCGCAACCGCGGATCGGATTGCAGTCGAGCTTGACCGTCTCAATCAGGAGCGTCAGGCCATGGAAGCCGAGATGCTTATGGAGGCTGAAGCGGAAGCTTCGCTGGAAATTTCCGGTGGCGCGGGAGCATCGGTGATCGTGACGGCAAGTGACCGCTGGCATCCCGGTATCGTCGGGTTGCTGGCCTCGCGGCTTAAGGAAAAGGCCCGGCGGCCAGCCTTTGCGATTGCTTTCAACGCCAATGGCGTCGGTTCGGGCTCCGGTCGTTCGATCATGGGGCTTGATCTTGGCAAGCTGGTGCGGGGCGCGATGGAGCGCGGGCTGCTCGTCAAGGGTGGCGGCCATGCCATGGCGGCCGGTATCACCATCGAGCGCGCAAATCTTGGCGCGCTGCGGGCTTATCTTGAAGAAGAATCGGCGCATATCGTTTCGCGCCTGCGCGAAAACCAGAGCCTGTCCATCGATGGCGCACTGGCCGCATCAGGCGCAACGGTATCGCTCTATGAAGCCTTGCAGAAGGCTGGGCCATACGGTTCGGCGCATCCGCAGCCCATATTGGCGCTGCCGCATCATATATTGGCCGATGTGCGTGGCGTCGGGCGCGATCACGTGCGTGTCGCGTTGCGTGGCGCGGATGGAAAGCGCGTCAATGCCATCGCCTTCCGGGCGGCGGAAGGCGATCTGGGGCGGTTCCTGTTCAACAATATCGGCCAGAGCGTCCATGTTGCAGGCAATCTGTCGCTAAATCATTGGAATGGCTCGGTCACGCCACAAATACAGATTCTGGATGCGGCTTTGCCTATTTAAAATTCCGGGCCTATTTGAAATTTCTGGATTTTTTTGCCTTCACGCTCTTGTGAGGTGTGGGGGCGAATTCCCATATGAGCACTGATTTAAACATTCAGACATGACTCTAAGTGGGAGAAACCGATGCCGGGTTCCGGAAGCCGCCTGACCAAACTGACAGCTGCAATGGTATTGGGGCTGATTGCCTCTTTTGCTGCGGTCGATTTCGCCGAGGCTCGCCGTGCGGGCGGTGGCGGTTTCGGCAGCCGTGGCGCACGCACCTATTCTGCGCCAGCGCCGACGCGCACTGCACCTAACAATGCCGCGCCGATGGAACGTTCGATGACGCCGAATACCGGCGCGACGCAGACCAACCGTCCGGGCGCAACAGGTACGCAGAATGCTGCGCAGGCACAGCGTTCCGGCGGTATGTTCGGTAACTTCGGTCGTTCCATGCTGGGCGGTCTTCTCGTCGGTGGCCTGATCGGCATGCTGCTCGGCAACGGCCTTGGCGGTCTTGCCGGGATGTTCGGCCTGTTGTTGCAGGTTGCGGTGATCGCGCTCATTGCGATGTTTGTCATGCGTATGTTCGCAAATCGTCGCCAGCCTGCAGCGGCAGGTGCCGGTAACGCAGGCGCGCAGCCTTTCGGTGCTGCAAAGACCGCAGCCCCGCAAGCTGGTTCACAGGCCGGTTTTGGTGGCCGTACGCCTTCGGTGAACCCGTTCGAGACCAAGCAGGCAGCCGCTCCGGTCACCCCCGCCGCTCCGGCGGTTGAAGATGAACCGATGGATGTCGGTCAGGAGGATCTGGATCGTTTCGAACAGATGCTTGCTGAAGTCCAGACCGCTTATGGCCGTGAGGATTATGCAGCGCTGCGCAAGCTCGCTACCCCGGAAGCCATGTCCTATCTGGCCGAAGAACTGGGCGAGATCGCTTCCAGCGGCATGCGCAACGAAGTGAAGGACGTCAAGCTTCTGCAGGGTGACGTTTCCGAAGCCTGGCGCGAAGGCGATGTCGAATACGCAACCGTTGCAATCCGCTATTCGGCGATCGATGTGATGCTGGATCGCAATACCGGCGCTGTCGTCGAAGGCAATCCGGATGAGCCGGTGGAAAGCGTCGAGCTCTGGACGTTCACTCGCACGGATGGCGGCGAATGGCTTCTCGCAGCCATTCAGGGAACGGAATAATTGTTCAGTATTGAGAAAAAGCCCCGCCCTTGTGGCGGGGCTTTTTTATTACCAGCTACCGATATTTTCGGCTGAAGCCCATGGCTCCTGCGGCGCCAGACGGTCACCTTTCTGGATCAGTTCGATGGAAATGCCATCGGGCGATTTGATGAAGGCCATGTGCCCGTCACGCGGCGGACGATTGATGGTGACGCCTGCATCCTGCAGCTTCTGGCAAGTGGTGTAGATGTCATCGACCATATAGGCGAGATGGCCGAAATTGCGGCCGCCCGTATAGGTCTCCGGATCCCAGTTGAAGGTGAGTTCCAATTCCGGCGCCCGCTCTGCCTTCGCCCGATCCGTATCGGAGGGCGCAGCGAGAAAAATCAGCGTGAAGCGGCCTTTGTCATTTTCAGTGCGGCGGATTTCTTCAAGGCCGAGTTTGTTTACATAAAAATCGAGAGATTCGTCGATGTCGCGAATTCGGACCATCGTGTGCAGATAGCGCATAGTCTTTTCCTCGGCTGTTGTAATTCGGGCGGTTGACGTTCGGGAAACGCAAGGACATCGAATCCGATGTCGGAGGCCGAACGTCAAGTTATCATGGACAGAGTGACGTTCAAAAATTTTGAGCAGCAGATGTGACCGGAAATGTCTTGAACATGTCATTGCCAAATTGACGACCGGCCATATTTCAGGTGGTGGGTCAGTTTCAAACGCTGCTGTGCCGGGAAAAGTAACCATGAAGTTGTGAAGTCTGTGGTCTTCATGGGGACGGATGCAAGTTTGGGCTTGCCGCCTCCGGTTAAGGAAGTGTTATTCTTTGGACAAGAATCAGGTCGGAATCGCAACGGAAGAACAGAGGAGGGGCGAACGCATGGCGGACAAGTCTGTGTCTAATGACCAGTTTCACAGCCAGCACGCCTCGGAAGAGCTGGGCGATATCATCGAAGTCTCGGGCCATATCAAATGGTTCGACGTAGCCAAGGGCTACGGCTTCATTGTTCCAGACCAGCCGGGCCTTAATGACATTCTTCTCCATGTGACGTCACTGCGTCGCGACGGCTTCCAGACTGCTCTGGAAGGTGCGCGCATCGTTTGTGAAGTTCGCAATGGCGATCGCGGCCTGCAATGTTTCCGCGTCCTGTCGATGGATACGTCTACTGCCGTTCACCCGGCGCAGATGCCGCCGCAGCGAACTCATGTGACTGTTACGCCGTCGAGCGGCCTTGAGCGCGTGATCGTCAAGTGGTTCAATCGCACCAAGGGCTTCGGCTTCCTGACGCGCGGCGAGGGGACGGAAGATATTTTCATCCATATGGAAACGCTGCGTCGTTTCGGCATGATGGAGTTGCGCCCCGGTCAGGTCGTGCTTATTCGCTTCGGCGAAGGCGACAAGGGCCTGATGGCGGCGGAAATCCATCCGGATATCGGCACGGCAATCCCGGTTTCGCATTAGAGCGCGCCAAATTTCTCAATTCTTGTAACAAGCAGGTGAAGGCCGCTTTGTGCGGCCTGAGCGGTCTTGTCGTCACTCTGTCCTATTGCTAGGTTCCAAGCCTGTTTGTTTACAAGCCAGTTTGTTTATCTGAGTGGGCAGGGTATGGGCCGCATTTTTCTCGCTTTTGCATTTGTTTTCTTCGCATTCGTTGCTCAGGCCGATGAGACACAGCCGATGCGGCTGCCGGTCGACAAGGAACCGCTGACATTCATTACCTCCAATGGCAACAAGGTAAATTTTGCGCTGGAAGTGGCTGAAAGCGACGATGCACGTGTGCGCGGCCTGATGTGGCGCACGGATTTTCCCAAGGATCGCGCCATGATCTTCGTGTTCGGAGAAATGCGCCGTGTCATGATGTGGATGCAGAATACACCGTCGCCTCTTGATATGGTTTTCCTCGATGACAAGGGACGCGTATCGGCCATTCACGAAAATGCGGTGCCATTCTCCGAAAATATCATTTCATCTGAAGTTCCGGCAGCGTATGTCGTGGAGGTTCTGGCCGGTACGGTTAAAAGAACCGGCATAAAGATTGGTGACAAAGCGGTCCATCGTGTGATTTGTGGCGAATGCCGGTCGTGACGCTGCTGTAATAAAATCAAGAGGAATAATCAGGTGAGTGCCCTCGATATCGAATATTTCGAACATGACGGTTTGCGTCTGGCATATCGTCAGGACGGAGAAGGCGATCCGATCCTGCTCATTCATGGCTTTGCTTCTTCAAGTCTCGTCAACTGGGTTTCGCCCGGCTGGTTCCGTACGCTGACCGAAGCCGGATACCGCGTTATCGCCATCGATAATCGTGGGCACGGGCTTTCCGCGAAGCCCCACGACGCAGACGAATACACGCCGACCAAAATGGCGGCTGATGCTGCAGCCCTGCTCGATCATCTCGGGATCGAAAAGGCGCATGTCATGGGCTATTCCATGGGCGCACGCATTACCGCATTTCTGGCGATTGAACACGCCGAGCGCGTTCATAGCGCTGTTTTCGGTGGGCTTGGCATCGGCATGGTAACGGGCGCTGGCGACTGGGAGCCTATTGGCGAGGCGCTGCTTGCAGAAGATCCGACCACGATCACCCATCCACGTGGACAGATGTTCCGCAAATTTGCCGACCAGACCAAGAGTGATCGTATCGCCCTTGCAGCCTGTGTGATTACCTCCAAGGAGCTGGTTCCCGCCGCTGCGATTGCACGTATCATGCAGCCTGTTCTCGTGGCCGTCGGCACGACCGATGATATTGCAGGCAGCGCGCAGGAACTCGCCGATCTTCTGCCAAATGGACAGGCCGTCGATATTCCGGACCGCGACCATATGCTGGCCGTTGGTGACAAGGTCTACAAGCAGGCGGTGTTGCAGTTTTTGAAAGAAAATCGACTCTGAAGCGAATTTGATTTCTGACAAAGAATGCGCCGACGGGGCGCGTCAAATTCGGCTGTGTCAAGGCAAAGCATTTTAAGTTATGCTGCGCGCCGAACTCGTATTGCGGCGTGGGGATTGAGCGAAAAGTTCGGCTGTCGTCTCCTCCTCGCGCGGTGCAAAACTGGAGTATGCATATGTCCGTTCGCACATCAGCGAAAGCGACCCCCGGTCTGGGTCAGGTCGATCCCATCTGGCATTCCATCCGTGCCGAAGCGGAGGAAGCGGCCAAGAACGATCCCGTGTTGGGCACGTTCCTCTATGCGACGATCCTCAACCAGCCGAGCCTGGAAGATGCGGTCATGCATCGTATCGCCGAGCGTCTCGGGCACGCCGATCTGAGCGCCGATATTCTGCGCCAGACCTTTGACGCGATGCTGGATGCCAATCCTGAGTGGTCCCAGATTGTCCGCGTCGATATTCAGGCGGTTTATGATCGCGATCCGGCCTATAGCCGCTTCATGGATCCGATCCTTTACCTGAAGGGTTTCCATGCGATCCAGACCCATCGTCTGGCGCATTGGCTCTATCATGAAGGCCGCAAGGATTTCGCCTATTACCTGCAAAGCCGTTCGTCCTCGATCTTCCAGACGGATATTCATCCGGCGGCTAGACTCGGCAGCGGCCTTTTCCTTGATCATGCGACCGGACTTGTGGTCGGCGAAACAGCGTTGATCGAAGACAATGTTTCGATTCTTCACGGTGTCACACTCGGCGGCACGGGCAAATCGAGCGGCGACCGTCATCCGAAAATCCGTCACGGTGTGCTGATCGGTGCTGGCGCGAAAATTCTCGGCAATATCGAAGTCGGTCATTGCTCGAAAATTGCAGCCGGTTCGGTGGTTCTGAAGCCTGTTCCGAACAATGTCACGGTAGCCGGTGTGCCGGCCCGGATCATGGGCGATACGGGTTGTGCCGAGCCTTCCCGCGTCATGGACCAGATGCTGGGCGAAGGGATTTAGGCGATACATCGTATCGTTGCAGCTTGAACAAGGCCGCTTGCTGGTTTTTTCCAGTATGCGGCCTATATTCTGTCTAAAGAGGCTATTGGACGCCAACATCCCTTGAGTCCCCGTTTATCGGGGGTTTACATAGGAAATTGCCGGGTGCAATAAACCGGCTCAATTCAATATCAGGAGAAGCCGGTTGAAACCCGAAGAACTCAAAAAACTGGACGCCTATTTCAAACGGACTTTCAATAATCCCGGCCTGCAGGTGAAGGCGCGTCCGCGCAAGAACGACTCCGCCGAGCTTTACCTCAACGACGAATTCCTGGGCCTGGTCTATAAGGACGAGGATGAAGGCGAACTCTCCTACAATTTCTCGATGGCCATTCTCGACGTTGATCTTTGATCGGTCGCGGTAATCGCGTCGCAAACGACGCTGATGCCGGGCAGGAATGTTCTTTGACGCCCTTTCCTATGGAGAGGGCGTTTTGTTGTCCAGATATGACTCCAGATATGACTGATGAGGATTCATGAAGATCATCGCTGCCACGCTGGCCCTTTCTGTCATGCTGCCGTCAGTCGTCCGTGCGCAGGCTATCGAGGACGACGGAACCTGCCCGAAGCTCGCAGAGAACTTCAAAACCATCTATTTCGGATTTCCCGATATCAAAAAGGATTCCATCGAGCGGATCGCGAGCTGGAAAGCCTCTTGCGCGAGCAAGGCGCCTGTCGGCAAGGAAAATGTCGTCGCTTTATGCACCGCCCATATGACGAGCGAAGGCAGCGTTTTCTTCTGGATCAAGGCGGGCGTGGAATCAGAGCTGAGCGGTTATGAGATTTGCGATTATCCCTGAGAACGCCAGATAGTTTTGACCCTTGGGTGTCTTTATGAAATTCGGTTTTTCATTGGCCATGCTTTTGGTGGCCCTGTCCTTAGCGGCGCGCGCAGAAGTCCTCGGCACTATCGAAACCGGGCAGGACGATGGCTCACGGTCGGTCATTGAGATCCTCGATGAACCGCAAAGCATCGGGAAATGCGACGGCGCTTACGCCGCCGCAGCCTATGTCATGGACCACAACTACTCGCTTCTCGCGGGAAAAGGATGCTGGAAGTTTCTTGGGTCGGCAGAAATACTAAAGCTGGAGATCGTGCTGGCTGCCACGGAGGAGCATCTTTTGAGCGGAGTTCCGCTCAGCCAGATCAAGTTCAGGGAAGATGGACGAAGAGCTTTCCAGGAGTTGAACGGGGAGTAGAGGCGCTCAGGACTGCCGATGTCGTTCCAGTCCATCGACTAATAGCATCAAGCCAAAATCGAACAGATTTTCTGCGCCGTCTGCATCCAGTATTGCAATGGCTTGGGCAATTTCCGATGTCGCAGTGATGCTTACGGCATCGCCCGGCACGCTTTCGTGGATGTCGGCCTGTTGTTCCAGCGCTGAACCGACAACATAATGGCTTATGGCGATTAGCGCGCGCGCTGCATTTGCGGGTGTAAAGCCTGCCTGAATCAAAAACTCGATCTGGGTTTCCGCCTGTCCCGCCTGATTGTTATTCGGGCGGGTTCCGGCGTGAATGTGCGCACCGTCACGATAAGTCAGCAATGCCCGTCGGAAACTATGTGCATTTTCAATTAGAAAATGACGCCAGTTCTCCCCAGCGCGCGGTAAGGCGTGGTCGTGATGCTCTGCCAAAATCGTTTCTGCAAGGGCATCCAGCAGCACACGTTTGTTTTTGAAATGCCAGTAGAGAGCAGGTTGTTGCACACCCAGCCGTTCCGCCAGACGACGGGTCGTCAGGCCTTCTTCTCCGACCTCGTTCAATAGTTCCAGTGCCGTTTGTATCACGGCATCACGGTGCAGTTTTGCCAATGCGCTCACCAAATCAGTTGTGTCTTGACAATTTATCATTGATAAATTTTAAGTCCAGTTCCTTATCGTTGATAAATTGTGAGGCTGGCATGAAACGCACATTGATGATTGTTCTCGCCGTTACTGCTTTGGACGCGGTGGGAATCGGGCTTGTGATGCCTGTCCTGCCCAGTTTGCTGCGGGATGTGGCTCATTCCGACGATGTGGCGGGGCACTATGGCGTGTTGCTGTCTCTTTATGCACTGATGCAGGTGTTCTTTGCCCCAATTCTGGGGGGAATGTCCGACCGGTTTGGCCGGAAGCCGATCCTGCTTGGCTCGCTCATTGGTGCGATGATCGATTATGCCATCATGTCTGCCGCCCCTCATCTCTGGGTTCTTTATGCCGGGCGCATCCTATCGGGCATGATGGGGGCAACGATGGCGGTTGCAGGGGCTTGCATAGCGGATACGGTGGAAGAGGGCACACGTGCTCGAGCTTTTGGCTGGCTGGGTGCATGTTATGGCGGCGGTATGATTCTTGGACCGGTCGTTGGCGGCGCGTTAGGAAGTATATCACTGACAGCTCCATTTGCCGCCGCCGCCGCGGTCAACGGTCTCATGGCCCTATCTGTCTACCTTGTGATGCCGGAGGTACGCCGAACAACCAAACCGGAGCCTCAGGCGAAGGGACTTCATTGCGCTCTTGTACCATCGGGTGTGCAGAAGGGGCTGAAACCGTTGCTGTGGGTTTTCTTTCTCCTGCAATTGGTAGGGCAAATACCAGCTGCCTTGTGGGTGATATTCACTGAAGATCGTTTCCATTGGGATACGACATATGTCGGCTTGTCGCTTGCGGCATTCGGTTTGCTGCATGCTATGTTTCAATGGCTTGGTACGGGGCGTCTCGTCGCAACAATTGGAGCTGGATATACGATAATCATCGGAATAGCGGCTGACGGGCTGGGCATGGCATCTCTCGCGATCGCGACAGAAGGATGGATGACTGTGCCAATTCTCGTCTTGCTGGCATTTGGCGGGATAGCGATGCCAGCTCTGCAATCCGTCCTGTCGGATAAGACCAGTCAAGACGAGCAAGGCGCGCTTCAGGGGATGTTGGCAAGTCTTACAAATATCAGTGCCGTCGCAGGGCCGGTTATCTTTACAGCCTTTTATATGAGGACTGCAGCCAGCTGGAACGGATGGGTGTGGCTGTTTGGGCCCGCAATCTATCTGGCGGCCGCTCCATTACTCATTTTCGTTCGGCGTCAGTCGGCGGGCTTGCCGTCAAGGAGATGAGCGTTGGCAAAATCGACGATCGCCTTGTCCAGTGACTTCCATTCGCCAAGCATGGAGCGGGGGAAGCGATAAAGTATCTGCAAGTCGCGGCCGAACTGGACGTCGCGCTCGCATGAATTGAAGCTTTCCGCACCGCTATCCGCAAGACATCGTGCAACGAATTCCGGCTTGCCGCTGCTCGGATCGGACAGGACCAGTTCCTCGCCCTTGTAACCGCTGCTTTCCAGAAAACGGTGTACTGTCAGGTTTCCGGGGGCGGTTTCCCCGTTCGGGTCTATCAGCTCGGCATAGATGGGCAGATAGCGCCCGCTCATGTCGCGGGACATGGTTCGCTGTTCGATAGACATGAAAATGAGATGCCGTTTCGGGGTCAAAAGGTTGAAGATGGCGCGGTCGCGTTCCGTATAGCCGGTAAGCCCCGGCCAGCGGGCATAAAGATCGAGACGCCCCGTCACCCCGTCACGTCGCTGGTTCGAAAAGCGGATCATATTGGCTGGAATCGACAGGACATTGTTGCCAATGATGATTTCATAAGCGTGCGTGCTGTCGGAGTGTCCGCCGCGCGCAATCAGCGGACCAAGCAGACGCCCGCCAACATTTACGGCAACCGAAAGCAGAATCAGAACGATAACCGCCAACAGCAGCCAGCCGAAGAGGCGGCTTCCCATTTTCGAGGCGGTGTAATCTGGTGCTGTTTCCATCTGGGTGTCATGGTGATGATATTGCAAAAGAATATCGGTCTTTTATGGTTAACAGAGCGTGAAGTCGTGCTTGTATGACTGCTTGAAACGGCTTAGCGATTCAATATCGAGTTTGCTGATGGAGGAAGAACATGCCGATCTATGCATATAACGGGCACAAGCCGCTATTCGCGGACCGCAGCAGCAACTGGATCGCGCCCGATGCGACCCTGATCGGCAAGATCGTTGTGGGTGAGAATGCCGGGTTCTGGTTCGGTGCCGTTTTGCGCGGCGATAATGAGCCGATCACCATTGGCGATGACACCAATGTTCAGGAACACACCATCATGCATACCGATATCGGCTTTCCGCTCACAGTCGGTGCAGGGTGTACCATCGGGCATCGGGCCATACTTCATGGCTGCACCGTTGGCGACAACACATTGATCGGTATGGGAGCCATCGTTCTCAATGGCGCGAAGATCGGAAAGAATTGTCTGATCGGGGCAGGGGCGCTTGTGACAGAGGGCAAGGAAATACCGGACAATTCGCTGGTCGTCGGTTCTCCTGCGCGGATCCTCCGGGAACTGGACGATGCTGCGGTGGATAAACTCAGACTTTCCGCAGAGCATTACGTCGAGAAGGCCCGATCTTTCATGCGTGGGCTGGAGCCGGCCTGAAAAGAAAAAGGACGGGGCCAGAGGGAGACTGACGACCCGTCCTTGTTCGATTAATCTGTTGATTAGTTCTTGATGCTGCCAACCAAGAGTTCGCGGTCGCTCTTGATTGAGACCCAGCTACCGGTGTTCGTGGTCGACTGGCGCTTGAGATAGGTATAGTCGGTCTTGTTCCAGGCGAGAACGCGGGTATCGAGATTGTCGAGAATGAAGTCGCCACGGTCGGTGCGAACGGTCAGAACCGCATGGCCTTCACCGTTTGGCTGGCGAACCACTGTGAAAAGCAGCGTATTTGCCGGGATGCCGAGCGCCATCAGTTCACGACGCTTCAAAAGCATGTAGTCGTCGCAGTCGCCGACTGTTGTCGGATATTCCCAGTATTCCTCGCGACCCCAGGCTTCCATATCGGTCATCGGCGCAATCTTTTCGTTGACGCTCGCATTGACTGCAATGATCTGCTTCCAGATTTCCGGCGTCAGTTTCAGCATATTGCTGTTGCGGCTGGTGATGTTGCATTCGGACTTGTAGCGATCGCAGAATTCGTAGTGGCCAATCGGCTGCGAAGTGCGTTCGCCGGTCGTCATCCACGGTGAATTGGAGGCGGGGCTTGCTGCCTCTGCCAGTCCGATTCCGAGCAGCATCAGGATGGCTGCGATGATGGTTTGCTTTGTCATTCTTTTGTCTCCCTGTTGGAGACCAAGATGACTTAGACAATTTGAAGGCACGCAAATTTGCGCACGAAAATGCGAGTCAAATTCGATTAAAAGTGCAAATAACGCTGAAACTTTTTGTCAACGAACGGACAAATTCAGGGCAAAATGGGCTGTTTTTGCGGCTTTTTCGTGATTGCGGGCATTTCGCGGTTTGCCATTCCGTAACCTTGACACGCGTTCATCTTTTGGGCGGATGCTTTCAACCGAAAAGATTGTCCAGCGTTGTGCTGGTCTGGATGGTGGCGAACTCGATTGCAAAACCGCCTTGGAAATGACGGACGACAGTTCCCCGGATCGGTCCAAGCATGACGCCGCTCTTGATCGCGGGCTTGAACTCGCTTTCGATTGCCGCACCGGAAAGCGAAAGGTCCGCAATGCGGCACAGTCTCTGGGCGCCATCGGCAAAAGTAATGTTCTGCTGGGTTTTGCGTGGCACAACACGTTCGTGACGGCGATCTTCCGGCAGGGCAAGTTCGTGCTTGTTGGCAAGCCAGGTCAACTGTGCGGAAAGCTTGTCTTTCTTCTGTTCGGAGGTCGACAGGAGAATGTGGAAACCTTCGGATGTAACCTCGTTGGCAATGCCTTCAATCCGTCCCACGTGATCGATATAGGCGATGATCCGTTCACCGTTGCGCGGCGTTGCAATACCGCTCATGAGCGCAGTTCCAGGCGACATGCGCTTGATGATGCAGGGAAATTCGCTGCGATTTTCCAGCATGTAGCGACCGTTGAGATCGACATTCACGGCGTTGAAATTTTCCTGCCGCACATTGCTTGCAGTAGATGCCGCAGCAAATCTATTCATCAAAGCCGATCCATCTCGAAATTGGGTACTCTTAATTATCCGCCACAATACAGTAGCCGTCGATAAAGAGAAATCGCGATTTCAACCCTAAGTCAGGCTTTGCCGCCCTTGATGACGCGCAATTTCGGAGCGGCGTGCTCCTGTAGCTGCGTCAGGCGAACATTCGTCCACTCCCGGCCTGTTCGGGGTGCATTCACCGTGATGGCAGCCGATTTTCGGATGTCATCCGCAAGAATCAGATCGGGCGCCACCGGGTCGATGGAATTTAAATGCCCGAGGACGATTGGATCGGCTCCGACCCATGCGACGGAATCAAGCACGGCGATGCTGCCAAGCAGGCTGATCTGCCCGTTTGGCGCCTCCAGCGGGGCGAGAAACATTTCCAGCCCGAGGCTTCGCCCGGACATGCTGATTCCCACATGCGACACGAGGGCAGGGACTTCCAGGCTACTTACATTTTCCGACAGTTCGCCAAGGGCTGCCCGGTCCCGCTCGGACCAGAGCGAGAGAAACCGTGTGTTCTTCAGTTCGCGACCGAAAAGGGTGCAGATGCGTGTTCCGGCCAGACGAAAGGACAAATCACCATGCTTTTCGGCTTCGAGGAAGAAAAGGTCGGACAGATGACGCCCGAGCTTGCGCGGCTCGATCTGTTCGCGCATCGGCGCGCGAAAGAAACCGCTTTCAGTGCGGGCCAAACGCTGCCATTCGGCGAAAATCGCGATCGTACTGCGGTGTTTCATCATGCGCCGTTGATTTGTCCGTTGCACGCGGAGGCTGGCTCCGCTGTTGAACGCATTAAAATAGTATTAACGGCGAGGATGCCAGTTTAACCCTTTCTTCATCCACCGGGCTCGTTCGTTAAGGTTAATAATAAGTAATGGTTGCACGGCACTGAAAGACGCGCTTTGATAGGGCATCAGACGAAGCCTTTGACTTGGTTGGCGTTTTTCTGAGCTCCAGATTTAATTTCGCGAAAGATTTCTGTTCGCGTGAAGGCCGACCGGGAACCTCCGTCGGCCTTTATTTTTAACAAATTCTGCCCTATCAACATGCATCGACCAGACGCAAAAGGCTCCTTCGGTCCAATTGCGGTGCTTCGCATAAAATAGAAAGCAGCAGTTCATGAGCGTTCCCCAGCCGGAAATGAACGGCAGTAACCGCCGGTCGGGCGGTAGTGAGCCGATGTTCAATATTCCGGGCGTTGTTCTCGCTCTGATTGGCCTCTGCGCCGCAGTCTATATTTATCAGAACTACCTCATCAGCGAGCAGCAGAACTATGAATTCATGCTGAACTTCGCGCTCATTCCGGCGCGGTTCTCGCTGGCGGACGGGTTCACCGATCCCGCCGCACTTTTTACGCTCATCAGCTATTCCTTCATGCATGGCGGCTTCGCCCATATTGCCGTCAACATGATCTGGCTTGCGGCTTTCGGTTCCCCGCTGGCCGGGCGCATCGGTACCGGACGAATGATCGTTTTCTGGATATTCACTTCGGTGATTGCCGGGTTGACCCATTACGCGATCTATCCGGACAGCGTTTCGCCACTGGTGGGCGCATCGGGCGCGATTTCGGGAATGATGGGTGCAGCGGCGCGTTACGGTTTTCGTCGCATCGGCCATGGACGCAGATCGGAATTCGCAGGCCCCGTTCTTCCGGTAGGGCTGACCCTGACGCTGAAGCCCGTCCTGACTTTTGTGGGTGTCTGGTTCCTGATCAACATCATTACCGGTCTTTACTCGACTGGCGGGGCGGACCTTTCCAGCATTGCCTGGGAAGCGCATATAGGCGGCTTCATCGCCGGCTTTTTCGGTATTTCACTGATGGACCGCCCACGCAGCTATGATGCCGTGCTGAGGCGATAGGGTTCTGCACTCTTTTGGCTTTGACAAAGCCTTCTCCCCATTTGATGCCACTTGCTAATCGGACGATCGAAGCGCACCATCATGGAACGTGGTGGGAGGAACTGCGTTCTGCTTCATATGGCGTTTGAACGCCAGAAGCAGCGAGTGCTAAATCTTGGAGGGACTTTGGCATGACCGTAAGATCGATTCTCGAGACAAAGGGCAGGGATGTAGTGGTTATCGCACCTGCCGATACACTATCTCACGCTGTCGCCATGTTGAACAAACACAAGATCGGCGCTCTGGTGGTGTGCGACGAGGCCGGTCGAATCAAGGGAATCCTGTCAGAGCGTGATGTGGTGCGCGCTGTCGCCGCACAAGAAACCAAGGCCATGAGCATGCCGGTCACCGAGGTTATGACGGCAAAAGTGCAGGTTTGTCGCGAACATCACACGATCAATCAGGTGATGGAAATCATGACACGAAGCCGATTCCGCCATATGCCGGTGGAAGAACATGGCAAGCTCGTGGGAATCATCTCGATTGGTGACGTTGTGAAGCGGCGTATCGAAGATGTTGAGCGCGAGGCGGAAGATATTCGCACCTATATCGCCACTGCCTGAGAGTATTTCCAGAGAAAGTGCGAAGCGGTTTCGCGTAGGATAATGCGTACAAACAAAGAGATAGAGCGGTTCCACGCTTCTGTTTGAGCTGGAACCGCTCCGGGTCATCGCGATTCGATATTTATATCTCCCGGCAGGCCAACCGGCCGGGAGGCATTTCATTGAAGAGTCATACTCGAATCAGCGTGCGCGCAGATATCGCTCAGCAGCATAAAGCGAGATTGCAGCCGCATTCGATACATTGAGCGACTTGATTTCGCCCGGCATGTCGAGGCGGGCAAGCGCGGTGACTGTTTCGCGCGTCTTTTGACGCAGGCCTTTGCCTTCTGCACCCAGTACCAGGGCGATTCGTCCGCCGGACAAGGTGGCTTCCATTTCCTGCGGTCCTTCCGAATCAAGACCGATGGTCTGGAACCCGAGGCTGTGCAGCTCTTCAATCGCTTCGGCCAGATTGCGCACTTCGATATGAGAGATCATTTCGAGTGCACCGGAGGCGGCCTTCGCCAGAACGCCGGTTTCCTGCGGGCTGTGACGGCTTGTCGTAATCAGCGCGCCAGCGCCGAAGGCGACGGCTGAACGCATGATAGCGCCGACATTGTGCGGATCGGTCACCTGATCGAGAACGAGAAGCAGCGGGCTGTCCTTAAGTTCGGACAGTTTACGGGCGCGCAGCGGTTCAGCTTCTATCATGACGCCCTGATGGACGGCCTCGGAACCGGTTTCCTTGTCGATATCGCGCGGATCAACGATTTCGACAGGGAAGGGGAGAGATTCAGCCTCTCCGATCTCAAGTCGGGCGAATCCGTTTCGTGTCGCGCGCATGCGCAATATTTTGCGTTCCGGGTTTTCCACGGCGGCGCGGACTGTATGCAGGCCATAAAGCCGTACGGTTCCCTCAGTCACGGCGCCTGCCGAAATGGAAGGACGCTGCGGTTTGCGCGGTGATTTGCCTTCGGTCACGGCCTTCTGGTCGCGATGCTGGCGGCGCAGGCGCGCATAATGAGAATCTTTTGGGGTGCGGGGCGAGTTTTGATCGGTCATGGCGTGCTTATAACTCTTTAGGTGAGCGGAAGATAGCGACTTCACCTGTGATTGCTATCAGGCTGTTCTGATTGCAAAATAATCTCTGATGGCTGGAAAATCCTGAGAAATGCGGGCGTTTGAGCCTATGGAACAGGAGCGTGGAAGAGGATCTTTCCACGACGTTGTGGACGGACATGCATTCTTTTCGCTTTTACCCTGTTGACAGGGGATAAGCTTATCGTCATAAGGCCCCTCGCGGATCGACGGCTGGCCCGACAGTCAGCCAGAAGCCCCGCGGAAATGCCTAGTCGCTCGACTCTGCTGATAGTGATATCTGGAGGGATGCCCGAGTGGTTAAAGGGGACGGACTGTAAATCCGTTGGCTATGCCTACGTTGGTTCAAATCCAACTCCCTCCACCACTGTCGGATCAGAGTTAAGAGTGCGCGGGTATAGCTCAATGGTAGAGCAGCAGCCTTCCAAGCTGAATACGCGGGTTCGATTCCCGCTACCCGCTCCAAATTTTTCAGAGCGGTTTGGCGTGTAAGGAATCATCGACGGGCGGTTCGCCGTTCCGTTTTGGCATAAATGCTGGCCCGGAAGCCAAAAGGCTTTTGTGCTGGCGCTTGAGCGGTTCTAGAACAAAGAGAACAACGGCGATGGCAAAGAGCAAATTCGAACGTACGAAGCCCCACGTTAACATCGGCACGATTGGTCACGTTGACCATGGCAAGACGTCGCTGACTGCAGCGATCACGAAGTTTTTCGGCGAGTTCAAGGCGTATGACCAGATCGACGCCGCTCCTGAAGAGCGCGCCCGCGGCATCACGATCTCGACGGCACACGTCGAGTACGAAACGCCGAACCGTCACTATGCACACGTCGACTGCCCAGGTCACGCTGACTATGTGAAGAACATGATCACCGGTGCTGCCCAGATGGACGGCGCAATTCTGGTTGTTTCGGCCGCTGACGGCCCGATGCCGCAGACCCGTGAGCACATCCTGCTCGCTCGTCAGGTTGGCGTTCCGGCAATCGTCGTGTTCCTGAACAAGTGCGACCAGGTTGACGATGCAGAACTGCTCGAACTGGTTGAACTGGAAGTTCGCGAACTTCTGTCGAAATACGATTTCCCGGGCGACGAAGTTCCGATCATCAAGGGCTCGGCTCTTGCTGCTCTGGAAGATTCTTCGAAGGAACTGGGCGAAGACGCCGTTCGTTCGCTGATGGCCGCTGTTGACGACTACATTCCGACCCCGGAACGTCCGATCGACCAGCCGTTCCTGATGCCGATCGAAGACGTTTTCTCGATCTCGGGCCGTGGTACGGTTGTGACGGGTCGCGTTGAGCGCGGTATCGTCAAGGTTGGTGAAGAAGTTGAAATCGTCGGCATCAAGGCGACGGCGAAGACGACGGTAACCGGCGTTGAAATGTTCCGCAAGCTGCTCGACCAGGGCCAGGCTGGCGACAACATCGGCGCTCTGATCCGCGGCGTTGGCCGTGAAGACGTTGAACGCGGCCAGGTTCTCTGCAAGCCGGGTTCTGTGAAGCCGCACACCAAGTTCAAGGCAGAAGCCTACATTCTGACCAAGGACGAAGGTGGCCGTCATACGCCGTTCTTTACGAACTACCGTCCGCAGTTCTACTTCCGCACGACGGACGTGACCGGTGTTGTCACGCTGCCGGAAGGCACGGAAATGGTTATGCCTGGCGACAACGTCGCTATGGACGTCACCCTGATCGTGCCGATCGCCATGGAAGAGAAGCTCCGCTTCGCTATCCGTGAAGGCGGCCGCACCGTCGGTGCTGGCATCGTCTCCTCGATCATCGAGTAATCAATTTGACTGGCGGTTACGCCGCCAGTCTGGCATTCTGCCGATCAGGCATTGCAATGCCGCATAGGGGTATAGCTCAGTTGGTAGAGCGACGGTCTCCAAAACCGTAGGTCGCGGGTTCGAGCCCTGCTGCCCCTGCCATTTTATAACGGGTGCTCATGGCTTGACTATGGGCGCCCGTTTTCTATATTATAAGTTAGGCGGCAATCTATGCCGCCTTACCTTTTCGACGGTGGCGCAGGCTTCGGCAAGGCGACGTCGTTGAAAATGATAATTCCCTGCGGGATTTGTTGGCCGGGTAGGGAAGGATCGCCGCCGCACGATTGGATGGTGCGCCGAGTGATATTCGCAAGGATCGGATTTCCGATAAGCCTGTATGGTATTCTTTTAACCTTTGGGCTTGTTTTTTTCGGGAATCGATTCTATGTAGCGTCAACAGACACGCGGCGCGTGGGGCTGAATTTTCAGCTTTGCGTGCCGTATACGCGTGACTTCAGGCTTCTGATTCGTTTCGACGGGTTAGGGTTTGGGGGTAGCGCCGGATCAATGACAGAGCGGCAGATGGCATCCAAAACGAATCCGATCACCTTTTTTCAGCAGGTTCGCGCCGAAACGGCGAAGGTGACCTGGCCTACACGGCGTGAAACGGTCATCTCCACCATTATGGTGGTGATTATGGCGTTTCTGGCTGCCGCGTTCTTTTTTCTTGCCGACCAGCTTATGGCCTATGGCGTAGAATTTATTCTCGGCCTTGGTCGATAAGTTAGGATTGGGGAGTTTTTAGATGACGGCGCGCTGGTACATCGTTCACGCCTATTCCAATTTCGAAAAGAAGGTCGCCGAGGATATCGAAGCCAAGGCGAAGCAGAAGGGTCTGTCCGAGCTGATCGAGCAGATCGTTGTGCCGACCGAGAAGATCGTTGAAGTGCGCCGCGGCCGCAAGGTTGACGCAGAGCGCAAGTTCTTCCCGGGTTACGTGCTGGTTCGTGCAACCCTCACGGATGCCGTCTTCTCGCTTATCAAGAATACCCCGAAAGTCACCGGTTTCCTTGGCGATTCCAAGCCTGTTCCGGTTTCCCAGAAGGAAGTCGACCAGATTCTGAACCAGGTTCAGGATGGTGTCGAACGTCCAAAGACTTCGGTATCCTTCGAGATTGGCGAAAACGTTCGCGTTTCCGATGGTCCGTTCGCTTCGTTCAACGGCATCGTTCAGGAAGTCGACGAAGAGCGTGCGCGTCTCAAGGTTGAGGTTTCCATCTTCGGGCGCGCAACGCCTGTGGATCTGGAATACGGTCAGGTCGACAAGCTCTGATCGTTTTGCCCGCAAGGGCATTCACCCTGACCGAATTTCGGGCAGGGTGAAATGGTGGAAGGGAAGGCGGCTTAGCCGGTCGTCGAGCTCCGAACCACCGAACTGCCCGCCAGTTCAGCTGGCGTCAGTCGAGAGCCGGAGTTTCCGGCATTAATCGAGAAAGCCGGATTTTCCGGCAAATTAAAAAGGCAGAAAGCAATGGCTAAGAAAATTGCAGGCCAGCTTAAGCTCCAGGTAGCGGCAGGTGCGGCCAATCCGTCGCCCCCGATCGGTCCGGCCCTGGGTCAGCGCGGCATCAACATCATGGAATTCTGCAAGGCGTTCAACGCTGCCTCGCAGGAAATGGAAAAGGGTTCGCCGATTCCAGTCGTGATCACCTATTACCAGGACAAGTCTTTCACTTTTGTGATGAAGACCCCTCCGGTGACCTACTTCCTCAAGAAGGCCGCTAACCTCAAGTCCGGTTCGAAGACCCCGGGCAAGGCGAGCGCCGGCACGATCTCCCGCGACAAGGTTCGCACGATCGCTGAAGCGAAGATGAAGGATCTGAACGCCGCTGATATTGAAGCAGCGATGCGCATGATCGAAGGTTCTGCCCGTTCGATGGGCCTGGAAGTGGTGGGCTGAGACGATGGCGAAGATTTCCAAGCGCATTAACAAGATCCGTGAAGGCGTCGATCGCAACAAGCTGTACGATCTGTCGGCTGCTATCGGCCTCGTCAAGGAACGTGCTGTCGCCAAGTTCGATGAAACCATCGAAATCGCGATGAACCTCGGCGTCGATCCGCGTCACGCTGACCAGATGGTTCGCGGCGTTGTCAACCTGCCGAATGGCACGGGCCGTACGGTTCGCGTTGCTGTTTTCGCTCGCGGCGACAAGGCTGAAGAAGCCAAGAAGGCTGGCGCCGACATCGTCGGTGCGGAAGAACTGTTCGAAATCGTCAATGGCGGCAAGATCGACTTCGATCGCTGCATTGCAACCCCGGACATGATGCCGCTCGTTGGCCGTCTCGGTAAGGTTCTCGGCCCGCGTGGCATGATGCCTAACCCGAAGGTTGGCACCGTCACCACCGACGTTGCAGCCGCTGTTGCTGCTTCCAAGGGCGGTGCAGTCGAATTCCGCGTCGAGAAGGCTGGTATCATCCATGCCGGTATCGGCAAGGTTTCCTTCGACAATGCCAAGCTCGAAGAAAACATCAAGGCTTTCGCTGACGCTGTCATCAAGGCAAAGCCGTCGGCTGCCAAGGGTGAATACGTCAAGCGCGTATCGCTTTCCTCGACCATGGGCGTTGGCGTCAAGGTCGATCCGGCAACCGTCAAGGTCGTCGCCTAAGTTTTCATGGGCTCCGGTTCGCCGGAGTCCAAGCCTTCCTGGTTTGGGAGGCGTGGCTGCCAGCCAGTCCTGTAAAGCAGGGCGAAAGGCAAAAATTCCGGATCGCAAGATCCGGATAGCCGGACGAAAGTCCGGTTATCCTGTCCGAGATTGCAGGCGGATCATCATCTTCGGATGATTGTCCTTAAACATGTGGCCTGCATGAGACGTGGAATAACCCTGTTTCGCGTGAATACGCATGCAAGGTTTGAACCGTAGTTGCCTTTGAGTGACGCCTGGCTTCCAGGATAGCTGAAGGGGACAGGATCCTCGAACGTCGGGCTGACTGTGAAGTTCGTCCGGCAAAGGCAACCCGGCAGGGCCATGTGGTCCTGCCTACTGGAGAGAGACAGTGGATAGAGCGGAAAAACGCGAATTTGTCTCGTGGCTGAACGGCGCTTTTAAAGAGTCCGGTTCGGTCGTCGTGGCCCACTATACCGGTCTCACCGTTGCGCAGATGAGTGATCTTCGCTCGAAGATGCGTGATGCAGGTGGGTCCGTTAAAGTCGCGAAAAACCGCCTTGCCAAGATCGCTCTTCAGGGCACGGAATCGGAAGGCATTTCTGATCTGTTTACAGGTCAGACGGTTGTTGCTTACGCAAACGACCCGATTGCTGCTCCGAAAGTAGCCGTCGAATTCGCCAAGGCTAACGACAAGCTCGTTATCCTCGGTGGTGCAATGGGTGCAACGACGCTTAACGCCGATGGCGTCAAGTCGCTTGCTTCGCTCCCGTCGCTCGACGAACTGCGCGCAAAGCTGGTTGGAATGATCCAGACCCCGGCTCAGCGTCTCGCAGTACTTACCAGCGCACCAGCGGGCCAGATCGCTCGCGTTATTGGCGCGCACGCCCGGAAGAACGAGGCGGCGTAAGGCCGTTTTTCGCTGTCAATTGTTCAAACCTTGAAACTAAGGAAATACCAAAATGGCTGATCTCGCAAAGATCGTTGACGACCTGTCGGCACTGACCGTTCTCGAAGCTGCAGAGCTTTCGAAGCTTCTCGAAGAGAAGTGGGGCGTTTCGGCTGCTGCTCCTGTTGCAGTTGCTGCTGCTGGTGGCGCTGCTCCTGCCGCTGCTGCTGAAGAAAAGACCGAATTCGACGTCGTTCTCGCTGACGGCGGCGCTAACAAGATCAACGTGATCAAGGAAGTGCGCGCAATCACCGGTCTCGGCCTCAAGGAAGCCAAGGACCTGGTCGAAGGCGCTCCGAAGGCTGTCAAGGAAGGCGCTTCGAAGGACGAAGCTGAGAAGATCAAGGCACAGCTCGAAGCTGCTGGCGCCAAGGTCGAACTCAAGTAAGTTCGGACTATTCTGGCGGATGGTTTTCCATCCGCCAGTTCCCGCCGGACTTTCCTGGTGGGTCGGATGACTGGAACCCTTTTCCTGAGTGCCGGACGGCTTTCAGGAAACGGGTTTTAGCCCGTTAAGAGCGCCGCGTGCCGGTAACGATGCGGAAGGCAGCTCTGGAAAGTTTGCACATGATCCTTTTCGATCCATCCGATCTGAAGGGGCCGATCTGAAGGACCATGTGCTCGAAGGACCGCCGAAGGGCGGCGCATGATAAAGGCCGCAAGGCGTGAGCAAGCCGCAAGGCTATAGAACGAGGAGCGACGATGGCTCAGACCCATTCATTCAATGGTCGCAAGCGCGTACGCAAATTTTTCGGCAAGATCCCAGAGGTCGCCGAGATGCCGAACCTTATCGAGGTTCAAAAGGCATCTTACGACCAGTTCCTTATGGTTGAAGAACCATCCGGTGGGCGTTCTGACGAGGGTTTGCAGGCGGTTTTCAAGTCTGTTTTCCCAATTCAGGATTTCTCCGGCGCTTCAATGCTCGAATTCGTTCGCTACGAATTCGACGCACCAAAATTCGACGTTGACGAATGCCGTCAGCGCGATCTGACGTATTCGGCGCCACTCAAGGTGACGCTGCGTCTTATCGTGTTCGATATTGACGAAGATACCGGCGCGAAGTCGATCAAGGACATCAAGGAGCAGGATGTCTACATGGGCGATATGCCGCTCATGACCGACAACGGCACCTTCATCGTCAATGGCACCGAGCGCGTGATCGTTTCGCAGATGCACCGTTCGCCGGGCGTCTTCTTCGACCACGACAAGGGCAAGACCCATTCTTCGGGCAAGCTCCTGTTCGCCGCGCGCGTCATTCCTTACCGCGGTTCCTGGCTCGATATCGAGTTCGATTCCAAGGACATCGTCTACGCACGTATCGACCGCCGCCGCAAGCTGCCGGCCACCACGCTGCTGATGGCTCTCGGCATGGACGGCGAAGACATTCTGTCGACGTTCTACAAGACTGTCACCTATACGCGTGACGGCGACAACTGGCGCATCCCGTATTCGGCTGACCGCTTCAAGGGCATGAAGATCATCTCCGATCTCATCGATGCGGACACCGGTGAAGTCGTTCTTGAAGCTGGCAAGAAGCTGACCGCCCGTTCGGCCAAGCAGCTTGCTGAAAAGGGCCTCAAGGCCATCAAGGCGACGGAAGACGATCTGTTCGGTTCGTATCTTGCGGAAGATGTCGTCAATTACGCAACCGGCGAGATTTATCTCGAAGCTGGTGACGAAATCGACGAGAAGGTCCTCAAGACTCTGATCGACACCGGCGAGACGGAAATCAACGTCCTCGACATCGATCATATCAACATCGGTGGCTACATCCGCAACACGCTGGCTGTCGACAAGAACGAAAGCCGTCAGGAAGCCCTGTTCGACATCTATCGCGTCATGCGTCCGGGCGAACCGCCTACGATGGATTCCGCCGAAGCGATGTTCAACTCGCTGTTCTTCGACGCTGAGCGTTACGACCTTTCGGCCGTTGGTCGCGTCAAGATGAACATGCGTCTGGATCTCGACGCGGAAGATACCGTGCGCGTTCTGCGCAAGGAAGACATCCTGGCCGTGGTCAAGATGCTGGTGGAACTGCGCGACGGTCGCGGCGAAATCGACGACATCGACAATCTCGGCAACCGCCGTGTGCGTTCGGTCGGCGAACTGATGGAAAATCAGTATCGCGTCGGTCTGCTCCGTATGGAGCGCGCGATCAAGGAACGTATGTCCTCGATCGAAATCGACACGGTCATGCCGCAGGATTTGATCAACGCGAAGCCGGCTGCTGCAGCCGTGCGCGAGTTCTTCGGTTCCTCGCAGCTGTCGCAGTTCATGGATCAGACCAACCCGCTTTCGGAAATCACCCACAAGCGCCGTCTCTCGGCTCTTGGACCGGGCGGTCTGACCCGCGAGCGCGCTGGCTTCGAAGTCCGCGACGTGCATCCGACCCACTATGGCCGTATCTGCCCGATTGAAACGCCGGAAGGCCCGAATATCGGTCTGATCAACTCGCTTGCAACTTTTGCCCGCGTCAACAAGTACGGCTTCATCGAAAGCCCGTACCGCAAGGTTGTCGACGGCAAGGTAACGAACGACGTTGTCTATCTGTCGGCGATGGAAGAAGCCAAGCACTCGGTTGCGCAGGCTAACGTCGAGCTGGACGAGCGGGGCGGTTTCGTTGACGAATTCGTCATCTGCCGTCATGCAGGCGAAGTGATGATGGCTCCGCGTGAAAACGTGGATCTGATGGACGTGTCGCCGAAGCAGCTCGTTTCGGTTGCTGCGGCTCTCATCCCGTTCCTTGAAAACGACGACGCCAACCGCGCTCTCATGGGCTCGAACATGCAGCGTCAGGCTGTGCCGCTCGTTCGCGCAGAAGCGCCGTTCGTCGGTACGGGCATGGAAGCTGTCGTTGCGCGTGACTCCGGTGCCGCTATTGCAGCACGCCGTGGCGGTGTGGTCGATCAGGTTGATGCAACGCGTATCGTTATCCGTGCGACTGAAGATCTCGATCCGTCCAAGTCGGGCGTCGATATCTATCGCCTGATGAAGTTCCAGCGTTCGAACCAGAACACCTGCATCAATCAGCGTCCGCTCGTACGCGTTGGCGATCCCATCCAGAAGGGTGACATCATCGCTGACGGTCCGTCGACGGATCTGGGCGATCTGGCTCTCGGCCGTAACGTGCTCGTCGCGTTCATGCCGTGGAACGGCTACAACTACGAAGATTCGATCCTTCTTTCCGAGAAGATCGTTTCGGACGACGTGTTCACTTCGATCCATATCGAGGAATTCGAAGTAGCTGCCCGCGACACCAAGCTTGGACCTGAGGAAATCACTCGCGATATTCCGAACGTTTCGGAAGAAGCGCTGAAGAATCTCGACGAAGCCGGTATCGTGTACATCGGTGCCGAAGTGCATCCTGGCGACATTCTTGTCGGCAAGATCACGCCGAAGGGTGAAAGCCCGATGACGCCGGAAGAGAAGCTCCTGCGCGCCATCTTCGGTGAAAAGGCATCGGACGTCCGTGACACCTCCATGCGTATGCCGCCCGGAACCTACGGTACGGTTGTGGAAGTTCGCGTTTTCAATCGCCACGGCGTTGAAAAGGACGAACGCGCCATGGCTATCGAGCGCGAGGAAATCGAGCGTCTCGCCAAGGACCGTGACGACGAACAGGCTATCCTGGATCGCAACGTCTATGGCCGTCTTGCCGACATGATCGATGGCAAGGTCGCTGCAGCGGGTCCGAAGGGCTTCAAGAAGGGCTCGACGATCACCCGTGAACTGATGACCGAATATCCGCGGTCGCAGTGGTGGCAGTTTGCTGTCGACGACGAGAAGCTCCAGGGCGAACTTGAAGCTCTGCGTGGCCAGTATGACGAATCCAAGAAGCTGCTCGAAGCACGCTTCATGGACAAGGTCGAGAAGGTACAGCGCGGCGACGAGATGCCTCCAGGCGTCATGAAGATGGTCAAGGTCTTTGTCGCTGTGAAGCGCAAGATCCAGCCAGGCGACAAGATGGCTGGCCGTCACGGCAACAAGGGTGTGGTTTCCCGCATTCTGCCAGTCGAGGACATGCCGTTCCTCGAAGACGGTACGCATGCCGACATCGTGTTGAACCCGCTTGGCGTTCCGAGCCGTATGAATGTGGGCCAGATTCTGGAAACCCACCTCGGCTGGGCATGCGCTGGCATGGGCAAGAAGATCGGTGAGCTCATCGACGTTTATCGCAAGACGGCCAATATCGAGCCGCTGCGCGATACGCTGGAGCACATCTATCCGGACAACGACCGCAACGAACCGGTCCGGTCTTATGACGACGATTCCGTCCTCATGCTGGCCAACCAGGTGAAGCGCGGCGTGTCGATCGCAACGCCGGTCTTCGACGGTGCGGTGGAAGCCGACATCAACGCGATGCTGACGGATGCGGGTCTTGCAACGTCTGGTCAGTCGACGCTTTACGATGGCCGTACGGGTGAGCCGTTCGACCGTCAGGTGACCATGGGCTACATCTATATGTTGAAGCTCCACCACCTGGTCGACGACAAGATCCACGCACGTTCGATCGGACCTTACTCGCTCGTTACGCAGCAGCCTCTGGGTGGTAAGGCTCAGTTCGGTGGCCAGCGCTTCGGCGAAATGGAGGTCTGGGCTCTGGAAGCATACGGTGCGGCTTATACGCTGCAGGAAATGCTGACCGTCAAGTCGGACGACGTGGCAGGCCGTACCAAGGTCTACGAAGCGATCGTGCGCGGCGACGACACGTTCGAAGCAGGCATTCCGGAGAGCTTCAACGTTCTCGTAAAGGAAATGCGTTCGCTCGGTCTCAATGTCGAGCTGGACGATACACGCGACGAACAGCAGCAGGCCCTGCCTGACGCAGCGGAATAAAGCTCAAGGGCGCGCCACGGTATTGCCGCGGCGCGCCCGTATAATCGTTTCCAGAATATGCGGAACACGGTTCCGCACCGGAAACGAAACTACGGCAAGCCAGTTCATAACTGCGTAGTACCGCGATTTCTTTTCAGGATGGCAAGGATTTTCAGCTTGTCATCGACGACACAGGGCGACGGATCGCCCTCAAGGAGAACGGCATGAACCAAGAGGTCATGAATCTTTTCAATCCTCAGGCTCCGGCACAGACGTTCGATTCCATCAGAATCTCGATTGCCAGCCCTGAGAAGATTCTGTCCTGGTCATACGGCGAGATCAAGAAGCCGGAGACGATCAACTACCGCACGTTCAAGCCTGAACGCGATGGTCTCTTCTGCGCGCGCATCTTTGGCCCGATCAAGGACTATGAATGCTTGTGCGGCAAGTACAAGCGTATGAAATACAAGGGCATCATCTGCGAAAAGTGCGGCGTGGAAGTCACGCTCTCGCGCGTTCGTCGCGAGCGCATGGGCCACATCGAACTCGCAGCCCCGGTTGCCCACATCTGGTTCCTGAAGTCGCTGCCGAGCCGTATCGGCACGCTCCTGGACATGACGCTCAAGGATATCGAGCGCGTCCTGTACTTCGAGAACTACATTGTTACCGAACCGGGCCTGACCTCGCTGAAGGAGCATCAGCTTCTTTCGGAAGAGGAATACATGATCGCCGTCGATGAATTCGGCGAAGATCAGTTCACGGCTCTCATTGGTGCTGAGGCTATCTACGAGCTTCTGGCTTCGATGGAACTCGAAAAGATTGCCGCTGATCTGCGCGTTGATCTTGCCGAGACCACCTCGGACCTGAAGCAGAAGAAGCTGATGAAGCGTCTGAAGATCGTCGAAAACTTCCTGGAGTCGGGAAACCGCCCGGAATGGATGATCATGAAGATCGTTCCGGTCATCCCGCCGGATCTGCGTCCGCTCGTGCCGCTCGATGGCGGTCGTTTCGCGACGTCGGATCTGAACGATCTCTATCGCCGCGTCATCAACCGTAACAACCGTCTGAAGCGCCTGATCGAACTGCGCGCTCCGGGCATCATCATCCGTAACGAAAAGCGCATGCTACAGGAAGCTGTGGACGCGCTGTTCGATAACGGCCGTCGTGGTCGCGTCATCACCGGTGCTAACAAGCGTCCGTTGAAGTCGCTGTCCGATATGCTCAAGGGCAAGCAGGGTCGCTTCCGTCAGAACCTGCTCGGCAAGCGCGTCGACTATTCCGGTCGTTCGGTCATCGTGACCGGTCCGGAACTCAAACTGCACCAGTGCGGCCTGCCGAAGAAGATGGCGCTCGAACTGTTCAAGCCATTCATCTACGCGCGTCTTGACGCCAAGGGTTACTCCTCGACCGTTAAGCAGGCGAAGAAGCTGGTTGAAAAGGAACGTCCGGAAGTCTGGGATATCCTCGACGAAGTGATCCGTGAGCATCCGGTTCTTCTGAACCGCGCGCCTACGCTGCACCGTCTTGGTATCCAGGCCTTCGAACCCACCCTGATCGAAGGCAAGGCTATCCAGTTGCATCCGCTCGTTTGTACGGCGTTCAACGCCGACTTCGACGGTGACCAGATGGCTGTTCACGTTCCGCTGTCGCTCGAAGCCCAGCTTGAAGCACGCGTGCTGATGATGTCGACCAACAACATCCTGCACCCTGCCAACGGCGCACCGATCATCGTTCCTTCGCAGGACATGGTTCTCGGCCTCTATTATCTGTCCATCGTGGCAGACAAGGAGCCGGGCGAGGGCATGATGTTCGCCGATATGGGCGAGCTGCAGCATGCGCTTGAAAACAAGGTCGTCACGCTGCACACCAAGATCAAGGGCCGTTTCAAGACGGTCGATGCCGAAGGCAAGCCTGTGTCGAAGATCTACGACACGACGCCTGGCCGCATGATCACCGGTGAGCTGCTGCCGAAGAACGTCAACGTGCCTTTCGACATCTGCAATCAGGAGATGACAAAGAAGAACATCTCCAAGATGATCGATCACGTCTACCGCCATTGCGGTCAGAAAGAGACGGTTATCTTCTGCGATCGCATCATGCAGCTCGGCTTCGCGCATGCCTGCCGTGCAGGCATTTCCTTCGGCAAGGATGACATGGTCATTCCGGATACGAAGGCGAAGATCGTTGCCGACACCGAAGCGCTTACGACCGAATACGAACAGCAGTACAATGACGGCCTGATCACTCAGGGCGAAAAGTACAACAAGGTCGTCGACGCCTGGGGCAAGGCAACCGACAAGATCACCGAAGAGATGATGGCGCGCCTGAAGGCCGTCGAATTCGATCCGGTGACCGGTCGCCAGAAGCAGATGAACTCGGTCTACATGATGTCGCATTCGGGTGCCCGTGGTTCGGTCAACCAGATGCGTCAGCTTGGCGGTATGCGCGGCCTGATGGCCAAGCCGTCGGGTGAAATCATCGAAACCCCGATCATCTCGAACTTCAAGGAAGGCCTGACCGTTAACGAGTACTTCAACTCGACCCACGGTGCCCGTAAGGGTCTGGCAGACACCGCCTTGAAGACTGCTAACTCGGGCTACCTGACCCGTCGTCTCGTTGACGTTGCACAGGATGCGATCATTTCGGAAGTCGATTGCGGCGCCGAAATCGGTCTCACCATGCAGCCGATCGTCGATGCCGGCCAGATCGTGGCTTCGATTGGCCAGCGCGTTCTGGGCCGTACGGCTCTCGATCCGATCCTGCATCCGACCACCGGCGAAGTCATCGTCGAGGCTGGCCGCATGATCGAGGAAAAGGACGTCGAGATCATCGAGAAGGCTGCCATCCAGTCGATCCGCATCCGCTCGGCCCTGACCTGCGAAACCCGCAACGGCGTTTGCGCCAAGTGCTATGGTCGCGACCTTGCACGCGGTACTCCGGTCAACCAGGGTGAAGCTGTCGGCGTTATCGCCGCTCAGTCGATCGGCGAGCCGGGCACTCAGCTCACCATGCGTACCTTCCACCTTGGCGGTACTGCACAGGTTGTTGACAGCTCGTATCTCGAAGCTTCGTACGAAGGCACCGTCAAGCTGCGTAACCGCAATGTGGTTCGCAACTCCGATGGCAACCTCGTGGTGATGGGCCGTAACATGGCTGTGCTGATCCTCGACAATACGGGCAAGGAACGTGCGGTCCATCGCGTGACCTACGGTTCGCGTCTGTTTGTTGATGAGGCCGACACGGTCAAGCGCGGCCAGCGTATTGCCGAGTGGGATCCGTACACCCGTCCGATCATGACCGAAGTTGAAGGCTACGTTGAGTTCGAAGATCTCGTCGATGGTCTCTCGGTTTCGGAATCGGCTGACGAGTCGACCGGTATCACCAAGCGCGTCGTTATCGACTGGCGTTCAACCCCTCGCGGTTCGGACCTCAAGCCTGCCATGGTCATCAAGGACAAGGCTGGCAAGATCCTGAAACTGTCGAAGGGTGGCGATGCCCGCTTCATGCTCTCCGTGGAATCGATCCTTTCGGTCGAGCCGGGCGCGCATGTTAAGGCTGGTGACGTTATCGCCCGTCTGCCGATGGAAAGCGCCAAGACCAAGGACATCACCGGTGGTCTGCCGCGCGTTGCGGAACTGTTCGAAGCACGTCGTCCGAAGGACCATGCCGTCATCGCCGAGATCGATGGTACCGTTCGTTTCGGTCGCGACTACAAGAACAAGCGTCGCATCATCATCGAGCCGAACGACGACACGATCGAGCCGGTCGAGTATCTCATTCCGAAGGGCAAGCCGTTCCATCTTCAGGACGGTGACGTCATCGAAAAGGGTGAGTACATCCTCGACGGTAACCCGGCACCGCATGACATTCTGGCGATCAAGGGCGTCGAAGCTCTGGCTTCGTACCTCGTGAACGAAATCCAGGAAGTCTATCGTTTGCAGGGCGTTTTGATCAACGACAAGCACATCGAAGTGATTGTTCGTCAGATGCTGCAGAAGGTGGAAATCACGGAATCCGGCGATACCGGTTACATTCCGGGCGACCACGTCGACCGTATCGAGCTGGAAGAGATCAACGAACGTCTTATCGAAGAAGGCAAGAAGCCGGGTTCCGGTAATCCTGTCCTCCTCGGTATCACCAAGGCTTCGCTGCAGACGCCTTCGTTCATCTCGGCTGCGTCGTTCCAGGAGACGACCCGCGTGCTTACCGAAGCTGCGGTTGCCGGCAAGATGGACACGCTGCAGGGTCTCAAGGAAAACGTCATCGTCGGCCGTCTTATCCCGGCCGGTACTGGCGGCATGACCAACCAGATCCGTCGCATCGCAACTGCACGCGACGAGCTGATTATCGATGAGCGCCGCAAGTCTTCGGGTTCTACCGAAGCCAATGCAATGCTGGTCGATATGACCAACAACGCTGCCGAGTAAGATCGACAGATATGAAACTGAAAAAGGCCGCCTTTCGAGGCGGCCTTTTTGCATTTTGATAGTTCCTGCAAAAGCGGGTGCGGCTTGATGCTGGATAAAAAAATGCCGGTCGGAACCGGCACTTTCTTCTGATGCTTATTCTTCTTCTTCTTCTTCGTCGTCGCCGTCGAATTCGATCAGCGCGACTTCGCCGCTGAGCGCGGTGGCCCAGGCACTCTTGTGCGGCTCTTCTTCCGGTTCTTCGGTCAGCGTGCCCATCTCGAGAAGCTCGGCTTCATGGTAGCCTTCTTCGGCAAGAATGCTGAGGACCGTCTGGACGAGATCTTCATTCTCGTCCGATTTCAAAAGCAGGTGCACTTCTACCGGAGATTCTTCACCTTCGTTCCAGACGTCAGCGATGACGAGATGGACGGTTGGCGAATCGTCGCCGGCTGTTGGGGATGTGGAAGACATTGAGAAACCCTTAATATTCTGTTGCGTTTCGACTCAGATGTGCTTCAATAACCTTTACCAAGTGGCTGCGCCATGCTTGCATAGGAAAATGACGGTTTTGATCGCGAAATATTAGCGAATAGACGTCAAATGCGGCGCAATAACCTGTCCGGGCGAAGCCAAAACGCTGGTTTCGGACCTTCCGTTGAAGAAACTTGAGCCGCTGCCCTTGACGAAACGTCGCTAAAGACGTATCAGCACCCCATCTGAGCCGATGTGAGACAAGCTTTTTCGGGGCGACGCGCCCTGAAGTTCATCTCAAACAGGGTTCGTTTTACGATCGAAATGCAACTTGCCGTTCGCATGAAGCGTCAGCTTCCTCTGCTTTTGTTCGGGGTGGTCACCGGTTGTCGTGACTTGTCCCGAATTCGTGCATCAGCATGGCGGTGAAACGGCCCGTATGGGCGTGGATACGAGATTTTTTATAGAGGAAGGTTGTATGCCAACCGTAAACCAGCTTATCCGCAAGCCGCGCATTGCGCCGGTAAAGCGTAATAAGGTTCCTGCACTGCAGGCAAACCCTCAGAAGCGCGGCGTTTGCACCCGCGTTTACACGACGACCCCGAAGAAGCCGAACTCGGCTCTCCGTAAGGTTGCCAAGGTTCGTCTGACGAACGGCTTCGAAGTCATTGGTTATATCCCTGGTGAAGGGCATAACCTGCAGGAGCACTCCGTCGTCATGATCCGCGGCGGTCGTGTAAAGGACTTGCCGGGTGTGCGTTACCACATCATCCGCGGCGTTCTCGATACCCAGGGTGTCAAGAACCGCAAGCAGCGCCGTTCGAAGTACGGTGCAAAGCGTCCGAAGTAAGATTTTCCGGGGATACCGGCCGCCAGAAGGCGAGCTGAGCCCGATGTAATTGAAAGAAGAGACGAAATGTCCAGACGCCATAAGGCTGAGAAGCGTGAGATCAATCCGGATCCGAAGTTCGGCGATCTCGTTATCACGAAGTTCATGAATGCAGTCATGCTTCATGGCAAGAAGTCGGTTGCTGAAAGCATCGTTTACGGTGCGCTCGATGTAATCGAAGCCAAGGCCAAGTCCGAGCCGGTCGCGCTGTTCCATCAGGCGCTCGACAACGTAGCTCCGCACATCGAAGTCCGTTCGCGCCGCGTTGGTGGTGCAACCTATCAGGTTCCGGTTGATGTGCGTCCAGAACGCCGCCAGGCACTTGCCATCCGTTGGCTCATCAATGCTGCTCGTGGCCGTAACGAGACGACGATGATCGATCGTCTTTCCGGTGAGCTGCTTGACGCTGCTAACAACCGTGGTTCTGCTGTGAAGAAGCGTGAAGACACGCACCGCATGGCTGAAGCCAACCGCGCCTTCTCGCATTACCGCTGGTAATCGTCGAAACCTATTCAAAGAGCGACTATCATGGCCCGCGAATATAAAATCGAAGACTACCGCAATTTCGGTATCATGGCTCACATCGACGCCGGTAAGACGACGATGACCGAGCGCATTCTGTTCTATACCGGTAAGAACCATAAGATCGGCGAAACCCACGATGGTGCGTCGACCATGGACTGGATGGAGCAGGAGCAGGAACGCGGTATCACCATCACGTCCGCTGCCACGACCACGTTCTGGCAGGGTCAGGATGGCAAGAAGCGCCGCTTCAACATCATCGACACGCCGGGCCACGTTGACTTCACGATTGAAGTTGAACGTTCGCTCCGCGTTCTCGACGGCGCAATTGCACTGCTCGACGCCAACGCTGGCGTTGAGCCTCAGACCGAAACCGTGTGGCGTCAGGCTGAAAAGTACCACGTCCCGCGTATGGTCTTCGTCAACAAGATGGACAAGATCGGTGCCGATTTCTACCGTTGCGTAGAAATGGTCGGTTCGCGTCTTGGCGCAGTAGCACTTCCGGTTCAGCTGCCGATCGGCGCTGAAAACGAGTTCGAAGGCGTCATCGACCTGATCGAAATGAAGGCTCTGACCTGGGATGGCACGATCGGCGCAGCTGCGACCGTTGGTGAAATTCCTGAGCACCTCAAGGATCAGGCTGAAGAATACCGCGAAAAGCTCATCGAGCTGGCTGTGGAAATCGACGAAGCTGCCATGGAAGCTTACCTCGAAGGCACAATGCCTACGAACGAACAGCTCCGTGCGCTGATCCGTAAGGGCACCATCGAGGTCAAGTTCCACCCGATCCTTTGCGGTACCGCGTTCAAGAACCGTGGCGTTCAGCCGCTTCTCGACGCTGTTGTGGAATTCCTTCCAGCTCCGACCGACGTGCCAGCGATCAAGGGCATCGACGTCAAGACGGAAACAGAAACCACTCGTGAATCTTCGGATGAAGCACCGCTTTCGATGCTCGCATTCAAGATCATGAACGACCCGTTCGTTGGTTCGCTGACCTTTGCTCGTATCTACTCGGGCAAGCTGACCAAGGGCGTTTCGCTCGAAAACACCGTCAAGGGCAAGCGTGAGCGTATCGGCCGTATGTTGCAGATGCACTCCAACAGCCGTGAAGACATTGAAGAAGCCTTTGCAGGCGACATCGTTGCTCTGGCTGGCCTCAAGGAAACCACCACTGGCGATACGCTCTGCGATCCGCTGAAGCCGGTTATCCTCGAGCGCATGGAATTCCCGGATCCGGTTATCGAAATCGCTATCGAGCCGAAGACCAAGGCCGACCAGGAAAAGATGGGCATTGCGCTCAATCGTCTGGCCGCCGAAGATCCTTCTTTCCGCGTCAAGTCGGACGAAGAATCCGGTCAGACCATCATCGCCGGCATGGGCGAACTTCACCTCGACATTCTCGTCGATCGCATGAAGCGCGAATTCAAGGTTGAAGCCAACGTCGGTGCTCCGCAGGTTGCTTACCGTGAATCGATCACCCGCCAGGCTGAAATCGATTACACCCACAAGAAGCAGTCGGGTGGTTCCGGTCAGTTCGCTCGCGTTAAGATCATCTTCGAACCGCATGATGGCGACGATTTCATCTTCGAATCGAAGATCGTCGGTGGCTCGGTTCCGAAGGAATACATTCCGGGTGTCCAGAAGGGTATCGAAAGCGTCATGGGTGCAGGCCCGCTGGCTGGCTTCCCGATGCTCGGCGTGAAGGCCACCCTGATCGACGGCGCATACCATGACGTTGACTCGTCTGTTCTCGCCTTCGAAATCGCGTCCCGTGCAGCGTTCCGTGAAGGTGCGCAGAAGGCAGGCGCTCAGCTCCTCGAGCCGATCATGAAGGTCGAGGTTGTCACGCCGGAAGATTACGTTGGTGACGTTATCGGCGATCTGAACTCGCGTCGCGGTCAGATTTCCGGCACCGAAGCCCGCGGCATCGCTACGGTCGTCAATGCAAATGTTCCACTCGCCAACATGTTTGGTTACGTGAACAACCTGCGTTCGATGTCCCAGGGCCGTGCACAGTACACGATGCAGTTCGACCATTATGAGCCGGTTCCGACGGCGGTCGCACAGGAAATCCAGAAGAAGTTTGCGTGACCTAAGGGTCACGCTCCCAATTAAAAGAATGCCTGAGCAGGCTAAATTTACGGAGAGCTCAAATGGCAAAGAGTAAGTTTGAACGTACGAAGCCCCACGTTAACATCGGCACGATTGGTCACGTTGACCATGGCAAGACGTCGCTGACTGCAGCGATCACGAAGTTTTTCGGCGAGTTCAAGGCGTATGACCAGATCGACGCCGCTCCTGAAGAGCGCGCCCGCGGCATCACGATCTCGACGGCACACGTCGAGTACGAAACGCCGAACCGTCACTATGCACACGTCGACTGCCCAGGTCACGCTGACTATGTGAAGAACATGATCACCGGTGCTGCCCAGATGGACGGCGCAATTCTGGTTGTTTCGGCCGCTGACGGCCCGATGCCGCAGACCCGTGAGCACATCCTGCTCGCTCGTCAGGTTGGCGTTCCGGCAATCGTCGTGTTCCTGAACAAGTGCGACCAGGTTGACGATGCAGAACTGCTCGAACTGGTTGAACTGGAAGTTCGCGAACTTCTGTCGAAATACGATTTCCCGGGCGACGAAGTTCCGATCATCAAGGGCTCGGCTCTTGCTGCGCTGGAAGATTCTTCGAAGGAACTGGGCGAAGACGCCGTTCGTTCGCTGATGGCCGCTGTTGACGACTACATTCCGACCCCGGAACGTCCGATCGACCAGCCGTTCCTGATGCCGATCGAAGACGTTTTCTCGATCTCGGGCCGTGGTACGGTTGTGACGGGTCGCGTTGAGCGCGGTATCGTCAAGGTTGGTGAAGAAGTTGAAATCGTCGGCATCAAGGCGACGGCGAAGACGACGGTAACCGGCGTTGAAATGTTCCGCAAGCTGCTCGATCAGGGCCAGGCTGGCGACAACATCGGCGCTCTGATCCGCGGCGTTGGCCGTGAAGACGTTGAACGCGGCCAGGTTCTCTGCAAGCCGGGTTCTGTGAAGCCGCACACCAAGTTCAAGGCAGAAGCCTACATTCTGACCAAGGACGAAGGTGGCCGTCATACGCCGTTCTTTACGAACTACCGTCCGCAGTTCTACTTCCGCACGACGGACGTGACCGGTGTTGTCACGCTGCCGGAAGGCACGGAAATGGTTATGCCTGGCGACAACGTCGCTATGGACGTCACCCTGATCGTGCCGATCGCCATGGAAGAGAAGCTCCGCTTCGCTATCCGTGAAGGCGGCCGCACCGTCGGTGCAGGCATCGTCTCCTCGATCATCGAGTAATGAAGGTTTGTGCAGGAACGCTCGCTTTGGAGCGAGCGTTCCCGCGTAACAAGGAACAGATGAAATGAACGGTCAAAACATCCGCATTCGCCTCAAGGCGTTTGATCATCGGATCCTTGACGCTTCGACGCGGGAAATCGTGTCGACTGCCAAGCGTACCGGTGCAAATGTGCGCGGACCGATCCCGCTTCCTACGCGGATCGAGAAGTTCACGGTTAACCGGTCGCCGCACATCGACAAGAAGAGCCGCGAGCAGTTCGAGATGCGCACGCACAAGCGTCTTCTCGATATCGTTGACCCGACCCCGCAGACGGTGGACGCGCTGATGAAGCTCGATCTGTCCGCCGGTGTCGATGTCGAGATCAAGCTTTAATCGGCTTGAGGACGGAAGGAACGAACCCGATGCGTTCAGGTGTTATTGCACAGAAGCTGGGCATGACCCGCGTCTATAACGACGCCGGCGAGCATGTGCCGGTGACGGTTCTCCGCATGGAGAATTGCCACGTGGTAGCTCAGCGTACAGTTGAAAAGAATGGTTACACGGCTGTTCAGCTTGGCGTTGGACTTGCCAAGGTAAAGAACACGTCCAAGGCTATGCGCGGTCATTTCGCGAAGGCCGAGGTCGAGCCGAAGGCGAAGGTCGCGGAATTCCGCGTTTCGCCGGACAACCTCCTCGAAGTCGGCGCTGAAATCACCGCCGAACACTTCGTCGCCGGCCAGAAGGTCGATGTGACGGGTACTTCGATTGGTAAGGGCTTTGCTGGTGTTATGAAGCGTCATAACTTCGCCGGTCATCGCGCTTCCCATGGTAACTCCATTACCCACCGCGCTCACGGCTCGACCGGTCAGCGTCAGGACCCGGGTAAGGTGTTCAAGGGCAAGAAGATGGCTGGTCACATGGGCCAGACCCGCGTAACCACGCAGAATATTGAAGTTGTCTCGACGGACAGCGATCGCGGCCTCATTCTGGTTCGCGGTGCGGTTCCTGGCTCCAAGGGCGCCTGGATCATCGTGCGCGATGCGGTAAAGGTCTCGCTGCCTGAGAACGCGCCGAAGCCGGCCGCTCTGCGTGCAGGTGCCGCGAAGGCTGAAGCTGTCGCGACTGAGGGAGCCGAATAATGGATCTCACGATTACCACTCTTGAAGGCAAGGATGCCGGCAAGGTCAAGCTGAACGAAGAAATCTTCGGCCTCGACCCGCGTGACGACATTCTTCAGCGCGTTGTGCGCTGGCAGCTGGCTCGCCGCCAGCAGGGCTCCCATAAGGCTCAGGGCCGTGGCGACGTAAGCCGCACCGGCGCAAAGATGTACAAGCAGAAGGGTACGGGTCGCGCTCGTCACCATTCCGCTCGCGCTCCGCAGTTCCGCGGTGGTGGTCAGGCTCACGGACCGGTTGTCCGTTCGCACGATCACGATCTGCCGAAGAAGGTTCGCGCTCTTGGCCTGCGTCATGCCCTGTCTGCAAAGGCAAAGGCATCTGACCTGATCATCATCGATGATCTGGCTGCAACGGAAGCCAAGACGAAGCAGCTTGTTTCGCAGTTCGCCAAGCTCGGTCTTGAAAATGCACTCGTCATCGGCGGTGCAGAGATCGACGTGAACTTCCAGCGCGCGGCTTCGAACATCCCGAACATCGACGTTCTGCCGGTGCAGGGCATCAATGTTTACGACATCCTTCGCCGCGGCAAGCTCGTTCTTTCCAAGGCGGCTGTCGAAGCCCTCGAGGAGCGTTTCAAATGACTGATCTTCGCCATTACGACGTGATCGTCAGCCCGGTTATCACCGAGAAGTCCACCATGGTTTCCGAACACAACCAGGTTGTCTTCAACGTAGCCCGCAAGGCAACGAAGCCGGAAATCAAGGCTGCAGTCGAAGCGCTGTTCGGCGTCAAGGTTACCGCAGTCAACACTGCAGTGCGCAAGGGTAAGGTTAAGCGGTTCCGCGGCCTTATCGGGCGCCAGAGCGACGTCAAGAAAGCGATCGTTACTTTGGCCGAAGGCCAGAGCATCGACGTTTCGACCGGTCTCTGAGAGGCCATGGAGTAAGAGACAATGGCACTCAAGCATTTTAATCCGATCACGCCAGGCCAGCGTCAGCTGGTCATCGTGGACCGTTCGGGACTCTACAAGGGCAAGCCGGTCAAGTCCCTGACCGAAGGTCTGTCCAAGAAGGGTGGCCGTAACAACACCGGTCGTATCACTGTTCGCTTTCAGGGCGGTGGTCACAAGCGTACGTACCGTTTCATCGATTTCAAGCGTCGCAAGCTTGACGTCGTCGGCACTGTCGAACGTCTGGAATACGATCCGAACCGCACCGCGTTCATCGCGCTGATCCGTTACGAAGACGGTGAACTGGCATACATCCTGGCTCCGCAGCGTCTTGCTGTTGGTGACAAGGTTGTTGCAGGCAACTCCGTCGACGTGAAGCCGGGCAACGCAATGCCGCTCGCTTCCATGCCGGTTGGCACGATCGTTCACAACGTCGAACTGAAGCCTGGCAAGGGCGGTCAGATCGCTCGTTCGGCTGGCACCTACGCCCAGCTGGTTGGTCGCGATCAGGGCATGGCCATTCTGCGCCTCAACTCCGGTGAACAGCGTCTGGTTCCAGGTGCCTGCTTTGCTTCGGTCGGTGCAGTGTCCAACCCGGACCACGGCAACATCAACGACGGTAAGGCCGGTCGTTCGGTGTGGCGTGGCAAGCGTCCGCACGTTCGCGGCGTTGCAATGAACCCGGTCGATCACCCGCATGGTGGTGGTGAAGGTCGTACCTCGGGTGGTCGTCACCCTGTCACTCCGTGGGGCAAGCCTACGAAGGGCAAGAAGACGCGCTCGAACAAGTCGACCGACAAGTTCATCATGCGTTCGCGCCATCAGCGCAAGAAGTAAGAGAGGTAGTCTGAAGTGGCTCGTTCAGTTTGGAAAGGTCCGTTCGTCGATGGCTATCTTCTCACGAAGGCTGAGAAGGTACGCGAAGGCGGTCGTAATGAAGTTATCAAGATGTGGAGCCGTCGCTCCACCATCCTGCCGCAGTTTGTCGGTCTGACTTTCGGCGTCTACAACGGCAACAAGCATGTGCCGGTGTCGATTTCGGAAGAAATGGTCGGACACAAGTTCGGTGAATTCGCGCCTACACGTACCTATTACGGTCACGGCGCGGACAAGAAGTCGAAGAGGAAGTAACGATGGGCAAGGCTAAAGCTCCCCGTCAGCTCAAGGACAACGAAGCGCAAGCTGTTGCCCGTACGCTGCGCGTCAGCCCGCAGAAGCTGAACCTTGTTGCGAGCATGATCCGCGGCAAGAAGGTGAATGCGGCTCTTGCCGATCTGACGTTCTCGCGCAAGCGGATCGCCGATACGGTTAAGAAGACGCTCCAGTCCGCAATTGCGAACGCAGAAAACAACCATGACCTCGACGTCGATTCTCTGATCGTCGCCGAAGCCTATGTAGGTAAGTCGATCGTCATGAAGCGCTTCCACGTCCGTGGCCGTGGCCGCGCGAGCCGTATCGAGAAGCCGTTTTCGCATCTCACCATTGTTGTCCGCGAAGTCGCGGAAAAAGGGGAGGCCGCATAATGGGTCAGAAGATTAATCCGATCGGTCTTCGCCTCGGCATCAACCGCACCTGGGATTCGCGTTGGTACGCGAATACCGGTGAGTACGGCAAGCTGCTGCATGAAGATGTCAAGATCCGCGAATTCCTCACCGAGGAACTGAAGCAGGCTGCGATCTCCAAGATCGTAATCGAGCGTCCGCACAAGAAGTGCCGCGTGACGATCCATTCGGCTCGTCCGGGCATCATCATCGGCAAGAAGGGTGCAGACATCGAAAAGCTCCGCAAGAAGCTTTCCGAGATGACCAATGCCGATACGTCGCTCAACATCGTTGAAGTTCGCAAGCCGGAAATCGACGCTACGCTGATCGCTCAGTCGATCGCTCAGCAGCTCGAACGCCGTGTGGCATTCCGTCGCGCCATGAAGCGTGCCGTTCAGTCGGCAATGCGTCTTGGAGCCGAAGGTATCCGTATCAACTGCTCGGGTCGTCTGGGTGGCGCGGAAATCGCTCGCATGGAATGGTACCGTGAAGGTCGCGTTCCGCTTCATACGCTTCGCGCCGATATCGACTACGGTACGGCAGAAGCGAAGACCGCTTATGGTATCTGCGGCGTGAAGGTCTGGGTCTTCAAGGGCGAGATTCTTGAACACGATCCGATGGCTTCCGAGCGTCGTGCGGTCGAGGGTGACAATCAGGGTTCCTCGTCGAACCGCCGCCGCGAAAACGCTTAAAAAGCGGGCCGCGGGCGAGAAATTTGGAGTAGAGAACAATGATGCAGCCTAAGCGCACCAAGTTCCGCAAGCAGTTCAAGGGCCGTATTCACGGCAACTCGAAAGGCGGCACGGATCTGAATTTCGGTGCATTCGGTTTGAAGGCCGTTGAGCCGGAACGCGTCACTGCACGTCAGATCGAAGCGGCCCGCCGCGCGATCACCCGTCACATGAAGCGTGCCGGTCGCGTGTGGATCCGCATCTTCCCTGACCTGCCAGTTACGTCGAAGCCTACCGAAGTCCGTATGGGTAAAGGTAAGGGTTCGGTTGATTACTGGGCATGCCGTGTGGCACCAGGTCGCGTGATGTTTGAGCTTGACGGCGTACCCGAAGATGTGGCACGCGAAGCCCTCAGACTCGGCGCAGCAAAGTTGCCGATCAAGACGCGCTTTATCCAGCGCATTGCTGAATAAGAGAGAGGCAACTATGAAAGCCGCAGACGTTCGGGCGAAGAGCCTCGATCAACTGAATGACGAGCTGGGCACCCTGAAGAAAGAGCAGTTCAACCTGCGCTTTCAGAAGGCCACCGGCCAGCTCGAAAAAACCGCGCGCGTGAAGCAGGTTCGCCGCGACATCGCGCGTATTAAGACTATTGCCCGCCAGAAGGCGGCCGCAAGCAAGGCATAAGGAAAAATATAATGCCTAAACGCGTTCTGCAGGGCGTTGTCGTCAGCGACAAGAATGACAAGACTGTTGTGGTCAAGGTTGAGCGCCGCTATTCGCACCCGCTCCTCCAGAAGACCGTGCGTCAGTCTAAGAAGTACAAGGCGCATGACGAAAACAACCAGTTCAAGGTTGGCGATCTCGTTTCCATTCAGGAATCGGCTCCAATCTCGAAGGACAAACGCTGGGTCGTTCTCACGAACGAAGCAGCAGGCTAAATTATAAACACGCAGCTTAGGTAGGGCAGGAGCCCTTAACCAGCTGAGAGGAAAGAAGGCGGCCAGTCATGATTCAGATGCAAACAAACCTCGACGTGGCGGATAACTCCGGCGCACGTCGTGTCATGTGCATCAAGGTGCTGGGCGGCTCGAAGCGGCGTTACGCTTCCGTTGGCGACATCATTGTGGTGTCGATCAAGGAAGCTATTCCGCGCGGCCGCGTCAAAAAGGGTGATGTGATGAAGGCGGTTGTTGTACGCACCGCCAAGGACATCCGTCGTCCGGACGGCAGCGTTATTCGTTTCGATAACAATGCAGCCGTTCTCATCGATAACAAGAAAGAGCCGATCGGCACGCGTATCTTCGGACCGGTTCCGCGCGAACTTCGCGCAAAGAACCATATGAAGATCATCTCGCTGGCCCCGGAAGTTCTGTAAGGAAGCAAGACGATGCAGAAGATTCGCAAAGGCGACAGCGTTGTCGTGCTGTCCGGTAAGGACAAGGGCCGTAAAGGCGAAGTTCTCAAGGTTATGCCTAAGGACGAGCAGGCGCTCGTTCGCGGTATCAACGTTGTGAAGCGTCATCAGCGTCAGACCCAGACCCAGGAAGCCGGCATTATCTCCAAGGAAGCGCCGATCCACCTGTCTAACCTGGCAATTGCTGATCCCAAGGACGGTAAGCCGACCCGCGTCGGTTTCCGCGTCGAGGACGGCAAGAAGGTTCGTGTCGCAAAACGTTCTGGAGCGCTGATCGATGGCTGAAGCTAAGGCACTTCCCCGCTTCAAGAAGCTTTACAACGAAAACATTCGTAAGGCTCTGCTTGAAGAATTCAAATACGACAACGAGATGCAGATTCCACGCATCACCAAGGTTGTCCTCAACATGGGCGTTGGCGAAGCCACTGGCGACTCCAAGAAGCCGGCTGTAGCTGCTGAAGACCTTGGCTTGATTGCTGGTCAAAAGGCTGTTATCACCCGCGCCCGTAACTCGATCGCAACATTCAAGTTGCGTGAAGGCATGCCGATCGGCACGAAGGTCACCCTTCGCCAGGACCGCATGTACGAATTCCTTGATCGTTTCATCACGATCGCTCTTCCTCGCGTTCGCGACTTCCGCGGCCTGAACCCGAAGAGCTTTGACGGACGTGGCAACTATGCCATGGGTATCAAGGAGCACATCGTGTTTCCGGAAATCAACTACGATAAGGTTGATCAGATCTGGGGCATGGACATCATCGTTTGCACGACCGCCAAGACGGATGATGAGGCGCGCGCTCTTCTGCGTGCATTCAACTTCCCCTTCCGGCAGTAACGGCAAGCGTAGCGAGGTATAATAATATGGCCAAGACTAGCGCAGTCGAAAAAAACAAGCGCCGCGAAAAGTTGGTTAAGCGTCATGCTGACAAGCGTGCACGTCTGAAGGCGATCGTAATGGATCAGGGCCTTCCGCTGGAGGAGCGCTTCCGCGCCACTATCCGGCTTGCCGAACTGCCGCGCAATTCATCGAAGGTTCGTATTCGCAATCGTTGCGAAGTTTCGGGCCGTCCGCGTGGTTATTACCGTAAACTGAAGATGTCGCGTATTGCGCTCCGTCAGTTGGGTTCGCTCGGTCAGATCCCGGGCATCGTCAAGTCGAGCTGGTAAGGAGTAGCATATGTCTGTGTCAGATCCTATCGGCGACATGCTGACCCGTATTCGTAACGCAGTAGGCCGCAAGAAGACCAAGGTTTCGACCCCGGCTTCCAAGTTGCGCGCTCGCGTTCTTGATGTTCTTCAGTCTGAAGGTTACATCCGCGGATACACGCAGAGTGAATTCGTGAACGGCAAAGCCGAGATCGAAATCGAACTGAAGTACTATGAAGGCGTTCCAGTCATTCGTGAACTGACCCGCGTTTCGAAGCCTGGCCGCCGTGTATACGTGTCGGTCAAGTCGATCCCGCAGGTTGCGAATGGTCTTGGCATCTCGATCCTGTCCACCCCTAAGGGTGTGATGGCTGATCATGAAGCCCGTGAACAAAACGTTGGTGGTGAGCTGCTCTGCCGCATCTTCTGATGCGGTTGACAGCGAACAGATAAAAGACAGGTATTAAAATGTCTCGTATCGGTAAAAAACCCGTGCCGGTCCCGGCAGGCGTGACCGCCAGTGTTGATGGGCAGATCGTCAAGGCCAAGGGCGCGAAGGGTGAACTCTCCTTCGTCGTGCACGATGAAGTTCTGGTCAAGATGGAAGATGGCGCTGTCAGCGTCGATCCGCGCGACCAGTCGAAGGAAGCTCGTTCGAAGTGGGGCATGTCCCGCACGATGATCTCCAACATTTTTGTTGGCGTGAAGGACGGCTTCGAAAAGAAGCTCGAAATCAGCGGCGTCGGTTACCGCGCTGCCATGCAGGGTAAGAACCTGCAGCTTTCGCTCGGCTTCAGCCACGAAGTGGTCTACGACGTGCCTGCTGGCATCACTGTTGCCGTTCCGAAGCCGACGGAAATCGTCGTCACCGGTATCGACAAGCAGCAGGTCGGTCAGGTCGCGGCTGAGATCCGCGAATATCGCGGCCCCGAGCCTTACAAGGGCAAGGGCGTCAAGTATGCTGGCGAGAAGATCGTCCGCAAAGAAGGCAAGAAGAAGTAAGGGAAGCGCGTCATGGCATCGCCAAAAGAAACTTTGCAGCGTCGCGCTGCTCGTGTACGCCGTCAGGTCAAGGCTGTTGCAAACGGCCGTCCGCGTCTCAGCGTGCACCGCTCTTCCAAGAACATCTACGTTCAGGTTATCGACGACGTTCGCGGTGTTACCATCGCCGCTGCTTCGACCCTGGATGGCGACCTGAAGGGCAAGCTCAAGACTGGCGCCGACTCCGCAGCAGCAGCTGCAGTTGGCAAGCTGGTTGCCGAGCGTGCCGTTAAAGCAGGCGTCAGCGAAGTAGTGTTCGACCGTGGTGCATTCATTTACCACGGCCGTGTGAAGGCTCTCGCCGAAGCTGCCCGCGAAGGCGGACTGAGCTTCTAATAGCATTTTGTGCTTCCGGAAAAGAAAAAGGAAATCAGGATATGGCACAGAGAGAACGTAACCGCGAAGATCGCGGCCGTGAGGAGCGCGACAGCGAATTCGTCGATAAGCTCGTTCACATCAACCGCGTCGCCAAGGTCGTCAAGGGCGGCCGTCGCTTCGGTTTTGCTGCGCTCGTCGTTGTTGGCGACCAGAAGGGCCGCGTAGGCTTCGGTCATGGCAAGGCTCGTGAAGTGCCGGAAGCTATCCGTAAGGCTACGGAAGCTGCCAAGCGCGACATGATCTTCGTACCGCTGCGTTCGGGCCGTACGCTGCACCACGATGTTGAAGGCCGTCACGGCGCCGGCAAGGTTCTGCTCCGCGCAGCTCCTGCTGGTAAGGGTATCATCGCCGGTGGTCCGATGCGTGCAGTGTTCGAAACGCTCGGCGTTCAGGACGTTGTCGCCAAGTCGCTCGGTTCGTCGAACCCTTACAACATGGTTCGTGCGACGTTCGATGCTCTGAAGCATCAGATGCATCCGAAGGACATCGCTGCACAGCGCGGCATCAAGTACTCGACCCTTCAGGCTCGCCGCCATGATGTGGTCGGTTCGGAAGAGTAGCCGATAGTTTGTGTTCGTCCGGGGCCGCTGAGGCCACCGGATACGCCATAGACAAGGGATTTGAGTGATGGCTGAGAAGAAGGGCAAGACGGTTACGGTCGAGCAGATCGGAAGCCCAATCCGTCGTCCAGCCGAGCAGCGCGCAACGCTGATCGGTCTGGGTCTTAATAAAATGCACCGCCGCAGCACGCTGGAAGATACTCCAGCAGTTCGTGGCATGATCGCCAAGCTTCCACACCTCGTCCGAGTTGTGGACGAGGCGTGATAGCGCAGGAGATAGAGATATGAAACTCAACGATCTGCGTGACAAGCCAGGTTCGGTCAAAGCACGCAAGCGTGTTGGCCGCGGTATCGGTTCGGGCACCGGCAAGACTGGTGGTCGTGGTGTCAAGGGGCAGAAGTCCCGTTCGGGCGTCGCGATCAACGGCTTCGAAGGCGGCCAGATGCCAATCTACCGCCGTCTGCCGAAGCGCGGCTTCACCAACATCTTCGCAAAGAGCTTCAACGTTGTATCGCTCGGCCGTGTTCAGGCCGCTATCGATGCAGGTAAGCTTGATGCCAAGGCAGTTGTGAACCTCGATTCGCTGAAGGCTGCTGGCGTGATTCGTCGTGCCAAAGACGGCGTTCGCATCCTTTCGGACGGCGAGCTGAAGGCAAAGGTTGCTTTCGAGGTAGCCGGTGCTTCCAAGGCTGCGGTCGAAAAGATCGAAAAGGCTGGCGGTAGCATCAAGCTTCCTGAAGCCGCTGCCGAATAAGGCTTCGATACAAAAATAAAAAGCGGCGGCCTCAGTGCCGCCGCTTGCACATTTATGCCAATGCGCATATCTGGGTAGGGTCTTTTTAGTCTCGAGGCGCGACCGCAATAGATTGCGCTGACGGGGGCGGAGGACCGGAGACTTTTCACCGGAGAAATTTAATGGCATCGGCTGCTGAACAGCTAGTTTCCAATCTCAATTTTTCAGCTTTCTCGAAAGCAGAAGAACTCAAGAAGCGCATCTGGTTCACGCTAGGTGCTTTGCTCGTATACCGGTTCGGCACCTATATTCCGCTTCCCGGCATCAATCCTGACGCGCTTGCGCAGGCTTTCCAGCAGCATAGCCAGGGTGTGCTCGGGCTTTTCAACATGTTCGCCGGTGGCGCCGTCGGTCGTATGGCCATTTTCGCGCTCGGCATCATGCCTTATATCTCTGCCTCCATCATCGTGCAGCTCATGACGTCGGTTGTTCCGTCTCTTGAAGCGCTGAAGAAGGAAGGCGAGGCAGGTCGCAAGATCATCAATCAGTATACGCGTTACGGCACGGTGCTTCTGGCGCTTGTTCAGGCCTACGCGATTTCTGTCGGCTTGCAGTCGGGCAACGGTATTGTCACCAATCCGGGCCCGTTCTTCGTCGTTTCGTCGGTGATCACCCTTGTTGGCGGCACGATGTTCCTGATGTGGCTCGGCGAGCAGATCACTGCACGCGGTATCGGCAACGGTATCTCGCTGATCATCTTCTCCGGTATCGTGGCCAACCTGCCGCACGCTATTTCCGGCACGCTGGAACTTGGCCGTACCGGCGCGCTGTCGACGGGACTCATTCTGGGCGTTATCATTCTTGCCATCGTGCTGATTGCGGTCATCGTATTCGTTGAACGTGCGCAGCGTCGCCTTCTGATCCAGTATCCGAAGCGTCAGGTCGGCAACCGCATGTTCCAGGGCGATACGTCGCATCTGCCGTTGAAGCTCAATACCGCAGGCGTCATTCCTCCGATTTTCGCGTCGTCGTTGTTGCTTCTGCCTGCGACGGTTGCCGGTTTCGCCAACACGACGGAAATGCCGGCCTGGGCTACTACCGTTCTCAATGCACTCGGTCATGGTCAGCCGCTTTACATGCTGTTCTATGCCGCATTGATGGCATTCTTCTGCTTCTTCTACACGGCCATTGTGTTCAATCCCAAGGACACTGCTGACCAGCTCAAGAAGCATTCCGGCTTTATTCCGGGCATTCGTCCGGGTGAGCGTACCGCCGAATACATAGACTATGTGCTGACACGCATCACTGTTGTCGGCGCCATCTATATCGTGCTTGTCTGTCTCCTGCCGGAATTCCTGATTTCCGCAACCGGTGTGCCGTTCTATCTTGGTGGCACCTCACTGCTGATCGTTGTGAGCGTAACGCTTGACACGGTTGCGCAAATTCAGGGACATCTGATCGCCCATCAGTATGAAGGGCTGATCAAGAAGTCCAAACTCAGAGGTGGGAAACGCAATAAATGAGACTGATACTTCTTGGGCCGCCCGGAGCAGGTAAGGGGACGCAGGCTGGACTTCTTACCAAGAAGCATGGAATTCCTCAGCTCTCGACCGGCGACATGCTGCGTGCAGCAGTCGCCCAGCAGAGCGAGATCGGGAAGCGCGCCAAGGCCGTGATGGACGCCGGGCAACTGGTTTCCGATGAGATCGTGAACCAGATCGTTTCGGAGCGCATCGATGCGCCTGACTGCGCGAACGGTTTCATCCTTGACGGTTATCCACGCACGGTTCCACAGGCTCAGGCTCTGGGAACCATGCTGGCGGGGAAGGGCCTAAAGCTCGATGCAGTCATTGAGCTGAAGGTTGACGAGAATGCTCTGGTCAAGCGGATGGAGAGCCGCGTGGCTGAAACGATTGCCAAGGGTGGTCAGGTCCGTTCGGACGACAATCCGGAAGCGTTCCGCAAGCGTCTCGTGGAATACCGCGAAAAGACTTCGCCGCTTTCGAGCTATTATGCCGGAACTGGTGAACTGCGCGTCATCAATGGCATGGCGCCGGTTGAAGAAGTTACTGCCGAAATCGAGAGAATTCTGGTTCCGGCATGAAAATTGAAGAGGCTTGAAGAAGCCTCATTCCATTGCGGGCAGGGAAAGCGTGGAGCGTTTTCTGCCCGTTTATTGCTTCCAGAAGTTGCTTGGGTTGCCTGTCAGGCCGGTTTGATGGCTTTACGGACAGTTAAGAGTTGACTTTTTCGGGCGATTCCGTCAAAGACTGCGCCACTTCAACTGGTTTTGAATGGCGGGTATCGGCGGAAATCGAAAGAGGCCGGTACCGGTCGTTTAATGCTGTCTGGTTGATCGCATCTGCCAGATGGAAATTTTTATAACTCAAGGAGAACAGACGTGGCACGTATCGCTGGCGTCAACATCCCGACGAACAAGCGCGTTGTTATTGCGCTTCAGTACATTCACGGGATCGGACCGAAATTTGCTCGGGAAATCGTAACGAAGGTCGGCATTGCTGACGATCGTCGCGTTAACCAGCTGTCGGATGCTGAAGTCCTTCAGATCCGCGAAGCAATCGATGCTGACTACCAGGTCGAAGGTGACCTGCGTCGTGAAGTTTCGATGAACATCAAGCGCCTGATGGACCTGGGCTGCTACCGCGGTCTGCGTCATCGTCGTTCGCTGCCGGTTCGCGGCCAGCGCACGCACACCAACGCACGCACCCGCAAGGGTCCAGCGAAGGCAATCGCAGGCAAGAAGAAGTAATTTCGACGGGACATTTGTTCCGTCGGGCCTTTCCGGTGCGCCGGTTGGGTTTGATGCTGGTCCTTTCTTGAGGACCGGTGTAGCCGCTGGAATTACGGCGGTGTAGAGATCGATTGAAAGGACTGTCATGGCCAAGGAAGCCACGCGCGTTCGCCGTCGCGAGCGTAAAAACATCTCGTCGGGCGTTGCCCACGTAAATTCGACGTTTAACAACACCATGATCACCATCACGGATGCTCAGGGCAATGCGATTGCCTGGTCGTCTGCCGGTGCTCAGGGGTTCAAGGGTTCGCGTAAGTCGACCCCGTTCGCCGCTCAGATCGCTGCCGAAGATTGTGCTAAGAAGGCTCAGGAACACGGTATGCGCTCCCTCGAAGTCGAGGTTTGCGGACCGGGTTCTGGCCGTGAATCCGCGCTGCGCGCCCTTCAGGCTGCCGGCTTTGTGATCACGTCGATCCGCGATGTTACGCCGATCCCGCACAACGGTTGCCGTCCGCGCAAGAAGCGCCGGGTCTAATCCTCGTTCACATGCCGTACGAGCCTCGGGCTTTTCAAGTTCGGGGCTCCTCTGCGGTTTCTACACTTGATCGCTACGATAGGATGGTAGCGACGATTGATAGAGGGATACTTACATGATCCAGAAGAACTGGCAGGAACTCATCAAGCCGAACAAGGTGGATTTCATCACCAACGGCTCCCGCACGCATGCAACCGTCGTTGCTGAACCGCTGGAACGCGGTTTCGGTCTGACGCTCGGTAATGCTCTGCGTCGCGTGCTTCTGTCGTCGCTTCGCGGCGCTGCCGTGACCGCCATTCAGATCGATGGCGTTCTGCATGAATTCTCTTCGATCCCGGGCGTCCGCGAAGACGTTACGGATATCGTTCTGAACGTCAAGGAAATCGCCATCCGCATGGAAGGCGAGGGCCCGAAGCGCATGGTCGTCCGCAAGGAAGGCCCAGGCGTCGTTACGGCTGGCGACATTCAGACTGTCGGCGATGTCGAGATCCTTAACCCGGATCACGTCATCTGCACGCTGGACGAAGGCGCTGAAATCCGCATGGAATTCACCGTCAACACCGGCAAGGGCTATGTGCCTGCCGACCGCAATCGTGCAGAAGATGCTCCAATCGGGCTTATCCCGGTTGACAGCCTCTATTCTCCGGTTCGCAAGGTGTCGTACAAGATCGAGAACACCCGTGAAGGTCAGGTTCTCGATTATGACAAGCTGACGCTGAACATCGAGACAAATGGCTCGGTCAGCGGTGAAGACGCAGTGGCGTATGCTGCTCGTATTCTCCAGGACCAGCTGGCGATCTTTGTCAACTTCGAAGAGCCTCAGAAGGAAGCTCCGCAGGAACAGGTTGCGGAACTGGCTTTCAACCCGGCTCTGCTCAAGAAGGTCGACGAGCTCGAACTGTCTGTCCGTTCGGCAAACTGCCTGAAGAACGACAACATCGTCTATATCGGCGATCTGATCCAGAAGACGGAAGCCGAGATGCTGCGGACTCCGAATTTCGGCCGCAAGTCGCTCAACGAGATCAAGGAAGTACTGGCATCGATGGGTCTCCATCTCGGTATGGAAATCCCGTCCTGGCCGCCAGAAAACATCGAAGATCTCGCAAAGCGCTACGAAGACCAATACTGAGCATTTCCTGCGGAACCGGTAACCGGTTTCGCATCCTGAGATGCCTGGAACGAAAATGTGACCGGAAATATCCCGGCTAGAACTAATTAAGGAGAAGGCCATGCGCCACGGTAATGGACAGCGTAAGCTGAACCGCACTGCCTCGCATCGCAAGGCAATGTTCGCCAACATGGCGGCTTCGCTCATCGAGCATGAACAGATTGTGACCACGCTTCCTAAAGCTAAGGAAATCCGTCCGATCGTAGAAAAGCTTGTCACTCTCGGCAAGCGCGGCGATCTGCATGCACGCCGTCAGGCTATCTCGGCTATTCGCGACGTTAAGCTCGTTGCAAAGCTGTTCGATACGTTGGCTGCTCGCTATGCAACCCGCAACGGCGGCTACATCCGCATCATGAAGGCTGGCTTCCGCGCTGGCGACAACGCGCCTCTGGCTGTTGTTGAATTCGTGGAACGCGACGTCGATGCAAAGGGCAAGGCTGACCGCGCCCGCGTCGAAGCTGAACAGGCTGCTGAAGCAGACGCAGCATAATCTGCACTGTTTCTGATTATTGAAGAAGGGCCGCCTTGAGCGGCCCTTTTTTGTTTGTTTGTTGCTGCTGTTCGGCTCTTTCGAATCGATATGTTTCAAGAAAATTGCCGTGCGGCACTTCAAGGTCACAATGTGGCCCTTTATCCTTGTCCTCAGTTGACTACATATGGACGACGAATCTCATATTTTTTCACGGAAGATATGAGTGCCCTCGGAAAGCGCGGAGTATGTGCATGAATTGGCGACGTTTAGGTGTATTGGGTCTTATGCTGACATCCATCGGGCTGGTCATGCCGCAGGCAATGGCGCAGGATGCGCCCGCGACGCCTCCCAAAGAAGTGCCGCTCAGCCGCGCTGATATGCAACTTTCCTTCGCTCCTCTCGTGAAAGAGACGACACCAGCTGTTGTGAATGTCTATGCGGCGCGACAAGTGCAGGCACGGGCACAATCGCCATTTGCAGGCGATCCGTTCTTCGAGCAGTTTTTCGGGCGGCAGTTCGGGGAAAGCAAACCACGTATCCAACAGTCGCTCGGTTCCGGCGTGATTGTCGATAGTTCAGGCATTGTCGTGACGAACAATCACGTCATCAAGGATGCCGACGAAATCAAAGTCGCCTTGTCGGACGGTCGCGAGTTCGAAAGCAAGCTGCTTCTGCGCGATGAAACCACAGACCTTGCCGTGTTGAAAATTGAAGCCAAGGACAAGTTTCCAGTGTTGGGCCTCGGCAATTCCGACGAAGTCGAAGTTGGTGATCTGGTGCTGGCCATCGGCAATCCGTTCGGCGTCGGACAGACTGTGACGAGCGGTATCGTGTCGGCGCAATCCCGAACACAGGTTGGCATTTCCGATTTTGATTTCTTTATCCAGACGGATGCGGCTATCAATCCCGGCAACTCCGGTGGCGCATTGATTGACATGCGCGGACGCCTGATAGGTATCAACACAGCGATCTATTCACGTTCTGGCGGTTCCGTGGGCATCGGCTTTGCTATTCCGTCCAATATGGTCCGCGCCGTCGTGGAAGCTGCGCAGAATGGCAGCAAAAGTTTCGAGCGCCCCTATATCGGCGCGACTTTCCAAGGGGTCACCTCCGATCTGGCCGAAGGGCTTGGAATGGAAAAGCCCTATGGTGCCCTGATCACAGCAGTTGCAAAAGGTGGTCCTGCAGAAGCCGCAGGACTGAAAATCGGCGATGTGGTTCTGTCCGTTCAGGGCGTTCGCGTCGATAATCAGGATGTGCTTGGTTATCGTCTGTCGACGGCTGGCATTGGTAACACCGTGTCGGTCGAAATCATGCGGGATGGAAAGAACCAGACCATCCCGGTGAAGCTTTCCAAAGCGCCCGAAGTCAAGGAAACTGCGCCACAGGTGATCAAGGGCGATAATCCCTTCGCCGGTGCAGCTGTCCTTGTGCTGACGCCATCCACGGCTAAAAAACTGCGTCTCAAGAGTGAAAGCCAGGGCGTGGTCGTTGTTGACGTCTATTCCGGCTCGCCGGCGGCACGGCTCGGATTGCGCCCGGGCGACATTGTTCGAAGCATCAACGGAAATCCTATCCGCTCCGTGGAGGAGATGACCGCGATTCTGGATGGGGGACGTGGTCTTGCCTGGCGGCTTGAGGTGGAACGCAACGGAACGTTGCTGCGTCAGTTCGTGCGTTAAAACTGTCGGCCAGTATATCGCCAAAAGTTGCATGCCGCTTCGGGTAGCATTATGCCTGAAGCGGCATTTAATTTATCGATCGAGCGAATGAAATGAGCGACCTTTTCTCAGCAGCGGCAGACCCGAACGCGGACCGCAACCGGCCGCTTGCTGATCGCTTGCGTCCGAAGCATTTGTCGGAAGTAACCGGTCAGGAACATCTGACCGGGCCAGAAGGTGTGCTGACGCGCATGATTGCATCCGGTTCGCTCGGTTCCATGATCTTCTGGGGACCTCCGGGAACCGGCAAGACGACCGTTGCCCGCCTGCTTGCCGGAGAAACTGATCTCGCGTTTGAACAGATTTCGGCGATCTTCTCCGGCGTTGCCGATCTCAAGAAGGTTTTCGAGACTGCTCGCGCGCGGCGTATGTCGGGACGCCAGACCCTGCTTTTCGTAGACGAAATTCATCGCTTTAATCGCGCCCAGCAGGATTCGTTTTTGCCGGTCATGGAAGACGGCACTGTTATCCTGATCGGCGCCACGACGGAAAACCCGTCTTTCGAGCTCAATGCTGCTCTTTTGTCCCGGGCGAGAGTGCTTACTTTTCATCCCCATGATGGCGAGAGTATTGCAACACTTCTGACCCGTGCCGAAGAGCAAGAAGAACGTCCATTGCCGCTGGACGAGGAAGCACGGGTAAGCCTTGTTCGCATGGCTGACGGCGATGGACGTGCTGCGCTGACGCTTGCCGAGGAAGTCTGGCGTGCGGCCCGTCCCGATGAAGTGTTTACTGCCGAAAAGCTGCAGGATGTCGTGCAACGTCGCGCCCCGGTTTATGACAAGGGGCAGGACGGGCATTACAATCTGATTTCGGCGCTGCATAAATCCGTGCGGGGATCGGACCCCGACGCAGCGCTCTACTATCTTTCTCGTATGTTCGATGCGGGCGAAGATCCGTTATATCTTGGGCGGCGGCTGGTGCGCATGGCGGTGGAAGATATCGGCTTGGCCGACCCGCAGGCACTGGTCATCTGCAACGCCGCCAAGGATGCCTATGACTATCTTGGTTCGCCGGAAGGCGAACTGGCGCTCGCACAGGCCTGTGTTTATCTTGCAACGGCTCCGAAATCGAACGCCGTCTATGTGGCCTATAAAGCCTCAATGCGTGCGGCCAAGGAGAACGGTTCCCTGCTGCCGCCGAAGCATATTCTCAACGCGCCAACCAAGCTTATGAAGAATGAGGGCTACGGCGACGGCTATGCCTATGACCACGACCAGCCAGACGCGTTTTCAGGACAGGATTATTTCCCGGAAAGCATGGGCAGGCAAAAATTCTATGATCCGCCGGAGCGGGGTTTTGAGCGAGATATCCGCAAGCGCCTCGAATACTGGGCGCGGTTGCGACAGGAGCGCCAGGGACGCCGTTGAAGTTTGGAGTGGTTCTGTTTCAGCGCAATCGCTCTAACCATTGGTTTTCACGCAGTTTCGACCGCTGAAAATGCGCTATCCCCATAGTTATCCACATTCATCCACAGTTTGGGCACAGTTCGTGCCGCCGTCATATTGGCAGCGGCTTTTACTTTGCTTCTTCACGCGAGTTTGAAGGTCCCCGGAAAGGGGTGACCTGTCGTTAGAAAGGTCTTCTTAATTTTTACGCTTTATCAATCTTTGCAAAGAGACGAGGTTTTCCATGATGCGCGTTTTGTTTCTCGTCGCGCTCGTGATCCTAGGAGGCTGCGCGACTGCCCCACGGCAGGTCAACAATGTGTGTGCGGTCTTCGATCAACGCGACGGTTGGTTCAATAACTGGCAGACGGCTGCCACGCGGGTTTCGCGCGAATTCGGCGTGCCGGTTCCGGTTCTGATGGCCACAATCTATACCGAATCCGGCTTCCAGCCCTATGCACGCCCGCCACGGACCAAGATTCTCTGGATCATACCGTGGAAGCGGGCTTCCAGCGCCTATGGCTATTCCCAGGCGCTGAACGGCACGTGGGATCGTTACAAGCGGGAAACCGGTCGCTGGACTGCATCGCGCACCAATTTCGCGGACGCTATCCATTTCATTGGCTGGTATCACTATCAAAGCTATCTGAAAAACGGCATCAATCGCGCCGATGCATATAGCCTTTATCTCGCTTACTATTCGGGTCACGGCGGTTACGCTCGTGGTGTCTGGCGCGGGAATGCCACGGCGCTCAATGGCGCAAAACGTGCCCAATCCATGGCCAATCGTTACGCCACGCAGTTGCGCAGTTGCGGAGGCTTCAGTTAAAAAGCGAAAGGCTGGATTCAAACTCGCATTTGAGACACCATCCGGCCTTAATCGCTATTATCATGCGACGGATTCGCTAATTGAGGATGACCATTTCATGCTGAAGAAGATCGGTATTGCCCTTTTCGCCGCCACATTTCTGGCAGGCTGCACCACCGACCCCTATACCGGGGAACAGAAGATGTCGAACACCGCAGGTGGTGCTGCGATTGGCGCGGCTGTGGGCGCTCTCGGCGGCCTGATGGTCGGCGGTTCCAGCCGTGCACAGCGCAATGCCGTTCTGATTGGTGCCGGTATTGGTGCACTTGGCGGCGGCGCAATCGGCAATTACATGGATCGTCAGGAAAACGAGCTCCGTGCACAGCTGCAGGGCACTGGTGTGTCTGTGACCCGTAACGGCGACCAGATCATCCTTAATATGCCGTCCAGCATCACTTTCGATACCGATCAGGATCAGGTGAAGAGCCAGTTCTACCCGACGCTTAATTCGGTCGCGATTGTATTGCGCAAATTCAACCAGACGCTTGTGGACGTTTATGGCCACACCGATTCGACCGGTAGCGTCAGCCACAATCAGGCTCTTTCGCAGCGCCGCGCCGCGTCGGTCGCGAGCTATCTCGGTTCGCAGGGTATCGATCCGCGTCGCTTCGCCGTTATCGGCTATGGCGCGAGCCAGCCCGTTGCCACCAACGCAACACCGGAAGGCCGTGCGCAGAACCGTCGCGTGGAAATCCAGATTTCTCCGCTTCGCGCCGCCAGCTGATTCCCTTCCAAGGGTTAATAGGCTTCAAACAACGCAGTTCTTCGATAGAAGGGCTGCGTTTTTCTTTGCTTTTCCGAATCGGTGGATGGGCAGTTTGGTTTGAATTAAGTTAATTCGTGGATAGTTCGATTATTTTCGTAATTGCTGATGTTAGAGAACGATTATAGAACAAAATTTCGGAACTGTTTTTAATCAATGAGTTAGCCCTATTGTCAAATGAGAACAAAACGAATACATATAGATCATAGCAACGAGCCTGCCGGGCTTCTAGCGAGACAAGAGGATGGTGTAAGATGTCTCAGAATTCATTGCGACTTGTTGAGGAAAATTCAGTGGACAAGACTAAGGCTCTCGATGCGGCATTGTCGCAAATCGAAAGGGCGTTCGGTAAGGGCTCGATCATGCGTCTGGGGAAAAATGCCCCGGTTATCGAGATCGAAACTGTTCCGACCGGCTCGCTTTCTCTGGACATCGCGCTGGGTGTCGGCGGCTTGCCCAAAGGACGTATTGTTGAGATTTACGGACCGGAAAGCTCCGGTAAGACGACACTCGCGCTGCACACGATTGCGGAAGCACAGAAGAAGGGCGGTATCTGTGCATTCGTCGATGCGGAACATGCGCTTGATCCTGTCTATGCACGCAAGCTGGGTGTCGATCTGGAAAACTTGCTGATTTCGCAGCCAGATACGGGTGAGCAGGCACTTGAAATTACCGACACGCTTGTGCGTTCGGGCGCCATCGACGTTCTCGTCGTCGACTCCGTCGCAGCCTTGACGCCACGTGCGGAAATCGAAGGCGAAATGGGTGACTCCTTGCCTGGTCTTCAGGCTCGTCTTATGAGCCAGGCGCTGCGCAAGCTTACCGCATCGATCTCGCGTTCGAACTGTATGGTGATCTTCATCAACCAGATTCGTATGAAGATCGGTGTGATGTTCGGTTCGCCGGAAACGACGACTGGCGGTAACGCTCTCAAGTTCTATGCTTCGGTTCGTCTCGATATTCGCCGTATCGGTTCGATCAAGGAGCGCGACGAAGTTGTTGGCAACCAGACCCGCGTGAAGGTCGTCAAGAACAAGCTTGCGCCGCCCTTCAAGCAGGTCGAATTTGACATCATGTACGGTGCTGGCGTTTCCAAGACCGGTGAACTGGTCGATCTTGGCGTAAAGGCCGGTGTCGTCGAGAAGTCCGGTGCGTGGTTCTCGTATAATTCTCAGCGACTGGGACAAGGCCGTGAAAACGCCAAGCAATATCTCAAGGACAACCCGGAAGTGGCCCGCGAGATCGAAACCACGCTTCGTCAGAATGCCGGTTTGATTGCCGAACAGTTCCTCGAAGATGGCGGACCAGAAGACGATGCGGGTGACGCTGCCGAAATGTAAGATCGCCAGCATCGAATGAATTATCGAAGCCCCGTGCAATTGCATGGGGCTTTTTGTTTAGCAGTGGGTGTTTTTGCGAAGTGAATGGTGCTGGTTTTATCGCTTTCCGGCAGAAATTGCTTTTATGGCGCAGCGTACTTATCTGGACAGAAAAGCAAGGCACCGCTAAAAGCGGTCAACCGAAAACTCCACTTCACCTCCTGGCAGTGCGGGAGAGCCTCGGGCCTTCAATGACGGTTGGCGGCTATGGGAGTTTGAACAGGATAATTGATACAGCTTTCTGCAGAGCTGTATCCGTGCAGGGCAAAAAAGCCCAAGGGTGACTTATGGCTGGCGTCAACGAGATTAGGTCCACATTCCTCGATTATTACCGCAAGAACGGGCATGAGGTCGTTCCATCGAGCCCACTTGTCCCGCGTAACGATCCGACGCTGATGTTCACCAATGCGGGTATGGTTCAGTTCAAGAACGTTTTTACGGGTCTTGAACACCGTTCCTACAATCGCGCGACGACTTCCCAGAAGTGCGTGCGTGCCGGTGGCAAGCACAACGATCTGGACAATGTCGGCTATACCGCTCGTCACCATACGTTCTTTGAAATGCTCGGCAATTTCTCGTTTGGCGACTATTTCAAGGAAGATGCCATCAGTTTCGCCTGGAATCTGATCACGAAGGAATTCGGCCTTCCGAAGGACAAGTTGCTCGTCACCGTTTATCACACGGACGACGACGCTGCGAATTATTGGAAGAAGATCGCGGGTCTTTCCGATGACCGCATTATCCGCATCGCTACAAGTGATAACTTTTGGGCTATGGGCGATACCGGTCCATGCGGTCCGTGTTCAGAAATCTTCTTCGACCACGGCGACCATATCTGGGGTGGACCTCCCGGATCGGCTGACGAAGACGGTGACCGTTTCATCGAAATCTGGAACCTCGTTTTCATGCAGTTCGAGCAGATCACGCCCGAACAGCGGATCGACCTGCCGCGTCCGTCTATCGACACCGGAATGGGGTTGGAGCGCGTCGCTGCGGTTCTGCAGGGCGTGCACGACAATTACGATATCGATCTCTTCAAGGCATTGATCCGCGCTTCGGAAGAAGCAACCGGCGTGAAGGCTGAGGGCGAATTCCGCGCCAGCCACCGTGTGATTGCTGATCATCTGCGCGCTTCGAGCTTCCTGATCGCTGACGGTGTTCTGCCGTCCAACGAAGGCCGCGGCTATGTTTTGCGTCGCATCATGCGCCGTGCAATGCGTCATGCCCAGCTCTTGGGCGCCAAAGAGCCGTTGATGTGGCGCCTGCTGCCGGCCTTGATCCGCGAAATGGGACAGGCTTATCCGGAACTGATCCGCGCCGATGCCTTGATCTCCGAAACGCTCAAGCTTGAGGAAACCCGCTTCCGCAAGACGCTGGATCGCGGTCTTGGCCTCCTGTCGGATGCGACGGAAAGCCTTGTTGAAGGGGATCGCCTCGATGGCGAAACCGCTTTCAAGCTTTACGACACCTATGGCTTTCCGTTGGATCTGACGCAGGATGCACTTCGTCAGCGCGGTATTGCCGTCGATACGGATGGCTTCAGTGCCGCCATGCAGCGCCAGAAGGCCGAGGCCCGTGCGAACTGGGCTGGTTCTGGTGAAGCCGCAACCGAAACGATCTGGTTCGGCATCAAGGATAAGGTCGGTGCGACGGAATTTCTCGGATACGAGACCGAGGTTGCCGAAGGCGTTATCACTGCGCTTGTCCGCGATGGCGCGGAAGTACAGTCCGCTGCTGAAGGCGATGTTGTTTCGGTCGTAGTCAACCAGACCCCGTTCTATGGAGAATCCGGCGGCCAGCAGGGCGATACCGGCACGATCTCCGGAGAAGGTTTTGCTATCGCAATCAAGGATACGCAGAAGAAGGGCGAGGGCGTCTTCGTTCACATCGGCGAAGTCACCAAGGGGACGGCGAAGACCGGCGATGCTGTTGAGCTGAAAGTGGATTCGGTGCGCCGCACGCGCATTCGTTCCAACCATTCGGCGACGCACCTTTTGCATGAGGCGCTGCGTGAAACGCTCGGCAGTCATGTTGCGCAGAAGGGTTCGCTCGTTGCACCGGATCGTCTGCGCTTCGACTTTTCGCATCCGAAGCCGATTTCGGCTGAAGAGCTGACGCAGGTTGAAAATCTCGCCAACGAAATCATTCTGCAGAACGCTCCTGTCAGCACCCGCCTGATGGCTGTTGACGATGCCATTGCCGAGGGTGCCATGGCACTGTTCGGTGAAAAATACGGCGATGAAGTTCGCGTCGTTTCCATGGGCACCGCCAAGCATGGTTCGAAGGAAGGCAAGGCCTATTCGGTTGAGCTTTGCGGCGGTACGCATGTGCGCCAGACCGGCGATATAGGTCTCGTCCGCATCGTTTCGGAAGGTGCTGTTGCCGCTGGCGTTCGTCGTATGGAAGCGCTGACGGGTGAGGCAGCACGTCTTTACCTTGAAGAGCAGGACGAGCGCGTAAAGGCCATCGCCGGTGCACTGAAGACGACACCGTCCGAAGCGCTGGAACGTGTCAACGCACTGCTTGATGAACGCAAGAAGCTGGAACGCGAACTTGCTGATGCGCGCAAGAAGCTTGCGCTTGGCGGTGGTTCGGCAGATGGCGGCAGCGCCGTTGAAGCTGTGAATGGCGTCAACTTCCTCGGCAAGATCGTGACTGGCGTTTCCCCGCGTGATCTCAAGCCGCTTGCCGACGAAGGCAAGAAGCAGGTCGGCTCCGGTGTGGTGCTGTTCATTGGTATCGGCGAAGATAGCAAGGCCAGCGCGGTGGCTGCGGTGACGGAAGATTTGGTTGGTCGCTTTAGTGCGGTCGATCTGGTTCGCGCTGCTTCTGTGGCCCTTGGTGGCGCAGGTGGCGGCGGTCGCCCGGACATGGCGCAGGCCGGCGGGCCGGATGGCGATAAGGCCGACGCTGCGATTGCAGCAGTCAAGGCACTGATCATCTAATGCAAAAGGCCGGGTTAACCCGGCCTTTTTTATCGGTGGAATTAAGCCGCATGAATTGTGCGGCTGTCGTCAGGCGCTTCGCTTCGTTCATCCAGACCATAGTCACGCATGATGCTGGCTACACGCAAACGGTAGTTCTCAAAAACACCATTGCGTCCCTTTCCCTGTGCTGCCCGATGAGACGGCAGGTTGCGCCATTCACGCACCGCATCTTCGTCGCGCCAGAACGAGAGCGAAAGCAATTTGTCGGGATCAGCCAGGCTTTGAAAACGCTCGATCGACAGAAAACCGTCAATCCTGGAAAGATCTTCGCGCAGGCCTGCGGCAATATCGAGATACTGTTCACGTCTGTTGTCATCGGCTGGCCAGACTTCGAATATGACGGCAATCATGGCTTGATGAACTCCCCATGCGGTGCGGATTGGAGTTTGAGGAAGATGCGGTCTTCGGATCGGATGAATTGTTCTCTGCGCGCAAATTCGTAATTCTCGCGTCCCAGCGGATCGGCGGCAAGCCGTGCCCGATATGCTTCATACGCGGCAAGGTTTTCGACTGAATAGACGCCGTAGGCTGTGGTCGACGAACCTTCATGCGGCCCGAAATAGCCGATGAGATCAGCGCCGCAGCGCGGAATCGCCTGTCCCCAATTGCGCGCATATTCTGCAAAGGCATCCGCTTTGAACGGGTCGATCTGATAGCGGATGAAACAGGTTATCATGCGTGTCTCCTTCAAAAGCATGTCTTCGATGCTGACAATGTAGCAATTGAAGTTTCTCCATAGTTCGGTTAGCATCGAAGTATGAAAGATGGCCCGATCATAGCTTCCGTTGCAGCACTCCTTGGTGATCCGGCGCGTGCAAACATGCTCACGGCGCTGATGGATGGTCGTGCGCTGACTGTCAGTGAACTCGCGTCAGCCGCAGGCGTGACGCTGCAAACCGCCAGCGGACATCTTGCGAAGCTTGACGCGGCCAATCTACTGGTCGCGGAGAAGCAGGGGCGGCACCGCTATTTCCGGCTTTCAGGAACAGATGTGGCGCAGGTCCTGGAAGGTTTGATGGGGCTTGCGCAACGCACCGGCGCTGTGCGGGTGCGGACCGGCCCGAAAGATCAGGCGCTGCGCAGGGCGCGCATCTGCTATGACCATCTCGCCGGTGAGCGTGGCGTGGAAATGCTTGATGCCTCGCATCGGCTTGAGCTGATTGTTGATGACAATGAGCCGGTGCTGACAGAAAAGGGCAAGTCGTTTTTCAGTTGCCTTGGCGTTGATGTGACCACTCTGGAGCAGGGCAAGCGCCCGGTCTGTCGTCACTGCCTCGACTGGAGTGAGCGTCGCAACCATCTGGGCGGAGCGCTCGGTGCAGCGCTGTTGAACCATTTCATTTCAAATGGCTGGGCACGCCGCGAAGCGGGGCGTGTCATCGCGTTCTCGCCAAAAGGTGCACAGGCATTCTCACGCACGTTTGAGCTGGCTGGCCAGATTACGTGACCTGAACAGCCAGCATTATGTTGTTAATGCTGAGTGGCTGCTGCTGCTGCCTCGTCCAGTTCCGTGGCGCGCTTCATGGCGGGGCGATCTTTTAGTCGGTCCCAATAGGCGACGAACGCTCCTCTGGCCGGCAACGTGCCGAAGCGCAGGCCCCAGCCGATGTGCGAGCCGACATAAACGTCAGCCGCCGTGAAGCGGTCGCCGGTGATGTATGGATGGTGCGAAACCGCTTTCTCCAATGTGTTGACCACTGTATCGTAATTGCCGTAGCCGACCATTCCCTGCTTGTCTGCGGGGATTTCAAAGCCGAGCGCATGGTTGGACAAGGCGGCTTCCACAGGACCAGATGTAAAGAACAGCCAGCGGAAGAAATCCGCGCGCTCATTGGGGTGAGGCGCCAGACCAGCTTCGGGAAATGTTGTTGCCAGATAGGCGCAGATTGCAGCCACTTCCGTCACCACCGCATCGCCGTGGCGCAGGGCAGGAACTTTGCCCATCGGATTGATTGTGCAGTAGTCAGGCCCCTTCATCGGTGGCCCGAAATCCAGAATTTCCACATCATAGGGTTTGCCGATCTCCTCCAGCATCCAGCGCGCGATGCGTCCGCGCGACATCGGGTTGGTATAGAGCTTCAACTCAGCCATTTCATCCTCCCTGTAAGCGGTGGCAGGATGCGCTTTTTCCCTTGAAAAGGAAATGAAAAAACCCGGCAGCGGGGCTGCCGGGTTTTCCATATCGACGATAAGCGTCGAATATTTTATCAGGCGGCCATGGCCTTCTGAAGGTTCTCGTCGATCTTGTCGAGGAAACCGGTGGTCGAGAGCCAAGGCTGATCCGGACCGATGAGCAGAGCCAGATCCTTGGTCATGTAGCCGCTTTCGACGGTGTCGACGCAGACCTTTTCCAGCGTGTCGGCAAAACGCTTAAGCTCGGCATTGTTGTCGAGCTTGGCGCGGTGAGCGAGACCGCGGGTCCATGCGAAGATCGAAGCGATCGAATTGGTCGAGGTTTCCTCGCCCTTCTGATGCTGGCGGTAGTGACGGGTAACGGTGCCGTGTGCAGCTTCTGCTTCAACGGTCTTGCCATCCGGCGTCATCAGAACCGAGGTCATCAGGCCGAGCGAGCCAAAACCCTGAGCCACGATATCCGACTGCACGTCGCCGTCGTAGTTCTTACAAGCCCAAACATAGCCGCCGGACCACTTGAGCGCCGAAGCGACCATGTCGTCGATGAGGCGATGTTCGTACCAGATCTTTGCAGCCTTGAACTTGTCAGCGAACTCGGTCTGGTAAACTTCTTCGAAGATGTCCTTGAAGCGACCGTCATAAGCCTTGAGAATGGTGTTCTTGGTCGAGAGATAGACCGGGTAGTTGCGCTGCAAGCCGTAGTTCAACGAAGCACGGGCAAATTCGCGGATCGATTCGTCGAGGTTGTACATGGCCATTGCCACACCAGCCGCCGGAGCCTGATAGACTTCGTGTTCGATGGTCTCGCCATCTTCACCGACGAACTTGATCGACAGCGTGCCCTTGCCCGGGAATTTGAAATCGGTCGCGCGGTACTGATCGCCGAAAGCATGACGGCCAACGATGATCGGCTGGGTCCAGCCCGGCACGAGGCGCGGAACGTTCTTGCAGATGATCGGCTCGCGGAAGATCACGCCGCCGAGAATGTTGCGGATCGTGCCGTTTGGCGACTTCCACATCTTCTTGAGCTTGAATTCTTCAACGCGGGCTTCGTCCGGGGTGATGGTTGCGCATTTTACGCCAACGCCGTGTTCCTTGATGGCATTAGCCGCATCAATGGTAACCTGGTCATTGGTGGCATCGCGGTGCTCGACTGACAGATCGTAATATTTCAGATCAATGTCGAGGTAGGGATGGATCAATTTGTCCTTGATGAACTGCCAGATGATGCGGGTCATTTCATCGCCGTCGAGTTCAACGACCGGGTTCGCAACCTTGATTTTTGCCATGGATGAAGCCTCTTTTTCAATGCGTCGCGCCCGTATAGCACTCACGACGAATAAGGCAAAGCGTAAGAGGCTTATTCTTTGGCCTATAGAGCGTTTAGGCGGTCAAAATTTCGGGAGAGACTTGCGAAAAGCGTGAAATGGCTTTTGACTGCACCGATTATGCGGCGCGGTGTGCAGCGCGATTGTCATCACGAGATTTCTCCCAGGAAGATTGCCGCTGGCGATAGTTTTCCTGTTCCCTGACCAGAATGGTATCTGCATCCAGTGTAGAGATGGCGGTCGACTTGTCTGTGGGAACAAGGCCGTTCAGCTGCAACGAAAGATAGCGTCCACAGCAGACCCGCAGGAACGACGCGAAATTGTCGAGGTCGTGCCCTTCATTCCGGGATTCATCGTAAAGTTTGCCGATAAGACGGCTGACCGTGAGATCATCGCGTGCTGCAATATCTTCGAGAGCCCACCAGAAGAAATTCTCAAGCCGGACGCTTGTCACGACACCGTCGATGCGCAGCGAACGTGTTACGCTCAGCCAGAGCTCAGGATCGGCACCGATGAACAGCCTGCACATGATTTCCTCCGGATCATTCTCCCAAACTTACTGTCGCGCAGTTTCGCCCTGCCTGCAACCTTGTTGGGAAACAGGCAGGGCGTTGCGATCAGCTATGGGTGATCCTGGTGCCGAGCACAGTAAGGAACTGTGATAGCCATGCTGGATGAGCAGGCCATGCGGGCGACGTGACGAGATTTCCATCTGTAACCGCCTGATCGACCGGAATATCGGCATATTTGCCACCGGCGAGTTCAACTTCCGGACGACAGGCCGGGTAGGCGGAACAGGTGCGACCTTCCAGAACACGGGCTGCAGCCAGCAATTGCGCGCCGTGGCAGACTGCAGCGACTGGCTTGTTCGCTTCAAAGAAATGCTTCACCACGGCGATAACCTTATCATCGAGACGCAGATATTCCGGTGCCCGGCCACCGGGAATGACCAGAGCGTCATAGCTTTCCGGCTTTATCTCGGCGAAGGTCGCGTTCAGCGTGAAGTTATGGCCGGGCTTTTCTGTATAGGTCTGGTGGCCTTCGAAGTCGTGAATGGCTGTCGCGATATGATCGCCAGCCTTCTTGCCGGGGCAGACCGCATGAACCGTATGACCAACAGTCAAAAGCGTCTGGAACGGGACCATGGTTTCATAGTCCTCACCAAAGTCGCCGCAAAGCATGAGTATCTTCTTACCGGACATGGTTTCCTCCCTTTGATCCTGTATCTGGTGGGACAGTCTGGCATGAATGGGCAGCAAATAGGTGTTATCGGGCTACTACACAGGCTTTTCCGTAAAACACGTAAGGGGAATCTTTGCGATTCTGCGTCAATTATGTAAGGGAAGCGCCACGATACGATAGTTAATGCGGAAGAGATCATGGCAGGAACAGATAAACAGCGCCCCTTTATAGCGGAAGGACCGGCAATCGTGCTGGTGGAGCCGCAATTGCCGGAAAATATCGGCATGGTGGCGCGCGCCATGGCGAATTTTGGTCTGGCTGAACTGCGTCTGGTCAATCCGCGTGAGGAATTTCCGAGCGAAAAGGCGAGGGCGGCAGCCAGCAAGGCCGATCATGTGATCGACAATGCGGTCGTCTATGACGATTTGCCTTCGGCTATCGCCGATCTCAATTTCGTCTATGCGACAACGGCACGCGAACGCGATGGCTTCAAGCAGGTTCGCAGCGCCGTGGAAGCGGGGGGCGAGCTGCGCCGTCGTTTCCGGACTGGTGAGAAGACCGGCATCCTGTTTGGCCGTGAGCGGTTTGGCCTCAGTAATGAGGAAGTTGGCCTTGCGGATGAGCTGGTGACTTTTCCGGTCAATCCGGCTTTCGCATCGCTGAATATCGCCCAGGCCGTTTTGCTGATGTCCTATGAATGGATGAAGTCGGGTCTTGAGACGGAAACGGAAACCGTATTCCGTGGACCGGAGCTTGAATTGGCACCGAAGAACGAATTGCAGGGCCTTTTCAATCATCTCGAAGAAGCCCTTGATGTCCGGGGATATTTCCGTCCGGAAGCCCGCAAGGAAATCATGGTCAACAATCTGCGTGCTGTGCTGACGCGCGCCGGCTTCGCATCCGCAGAACTCAAATTGCTGCGCGGTGTTATCACGTCTCTTGACGTGTTCACACCGAAGAAGCCGCGTGGCTCGGGTGCCCCGGAAGGACGTGCGCGCAAGCCTGCGAGCGAAGCTCGGGCAATGAAGGGCAAGGACGAATGAAAAACGCACCCGCAGTGAGCTTTTCCGCCATGCCTTCCGCCGACGCCGAAAGACCCATTCTGGTTTTTGACAGCGGTATCGGAGGGCTGACGGTTTTGCGCGAAGCGCGGGTGCTTATGCCGGATCGTCGCTTCGTCTACGTTGCCGACGATGCCGGGTTTCCCTATGGCGGATGGGAAGAGGATGCGTTGAGGGAGCGGATTGTCGAACTGTTCGGCAAGCTCATCGCCGCCTATGATCCCGAAATCGCGGTCATTGCCTGCAATACGGCCTCCACGCTGGTGCTGGATGACTTACGGCAAGCCTATCCTTCGGTGCCGTTTGTCGGCACGGTGCCGGCAATCAAGCCCGCTGCAGAAAGAACATCGTCGGGGCTTGTTTCCGTGCTGGCGACCCCCGGTACCGTCAGGCGTGCTTATACGCGCGATCTCATTCAATCTTTCGCCACCCAGTGCCATGTTCGTCTCGTTGGTGCCGATCAGCTTGCGACAGTAGCGGAAGCCCATATTCGCGGCGAAAGGATCGACGAGGCGCTGGTCGTGGAACAGATCGCTCCCTGCTTCATTGAGCAGGATGGTAACCGGACCGACATTGTCGTGCTGGCCTGCACGCACTATCCGTTCCTTGCCAATGTGTTTCGCCGTTTGGCGCCATGGCCGGTTGACTGGCTCGATCCTGCGGAAGCGATCGCCCGGCGTACCGTCTCGCTGCTGAAACCACGCCGCGCCGATGAAGAGCTGCATCATCACAACGATCTGGCGGTCGTGACATCCCGCAATCCGGACTATGCCATCCGCAGGCTCATGCAGGGTTTCGGTCTGCATTTTGCTTGAGCCGTTGTTCTCAAGGTCTTGAATTTTCCGGCTATGTAGCAATCATGGTATTGATCGTTTCATAGGGGAGGATGCAATGACCGGAACCATACCACAGATCACCCTGCCTTCGGGCCAGACGGTTCCAGCGCTCGGGCAGGGCACCTGGTATATGGGTGAGGACAGCACACAACGCCTCTATGAAATCGAAGCACTGAGAAGCGGTATCGATCTCGGGATGACGCTGATCGATACCGCGGAAATGTACGCTGACGGTGAGGCGGAAGATGTTGTCGGCGAAGCCATCACGGGCCGTCGTGACGACGTGTTTATCGTCAGCAAGGTATTGCCGTTCAATGCGTCACGGAAGGGAACAATCGAGGCCTGCGAGAGAAGCCTGGAGCGCCTTCGCACTGATCGTATAGATCTGTATCTGCTGCACTGGCGTGGGCGATATCCGCTTGAAGAGACTATTGCTGCATTTGAAGAACTGCAGCATGCCGGAAAAATCGGCGGCTGGGGTGTCAGCAATTTCGATACGGATGATATGAAAGAGCTGGTCGGTATAACGGGCGGCAAGGCCGTTGCAACGAACCAGATACTTTACAATCTGACGCGACGCGGCCCGGAATTCGACCTGATGCCGTGGTGTACCGAGCGGAAAATTCCGTTGATGGCTTATTCGCCTATTGAGCAGGGTCGATTGCTGGGCAGTTCCGTACTGGCGGAAATTGCTGGTGAGACAGGCGGAACGCCAGCCTCAGTTGCGCTTGCCTGGACGATACGAGACGGCAATGTCATAGCAATTCCAAAATCCTCCAACCTGCATCATGTGCGAGACAACAGAAAAGCCGCAGAGTTGCGGCTTTCCGAAGATCAATTGAAACGTCTGGACCGGGCTTTCGCACCGCCGTCCCGCAAGACGGCGTTGGAAATGCTCTAACCCGCTTCCTTCTGGCGAGTGTCCTTCTTTGCCTGAGCGACACTTGCGGCCTTACGGAGCCGCCCCCGCTCTGCCGGACGGACAAGGCTGTCATATTTTTCGTTCGGGATGTTGCGCATGCCGCTAAGTGCGTGACGCGTGTTGAAATCCTTGCCCTTCTTTTCGTTTGCTTCCTTGGTCGCAAGCGCTTTTCGGGCATTTGTGATTAATTCGGCGCTGGCCGACATGCGGCGGCGACGTTCAACTTCGGTGTTGATACGACGGACGGCCATGGCCAGTACCGAAACTTTCAGATGAGAACCTTCATCTGCCTTGGACGGAGTAGAGCCGCGGGCAGCTCCCTTTCCGCGCATTTCACGTCTGCGCTGGTGGGCCTGATCTTTCGCCTTCTTGCGGCGTTCGCGGATCAGTTTCGCCAGATGGGAAAGCTCCTCGTCGGGAACGTTCTGCAAAAATGGATGGTGCGACTTTTCCACCAGCTCTTTTTCGTCGGCATTGAGAGCACGAGCTTCCTGCTTCTTGGTGACGGCCATGGGACATCCTTTCTGCTAATGATAAGAATTCTCCGGAGGGGATATAGGCGTGAACATTCCACCGGAAAGATCGGGTTGCTTATTCTGGTTCTTCGGTCGAGGTTTTTCTGCTTTGCTCTTCAAGGTGCTTCAAGATTGCCTTCAGCTTGTCGAGAGGAAGGTGTTCCGCACCTATGGTCTCACTCCTGGCTGTTGAGACGATGGTCAAAATTTCATCGAGTTTTGCTTGTGTCGCGCTTGCTTCGCGATCCTGTGCGTTCTGGATAAGGAACACCATCAGGAATGTGATGACTGTGGTCGATGTATTCACCACCAGTTGCCAAGTATCCGAGAAGTCAAAGAAAGGCCCGCTAATGCCCCATAACAGGATGAACAAGGTTGCCAGCCCGAATGCCAGATAATGGCCTGCAAGTTCGGCGGCTTTTTCGCTGAGCTTTGTGAAGAACTGTGACATCGCAACCTCCAGACGACAGGCGAGAAACGCTTGATGGAGGGGCGGGGTTCCGTAATTGCATAGATATGCGGAACTTTCAGGCGCTGGTCGACGTTTGATCCTCATAGAAAACGCGGAGGTCAAGCGATGGAAATTGTCGAAACCCGCATCAGTTCGGTTGGGGGCTTCAAGCTCTATATGGTGGAGTTTGTCACCGAGGGCGAAGAGAAGATCACTGTCAAGGTTGAGAACGAGACGGAAGCGGAACTGGCGCGCGATGAAGTGATACGTCGTGCCGCGATCAAGCTCGGCGAAGCGCTGGGCGTTGCATGTATGGAATGCGGCATTCAGCCTGAAAACCTGTTGACACGCCCCAGCGCGCGCCGCGCGGGTGACCGGGCAGAGCTGGAGCGCCAGCTTGAAGAGGGCTTGGAAGATACGTTCCCGGCCAGCGATCCAGTATCCGTTACGGGCTCGACGATTGCCGGTTTTGCCGGACCGAAAAACTGAATGATGGTTCTAGAGCGGTTTCGGTTAAAACGGAGTCGCTGGAACCGCTCTGAGTATTTTTTTGTCGCATTATCTGACGCATCGAAGCGGGATCAGAAATCAGTCCAGTGAACTGATTTCCCCGCGTAGACGCTTTGCACTTTTGCTGGAAATGCTCCAAGCAAGAAGCCGGGCTATTCACCCGGCTTCTGAAGTTGTTCAGAAAATGAGTCCTGTAAAGGGCATATCCATCTGAGAATACTACAGATTACGACGTTTGCCTTCCATCAGGTCGAGCACGGCGCGGGCACAATCAAGCACATTCGAGCCGGGGCCGAAAACCGCCGCCACACCGTGGTCGAACAGATACTGATAATCCTGACGGGGAACGACGCCACCACAGACGACAATGATATTTTCGGCGCCCTTCTTGCGGAGCGTGTCCACAAGCTGAGGCAGAAGTGTCTTGTGACCGGCTGCTAGCGACGAAACTCCAAGAACATGCACCTTGGACTTGATCGCCATATCGGCAGCTTCATCCGGCGTCTGGAACAGTGGCCCGGCCAATATGTCGAAACCGATATCGCCGAAGGCTGACGCAATGATCTTGGCACCGCGATCATGGCCGTCTTGGCCGAGCTTTGCCACCATCACTTTCGGCGTTTCGCCGATCTGCTTTGAAAAATCGCCAAGCCGCTCAACCAGCGTCTGATATTCGGGCTCGTCCTTATAGGCCGCGCCGTAAACCTTCTTGACGACCTTCGGAACTGCAGCATGATCGCCGAATGCGCGGCGCATGGCGTCGGAAATTTCTCCGACGCTGGCGCGAGCACGGGAGGCTTCAACAGCGGCGGCGAGAAGATTGCCTTCGCCGGTCTTTGCAACCTTTTCCAGTTCTGCCAGAGCTGCTTCGACTTTTGCCTTGTTGCGCGTTTCCTTGATGCGATTGAGACGTGCAATTTGCGACTGGCGAACAGCCGAATTGTCGATTTCCAGAATGTCGATTTCGTCTTCCTGTTCCAGCCGGAACTTGTTGACCCCGACAATGATCTCTTCGCCCTTATCGACCGCCGCCTGCCGTTTGGTCGCTGCTTCTTCGATGAGGCGCTTCGGAAGGCCGCTTTCGACCGCCTTGGTCATGCCGCCCAGACCTTCGACTTCCTCGATCAGCGCCCAGGCCTTCTCGGCCAGCTCGTTGGTGAGGTTTTCGATGTAATAAGAACCTGCCAGCGGATCGACCACTTTGGTTACGCCGGTTTCGTTCTGGAGGATGAGCTGCGTATTGCGAGCGATACGAGCCGAAAATTCCGTTGGCAAAGCAATGGCTTCATCGAAGGAATTGGTGTGCAGCGATTGCGTACCGCCAAGAGCAGCTGACATGGCTTCAAATGCGGTACGGACGATATTGTTGTAAGGGTCCTGCTCCTGCAAAGAGACGCCTGAAGTCTGGCAATGCGTACGCAGCATCAGCGAGCCGGGCTTCTTCGGATCGAATTCCTTCATGATGCGCGACCAGAGCAGGCGCGCGGCGCGCAGCTTGGCGATTTCCATGAAGAAATTCATGCCGATGGCGAAGAAGAATGACAGTCGTCCCGCAAATTCATCGACATTCAGGCCCTTGTTCAGGGCAGCACGCACATATTCACGCCCATCGGCAAGCGTGAAGGCGAGTTCCTGAACCAGTGTCGCGCCCGCTTCCTGCATATGGTAGCCGGAAATGGAAATCGAGTTGAACTTCGGCATTTCGGCTGCCGTATAGGCGATGATATCCGCAATGATCCGCATGGATGGTTCCGGCGGATAGATATAGGTGTTGCGGACCATGAACTCCTTGAGAATGTCGTTCTGGATCGTGCCGGAAAGCTGGGCGCGGGGCACGCCCTGTTCCTCGCCCGCCACGATAAAATTGGCAAGGATCGGGATCACCGCGCCGTTCATCGTCATGGAAACGGAAATTTTCTCAAGCGGGATGCCGTCGAAAAGGATCTTCATGTCCTCGACGGAATCGATGGCAACACCAGCCTTGCCCACATCGCCTTCAACACGTGGATGGTCGCTGTCATAGCCGCGATGCGTGGCAAGATCGAAGGCAACCGAAACGCCCTGCTGACCGGCAGCTAGTGCCTTGCGATAGAAGGCGTTGGATTCTTCCGCCGTCGAAAATCCCGCATACTGCCGGATCGTCCACGGACGACCCGCATACATGGTCGCACGAGGACCGCGCAAGAAAGGCTCGAAGCCGGGCAGGGTGCCCAGATGGTCGATGCCCTGCAAATCGTCTTCCGTATAGAGCGGCTTGACGTCAATGCCTTCTGGCGTGTGCCAGATCAGGCTGTCAGCAGGCCGCTTCAGTTCCTTCTCGGCCAATGCTTCCCAGTCTGCTCGGGTTGTGGGGCGCTCGCTCATATCGACCTCACTCAAATTCCATAATCAGTTCGTCTACGGCAAGGCTGGAGCCAGCCTCCGCTGTGATGCGCTTTACGGTAGCACGGCGTTCCGCACGCAGCACGTTTTCCATCTTCATGGCTTCTACGGTGGCCAGTGGCTGACCGGCTTCGACAGTTTCACCATCCTTGACGAGGATCGATGTGATGACGCCCGGCATCGGGCAGAGCAGCATTTTCGACGTATCCGGAGGCAGCTTTATCGGCATGAGTTTTGCGAGTTCTGCGACACGTGGCTTGCGGACGTGAGCGACCATATCCATGCCGCGCCAGCGCAGGCGCCAACCAGTGCCCGAGCGCGAAACTTTGATTGCAATGGGCTTGCCGCCAACGGTGAATGAACCCAGATGGCTACCGGGATGCCAGTCGGTGGCAACAGGCAGGCTACCACCATCCACAAAATTGATCGTCGTTCCGCCTTCGCCTTCCACAATGCGAACCGGCAGGATGAACCCGCCAAGTGTCGCCACCCAGTCAGTCGCGACCGATTGCTTTTCGCTGGAAATCCGTCCGGTAATCTGCATGTTGCGCTGCTCGATCGCCAGATTGATCTGGGCAGCAACCGCAGCAAGCACCCGCGCATCATCTTCCGAAACCGGGACGCCGGCAAAGCCGTCCGGATATTCCTCGGCAATGAATGCGGTTGTGAGTGCACCTTCGCGGAAACGCGGATGATCCATTACTGCCGACAGGAAGGGCAGGTTGTGACCGATGCCTTCAACCTCGAATGCGTCCAGAGCATCTCCCATCGCATCGATGGCGCTGGTGCGATCCGGCCCCCAGGTGCAGAGCTTTGCGATCATCGGATCATAATACATCGAAATTTCGCCGCCTTCGAACACGCCAGTGTCATTGCGCACGATCGTACCATCCGAATTGCGGCCTTCGGCTGGTGGGCGATAGCGGGTCAACCTGCCGATAGAGGGCAGGAAGTTGCGATACGGGTCTTCCGCATAGAGGCGGCTTTCCATAGCCCAGCCGTTGAGCTTCACGTCGCTCTGGTCGGAACGGAGCTTCTCACCCGATGCAACGCGGATCATTTCTTCCACGAGGTCGATGCCGGTAATGAGCTCCGTCACCGGATGCTCAACCTGCAAACGCGTATTCATTTCAAGGAAGTAGAAGTTGCGGCTGCCATCAACGATGAACTCCACCGTGCCTGCAGAGTAATAGCCAACGGCCTTTGCGAGAGCCACTGCCTGCTCGCCCATGGCTTTGCGGGTGGCTTCATCAAGGAATGGCGAGGGTGCTTCTTCGATAACCTTCTGGTTGCGGCGCTGGATCGAGCATTCGCGTTCGCCCAGATAGACAACATTGCCGTGCTGGTCACCCAGAACCTGAATTTCAATATGGCGCGGCTGGGTAACGAATTTTTCGATGAAGATGCGGTCGTCGCCGAAAGAAGACTTGGCCTCATTGCGCGAAAGCTGGAAACCTTCGCGGGCTTCGTCGTCGTTCCACGCGATACGCATGCCCTTACCGCCGCCACCGGCTGAAGCCTTGATCATGACCGGGTAGCCGACGGATGTGGAAATGCGAACCGCCTCGTCGGCGTCTTCGATCAAACCCATATGACCAGGTACGGTGGAAACTCCGGCTTCGGAGGCAAGCTTCTTCGAGGTGATCTTGTCGCCCATGGCCTCAATTGCGTTTACGGGCGGCCCTATGAAGGTGACATTGGCAGCCTTCAGTGCTTCAGCGAAACGTGGGTTTTCTGATAGAAAGCCATAGCCGGGATGCACGGCATCTGCGCCGGTTTCCTTGATCGCAGCCAGAATCCTGTCGATGACGATATAGGACTGATTGGACGGCGCTGGTCCGATGTGGACCGCTTCGTCCGCCATTTTGACATGCAGGGCATTGCGGTCGGCGTCGGAATAAACAGCAACCGTTGCGATGCCCATTTTCTTCGCCGTCTTGATGACCCGGCATGCGATTTCGCCGCGATTGGCAATGAGAATTTTCTTGATCATGTGCGTTTACTCAAATGAACCGGGGGATCACAGCGGGATGGTGTCGTGCTTCTTCCACGGCGTGCTTTGCTGCTTATTGCGCAGGCTGGCAAAAGCGCGGGCAATGCGGCGACGCGAGGAATGCGGCATGATGACTTCGTCGATGAACCCACGTTCAGCGGCCACGAACGGATTGGCGAAACGCTCCTCATATTCCTTCGTGCGCCCGGCGATTTTTTCGACATCACCCAGCTCGGAACGATAGAGAATTTCTGTTGCACCCTTGGCGCCCATCACGGCGATTTCCGCCGTCGGCCAGGCATAATTGATATCAGCACCGATATGTTTTGAGGCCATCACATCATATGCGCCACCATAGGCCTTGCGGGTGATGAGCGTGACCATGGGAACAGTTGCCTGGCTATAAGCGAAGAGCAGTTTTGCGCCGTGCTTGATGACGCCGCCATATTCTTGCGCCGTGCCGGGCAGGAAGCCCGGAACATCCACAAGGGTCAGGATAGGGATATTGAAGGCGTCGCAAAAGCGAACGAACCGGGCAGCCTTGCGCGATGAATCGATATCGAGGCAACCGGCAAGCACCATGGGCTGGTTTGCAACGACACCGATAGTTTGACCATCCATACGGATGAAGCCGGTAATGATGTTCTTTGCGAAAGCCTCCTGAATTTCAAAGAAATCGCTTTCGTCGGCCAGTGCGTGGATAAGCTCCTTCATGTCGTAGGGCTTGGTGGCGCTGTCTGGGATCAATGTGTCGAGGCGCATTTCCAGTCGCGACGGATCATCGAACACAGGGCGAACAGGCGGCTTTTCGCGATTGTTGAGCGGCAGGAAGTCGAACAGAATGCGGACCTGTTCCAGCGCTTCAATATCGTTCTCATAAGCGCCATCGGCGACTGATGATTTTCGGGTGTGGGTCGAAGCGCCGCCGAGTTCTTCTGCGGTAACGATTTCGTTGGTGACGGTTTTCACCACGTCAGGGCCCGTCACAAACATATAGGAACTGTCACGCACCATGAAGATGAAGTCGGTCATGGCTGGCGAATAGACTGCACCGCCTGCGCAAGGGCCCATAATGACCGAGATTTGCGGCACCACACCAGACGCATCCACATTGCGCTTGAACACGTCGGCATAGCCCGCGAGTGACGCGACGCCTTCCTGAATGCGCGCACCACCGGAATCGTTGAGGCCGATTACCGGCGCGCCGTTCTTCATGGCCATATCCATGATCTTGCAGATTTTCTGCGCATGGGTTTCGGACAATGAGCCGCCCAGAACGGTAAAATCCTGGCTGAACACGTAGACCTGCCGGCCGTTGATCGTACCCCAGCCCGTCACGACGCCGTCGCCAGCGACCTTCTGCTTTTCCATGCCGAAGTCGGTGCAGCGATGGGTGACATACATATCGAACTCCTCGAACGATCCTTCGTCGAGAAGCACTTCGATCCTTTCGCGGGCAGTAAGCTTACCTTTGCCATGCTGGGCATCGATACGGCGCTGACCACCGCCAAGGCGGGCTTCCGTACGGCGGGCTTCGAGTTGCTCAAGAAGTTCCTGCATAAAGTCCCCACTTTTGGGCGGCCTTTGGAAGGCGAGTTATGAAACTGAAAAGATAGTCTTTTTCTCCTTCCTGCTTAAAATCCGAAGACGTTCTGGAAAAGCTTGAAAAGGTGCGATTGTGTAAGATATAAATTTGCAAATAGCGAAATGCGAATTTGCGAAAATGGCACCGAGAAAACTTTATATCGGCAGAAAGATACGCGAAATACGCGAGCAACATAAGGCAACCCAGTCGGGCTTTGCTGAACGCCTCGGTATTTCAACGAGTTATCTCAATCAGATCGAGAATAATCAGCGGCCTGTTTCCGCAGCCGTTTTGCTCGCGCTGGCTGAAAACTACCAGATCGATATAGGCGCCATTTCACTGGGTGATGATGATCGATTGCTTTCAGCTGTTTCCGAGGCACTGGCTGACCCCGTTTTCGACAATTACAAGCCGAACCTGCAGGAACTGAAGCTCATTACTCAAAATGCGCCGGGGCTGGCTCATGCGCTGATTGCCTGCCATCAGGCCTATCGCCGCAACAGCGAACAGCTCGCAAGTCTGGATAATCAGCTGGGTCGCGCTCCGTCTACTGCGGAGCCTGCGCCTTATGAGGAAGTTCGCGACTTTTTCCATTTTATCGACAATTACGTACATGAGATTGATATTGCGGCAGAAAAGCTGGCAGCGGAGCTAAACATTCCGGGTCGGGACATCGGTGTAGCCTTGCCGCAATATATGGCGGAGCACCACCGCGTGCACATTGCGCGGGCCGGGCCGGAGGAGGCAGTCCTGCGCCAGTTCGACCCTGCTGCACGGGTGCTTTATCTCAATCCTTATTCACCCGCTTCGACCCGCAATTTCCAGATTGCGTTCCAGATTGCCGAACTGGAAATGGAAGAACTGGTGAGCGTGATTGCCAGACGCGCAGATTTTCGGTCTTCCGAAGCGATCGAAATTTGCAAGATTGGCTTGCGTAATTATTTCGCTGGGGCGTTGATGCTGCCCTATCAGACATTCCTTTCAGCAGCCAAGGAGCTGCGTCATGATCTGGAGCTGTTGGCATCGCGTTTCGGGGCAAGTCTGGAACAGGTTGCGCATCGGCTTAGCACCTTGCAGCGTTCCGGCCATCGGGGCGTACCGGTGTTTTTTGCTCGCATAGACAGGGCCGGAAACATCACGAAGCGACACAGCGCTGCCAAGCTGCAATTTGCGCGCTATGGTGCTGCGTGCCCGCTATGGAATGTGCATCAGGCATTCGAGACGCCGGGACGGATCATTCGGCAGCTTGCCGAAACGCCGGATGGTGCGCGCTATCTTTGCATTGCGACCGAGCTGACCAAGAGCGAGGGGGGATTCAATGCACCCCAGCGGCGCTATGCTATCGCCCTTGGCTGTGAGGTGGCCTACGCGCAGGATTTTGTCTATGCGGATGGGCTCGACATCGCAGTGCGCTCTGCCTTCGATCCGATTGGCGTTTCCTGCCGTATCTGTGAACGCGCTGAATGTGTGCAGCGCGCCGTTCCGCCGCTTAAAAGCAGATTGGCGGTCGATCACGACCGCCGCGGAATATTGCCTTATCGGCTGCTCTAGATATTTGTTTAACGCGCATCCCGAAAACCGTTTCACACTTTTCGGGATGCGCTCTGAACTTCAGAAGCCTGTATGTTCCTTGAGGAACTCGGTTTCCTCGTGGGTGGTATCGCGACCAAGCACCTTGTTGCGATGGGGAAAGCGTCCAAAGCGTTCGATGATATCGTGATGCTGGCGGGCGAAACCGAGTGAGAACTCGTCGCCGAGCCTTTCATAAAGATCGACGCAGCGCTTCTGGTCGCTCAGATGCTCACTATGCATGAATGGCAGATAGAAGAACTGGCGTTGTTCGGGCGATAGTTTGCGGTCGAAATCGTGATCGAGCGCCTGCGCCGCCACATCTCGGGCCAGCCCGTCACTTTCAAAAGAACGCGGTGAACCACGGAACATATTGCGCGGAAACTGGTCGAACAGAATGGTGAGCGCAAGCGCGCTTTCTGGCTGCTGTTTCCAGTGTTCCAGCTTGTCGGCGCGCGCATCTTCGTAAGCCGTCAGAAATTTCTCACGAATTTCCGCGTCGATCTCATCACTTTTGCTAAACCAGTTTTCTTGTATCTTCGGCGAGAACCAGAAATCGAGAACGTCCTTGGGTTCGATAGCCATGACAGGCCTCCTTTCTGGTTTTACTGTGCCTTCTGGTTTGTAGCTTCCGGCTGCGGGCAGGGCGGTTCGCCCTTGAAATTGCGCGACATGCAGGCGAATCGATCAAAACTCTTGCCTGTATCCATGGCCGCCTTACCAGCTCCCCCGCATCCGGCAAGAACGGCCAGAGAAATCAGAATAGCGAAGTTTTTCATGGGGGTCCTTTCAGGGGCCATGTGGTCTGCTTCTATAATAGGGATCGTGATCTTCAGTCGCAACAGCGACTCCGATCAACTAGAGCGGTTCCAGTTAAAACGGGTTCACTGGAACCGCTCGCTCTCTTTGTTTTCTCGCATTATCCTACGCAAAACTGCTTCGCACTTTTGCTGGAAATGCTCTAGCCTCTACCACGATAGTTAGGCACGCCTTGTTCCGGTATCCAGACGTTCTGCGGCGCCGCTCCGGTCTGAAAGAAAACGTCTATGGGAATACCGCCACGTGGATACCAGTAGCCGCCGATCCTGAGCCATTCCGGCTCCAGCAGCTCGACGAGGCGCTTGCCGATGGTTACCGTGCAATCCTCGTGAAATGCACCATGATTGCGGAAGGAAAACAGGAACAGTTTCAGAGATTTGCTTTCCACCAGCCACTGGCCGGGAACATAGTCGATGACCAGATGTGCAAAATCCGGCTGTCCCGTCATTGGGCATAGCGAGGTGAATTCAGGTGCGGTGAAGCGCACACAGTAAGGCGTTCCCGCTTGCGGATTTGCGACCCTTTCAAGGATGGCATCTTCCGGATTTTGTGGGATCGAAGCGTTGGAGCCGAGCTGCTTGAGATCGGAATATATTGTCTTTTCAGACATTTGCGTGCCTTTGTTTCAAGCCACGTCGCAGTCTTGCAGCGCTTGATTGCGCTCATCCTTGTTTTGACCGGGTAGGCTGCGACCGGTGGCAAACTGCCAATGACCGGGAGCTAGCAGACCACAACCGTCTCGTAAAGAGCGCAAACAAAAGCCCGCGCATTGAGCGCGGGCACAAGTATCAGGCTGTTCTTGCTGTTCAGCGGCGATCAGAAATGGCGCACCCGATGGCAACACCGATGAGAATGCCGATAATTCCGGCAGTTCCGAAAAGGGTTGTGGCTGTGCCTGGGTTTTCGCGAACCGTTTCGGCAACGACCTGACCGCGTTCACGCACGGCCTGCGCGGCATGACGGAAACGACCGGACGCATCATCCATGACGTCCTCCGCGCGTTCTCTCAGCTCGCCAGAATGTGACGCCAGCGACTTTGAAAGGCGCTTCAGTTCAGTGCGCATATCGGCAATCTGCTTTTCGAGAGCCTGCTGGATTTCGTTCGTGATCTTTTCGTCGGCCATTTGAAGTCTCCGTTGAATTGATGACGATAAAACGAGTGAAAACGCGTTCGGTTCCATGCTGCGACAATGCGGTTAACAAACATGGTAAACCGCTCGTAAACCATTTTAATTTATCATTTTCGAATACAAGAACGATCTGGAGCGGGGCCAGAATGTATATCGAAAAAGATACGTTTGTCGGTGGCTGCGAGCCGGTAGCTGCGCGCGTTGTCCGTGCTGCTCAGTTGGCCCGGCAATGTATTGACCAGCTTCAGTCTGATCATGCTCGTGCACATGCAGAAGCCGCATTGACGCTTTTGCTTGATGATCCTTCCCCGAAAGTTCGCATGGCTATTGCAGATGTGCTTTCGACCAGCGTGCATTCGCCTTTGCATATCGTAACGGCGCTTGCAGCCGATCAACCGGAGGTGGCGGGATATATCCTTGCACGCTCAAAGCTTCTTAGCGACGCTGATCTGATTGATCGTGTCGCCTATAGCGCTCCATCGATGCAGGTTTTGATTGCCGCGCGCCCGCATGTTTCATTCGCAGTCGCGGCGGCAATCGCCGAAGTCGGGAATAATGAAGCTGTTGCTGAAATGCTCTTCAACAGCTGCGCCCGTATTGCGCCCGTTTCGTTTCGGCGCATCAGCGAGCGCTGCGGACATGATGCTGTCGTACGGGAAGCCTTGCTGGCCCATCCGCATCTTCCGGCTGAATGCCGTCATCTACTCGCAGTGAAAGTCGGAGAGGTTCTCCAATCTCTTCCACTGGTGAAATTGCTTCTGGGTCAACGCCGCGCTGATAAGGTTGTAGGCGATGCGACCGCTCGTGCCTCAATGCAACTGGCGGAAAACTGTTCACAAGAAGAACTCCCGGCGCTGGTCGAACATCTGCGTCTGCGCGGTGAAATCACGACCAGTTTTGTTATCCGTGCCGTTGCCGGAGGCCGTATAGATTTCTTCGCCAGCTTGCTGGGCGCGCTTTCCGATCTCGATGATAGGCGGATTTGTGCGATTATTTCGGGCGGACGTCCTGCTGCCCTTGCTGCGCTTCTTCGCTCTTCCGGATTGAGCGATGCCACGCATGCGCCCTTGATTGTTGCCATCGAGGCCTGGCGGGCGGTTGCAGCCGGGCGGAAGCGTATGGGCGCTGCGGAAATATCAGCACTCATGTGCGAGGCTGTCGGGGGCGGCCGATTTGCTGCTGCCAATGACGATCTGGCCGCATTGCTACGTTCGATCCATCTGGAATTCATGCGTGAAACGGCAGGCGACAGACTGAAGGCTATTCCCGCTGCTTGATCAGCCTTCTTGCCGGAAAGGGCGCATAAGGCTGAGGCCATAGCCAACAGCAATGCCAAATATGGCTCCGGCCGCCTTGAAAACAAAGTCTATGAACTCGCCGTGACGCCCAGGTGCCAAACGTTGCATCAGTTCGAAAAGTGCGGCGCAGCCGACTGTCAGCAGAAGAACACCCATCCAGTGGCGAGGGTAGGCGAGGGCGAACAAGGCTCCGACCAGAAAGAAAGCCGCAAACCGCTCTAGATCGACGGGCTCACCTGTCACTGGGCGGAATTTAATCGGGCTGATCGTAACTGCAAGGATGGCCAGAAGTATCATCCAGGCGCCAATGCGCAAAAATCGCTTCATGAAGAGCGCCTTTATTCATCCGTATGATCGCCGGGTGGTTCATCTTGCTTCGGATCGCCACAACGTTGGTACATTCGGTCGGTTATTGACTTTTTCAATGCGTTACCGAATGGCAACTCATAATGGGAAATGACATCGACGCCCATACACCATTTAACGTCGTGAGGCGACAGGGCATAATTGGTTTCGAGAAAACCAAGCGCGTAATTCAGGCCTTCGTCGCATTGCTCTGTCTGACAGAAATTACCGTCTCTGGCGAGCTGACGAATCGAACCTTCTCCGATCTTCACGACAATTGGTTCGACGGCAAATGGGGCCGCGCCTATCACAGCGATGACGACAAGTCCGATCAAGGTAAATTTTATAGAGCGCCGCATGAATCGCCATTTGTAACTGGTTTCCACGAGTTCATAACGCATGAGCGGCAATATGATGGCAAGTCGCAATCCACGGTGAAATAGCGGAAATTCAGGGGTTTCAGCTCAATACCCTTTGGAAAAGCCTTCACCATTTCTGGCAGTAAGTGAAATTGATTATTCCGGTTTTCGGCCAAATTGTAGCTAGATGTATTTTAGTTCGTATCGGTTTAATGTTGACTTTTACGTAAATGGGGGAGCACAACTTAGCTTCTGAGCTTAATCCGGTTTAGAGGCTGGTCCGCTTGATATAAGGCAGGAATGTTGTGGTGCGCGAATATTATACGATCACAGAGTTGACGCGCGAGTTCGGTATTTCAACCCGTACTTTGCGCTTCTACGAAGATGAAGGCCTGATCGCTCCTGTGAGACGTGGCCGCACACGACTGTTCCGTCCCGCTGACCGTCATCTTCTGAAGCAGATTCTGCGTGGCAAGCGGCTTGGTTTTTCGATCGCCGAAATCCACGAAATCATCCAGATGTATCGTGAGCCGCCCGGCGAGACGGGGCAGCTGAAGCTGCTCATGAAGCGCGTTGAGGAAAAACGCGCCGATCTTCGTCAGAAGCGACGCGACATTGAGGAGACACTCGGCGAACTCGACCAGATCGAGGAATCCTGCATCGAGCGTCTTGCCGAACTGGGCGTCAATACCTGATCTGTTTTACTGGGTATCGGGCACCGGTGAGCACATTTGTGCAATATCCTGGACCGTGCTGTTGTTCTCCTGATCGATCTTGCCGCTGAAGACATCATCGAACAGTTTCGCTTTATCCAGTTCCGTCACGACGCAGCCGCAGAACTGCTGGCATAGCTGTTCGCTTCCGTTTTGCAGGCATGCAGCCACACACGATCGCGTAAACGCTTCTCGCGGTGTTGGCTGCGCCGGAGGCATCAGTTGCGAGAAGACATAAACTAGCGCGATCAGAACTGGTTGATGAATGAGATAAAAAGCCAGACTATGCCTGCCGATAAATGTCAGCGGCTTTTCAAGAAACTGGGGTTTGATCCCGCCAGCCAAGAGCTGAAGCCAACCAAAACGCTGAAACATGCGCGCCGCCGCCATGCCAATAAGGACAGCTCCGAACCAAGGAAACAGCGGCACATAATCGTTCGAACGCGGCGCTACGGTCGAAAGGCCGACCCAGCTGAGCGCGGGATTGTTGAAAATATCGGCGCTTGCGTAAAGCGGGGCGCTGATGACCAACGCTGCAATGATCAATGTTGCAATGGCGGGCAGCCGCAGGAAAATAAGACCGAGCACACTTGCCAGAGCGATCTGGTGAAGGATGCCGAAGAAGATGAAACTGTCCGGCGACATATACCATGTGACTGCTGAAATCGCGGCCGCAGCGACAACGATCTGTGCCAGACGTTTCGCCATTGATTTCCAGCGAATCCCGTTGCCATGCGCCAGAACGAGGCTGAAGCCGACCAGAAACAGGAAGCTTGAAGCAATACAGCGGGCGAAAAGCTTCCAGCCCCCATGGGCAGTTGTGGCAGGTGCCATATAGCCGAAAAACTCAAGATCCCAGCCAAAGTGGTAGATCGCCATGGCGATCAGCGCGATCCCACGCGCAATATCGATGCGACCGAGACGAATCCGGGACGAAGGTGCAATATCCTGGGGCGTGATGTTAGACATGGTTCCTTCCGGCTGGATAGCGCTATCCGGCGTTTTTCGATTCCCGGCAAATCTCTAACACAGGCTTTTGCAACACTATAGTATGCGGTCGCACACGGATTCGTGCTGGCATGGGCACGGACAGAGGGCTGGATATTGGAGAGCTTGATTGTTTTTTAGTCTGTCGAAGATTTTCTGGCTGTTTTTCCAACCTGTTACGATAATTCTCGTTCTTGTCCTGATTGCTTTTCTGGCCATGTGGCGAGGTTCTCGACGGCTCAGTATGAGTGTGCTGGGGTTGTCTATCGCCATTCTGTTTTTTGCGGCTTTCACCACACTGGGTTCTGTTCTGCTTGCCCCGCTGGAGGATCGTTTCGCGAAGCCGGATGCAATGCCACAACATGTGGATGGGATCGTTGTTCTTGGCGGCTATATGAATGGCGACATTAATGCCGGGCGCAAAGGTTTCGAGTTGAATAGCGCGGCCGACCGCATTTTCGAAGCGATGCGGCTGGCGAGATTATATCCAGACGCCAGGGTTATTGTTTCCGGAGGGGATGGAGCCTTTTTCGAAGAAGCCGCCAAAGAGGCAGATAGCACGCGGCAGATGCTGATAGATCTTGGCTTTTCCGGCGAACGTTACATCTATGAAAACAAGTCTCGGAACACGGTTGAGAATGCAATTTTCTCGAAAGAACTGGCCCAGCCCAAGCCCGGCGAAACGTGGCTTCTGGTGACTTCCGCATATCATATGCCGCGATCCGTTGGCTGCTTTCGCAAGGCGGATTTCGATGTTGTCGCCTGGCCGGTAGACTACAAGACGCGCGCCCGCGAGCGTTTTGCCCTTTATCTTGAATCCCCGAATGAAGCGCTTTCGCGGTTCAGCGTGGCCATGCGTGAGTGGGTAGGACTTGCCGCTTACTGGTTGGCGGGCAAGACAGATATGCTTCTACCTCAACCCTGATGCCGCATTTCTGCCGTCACTTTAAAGCTTTTGTTAAGGTTATCTATTGGTAACTGATTGATAAAGAAAGCTTTCATGAGGTGGATGTTCAATCCAGAAAATTTATCGCCACAATTCAGTCGCTTTTCGCCGTTGCGTTCCGTTGTTCACGAAGCTATATGATCGGTAACAGCGTTGTGAAGGACGCTGTGTAAAAGAGTTGCACAACAAGGTTGCCAAAATCTCCATGGACGAAACCGTTCAAAAATCCTGCTGGGGCGTTACGCTCTGGGCAGTCGTTGGTCTCGCTGCTGTCATCCTCATGGCCTATCTGTTCTCCGTCTAGAGCATGTCTCCCGAAAGTGGGAACCGGTTTCGGGATAAAGACATGCGTGAAAACAAACGGATAGAGCATTTCCAATGAATCAAACAAAACAGGAAATGCTCTAGAAGTCAGGCGGCGTTACGTATTCCGGAAATTTGATGCCGCATTTCAGCATTCCGTTTGCGTTGATCCTTTCCTACACTATCTGATAGAGATACGCGGTTTCTGCGTTAGCGACTTTTTGCCGATTTTTGTCTAGAATGGACGATCAGGCAAATCGCGGGCGACGCTGCGATCAGGAATCAATCAGCCTTATGACGGCTGCAGAAGGTGTGGAATGTTTCTGTCGGTTTTCGATCTTTACAAGATTGGCATTGGGCCTTCCAGTTCGCATACGATGGGCCCGATGACGGCTGCGCGCATGTTTCTCAATGAAATTATAGGCGGAAACTGGCCACGGCCTGCGCATTCGAAAATCCACCGGTTGAAAGCGAGCCTGCACGGCTCTCTTGCTTATACCGGCGTCGGGCATGCGACGGATCGTGCCGTCATTCTGGGGCTCTGCGGTCATCTGCCGGATACGATTGATCCCGACATTATGGACGTTGAAGTTGAGAAGGTGTTCGCCGAGAAGAAGGTGAAACCCGATGGGCATCCGGCCTATCATTTCGATCCGAAGGTCGATCTCGTACTGGATCGGAAGACTCCTTTGCCGGGGCACGCCAACGGCATGGCTTTCTCAGCATTCGATGCCGATGACAATCTTCTCTTGCGTCGGGCATACTTTTCCATCGGTGGCGGTTTTGTCGTGACGGAAGAAGAGCTGAGCCGCGTTCAGCGCAGCGGTGCAAAGCAGGACGACAGGGCTGATGTGCCGTTTCCATTCCGTAGTGCCGCTGAGATGCTTGAGATGGCCCATGACAGCGGGCTGTCGATCGCCGAAATGAAGCGGGCTAATGAAGAAAAGCATATGGCACGCGGTGATCTGGATAATGGTCTCGATCGTATTTGGGGGGCCATGCGTGGCTGTATCGAGCGTGGACTGAGCCGGGACGGTGTCATGCCGGGCGGCCTGAATGTCCGTCGTCGTGCGCGACAGCTTCATGATAAGCTTCAGGATGACTGGCGCAACAATCGCAGCAACCCGCTTCTGGCAAATGACTGGCTTTCGGTTTACGCGATGGCGGTCAATGAAGAAAACGCGTCCGGCGGCCGGGTAGTCACCGCACCGACAAATGGTGCTGCAGGCGTTGTACCGGCGGTTCTGCGCTATTACTTGCATTTTCATGATGATGCCGATGAGAAAGGCATTCGCGATTTTCTCCTGACGTCTGCCGCGATCGGCGGTGTCATCAAGCACAACGCATCGATTTCTGGCGCGGAAGTTGGTTGTCAGGGCGAAGTAGGATCAGCATCGGCAATGGCGGCAGCGGGTCTTGCCGCTGTGCTTGGCGGATCGCCTGAGCAAATTGAAAATGCTGCTGAAATTGCGCTCGAGCACCATCTTGGCATGACCTGCGACCCGGTTGCCGGGCTTGTGCAGGTGCCGTGCATTGAACGTAATGCGCTTGGTGCGGTGAAGGCGGTGACCGCAGCGTCACTTGCTGTAAAGGGCGACGGCAAGCATTTTGTACCTCTCGACGCTTGTATCGAGACAATGCGCCAGACCGGTCACGATATGAGCGAGCGTTACAAGGAAACCAGTCAGGGCGGTCTCGCCGTCAACGTGGTCGCCTGTTGATTCGCAATTCTGGGCGGAATGCGATGCTTCAGGCTTGAAGCGCGCATTCGTCTTGGCTAAATCACCCCTATGGCTCTCAATCTCGTCAAACTTTGTGTCGGCTGCGACAGTATCGAAGATCTCGCGGCTTGGATCGATTTCCGTCTCGCTGAACAGCGTGCGGCCGGTTTGGTGCCGGAACAGTTTCACACAACGAGAATGGTTCCGAAACGGATCGATGAGCTGCTGGAAGGTGGCTCGCTCTACTGGGTTATCAAGGGCAGCGTCCAATGCCGTCAGCGCCTGCTGGATGTTCGTCCATTTACAGATGAGCAGGGTATCAATCGCTGTCACCTTGTTCTCGAACCCAAGGTCATTCCGACCGAGTGGCAGCCACGCCGCGCTTTTCAGGGTTGGCGCTATCTGGTTGAAAATGAAGTCCCGCGTGATGAAGCCGCGGGTAAAGCGGGCAGGGCTGCCTTGCCGGCAGAATTGCGCCAGGAGCTGGCGGCTCTGGGATTGCTTTGAAGATTGATACACTCATGAAAAAGGGCCTGCCGGTTAACCGGCAGGCCCTTTTTCATTTCATCTGGTGTTCATTCAGTTTTCTATCGTCAGGCGCACAGAAACTCGGTCGAAATTCACCGGTAGGGTCATCCGCATGGAAGCCCGTGGTTGAACCAACCGCTTGTTACGTGCTGCATGACAGACGAGCAGCCCGACCAGATCTTTGGTCTGAAAGCCGGTGCCTCGCCTTACATCGGCAATTCGCAGGGCAGCCTGCTTGAGGCCTTGCACCGAGAACAATGCACCGAAGGCTGAAGTCTTGCCTTCATCCTGTGTCCAGTCGGCCGTTTTGAACGGCGGCTGGCCGAAAGTTTCTCTCATATTTGACATCTCGAAACCCTCTACGCACTACAAATTCGGGTTTGAAGCTGGCAACGAGGGGGCAGAACCCCTCGCAATCGATTAGTTCGCGACTGCATAGCAGCCGAAGTTTTTCTTCTTCAGCGAGGCGCAGGCATCCCAAGCAGCCTGCTTGGAGGAGAAGCCAACAAAGCGCGCGCGGTAGAAAGTTGCGCTACCCTTGTTGAAGGTCTCGGTATAGGGCGACGCCGCACGCAGCGTGCCACCTGCTGTGGCAGAAGCCTTGGCAAGCATGTCCCGCGCCTGACCTTCGCTCGGGAGGGAGCCGATCTGGATTGCCCAGCCACCGGCAGCAGGGGCGGATGCCGTGGTGACCGGATCGACTTCCTGAGCCTGTGCAGACGGGACGGCGGCCTTTGGTGTGGGGCGGATCGCAGCCTGTGCGGCCAGCGCAGCAGGACGCGCGGTCGGTGCTGCAAGTGCCAGAACCTGAGGCTGGTCGCTATCGCCTTCACCGCTTTCGTTGTTGATGATGTCGTCCACGGCTGCAACCTGACGGGTTACAGGAACAGGGGCATTCTTGGCCTTGGGAAGATCGATCGAAGCAACGACCTGCGGTGCATCGTTGCGCATGGCGACGAGCGGTGCAGCGTTACGGCTACGCGTTGCCATAGGAAGATATTTGCGGATGAGCTGAGTCATATGGGCGTCGCGGCTAGCACCGGTATTGCCGCCCATGACCACCGCTACGAGCCTGCGGCCATCCAGGCTGACTGAAGAAGCCAGATTGTAACCGGATGCATTGGTGTAGCCGGTTTTGATGCCGTCCACGCCCTCAACGCGACCGAGCAAACGGTTGTGACCGTTGATGGTCTGTCCGCGGAAAACGAAGCTGCGGCGGGAGAAATAGGAGAATTCGTTCGGGAAATGCTGGCGAAGTGCGATGCTGAGGATCGCCATGTCGCGTGCAGTCGTATGCTGCGCCATGTTCGGCAGACCCGATGCGTTACGGAAGGTCGTGTTACGCATGCCAAGACGACGAGCCTTTGCTGTCATCATCTGCGCAAACCGCTCTTCGGAGCCGCCGATATATTCGCCGACGGCAGTTGCCACGTCGTTGGCTGACTTTGTGATCATGGCCAGCGCTGCATCTTCAGCACGAATGCTTTGCCCCGAACGGAAGCCGATTTTAGTGGGCGGACGTGCGGCTGCATAGGCGGACACCGGGATACGCGTGTCCTTGTTCATGCGCCCTGCCTGCATTGCCTCGAAAAGCATATACAGAGTCATCATTTTGGTGAGGGAAGCTGGATAGCGCTGTGCATCCGCATTCGAGGCAAACAGCGTTTTGCCGGTGTTCGCATCGATCACGATCGCTGCATATCTATCGCTAGCCGCTATCGCCGGTATCGTTGTCGAAGCTGTCGAACACCCCGTTACAACTGCAAGAAGAAGGGTGGCTTGCGCCGCTCTTTTCAAGGCATATGCGACTTTACTAAATGCGGTACGCACGATGATGACCTACCTGTATCCCGGATTTTTTGAACTGCGACACAAAAGGCACACAGCGTCTAATTCGGTGATCCTACTGCCATCAGCGTTACCAATCCGTTTATGGTAACCGTGTTGTTCATAAATTTCGGAAAAATTTTGAGGAAGCCGTAACGCTGACAGTCCGTTCAGACCCGATGCGTTAAGAACGTTCACGCAGATGTGTCAATGAAATGCGCTGTTCGTATCAGGGGAAGGCAGTGGTGTCACAACACAAAAAAACCCGCTTGCGCGAGTTTAGTTTTGCTGCTGCCTTGTTTGGGTGGAAGGGGAGAGGCAGCCTCTAGAAATGAGCGGGTTTTAAAAAGTATGTTCTGTTAGTAGCCCTAATGCATTCATTAATGTTTTGATTATGTGAGAAAATTAGTACTTTTTTCGTATTCGTGAAACCGCAATTTGTGTTCCGCTTTTTATAGGGTCGAGTTTATTAGGTTCAATTATTAGTACCTATATTATTTGGCAGCGAAGTGCTCCGGCTATTTTACATAGAGCTGTTTTGTCATGACCTATCGTTCGGACGACGCCATATAACTGTGTCAAGCCTCGTTATTGCAATAAGTCCCGGTTGCAAGTGCCAATGAAGGGCTTAAAATCACCACATGACGACCTACATAATAGGGCAAGTTGGGTCAGGCAGATGGGCATCCGGGTAATAGGTTTCATGAGGCATCTCGATATAGTCATGCAAAGCAAGACTGACGGCGGAAATGGTCCGGAAAACGGCACCGTTTTAGTTACGCGTACACAGCCGAAAACCAAGAAGCCCAGCCTCTATCGTGTCCTGCTCCTCAATGACGACTACACACCCATGGAGTTCGTCGTTCATGTCCTGCAGCGGTTTTTCCAGAAGAACCAGGATGATGCCACGCGCATCATGCTGCATGTTCACAATCACGGGGTCGGCGAGTGCGGCGTATTTACATACGAAGTCGCCGAAACCAAAGTTAGCCAGGTCATGGATTTCGCCCGCCAAAACCAGCATCCGCTGCAATGCGTGATGGAGAAAAAGTGAGGTCATATGCCATCGTTCTCCCCAAGCCTTGAAAGGGCCCTGCATCAAGCCCTCACAATTGCAAACGAGCGGCATCACGAATATGCGACGCTCGAACATCTTTTGCTTGCCTTGATCGACGATCAGGATGCGGGCGCAGTGATGCGTGCCTGCAGCGTCGACCTTGAGCATCTCAAACGTATCGTTACCGACTATATTGATCGCGAACTTGATAATCTCGTCACGGGTTATGACGAAGATTCCAAGCCAACTGCCGCTTTCCAGCGCGTCATTCAGCGCGCGGTCATTCATGTACAGTCCTCGAACCGTGAGGAAGTAACCGGTGCCAACGTGCTGGTTGCCATTTTTGCGGAACGGGAAAGTCATGCTGCCTATTTCCTCCAGGAGCAGCAGATGACACGTTATGATGCCGTGAACTATATTTCGCATGGCATCTCCAAGCGCCCGCAGAACAGCGAAACTCGCCCGCCGCGCGGCGCAGAGAGCGCAAATGAAGAACGCACTAGCACAGAACAGGAAGAAAGCGCCAAGAAGAAGCAGGACGCCCTGTCTGCCTATTGCGTCAATCTGAATGAGAAGGCCAAGGCCGGGCGTATCGATCCGCTGATCGGTCGTGACAGCGAAATCAGCCGCACCATTCAGGTGCTCTGCCGTCGTTCGAAGAACAACCCGCTTTATGTGGGTGATCCCGGCGTCGGCAAGACTGCGATTGCCGAAGGTCTTGCCAAGCGGATCGTTGAAGGACAGGTGCCTGAAGCGCTTGCCGATGCGACGATATTCTCGCTCGACATGGGCACACTTCTGGCGGGCACCCGCTATCGCGGTGACTTCGAAGAGCGTCTGAAGCAGGTCGTCAAGGAGCTCGAAGAGTATCCGGGTGCGGTTCTGTTCATCGACGAGATTCATACAGTCATCGGGGCTGGCGCCACTTCGGGCGGCGCGATGGATGCATCGAACCTGTTGAAACCGGCGCTTTCATCGGGTGCTATCCGCTGCATCGGATCGACGACCTATAAGGAATATCGTCAGTTCTTCGAGAAAGACCGTGCCTTGGTGCGTCGCTTCCAGAAGATAGATGTCAATGAGCCTTCGATCCCGGATGCGATTGAAATCATGAAGGGGCTGAAGCCCTATTTCGAGGATTTCCATAAGGTCAAGTACACGGTCGATGCCATCAAGACGGCAGTGGAACTTTCTGCGCGTTATATTTCGGATCGCAAATTGCCAGACAAGGCAATTGATGTGATTGACGAAACAGGTGCCAGCCAGATGCTATTGCCTGAGAACAAGCGCAAGAAGACCATCGGCGTGAAGGAAATCGAAGCGACAATCGCAACGATGGCCCGTATTCCGCCGAAGTCGGTATCGAAGGATGATGAGCAGGTTCTCTCGCATCTGGATGCTGAACTGAAGCGTGTCGTTTACGGTCAGGATCTGGCCATCGAAGCGCTGTCAGCGTCGATCAAGCTCGCCCGTGCGGGATTGCGCGAACCGGACAAGCCAATCGGCTCGTACCTGTTCTCCGGCCCGACCGGCGTCGGCAAGACGGAAGTCGCCAAACAGCTGGCAAGTTCGTTGGGCGTGGAACTCCTGCGTTTCGATATGTCGGAATATATGGAGCGTCACACCGTATCACGGCTCATCGGTGCGCCTCCCGGCTATGTTGGCTTCGATCAGGGCGGACTCCTGACCGATGGCGTCGATCAACATCCGCATTGCGTGCTGCTGCTTGATGAGATCGAGAAGGCACACCCCGATCTGTTCAACATCTTGTTGCAGGTAATGGATCATGGCTCGCTGACCGATCACAACGGCAAGAAGATCGACTTCCGCAATGTGATCCTGATCATGACCACCAATGCCGGTGCGTCGGATATGGCGAAGGCAGCAATCGGCTTCGGTTCCACGCGTCGCGAAGGCGATGACATGGAAGCGATCAACCGCTTGTTCACGCCTGAGTTCCGTAACCGACTGGATGCGATCATTCCGTTCGGTCCGTTGCCGGTTCCCGTCATTCATCAGGTTGTGCAGAAGTTTGTGCTTCAGCTTGAAGCTCAGCTTGCTGAGCGCGGCGTGACCTTCGAACTGACCGAAGGCGCAATCGCCTGGCTTGCTGACAAGGGTTACGACGAGCGCATGGGTGCACGTCCGCTTGCCCGGGTTATCCAGGAACACATCAAGAAGCCATTGGCTGATGAGGTGCTCTTCGGGAAACTCAAGCATGGTGGCACGGTCCGGGTGGATGTCGTGACGAAACCGGACGGTAAGACCGATCTTTCGCTGGAAAGCGTGGCTGATAAGCCGGTAAGTCCGAAGAAGGATATTCCGGCTGAGAAGAAGCAGCTGCAACGCAAGAAGGCTGCGCCGAAGAAGGCAGAGAAGGAGAAGGTGCTGGCGGGCAAGGACGAACCGGCGCCGAAATCTTCCGCGAAGTCCTCGGCGGCCAAATCGTCGGTGCCGAAAGTGCCACGTAAGAAGTAACAAGCAAGCGGAACGGCCCTCTCTGAGGGCCGTTTTGTTTTGAGGATGAGGCTGGTGTGAAGGAAAACTGAGGTTTTCCGATCTGAGCGGTAAAAACCGGGTGCAACTTGCTCGGACCTTGCTCTAACGTGACTCTATGCCACCGATTCATTCCGATTATCCTGAGCAAAATTCAGAAGACCATCGTCACCTGCGATGGTTCTTGCGCGGCTGCACACGCATTTGCAGTATTCCTGCTCTATTGTTGATGAGTTCGTTTATCGGTTTTGCGGGACTGGCAATTGAAAGCGGCATCACCGTTGTTCAAGCCGTCTTTATGACGCTGACCATCTGGGCGCTTCCGGCAAAGGTCGTTCTGATCGGAGCGATCAGTGCAGGTGTGGCTTTGCCTACCGCGGCTCTTGCGGTGGGACTTTCGTCCGTGCGTTTGATGCCGATGGTGGTCGCGCTGCTTCCCGAGCTGCAGGGACCTAAAACGCGAAAACTGACGCTCGCTGCTCTGTGTCATTTCGTTGCCGTCACCGCCTGGGTCATGGCCATGGAGGAGCTGCGCAAGATCCCGCGTGATATGCGGACGAGCTATTTTGCGGGGATCGGTATGGTTCTGGTGGGAACCAATGCGATTGTCGTTGCTATCGTCTATTCGTTATCGACGTCTTTTCCGCCAATTGTTTTCGCGGCACTTTTCATGCTGACGCCGATGTATTTTCTGACGTCGCTCTGGCGTTCAGCCAGAGAAAGGGCAGGGCAGGTCGCAATGATTTCCGGGATCGTTCTGTTCCCCATATTTCATCATCTGGCTCCTGGATATGACCTGCTGATCACGGGTGTTCTCGGTGGGCTGATAGCGTTCGGTTTTCACCGGATGCGCCGCGTATCGGTGGGGGCAACTGAATGAACTGGGACAGCTTTTCGACCTGGTGGTGGCCGTTTCTGTTTATCCTCCTGGCTGGAGCGCTTCCAACCTATCTGTTTCGGCTGATGGGGGTGCTGGTTGGTGGGCGCGTGCGGGAGGATTCAGAAGCTCTCGTTTTCGTGCGCTGCGTCGCGACTGCGCTGGTTGCAGGCGTTATCGCGCAGCTTATTCTCTATCCTAATGGAGAACTGGCCAATTCGCCGCTCTGGCTCCGCGCTGGTTCTGCCGCGGCAGGATTTGCCGCCTTTCTCATTACCGGTAAGCGATTGCTCGTCGGTGTGCTCGTTGCGGAAATCCTGCTGGTAATCGGCCTGCTTACACTTTGAAAGTGTGAGTCTTATCAGAGCGCTGCACGAATCTTTTCAGCGTTTGCGGAAAGAACTGCTGCGTCTTCCATCTGTCCGGTATGGGGCTTGAGCGCCACGCCTTCAAAGCGCGGGATCACATGAAAGTGCAGATGATAGACGGTCTGGCCGGATGCCGGTTCGTTGAACTGCATGACGGTTACGCCATCGGCATTGAATGCCCTCTTCACGGCCTGCGCGATTTTCTGCACCACTTGAACAACATTCGCGAGGGTTTCCGGCTTGGCATCGAGCAGATTGCGGGAAGCAGTCTTTGGCACAACCAGCGTGTGGCCCGTGCCTTGCGGCATCACATCCATGAAAGCAACGACGTCATCGGTTTCGTAAACACGGGTGGACGGGATTTCGCCGCGCAGAATTTTGGCGAAGATATTGTTGTCGTCATAGGTGGCGGACATGCGATTCTCTCCAATGCGAAAATGTTTGACAGGATCAGACCGTATCAAGTCGCGTTAGGCAAGGTGGATAGAGCGAGCGCATCCCGAAAGGTGTGAAGCGGCTTTCGGATGAGATGCGCGTCAAAACAAGCAGTCAGAGCGCATCCCTGAATGGCGAGTGTTCTTCCAGGGCGTCCTGAATCTGTTCGACTTCGCGACGTTCATGATCGAGATAGTCGCGTACGGCTTTCCGAAAGCCTTCATGAACAATGTAATGCGCTGAATGGGTGGTTACCGGCACATAACCGCGGGCAATTTTGTGCTCGCCCTGTGCTCCGGCTTCCACGACGCTCAGCTTTCGATCAATCGCAAAATCGATTGCCTGATGATAGCAAACCTCGAAATGCAGGTATGGGTGATCTTCGATGCAGCCCCAATGACGGCCGAAAAGTGTATCACCACCGATGAAGTTGATCGCACCGGCAATGTAATGTCCGTTGCGTTTGGCCATGACGAGCAGAATGTCTCCCGCCATGGTTTCGCCGATCCGCGAAAAGAACTGCCTGTTCAGATAGGGCCGTCCCCATTTGCGGCTACCGGTATCCGTATAAAACGCGAAGAAGTCGTCCCAGACGGATTCCGTGAGGTCGCTGCCGGTCAACCAGTCGATTTCGATACCATCCGACAAGGCTTCACGTCGTTCTTTCTTTAACGCCTTGCGTTTCCGAGATACCAGCTCATTCAGAAAATCATCGTAGCTTTTAAAGCCATTGTTTTTAAAATGAAACTGTTGATCCGTGCGATGAAGAAATCCTGCGCGCTCGAGCGCGGTGATCTCATCTGGCAGTGCAAATGTGACATGCGCTGATGAGACGCCGGATTGATCAGCCAGTTCCCGCAGTCCGCCAGCCAGCGCCAGTCGAACGGTTTCGCTTTCATAGGCGATGTGATTGAGGAGGCGCGGACCGGTGGCCGGTGTGAAAGGCACTGCGGCCTGAAATTTTGGATAGTATCGACCACCGGTGCGCTCGAAAGCATCAGCCCATCCATGGTCGAAGACATATTCTCCCTGACTATGCCCCTTGAGATAGTTCGGCACGGCTCCGATGAGGTGGCCCTGATCATCTTCAAGACGTAAATGGCGCGGAAGCCAGCCCGTTTTTCGTGAAACCGAGCCTGATTCTTCCAGAGCCAGCAGGAAGTTGCGGGTAATGAAGGGATTGTAATGCGCGTCCTGCCGGGATGCTCCGACAAGACTGTTCCATTCGTCTGCCGTGAACTCGCTGATATTCTCAACGACACGGAGAACGAAGCTTTGCTCATTCTGCGGATCTTCGTCGTTCACCGCTATTCCTTTGCCGTTATCGCACATATTTTGCGGTGTTCGGCGTGTTGTCGTCAAGCTACGAGGGCGCGTGGATCAAAGCCTTCGAACGTGATCTGGTCGACATTGAGATCGCTATGTTTCTGCATTTCCCGATCCCGCACTGTCCAGCTGATCACCGGCATTTGTAACTTCTCGCGAACAAAGGTGACGAACGGGTTGGGCAGGTGATGCACATTATAGGAGACGAAGGAGATGCCATGCGCCAGCATGGAGAAATGTCTTTCGAAGTCCTCCCTGCGTGTACCTTCGGCTGTCAGACCGCCAGGAATTCCCGGTGCATCTGCCGCAAAACGGCGGATCAGGTGGTGATCGAAAGACATGATCGCGGCTTCGCCCTTATAGGATGCCAGTTCTTTGGCAACGGTGGCAACCAGACCGTCATCTTTACCTTCGATACCCTTCAGCTCGATAACGAGGGGAACGCGACCATCGACCAGATCAAGCATTTGACGAAGCGTCGGCACATGATCGGCGGTGCCGCCAATCTTCAGTGCGGTGGCTTCCTTCAGTGTCAGATCGCTGATGTAGCCTTCGCGACCGGCGAGACGTTTCAGTTCATCGTCATGAAAGACCACAACGCCGCCGTCAATTGTGAGATGCACATCGCATTCGATAGCGAAACCCGCCTTTACTGCTGCCTCGAACGCTGAAAGAGTGTTTTCCCAGCGCTCTTTATTGAGATCGTGCAATCCGCGATGAGCAACAGGACGCTTCTTGATCCAGTCGATGGAAGTCATGTCAGGCAACCTCGATGATCGCTTCTATTTCAACAGGTGCATTGAGGGGTAGGCTCGCAACACCAACAGCCGAGCGGGCATGTTTGCCAGCGTCGCCGAGAACCGCCACGAGGAGATCGGAGGCGCCATTGGCCACAAGGTGCTGTTCCACGAAATCAGGCGTGGAAGCCACGAAGGCAGTAATCTTCACAATCCGCTTGATGCGGCCAAGGTCACCAAGAGCAGCCTTTGCCTGGGCAAGGATGTTGACAGCACAGGCGCGTGCAGCAGCTTGTCCGTGCGCAACCGTCAGCTCATCACCAATCTGCCCCGTGTGCACAAGCTTGCCGCCTTCCAGCGGAAGCTGGCCAGATGTGAGAAGCAAAGAACCGCTTTGTGCAAAAGGAACGTAGTTTGCGGCGGGTGCTGCGGCCTCTGGGATGGATATACCCAGATTTTTGAGGCGGCTGTCGATCGTGTCGGTCATTGTATTAATCCTTGCTTGCAAAGGTACTTCGCGATCTACCTATAGGCAGAATCGGTGAAGCTTTTGGGAAGGGTGCGTTTTTTGCCTCGCTTCCGCCACGAGTTTTTTTATCATGCTCGTCAACTCATCGGGAGATTCATGTATGCGTTTTTTCAAGAGTGCGGTTGCGGCGAGTGGGACGGCTGCTTGTGTATGGGCCGGATTCGCTGGCGTCGCTCATGCGGCCTCGACGGTAACGTTGGTTCCACATCGCGCAGTCTATGATCTGACCCTGGATCGCGCCGACGAAAAATCGGGGATCAGCGGTTTGACCGGTCGCATGGTCTACGAGTTCAACGGATCTGCGTGTGAAGGCTACACCACCAATTTCCGTTTCGTGACTCGGATCGATATGGAAGAACAGCCGCAGCGTGTGACCGACCAGCAGACGACGACTTTCGAAGGTGCAGACGGAAAGAATTTCCGTTTCGTCAACAAGACCTTCGTGGACAAGGAACTGGTCAAGGAAGTGCGTGGTGACGCGAAACTCGAGGGCGGCAAGACAGTCGTTGAACTGAACAAGCCGAAGGAAAACAAGCTTGACCTCAAGGGAACGCAATTTCCGACCGGACATATGGAAGAGCTGATCGGCAAGGCGGAAGCCGGGCAGAAATTTTACCAGACGTCGCTTTTCGACGCGTCCGAAGATGCCGACCGGGTGGTTGCTACCACCGTTGTCGTCGGCAAGGAGCAGTCTCTGCCGGATGACGAGACCAAGGTCATGGGTAAATTTTCCAAGGATCAGGTCTGGCCGGTGACGATTGCCTATTTCGATGACAAGGAAAAGCAGGACGGCCTGCCGATCTACCGCATTAATTTCAAGCTCTATCGCAATGGCATCACCCGCGACCTCACTATGGACTATGGAGATTTCTCCATGCGCGGGAAGCTTGTGAAGCTTGATGTCTATGACGCGGCAAAACAGACCGCGACCTGCAAATAAGCACGCCGATTGGCGTGTTTGTTCGCCTGTTCAATGCTATATTGTGTAGACGACTTGCAATTTACGGCGTGATCAGTTAACAGCGCGCCTATTCCACACACGGGATTGGGCTTTTGTCGGGAGAAATCCGGCAAAAACCTCCGGTGGCGAGAAATCGCCTCAGCCCGTGGAGGTTAAACCGGAAAAGGAAAATAAAGATGGCATTGCCTGATTTCAGCATGCGCCAGCTTCTGGAAGCTGGTGTTCACTTCGGCCACCAGACCCATCGCTGGAACCCGAAAATGGCACCATACATCTATGGTGACCGTAACAACATCCACATTCTCGATCTGTCCCAGACCGTTCCTCTGCTGCACAATGCGCTGAAGATCGTTTCGGACACGGTTGCTCGCGGCGGTCGCGTTCTGTTCGTCGGCACGAAGCGTCAGGCTTCGGACATCATCGCCGATGCTGCCAACCGTTCGGCACAGTATTACGTCAATGCACGCTGGCTCGGCGGCATGATGACCAACTGGAAGACGATCTCCAACTCGATCCAGCGTCTGCGCAAGCTCGACGAACTTCTGGCTGGCGAAGCTCAGGGCTTCACCAAGAAGGAACGCCTGAACCTTGAGCGTGAGCGTGAAAAGCTCGACCGCGCCCTCGGTGGTATCAAGGACATGGGTTCAGTTCCGGACCTGATGTTCATCATCGACACCAACAAGGAAGCGATTGCTATTCAGGAAGCCAAGCGTCTTGGTATCCCGGTTGTCGCAGTGATCGACTCGAACTGCGATCCAGACCAGATCGACTACCCGATTCCGGGTAACGACGACGCTGCACGCGCTATCGCTCTTTATTGTGATCTGATTGCTCGCGCTGCTCTCGACGGTATTGCCCGTCAGCAGGGCGCAATGGGCATCGACGTCGGTGCGCAGGCTGAAGCTCCGGTTGAGCCAGCCCTCGAAGCTCCGGCTGAAGGCGCTTAATCAGCGTATGATTTCATCCATCCGTCATATCTGCGATAGGGCGGGTGGATAATCTCGTTTCATCCCGGCGCGGGATTGTGATTCCTGAAGTGCAATGCTCAGGGTGATCGCGATCCAGAAACCAAGCGCCGGTTAAAAGTTGGCACACCCACCCGGTGTGCCTTCGCTTTCATGAAAGGCGATATCATGAGCATTTCCGCATCTCTCGTCAAAGAACTCCGCGACCTCACCGGCGCCGGCATGATGGACTGCAAGACAGCACTTGCTGAAACCAATGGCGATATCGAAGCTGCCGTTGACTGGCTGCGTGCCAAGGGTATTGCAAAGGCTGACAAGAAGGCTGGCCGTACGGCGGCCGAAGGTCTGGTTGGCGTTGCAGCTTCCGGCAACAAGGCTGTTGTGGTTGAAGTCAATTCCGAGACCGACTTCGTTGCCCGCAACGATGCTTTCCAAGATCTGGTCCGCAAGATTGCCCAGGCTGCTCTGTCGACCGACGGTTCGACCGAAGCTGTGGCCAACGCCAACGTTGACGGCAAGACCGTTACCGAAACGGCAAAGGACGCTGTTGCCACCATCGGTGAAAACATTGGCTTCCGCCGTTCGGCTGCGCTGACCGTCCCGCAGGGCGTTGTCGCGACCTACATTCACAACGGCGTTGCTGATGGCCTCGGCAAGCTCGGCGTTCTCGTAGCAATCGAAACCGCTGGCGATGCAGAAGCTGCAAACGCATTTGGTCGTCAGGTTGCCATGCACGTTGCTGCAATCAACCCGCTGGCTCTCACTGCCGAGGACGTTGACCCGGCTGCTGCCGAGCGCGAAAAGGCGATTTTCATCGAGCAGGCCCGTGAATCCGGCAAGCCGGACAACATCATCGAAAAGATGATCGAAGGCCGTATGCGCAAGTTCTACGAAGAAGTTGTTCTTCTTTCGCAGGCTTTCGTCATCAATCCTGACCTGACGGTTGCAGCTGCCCTCAAGGAAGCTGAAAAGACCATCGGTGCACCGGCCAAGATCACCGGCTTTGTCCGTGTTGCTCTCGGCGAAGGCATCGAGAAGGAAGAAACCGACTTTGCTGCTGAAGTAGCTGCTGCTGCCAAGGGCTAAGTGGCTCCGTTTTTTCAGCGCATTTTGTTCCGAAAACCGGTTTCCACTTTTCGGAATGCGCTGATTGCCTGAAAAGGCTTTTGATTATGAAGGGCATCGCGTGACAACGCGGTGCCCTTCGTGTATCGGAACCCGAACACAACCACTTGATCACAATCTGCGGAGAGCATCCAATGTCCGGTAAGCCCGCCTACAAACGCGTCCTTTTGAAAGCCTCGGGCGAGGCATTGATGGGCAGTCAGGGCTTTGGCATCGATGTTTCCGTTGCAGACCGTATTGCAAACGACATCAAGCAGGCACGGTCGCTTGGTGTTGAAGTTGGCGTCGTGATCGGCGGTGGCAATATTTTTCGCGGTGTCGCTGTGGCCTCCAAGGGCGGAGACCGCGTCACAGGCGATCACATGGGCATGTTGGCCACGGTCATCAATTCGCTGGCGCTGCGTACTTCCCTGCACAAGATTGGCGTCGATTCTGTCGTGCTCTCGGCCATAGCCATGCCTGAAATCTGTGAGAGCTTCTCGCAGAGACAGGCTACGGCTTACATGGATGAGGGCAAGGTCGTGATCTTTGCTGGTGGCACCGGAAATCCTTTCTTCACGACGGATTCGGCAGCAGCTCTTCGTGCTGCGGAAATTGAAGCGGATGCGCTTTTGAAGGGCACGCAGGTTGACGGAATCTATTCTGCCGACCCGAAGAAGGATCCGAACGCGACGCGTTTTGACAGTTTGACCCACAAAGAAGTTCTCGATCGCGGGCTTGCAGTCATGGATACAGCTGCTGTTGCCCTTGCGCGTGAGAACAACATTCCGATAATAGTCTATTCCATCCATGAAAACGGCGGCTTGGCCGAAATTCTGCAAGGCAAGGGACGCTGCACGATCGTTTCCGATAATTGATCGACCTTTGCTGCGTATCGAAGGAGAAAATGCATGAGTGATGCTTTCGACATCAACGACCTGAAACGCCGCATGGAAGGCGCTATCAATTCTTTGAAGCACGACCTTAACGGTCTGCGCACGGGCCGCGCTTCAGCAAGCTTGCTGGAGCCGATCGTGATAGAGGCCTATGGCTCGACCATGCCGATCAATCAGGTTGCCAATATCACTGTTCCCGAATCGCGTATGCTTTCGGTTTCCGTCTGGGACAAGAGCATGGTGGGCGCTGTGGAACGCGCAATTCGCGATTCCGGCCTCGGTCTCAATCCCATCACCGATGGCACGACGCTGCGCATTCCGCTGCCGGAATTGAACGAACAGCGCCGCAAGGAACTGGTCAAGATCGCGCACCAGTATGCTGAGCAGGGTCGTATCGCTGCCCGTCATGTTCGTCGTGACGGTATGGACACGCTGAAAAAGCTGGAGAAGGACAGCCTCATCAGTCAGGATGATGGCCGCGTTCTGTCTGAAAAAGTGCAGAAGCTGACGGACGAAACCATCGCTGAGATGGATAAGGTCGTTGCAGTGAAAGAAGGGGAGATCATGCAGGTCTAGTACCTGCATGGTTTTCATTGAGGGAGAGCTTCGCCATGTCCGATCCGCGCCACATCGCCATTATCATGGATGGCAATGGCCGTTGGGCGAAGGCGCGCAATTTGCCGCGCAGCGCCGGGCACCGGGCAGGCGTGGAAGCTCTTCGTGAGATTGTGCGGGCGGCCGGGGATCGTGGTCTCGGCTACCTTACATTGTTTGCGTTCTCTTCAGAGAACTGGTCCCGCCCCAGCGGCGAGGTGAACGATCTTCTGGGGTTGCTGAAGATTTTCATCCGACGCGATCTTGCTGAGCTGCACCGCAATAATGTGCGTGTCAGTATTATCGGCGAGCGCGAGGAACTTGCCGCCGATATACGTGCGCTATTAGTCGAAGCGGAAACGCTTACGCGTCGCAATACAGGCCTCAACCTGATCATAGCTTTCAATTACGGTTCCCGCGACGAGATCGTCCGTGCCGTTCGAAGTCTGGCGCGTGATGTCGCTGCCGGACTGCTTGATCCTGCTTCCATTTCCAGTGAACTGGTTTCCGCAAATCTCGATACAGCCGGGATACCCGATCCCGATCTTATCATCCGTACGAGCGGGGAAATGCGCCTGTCGAATTTCCTGCTCTGGCAAGCGGCGTATTCCGAGTTTCTATTCCTGCCCATTCATTGGCCTGATTTCCGCGCGTCTGATCTTGATGCAGCCTATGAGGCTTTTCGCCAGCGCGAGCGTCGGTTTGGCGGCGTTGAAGTGCGCGCCGGACTGGAAGACCGTGAAGAAGAAATCGCATGCCCTTCGACCAAGGGGGCGGCAGTCTAAGGTGGTTCCCGAGAGTTGGGACGACTGAAAATGCTCTAATATGGCGTAAGCCAGTCCGTCGAAAGGTCTCAATGTCCAATCTGCAAACCCGCATCATTACTGCCATTGTCCTCGGTGCAGCCGCCTTGTGGCTGACGTGGGTCGGCGGTTTGGGTTTCACACTGTTTTCGATTGCAATCGGATTGGCCATGTTCCACGAGTGGACGAGCCTGACCGCACCGAAGCAGACAGTGTTCTCACGTGTGTTCGGCTGGGCAGGGCTGGTGCTCACAAGCGTTCTGCTTGTTATGGACCGGAGCGCTTTGCTGACGATTGGCGTTCTGTTGGTGGGCACCCTCATTCTTCTGGCCACGCAATGGCGGACAGGGCGCGGCTGGCCAGCGGCGGGGCTTTTCTATGCAGGTTTCTCCGCCGTTTCGCTTTCACTCCTGCGCGGCGATGAGCCCTTTGGCTTTACTGCGATTGTTTTCCTTTTCGCAGTTGTCTGGTCCACAGATATCGCGGCCTACTTCAATGGCCGGGCACTGGGCGGGCCGAAACTGGCACCGCGCTTTTCACCGAACAAGACATGGTCAGGCGCCATCGGTGGCGCCGCGGCTGCGGTAGCCGGTGGCATTCTGGTTGCCTCACTGGTGGCTGCTCCCGGAAGCTGGCTGGTACCGCTACTCGCATTGCTGCTGTCTGTCGTTTCGCAGATTGGCGACCTTGCAGAATCATGGGTGAAGCGCCAGTTCGGCGCAAAGGACTCTGGCCGTCTTTTGCCGGGGCATGGCGGTGTTCTGGATCGCGTGGACGGGCTTGTCGCTGCTGCCGCACTTTTGTACCTGTTTGGTGCAATTTTTGCAGAACCAGACGTGCCGTCCGCTATATTCTTCAGTTTCTAAGGGTGCGACGGATGAGTTTGTGGGATTGCTCAAAACGCATTCGGTTCTTCGGAAGCCCACTAGCGTTGTGTAAGGAGTAGTGATTTGCAGGAGGCGTTGGCCTTTTTTCTGGGTGGCGAAAGTCTGCTTGTCGGGACCATCATTCCATTCCTCTTTGTTTTGACCGTTGTGGTCTTTGTCCATGAAATGGGCCACTATCTGGTTGCGCGCTGGTGCGGCATTGGCTCACAGGCATTTTCTATCGGCTTCGGACCTGAGCTGATCGGTTTCACGGACAAGCACGGCACGCGGTGGAAGATTTCTGCCATTCCGCTTGGTGGCTATGTCAAATTCATCGGTGACGAGAGCGCCACGAGCTCTCCAGTTGACGTCGATAATGCAAGCCTGAGCGCAGATGAGCAGCGAAGGGCATTCCATACCCAGCCTGTGTGGAAGCGGGCGGCGACCGTCTTTGCTGGTCCTGCTTTCAATATCATTCTGACGATCGTTATCTTCAGTGTCTTCTTCGCGCTCTATGGGCGTCAGATTTCCGATCCGCTCATAGCTGGCGTCCAGCCTGGCAGTCCTGCTGCTGAAGCAGGGTTTGAAGCCGGGGATCGCTTTATCAGCGTTGAGGGCGAAAAGATCACAACTTTTTCCGATGTGCAGCGCATCGTATCCGGACGGGCCGGGGACAAGCTGAACTTCACTGTCGAGCGTGATGGCAAGATGGTGGATTTGCAGGCCGTTCCGGCAATCGTCGAGCGTACGGATCCGCTTGGAAACAAGATCAAGCTTGGCGCCATCGGCGTGGAAACCACTGAAGCTGTCGGTAATTTCCGCCGGATTGAATATGGCCCCCTCGAATCAGTGGGACAAGCTGTCATGGAAACGGGCTACATTATCAGCCGGACAGGAGAGTTCTTTCAGCGTTTTGCGGTTGGGCGTGAGGACAAATGTCAGCTCGGTGGTCCGGTGAAAATCGCCAATATGGCTGGTAAGGCTGCGAGTCAGGGTTTTGACTGGCTCATCCAGCTAATGGCAATGTTGTCGGTTGGTATCGGGCTTTTGAACCTGTTTCCATTGCCTCCATTGGATGGCGGCCATCTGGTTTTCTATGCGGTGGAGGCCATAAAGGGTAGCCCGGTATCTGTTGCGGCGCAGGAAATTTTCTATCGTGTTGGGTTCCTACTTGTTATGGGATTCATGGGGTTCGTACTTTTCAACGACCTGTTTGCCTGCTAGATGACTCTCCGGCTGGCTCAGGTGGTGATCTTGGGGATCGGTGCAGGCTGGAGGGTTCCAGTCAGCTAACCGCTATGATGCGCATCTTCTCTGGCGAGGATCGGGGAAGGTGTTAAACAGAAGTGAAAATTGGGAGTGACTGCTCGAAAAGCTAAGCGATTTGTTTACCATAACGCTCAAATCGCGTGGCGCGGATGCCACGCTGGTTGCTTAAGTAAACAGAATTTAACCGTGACGCTTGCTTGTATGGAAAAACCGGGTATGACGGTTGTATCTGTACGTGCTTTTCTGGGTTAATCGCCCCGGGGACAGAAAGAAACGAAGGTTCGGAAAGCCTATGACGGCAAGTTCTAAATTCTTTGGCGCCGCTTCTGCGCTCGCCATGTCAGTGGCTCTTGTGGCTTCGGGTACTGCTGCACTCTCGCTGGCTTCGGTCAATGTTGCCGAGGCTGCTGTCGTTAGCCGTATCGAGGTACGCGGAAATACACGCGTCGACGCACAGTCCATCCGTGACAATATCGACATTCGTCCGGGCAAGGCCTTCACCAGCGCTGATATTGATGCTGCGGTGAAGCGTCTGTTCGCGATGGGTCTGTTCTCGGATGTTCGCATCAATCAGTCCGGCAGCACGCTCGTCGTGAATGTTTCTGAGCGTTCCGTCGTCAACAACGTCCTTTTCCAGGGCAACAAGAAGATCAAGGATCCTGATCTTACTCGTGCTGTTCAGCTCAAGCCGCGTTCGCCTTACGACGCAGCGACCATGGAGGCTGACGTTGAGGCCATCAAGGGAGCCTATGCACATATCGGGCGCAGCGATGCGACCGTGAATGCACGTACTGTTGATCTTGGTCAGGGGCGTGTGAACGTCGTTTATGAAATCAACGAAGGTTCGCGCACGAAAATCGCAAATGTCGATTTCGTTGGCAATCAGGCATTCGGCTCTCGTCGTTTGCGCGATGTGATCTCGACCAAGCGTTCGAACCCGCTTTCATGGCTGACGCGTAATGACGTATATGACGAAGGGCGTCTTCAGGCTGACGAGGAAACGCTCCGTCGTTTCTATTACAATCGCGGCTATGCGGATTTCCGCGTTATTTCATCGAATGCAGTCCTTGATCCGTCGACAAACGAATACACGATCACCATCACGGTTGATGAAGGTCAGCGCTATACATTCGGCAATGTAAGCGTCGAGAGCAACGTTGATGGCGTTGACGGGCAGGCTCTGGATCATCTGGTCAAGACTCGTTCAGGTAAGCCTTACAGCGCCAAGGAAATCGAAGATTCGGTTCTCGCAGTTACCGAAAATGTTGCCGGTAGCGGTTATGCTTTCGCCAAGGTTGAACCGCGTGGCGATCGTGACTTCGAGAATCATACGATTTCGGTCGTCTATAGCGTTGACGAAGGTCCGCGCGCTTACATTCAGCGCATTGAAATTCGCGGTAACGACAAGACGCGTGACTTCGTGATTCGTCGCGAATTCGACATGAACGAAGGTGATGCTTTCAATCAGGTCATGGTGCAGCGTGCGAAGCGTCGTCTTGAAGCGCTGGACTTCTTCCAGACGGTCAATATCTCGACGGCGCCGGGCTCAGAGCCGGATCAGGTTATTCTTGTCGTTGATGTTGTTGAAAAGTCGACCGGCGAATTCTCGATCGGTGGCGGTTACACGACAGGCGGCGAATCGCCGGGTGCGCAGGTAGAAGCTGCTATTACCGAGCGTAACTTCCTCGGACGCGGCCAGTACATCCGTATCAGCGCCGGTGCCGGTCAGGATGATATGCGCAATTATGGCCTGTCGTTTACGGAGCCATATTTCCTCGGATATCGTCTCTCGGCTGGTTTCGATGTATTCCGTCGTACGTATCGCGTAAACGATGATTACGATGTCGAGCAGACCGGTGGTACGATCCGCTTCGGTCTTCCGATCACGGACAATTTCTCGGCAGGTCTCGCGTATAACCTCGTTCAGGAAAAGTATGACCTGTTCCGTGCGGACGCTGACAACTACTATGCGCCTGCCTTGCTAGAGGCTGCTGAGCATAGTCCGTGGCTGCGTTCGTCGATCAGCTATTCGCTGACCTACAACTCCATCGACGACATGAAGAATCCGCATGACGGTCTTTATGGCAAGTTCACACAGGAGTTCGCAGGTCTTGGCGGCGATGCCAAGTACATCAAGACCACGTTCAAGGGTAACTACTACAAGACGCTTTCTCAGGAAGCCGATATCGTCGGTATGCTGGGCATTGGCGGTGGTTATATCCATGAATTCGGTGATGATGGCGTCCGCATCTTTGATCTGTTCAAGAACAATTCGGACATCATCCGCGGCTTCAAGTTCAATGGTATCGGTCCATATCAGGATGCCGCGAACGGCAAACGCTACTGGATGGGCGGAACGACCTATATCAACGGTACGGCTGAAGTTCAGTTCCCGATGCCGCTCGTTCCTGAAAGCTTGGGTATCCGTGGCGCCTTGTTTGCTGATGCCGCAACGCTTTATGGTAATGACTCCTCGCAGGGCGGTTCGCCAATCTATGGCGACGACAAGAAGCTTCGCGCTTCAGCAGGTATAAGCTTGATGTGGGCTTCGCCGTTCGGTCCTCTGCGTTTTGACTATGCGTTCCCGATCGCGAAGGCTGATACCGACAAGGTTCAGAACTTCAACTTCGGTGTTTCGACCAAGTTCTAATAGATTTGCCTTTTCCCGGGGTATAACAACCCCGGGGAAGAAAGTGTTTTGATGGCAGATCCTGTTTTTTTCGCGCCTTCGCGTAAACTCACGATTGGCGATATCGCAGATTTTACCGGTGCAAGACTTCGTGACCCGAAGCTTGCACCGCGTTCTGTTGCGCGTCTTTCTTCTCTTAAAGATGCTATTGAGGGTTCTCTTGTTTTCGTCGAAGGCAAGAAGAATGCTGACGGTCTCTCATCGATTAATGCTGCTGGCGTTCTATGTAGCGAGGCTGTGGTGGATAGCGTGCCGTCGCACATAGCTGCACTGGTTACCCGCAATCCGCAACGGGACTTTGCATCCGTTGGTCGAATGCTGTTTCCGGCATCCGTCAAACCGGTCAGCTGGTTCGGAGAAACTGGTGTTTCTTCAGCGGCAATTATTCATCCGACAGCACATATTGAGGATGGTGCGACCATCGAGGCCGGCGCAGTTATCGGCAAGGACGTAAGTGTCGGCAGCGGTACGCTGATCGCTTCTACAGCGGTTATCGGTGAAGGCAGCCAGATAGGTCGCAACAGCTATATTGCCCCCGGTGTAACCGTTCAGTGTGCTTTCATCGGCAATCAAGTGTCTCTTCATCCAGGTGTGCGGATTGGGCAGGACGGTTTCGGCTACGTCCCAGGTCCCGCCGGCTTGGAGAAGGTTCCCCAGCTTGGCAGAGTCATCATTCAGGATAATGTCGAGATTGGCGCTAATACGACGATCGACCGTGGTTCGTTGAACGATACCGTCATTGGCGAAGGTACGAAGATCGATAACCTCGTACAGATCGCCCATAATGTGCGGATCGGCCGTTTTTGTATTGTTGCGGCTCATTGCGGCATTTCCGGCAGCTGTGTCATCGGTGACCAGACGATGCTGGGTGGTCGTGTGGGACTTGCCGACCATTTGATTATCGGTTCGCGCGTGCAGATTGCCGCAGCGAGCGGCGTTATGAATGACATACCCGATGGCGAGCGCTGGGGCGGTATTCCCGCTCGGCCTATCAAGCAGTGGTTCCGAGATATCGCGAACATACGTAGCATCGGGCAATCGAGAAAGGAGCAATCCTCTGATGAGTGATGCAAATCAGACCAAGCTGGAAGCAGCAGATATCCAGGATCTTCTGGCAGTGCTGCCGCATCGCTATCCATTTTTGCTGATCGACCGGATTGTTGACATTGACGGCGACGTCTCCGCAACCGGCATCAAGAATGTGACGATCAACGAGCCGCATTTCACCGGACATTTCCCTGAAAAGCCGATTATGCCGGGCGTATTGATTGTCGAAGCCATGGCACAGACGGCGGGCGCTATTTCTCTGCTTCAGCGCAAAACCGGGCGCCCTGGCGTGGTCTATTTCATGACTATAGATAATGCCAAATTCCGTCGCCCGGTCATACCGGGAGATCGACTTTTGCTTCACGTAAAGAAGATCAAGCAACGCGCAAATATCTCGAAATACGAATGCATTGCCGAAGTCGATGGTGTAAAGGTTGCGGAAGCTGAAGTCGCTGCCATGATCAGTACAGCTGAAGAAAGCCAGTGAGCATATCAATGAAAGAAACATTTATTCACCCCACCGCTCTTGTTGAGCAGGGTGTGGAACTGGGGCAGGGTGTGTCTGTCGGCCCCTTCTGTCACATTCAGTCTGGCGCCGTCATAGGCGACAATTCGGAATTGATGAGTCATGTAGTGGTGACTGGTGCAACGACACTTGGCACAGGTGGAAAGGTTTATCCGCACGCTGTTCTGGGTTGCGACCCGCAGAACAACAAGCATAAGGGCGGCCCAACGAAGCTGAACATTGGCGCAAATTGCCTGATCCGCGAAGGCGTGACCATGCACAAGGGGTCAGACAGCGCACGTGGTTACACTTCGGTTGGCGACAACTGTTCGTTCCTGGCTTACGCGCATGTGGCACATGATTGTGACATTGGCGACTACGTCACCTTCTCCAACAATGTGATGATTGGTGGCCACACGACAATCGGACATCACGCTATTCTGGGTGGTGGTGCCGCTATTCATCAGTTTGTGCGCGTTGGGCATCACGCTTTCGTTGGCGGCATGGCTGCGGTTGTAAGCGATCTTATCCCGTACGGCATGGCGATTGGCGTGCACGCTCATCTCGGTGGATTGAACATCGTCGGCATGAAGCGTTCCGGTATGGAACGCAAAGAGATTCATAATCTCCGTCATGCAGTTCGGATGCTGTTTGATCGCACAAAGCCCATTCGGGATCGTGCAAAGGACGTTCTGACTGCGATACCGGATTCTCCGGCTGTGATTGACATGATCGACTTCATCAATGTCGATACCAAACGTGCCTACTGTACACCTCCGCTCGATGCGGTCCATGGTGGGGCCGGGCATGACAGCGGCGAAGATTGAGCAAATACCGCGTCTTGCAGATGATGCGGGACGCGTTGCAATTATCGCCGGTAATGGCCTGCTGCCGATCAGTGTGGCGGAGGCCCTTGAGGCTGCGGAGAAGAAGCCATTCCTCGTACCGTTGCGAGGGGAGGCTGATCCGGTACTCTACAAGTACGAGCATCAGGAAATCTCCATCGTAGAGTTTGCAAAGCTCGTGCGGTCCATGAAGGCTGCCGGTGTGGATCGCGTTGTCCTCGCTGGTGGCGTGACAAGCAGGCCCCATGTCAGTGATCTGAAGTTTGACTGGCCTACTCTGCGCGCAGTGCCTTACGTTTTACGTGCGCTGGGACAAGGCGATGATGCTCTTTTACGTGCATTTATCGGTCTGCTGGAGTCCTTCGGTTTCAAAGTTGTCGGGGCTCACGATGTTGTTCCGAATTTACTTTCCCCATCGCCAGCTCAAATTTTGACGCGAAATGCACCGGACGCGCGAGAACGTCATAATCTTGAACTTGCAATGGAATCTGCGCTTCGTCTGGGTGATCTGGATGTCGGGCAGGGTGCTGTTGCGGTTGGCGGACGTGTCGTTGCGCTCGAAGGGGCGGAAGGCACAGATCAAATGATAGAGCGTGTGCGCGAGTTACGTGCAGCTGGCCGCATACCTCGGCGTGGCGGTGTTCTCGTCAAGATGGCGAAGCCGCGACAGGACGAAAGAGCAGACCTTCCGACTATCGGAATTTCTACGATTGATAATGCCGTAAAAGCGGGATTATCAGGAATAGCTGTTGAGGCAGGCAGGACATTCATTCTAGGCTTCGGTGAAACCATCGCGGCGGCCAATGCAGAAGGCCTTTTCATAGAGACGGTCAGTCGCGAGAAAAAGGATATCAAGAAGTGAACACCACCAGCCGGCCATTGAAAATAGCAATAGTGGCCGGTGAAGAATCCGGTGATCTTCTAGGTGCCGACCTTATTGATGCGTTGCGGAGCCAGACAGACCAGTTGGTTGATATCATCGGTGTCGGTGGTGATCACCTTGCAGCCCGGGGAATGAAGTCTTTTTTTGATCCGCACGAGATTGCGCTTATGGGGCTGGGCGCAATTCTGAAGAACTTACCGGGTCTAATGCGACGTATTGGCCAGACCGCTAGAAGCATCATCGCTGAGAAACCGGATTGCGTACTTCTGATTGACAGTCCGGAGTTTACACATCGCGTTGCCAAGAAGATCAGGGCTGCAAATCCATCGATTCCCATCGTGAAGTATATCGCACCAAGCGTGTGGGCCTGGCGGTCGCAACGCGCACGGGCGATGAAAGCCTATTTCGACCATGTGTTGACTATTCTTCCATTTGAGGTGGAGGTCATGCAGCGGTTAAGCGGGCCGAGTGCCACTTATGTCGGACATCGCCTTTCTAGTTATGAACCGATACTGCGGGCACGGGCTGAACAAAAAACTCTGGAAGCGCGACGGACTGTTGAGTCCCGAAAAACATTGCTCGTTCTGCCGGGGTCTCGTCGGACTGAAATCCAGATGCTCATGGAACCGTTCGGGCAGGCTGTTGGTGAATTAGCTGCCCGGGTCGACAAGCTTGACGTCGTTCTGCCGACACTGCCACGCATTGAGGAAATGGTTCGCGATCTTTCAAAGGACTGGGCTGTCAAACCGCTTATTGTGCTGGGTGATGAGGAAAAGTGGAAAGCTTTTTCTAAAGCCGATGCGGCGCTTGCCGCTTCAGGGACGGTTTCGCTGGAGCTGGCTCTATCGCGCATTCCAAGCGTGCTTTCCTATAAGGCGGACTGGTTCGCACGCAAGTTTCTGATGCCCAAGATCACGATCTGGAGCGCTGCCTTGCCAAATATCATCGCCGACGAGCCGGTCGTTCCTGAGTATTTTAATGAGTTTGTCCGTCCGGGAATGCTTGCACGCAACCTTGAACGGTTGATGCGGCCTGGATCGGCACGTCAGGCGCAGCTGGACGGATTTGATAAAGTTGCGTTGATCATGGCGACGGAGCAACCCTCCGGCGAGATCGGGGCGCGCGTCATTCTGGAACTGGCAGGCAATTCCAAGAGCTGATTTTGACTGTAGATTGAATACGAAAAACCCCGGTTGTTTTGGCAACCGGGGTTTTTATTATAGTCTGATACTTACTTACGCTTTGCGAGCGGCACGTAATCCCGCTCGGGAGCGCCGGTATAGAGCTGGCGCGGACGGCCGATCTTCTGCTGCGGATCTTCGATCATTTCCTTCCACTGTGCGACCCAGCCGACGGTGCGGGCGAGAGCAAAGAGAACCGTGAACATTTCGGTCGGGAAGCCGAGAGCCTTCAGCGTGATGCCGGAGTAGAAGTCGATGTTTGGATAAAGCTTCTTCTCAATGAAGTATTCGTCCGTCAGGGCGATCTTTTCCAGTTCCATTGCAACGTCGAGCAACGGATCGTCCTTGATACCCAATTCGCCCAGAACTTCATGGCAGGTCTTCTGCATGATCTTGGCGCGTGGATCGTAGTTCTTGTAGACGCGGTGACCGAAGCCCATCAGACGGAACGGATCGTTCTTGTCCTTTGCACGGGCGATGAATTCTGGAATGCGGTCCACAGAACCGATTTCAGCCAGCATGTTGAGCGCAGCTTCATTTGCGCCGCCGTGGGCAGGGCCCCAGAGGCAGGCAACGCCGGCAGCGATACATGCAAACGGATTGGCTCCAGAAGAACCGGCAAGGCGCACGGTCGAGGTCGAGGCATTCTGCTCATGATCTGCGTGGAGAATGAAGATGCGGTCCATTGCACGAGCCAGAACCGGATTGACCTTGTAATCCTCGCATGGAACGCCAAAGCACATGTGCAGGAAGTTCGACGCAAAATCGAGGTCGTTCTTCGGGTACATGAACGGCTGCCCGATATGGTACTTGTAGGCCATGGCGGCAAGCGTTGGAACCTTGGCGATCAGACGGATCGACGCGACCATACGCTGATGCGGGTCGGTGATGTCGGTCGAGTCATGATAGAAAGCCGACATTGCACCAACGCAGCCAACCATGACTGCCATGGGATGAGCGTCACGACGGAAGCCCGTAAAGAACTTCGTCATCTGTTCGTGAATCATCGTGTGGCGTGTCACACGGTAGTCGAAGTCAGACTTCTGCGTCGCGGTAGGCAATTCGCCGTAGAGAAGCAGATAGCAGGTTTCCAGAAAATCACCGTGTTCGGCAAGCTGATCGATCGGGTAACCACGATAGAGCAAGGTGCCTTCATCGCCATCGATGTAAGTGATCTTGGATTCGCACGATGCCGTGGACGTGAAACCGGGATCGTACGTGAACATCTGCGAGTTTTTGTAAAGTGGACCGATATCGACGACGTCTGGTCCGACAGTGCCTTGTCGTACAGGCAGGTCGAATGTTTTGCCTTCTAGTGTAAAGCTGGCTGTCCTATCTGACATCGTGTTTCCTTTCATGTCCACTTTGCCGCCCGCACGACGGCAGAATTGTAATCGTCGTTATAATTTGTCTTTTATCTCTTGGAATGGTCCCTGCCCCTATGGGGACCATCAGCGTTTAGCGCATTATCCTAACGATTTTGCCCGTCAAACTATCCCAAACGGTTCGCGATGCAATGCGTAATTTGAACTATTTACGCCGGTTTTGTCACGTCAGCGTGAATGTTCCCACCTTAACCGATTTGATCGCGAATACGTCCGAGAGACTCTTCACGTCCAAGGACGAAAAGCACGTCGAACACACCCGGAGAGGTGGCGCGACCGGTCAGAGATGCACGTAATGGCTGTGCGATCTTGCCCAGTTTCAGGCCGGTTTTTTCTGCGTGAGTCCTTACGACGCCGTCAAGAGATTCAACGGTCCATTCGCCAGCTGCTTCCAGATCCGGGAGTACGGATTTGAGCACGGCCCGGCCTTCGTCGTTCAGGAGAGAAGCTGCCTTTTCGTCAAGATCAAGCGGGCGGGCAGCAAAGATGAATTTCGAACTATCAGCCAGTTCCACCAAAGTTTTGGCGCGGTCCTTCAGGCCCGGCATAGCGGCAAGCAATTGTGTGCTTCGCTTGTCGTCGAGAGCGTCGGCAATTTCCTTGCCACCCTCGATTTCCGGCAGAACAGCGATAAGCGCATCATAAAGCGCCTTATCGTCACTGGCGCGCATATAGACGCCATTGATTGCCTCAAGCTTCTGAAAATCGAAGCGAGCTGCACCCTTGTTGATATCCTTCACATCGAACCATTCGATCATCTGTTCGGTCGACATGATTTCGTCGTCGCCGTGGCTCCAGCCGAGACGTACAAGATAATTGCGCAGAGCAGCAGGCAGATAACCCATCGCACGGTAGGCATCCACACCCAAAGCGCCATGACGCTTGGAGAGTTTTGCACCGTCCGCACCATGAATGAGCGGGATATGCGACATTTGCGGCACGTCCCAACCCATTGCATCATAGATGACTGTCTGCCGCGCAGCATTGGTCAGATGATCGTCGCCGCGTATGATATGGGTCACGCCCATATCGTGATCATCGACAACGACTGCATGCATGTAAGTCGGCGTACCATCGGAACGCAGAATGATGAAATCGTCCAGGTCTTTGTTCGGGAAACGCACATCGCCCTGCACTGCATCCTGCACGAGAGTTTCACCTTCCTGCGGTGCCTTGATCCGGATGACCGGCTTTACGCCTGCAGGCGCTTCTGACGGATCGCGATCACGCCAGCGACCGTCATAGCGCGGCGGACGGCCTTCTTCGCGTGCTTTCTCGCGCATTTCGGCCAGTTCTTCTGGTGTTGCATAGCAATAATATGCCTTGCCGAGAGCGACGAGTTCTTCTGCTACTTCGCGATGGCGAGGTGCGCGCTCGAACTGAGAGATGGCATCGCCGTCCCAGTCCAGACCAAGCCAGGTCAAGCCATCAAGAATGGCAGCCGTCGCGGCGTCGGTGGAACGTTCCCGGTCGGTGTCTTCGATGCGCAGCAGCATCTTGCCACCGCTGTGCTTGGCATAAAGCCAGTTGAACAAGGCAGTGCGCGCACCACCAATGTGCAGATACCCCGTGGGCGAGGGGGCAAAACGGGTAACGACCGGTTTCGACATGATAGCTCCACTATGTCGTGCGCCTTTTTAGAGCAGCGGCAAATGCCGGAGACACAGGCGCGAACTTGAATTCCAATGCCTGCGCGAGAATGCCCGGCAGGTAATCGGGGTTCGTTATGCGAACCCACTCGATTTCGGCTGCGGTTCATGTAGCATAGGCAGCAATGTGCGCAAGGGCCTCGCATCCCTTTCGCGCGAATGTGCCGTCGTTCTTTCGGGGTATTCCGGCGGTTGGGCCAACTTTTGCGGTCAGGCGGGGGCATGACAGGCATCAGGGAAGCGAGCGATATAAACGAACGGGCGCTTGTGAAAAGCATGCCCGACGGCTTCGTGCGCGCTTTGTTGCCAGAGGTCTGGCCTCCAAATGATGTCGAGATTCCGGTAAATCCACTGCCGGTCAAGCCTCCTGCGCCGAGCTTGCGTGAACGACTTCTGTCTATACCGTCGGTCACAGCGCGACAGTTCAATGCTGCGGTCGAAACTGAAGCGGGACGCGGTGTATTTTTTCTTCTGCTGCCGGTTTTTGCCGGTGTTGGCGCAATCATCTATTTCACGCTCTCATTCGAACCGGCATGGTTACCGCTTTTGTCCATGCTCGGTATCGCCACTATCTTGCGAATTGCGACGCGCAAGCAATTCGCCGCTGCCCAAGGCGTGACATTGGCAATCGCTCTGCTGGCGGGGTTTGTGGTCGGCAAATGGGAAACGGAACGTCGTGCCACGCCGATGCTGGGCTCTGACGTGGCAACACGTGTAACGGGTCGGGTTGTCGCTCTTGAATATCAGGACAATGGCAGCTGGCGGATAACACTTGATGTGCTCCAGACAGAGCGTCCAAAACTCCGTTTTCCACCGAAACGCATTCGTGTCAATGCGCGGGACATACCGGCGTCAACGAGCATTGGCGGCGGACTGGCAGGTTTCGTGCGATTGCGTATTCCGTCGGGTCCGGTTCGCCCGGGTAACTACGATTTCTCGTTTCATGCCTATTTCAATGGTATCGGTGCCAATGGTTTCTTTCTCGGAACACCCAAAGTGGCGACGGTTTCTCAGCCAGACGAACTGACTGCGGAAATCTCCCAGTGGATCGCCATGTTGCGCGTGCGGGTGTCTGAACGAATCGAGGAAGTGATCGGTGGCGAGGACGGCAGTGTTGCTTCGGCGCTTGTGGCAGGTACGCGTGCAGGGATCAGCGAGCGGACAAATGAAGACCTGCGCAAGGCGGGGCTCGCACATATTCTGTCGATCTCGGGCTTGCATATGGCGCTTGCCGCTGGCGTTATCATGCTGACGTTGCGATCTGTCTTCGCGCTATTTCCGGCTTTCAGTGTGCGGCATCCCGTGAAGAAATATGCGGCCTTTCTCTCCCTGTTGAGCTGTACCTTCTATCTTGCCATGTCAGGTGCGGATGTCGCTGCACAACGAAGCTATGTGATGATTGCAGTGATGCTCGGAGCTTTGCTGGTAGACCGAGCGGCCATCAGCATGCGCAATCTGGCGATTGCGGCCATCGCTATGATTGCAATTTCGCCGCATGAGATACTGGGACCGAGTTTTCAAATGTCTTTTTCGGCTACGGCTGCGTTGATTGCCGGTTATGCCTGGTGGAGCGAGCGCAACGCGATCAGGCAGGTTGGCACGGAAGAACGTGGGAAGACCGCCTATAGCTTCGCTGGAAAAGTCCTGAAGCCGATCACTGCGGCGGCGGCTACTTCGCTCATCGCCGGATTGGCAAGCGGGATTTTTGCAGCTTATCACTTCAACAATACAGCGCCGTTTGGTCTGGTAGGAAATGTCCTCGCTGAGCCTGTAATAGCTCTTCTCGTGATGCCGTTTGCCGTCTTTGGTCTTGTACTGATGCCATTGCAACTGGACTGGGTACCTTTGCAGATAATGGGCTGGGGTATTTTTGCAGTCAGGCACATTGCTGCCTTTGTTGCAAAGTGGTCACCAGATGGCAATCCTGGAGCCATGCCCGCACTCACTATCGTTCTCTGGGCCATTGCGCTCGTTCTGGTTATTGTTCTGTCGACCAGATTGAAGGCGCTGGCGCTGCCCTTCATCGTTCTGGGGTTTGCCGTTTTCGTCAGGGAGCCTTTTCCTGACATCGTGATCTCGGAAGATGCCAAACTGGTGGGTGTTCGGCTCGCAGACGGGAAGTTCGCAGTCAATCGAAGCCGACAGTCACAGTTCACAATCGACAATTGGAAAACCGCTTATCTGGTGGAAGAGTTCATCGCGCCGCCATCCGGCAAAAACAAAAAGCGAACTGATGGGGACGGGTTCGAATGCGAAGATGGACTTTGCACGATCAGTCTGCGTGATGGTCGTACACTAGCCTACACCGCAGATGTCGCGATGCTGGAAATAGCCTGCAACATCGGCGATGTGGTTATTCTCGCCGTTTCCGGCAAAGATCCGGCGTGCGGACGTTCCACTATCCTGAGTATCAGCAAACAGGAACTGGCGCTAAAGGGAGCCGTCGAGATCAGGCTCGGAGAAAGGCCAGATAAAAATCGATCTCTCAAGGCTATATCGGGCGACACCTACGACGTCGCAAAGCCCGAGATGAGCCAGCAAACATCTGAATTGCAGCCGGAGGACCGAATTACCTATGCAATTGATGCGCCAAGTCGTCCTTGGCATTTGCACCGCATCCATTCGCGTCCAGCACGTGGCTTGTCCGAGCGCGAGTACAAACCAAAATCCCACTCCGCTCAAAATGCCGGAGTTTGTTCATCAGGTGTTAGCGATGAACCAACGCGCTGCAACTAAATAAAGAATGGTTCCACGTTTCTGTTCTTAACTGGAACCGCCCCATTGTTTGAACTCGGAGCTTATCTCCAAAGCCGGCTACACTACGATCTAGTAGCGGCGGATCAGGCCCACAAGCTTGCCCTGCACACGAACGCGATCCGGGCCAAATATTCTGGTTTCGTATGCCGGGTTTGCGGCTTCCAAAGCGATGGATGCACCCTTGCGGCGAAAGCGCTTCAAAGTCGCTTCCTCGTCATCGACAAGTGCCACCACGATTTCGCCAGGGTTTGCGGAATCACCGCGTTTAATGATGACGGTGTCACCATCAAAAATGCCGGCGTCGATCATTGAATCACCTCTGACCTCAAGCGCGTAATGCTCGCCCGCACCGATCATTTCGGGCGGAAGGCTGAGGGAGTGTGTTTGATTCTGGATTGCTGAAATCGGTACACCCGCAGCAATTCGCCCCATGACCGGTACGGATACAGTTCCAGACGTGTCGTCATTGGTAGCCACGGGAGCGGGGCGTGCCGGTGGCGGAGGTGTTTTGCCCAAGCTGCCTTCGATAACGCTGGGAGCGAACTTCTTTTGTGCGTTGAGGCCCGGAGCGATGGAATCCGGCAGACGTAACACCTCAAGCGCACGCGCCCTGTTCGGCAGACGGCGAATAAATCCACGCTCCTCAAGGGCGGTGATCAGACGATGGATACCCGATTTTGAAGCCAGATCGAGCGCTTCCTTCATTTCATCGAAAGACGGGGGAATGCCCGTTTCTTTTAGACGTTCATGAATGAACAGCAGAAGCTCGTGCTGTTTACGGGTTAACATGCGCGACACCCTCCCGGCCAAGAATCGAGAAAAACAAAACCAGAACGAACACTATATGTTCCAGTCTTGTTCTGCAATGGTTTTAAAACCATTAACGCTCAGGGTGAGATTGAACGGAATATTTCAGGGCAAGACCATCACGGGCACGGCATGTCAGATGCTGCTTCGAATAACATATATTTTATTATGACTTAGGTCTGTTTTCTCAAGCTTTAGTGAGGGCGAGAATTGCGCTCGATCTATAGCATGAGAACGCGACAATCATCGCCAACAGTGGCAGCAGGAGCGTTTTCATCCCTGATGAGAAGCGCTTTTGAACCGACGAGAGCTGAAAGCATGGACGAATCTTGGACCGGAAACGGCTTTGCGGTCAGCGTTCCGTCAGGGTTTGATTCGATTGTGGCCCGGATATAATCGCGGCGGTGGTCATTCGCAGGCAGGTCAGTGCCCAGCTTTGCAGGTCGGATATCGGCATCGAGGTTCGTTCCGGCAAGCTTGGCGACGAGCGGACGGAGAAAAACGAGGCTGCATACCAAGCTCGAAACGGGATTGCCCGGTAGGCCGATGACATGCACGATCTTGCCGTTCACTTCGATGCGCCCATACATCAGGGGCTTGCCGGGCCGCATGGCGATCTTCCAGAAGTCGAGATTGACGCCCTGTTTCTGCAGTGCTCCATGCACAAAATCCCGGTCACCGACGGAAGCGCCACCGATCGTTACCAGAATGTCGATGCCGCTTTGCAGGCTGTCTGCTATTGCCCGTTCGATTTTGGCAGGATCATCCGGAATGATCCCTTTATCATGTGGCGCTCCGCCGGCTCGCCTTACTATCTCGGCGATTCCAACGCTGTTCGATGCAACAATCTGGTCTTTTCCGGGTGTTTCCCCCGGCGGAACCAGCTCATCGCCGGTCGCAATGATTGCTATTTTGGGCTTTTGAAAGACGTCGATTCTCGCATTGCCACTGGCCGCTGCCAGCGACAGGGCCGCAGCATCCAGCGCCCGCCCGCTCGGAATGACGATGTTATCGGGTGAAAAATCGAGGCCTGCGCGGCGTATATGTCGTCCCGGTTCTATGCCTTCGTGAACGGTTAGCCGGTTATCCGAGCGCTCAGTGTGTTCCTGAATAACGATCGTATCCGTGCCTTTGGGCAGTGGCGCGCCGGTGAAAATCCGGACCGCCTGACCAATTCCCGGTTCACCTTCGAAGCGATTGCCCGCTGCCGATTCGCCGATGATGTCGAACTCGACGGGATAAGAGATGTTGTCTGGCGCGATCAGGGCGTAACCGTCCATGGCCGATCCGTCGAACGGCGGCTGCAGAAAATGTGCCAAAACAGGTGTTGCAACCACGCGCCCACCTGCATCTGACAAAGCGACCTGCTCTTTACCGTGCGGTTCTGCGGATTTCAGGATGCGGGCCAGTGCTTCATCGACCGGGAGAAGGGACATGGCGTTTCCTCTCGAACTGAATTGTTGACCCGTCTAGACCACAGAATCTGTCCAGATGAGTTGATCCAGAGCAAAGTCTAGCGGTTTATGCTTTCCAGTCACCTGATTTGCCGCCGCCCTTTTCGGTAACGCGGATACCGCCGATCTCCATATGTTTGTCGACGGCTTTGGCCATGTCATAGATCGTAAGACATGTAACAGAAACGGCGGTGAGGGCTTCCATTTCCACGCCGGTGCGCCCCTTGAGCTTGGCCAGCGCACGAACGCGCAAACCGGGCAATGTCTGATCCGGCTCGATTTCGACGGCTACTTTGGTCAACATCAGTGGATGGCAGAGGGGAATCAGATCGGCGGTCTTTTTAGCCGCCATGATGCCAGCCAGACGCGCAGCGCCAATGACGTCACCCTTAGCGGCGTTGCCTTCCAGAATGAGCGCCAGCGTTTCCAGATTCATTCTGACCGACCCTTCGGCCACAGCCTGTCGTTCAGTCTCGTCCTTGGCACCAACATCCACCATATTGGCAGCGCCGGTCTGGTCGATATGGGTGAGTTTGGACATCATCAGTCAGGCCTTGCCAGTCAGCAGTTCACGGGTAGCCGCTGCAACATCGGCCTGCCGCATGAGGCTCTCTCCGATGAGGAATGTCCCGATTCCAGACTTTTTCAGACGCAGGCAATCTTCGTGTGTGAATATGCCGCTTTCACCGACCAGAACGCGATCGGCTGGCGCCATCTTCGACAGCCGTTCCGAAACGGCCAGATCGACCTCAAATGTACGCAAATTGCGATTGTTGACGCCGAGCAGACGCGACGAAAGCTTTAGTGCGCGTTCCATCTCGGCTTCGTCATGCACCTCGATGAGTGCATCCATGCCAAGCTCGAACGCGGTTTCTTCCAACGCCTTTGCAAGATCATCGTCGACGCTTGCAAGAATGATCAGAATGCAATCTGCGCCCCAGCTGCGGGCTTCGTGTACCTGATAGGTATCGAACAGAAAATCCTTGCGCAGAGCCGGGAGACTGCAAGCGTTGCGAGCTGCCGTCAGAAATTCCGGCGCTCCCTGAAAGGAAGGTGTGTCAGTCAGCACTGAAAGACATGCAGCGCCACCAGCTTCATAGGCTTTTGCAAGTGCAGGCGGATCGAAATCAGGACGGATCAAGCCCTTCGATGGGCTTGCCTTCTTGATTTCAGCAATCAGCGCGAATTCACCGGCGGCGCGTTTTGCCTCCAGCGCTTTGAAAAAGCCACGCGGCGCTTCCTGATCCTGTGCGCGCGCCTTCAAATCAGCGACGGTACGCTCGGCTTTTGCAGCAGCGATTTCTTCGCGCTTGTAAGCCTCGATCTTGCGCAGAATGTCGGTGGACATGACTTAATCCTTTCCGTCAGGCGGCTTTGTCGTTGGAAACGGCAATCACCTTCTGCAAAACATCAAGTGCTGCGCCGCTGTCGATGGATTGTGCCGCGAGTGCGATGCCTTCTTTCAGGTCCTTCGCGTTGCCAGCAATCACAAGCGCCGCGCCTGAATTGAGCAGGACGATGTCTCGATAGGCGTTTTTCTCGCCTTCAAGCACGCCCAGCAGAGCCTTGGCGTTTACCGCAGCCTCGCCACCTTTCAGTTCGGCCGGGTCGCAACGACGCAATCCAACTTCTTCCGGCGTAATTTCAAAGGTACGAATCCGACCGTTTTCGAGGGCGGCAACTTGTGTCGTTCCCGCGGTGGTCATTTCATCGAGGCCGTCGCCATAGACAACCCAGGCCGCTTCGGAACCGAGTTCCTTGAGCACTTCAGCCAGCGGCACAAGCCATTGTGGTGCGAATACCCCCACAAGCTGACGCTTGACACTGGCCGGATTGGAGAGGGGGCCAAGCAGATTGAAGATGGTGCGGGTGCCGAGTTCTACGCGCGAGGGGCCGACATGGCGCATGGCGGAATGGTGCATCGGTGCAAACATGAAGCCGAGGCCAGCTTCTGTGATGCTGCGACCGATGATGCTCGCGTCGGCCTCGATATTGATGCCGAGCGCCGCGAGTGCATCGGCTGCACCAGAGCGGGAGGAGAGGGCGCGGTTGCCATGTTTTGCTACAGGAACGCCAGCTCCAGCAACAACAAACGCCGAGCAGCTGGAGACATTGTATGAACCCGACTGATCGCCACCAGTGCCAACAATATCAATGGCATTGTTGGGAGCGGAAACTCCCAGCATACGCGAGCGCATGGAGGCAACGGCACCGGCGATTTCCGGTACTGTTTCACCGCGTACGCGCAACGCCATCAACAGTCCGCCGATCTGCGACGGCGTTGCCTGTCCTGACATCATGATATCGAAGGCGGCTCGGGAATCCTCAAGCGAAAGCGGTTCGCCTGATGCAGCTTTCGCGATATAGGGTTTTAGATCAGCCATTTTGGATGCCCACCGTCCTTAAAACGCCAGAGCGTTGTTGATGACGGTCTGGTTTATCTTAACAGGATACTGCTTCTGCAATTCGCCGACGAGCTGTTCGAGAACATCATCCGAGAGCGATGTCGCCAGATATTTCTGCTGCTGTTCCGGAATAGCTTCCGGGCCAGCTCCGGCAGGTTCGGTCACTTCAACAACCTTGAACAGAATCTGGGCATCGTCCGAAGGTGCAGCAGCGCTACCGGTGAAACCATTCGCTCCCCGGAAGATCTGCGCCGCCGCTGCGGTTCCGATATCGGCATCGTTGGTCGTGCGGACAATACCACGCTTTGTCTGCTTTTCGACGCCCTGCTCTGTAGCGATTGCGTCGAGTGTCGCGCCGCCGTCGAGGCGTTTCTGCAACTCGTCTACGCGCTGGTTGAGGCGCTTGACTGCTTCTTCGCCCTTCCATGCCGCTGCAACCTTGTCCTTGACTTCGTCGAGCGTACGGTCGCGTGCCGGAGTTACACCGTCAACCTGATACCAGAGATAGCCGATATTGCCCATGGTCAGGGCGTCGTTGTCAAAACCCTGATCGGCCTGGAAGGCAGCAGAAAGCAGCGCTTCGGAGTTTGGCAGCTGCACCGGATTACCAGAAGGATCGTTACCTTCGGCGTCGACGGCTTCCACGATGACGGACTTGAGGCTTAGCTTCTTTGCCACATCAGCCATGGATGCGCCGTCGGAACGGTCCTGCTCATAAGAGTCATGAATGCCGCTGATGCTGCTTGCTGCGATATTGTTGGCAAGCGTGGTGCGAATTTCACCTTCAACTTCGGCTTGTGGTTTCACATGAGCCGGTTCGATCTGCGTCACGCGCAGGATAACCGGACCAAAGCCACCCTTCACCACCGGGCTCACGCCATTCTCTGCCAGTGCAAAAGCTGCATCGGCAACTGCCTGATCAGGAATGGCGGATTTCTCAAACGTGCCAAGCTTCAGGTCGTCTTCTGTTTTGCCCTGTTCCTTGCCGATATCGATGAAGCTCGTTCCAGCGGCAATTTTCTGCTGGGCAGCTTCAGCTGCGGCGTCATCGGCAAAGTTCAACTGCTCGATAGTACGCTTTTCGATCGTGCTGAAGCGGTCCTTGTTCTTTTCGTAATATTCGTTGATTTCGTCCTGCGTGACGGCAGACGGATCTGCAATATCAGTCGGCTCCAGCTTCACATAGGTTATTTTCCGGTACTCCGGTGCCTTATACTCGTCCTTGTGTGCGTCAAAATAGGTCTTGAGCGCATCTTCGGACGGGGCAGGGACAGCATCGGCCTTTTCAGCCTGAATGGTCACATAGTCAACGCTGCGGGTTTCACCTTGATATAGAGCCAGCGCCTTCAACGCTGTATTCGGAAGTTTGATGCCGTCCGTTGCAGCTTCCACGATCTGCTGGCGGCGAGCCACTTTCGCGCGGTTGTCGAGATAATCCTGTGCACGAATGCCAGATTGACGAAGCACTGCATCGAACTGCGCGCGATTGAAGTTGCCGCTTGCGTCATGGAAAGCCGGATCTTCACCGGTCAGTCGAGCAATTCCGTCCTTGGAAAGGCCGAGCTGCATGTTGCGCGCACCTTCATCCAGAACCACACCGGCTGCGAGCTGGGCGAGTACCTGATTTTCGACACCGAGCGTTTTTGCCTGTTCGCGCGTCAGACGCTGGCGAAACTGTTGAGACAAACGCATCATCTGCTGTTCATAGGCGAAACGATAATCAGTGGCGCTCACTTCGGAACCGCCAGCCGTCAAAGCGGCATTGCCTGACAGGCCGCCGCGAAAGACATCGGAGATGCCCCAGATCGCAAAGCTCAGTACAAGCAGGCCAAGCAGAAGTTTGGCGACCCAGGATTGAGCGGCAGAACGCAGGCTGTCGAGCATTGGAAACCCTTCAAGTATAAATCTAAGCTCGGCTTTCATAGATAGAGCCAGTCAGGGGATAACCTCAAGCCAGCCCTATATGCAAGATCTCATTGCATGTAGGCACTCAAGAACATTTGCATTGCGGCACGAATACGCTTAGTCAGTGGCAAATTTTGGCGCTGGTCCGCTTTCAAGAGGTGACCGCGTCTACTGTTTTGAACAGGCGAGGAGAATGAAATGACTCCGGGAATCCGTCCGCTGGTTGCTGGCAACTGGAAGATGAATGGCACGGGAGAGTCCCTGACCGAATTGCGTGCGATTGCTGCCGGCCTGAGCTCCGATCTCGGCCGCAAGCTTGACGCCGTCATTTGTGTACCTGCGACGCTTCTTTCCCGCGCGGCGGAAACGCTCGAAGGCGAGACTGTTGGTCTCGGCGGTCAGGATGCTCACCATAAAGTGTCTGGCGCGCATACAGGCGATGTCTCTGCAGAAATGCTTAAGGAAGCGGGCGCTACGCATGTCATAATCGGTCATTCCGAACGCCGGACCGACCATCATGAAAGCAATGACACTGTTCGCGCCAAGACCGAGGCCGCATGGGCTGCCGGATTGATTGCAATCGTTTGCGTCGGCGAAACTGCCGATGAGCGCAAGGCGGAGCGTACTCTGGATGTAATCGGCAAGCAGCTTGCTGGCTCTTTGCCGGATGGCGTCAATGCCGCGAATACGATCATTGCTTACGAACCGGTTTGGGCAATCGGTACAGGGTTGACGCCAACAGTGCAGGACGTGCGTGCCGCTCATGCTTTCATGCGTGAGCAGCTAATTGAACGTTTCGGCACGAAAGGCGCACATCTTCGGCTGCTCTATGGCGGTTCGGTCAAGCCTTCAAACGCATTGGAATTGCTCGGCGTCGCGGATGTTGATGGTGCGCTTGTTGGTGGTGCGAGCTTGAAGGCGAACGATTTTCTCGCCATATGCGAAACCTATCGTAATTTGTAACCGGCACATCACGTCTGTCTATCTTGGTCTCGGGGCTTGGATTATCGGACAATAGCGTGTAAAGAGCCGCTCTAGTTTTAGGGATATAAAGACCGTAACCCATGCAGACCGTAATCATTGTCATTCATTTGTTGATCGTGCTGGCGCTTGTCGGCGTTGTGCTTATCCAGCGTTCTGAAGGCGGTGGCCTTGGCATTGGCGGCGGTTCGGGGTTCATGACGGCTCGCGGCGCAGCCAACGCACTGACCCGCACGACAGCCATTCTCGCGATCGGTTTCTTCGCGACCTCGCTTATTCTCGGCATCATGGCACGCTACGGCGAAAAGCCGACCGACATTCTCAACCGTATCCCGGCGGCAACCGGCAGTCAGTCAGCTCCGGCAGGCGGCAATGGCGGCGGTATCCTCAATCAGCTGGGTGGCGAGTCTTCGCGTCCTGACGCCAATCAGACTGCACCTGCAGCTCCAGGTGCTACAGCGCCGGCAACACAGCCCGACGCTACCCAGCCGCAGGCTCCGGTTGTTCCGGAAACCCCGGCCAACCCGGTTCCTAGCTCGCAGTAAAAGGCCGAGCAAAGTGAACAGAATGCGAAACCGGCCCTTGTGGCCGGTTTTCTTTTTGTTAATCATGAGACTGCAAAGTGTTGCAGCTAGGCAATACGCTGCCGCGAATCGCATTGCAGAACGATGGCAGCGAATTGAGAACCGGATCGCTTTGCAGTAAGGAAAGCGAAAGTCTGGTCGCAATTAATGCGGCAGACATTTTTCCCTTGTGCTTGAATTTTCGGGAACCGAACATGTTTTCACGCCGTATTTTGATGGCAGGTATTGCAACTCTCTGCATCGGAGCGACCGCTCCTGCATTTGCAACTTCGCCGGTAAGCGCTGAAGCGCAGCTCAATGAAGCTGCTGCGTCTGTTCAGCAAGTTGCTCTCTCAAGCGATGCCAAGGCCAATCCTGAAAAGCCGAAGAAGAAAAAGGCTTCCAAGAGCGGCAATGCAGTTAAGGCCAATAAGTACAACATCGATCCGAAGTTCCGGGCGCAGGAAGTGGCTTTTACCGGCTATAAGCCTGGCACCATCGTGATCGACCCGAAGCAGCGTTTCCTTTACCTTGTTGAAACGTCGACGACTGCTCGCCGTTATGGCATCGCTGTCGGCAAGCAGGGATTGGAATTCAAGGGCACTGGAACAATCAACGCGAAGCGGGAGTGGCCGCGCTGGATTCCGACCAAGGAAATGATCGAGCGTGATCCGGCTCACTATGGTCGCTTCAAGAACGGTATGGATGGTGGTCCAGGCAACCCACTTGGTTCGCGCGCTCTGTACTTGTTTCAGGGCAACAAGGACACCTACATCCGCATTCATGGCACGGTACAGCCATGGACTATCGGTAGCTCGGCTTCCAACGGCTGCTTCCGCATGATCAATGAGGATGTGATGGATCTTTATGAGCGCGTCGGTCTGGGTACCGAAGTGGTTGTTCTCTGATCTGTAAATGACTATGTGAATGTGGCCGGGCTTATGGGCTCGGCCTTTTCTTTTGTGCCAATGGCTATTCTGACAGGTGGAAGCTGTGGATTTCGAGCTTCGACATGGCTTTATGTGAATAGAGGCGCTAGAGAGTACAGACGTATTCGCTCCGGGGTTTCTGGCTCCGGTTTTTCTTTGTGCAACGACGATTACCGCCTTGCTTCGGTGAAAAAACACTGCCGGGGTGCATTTTTTGGTGGCGGAATCAATCAAGAAAGTCTAACGAGATAAGCCCATGGCGCGATATGTATTCATCACTGGCGGCGTGGTTTCTTCCCTTGGAAAAGGCATAGCTGCCGCAGCACTGGCTGCACTCCTTCAGGCACGTGGTTACCGCGTGCGTATCCGTAAACTCGACCCTTATCTGAATGTCGATCCCGGCACGATGTCGCCTTACCAGCATGGTGAGGTGTTCGTCACTGACGATGGTGCCGAAACCGACCTTGATCTGGGCCATTACGAGCGGTTCACCGGTCGTCCTGCCAACCAGCAGGACAACATCACCACCGGCCGCATTTATCGGAATATCATCGAAAAGGAACGCCGCGGCGATTATCTCGGTGCGACGGTTCAGGTCATTCCGCATGTGACCGACGAGATCAAGAACTTCGTCCTTGAAGGCAACGAAGACTATGATTTCGTTCTTTGCGAAATCGGCGGCACGGTTGGCGACATCGAAGCCATGCCGTTCCTCGAAGCGATCCGTCAGCTTGGCAATGAACTGCCGCGCGGAACGGCAGTTTATATCCATCTGACCTTGATGCCGTATATTCCGGCAGCTGGTGAACTGAAGACCAAGCCGACCCAGCATTCGGTCAAGGAGCTGCGCTCTATCGGTATTGCTCCAGATATCCTTCTGGTCCGCGCCGATCGCGAGATTCCGGAATCAGAACGTCGCAAGCTGTCGTTGTTCTGTAATGTCCGCGAAAGCGCGGTCATTCAGGCGCTCGACGTAGCAACGATCTACGATGTGCCGATTGCCTACCATAAGGAAGGCCTTGATTCGGAAGTTCTGTCGGCATTCGGTATCGATCCGGCTCCGAAGCCCCGTATGGACCGCTGGGAAGAGGTCTCCAACCGCCTCCACAATCCAGAAGGCGAAGTGACCATCGCCATCGTCGGCAAATATACTGGCCTTAAAGATGCCTATAAGTCGCTGATCGAAGCGCTCTATCATGGTGGTCTTGCCAACAAGGTAAAAGTCAATCTCGACTGGATCGAGGCTGAAGTCTTCGAAAGCGAAGATCCGGCCCCATATCTGGAAAAGGTTCATGGCATTCTGGTGCCGGGCGGTTTCGGCGAACGTGGCGCGGAAGGCAAGATTCTTGCAGCGAAGTTCGCTCGTGAACGCAAGGTTCCTTACTTCGGTATCTGCTTTGGCATGCAAATGGCTTGCATTGAAGCAGCACGTAATCTCGTTGGTATCGAAAACGCATCTTCGACCGAGTTCGGTCCGACCAAGGAGCCGGTTGTTGGTCTCATGACCGAGTGGCTGAAGGGCAATATGCTCGAGAAGCGCGCTTCGGCTGGTGATCTTGGCGGTACAATGCGCCTTGGTGCATATGAAGCGGCGTTGAAGTCGGGCTCAAAGATTGCGGAAATCTACGGATCGACCGATATTTCCGAGCGCCATCGTCATCGCTATGAAGTCAATATCGACTACAAGGAACGTCTGGAATCTGCCGGGCTGAACTTCGCAGGCATGTCACCGGATGGTGTTCTGCCGGAAACAGTCGAATATCCTGACCACCCTTGGTTCATCGGCGTTCAGTACCATCCTGAACTGAAGTCTCGACCGTTCGAACCGCATCCGCTGTTTGCTTCCTTCATTGAAGCGGCAATCGAGCAGAGCCGTCTGGTCTGAAAATCTAACGCGCCTTTCGGGGCGCGTTTTCATTTCTGCTTTCAGGCCGTGGTCTTGTTTTCGACCCACCTTTACGCCAGATAAGGTGCCTGCAAGGCACTCAATATCGAGGTTCACGTCATGGCGACTGCCAATTCATCCGTAAAAATCGGAAACGTTACTTTTTCAAACAGTGCGCCGTTTGCCCTGATAGCGGGCCCGTGCCAGATGGAAACGCGTGAACACGCCTTCGATATGGCGGGCCGTCTCAAGGAGATGACCGATAAGCTCGGCATCGATCTTGTCTACAAGTCCAGCTTCGACAAGGCCAATCGCACATCCTTGAAGGCTGAGCGTGGAATCGGCCTCGAAAAGGCAATGGAAGTTTTTGCCGATCTCAAGAAGGAGTTCGGCTTTCCGGTGCTGACGGACATCCACACTGAAGAGCAGTGCGCCGCAGTTGCTCCCGTGGTCGATGTCCTGCAAATCCCGGCATTTCTCTGCCGCCAGACCGATCTGCTGATTGCTGCCGCAAAGACGGGACGTGTCGTGAATGTCAAGAAGGGCCAGTTTCTGGCGCCGTGGGACATGAAGAATGTTCTTTCCAAGATTACGGAAAGTGGCAATCCGAATGTGCTGGCGACCGAACGCGGTGTTTCGTTTGGCTATAATACGCTCGTTTCCGATATGCGTTCCTTGCCGATCATGGCAGGCCTTGGTTCACCGGTTGTGTTCGATGCGACTCACTCAGTACAGCAACCGGGCGGGCACGGTGGTTCGTCGGGTGGTCAGCGCGAATTCGTTGAGACACTGGCACGCGCAGCTGTAGCCGTTGGCGTTGCCGGGCTCTTCATCGAAACGCATCAGGATCCGGACAATGCCCCATCCGATGGTCCGAATATGGTGCCGGTGGATAAAATGCCCGCGCTCCTCGAAAAGCTGATGGCTTTCGATCGTATCGCGAAAGGGCTTTAAACAGTTCTCGGAGAATTTAAAAAGGCGGGGGATTTTCCTCCGCCTTTTGTTTCGCTAAGCCATTCTCGCCGCTTTTTTGCGGTTAGGGCTTAAAAATTGGCCTGGTGCATAATCTTTTCTGAAATGTCTGCAAAGTTTTAGGATTATGCGCTAAGAAATGGCCGCATCGGATTTGTTAAGCGCCTCGCACATCTGGCGGGGCAATCTATAGGGAAGGACTGGTTCCTATGACTGCAATCATCGACATCGTCGGCCGCGAAATCCTCGACAGCCGCGGCAACCCGACCGTCGAAGTGGACGTTGTGCTTGAAGACGGCTCTTTCGGACGTGCTGCGGTTCCGTCTGGCGCATCGACTGGCGCGCATGAAGCTGTAGAATTGCGTGACGGTGGCAGCCGCTATCTCGGCAAGGGTGTGGAAAAGGCCGTCGAAGCTGTCAATGGCAAGATTTTTGACGCTATTGCGGGCATGGATGCGGAAAGCCAGCTGCTTATCGACCAGACGATGATCGAGCTTGACGGCTCGGCCAACAAGGGCAACATCGGTGCCAACGCAATTCTGGGTGTTTCGCTTGCAGTTGCCAAGGCTGCGGCTCAGGCAACGGGTCTCCCACTTTACCGCTACGTTGGTGGCGCAAATGCCCATGTTCTGCCGGTCCCCATGATGAATATCATCAATGGCGGTGCACATGCTGACAATCCGATTGATTTCCAGGAATTCATGATTCTGCCGGTGGGGGCTTCGTCCGTTCGTGAAGCTGTTCGTTATGGCTCGGAAGTTTTCCATACCCTCAAAAAGCGTCTGAAGGATGCCGGTCACAACACCAATGTTGGCGATGAAGGCGGCTTTGCTCCTAATCTGAAGAATGCCCAGGCTGCGCTCGACTTCATTATGGAATCGATCGAAAAGGCCGGTTTCAAGCCGGGTGAAGATATTGCTCTTGGCCTCGACTGCGCTGCGACCGAATTCTTCAAGGACGGTAATTACGTCTATGAAGGCGAGCGCAAGACGCGCGATCCAAAGGCTCAGGCCAAGTATCTCGCCAAGCTCGCCAGCGACTATCCTATCGTCACTATCGAAGATGGTATGGCTGAAGACGACTGGGAAGGTTGGAAGTACCTCACCGATCTTATTGGCGACAAGTGCCAACTCGTTGGTGACGACCTGTTCGTCACCAATTCCGCTCGTCTCCGTGACGGTATTCGTATGGGCGTTGCCAACTCGATTCTCGTCAAGGTCAACCAGATCGGATCGCTGTCTGAAACGCTCGACGCGGTCGAAACAGCTCATAAGGCTGGCTATACTGCCGTCATGTCGCATCGTTCGGGTGAAACCGAGGATTCGACGATTGCCGATCTCGCGGTTGCTACCAACTGTGGTCAGATCAAGACTGGCTCGCTGGCCCGTTCGGACCGTACGGCCAAGTACAATCAGCTTATCCGTATCGAGGAAGAACTTGGCAAGCAGGCCCGCTATGCAGGTCGCAACGCACTGAAGTTCCTCTGATTTTTCTCTGAGACTGATAAAGGCGGGCTTCGGTCCGCCTTTTTTCGTTTTCGCCCTATATGACTTCCAATGCTCGGCATTTGACCGAATGCAATTATATTGATATCAATGTTATTACATTGGTGTTTGAGCAGATGAGGCAGCGGCTTGGAATTCAGATGATGAAGCCGTGGGGGAGTTAACAACGGGAGAGAGAAAATGGCTTATATCGAAGGATTTGTTGTCGCCGTCCCCAAGGCGAACAAGGAACTCTATCGCAAGCATGCCGCCGAAGCTGCTGTATTATTCAAGGAGTTTGGCGTGACGCGTATGGTCGAAGCATGGGGGGATGATGTGCCGGATGGCAAGGTCACCGATTTTCGACGTGCGGTTAAGGCTGAGGCCGACGAGGAGGTTGTTTTCTCCTGGTTCGAATATCCCGACAAGGCAACGCGCGACGCTGCAAATAGCAAAATGATGAGTGATCCGCGTATGAAGGCGATGGGTGACCAGATGCCATTCGACGGCAAGCGCATGATCATGGGCGGGTTTTCCACAATTGTAGACGTTTGATCCTGTCAAACATTTTAACAATCTGAATGAGCGGCTCGTCTTTATGGTGAGCCGTTCTCGATTCCTGACGGGTTTGAATGGTTTGCGCGAGGTTCACTTCTTCCAGCTGTTGCGAAAACTAGTCCCGACTGTTCCTGACATCGGTTCTTGGTAAATCTCTGTTAAGCAAAATAATGCTTGATGGTGGAATTCGGATTGATGCCCTTCGCAGGATTCGTAGTGGCACCGAATATCCGGGAAGGAAGCCGAAATGTGGACCAAGCAGAAGCGTAAATCGATCCGTGGGCGTTTTGTGTTGCCCATTCTGACGGCTGCATTTCTGAGTTACTTCGGCTTTCACGCCTATCACGGCGAATATGGTCTCTACTCCCGTATCCAGCTGGAAGAGCAGAAAAGTCTTCTGGCCAAGCAGCTTGAACAGGTGACGGCAGATCGCAACGCGCTCGAAAAACGAGTCACGCTTTTGCGCGACGGTTCCATTGAGAAGGATATGCTTGACGAGCAGGCACGCAGAGCGCTTAATCTCTCCCATCCCGATGAAGTGACAATTATCACCTCCAGGGAAGACCGTTCAAATTAACTGAAATCCGGTTAATTGTCTTTTTGTGATATGTTTTTAAGGGCTTGGCGACATAGCAGCTATGCTCTGGGCGCATATTGTATCTTGTGATATGCCCGTATAACGTCACAATAGAACGACAATTTAGGGAGCGAGATATGGCACCGAGGGCTAAAAAGTCGCCTGCTAGCAAAACGCAGGCGTCTTCTGTGACTGCACCCAAGGCACCTGCACCTGTGAACTTCGACAAGAAGCAGGAGCTGGACGCTTATCGCGAAATGCTGTTGATCCGGCGTTTCGAAGAAAAAGCCGGCCAGCTTTATGGCATGGGCTTCATTGGAGGCTTCTGCCACCTTTATATCGGCCAGGAGGCCGTGGTGGTCGGCATGCAGATGGCGCTGAAGGAAGGTGATCAGGTAATCACCGCCTATCGCGATCATGGTCATATGCTTGCAGCTGGCATGAGCGCGCGCGGCGTGATGGCTGAACTGACCGGACGTCGCAGCGGCCTTTCCAAGGGCAAGGGCGGCTCCATGCACATGTTCTCCAAAGAGAAGAACTTCTACGGCGGTCATGGTATCGTCGGTGCGCAGGTTTCGCTCGGCACAGGCCTTGCATTCGCGAATCGCTATCGCGACAACGACAATGTAACGCTGACCTATTTCGGCGATGGCGCTTCCAATCAGGGTCAGGTCTACGAAAGCTTCAACATGGCATCGCTATGGAAGCTGCCGGTAGTCTACATCATCGAGAACAACCGCTACGCCATGGGCACATCGGTTTCGCGCTCGTCCGCAGAAACGGACTTCTCGAAGCGCGGTCTCTCTTTCAATATTCCGGGTATCCAGGTAGATGGCATGGACGTTCGTGCGGTCAAGGCTGCTGCCGATCTGGCCGTGGAATGGACGCGTTCCGGCAAGGGGCCGATCATTCTCGACATGCAGACCTACCGTTACCGCGGTCACTCCATGTCGGATCCGGCAAAGTATCGTTCGAAGGAAGAAGTGCAGAAGATGCGCTCCGAGCATGATCCGATCGAACAGGTCAAGCAGCGTCTGATCGACAAGGGTTGGGCAACCGAGGAAGAGCTGAAGGAAATCGACAAGGATGTCCGCGACATTGTCGCTGATTCTGCTGATTTCGCTCAAAACGATCCGGAGCCGGATGCATCCGAGCTCTACACGGATATTCTGCTCTAATTCCAGGAAGGTGTTGTCATGCCCGTAGAAATTCTCATGCCCGCACTTTCCCCAACCATGGAAGAGGGCAAGCTCTCCAAATGGCTGAAGAAAGAAGGCGACAAGGTTACGTCCGGCGATGTGATCGCCGAAATTGAAACCGACAAGGCGACGATGGAAGTCGAAGCTGTCGATGAAGGCACGATCGGCAAAATTCTTGTCGATGAAGGCACCGAAGGCGTGAAGGTCAATACGCCGATTGCCGTGCTTCTCGGTGACGGTGAAAGCGCTTCCGACATCGGTTCTGCTCCGGCGGCCAAAGCCGAGGCACCATCGAGCGAAGCCAAGGAAGAGCCAAAAGCCGAAGAGAAGAAGGCTGATTCTGTTCCGGCTGCTCCAAAGGCTCCAGCACTCGAAGTCGCGTCCGACCCGGACATCCCGGCTGGCACCGAAATGGTTTCCACGACAGTTCGTGAAGCGCTTCGTGATGCTATGGCCGAAGAAATGCGCCGTGATCCGAATGTTTTCGTGATGGGCGAAGAAGTCGCCGAATATCAGGGCGCTTACAAGGTAACGCAGGGACTTCTCGACGAATTCGGTTCCAAGCGTGTTGTCGATACTCCGATCACCGAACATGGTTTTGCCGGTGTAGGTGTTGGCGCGGCTTTTGCGGGTCTGCGTCCGATCGTTGAATTCATGACCTTTAACTTTGCCATGCAGGCAATCGACCAGATCGTGAACTCTGCTGCCAAGACGCTTTATATGTCCGGTGGACAGATGGGCGCTCCGATGGTCTTCCGTGGCCCATCCGGTGCTGCTGCACGCGTTGCTGCCCAGCACTCGCAGTGCTATGCGGCCTGGTACAGCCACATTCCGGGTCTCAAGGTCGTCATGCCGTACACGGCAGCCGACGCCAAGGGCTTGCTGAAGGCTGCCATTCGCGATCCGAATCCGGTGATCTTCCTCGAAAACGAAATCCTGTACGGTCATCATTTCGATGTGCCGAAGCTTGACGATTTCGTGCTGCCGATTGGCAAGGCCCGCATTCACAAGCAGGGCAAAGACGCCACCATTGTTTCGTTCGGTATCGGCATGACCTACGCCGTCAAGGCGGCTGAAGAGCTGGCCCAGCAGGGTATTGATGTTGAAATCATCGATCTGCGCACGATCCGCCCGATGGATATTCCGACTGTCGTCGAATCAGTCAAGAAGACTGGCCGACTGGTGACTGTGGAAGAAGGTTTCCCGCAGTCGTCCGTTGGTACGGAAATCGCCACCCGCGTCATGCAGCAGGCTTTCGATTATCTCGATGCGCCGATCCTGACCATTGCTGGTAAGGATGTTCCGATGCCTTATGCGGCAAATCTGGAAAAGCTGGCGCTGCCGACTGTCGCCGAAGTGGTCGAAGCGGTGAAAGCCGTTACCTATACCGCGTAACGAAAGGGTCTGGACATGCCGATCAATATCACCATGCCAGCGCTTTCTCCGACGATGGAAGAAGGCAACCTGTCGAAATGGCTGGTCAAGGAAGGCGACAAGATCGCTCCTGGCGATGTTATTGCTGAAATCGAGACCGACAAGGCCACGATGGAAGTGGAAGCTGTGGACGAGGGCACGATTGCCAAGCTCGTGGTTCCCGCTGGCTCCGAAGGCGTCAAGGTCAATGCGCTGATCGCTATCCTCGCCGAAGAAGGCGAGGACGTGGCGGCTGCCGCAAAGGGCGCGGCTTCGGCTCCGAACACAGAAGCAAAGGTCGAGGCTCCCAAGGAAGAGCCGAAGCCAGCTGCAGCTCCTGCAGCGGTGCCTGCACCAGCCAAGGCAGAGCAGCCCGCTGCTGCGAATAAGGGTGACCGCGTGTTTGCGTCGCCGCTTGCACGCCGTATCGCCAAGGAATCCGGTGTCGATATCGCCGCTGTGAAGGGTACCGGTCCGCACGGCCGTGTCGTTCAGCGCGATGTGGAAGCTGCTCTGGCTTCCGGTGGTGCCAAGGCTGCTGCGCCGAAGGCGGAAGCTGCCTCTGCTGCCGCACCGAAGCCGATGTCGGATGAAGCCGTTCTCAAGCTCTTTGAGGAAGGCACTTACGAGATTGTTCCTCACGATGGTATGCGCAAAACCATTGCCCGCCGTCTGGTGGAATCGAAGCAGACTGTTCCGCATTTCTATCTGACGATTGATTGCGAACTGGATGCACTTCTGGCTCTGCGTTCGCAGATCAATGCAGCCGCACCGATGATCAAGACTGAAAAGGGTGAGGTTCCGGCCTACAAGCTTTCTGTCAACGATCTGGTGATCAAGGCTGTTGCTCTTGCACTGCGTGACATTCCTGAAGCCAATGTCTCTTGGACTGAAGGCGGTATGGTCAAGCACAAGCGTGCTGATGTCGGCGTTGCAGTCTCCATTCCGGGCGGTCTGATTACTCCAATCGTGCGTCAGTCGGACTCGAAGACGCTGTCCGCTATCTCCAATGAGATGAAGGACCTTGCCAAGCGTGCGCGTGATCGCAAGCTGAAGCCTGAAGAATATCAGGGCGGTTCGACCTCCGTGTCCAACCTTGGCATGTTTGGCGTGAAGGACTTTGCCGCGATCATCAATCCGCCGCATGCGACCATTTTCGCAATCGGCGCAGGTGAACAGCGTGCAGTGGTCAAGAACGGTGAAATCAAGGTTGCGACCGTTATGTCTGTAACCCTTTCAACCGATCATCGTGCCGTCGACGGCGCGTTGGCTGCTGAACTTGCACAGGCCTTCAAGCGTCACATCGAAAACCCGATGGGTATGCTGGTCTGATTGATCAACTTCAAGGGCGTCGCGTTCTGCTGAACTCGACGCCTGAGGTTTTTGAATGGCTGGACAACCGAACCTACGCCCGGCTGAACGCCGTGAAGCCGCAGAGATCGCCATTCTTGTCGATATCTCTTCGCACGGTTTTGCGTCATGGCTCTGGTACGGGGCCGTTCTTGACGGGCGAACCGAAACGGCCATGGAACGCGGTCGGCAATATATGCGCGCTGACGGGAGCGAAGGCTGGCAGAGCGTGACGATAGCCGAATGGGCCGGCGATATTGCCGGGCTTTCCATCGGCTTCACTGTGGACGAAAGTATCAACGATCTGCCTGAAAAACATCCGGTTACGGATCAGCTGATCGCGATGCAGCGCAAGGTCATTGGCAACCGTTTTATAGATAGTGTTGGCGTTTATCGGGAGTTTCGCGGCAAAGGTATTGGCCGTGCACTCGTCGCAAACGAGATCGACCTGGCGTACCGGAACGGTAATCCGGCAATCAGCCTGATAACCGAAAGCCACAACGATGTGGCGCTTTCCCTTTACGGCGCCCATGGTTTCAAGGAAATTGAGCGGCTCGAAGCGATAGAACGCATTGGGCAGGACAAAAGACACGACTGGGTGCTGCTCACCCGAGAAGTGAACTGAGCAAAGGCAGGACAATATGGCCGACATTTACGACGTTATTGTTATCGGCTCGGGCCCGGGTGGCTATGTTACCGCAATCCGCGCTGCGCAGCTTGGCCTGAAGACGGCTATCGTTGAGCGTGAACATCTGGGTGGCATTTGCCTCAACTGGGGCTGTATTCCGACCAAGGCGCTTTTGCGCTCGGCTGAAATCCTGCATTTTGGCGAACACGCCAAGGATTACGGCCTGAAGCTGGAAGGAACGATCATACCTGATGTGACGGCTGTGGTACAGCGGTCGCGCGGTGTGTCCGCACGTCTTAATGGCGGCGTCGGCTTCCTGATGAAGAAGAACAAGATCGACGTGATCTGGGGCGAGGCAAAGCTTGTAAAGGCTGCTTCGGGCAACAATCCGGTTGAGATTTCGGTCGGCAAGTCGTCAAAGCAGCCGATGCAACCGCAGAACCCTGTTCCGAAGGGCGTTCTGGGCGAGGGCACCTACAAGGCGAAGCACGTTATCGTCGCCACTGGCGCACGTCCGCGCTCTTTGCCGGGCATTGAGCCGGATGGCAAGCTGATCTGGACCTATTTCGAAGCAATGGTTCCGCAGGAACTGCCGAAGTCTATGCTGGTTATGGGGTCGGGTGCGATTGGTATCGAGTTTGCCTCTTTCTACAATGACATGGGCGTTGACGTGACGGTCGTGGAATTGATGCCGCAGATCATGCCGGTTGAAGATGCGGAGATTTCCGCACTCGCGCGCAAACAGCTTGAAAAGCGTGGCCTGAGGATCATTACCGATGCCAAGGTTACCAAGGTCGAGAAGGGTGCAAATAATGTGACCGCCCATATCGAGACCAAGGACGGCAAGACGCAGTCGTTGACCGTGGACCGTATGATCTCGGCAGTTGGCGTTCAGGGTAATATCGAAAATCTTGGCCTTGAAGCACTCGGTGTGAAAACAGACCGTGGATGCGTCGTCATTGATGGATATGGCAAGACCAACGTTGCTGGCATCTATGCTATCGGCGATGTTGCCGGTCCGCCAATGCTAGCACACAAGGCCGAGCATGAAGGCGTTATCTGCATCGAGAAGATTGCAGGCCTTCCGAATGTTCATCCGCTCGAAAAGAACATGATTCCGGGCTGCACCTACTGTAACCCGCAGGTCGCTTCCGTTGGTCTGACCGAAGCAAAGGCCAAGGAAAAGGGCTACGATATCCGCGTTGGTCGCTATTCGTTTGCTGCAAATGGCAAGGCGATTGCGCTCGGTGAAGATCAGGGACTGGTTAAGACCATCTTCGACAAGAAGACGGGACAGCTGCTTGGTGCTCATATGGTCGGTGCGGAAGTGACTGAACTCATCCAGGGTTTCGTGATCGCCATGAACCTTGAAACGACTGAGGAAGAGCTGATGCATTCGGTCTTCCCGCACCCGACCCTTTCCGAGATGATGAAGGAAAGCGTTCTGGATGCGTATGGTCGTGTGCTGAACGCATAATACGGAGGGACGCTCATTCCGCTGATCGAGAACGGAGGGCCATGGCGGCGTGCCGCCTGGCCGATCATTAAATGGTGTACTGTTGGAGGATTGGTGCTGGGGTTTGCAGCCGGCACCTTGAGTGTTCTTGGCGGCAACACCATATCGGTCAACGGAATGGCCATAACCGGTTGGTATGGGGTCTGGGTACTCACATTGGCGCTCGGCGCTGCAGGCTTGGTATTTGGCCTGATATGGGCATTAGTTTTCCGGGCTCTTGGACTGGCGGCGCGGCGATGAGTAGCAAATCGCTCAAGTTGACAGGGTTGAAGGCAGGGATTAGGACCGAACCGAATTTGGGAGCATTTCAGGTCCATTCATGAAAATGCTTCGGATAGGCAGGAAAAAGCATGGTTACAGTTCTCGATCTGGTGAACCAAGGCAAGCGTGAGCGGCATCCCGAGAAGGCGCATCGTCCGGACAATGTTGTCCTGAAGAAGCCCGAGTGGATTCGTGTCAAGGCTCCTGTCTCACGCGGCTACAGCGAAACGCGCGATATCGTTCGCTCAAACAAGCTGGTTACGGTTTGCGAAGAGGCAGGTTGCCCGAACATCGGCGAGTGCTGGGAAAAGAAGCACGCGACCTTCATGATCATGGGCGAGATCTGCACGCGTGCCTGTGCTTTCTGTAACGTCTCGACCGGTATCCCGACTGCGCTCGATCCGAACGAACCCGAGAATGTTGCCAAGGCCGTCAAGCAGATGGGTCTGACGCATGTGGTTATAACATCGGTGGATCGCGACGATCTTGCCGATGGTGGTGCGCAGCATTTTGCTGAGGTCATTCAGGCGATCCGCGAAGCTACTCCTGCTACCACGATTGAAATCCTGACGCCGGATTTCCTGCGCAAGGAAGGTGCTCTCGAAGTCGTGGTCAGGGCTCGCCCGGACGTGTTCAACCACAATCTGGAAACTGTGCCGTCGCGTTATCTGAAGGTTCGTCCTGGCGCTCGTTATTTCCATTCGATCCGCCTGCTGCAGCGCGTCAAGGAACTGGACCCAACCATTTTCACCAAATCCGGTATCATGGTCGGTCTTGGCGAGGAGCGGAATGAAATCCTTCAGTTGATGGATGATCTGCGTTCGGCTGATGTGGATTTTATGACCATCGGCCAATATCTCCAGCCGACCCGCAAGCATCATCCTGTCATTCGCTTCGTGACACCCGACGAATTCAAGTCGTTCGAGACGATTGGTCGGACGAAGGGCTTCCTGCTGGTTGCATCCAGTCCGCTGACGCGTTCATCGCATCACGCTGGCGACGATTTCGCGAAGCTGAGAGCCGCGCGTGAGGCGCAGATCTCTGCACGGGCCTAAGACAGGAAATGCCGCAGTTTACGACCGTCAGGCGGGTACATCACCGGGCAGAGCAAATGTTCGGTCTCGTTGCGGATGTCGAGAAATATCCGCAGTTTCTGCCAATGTGCGAGGCCTTGTCTGTTCGCTCCCGCAAGGAGCGTGACGGTAAGGCTCTTCTCATTGCCGACATGACAGTTGGTTACAAGCTTATCCGTGAGACATTCACCAGTCAGGTGCTGCTGAAGCCCGAGGAAAACGTCATTGATGTAAAATATCTCGACGGGCCGTTTCGCTATCTCGACAACCGCTGGACCTTCAAGCCGGTAGGAGACGGAAGTGAGTGCGATGTCGAATTTTTCATCGATTATGAGTTCAAGAGCCGTACCCTCGGTCTTCTCATGGGAACGATGTTCGATCTCGCTTTCAAAAAATTTTCCGAAGCGTTTGAGAAGCGGGCCGATCAGATATACGGATTAACCTGAGAAAAGCCCTGGTTTTCCGGGGCCCTCATTTTCTTCTTTTCACGCACATCTTATCTGAAAACCGTTTCACACTTTTCAGGATGTGCTTTTACTGCGCCGTATAGCCGCCATCGACCAGTATGGATGCTCCCGTGACGAAGGAAGATTCGTCGCTTGCCAGAAAAAGCACGACGCTGGCTACTTCTTCGGCGCGACCGAGACGACCTATAGGATGCAGGGCTACTAGAGCCTGTTTCTTGTCGTCGGGTATATCCTTGAGAAGCGGCGTATCGATATAGCCGGGACAAACCGCGTTCACCCGGATGTTCTGCGCACCGTAATCAATGGCAAGTGTCTGCGTCAGAAGTTTTACGCCGCCCTTTGCAGCCGCATAGGCGGTGACGCCGGATTTCCCGACATGACTGTGAATGGAGCCGCAATTCACGATCACTCCGCCGCCCTGTGAGCGCATCTGGTCAATCGCGTATTTATCGCAAAGATAGACACCGGTAAGGTTGATATCGATGGTTTTCTGCCATGCAGTTTCATCCAGCTCGTCTATCGGGCCATCTGCGGCGATGCCTGCATTGGCGAACATGATGTCGAGGCGACCATAAGTTTCGACGGTTTTTGCAATCAACGCCTGCACGGCTTTCGTATCGGTTACATCGGTTTTGACGAATATTGCCCGTTCGGTGCCGCCTGCAAGCTCGTTGGCCAGTTGCTGGCCATGCTCCGAATAATCCGCGATAACGACATTCGCTCCCTCGCTAACAAAAGCCCGAACAGTCGCTTCGCCGATGCCACTTGCCCCACCTGTAACGATTGCCACCTTACCATCGAAACGCATCGCCATGTTCTCCTTGTCTGATCAAAGACAAGGATAGGGCACGACGAATAAAAGTATATGCTTCAGACTATCGAAGGTTTTTGAGAACGAGGTCCAGTGCGGCGAGAACCGTCGCGTGGCGGATTTCGGCTCTGGTTTTTGGACCGAAATGGTATTCGCGATGAAGGGGCGGGTGGCCTTTTCGTGCCGATGCGATGTGCACGAGACCGACAGGTTTTTCATCGGAACCGCCACCTGGCCCCGCAACGCCCGTAACCGCCACCGTTACACCGGCGCGGGAGCGAGAAAGTGCCCCTTCAGCCATGGAAAGCGCCACTTCTTTCGAGACAGCGCCAACGCGATTGATCAATTCCATCGGAACACCGATCATTTCGGCTTTCGCTTCGTTGGAATAAGTAACGAAGCCGCGATCCACGACATCGGACGAACCGGCGATGTCGGTCAGACATCCAGCTATTAGCCCGCCTGTGCAAGACTCGGCCATCGCGATCATTACACCGGCCTTGCGGCAGGCTTCCAGTACGGCAATAGCTTTGTCTTCTGCGATGAGCGCGCTCATTCGGGAACCTCGCCGGGATAGATGACGGTTGCCGTTGCAATGGCAGCGATACCTTCACGGCGTCCGACGAAGCCCAGCTTTTCATTGGTCGTCGCTTTGATGGAAACGCGATCGGCGGCAATTCCCAGCATGTCGCAAAGAGCTTCCGTCATTGCTGCACGATGTGGGCCGATCTTCGGTGCTTCGCTGATAAAGGTCACGTCGACATTGGCGATACGACCGCCAGCTTCACGTACGATATTGGCAGCATGTTCGATAAAGATGCGGGAAGCAGCGCCTTTCCATTGTGGGTCGGAAGGCGGGAAATGCGTGCCGATATCGCCCGCTCCTCGCGTCGCAAGCAGGGCGTCGGTCAGTGCATGAAGTCCAACATCGGCGTCCGAGTGGCCATTGAGTTTCGCTTCGTGGGGAATTTTCACACCGCACAGCGTCACATGATCGCCGGGTTCAAAGGAATGGACGTCATAGCCATTGCCAGTACGAATGTCGGGAAACGAGACGTGGTCTTGCCGCAGGCGTTTGTCAGCCATTTCGATATCCTTTGCCCAGGTAAGCTTTGTATTGTCCGCCGATCCTTCGATGATGCGGACAGCGATACTTTGCCATTCGGCAATGGCAGCATCATCCGTGAAATCAGAGCGACTGATCGCGAAGGCCTTTTCATGTGCATCAAGGATTGGCGTATAGGGAAATGCTTGGGGGGTCTGTGCAGCAAAAAGACCAACGCGAGGCACCGTCGTTTTTACTGTTCCGTCTGTGGCTGACTGTTTCAGAGTGTCCGAAACTGCCAGAGCCGGTAGAACGCCTTCATCAGGCGCGAGATTTTCGACGATACGCTTCAGTAAATCCTGACTGACAAACGGTCTCACACCATCATGGATCATGACATATTGCGGTGCATAATCTCGCAATGCGAGGAGACCAAGGCGCGTTGATTCCTGCCGGGTAGCGCCGCCATTCACGACGAGAATGGTGTCGCAGTTTTCCTGGAGGGCGCGTTCGTAAAGCACATGGTCGTCAGGATGAATGACGACAACGATGCTATCAACCAGCGGGCAGTCGATAAAAGCGCGCAAAGTGCGGGCAAGTACGGCTTCGCCACCGATGCGCCGGTATTGTTTCGGCCCTTCGATGCTCTGCCCGGCTCGCTCTCCGCGGCCAGCTGCCACAATGACTGCTGCTATCTTTGAAATGGTTGTCGCCTCTGCCAAAGGTTGCATCTGTTCAAATTTGCCTTTTCAAGCCGAATAATGCCTTGTGCAGATAAATGCCAGACGGCAATTGATTTATCGTGATTTTGCGCGCGCTTTTCCTTGCGTTGAAAATTGAGACTGATTAATGTATGTGCTAATTGCACTATGCACATCAAATAGGCATTTATTGGTGAGTTTTCTCGATCAACCTTTGACCATTGGCGGTGTGGCCCTTGCCAATCGCGTTTTCCTCGCGCCGATGTCCGGCGTTTCGGACCTTCCGTTCCGCAGGCGTGCCGCAGAGGCTGGCGCTGGCATGGTCGTGTCTGAAATGGTCGCCAGCGCCGAACTCTGTAACCGTCACAAGGAAAGCCTTCTGCGCCTCTCAGGCGAGGGGCTTGGAACGCATGTCGTGCAGCTCGCGGGACGAGAAGCACACTGGATGGGCGAGGCGGCCAGGATCGCCGAAGGTGAAGGCGCTGATATCATCGATATCAATATGGGGTGTCCGGCCAAGAAAGTGACGGGCGGTTATTCGGGGTCTGCGCTGATGCGCGATCTCGATCACGCAATGACCCTCGTCGAGGCCACAGTTAACGCGGTCCGCGTTCCGGTCACACTCAAGATGCGGCTGGGATGGGACGAGAAAAGTATCAACGCACCTGAACTTGCAAGGCGCGCTGAAGGCGCCGGTATCGCCATGGTGACGGTCCATGGGCGCACGCGTTGTCAGTTCTATGAAGGTAAAGCGGACTGGAATGCAATTCACGCCGTCCGGGATGCAGTCAGGATTCCTCTGATTGCCAACGGAGACGTGGCGTGTCGACCTGATGCGGAGGAAATTTTACGCCGTTCTGGAGCGGATGCCGTGATGGTCGGGCGTGCCTCTTATGGACAACCGTGGCTGGCTGGTGCAATTGCTGGAAGCGATCTTGCCCCACAGTCACGAAGTGAAATTCTTGATTATATTATAAAGCACTACGAAGATATGCTCGAGCATTATGGAAGTACGACGGGCATCCGTCATTCGCGCAAACATCTCGGCTGGTATCTTGATCGTCTTGCTGGCGCTGCATGTACGCCAATCGAGAAAGCAGAAGTCATGACCCTGACCGATCGAAAAGCCGTCATCGATGCCTTGCGTCGTATATTCATGCGCGAAGTTCCTGAAACCGCGCTCAAAGAGGTTGCCTGATGCGCGAGAGAATCGAAACGAACGGTATTCCGTCAGTTGTACTCGATGCGATCAGCCAACCGGTTATCATGGTTAGCGCCGAGAATTATATCGCCTATGCCAATCTGGACGCGGAACAGTTCTTTCGTTCCGGTTCGTCCATTCTGGCGCGCAACCGGCTGGAATCCTTTCTGCCCTTTGGCAGCCCACTTCTGGCACTCGTCGATCAGGTTCGCACCAGTCAGATGCCGGTGAACGAATATCGCGTCGATGTCTCGTCGCCGCGTCTTGGGGCAGAGCGCATCGTTGATGTTTACGTAGCGCCTGTAGCGGAGCTGCCGGGAGCTGTGGTCATCCTCTTCAAGGAAAAGACGATGGCTGAAAAGATAGACCGCCAGATGACGCATCGAGGTGCTGCGCGGTCCGTGACCGGGCTTGCCTCAATGCTGGCCCATGAAATCAAAAACCCTTTATCCGGTATCCGCGGTGCGGCACAATTGCTGGAGCAGGTTGTCAGCGATGAAGATCGAGCGCTTGCGCGCCTCATTACCGACGAAACGGATCGGATTGTTTCACTGGTTGACCGCATGGAAGTTTTCTCGGACGAGCGCCCCATCGAGCGCTCTGCGGTCAACATTCACGCGGTTCTGGATCATGTGAAGGCGATTGCGAAGAACGGGTTCGCACGGAAGATCCGCTTTGTGGAAGATTATGATCCTTCTCTCCCGCCGGTTTTCGCCAATCGTGACCAGCTCGTGCAGATCTTTCTCAATCTCCTGAAGAATGCCTCGGAAGCCATAGGCGATCGTGAGGGCGGCGAGATTGTCCTGTCCACGGCTTATCGTCCAGGTATTCGTCTGCAGGTGCCGGGCGCGCGGGATAGGGTGGCCCTGCCTCTCGAATTCTGTGTACACGATAACGGACCCGGTGTGCCGCAGGATATGCTGCCGCATTTGTTCGATCCCTTCGTGACCACGAAGACCAATGGTTCGGGGCTGGGACTGGCACTCGTTGCGAAGATCATTGGTGATCATGGCGGTATTATCGAATGTGACAGCCATCCTACGCGCACGACTTTCCGCGTTCTGATGCCCGCATGGAAAAATACTGAACTGGCAGCTGGAAATACTGGAGACAACGCATGATCGCAGGACGTCCGACGGGAACCATATTGGTGGCGGATGACGATGCAGCCATTCGGACCGTGCTGAACCAGGCATTGTCGCGAGCAGGTTACGATGTGCGCGTGACTTCCAATGCTGCCTCGCTCTGGCGATGGGTGGCGGCAGGTGACGGTGACCTTGTCATAACCGACGTCAATATGCCGGACGAGAATGCCTTTGATCTTCTGCCGCGCATCAAGAAGATGCGTCCCGACCTGCCGGTTGTGGTGATGAGCGCGCAGAACACATTCATGACGGCAATTAGGGCATCCGAGGCGGGAGCCTACGAATATCTGCCGAAGCCATTCGATTTGACGGAACTCATTAATATCGTCGGTCGTGCGCTGTCTGAACCAAAACACAAGCCCATTGCCGCTCTATCGGATGAGCAGGCAGATAACATGCCGCTGGTGGGCCGTTCGCCTGCGATGCAGGAAATATACCGTGTGCTGGCGCGCATGATGCAGACGGATTTGACCGTGATGGTTACGGGTGAATCCGGTACGGGCAAGGAACTGGTTGCGAGCGCCCTGCACGAATATGGACGCCGTCGAAAAGGACCGTTTGTTGCGATCAATATGGCGGCAATCCCACGCGACCTGATCGAGTCTGAGTTGTTCGGGCACGAGAAGGGCGCTTTTACCGGCGCACAAAACCGCTCGAGCGGTCGCTTCGAGCAGGCGAATGGTGGAACACTGTTTCTCGACGAAATCGGCGATATGCCGATGGAAGCACAAACCCGACTTTTGCGTGTGCTGCAACAGGGCGAATATATGACAGTCGGCGGACGCACGCCGATCAAGACCGATGTGCGCATCGTTGCAGCAACCAACAAGGATTTGCGGCAGTTGATTGCACAAGGACTTTTCCGCGAAGACCTTTATTATCGGCTGAACGTCGTGCCTCTGCGCTTGCCGCCGCTTCGCGAGCGCAGCGAGGATGTGGCCGATCTCGTGCGCCATTTTTTCAAGCGGGCTGCCGAAGAAGGTCTGCCCGAAAAACGTATCAGCACTGCTGGCCTGGAAATGATGCGCCGGTACCCATGGCCTGGAAATGTGCGTGAGCTGGAAAATCTCGTGCGAAGACTTGCGGCGCTTTATCCGCAAGAGGAAATATCGCCGGAGATCATCGAAACCGAATTGAAGTCTGAACTGGCCAAGCCGGATATCGTTCCTGCCGGTGGTGGCGATATGGAGAACATTTCCATATCGCAGGCTGTCGAGCAGAATATGCAGCGTTACTTCGCGTCATTCGGTGCCGATTTGCCGCCTCCAGGTCTCTACCATCGGGTTCTGGCGGAACTGGAATATCCCTTGATCCTTGCCTGTCTTACGGCAACACGTGGAAATCAAATCAAGGCGGCAGACCTTCTGGGATTAAATCGGAACACGCTGCGCAAGAAAATTCGTGAGCTCGGGGTCAATATATATCGCGGAAACAAGGGAAACTAAGCGGTAGTTGGGCGCTAATAACGCATTAACTACATTATTTAATAGGCAATTAAGTCTGCTCGACTACTGTTAGTTGCATGAGAGATCAGCAATCCACGCGAAGCAAGAAAACCCGGCGCATTCTCGAACCGGCTGTAAGGAGCGGCATTCTTGCTGCGCCTTTGATACTGATGCTAGCGATCGTCGTCATCTTGTCTGGAGCAGAGCCTAAACTCTCTGCGATGATAGATCAAACCTTCACCGGTTCGATAAGCCCCATCATAAAGTAATGCTCATTAGCCTTGAAGAAGACGCCTGAAGTCCTACTCTTTTAGGATAGCTAAAGGAGATAACCATGCGTCTTGCTGTTACGACTTTGTTTCTTGGTCTGTCTGTTGCTGCGGCCTATGCCGCTCCACCACCGGAAGGCACCAAGCTTTCGGAAATAATCGCGAAAATCGAACAGAGCGCGGATACTGCTTTCATTGATGAAGTCGACTGGAATGATCGTGGTTATTACGAGATCGAATATGTCACCAAGGCTGGCGCCAAGGTGGAGGTGAAGGTCGATCCAAAAACCGGAGAAAATGTTCGCTAGTCTCTGACACTTGTGCGAGCGATTGTGTTGGAGCGGGTAGCGGGAATCGAACCCGCGCGTTCAGCTTGGGAAGCTGACAGGCTACCATTACATCATACCCGCAAACTGTAATGTATTTCAGTCGATTAGCGACAAATTCGACGAGGCCGCTTTAGAAAGTTTTACAGTTGGTTTTGCCAAGCTATGTTCTCTTTCTGGTCTCGTCAAACTGTTTTGTCGACAGGTCGGCCTTTTCACTACATGCGGTCTCATGACCTCACGAAACACTACAGTACCGTGACAAATTTTTCATGAACCGTTCCATTGATATCCAGGATTGAGAGGCCATCTGCAGGTAACGCTCCCAGCCATGCAGCCAGATTCGCAGGCTGTTGCAGATGACAGGAAGTCCATGGGTAAGACCACAAAGCGCCGAGCACTACTTATCGTAAACCCACATGCCCGGAATGGCAGGGGATACGGCGCGGATATTCGTGCAGCATTGGAACGCGGTGGCCTCCAGCTCATAGAACGAAATCCGCAGGACGATGAGACAATTTCAGATGTGATCCTTCGTGAAAGAGATTGCGATCTGGTTATTGTCGGTGGTGGCGATGGTTCGCTGAACGCTGCGGCCAAAGGATTGATGGAAACCGGATTGCCGCTTTCAATCCTTCCGCTCGGAACCGCAAACGATTTTGCCCGAACCATCGGCATTCCTGCCGATCCAGTTGAGGCAGCGCGTCGCCTTGCATCCTACGAGGTGCAGCCCATCGATCTGGGTGAGGTGAACGGTCACCTTTATTTCAATGTCGCAAGTATCGGTTTCAGTGCCGAACTGGCACAGCAACTGAGTTCCGCGGCGAAGAAGAAATGGGGGAAGCTCGGTTATGCGATTGTCGCAGCGCGCATCCTCATGCGCTCCGAGCTTTTCACAGCCTATCTGGAACATGACGGCATGACGGAGAAAATCCGTACGTTGCAAGTCTCTGTCGGGAATGGAAAATTCTACGGCGGCGGTATGGCTGTCGAAAAGGATGCGACAGTGGATGACGGTAAGCTGGATTTCTATAGTCTGGAAGTCGATCACTGGTGGAAACTTTTGCGCCTGCTACCAAGCCTGCGTCGTGGGACCCATTCCAAATGGGATGATGTGCGGGCTTTTCCGACGACCGAAGTTATTGTGCGCACCAAGAAGCCGCGTGCTGTAAACACAGATGGTGAACTGTCAACCTGGACACCAGCCCATTTTCGTCTGCTGCGCAAAGCAATCAATGTTTACATGCCAGATTCAAAATTGAGGCCGTGATGTTGATCACGCAAAAAAAGACCCGCCTTGTTGGAGCGGGCCTAATCCATGACGTTAGGTGACTGGCTCGGAGGTCATAAGAGCCGTATGAATAACGATTGAAGGATCTGAACGTTCCACATTTAAAAGAAAAAATACCAGATAAGCAGCACGACAACGAGTGGAACCCCCATCAGCCAAAGGATCATTGCTCTCAACATTTTTGTTCTCCTTCCTGTTGAAAATTCAACGTTTCGAAGGAGCGATTGTTCCACAATTCAGGACATTCATGGCGCGTCCGCGTAGAGCCCGTGCCGTTCAATGCGACTCAAAATACGCGGAATTCCAAAAGCTTTAATGATCCGTCAATGAATCGGTGACATCACTAAATTCTAAAAGGCGCAACCAGCGTTTCCGGTTGTGTTGTTGAGTAACGGGCGTGTGGCGTATGGATTCGAAACGAGGGCTGAAACATTCGGTCAACGGCAAGGCAGTGAAGCTGCGCGATAAGCGCAGTTCTGTCGTTATATTGTCGTTTATGGCCATTGCTGTTGCCTTGGCGGGTTGTGCATCGGCACCGCAGCCGAAATCGAAGACAAAGCGCTCGAAGGAATATTTCGCCGAATCCAAATATGGCGTGAAAGCCAGCCCACGCGTAGCCTTTTCGAAAGGAAAGCCTCTACCACGTGGTGGCGGGCGCGATCAGACCGGTCAGCCCTACAAGGTCAAAGGTCGCTGGTATTATCCCAAGGAAGACAAGAAATACGTCAAGGTCGGCCATGCCTCTTGGTATGGTGAAGCTTTTCACGGTCGTCTGACTGCCAATGGTGAAGTCTACGACATGACACATTTGACCGCTGCGCATCCAACGATGCCGTTGCCGAGCTATGCCCGCGTGACCAATCTCGCCAATGGCAGTTCGGTGATCGTGCGTGTGAACGACCGTGGTCCATACGAATATGATCGCGTGATCGATCTTTCCCAGAAAGCTGCCGAAATGCTTGATTACCAGCATCACGGTACAGCGAATGTGAAGGTCGAATATGTCGGAAGAGCTCCGTTGAACGGCAATGATGATGCATTTCTGATGGCGTCGTACCGTCCGGCAGGTGGCGATGCGATCGGCCAGCCCGCAACTGGCGTCATGATGGCAATGAACGGGCCGACGCCGACCTCACCGAAGTCACGCGTTCCGATGCCTGTAATGGATGCGGTTCCGGTATCCGCGCCTATACCTGAAAACTCACCTTTTGCTGTCGATCCTGCTTATAGCGATCCGTCGGGTGGAGCAGCTCCAATGTTACCGGCAAATGTACCGGTACCGTCGCAGCGCCCCGGCTCAAGCTTTGGAGTGGCTAATGCTGCCGGTGTCAGCGGTCTCGCGGGCTATGCGTCTGACCGGCTTGCAGCAACAGCCTATGCCGAAGAGCGCGCCTATGGCAGCATCCTGACCAAGGATGCGATCTCAAGCGCCTGGAAGCGTCGTGAAGCCGAGGAACACGGCGAATATGTTGAGATTGGCACATTCAAGACGCTTGAAGAGGCCAGGCAGGTTCAGGCTTCATTGCCAGGCTCAATCAGATTTACGCTCACGAAGATTCCGACCGAAACCAGTGAGTTGTACGAGTTGACAGCCGTGGCCGAGAAGGGTGGAAATGATGCTCTGCTGCGTGCGGCCTGGAAGGTCGGCGCAGAAAATGCGTTTGTGGTGCGTCTCGATTGATCGCTCACGATACGGTGATAAACACTGGCATATTGATTTTGGTCGGATTCGTTGCGTAAGCTCTATCACATTGCTCACGTAACGGGATTTGCATGGGGCTGATTTCAAAAACACTGGTGTTTGCTCGTGCCGTCACTGTCGGCGTTTCGCTGGCTGTTGCCGTGCCGGTTGCTAGCTTGGCGGCACCTGTCGAAGCTGCATTCGTTACAAAAGCTCCGCAGGTCTTGCTCGTCGATGACCGGAGCGGAACTGTGCTTCTCTCCAAGAATGCCAATGTTCCGATTCCTCCTGCGTCACTTGTCAAGCTGATGACTGCGGAAGTGGTATTCGAAGCGCTCGAACAGGGTGCCACGACACTCGGTACACCATACACCGTCAGCGAAAATGCATGGAGAACCGGAGGTGCACCCTCGGGGACGTCAACGATGTTCGCGCGTATCAAGTCGACGCCGACCGTCGCTGATCTTTTGCAAGGAATGATTGTTCAGTCGGCGAATGACGGAGCTATCGTACTGGCAGAAGGACTGGCAGGCAGCGAGCAGGCTTTCGCAGACCGCATGAATGACCGCGCGAAGGAGCTAGGCTTGATCGGCTCCAAGTTCGTAAATTCCACGGGGTTGCCTGCTGAAGGACAAGTAGTCTCGCTGCAGGATTTGGTCAGATTGGCGCGGCACATACGAACCGCCCATCCTGAATACTATAAGTACTATGCTCAGCCGGCCTTCACCTGGAACAACATCATGCAGCGCAACCGCAATCCGTTGTTGCGGCTTGATGTCGGGGCTGACGGCATGGGAACAGGCTTTACGGAAGCATCGGGCTTTGCGCTGGTCGGGTCGGCGGAACAGAACGGTCGCAGGCTTTATCTGGCGATGAGCGGCCTTGCCAGCATCAAGGAGCGTGAAGAAGAAGCAAAGCGTCTCCTGCAATGGGGGATGACGGCATTTGATGATGTGCAGCTTTATCCGGCGGATGAAATCGTGGGTGAGGCGCAAGTTTTCGGTGGTGCGCTCACGCACGTGCCGTTGAAGGTCAAGGATCGCGTCGAGCTGTTGTTGCCCAAGGACGGTCGCAACAAGCTGAAAGCGCGTATTGTCTATAAGGGTCCACTCGATGCACCTGTTGCCGACAACCAGCAGGTCGGCGTTCTTCGGCTGGAGCTTAATGGTAGTATTCTTCGCGATGTTCCTGTTTTTACAGCGCAATCTGTTGAAGAGGGGAGCCTTTCAAAGCGCGCATTGGGTGCGGCAATGGAGCTTTCCACTGGCTGGCTGCGGAAATATCTTTAACCTGCGCTACGCGTATTCCAGGCTCGACCTGATAGCCAAAGGCCGATAATAACTTTGATAGAAGTCCATTCGGATATCGATTCAAACATTTGGAAGCTGGTTTGTCGGGATTGTTCATCACATTCGAAGGCGGCGAAGGAGCGGGCAAATCAACGCAAATTGCTTTGCTGGCCAAGCATTTGCGGGCAAACGGCTTCGATCCGGTCATCACGCGAGAACCGGGTGGTTCTCCTGGTGCGGAAGCAATTCGCCATGTCATATTGAGCGGCAATGCGGAGAACTACGGCGCAGCGATGGAGGCCCTGCTGTTCGGTGCTGCAAGAGCAGACCATGTGAACCAGCTTATCCGCCCGGCGCTGAATGAGGGGCGGGTGGTTCTCTGTGACCGTTTCATCGACTCAAGTCGTGCGTATCAAGGTGTTACCGGCAATCTCGACAGAACCTATATGGCGGCTGTGGAGCGCATTGCGATCGATGGCGTCATGCCTGACATGACGATCATCCTTGATATTCCCGCAGAGAAGGGTTTGTCTCGTGCTGGAAAACGGCGCGGCAGCGAGACGGCGGACCGGTTCGAGAAGGAAGATATTGCTGTGCACGAGGCACGACGGCAAGCCTTTCTCGCAATCGCCGAGGCGGAACCTGAACGCTGCAAGGTGATCGACGCTGATCGCCTGCAAGACCAGATTGCAAGTGATGTCGCAAAAGAGGTTGATAGTGCTTTGAAGGAAAGGGGGTTGTTGTGATTGAGGAACTCGACGTCCCTAAAGCGCACGATTCCATTGAGGGTGTGCCAGAGCCTTCTGCAAGTGATTATGTTGCCGGGCACCGGGAGATTAGTGACTTTTTGGCGCAAGCCTATCGCGAGGGGCGTATGCATCATGCGCTGCTCTTTGAAGGTGCGCAGGGGATCGGCAAGGCAACGCTCGCTTTTCACCTGGCTGGCCATATGCTGGCGCATGGCGACAATAGCGAAGCGCCGGAGCATATTGCTGCTCCGGATTTTGCAAGGCCGCTCTGGCGACAGATTGCAGGCGGGATGCATCCCGCTGTCCTGCATATCAATCGCCCATTCGATCAGAAGACCGGGAAATTCAAAACGGGTATTCCTGTGGAGGAAATCCGCCGGGTTACACATTTTCTGACCAGAACGGCATCAGACCACGCTTGGCGCATCGTTATTGTCGACCCTGCCGATGATATGAATCGCAATGCCGCCAATGCACTCCTGAAAACCCTGGAAGAGCCTCCTGCACGGGCGCTCTTTATCCTGATTTCCCATTCGGCGGGACGCTTGCTCCCGACAATCCGGTCGCGTTGCCAGAGCATCGGCTTCAAGCCACTTGACGATGCTGGGTTGACGGATGCCTTGGCACATGTCGGTCCCGGTGTCGGAATGCAGGCTGATGCTGTAACGCAAACACTGCTCCAGCGATCGGAAGGCAGTGTGCGTAAGGCACTTCTGCTGGTAGCGAATGGCGGTATCGAAATCTCCGACACTGTCGATTCCCTTCTCGAAGGACAAAATTTCGATTTGCCGAAAGCGCAGGCGCTCGGCGGCATATTGAATGGTCGTGAGTCGGAGGTTCAATATGAGCTGTTCCGTGATCATCTGCTTGGGCAGGTTGCAATCGAAGCTCGTCGTCGTGCGGAGGCAGGGCAACTGCGTGATGCAGATCGCTGGTCGCGTTTCTGGAGCGATCTCGTACGCGAGACCGTGGATGCTGAAACCTACAATCTCGACCGCCGGCAAGCTGTGGTAATCCTTTTGGAAAAAACGCATCGCGCTTTTCGTTCCGGTCAGCCTCCGCTTGCGTGACATGGCCGCTGACATGCGTTATGTCACCGCTGATAATTTTCTCCTCGTGTGTCTGCTAATCATTCAGGCGCGCTTTCAAACTTCGAAAGACCGGGTCCATAATGAGCCGCGAAAAATATTACATCACCACCGCGATTGCTTATCCGAACGGAAAGCCGCACATCGGCCACGCGTATGAGTTGATCGCGACCGATGCAATGGCGCGTTTTCAGCGCCTGAACGGCAAGGATGTTTTCTTTCTGACCGGTACGGACGAACACGGCATCAAGATGTTGCAGAGCGCGCGCAAGGAAGGCATTACGCCGCGCGAGCTCGCAGATCGCAATACGGCTGCGTTCCGCCAGATGGCGGATGTGCTGAACAGCTCGAATGACGACTATATTCGCACCTCGGAAGAGCGCCATTACAAGGCGAGTCAGGCTATCTGGAAAGCGATGGCTGGCAATGGCGATATCTACAAGGGTGGATATGCCGGCTGGTATTCCGTGCGTGACGAAGCCTATTACGGCGAAGAGGAAACGGAAGTCCGCGAGGATGGTGTGCGCTACGGTCCGCAAGGGACTCCTGTCGAATGGGTTGAGGAAGAAAGCTATTTCTTCCGTCTCTCAGCCTATCAGGACAAATTGCTCGATCTTTACGAGAAGAATCCGGGCTTCATCATGCCTGCGGAGCGCCGCAACGAGATTGTGAGCTTCGTCAAGTCGGGTCTGAAGGACCTGTCGATTTCGCGTACGACATTCGATTGGGGCATTCCGGTGCCGGGTGACGAGAAACACGTCATGTATGTCTGGGTCGATGCCCTGACCAATTACATTACTGCTCTTGGCTATCCTGATACTTCGGATGAAAAGTGGGGTTATTGGCCTGCCGATGCACATATCATCGGCAAGGATATCTCGCGCTTTCACGCCGTCTATTGGCCCGCATTCCTGATGTCGGCTGGTATTCCGCTGCCGAAGCGGGTTTTCGCACATGGCTTCCTGTTCAACCGTGGCGAGAAAATGTCGAAGTCCCTCGGCAATGTGATCGATCCCTTCGGTCTCGTTGAACGTTATGGGCTCGATCAGCTGCGCTATTTCCTGATGCGTGAAGTACCATTCGGTCAGGATGGCAGCTACAGTCATGACGCCATCGTCAACCGCACCAATGCCGATCTGGCCAATGATCTCGGTAATCTGGCGCAGCGTTCGCTGTCGATGATCGCCAAGAATTGCGAAGGTAAGGTTCCGGTTCCGGGTGAATTCTCCGACGCGGATAAAGCAATTCTCGATCAGGCCGATGCGGCGCTGGAAACGGCGCGTAAAGCTATGGACGACCAAGCGCTGCATCTGGCGCTCGGCGCGATCTTCGCCGTTGTCGCGGAAGCCAATCGTTATTTTGCGGGGCAGGAACCTTGGGCGCTGCGCAAGACCGATCCGGCGCGCATGGGTACTGTCCTTTATGTGACAGCCGAAGTGATCCGGCGCGTTGGCATCATGGTGCAGCCGTTCATTCCGCAGTCGGCAGAAAAGCTTCTCGACATACTGGCAATTCCTGCCGACAAGCGTCAGTTCTCTGACGTTACGGCAAGCCAGCTTGTCGGGGGTGCCGATCTGCCAGCCCCGCAGCCGGTATTTCCGCGCTATGTGGAAACAGAAGAACAGAACTGAGTTCGATGATGCTTGTCGACAGTCATTGTCACCTCGACTTTGCCGACTTTGAACCGGAGCGCGATGATATCGTTCAGCGCGCTCTGGATGCCAGAGTTAGGCGCATGGTGACGATTTCCACACGGGTCAAGAAATTCGATACGATCCGCGCGATCGCGGAAACCTATGACTCCGTTTATTGCTCGGTCGGTACCCACCCGAACAACGCGCATGAAGAACTCGACATTACGGCTGATGATCTCGTGCGTCTCTCGGAACATCCGAAGGTTGTCGCCATAGGCGAGGCGGGTCTCGATTATCACTACGACTATGCCCCACCGGAAGCGCAGCGCCAAGGTTTCCTCGTACACATTGAGGCGGCGCGTCGGACTCAGTTGCCGTTAGTCATTCATGCCCGCAGTGCGGATGAGGATATGGCCGAGATACTGGAGCGTGAGACGGAGAAGGGCGCTTTTCCGTTTATCCTGCACTGTTTCTCTTCCGGTCGTGCTCTGGCTGAAAAGGGCATCGCGCTCGGCGGTTATGTTTCTTTCTCAGGGATTCTGACTTTCAAGAACTCACCGGAGATTCGCGAAATAGCGACCATCGTTCCGCGTGACCGCCTGCTGGTGGAAACGGATGCGCCGTTCCTTGCTCCGTTGCCGCATCGCGGCAAGCGCAACGAACCGTCTTTCGTGCAGCATACAGCGGCCGTGCTGGCTGAGACGATTGGCGTGAGCAATGACGAAGTCGCGCGTATCACGAGCGACAACGTGTTCAGGCTGTTTTCCAAGATGCCTCGGCCTACACTGGCACTGTAAGGGGGAAGATTGAGCGTGACTCCCCCAAAAAATTGCCTGCGTTTCACGGTTCTGGGCTGTGGTTCGTCGCCCGGCGTGCCGCGTATCAATGGCGATTGGGGCAGTTGCGATCCCCATAATCCGAGAAACAAACGTCGTCGCGCATCGCTATTGGTCGAGCGATTTGACGATACAGGTAACAGCACGACAGTTGTGATCGATACCGGGCCGGATTTCCGTGCTCAGATGATTGATGCAGGCGCACACAGCCTCGATGCGGCTGTTTATACACATCCGCATGCTGACCATATTCACGGTGTCGACGATCTTCGCACATATGTCGTTGAAAATCGTCGTCTCATGGATGTCTATGCCAATCGATTGACGCGGAACCGGCTCTTCGAGGCATTTGGTTATTGTTTCGAAACACCTGCCGGATCGAGCTACCCGCCGATCCTCAGCATGCACGACATTGCTCCGGAGACGCCGTTTTCCATATCGGGAGCGGGTGGCCCAATCCGCTTCGAGCCGTTTAGTCAGGTGCACGGCGATATTGAATCGCTCGGCTTTCGTATCGGATCTGTTGTTTATTGCACTGATGTGAGCGCTTTCCCTGAGCAAAGCCTTAAGCATTTGGGCGGGGCCGACGTGCTTATCATAGATGCGCTGCAATATCGCCCACATCCAAGCCATTTCTCGCTTGGTGAAGCGCTGGAATGGATCGAGAAGCTGGCGCCCAAGCGCGCCATTCTCACGCATATGCACGTTCCACTCGATTACGAGACAGTCATGCGTGAGACACCGGGTAATGTCGAACCGGGATATGATGGGCTCCGCTTCGAGGTACCGTTTTAGATTTTAGGCCATGAAGAAAAAAGCCCGCGATGAGATCATCGCGGGCTTTTCATTTGAAAGCTCTATGTTTTAGCCTACTGCGCCCTTGGACGGAAACGGCATCACATTGCTACCCTCGACAGCTTTGGGCGCTTTGTCCTCCAGCATGAGGCCGCCAGCACGAAGAAGGTCGGTGAAGCGACCGCCGCGTGCGGCCAGTTCATCGAAGCTGCCGCTTTCGACCAGGTGGCCCTTGTCCATGAAAAGGACCAGATCGGCGGAGCGGACTGTCGAAAGACGGTGAGCAATGATGAAGGTCGTGCGGTTGTGGCTGAGATCGTCAACCGCCTGCTTCACCTTCTCTTCGGTTTCAACGTCAAGCGCACTGGTGGCTTCGTCCAGAACGAGGATCGGCGAATCCTTCAGGATTGCGCGCGCAATCGCTAGGCGCTGACGTTCACCGCCCGAAAGCTGTGAGCCGCGTTCACCGATAACCGTATCGTAGCCATCGCTCTTGGCCAGAATGAAGTCGTGGGCTGCTGCGGCACGTGCTGCAGCATGCACTTCCTCATGCGTGGCACTTTCTCGACCCACACGAATATTCTCCTCGACCGATCGATTGAACAGGCCTGCATCCTGAAAGACAGTTGCGATGGCATGACGCAGCGAACGACGGCTGACGGTACGCGTATCTGTTCCGTCGATCGTGATGCGGCCGGCTGCCGGATCAAAAACGCGCTGCAACAGATTGATGAGCGTCGTCTTGCCTGCACCGGTTGGGCCGACGATGGCCACCGTCTGTCCTGGCTTGATTTCAAACGATACATCATAGACGCCCTGGCCGGAGTTCGGAAACTCGAAGGTTACATTGTCGAATATGATGTCGCCCTTGACGTCGTTCAGGTCCGACACGCTCTGGGGCTCCTGACGATCAGCCGTGGCATCTTCCATCTGAAAGAACTCTTCAAGCTTGGCGCGTGCCGTAACGGTCTGGTTGATGAAGGCGCTGATCTGGTCGAGACGACCGATCATCAGCTGTGCAAAGCCGATAAAGGCAATTACATCGCCGACGCGCATCTGGCCCTTGGTAACGAAGTAAGCGCCGAGAACGAGAACCACCACCATTGAGAAGGTTGATGCCATGCGGTTCAGGCCGCTGGCCAGCGCCCACCAATTGAGAACAGGAAACTGTACCTTCTCCAGGTTCTTGGCATAATCACGCAGAGATTGGGTTTCCGACGCAATGCGGTTATAGCTCTGCACAACCGAGACGTTGCTGATCGTATCGCTCACATGTTCGAACAGCTTGTGGTGATGCTTTTCGACAGCGGTCTGACCATCCTTGGTCTTGCGCATGACAAGCTGGCCAATCATCACATAGATGACACCGAGCACGATGAGCACCAGCGACATGCGCATATCCATGCTCATTGCAACCGGAATGAGCGTCGCCAGAGCAACCACGGTCGTCAAATGCTGGCGCATGAATTCGAGCCAGAGCGTGAAAAGCGAATCTGTTGCGCGGATCAGCGTGTGGAGTGCGTTGGATGTACCGCGCTTCTGGTGCCACGAAAGCGGCATAGTGATGAGACGCTCATAAGAATCGATCATCACGCCCAGACGACGGCGGTGTGCGAGGCGGTCGGCTCCGCGCGCCACGAAGACTGCAGCAACAATGTTGAAGCCGCCAAGCGCAGCCCACATCGCAAGAGGCGAGAAAATATCGCCCTTATCGGAGATAGCCTGAATGACCCGACCGAACAGAATAGGTTCGGCAAGTGTGACCAGGGCAACCAGCACGCTGGCGACACACATGGTAATCGTTGCAGTCTTTTCGACCGCAAGGTATTCCATGGCTCGCCAGTAGATTTTGAGCAATGACACTTTCGCACTCCCGCTCGTTCTATTTCACGGGACTAAATGGTATAGCCCCTTTGTTCTATCAATATCTGATGGCGACAAGAAGTGGCGATTGGGTGTCAAGATCGACCATAAATTAAGAACGTGTGTAACCGAGTGTGAAGATTCAGTAGTCGAAATGGAATTCTTTAGGGATTGCTGGACCAGTTTCGGCTAAAGCAGCCAAATTGCAGTTTTCAGGAATTCCGCCTAGCAATCGTCGGAACTCGCGTCTATTGACAGGACTTAATGACCGGCGCGCGCGTACGCACCGCAATAGCAAGAGTTGATCGGGTTTCTCCATGGCAGGCGTTGAACAGAAGATTGTGGATACAGGCGAGGCGGGCATGCGGCTCGACCGCTGGTTCAAGGTCCATTATCCGGGGTTGGGTTTCGGCCATCTGCAGAAGCTTCTGCGGTCGGGGCAAGTTCGTATCGACGGCTCAAGGGCCAAGGCAGATACGCGTATTCAGGCCGGACAGACTGTTCGTATTCCACCTCTTGGCGTCGATGAAAAGGCCGTCGGCCCGGTCACGGCGCGGACAATCCGCAGCCAGCAGGACGGCGACGTGCTTTCGCAGATGCTTCTCTATGAAGACCCGAAAGTGTACGTTTTCAACAAGCCTGCAGGTCTCGCCGTGCAGGGCGGTTCAGGCGTATCGCGTCATGTTGATGGAATGCTGGAGGCATGGCGCAACAAGAAGGGCGAAAAACCGCGTCTTGTGCATCGTATCGACCGTGACACATCGGGCGTGCTTGTCGTTGCTCGTACGCGGGGCGCAGCGCAGGCGTTGACCACCGCCTTCCGTGAACGCGACACTAAAAAGACCTATTGGGCTTTGGTCAAAGGCGTTCCACGCAAGCGCGAGGACAAGATTTCAACCTGGCTGGTCAGGGAACAGACACCGGATGGTGACAAGATGCGTGTTTGCCAGCATGGCGAGCCGGATTCCGATCACGCTGTCTCGTATTACCGCATCATCGAGAAGGCAGGGAACAATCTGACCTGGCTGGAGATGGAGCCTTATACCGGTAGAACCCATCAGCTGCGTGTGCATGCGGCTTATATCGGTCATCCTATCATCGGTGATCCAAAGTACTTTGAAGCTGACCAGAATTGGGAGTTTCCGGGCGGTATACAAAAACGTCTGCATCTTCATGCGCGCCGTATTCGTATTCCAAATCCGTCGGGCGGTACTATCGATGTGACCGCGCCACTGCCGCCGCATATGGTTCAGTCGTGGAACCTGCTCGGCTTTGATGAGGAAAGTGCGGAAGATTAAAAATGTCAGGCGGAGCGGGGGGATCGTCCGAGGGGCGAGTTTCGTTCGATGGGCTGGCCATCATGCTGGTCATGTTCATCATGTTCAGCTGGGGGCTCAATCAGGTTGCCATCAAGATCGGCAATCGAGGGTTCAATCCCATGCTGATGGCGGCGGGGCGTGCTGCGCTCGGTGGCCTGTGCGTTTTTCTCTGGTGTTACTGGCGCCGTATTCCGCTTTTCAAGCGTGATGGCACGCTCTGGGCCGGAATTGCCGCCGGGCTGTTGTTCGGAAGCGAATTCGTTCTGATTTTTCTGGCGATGGAGCTGACGAGCGTTGGGCGTGTCACACTCATGATGAACGTCATGCCGTTCTGGGTCGCTATTGGCAGTCATTTCCTTCTCGGCGAGCGGATGTCTGTCCGGGCCTTCGTTGGCATGTGTATCGCCTTTCTGGGTGTGTTTCTGGTCTTCTCCGATCATGTCAGCCGACCGGGGCCGCACGCCATCTATGGCGATATGCTTGCGCTCGTGTCAGGTGTGCTGTGGGGACTTACCACGCTGGTTATCAAGCGAACCCGGCTTGCCCATACGGCTCCAGAAAAGACGCTTCTCTACCAGCTGGTGGTCGCGACACTGGTGCCGCTGCCATTCATCGCGTTGAGCGGCCCATTGCTTCGTAGCCCGGATGCCTTGTCCATATCGGCGTTTCTCTTTCAGGCGATATTCGTGGTGGCTTTCACCTATCCGCTCTGGTTCTGGATGGTGCGCCGTTATCCGGCATCGAAACTTTCTAATTTCGCCTTTCTCACGCCCGCTTTCGGCGTGTTATTGAGCGGTCTGATCCTGAATGAGCCCCTGAGCTGGAAAATATTCGCGGCTCTTGCGCTGATTGGTTGCGGACTGATGATTATCAACAAGCCGGCAAAGGTCACCAACGCCCGATGAAACTGGTCCTTTTCGATTGCGACGGTACGCTGGTCGACAGCGGTGACTTCATTCACAGATGCATGGCTACGAGCTTTGCAGATGCCGGTCTGGAACCTCCCGCAATCGAGGAAACGCATTCGATCATCGGCCTGTCGCTGCATCTGGCTATTGCTAAGATTCTGGATCGCGAGCCGGATGAGCAGGTGCATTGGTTGACGCAACGCTACAAGGAAAACTTTGTGATGTTGCGACAGGCGCCCGATTTCACGGAGCCGCTCTACGATGGAATTCTGCCGCTTCTGACGGAGCTCGGGGCGAGGGACGATCTTCTGCTTGGCATAGTGACCGGAAAATCCCAGCGCGGCGTCCGCTCTGTTTTCGAACGTCATGGCATCGGGCATCATTTCGTGGTGACGCGTACTGCTGACGATTGCCCGTCGAAACCACACCCGGCCATGGTGCTTGAATCCTGCGCGGAAATGGGGATAGAACCCAGCCAGACAATTGTTATCGGCGATGCTGTTTATGATATGCAGATGGCACGCGCGGCGGCGGCTATGGCGGTGGGCGTCTCCTGGGGGTATCATAACCGGCAGGGACTGATTGAATCTGGCGCCCATCACATTCTGGAAGCGCCATCTGAACTCCATGCATTGCTGCAAGGTATGGACGAACAGGTTCTCTAGTTGTTGAGCCTTCCACCAAGTCAGCGACACAGAACTGGACAAATCTATGCGTGATATTTTGAGTGATCTTGAGGCAGGAAAGCAGCTTTCGGACGAAAACCCGATCGTGCGGGCACAAAAGCAGATGCTGGCGCAACTGCCTAAACGCTTCTACGAAAAGGCAGAAGTGGCGGAAGTTGAAGGCGGTTTCACCGTCCATTTGGATGGTCGCCCTGTCAAGACGCCGGCTCGCAATCTGCTGCTGTTGCCGACCAAGGCGGCGGCCCAGATCGTAGCGGACGAATTCACCGCTCAGGAAAAGGTTATCGACCCGGGGAAAATGCCTGCGACCCGTCTCGTCAACACGGCGATTGATGGGATTGCGCAGGATCCGCAGGCAGTTTTCGAGGACATTTTGCGTTTCGCAGGCACGGATATGCTTTGCTATCGCGCCGATAGTCCGCAGGAACTCGTTTCTCGGCAGACCGAGCAATGGGATCCGCTGATCGACTGGATGGAAGGCCTTGGCGCACGTTTTTCACTTGCTGAAGGTGTGATGCACATTGAACAGCCTCGGGAAGCCATCGCGGCATTCGGTGTTCATCTGGCTGGTTTCAAAGACCCAATCGCGCTGGCATCACTGCATACAATGACGACGCTGACCGGCTCAGCGATTATTGCACTTGCTATCGCAAAGGATGAAATAACAGCAGAGCAAGGCTGGAATCTGGCTCATATTGATGAGGACTGGACTATCGAGCATTGGGGTTCGGACGCGGAAGCCATAGAGCGGCGAAAAAACCGCGAAATTGAAATGATGATGGCGGCTCGTGTGCTCAAAGCACTTTAAATATTAGAATTATCGCATTGATCTAATAAAGAAACCCCGGCATTGCCGGGGTTTCTTTTGCGCGCGCAATCATCAAGTGTTGCGCGTCGTTCCCCTCGGTAAGAGCAAAAGAAATGGCGCGAACGGATTAACGCCCGCGCAGCTTTCTTAAACCGAGTAGTACATGTCGTACTCGACCGGATGCGGCGTCGTTTCGTAACGCATCACTTCGGCCATCTTGAGTTCGATGAAGCTGTCAATCTGATCGTCATCGAACACGCCGCCAGCCTTGAGGAATTCACGATCCTTATCGAGTGACTGCAGTGCTTCACGCAGTGAACCGCAGACGGTCGGAATCTTCTTCAGTTCTTTGGCAGGCAGATCGTAAAGATCCTTGTCCATGGCCTGACCCGGATGAATCTTGTTCTTGATGCCGTCAAGACCAGCCATGAGCAGGGCAGCAAAGCACAGATACGGGTTTGCCGCCGGATCAGGGAAACGAACTTCCAGACGCTTGGACTTCGGCGAATTGCCGAATGGAATACGGCAGGAAGCCGAACGGTTGCGAGCCGAGTAGGCAAGCAGAACCGGGGCTTCGTAACCCGGAACCAGACGCTTGTAAGAGTTGGTCGACGGGTTGGTGAAGGCATTCACGGCCTTGGCGTGCTTGATAACGCCACCGATGAAGTAAAGGCAATTTTCCGACAGGCCGGCATATTCGTTACCAGCGAAGGTTGGCTTGCCTTCTTTCCAGATCGAGAAGTGGACGTGCATGCCCGAACCGTTGTCACCGAAGATCGGCTTCGGCATGAAGGTTGCGGTCTTGCCATAGGCATTGGCAACCTGATGCACGACATACTTGTAGATCTGCATCTTGTCGGCGTTGCGGACCAGCGTGTCGAATTTCACGCCGAGTTCGTGCTGTGCGGAAGCAACCTCATGATGATGCTTTTCAACCGTGACACCCATTTCGGTGAGGACGGTTAGCATTTCCGAGCGCATGTCCTGCGCGCTGTCGATCGGCGGTACCGGGAAATAGCCGCCCTTGACGCGCGGACGGTGGCCGAGATTGCCCGTTTCATATTCAGTATCGTCGTTTGACGGCAGTTCGGTCGAGTCGAGCTTGAAACCGGTATTGTACGGGTCAGCCTTGTACTTCACGTCGTCGAAGACGAAGAATTCAGCTTCCGGACCGACATAGACCGTGTCGCCGATGCCGAGCGACTTCATGTAGGCTTCCGCCTTCTTTGCGGTCGTGCGCGGATCGCGGCCATAGGCTTCACCCGAGATCGGGTCAAGAATGTCACAAAGGATGACCAGTGTGGATTGAGCGAAGAACGGGTCGATATGGGCCGTCGTCGGATCCGGCATCAGAACCATGTCGGATTCATTGATGGCTTTCCAACCGGCGATGGAAGAGCCGTCGAACATCACGCCGTCGACAAACATTTCTTCGTCGACGAGGCCGATATCCATCGTAACATGCTGCAGTTTGCCCTTCGGGTCGGTGAAGCGAAGGTCGACGAACTTGATGTCGTTGTCTTTGATTTGTTTGAGAATATCGTTGGCAGTCGTCATTTTAATTCCCTGTTTGCACGACGATGGATTGTACGCAGGTATTATCAGATTGCATCCACGCCGGATTCACCGGTGCGGATACGGATAACTTCTTCGATGTTGGAGACGAAAATCTTGCCGTCCCCGATGCGTCCCGTCTGGGCAGCCTTGCGGATGGCTTCGATGGCGCTGTCCACGGTTTCGTCTGCGACGATGACTTCAACTTTCACCTTGGGAAGAAAGTCGACGACATATTCGGCGCCGCGGTAAAGCTCGGTATGACCTTTCTGTCGTCCGAAGCCCTTGGCTTCGATGACAGTGATCCCCTGTAAGCCGACTTCCTGAAGGGCTTCCTTCACTTCATCCAGCTTGAAGGGCTTAATGATGGCTTCGATCTTTTTCATCAGAGAATGGTCTCCGCTCTTCTACGGAAATGGACATTGTGCCCGTTTCACCAATAGAGAAGCATGAAGTGTGCCAGTTTGAAGTCTGTATAAAAAACTTCTTCGATTTCGTTCATCCGCAGGCAGAGTGGCACTATTCATGACGCTTGTGCAAGCGGGACTCTCATGACGGGTATGAAATAGGCACTATCATTCCGGTTTATCTGTCTAAAAATTAGTCATTATGCATCAAAAGAGGGCAAGCTTGCATAAAGTCCGGTGCCGCGTATTTAATCACAATGAGACCCCGTATTGAGAAGGTACGCGATGTACGAGTTGCTGACCCCGCAGGAAATGGCAGAAGCGGATCGCCAGACGATCGAGACCGGTATCAAGGATGGTTTCTCACTGATGCTTGCTGCAGGCCGGGCCGTCGCAGAGGTTGCACAGCGGATGTTTCCTCGCAATGCTCCAGTTGCTGTTCTTTGCGGGCCTGGCAACAATGGTGGCGACGGCTACATCGCGGCGCAGTTTCTCCTGGAAGCGGGTTTGGAAGTCGTGTGCTTCGCATCCGCTCCCCCGAGGAAAGGCTCCGATGCCATGCGTGCGTCGTTGTTCTACAAGGGGCCTGTCTCGAACTTCGGTGAATTTTCGGTTGCGAGTTTCGGCGGCGTAATCGATGCATTATTCGGCGCTGGCCTCGCTCGCGATGTTCACGGAGCCGAAGCCATCGCGATTGATGCTGTGAACACTTCTGATGTGCCGGTTGTGGCGGTTGATTTACCTAGCGGCATATCCGGTGAAAGCGGTCATATCCTCGGAACGGCGATCCGTGCACGAGCAACAGTTACGTTCTTTCGCAAGAAACCCGGCCATTTGCTACAACCGGGAAGGGCGCATTGCGGTGTTCTCCATGTGGCGGATATAGGCATTCCGGATCACATACTTACTGCGATCGAACCGCATGCATTCGAGAATGCTCCAGACCTTTGGGCAAGCGCCCTGCCAGTATCTGGCATTGAGGCTCATAAGTATAGTCGCGGCCATGCAGCCGTGTTTTCCGGCGGCGTTCATTCTACAGGTGCCGCACGCTTATCAGCCCTCGCTGCGGCCCGTAGTGGGGCGGGTGCGGTAACGCTTCTGTCTCCGCCCGATGCTATGACGGTCAATGCCACGCATCTGACCAGTATCATGGTCCGTGAGACCCGTGGTTTGAGGGATATTCGACAGTTTTTTGCCGAACGTAAGGTCGCATCAGCTGTCCTTGGTCCGGGTTATGGAAATCCCGTTTTGGCGCGTGAATATGCCCTGTTTCTAGCAAGTGACGAATCAGCGGGCTTTCATGGTTTGGTTCTTGATGCCGACGGGATTACGGCCTTTGAGCAGAATCCAGCTGAGCTTTTCGATAAGCGACAGGGCATAAAGACTGCTCTTGTGCTTACACCACATGAGGGAGAGTTCCGGCGGCTTTTTCCAGATATAGCAAAGAGTTCGACATCAAAGATCGAAAAGGCTCGCGAGGCTGCAAGGCGTGCTAACGCAGTCCTTATATATAAAGGTCCCGATACCGTGATCGCAGAACCGGGTGGTCTGGCAGTGGTCAATGCCAATGGAACCCCGCTGCTCGCCACTGCAGGATCAGGCGATGTCTTGACGGGAATTGTGTGCGGCCTGCTTGCTCAAAGGATGCCCGCATTTGCAGCGGCGTGTGCTTCCGTGTGGATGCATGCGGACGCCGCGCGACGCTTTGGCCATGGACTTATTGCGGAAGATTTGCCTGCTCAGATACCTGCTGCCCTGTCGGCATTGGTGCGATCCTCTCGCAATTAACGACCGGACGTCCGGCTGTTCTTGGTGCCGACATCAATCGTGATGCTTCCAGAGACCGAAACGTCAGTATTACCGACACGAAAATTTTTCCAGTTACCGCTTGGTGCCTGTTCCGGTTCGGGAGCAGGCGGCGGGGCGGTCACAATGGGTTTTTGAGCCTGAACGCCGGGTAGTCCCGGCGATCCGTCGTTCGCAGACGCTGTTGATACCGTGGCTAAGAAAGCAAAGCAAAATATAAGAAAACGCTGCGTAATCATTTACCATTCTCCCTTTATACGGGATCGGTGACCGCATCGATGAGCTGTTCGGCCATTTCGAGGGTGAACTCGTCAAAATGCGAAATCACACGGCTTGGATCGTAATGCTGTACGGGAAGATCGGTATACCCAAAGTCGACGGCAACAACGGGGATGCCAGCAGCTTTTGCGGTGTCGATGTCTGTTCGGCTATCCCCGACCATGATTGCCCGTTCACGATTGCCACCAGCCCGTACGATGGTCTCGGTGAGATGGCGCGGATCAGGCTTGCGATAAGCAAATGTATCGGCTCCGCAGATTGCAGCAAATCGCTCGGCTTCACCCATGGAAGTCAGGAGTTTTACCGACAAAGCCTCGAATTTGTTCGTGCAAACTGCGAGCTCATAACCGCTTGCTGAGAAGCGGTCCATTGCTTCCAGAACGCCTGGGAAAAAGGTTGAATGTCCCGGCATGTGATCGGCATAATGTTCGCGGAATTCTTCCACGAGATTGTCAAGCTGTGCTTCGTCGGCCTGTTTCTTCTGCGCGGCGAAAGCACGCTCGATCATGACGCGCCCGCCTTGCCCTACGAATCTGCGTAACGATTCACGATCCGCTGTTTTCAGGCCCGATATAGCGAGGCAGTGATTGAGACTGTCGAGAAGGTCTGGTGCTGTGTCGACAAGGGTTCCGTCGAGATCGAAAACGATGATGGGCTTGGGGTTGGCAGCAGACATTAGCTTCTCGTGTGTGAAATGGGGAATAAGGAAGTCCTATCTGATTGTCGACTTCGGCTCAACCTCGCGATCGGGATGCGCTCTAAAAACCGAAATTCTGCGTCATAGTTCGAATAGGCGCTTTGTTGTGCCGCGTCCGCATGCTAGAGGCGAGCCGGACCACAATGAGAATCCGCAGGGGAATATCGGGAATTCAAGTATGGACGAAGCTCGCAAGCTGAAAATCGCAGCCGCCGCAGAAGCGCTCACGCACGTCAAGGACGGAATGCGTCTGGGGATTGGTACTGGTTCGACGGCCGAGGAATTCGTGCGCCTGCTTGCCGACAAGGTAAGCAACGGCTTCAAGATCATTGGAGTGCCTACTTCCGAACGCACCGCAAAACTTTGCAAGGAACTCGGGGTTCCGCTTACGACGCTCGATGAAACGCCTCATCTTGATCTTACCGTGGATGGTGCCGATGAAGTCGATACCAACCTTTCGCTCATCAAGGGCGGCGGTGGAGCGCTTCTTCGTGAAAAGATCGTGGCTGCGGCATCTGACGCAATGATCGTTATTGCCGACAGTTCGAAGGTCGTCGAAACACTCGGGCGTTTTCCGCTGCCTGTGGAAGTCAATCGCTTCGGTCTTGGTGCTACCATGCGCGCGATTGAAGAAGCAGCTGCGAAGTGTGGTCTTGCAGGCCCGCTGGCACTGCGTTTAAAAGATGGCTCACCCTTCGTAACAGATGGTGGGCATTATATCGTGGATGCATCTTTTGGCCGCATTCCCGATCCAAAGACACTATCTGACGCTCTCTTCGCAATTCCAGGCGTTGTCGAGCACGGACTTTTCATCGGACTGGCGCGTGCGGCAGTGGTTGCCGGCAACGACGGCATCCGCACCATGAACCGGTCTTGAACTGATTGAACGGAGTACTGACCTTATGATCCCGGCAACTGGCTTTCGCCGTCTGATTGCACCGTTTTCCGCGCTCGTACTGATGTCGGGCATTCATGCAGCTTCGGCACAGGAAATCACTGAAGCTCATCTGGAAGCTGCCCGTGCTGCTATTTCTGCGATTAGTGCTACTGAGCAGTTCGACGAAATTCTGCCGAACGCAGCGCGCTCCCTCAAGGGTGAACTGATCCAGAAGGATCCGAATCTGGAAGCCCTGATCACGAAGACTGTCGATGACAAGGCTCTCGCTCTTGCTTCCCGCCGTGCGGATCTCGAAACCGAATCCGCTCGCGCCTATGCAAAAGCGTTTTCCGAAGACGAACTCAAAGCCATAGCAGCATTCTATACGTCGCCTGCAGGCAAGAAGCTTCTGTCCGAAGGCCCGATTGTGACGCGTGAAGTCGTGAAAGCAGCAAATATCTGGCAGAATGGCATCGCCCGTGATCTGGCGACCGGCGTAGCTGAGGTTCTGGCGGCACAGGCTGGCGCTGCTGCAGCTCCGGCACAGCCTGCGCAGCAGTAATTTTTGCGGTAACGAGGAATTTGAAAGCCCGGTCCCTTGGCCGGGCTTTTTCTTTTGCTTACATAGCAGCCAACCTAATGTTTATTGGAGAATCCCATGACCGGCTTCGACTATGATCTTTTTGTTATCGGCGGCGGTTCTGGCGGTGTTCGGGCAGCGCGTCTCGCTGGGGCCATGGGCAAAAAGGTCGGTCTTGCAGAAGAATATCGCATGGGCGGAACCTGCGTTATTCGCGGCTGCGTACCGAAGAAACTCTTCGTCTATGCTTCGCAGTTTCCTGAGCATTTCGAGGATGCAGCCGGCTATGGTTGGGATGTCGGCACATCGACGTTTGACTGGAAAAAGCTGATCGATGCCAAGGACAAAGAAATTGCCCGGCTTGAAGGGCTCTACACCAAGGGCCTCCAGAATTCCGATGTCGAAATTTTTGCCAGCCGCGCCGAATTGATCGATGAACATACTGTTGAGCTGAAGGCAGACGGTCGTCGCGTTACCGCAGACCAGATATTGATTGCGACCGGCGGTCATCCGAGCATGCCCGAATCCATGCACGGACATGAATATTGCATCAGCTCCAACGAAGCGTTTCATCTCGCTGAGCTGCCGAAAGCGATTGCCATTGCGGGTGGCGGATATATCGCTGTTGAGTTCGCGAACATATTCCACGGCCTTGGCGTCGAAACGACACTCGTGTATCGAGGCAAGGAAATCCTCTCCCGTTTCGACCCGGACTTGCGCCATCTTTTGCATGAAACCATGGAAGCAAAAGGTATCCGTATCATTTGCGAAGCGGTTTTCGAGAAAATCGAGAAGCAGTCCGACGGTAATCTGAAAATCGCGTTGAACAATGGCGATACATTGGAAGTCGGTCAGGCAATGATGGCGATCGGGCGCAAGGCCAACACGACGGGTCTTGGGCTGGAGAGAGTTGGCGTCAAGATGGATGAGCTTGGCGCGATTCCGGTCGATGATTATTCGCGTACCAATGTCGCGAATATCTGGGCCGTGGGCGATGTTACGAACCGCGTCCAGCTGACACCAGTGGCAATTCACGAAGCCATGTGCTTTCTCGAAACGGCGTTCAAGGACAATCCGACGAAGCCCGACCATGAATTGATTGCGACGGCGGTGTTCTCTCAGCCAGAAATTGGCACGGTCGGTTTGCCGGAAGATGAGGCTGCGAAGAAGTATCCGGAACTTGATGTTTACCGAGCGCTGTTCCGCCCTATGAAGAACACGCTTTCCGGCCGCAATGAGAAAATGCTGATGAAGCTCATCGTTGATGCCGCGAGCCGCAGAGTGGTCGGGGCCCATATCATGGGGCCAGATGCCGGTGAAATGGCTCAGCTTCTGGGTATTTCCCTCAAGGCTGGTGCGACCAAGGATGACTTCGATCGCACGATGGCGGTTCATCCGACAGCGGCCGAAGAACTGGTCACTATGTACAAGCCGACCTATCGCGTCGTGAATGGTGAGAAAGTTGACGGCTAACTCTTTCGCGACCGGTTTCTCCGGTTAACGATTATTGCTGGCATAAAGTCTCGGCCTGCATTATATCAGCGCGACCACGCAGGCCGGTTTTCCGGGGCAGACTGTCATCTTTGTCAGATGCGAGCTGTCCGTTAAAGGATTCCGGCATTCGTGTAAGGAGGATATAATCCGAGAGAAATCGAGCGGATAGAAGCAAACAGGTGCTCAAATGACGAAGAACTGGACCCCGCATTCCTGGAGAAACAAACCGATCAAGCAAGTGCCGTTTTATCCGGACGCACAGGCTCTGAACGACGTTGAGGCTCGTCTTCGCACCTATCCGCCGCTGGTTTTTGCAGGTGAAGCACGCAAGCTCAAGCAGCAACTGGCTGAAGTGGCGGAAGGCAAGGCATTTCTGCTCCAGGGCGGCGATTGTGCTGAAAGTTTTGCTGAACATGGCGCGGATAACATCCGCGACTTTTTCCGCGTCTTTCTTCAGATGGCCGTTGTCCTCACATTCGGTGCGTCGAAGCCCGTCGTGAAGGTCGGTCGTATCGCCGGTCAGTTTGCCAAACCACGTTCATCGGACATGGAAACGCTGAATGGTGTGGAACTGCCGTCCTACCGTGGTGACATCATCAACGGTATCGAGTTCGACGCGGCATCGCGCATTCCCGATCCGCAGCGTCAGGACATGGCATATCGCCAGTCGGCGGCTACGCTTAACCTGCTGCGGGCATTCGCTCAGGGCGGTTACGCTAATCTGGAGAACGTTCACCAGTGGATGCTCGGCTTTGTCGGCAAGAGCCCGCAGGCAGAGCGCTATGCAGCTTTGGCGCAGCGTATTTCCGAGACCATGAACTTCATGCGTGCAATCGGGATCACGGCTGACAGCAATCATTCGCTGCGTGAAACCGATTTCTACACCAGCCATGAAGCGCTGCTTCTTGGCTTTGAAGAAGCGCTGACTCGTGTGGACTCGACGTCCGGCGACTGGTACGGCACGTCCGGCCACATGATCTGGATCGGTGATCGCACACGTCAGGCTGACCATGCGCATATCGAATACTGCCGTGGAATCAAGAATCCGCTCGGTCTCAAGTGTGGGCCGTCGCTGCAGCCGGATGATCTCATCCGCCTTATCGATCTTCTGAATCCGGAAAACGAAGCAGGGCGTCTGACGTTGATTGCGCGCTTTGGCTACGACAAGGTTGGTGATCATCTGCCGCAGCTTATCCGTGCTGTCGAGAAGGAAGGTCGCAAGGTCGTATGGTCATGCGATCCTATGCACGGCAATACGATCACCGCCGGTGGCTACAAGACGCGTCCGTTCGACCGTATCCTCAAGGAAGTGGAGTCCTTCTTCGCGATCCATCGCGCTGAAGGATCGCATCCGGGAGGTATCCATGTCGAAATGACCGGCAAGAATGTGACGGAATGCACGGGCGGCGCGCGTGCGATCTCGGCAGAAGATCTGCACGATCGTTATCACACGCACTGCGATCCACGTCTCAACGCCGATCAGGCGCTGGAACTCGCGTTTTTGCTGGCCGAACTCCTCAAGAAGGAGCGCGATGCAGGTGCGGACAAGCAGGTTGCGAGTGCCTGACCTGTTTCCAACATTCTAGAGCTTGCAGGGCGGAGGTTTCGATCTCCGCCCTGTTGCATTTCGGGGAAACTCACCTATTGATTGCCTTGGAGCGGCATGTGTCTGAATGGATGCATAAAGGACGCTTTATGCTTTCAGAAAATTGGCTCTGATTTTCGGGCCAAGCTGTAACCAATTTGATTGAGGGTAATGATGCAGCGCATTTTCCTGGCCTTTCTTAATTCCATGCGAGCACTGAAGTACCTCGCAGGACATGAAAAGGCCGTCCAACAGGAGCTTGTGCTGTTTCTTCTGTCTCTGCCGGTGGCTTTTTTCCTTGCGCCGACATGGCTCGCTTTCCTCTTCATGACTGGCTCGATCCTGTTTCTCATCCTCGTGGAAGTGTTGAACACTGGTATCGAGGCAACGTGTGATGCCGTCTCGCGGGATTTTCATAAGGAAATTCAGATTGCAAAGGACTGCGGTTCTCTTGCTGTTCTGATTTCCATTGTGTTCGTCGTCGCGATCTGGGGTTATATCCTCGCCAATACCTATTTGGCCTGACAAACAGAGTGCTCTGTTGATCGCATCCGTTGCATTTGCTTGCCCAAGCGCGCTAAAGCTTGGGCATGTTTGCCTCTCATGAGAATCTTGCCATGCTCCGTATTGCCGTTGCGCAGCTTAATCCCATCATGGGCGATATCGCCGGAAATCTGACCAAGGCACGCGCGGCACGCGCTGAGGCGGCCAGGATGAAGGCCGATCTCATTTTGTTTACAGAATTGTTCATCTCTGGTTATCCGCCGGAAGATCTGGTTCTGAAACCATCTTTTCTTGCTGCGTGTGAAAAGGCTGTTCGTGCGCTGGCGAGCGACACTGCCGACGGCGGACCAGGCGTCATTATCGGCACGCCGCTTAGCCGTGAAAGTGGTCTGCACAACTCTATCGCGGTTCTGGATGGCGGCGAGATCATTGCCGAACGGTTCAAGGTCGATCTGCCCAACTATGGCGAGTTTGACGAGAAGCGCGTATTTCAGGCAGGCCCAATGCCGGGGCCAGTCAATTTCCGTGGTGTTCGCATCGGGATTCCAATCTGTGAAGACATTTGGGGCGAACTCGGTGTGGCGGAAACGCTGGCTGAGAGTGGCGCAGAGATTTTGCTCGTACCGAATGGTTCGCCTTATCACCGTGCGAAGATGGACCGGCGCCATCAGGTTGTCCTGAAGCAGGTGATCGAAACCGAGTTACCGATGGTCTATGCCAATCAGGTTGGCGGACAGGATGAACTGGTTTTCGATGGTGGATCGTTTGCATTCAACACTGACCGGTCGCTCTGTCTGCAATTGCCTCAGTTTGAGGAGCAGATCACGCTGACCGTTTGGCGCAGAGAGAATGACGGCTGGCGCTGTGAAGAAGGCGAAAAGGCTATTCTTCCTGAAGGGCTTGAAGCTGATTATTCCGCCTGCATGCTGGGCTTGCGGGATTATGTGAACAAGAACGGTTTCAAGGATGTGGTGCTCGGGCTTTCGGGCGGCATCGATTCGGCAATCTGCGCGGCTCTCGGCGTCGATGCATTGGGTAAGGATCGGGTGCGCTGCATCATGCTCCCTTACCGCTATACATCTGATGAATCTCTGAAAGACGCGGCCGATTGTGCAAAAGCGCTCGGTGTTCGGTACGATATTGTTCCGATCTCTGCGCCAGTTGAAGGCTTTCTTGAAGCGCTGCATCCGCTGTTCGAAGGCACCGAGAGCGGCGTTACCGAAGAAAACCTGCAAAGCCGCGCACGCGGCACCATTCTGATGGCTGTTTCAAACAAGTTCGGTTCGATGGTTGTCACCACCGGCAACAAGTCTGAAATGTCGGTGGGCTATGCGACGCTTTATGGCGACATGAATGGCGGGTTCAATCCGATCAAAGACGTCTACAAGATGCAGGTCTATGCGATGTCGGAATGGCGCAACAGTCATGTTCCGAACGGTGCGCTTGGCCCATCGGGTGAAGTGATCCCGCACAACATCATCTCCAAGGCGCCGTCTGCTGAACTGCGTGAAAACCAGACGGATCAGGATAGTCTGCCGCCTTATCCGGTTCTGGACGATATTCTTGAATGCCTTGTCGAAAACGAAATGAGCAACACCGAGATTGCTGAGCGCGGGCATCCGCTCGAAACCGTTCAACGGATCGAACATTTGCTCTATCTGGCTGAATACAAGCGCCGACAATCGGCGCCCGGTGTTAAAATTACCAAGAAGAATTTTGGACGCGATCGCCGCTACCCTATAACGAACCGCTTCCGCGACCGCTGAAAGACAATAAGATGACCGTAACTGTTCGTTTTGCTCCGTCGCCGACGGGCTATATCCATATTGGTAATACACGCACAGCGCTTTCAAACTGGCTTTTCGCACAGAAGAATGGCGGCAAGTTCATTCTGCGCTATGACGACACTGATGTTGAGCGCTCCCGGGAAGAATACGCGCAGGCAATCGCAGTCGATCTTGACTGGCTCGGTGTCAAACCTGATCGCGTCGAATATCAGTCGAAGCGTTTTGATGTTTATGGCAAGGCAGTAGAGAAGCTCAAACAGGCTGGTTTGCTTTATGCTTGCTATGAAACGGCTGATGAATTGGAGCGTCGCCGCAAACTGCGCCTCGCACGTCGTCTGCCGCCGGTATATGGCCGCGAAGGTTTAAAACTCACTGACGATGAGAAAGCTGCGTTTGAAGCTGAAGGACGCAAGCCACACTGGCGTTTCCTGCTGCCGAATTTCGAAGCTGATCCGTTTGATACGCAGCGCACGGAGGTTCATTGGGATGACCTTGTTCGGGGCCCGCAGACCGTCGATCTGGCCTCTATGTCCGATCCTGTGCTGGTGCGTGAAGACGGCACTTATCTTTATACCTTGCCGTCGGTGGTGGATGATATTGATCTCGGTGTCACGCACATCATTCGCGGTGACGACCACGTAACCAACACCGGTGTGCAGATTGCTATTTTCGAGGCACTGGGGGCCAAGGCTCCGGTTTTTGGGCACCACAATCTACTGACGACAATTTCGGGCGAGGGGCTTTCAAAGCGAACCGGCGCACTGTCTGTCGGATCGCTGCGCGACGCCGGGTTCGAGCCGATGGCAGTGGCCTCGTTGGCGATTTTGATCGGCACCTCGGAAAATGTTTCGGCGGCACCCAATATGGAAAGTCTCGCCGAACGTTTCGATCTGGCATCCATATCGAAGTCATCGGCAAAGTTCGATCCTGCGGAACTGGACACGCTCAATCGGGCCCTGCTGCACGAGATGCCGTTTTCAGAAGCCCAGCTACGTCTGGCTGCCATGGGCATTTGCGGCGAGAAGGCTGAGCCCTTTTGGCGGGCAGTGCGAGGAAATCTCGACCGCTTCAAGGATGCGGTGCATTGGTGGTCCATCGTTGACGGTGATCTGCCAGAAACGCCGGACCCGTCAGAAGAGGATCGCGTTTTCTTGGAAGAGGCTTTTGCCCTTCTGCCACCAGCTCCCTGGGATCATCAGACATGGAAAGTCTGGACCGAAGCAGTGAAGGCTGCAACTGGGCGCAAGGGCAAGAACCTTTTCATGCCCTTGCGCCTGGCGCTTACGGGGCAGGCGCATGGGCCGGAGTTGGCTGACTTGCTGGTGTTGATTGGTCCGGAAAGAACCCTGACCCGACGACCCTGACTTTTGCGTTTGCCGTATAGGGGCGTTCCACAGGCGGTGTCGTTGCGACAGGTGCAACATAGGCCGGTGTCGTATTCGAGGTCTCCACCGTTGCAGATGACGTGTAATCCACTTTCTCTGTTTCGACAGGAGCGGGAGTTTCATAGGCAGGCAATGCAATTGAGTTGGCCATCTCGGCGCTCGGCTTGGCGATGCCCCTGGACTTCCGCTGTGGTACGTGGACAGTTTTCGACTGAGGTTTCTTAGGGGACACCACCCAGGAGGCCTTGCACGATTTGATATGTTTGGACGCAGACGGACGTCCGGCAAGCGCCATATTCAGCTCATTGACGCGTTCGCGCAAAGTCTGTGTTTCGCTTACCAGATGATCTGTTCTGGTCAGCAATTTCGTGCACTGTGCGGATTTGACAGCAGGTGTAAACAGGCTCCCGACGCAACGATTCTGAGCCGAGGTCTTTCTCATCTGAGAAAGCTCTGCTTCCTTGCGATCAAGGAGTGACTGGGTGACGCGAAGTTGCTTCTTAAGCTGTATTTGCTCGGCAGGCGTGCATAATTCTGGAGGGCGTATAGTTGTACAGCCAGCCAATATTCCCGAGAATATCAAAACTACTGAGTAAGTCAGTGATCTATTAGAATTAATTGAAATAAAAAACATGATAACCTCGATAACGATGCTGGCGATATCATGTTTAAAAAATATAGTAAATTAAATACTAACGGCGAGTATATTTAAATATACTCGCCGTTATTTGAGTTTATGTTATAATTATCTAACTTAGTTATTGTTAAATTACTTCTTCTTGCGAAGAGTCTCTCCTGATTTTTGCAAGGCTTCAACGACCGCCAGTGCTGTCATATTGACGACGCCACGCGAGGTGACGGATGGCGTCAGAATATGTGCCGGACGTGCCGCGCCGAGCAGGATTGGACCCACGTGCAGCGCATCTATAACCATTTTGACTACGTTCAGCGTGATGTTTGCAGCGTCAAGGTTGGGGAAAACAAGAAGATTGGCTTCGCCCTTCAGGCGCGAATTCGGGAACACACGATCGCGCAGAGCCTGCGAGAGAGCGGAGTCGCCGTGCATTTCGCCATCGGATTCCAGCTCAGGTGCCTTCTCGGCAAGAATTGCCGCTGCTTCACGCATCTTTTCGGCGCTGGCTGATTCTTTCGATCCGAAATTCGAATGCGATACGAGAGCAGCCTTTGGCTCAATACCGAAGCGGCTGATTTCCTTTGCAGCAAGAATTGCCATTTCGGCGATCTCGTTCGCGCCCGGTTCGACGTTGACATAAGTGTCTGTGAGGAAGAGGGCGCCACGCTGCGAGATGAGCAGGCTCAAGGCGGAATAGTCTCGGATACCGGGAACCTTGCCGATAATCTGCCGTACGACACGGAGGTGGCGTTCGAAGCGACCTTCAAGACCGCAGATCATGGCGTCTGCTTCGTCGCGCATAACCGCGAGAGCGGCAATTGCGGTCGAGTTCGTGCGGACGATGGTGCGTGCAGCTTCCGGTGTGACGCCCTGCCTGCCGGTGTAGGACAGATAAAGGTCTACATAGTCGCGATAGCGCGGATCGTCTTCCGGATTGATGAGTTCGAAATCCGTTCCCGGACGAATCTTGAGGCCGTAGCGGCGCAAGCGTGTTTCGATAACCTGCGGGCGTCCGACGAGAATCGGAGCTGCGATACGCTCTTCAATGACTACCTGAGCAGCGCGGAGCACGCGTTCATCTTCACCATCTGCATAAATGACGCGCTTTGGTTTTTCCTGCGCGCGGGCGGCAGCAAAGACTGGCTTCATGATGAGGCCGGAGCGGAAGACGAAGCGGTTCAGACGATCGAGATAGGCTTCCATGTCTTCGATCGGGCGTGTCGCCACGCCTGTTTCCATGGCCGCTTTGGCCACTGCCGGGGCGATACGCAGAATCAGGCGCTGATCGAATGGCGATGGAATGATGTAGTCTGGTCCGAAAGTGGGTGTGTCGCCGGAATAAGCGCGTGCAGCGACATCCGAAGGCTCTTCGCGGGCAAGAGCGGCAATTGCGCGGACAGCCGCCAGCTTCATTTCTTCGTTAATTGCAGTCGCACCGACATCGAGTGCGCCGCGGAAGATATAGGGGAAGCAGAGAACGTTGTTGACCTGGTTTGGATAATCCGAACGTCCGGTGCAGATCATGGCGTCGGCGCGGGCCGCACGAGCCTCTTCCGGCATGATTTCCGGCTTCGGATTGGCAAGGGCCATGATGAGTGGCTTTTCGGCCATCTGTTTCAGAAGTTCAGGCTTCAGCACGCCAGCAGCCGACAGGCCGAGGAAGACGTCAGCACCACCGATGACATCGGCCAGAACGCGCGCGTCAGTCTTCTGGGCGTAAACTTCCTTCCAACGATCCATCAGCGTGTTACGGCCTTCGTAGACAACGCCTTCGAGATCACAGACCCAGATGTTTTCGCGTTTCGCGCCGAGATTGACGAGAAGATTGAGGCAGGCAAGGGCCGCAGCGCCAGCGCCCGATGTAACGATCTTGGCGTCCCCGATTTTCTTGCCGGCAAGTTCCAAACCGTTCAACACCGCCGAAGCAACGATGATCGCTGTGCCGTGCTGGTCGTCGTGGAAAACCGGAATGTTCATTTTCGCGCGAAGCTGTTCTTCAACTTCGAAGCACTCCGGTGCCTTGATGTCTTCAAGGTTGATGCCGCCGAAAGTTGGCTCCAAAGCGGCAACAACATCAACGATGCGACCGATTTCGTGCGCGTCGATTTCAATGTCGAATACGTCGATGTCGGCGAATTTTTTGAAAAGGACGGCTTTACCTTCCATGACCGGTTTGGAAGCAAGCGCACCAATGTTACCGAGGCCGAGAACAGCAGTGCCGTTTGACACGACGGCAACGAGATTGCCGCGAGCGGTGTATTCGGCGGCAGTTGCCGGGTCTTCGTGGATTGCGAGGCAGGGAGCGGCTACGCCGGGAGAATAAGCTAACGCCAGATCTCGTTGGTTGCCAAGTGGCTTTGTCGCCTGAATTTCCAGCTTTCCGGGCTTCGGATAACGGTGGAAGAACAGAGCTGCTTCATCGAAATCCGAACGGGAAGTGGAAGGTGTTTTCTTGGTCATGGTCGCATCGCTTTCCAAAATCTTTCGTGCAGGGCAAAAGCTCGTTTGCACGTGGAGGGTGCGGTGTCCGCATACAGTTTCCGTACACGACTTCCGCACTCTGGGCCGTCATTGTTCTTAGTCTATCGGCTCAAATCTCAGTAGGCCCGTTTTCGAGAATGAGTTTTTCCAATTTTGCAGATCTATTATTTGATGCTGTTAAAACGCACTCTGATAGGCGCCGCCATCGATAACGAGATTCTGCCCGGTAATGAACCCGGAATGTTCCGAACATAGGAAGGCACAGGCCTGACCAAATTCCTTTGGCTGACCGATTCTCCCGGCAGGAATTGCTGATGCTCGCTTTGCAGCTTCCGCATCCGCTGTCGTGCCGTTCTTCTGGGCTGAGAATGCAAAGCCATTGCGAAGGCGATCCGTGTCAAAGGCGCCGGGAAGGATGTTATTGATCGTCACATTGGAGGCTGCAACCGTGCGGGCGACGCCAGCCAGAAATGCAGTCAGACCGGCGCGGGCGCCAGATGAGAGATCAAGCCCGGGAATGGGGGCGTAAACCGACGTCGATGTGATATTGACGATACGGCCGAAACGGCGCTCGACCATTCCGTCGATAACAGCTTTGATCAATTCTATGGGGGTGACCATATTCTGTGTCACACCCTGCAGGATCGCGTCGCGGTCGAGCAGGCGGAAATCCTTGAAGGCTGGACCGCCGTTATTATTCACGAGAATGTCCGGTGCAGGGCAGGCGGCAAGCAGTTTGGCTTGCCCTTCAGCGGTGGACACGTCGGCAACGACAGTATCGACTTTCACGCCAAATGTTTTGCGAATTGCTTCCGCGGTTGTGGCGAGAGTTTCTTCGTTGCGTCCATTGAGAACCAGATCGCAACCGGCTTCGGCGAGCGCCTCCGCGCATGCCCGTCCGAGTCCCTTGCTGGAAGCACACACAATTGCTTTTCGACCTTTCAGGCCCAAGTCCACGGCTCGATCCTCACATCTTGTTCAAGTTTTAGAGACATGCCACCAAGCGAGCAGTCCGATCAACCGGATTCTGGTTCACGGGCGCATATGTCCACCTTTTACCGGCAGAATATGCGTTCATTGCGAACAATATTTGGTGAAGCGCTATTCAAGCGGCGGCATGAATTCTGCCCTCGGGCGTATGAGCGATCCGCTATCAGCCTGTTCCAGTGCATGGGCGAGCCATCCCACGATGCGTGCGAGCGCAAACAGAAATAGCGGTGCGTCGAGCGGCAGATCATAGATTTCTGTAACGGCGGCGAGGGCGAAGTCGACGTTTGGCTTTTCTCCGAGAATGTTCGCGGCACTTTGTTCCAGATCGCTATAGGGGGGAGGCAATTCCAGATGTTCCAATAGTGCGGTGGCGCGAATATCACCTGTTTCGCGGTAAAGCGGGTGGCCGAAAAAGTGAAACTGTGTTCCTTGTCTGAGCTGGCCCTTGATCGCTGCTTCTGCTCCTATTTGCCGGGTTTGCGTAATAATAGCCGCCGCCGCTGTGGCCGCTCGTCCATGTCGCGGGCCAATCAATGTTGATAATCCGGCGAGAACCGCAGCGGAAAGCGGTGTACCTGTAGACGCCGCAACGCGTGTAGCGAATGCCGATGCATTGAGTTCGTGGTCGGCCAGAAGCACAAGAATGCGCCGGATCACATCACTTGCCTGCGGCTTTTGCCAAGCCTGAGCAATGCGTTCATGCATCGGCATATTCGATGCGGAAACGCCAAGAACGGTATTGTGAAACAGTTGCAGCAGACCAAAAGCCTCTTGCTGCAGGATTGATGTTGAACGCCCCGAACTGGGTAGATCATTCGCAGCGCGAACACCAAGGACAGTAAACAGCCGTTCCAGAGGCGCAGTCTCGGTCTGACGAATGTTCAAGGTCGATTCGTTGTCACTTCTGATGATACCGTCGAAATCCATCTGCCACAGCAGTGCAGCCACTTCCTCCAGCGTTGCTGTTTCGGACAGCTCAGCAGCGTCGCAGCCACGATAGAGCAAGCGGCCATCCAGGATGGTCGAAATGCCCGAGCGCATGATCGGCAGGCCCCAACGAATGGTGTCGGCGGCAACCACGCTATCTCTCTTGCGACCGGGACGCTTGCCAGCCAGACGATGGACATCCTCCGACCGATAGAGGCTGCGTCTCGGATCATCCGGCAATGGCTTGGAACGGATGCGGCCACGGCTCACATTTGCATAGAGAGTCTGCGGCTTTGTCTGGAGAACAGCAAGGGCTTCCTCCGCAGTTAGCCAGTCCATTATTGCCCCCTACATTGATCTATTTCGTCAAGATTGACGTCAACTATACTTGGATTCAATGTCGAAAGGCAAACAAGGAGAATAATTATGAATAGCGGACTTGAAGATGTGATTGCTGCTGAAACCGTGTTGTCTGACGTCGATGGGCTTGCAGGCAGGCTGGTTATTCGCGGTCGGTCGCTGGACGATCTGGTCCCGCATAGCAGCGTCGAAGATGGAATAGAACTTCTGTGGGGCGGCTTTTTCAATGATCTTCCCAAAGGGGAGGAACTTCAGAAAGCGCTCGGTGAAGCGCGCGTACAGGTATTTCATCATACGGATGCGCTTGACGATACATTGATGGAAATGTCTCCCATCGAAGCGCTTCGCGCATTGATGGCACGCATCCCTGACGACGATGATCTGACCGCAGCCTTGCATCTGATGGCGGCACCGGCAGTCTTTACGACGGCCATTCTGAGGGGCCAGAAGGGGCGCCGTCCCATACATCCTGATCCGACGCTTCCCCATAGCGCTGACATCCTTCGTATGATGAATGCGGGAATGCCGGATGAAGCAGAGGTCGCTGGGCTGAACACTTATCTTATAACGGTTTCAGACCACGGATTGAACGCATCGACTTTTGCTGCGCGTGTCGTGGCATCTACACGAGCCGGATTGACCTCATCGCTGCTTGCCGCAATCAGCGCATTGAAAGGACCGCTGCATGGCGGTGCACCCGGCCCGGTCCTCGATATGCTGGATGCAATCGGTAGGCCCGACAACGCGGAGCGTTGGCTTGAATCCGCTGTTGCGGATGGAGACAGACTGATGGGGTTCGGTCACAGGGTCTATCGTGTACGCGATCCTCGCGCCGATGCCTTGAAAGGTGCATTGAAGCACATCGAAGCCCTAGAACAAGGGCGTGGAAAACACCGCGTTGAATTGGCCGAGGCCGTTGAGAAAGCCGCTATCGCAGTTCTAAGGCGCCACAAGCCGGACCGCTCCCTCGAAACCAATGTCGAGTTTTATACTGCTTTGTTGTTGGAACAGCTGGGGTTCCCGCGTGAGGCTTTCACTTGCGTTTTCGCTATGGGGCGAACCATGGGCTGGATAGCGCATTGTCGTGAACAGGTGGCGGCAAACAAGCTCATTCGTCCGCAGTCGCGATATGTCGGCCCAACTGTGGGACTTGTCGCCTAAAGTGGACAGAACAGGAGGCGCGGACGCCACCTTCCGCGCCTCAAAGCCGACCGTCATATGTCTGTGACATGAATCGGGTTTTCTGCGCTCAGATCAGGTTGCCATTGAAGGGGACAACCATATGAGCACCGACGCTCCGCAGCCCAGAAAACTCCGAACCCTCTTTATCTCGGATGTGCATCTCGGTTCCAAGGCCGCACAGGCGGAACTGCTTCTGGATTTTCTTCGCTATCATGAAGCCGAGACGATCTATCTTGTCGGCGATATTGTCGATGGGTGGCGCCTGCGGCGCAATTGGCATTGGCCGCAAGAGCACAATGATGTGGTCCAGAAGCTGCTCCGCAAGAGTCGCAAGGGTGCCAACATCATCTACATTGCTGGTAATCACGATGAGTTCCTGCGCAATTTTCAGGGAACGCATTTTGGCGGCATCGAAGTGATGAACCGCGCGATCCATGAGACGGCAGACGGACGCAAGTTTCTGGTAATCCATGGTGATCAGTTCGATGTGGTTGTACGCAATGCCCGCTTTATCGCCTATCTGGGCGACTGGGCATATGACACAGCAATCTGGATAAATACGGTTATGAGCCGGGTTCGCTCGCTTTTCGGTCTGCGCTACTGGTCATTTTCAGCCTGGGCGAAGTTTCGCGTCAAAAAGGCGGTCAATTTCATTGGTCAGTTCGAGAGCGTGGTTTCGGAAGAAGCGCAGCGTATCGGGGTTGATGGTGTGATCTGCGGCCATATTCATCACGCCACGATCGAGAGCATGAATGGCGTGGAATACATCAATACGGGCGATTGGGTGGAAAGCTGCACGGCCGTGATTGAACATTTCGATGGCCGTATGGAGCTCATCGAATGGACGGAACGCCGTGATCGCCGCCCGACGACAGGTATTGTCAATTCCGACAGTGAAGAGCATGGCGAGGATAGGGTGATCCAGCTCCCACTTCCCGTCCGCGAACTGGCGACCTTCCGCCGATGAAGGAAATCGTCATCGTTACCGACGCCTGGCATCCTCAAGTCAACGGCGTCGTGCGCACGCTGACCAAATGTCGTGATCTGATGATTGAGCGCGGATACGACGTCACCGTCATATCTCCGCTGGATTATCGGTCGGTCCCCTGTCCGACCTATCCGGAAATCCGGCTAGCCTTGACGACGCCGGGTGCGCTTAGACGACGTCTGAAGGCCATGCGACCGGACTATGTGCACATTGCAACCGAGGGTCCGCTCGGGTTTATGGCACGGCGCGCCTGCTTGAAAATGGGCTGGTCCTTCACGACAAGCTTTCACACGCGGTTTCCCGAATATCTCGCGGAACGCTTTCCTGTCCCGCCACAATGGACCTATGCTTTCCTGCGACGTTTCCATAATGCAGCCCAGCATACGCTGGTACCGACCCAATCTATTGCGGATGATCTCAAGGGGCGAGGTTTTACGCGGCTCGACCTCTGGACGCGCGGTGTCGATCGCAAACTGTTTTATCCTCGACCGGAAGTGGTCAAGGACTTGCCACGTCCGGTGTTCATTTGTGTGGGACGCGTCGCCACGGAAAAGAACCTGCCAGCGTTTCTGGAGCTTGATCTTCCCGGCACAAAGTTGATCGTCGGGGATGGTCCTTCCCTCAACGATCTGCGTGCGCGTTTCCCGGAGGTTGTGTTTGTCGGGAAGCAGGAAGGTGAAACGCTGGCAAACACCTATGCCGCAGCCGACGTGTTTGTCTTCCCAAGCCGGACAGATACGTTTGGTCTCGTCTTGCTTGAAGCAATTGCCTCCGGCTTGCCGGTGGCAGCCTATCCCGTTCCCGGATCAAGGGATGTTGTGGGGGCAACCGGGGCAGGCGTTCTCTCCGAAGATCTTGGGAAGGCGTGTCTGTCAGCTCTGCAGATGGAGCCGTTTGAGCCCGCGCAGGTACTCAGGCAGTTCACCTGGGACGCTTGTGCGGACATTTTCGAAGATGCTCTCGCTCCGATAAGCGGAACCGCGAGCGAGAGTTATCAACGTGCAAGTCAGCCCCAGACGGCAGCTTCCGGCGGGTAAACCAGAGCCCCATCATAGCGCAAGCCTGGGTCACGATCATGGGCGAGGAGTAGCGGGCCATCAAGGTCAACCACATTGGCTTTCTGGGCGAGCAGAACAGCTGGCGCCATGCCGAGCGATGTGCCGACCATACAGCCGACCATGATCTGAAGACCGTAGTTGATTGCCTTGTCCCGCATGATGAGACCTTCAGTCAGTCCACCTGCTTTGTCGAGCTTGATGTTCACCGCGTCGTAGCGCTTGGCCAGCTCCTCAAGTCCGACCGACGTATGAACGCTTTCATCGGCACAGATAATGACAGGCCGTTCAATTTCACTGAGAATATGATCGTTATCCGCTGGCAAGGGCTGTTCGATAAGAACGACGCCTGCGTCGGCTGCTGCACGCATGTTCTCGGCAATATTGTCCGCCGTCCAACCTTCGTTCGCATCGATAATGATGCGACTGTTGGGAGCCGCATTCGTGACCGCTTGTATCTTCTCGATATCGTTTTCACCACCCATTTTGACCTTGATGAGAGGATAGTGAGCGACCTTCGCCGTCGACTCTGCCATTTCGGCGGGTGTGCCGAGCGAAACGGTGATTGCGGTTTCAAGTGGTCGGGTTGGCGTACCGAGCATATCGGCGACGCTTCTGCCCGATGCCTTTGCCTCGAGATCCCATAAGGCACAATCGATCGCATTGCGGGCAGCGCCGGCTGGCATCAAAGTCTGGATATCCTGTCGTGTGGCACCACTTTCGATAGCTGTACGGGTGGCTTCAATCTGGGCACTCACGCTCTCGATGCTTTCGCCATAACGCGCATAAGGAACGCATTCGCCGCGCCCTTGATTGAGACCGTTGCCAATCACACACACAACGACAGCGGCTTCCGTCTTGGAGCCTCTGGAGATTGTGAATTTTCCGGCGATGGGATAGCGTTCGACAATGATATTCAAGGTATTGTGCATAGAGATGCCCTCTGGGACGCAGTATTTCGGTCGTTCAACGACTCGTATATGAGGTAGGCCATGTTGACCGACACTGCCGACAAAGCAAGAGCCACCAATAATCCTGCGCCGAAGATTGATCTGACGGAGCAGGACGGTGCGCGCCATATACGGCTGAGCGGTCGCTGGGTCTCGCAGAGCGTCAATCTTGTCGATGACAAGATGCGCAGTCTTGAGAAAACGGACGAGCACAAAGCAACGATAATCGATGTTTCTGGCGTATCCGGTCTCGATACGGCAGGTGCCTGGCTGATTGAACGCTTGCGGCAGAGGCTCGTTGCAAAGAGTGCCGACGCGCAGCTTGAAGGCGTGCGTCAATCCTGGCTCCCTCTGATGGAGGAAGTGGGGCAGGCTGTCGAACGTACTCTGGATATTCCACGTCAGAAGAAGCCGTTCTTTTTTATCTCGTTTCTGGCCGCGCTTGGCGGTGGCGTTATCTCTATGGGTAACGACTTCAAGATGGCGATGCATATCCTGGGCGCCACCATCCGCGGGGCCCAGCTGAAATACGGTCGAGGAAGCGGTATTCCAATCGCTGCCATCGTTACGCAGATGGATCGCATGGGCGTCGGTGCGATTCCCATTATCATCCTGATGTCGACGATCGTTGGTGCGATCATCGCCCAGCAGGGCGCATTTCAGTTGCGCTATTTCGGTGCAGAAATCTTTGTCGTCGATCTGGTTGGCATTCTGGTGCTGCGTGAACTCGGGGTGCTTCTGACAGCTATCATGATCGCCGGTCGTTCAGGCAGTGCGATCACAGCTGAAATCGGCTCCATGAAAATGCGCGAGGAGACGGATGCTCTGACGGTTATCGGCCTCAATCCGGTCGGCGTTCTGGTTTTTCCCCGTCTCGTTGCGCTGGTCGTAGTCCTGCCATTGCTCACCATCATTTCCGACCTGGCTGCATTGATCGGGGCAGGCGGGGTCGCTTGGTTCTACTCCAATATTTCGCCCGATGCTTTCATCAGCCGCCTGCATGATGCGGTGGCGCTTAATACTTATTTCGCCGGTCTTATCAAGGCACCGTTTATGGCCATGATCATCGGGATTCTCGCCTCGGTAGAAGGTATGAAGGTCGGAGGCAGTGCAGAATCACTTGGTCGTCGTGTTACTGCTTCCGTTGTGAAGGCAATTTTTGTGGTTATTGTCGTGGATGGTTTGTTCGCGATGTTCTATGCGGCCATTAATTTTTAGAAACTGCTTATGTTCTTTGTTTTTAATGGGTTCTTTGAGACACAGTTGCACAGAAAATTGACCCCTCAATCGTGTTCAACGGTTCAGTCCGAAGCCGAGCTCGGTTAAAGAATGATTATGGAGAACGGCATCGACCACCAGTCGCAACCGCAGGACGAAGACAATCGCCAGACGACCGCGCCGATGATCTCGGTGCGCGACGTGACGGTTTCGTTCGGGCGTCAGACGGTGCTCGACAAGCTGTCGCTTGAGATTTACCAGGGTGAGGTTCTGGGCTTCATCGGTCCTTCGGGGGCGGGAAAATCAGTGCTGATGCGGACCATTCTCGGTCTCAACAAGAAACAGTCGGGTGAAATCGAGATTCTCGGTCGCAACATCGATCAGCTGAATGAGATGGAAAAAATGTCCATCGACATGCGTATGGGCGTCTTGTTCCAGCACGGTGCGTTGTTTTCTGCACTGAATGTTCTTGAGAACATTCAGGTTCCGATGCGCGAGTATCTTGATCTGTCACCGAAGCTGATGGACGAGCTGGCGCGACTGAAAATCGACCTTGTCGGCTTGAAGCCTGACACGGCAGAAAAATTTCCGTCCGAACTTTCCGGCGGCATGATCAAGCGTGCCGCGCTTGCGCGTGCGTTGGCTCTGGATCCGGGCATTCTGTTTCTTGATGAACCGACATCGGGCCTGGATCCCATCGGTGCTGCGGAGTTCGATGACCTGATTGCCAATCTACGCGATACGATGGGTCTGACCGTTTATATGGTCACTCATGATCTCGATAGTCTTTTTGCAATTTGCGACCGGATCGCTGTTCTTGGAAACAAGAAGGTGCTCGTCAGCGGCACCATTGAAGACATGCTAACGGTAGACGATCCGTGGGTTAAATCCTATTTTCGGGGCAAGCGCGCGCGCCAGATTGATCCATCGGCGCCAACGAGACGGCGGCCCGGCAGCCGCTTGCAGACTGGATAAGATATGGAAACTAAAGCCAATTATGTTCTGGTGGGTGTCTTTACGCTGATCGTCAGCCTGTTGGCTTTCGCGTTTGTGTTCTGGATCGCCCGTTTTGGGGAAGCACGCGATTCTCAGGAGCTCGATGTTCGTATCCCGGGTTCTGTTACGGGGTTGTCGCTTGGTAGTCAGGTTCTGTTCAACGGTATCAAGGTTGGTGATGTTCGCGCACTTAAACTCGATGAAACCAATCCAGAAATGGTGATCGTTAAAACCCGCGTCAACGCGACGACACCTATTACCCGCTCAACTGCAGCAACTCTTGGTTTTCAGGGGCTGACCGGGCAGGCTTATATTGAACTGAAGGGCGGTCGTCTTGATGAGCCCAATCTTCTGACCGAGGCTGCAAACGTAGATTCGGTTGCGCGTATTGATGCCGATCCGTCCTCAATCAACAATCTTCTTGCTACCGCACAGGATATTGCTGCACGAGCCAATGCCGTGCTTGGTCAGTTGGAGGGCTTCGTAAAGGATGCTCGTGGACCGCTGACGGATACAATCAACAACACGAAGACTTTCACCGATGCACTGGCACAGAACGCCAACATTATTCAGGAACTTGGTGAGAACACCGGAAACATCAACCAGATCGTCACTGACGCCAAGGATATGATGGCTCGCTTGAACGCTGCTTCTGTGCGTGTTGACGCCATTCTGGCGAAAACGGACAAGCTCCTGTCGAGCGACGACAAGGATGGGGTTGTTGCACAGGCTAAGGCAACGCTGGAATCCATCCGCCAGACATCCGACAATCTCGACAAGCGGATGGGGCCGATTGCGGACAATCTCCAGCGTTTTTCGGGACAGGGATTGCGTGATGTGCAATCCGTCGTGGTGGATAGCCGCCGCTCCATTCAGCGGATAGAACAGGCAATTACCGATCTCGAGCGTAACCCTCAGCGCCTTATCTTTGGCGGTAAAGGGAATGTACCTCAGTATGACGGGAGGACGCGTCATTGATTTCCAAAGCTAGCCTTGTTGACATGAAATCACGTCGCACTCTTTGTCGTACAACTTCAATATGTGTTCTGCTCAGCATACTTCTTGCTGGCTGCGGGACGACAACGCCGCTCGACACGTTCAATCTGTCTGCACCGCAGCCGGGTGTTTCTTCGCCAAGCCGCAAGAACACGCAGTTGCTTGTTCCGACGCCAACAGCCCTTAAGGCGCTCGATAGCGAGAATATCGTTGTCAGCTCAGCGCCCGGTTCCATCGAATATCTGAAGGGTGCTCAATGGGGCGACAGGCTGACGAACATTGTGCAATCACGTCTGGTGCAGGCCTATGAGAATACAGGTGTGTTCGGCGGGATTGGCCGCCCAGGAGACGGGCTGGCAATCAACTATCAGATTCTGACCGATCTGCGCATGTTCGGCATTCAGGCCTATGCATCGCCTAAGCTCGCAGTGGTCGAACTGGCTGTCAAACTGATGAATGACAAGAATGGCGAGGTTCGGGCCACCCGCGTGTTCCGTACGGCCATTCCGGTAAGCGGTGCGACGAATGCGGCCTATGTGAAGGCACTCGACGCGGCTTTTGAACGGACTGCTAGTGAGATTGTTAGCTGGACAGTGACAGCGCTCTAACCGTTTTTTTAAAGCACATATTGTCTGAAAACCGTTTCACACTTTTCGAGATGCACTCCAACCGAGGCAAGGTGGAACAATAAAAAAGGTCGGCGTGTTGCGCCGACCTTTTTTATTGAACGGAACCAGCCGGTTTAATCCGAGCCAGACAAACAAAAACGCGGCCCGAAGGCCGCGTTTCCTTTTAGTTCTGGTCTTAGCGAAGGCGACCGCTTGCGTGGGCAAGCATGGTGTAGACCTTGCCAGTGTCCGAGGTGAGGTAAGTCCGCGTCACCATGTTGTCACGGTCGTTGCGGGCTACATCTTCAAGCAGACGCTGGAAGTCGTCCATGTAGCGGTCGACGGCGCGGCGGAATTCACCATCCGTCTGATACTTGCGCTTGATATCATCAAAAGTCTGCTGACCCTTCAGCGTGTAGAGACGGCGAGTAAAGACGTTTCGTTCACCGCGACGATAACGGTCCCAAAGCTCCACCGAAGCTTCGTGGTCGATAGCGCGGGCAATGTCCACCGAAAGCGAGTTCAGCGATTCAACGACATGGCTTGGTGAACGAGGCGTTGCGACCGGCTGTACTTTCGGCTGCGCGGCTTCTTCTTCCTCGCGGGAAGCACGGGCCAGGAGATCAGACACCCATCCACGCGGCTTTTCTGCCTGTGCGGCTGCCGGTGCAGGCTGAGCCTTCGGCGCTTCGTAGGCGCGCTGGCGAATTGCAACATCTGCCTGTACCACTGGTGCCTGAACAGGGGCTGGACGAGCTGCTGCCGGTGCCGGACGCGAAACCGGGCGATCAGCACGGCTTTCGCCGACATCTACCAGACGACCGGACTTATTGACGATTTCGGCCAGTTCCTTGAGCGCATTGATCTGCTCGCTCACGGCTTTGCGCATAGCGGTCGTTGTTTCCTTGGCCTCGGCAGGCATGTCGAGAACGCCACGCTTCAGTTCGCCACGGGTCGTGTTGAGCTCGTTGCGAATTTCGCTTGCAGTGCGGCGAATATCGTCGGTTGCTGCAGAGAACTTCTGTGCTGCCTGTTCAACGATTTCCGAAACGCTTTCCCGCATCTTCTCGGCAGACGAACGGGTCTGGCCTTCGGCGCGCTGGAATGCGGAGGTCACCAGCCCTTCGAAGGACTGCATCAGCTTTTCCACGCCTTCCGACTTCTCGACGAGACCGGATGCCAGTTTGTCGAGCGCCTGATGACGATCTTCAAGCGTGCTGACAAGGCCGTTCTGCGCCGTGTTGATCATGTCGGAAGCCGAAGAGAGAACCTTTCCGTGCTCTTCGAAGCGGTCGGCGATGTCTGCGATCTGCGACAGCGTGCTGTCGGAGATAGCGCGCAGCGTACCGATATTGCCGTCAATCAGGCCAGTGGAGGCCTGGAACATCTGCGCTGCACGGTTGGTGTTTTCAACGAAGCTCGAGGTCGTGTCGACAAGGCGACCATCGATATCGGTGAGATTGCGCGTTGCAGTGTCGATCAACTTGCCCAGTTCGCCGTTGGAGGCTGCAAGACGATCGATCAGTTCGCTGACATTGTCGGAAAGACCGGTCTTGGCCTGCTGAACAGCGGCAATCGTTTCCGCTGTGCGGCTTGCAAGCGCATTGACCAGAGCGGCGTTTTCCGAACGAAGCCTGTCTGTTGCGGCATGGGTTGCTTCTTCAAGCTGCTGCGCCAGTCCACGACCGCTATCAGCAAGCCGCTGTACAAGCGGTTCTGCCGTATCGTTGAGGATCTTGGTGATTTCCTGCGAACGGGCAGCGAGAACGGCATTGAGCTCACGAGTACGTTCTTCCAGCGTCACCGCAGTCGTGTCGGTTACCTGTGCAATACGAGCCTCGACGGAACCGAGTTCCATCGTGATGCGCGAGCCGATATCACCGAGACGGGTTGCAATCGCGTCAGCACGCTCAGCGAGGCGCGTTTCGGTGCCAGCGAGATTGTCGGCAACGCTGGCCGAGAAGGACTCGCTATGGCCTGCAAGCGTTTCACTCGTCTTGGAAGCCGTATCGGCAATCCGCGCTTCAATCGAGCTAAGTTCGCCGGTGAGGCGGCTTTCGATTGCTTCAAGACCGCTGGCAATAGCGCTGGCGCGTTCATTGAGGCGCGTTTCGGTGCCAGCAAGGTTGTCGGCGACGCTTGCAGCGAAGGCTTCGCTGTGACCAGCAAGCGTTTCGCTGGTTCTGCTTGCCGTGTTGGCGATGCGGGCTTCGATTGAGCCAAGCTCGCCGGTGAGGCGGCTTTCGATCTCACCAAGACGACCGGCAATCGCGTCGGCGCGGTCGCCGAGACGTGCTTCCGTGCCAGACAGATTATCGATCAGGCGAGCGCTGAATGCTTCGCCGAAGCCATCCAGAGCTTCACCAGCCTTGGCTGCTTCAGCCGAAAGCGTGCTCGCGGCTTCACCGATCTTCTCGCGCAGCGTGCCAGCAACGATGCCAGCGCTCTGTTCGAGTGCACGGCGGACATTGTCGACGCCGATGGTGAGTGCCTTTTCCATCGTCTGTGTGCGTTCTTCGATAATGCCGGTCTGGCCTTCAAATGCGCGGCTGATGGTCGAACTGCTGTCGGCAATTGCATTGTGAAGGTTGGTCGTGCGCTGCTCCAGGATATCGCTGTGATCCTGCAGCGTCTGGCTCAGCGATGTCGTGCTCTCACTCAGGGTCGAGCGGATTTCGGCAGCACGCGTTTCAATTGTGCGCTCGTGACCGTCCAGAATGCCTGAGAGGGCATTGTTGTGATCGTTCAGGACGTTATGAAGGCCGCTCGTGCGCTCTTCGACCTGACGAACATGTTCGCCCAAGGCGGCAACAAATGCATCGCGACCGGCACCAATGGAATCAGTCATGCTGCTTGCACGTTCATCGAGAATGCGTGCGAGCGTGTTCTGATTATCAGTGATGAGCGCCTGTAGCGAATTTACGCGCTCATCGAAAGTGCGAGCGAGAACCTCACGGTTTTCGTTGAAGTTATCGCGCATTGCGGCGGCACGCTCATCCATCAGTTGAGCAAGCATGGCTTGATTGCCCGCAATGACACCATGAAGCGTGGTGGCGCGCTCTTCCAGCGAACGAGCGTGGTCTGCAAAGCTTGCATCAAGCAGTGCGGAATGGCTTGCTATTGTCTCGCGCAGTGCGTTGGTCCGCTCTTCCAGAATTGCCGCATGACTATCGGCAACGGTGTTGAGGGCAGATGCGCTGACGTTAACGGCATTCTCGATATCGCTCGTGCGTGCAGCAAGCGTATCGGCATGACCGCGGATGACGGAGGAAACGCGTTCCGTTTCGCCTTCCAGCGAAGCAGCCAGAACATCACGGCTTTCGGCAAGCTTGCCTGCAAAGGCATCGGCCTTTTCGCCAAGAATATTGCCGACGCTTTCGCCGATAGATGTCAGATCTTCGCCGATCTTTGTCTTGGTTTCGTCGATCATCGTGCTCAGAGACGTGCGACCGCTGGAGAAGGTCTCTGCGATTTCACGAGTACGAGCGATGAGGTTTTCGTTGATCTGGCGCGAACGGGTTTCGAGAGCTGCATTGAGCTTCTCAGTGCTGCTGTCGAGAGCATGCGCACGGGCTTCGAATTCGGACAGAAGCGACCGGCCACGCTCGGAAAGGGTGCTTTCGAGGTTTGCAAGACGGGTGTCGAATTCGCTGACCATGGATTGCGTTGCACCGCCAAGCAGATTGGCAATACCGGTTGTGCGTTCGTCCAGAGCTTCCGTCAGGCGGTCCGATACAGTGCGCGACTGTTCATCAAGCGTTGCAATGCGGGTATCGAGCAGGTTTGCAAAAGCTTCGCCCGAAGTCGTGATGCGGGAACCGATGTCACCGGTGCGGGTTTCAATGGCTTCGGCAATGGCGCCGCCGCTTTCATTGATGCTGCCGATCAGGCGTTCACCGGATTCGCCGAGCAGGGTGCTCAGCTGCTGCGAGGCAGACAGTACATTGTCGCGGATGATGTTGGACGCGCTGGAAAGTTCTTCCTTAAGCTGCTCATGCGCACCGGAGATCGATGAACGTACCCGTTCGGCATGGCTGACAACAGCTTCACGCTCGTTGCCCAGATCGCTGACGAGCGAACGAATGCGAACTTCATTGTCGCTATAAGCACGCTCAAGCTGATTGACTTCGGACTGAACGAGCGTTTCCAGCTCGACGGCACGAGCCAAGGTGCGTTCGATGCCTTCGTTCATGGCGGCGACTTCGCGGCGTACTGCCTGTCCGAGGGTAGAAACGCGATCACCGGATACGGCTTCCGGCTGGAGCAGGCGCATTGCAGCTTCCGACATGCTGCGTGCTGCCGTATGCATTTCCTGCGCGCGCTTTACGAGTTGCGCGAAGCCCCAGAACATGGCTACCGGCAATGCTACACCCGCAACGACGCCGAGGCCGGCGGGCGAGGTGAAGAAGTCCTTGGTGGCTTGCAGGGTCGAAAAGACATCAGGATTGATGGCTTTGCTCAGGGCGACGCCGCCAGCGGCCCAGAGCACGCTGATTGCAGTTGTCGTCCAGAAAAGCTTAGAGGAATTTTCCGTCGCACGGCGTGGAGCGGCGATAATCGCTTTTTCACTTCGGGAATCGTCATTGGCCGGCGTGAAGGTAGGGGATGCAACAGGTGCAGCGGTTGCAACAGGTGCAGCGGAAACAGGCTTGCTGACAACAGGTTCGGGCGCTGGCGTTGCGACCTTCGAAGTGTTGGCCGGCTTGTGCTGAACGTTGGCCGTACCTTGCGAAACTGGTCCGGCAGCTTTCACAACCGGCGGGACCGGCGGCGCTGCAGGCGTTGCAATCACCGAGGCAGTGGTGATGGTGGCCACTTTTGCAGCAGTTTCCACAGGGGAAACGGCAACGGGCTCTACCGTCTTGGTCTTCTGCTCAGCAACAAGTTCTTCAGCCGCGCGCGAAATCTGTTCTTCCAGATCATCGACGGAGAAGCCTTCATCGAACGCACTCAAGTCCATGTCGATATCAAGATCATCACCGAAATCGATATCGAGTGCCTGTTCCAGCGCCTTTTCAACCTCAAGGTCGAGCTTCTGTGCCTTGGATTTGGAAGCCATTGTTTGCCTACCTCGTACTCATTACTGCGACGGCCGGACCATAAAAAGGCCGTTACAAAACTTTCTCCGCCATTTTGCATCGTATCGGCTCGGGCTTGTTAAGGAAATAGGCCTCTTCTGCCGATACCTAAAACTTTAAATACAAGGTTAACGGAAATCGGCTCAATTCATGAAAATTCGACATTTCCGGGCTTTCCGCATTTACCAGCAAGTTGTGGAAATCGATCCGGACCGTATCCTTCATCCAGGAAAGCTCTACGAGTTTATTAACAAAAATACCCGTATAGAGTGTCCGGATGAATGAATTTCATTTCATGATTGCATCCACTGGAGCGCTGGATTCTGTCCGTCATTCCTAACCGTCCCTCAATTCACATCATATGATGCAGTTTCCGCAGACGGCAAGGAAGAGTTTTTGGATTTTGGGCGCAACTGTCGGGTTTATCAGGTAGTGAAACTCGTCGTCGATGCACGGCATATTGGCGCAGTTGTGGGCGCGGGCGCGGTCAAGGTTGAAACTAATTGCAGAACGCCGTATCTGCCATTCCGAGTTTATTTGCGTTTCCCTGCCAAGGCAGTGACGGGCGCTCAGGATGAAGATCGCGCGAAACTTGCGTGTTTCAAGGAATAAAAATGACGAAGATCGTATTCGTATCAGCTGATGGCGCGACACGGACCGAAGTCGAAGCCGACAACGGGTCAAGCGTGATGGAAGCTGCCATTCGCAATGGCATTCCGGGCATTGATGCGGAATGTGGCGGTGCCTGCGCCTGCGCAACCTGCCATGTCTATGTTGATGAAGACTGGACGGACACTGTCGGCGGGCCTGACGCGATGGAAGAGGACATGCTGGACTTCGCTTATGAAGTTCGTCCTACTTCACGCCTCTCGTGTCAGATCCGGGTTTCTGACGATATTGACGGCCTTGTCGTGCAGGTGCCCGAACGCCAGAATTAAGTTTTAAAAGAGATGGTGATGTGATGGGCGCCGAACCGCAGAATGATATTGTCATTATCGGCTGCGGGCCTGTTGCACTCTTTTCCGTTTTTCAGCTGGGGCTGTTCGGTTTCAGGTGCCATCTCATCGATGCCAGTGATCGGCCCGGCGGTCAATGTACGGCACTCTATGCCGACAAGCCGATTTACGACGTGCCCGGGTTTCCTGAAATCATGGGTGAGGAGCTTGTCGAAAGGCTTCTCAAGCAGATCGCGCCATATAATCCTGTTTTTCATTTCAACAAGATCGCGGTCAGAATCGCGGTCGATGATGACGGCGTGGCTGTTGACACTAGCAATGGCGACAAGCTTGAAGCACGGACAGCGGTGATTGCATCTGGTCTTGGTGCTTTCGGTCTCGATGGACAGGTTATCCGTCCCGACCCTCTGGCCGAAGTTTCCTTAATCAAGACGGGCAACATGCTGGCTGTTAGTCCCGAGACCTTCAGAACTTCAAGTCCGAAGATCTACGCTATCGGCGATGCTTGCCACTATCCGGGCAAGCTGAAACTCATCCTGTCAGGGTTCCATGAAGCAGCATTGATGACGCAGGCTATACGCCGCGAATTGAGATAGTTCGGCACTACTGTTATTTGGAAGCCTGCTGGGCGCGCTCCATGCGATAAGTCAGCAAGCGCGCAAAGCGGTTTTCGAAATTGATCGTCTCAACCCGGTCAAACCGTTGTTGCTCCTTATCGTGCGCTTCCATAAGGCGTGCAGTCACTTTGTCGATGTCAGCGCGAAGCACAGAGCAATCCGTGCGGGTGCGCAGTCCGCGTATTTCCCGTTCCATCTGGCTTGCAAAGCTGCGGGCAATGACGATGTGGCTCTCTTCGTGGCGGCGAATATCCTGCAACAGAGTATCCCAGATCAGCGCCAGTTCCGGCGTGGCCTTGCGGCGCTGTTTCCAGCGGGGCAGGGAGACCTTTGCGTGAACGTTTACATAGACGTCCTGCACCTTGCAGGCTTTCCCGGGCGCGCGACCATAACGTACCTTCGCATCGAAACGGATTTCAGCGGCACCGGGATGATGCTGACCAGTCTTCTTGAGGAAGGGTCCATTGCGGGAAAGAGCCTTGTCGAGGTCCGCTGCCGTTTTGCCGCTCACGGTATAGTAGCTGAATTCGCGAAAGATCGCGGCGGCTTCCGCCTGGGGAGCTACGATGGCAAGAACTGCACTGAGAGCCAGAACCTTTTTCCTCAAATTCATGTCCTGGCACCTCTTTCTAAAACCAGTAAGAAATTCGCTTTTTATTGCCGCGAGCATGGCATGCAATCGTCAAGAGAACTATAACGCCCTTCACAAAATGACTTCAGGCGAGGTTGGTTGCAACCTCGCCGCAATGAAATGCCCCAAGTAAACAGCCCAAGGAAATGACACAGGAACATTTCGCTATGACGAAAGAATGGCACGTTGCTCATGGAAGAAGCCTTCGTCTGGGGGAAAAGTCCGTGATCATGGGCATATTGAATGTCACGCCAGACTCATTTTCCGATGGCGGCCACCACAATGAGCTGGAAAGGGCCGTCGAAGTGGCCGGTCAGATGCTCGCTGATGGAGCGACGATCATTGATGTTGGCGGAGAATCGACCCGGCCCGGAGCTGCTGCGATCGATTCCGAAACGGAAATCGCGCGCGTTGTCCCGGTCATCGAAGCATTGGTGAAAAAATACGATTGCATCATCTCCATCGACACTTACCGCGCAGCAACAGCGCAGGCGGCAGTCAATGCCGGGGCACATATCGTCAATGATGTCTGGGGACTACAACGAGAACCAGAAATCGCTCATGTCGCCAAAAGGAGCGGCGCAGGGCTGGTCATCATGCATACCAGCAGGGATCGACCCGTTCTTGCTGATGTCATCGAGGACCAGTTCTCGTTCCTGAATGCTTCACTGGACATAGCGAAAAAGGCAGGCATTGAAGAAACCCGCATCGTACTCGATCCCGGTTTTGGTTTCGGCAAGAACAAGGATGAGGATATTGCGCTGCTGGCGAGAGCAGGCGAATTGCAGAAATTCGGATTTCCGTTGCTCGTCGGCACGTCGCGCAAACGCTTTATCGGCGGCATGACGGGCAGGGACAATCCGCTCGACCGCGACATAGGAACTGCGGCAACGTCTGTCGCACTGCGTTTGGCAGGTGCCGACATCTTCCGTGTTCACAATGTCGCTTTTAATAGAGATGCACTTGCCGTTGCAGATGATATCCTGCAATCCAGACGCAGTGAAAATAGAAAGTAAAGCCGTGTACACGATCCGAATGATGAACTGCGCGTTTTTCGCGCACCACGGCGTTTTCGATGAAGAGCACAAGCTCGGTCAGCGTTTTTACGTCGATGCTATTCTCGATGTCGATCCGGGTAATGCGCTGGAGAACGACGATATCGATGGTACTGTGCATTACGGTATCGCTTTTGCGGTTATTGAAGACATTATCACCGGTCGTCAGCGCTATCTGATCGAAACGCTGGCTCTCGACGTGGCCAAGGCAATGACCGCCCGGTTTCCGCAGGTAAAGCGCGCAGAAATTACCGTCCGCAAGCCGAATGCACCTGTTCCGGGCGTATTGGACCATGTTGAAGTGACGGTGGTTTATCCGCAGTGACTACAGGCAGACATTATCGCGCCTGGCTGGGGCTTGGCGGAAACATCGATGATCCTGTCGCTTCGATGGGCAAGGCGTTGCGTATATTGGACGAACGAGCCGACACGGATGTCGTTGCGGTTTCGGCAGTCTATCGCACGCCGCCATGGGGGAAGACGGATCAGGCGTGGTTTCACAATGCCTGTGCAGAGATAGAAACGTCGTTGCAGCCATTGGAGTTGATTGCGACCTGCCTTGATGTGGAGCGTTCTTTGAAGCGTGTCAGGCTTGAAAGATGGGGCCCGCGCATCATCGATATCGACATACTGGCAATGCAGGATGATGCGGGAGAGGCTGTCGTCATGACGGATGCTGCTCTCGAGCTTCCGCATCCGCGTATGCACGAGCGGGCTTTCGTCCTCGTGCCCCTGAACGATATTGCATCGTCTCTCGAAATTGCAGGCAAGGCCGTTGCGGACTGGAATGCCGGGATAGAGCGATCCGGAATAGAAAAAGCCCGCACGGATGCGGGCTGGTGGCGTGAATAGCGTTCCGGTCAGTTCTTGGCGATACTGCCGACAGCGATATTATCGACGCGCTTCAGGCTCATGCCGATGACCGGAACCAGTTCTTTGTCGACCCGCACCGAAACCGTCACGTTCATCGTGTTCGGATCGGAGACACGTGCCAGCATCGCACCATTGAGCTGCTTGCGGTTCAGGCCGAAAACAACCTTGTTTCCACTGACGGAACCCGACGTGACATCAAGGCCTTTGCCCGCTGCGCCATCATTGAATTTGCCGGAATAAGCGGATCCGACACGCGTGACGGTGGCCTTCATCGGCTGCGAAAAGACACCGACGCGGCAGGTGCCGTCGAGTGTCATGCCAATATCTTCATCCGGGGTCGACCCGGCGAGATTGCACACGAACTTCGTGCCTTTGTATTTCCCGGCGACGATTTCACCCGGGCCTGACCATTGGCCTTCGATCGTTTGAAAGAACTGTTTGTCCTTGTCAGCGGCCAGAACCGGCGCAGCGGAAAATGACACGGGCAGCAGCGTCAGGCAGGCGGCGATGCAATTCTTCATATTCAGCTCTGTCCCGGATTCACGACCTTGATCGGACGTCATTCCTAATCGTTGTTTTCCAGCATGTCACGACCAAAAGCTGGCCGCGCCTCGCAAACCGTCGGATTTGCCGACGTTGCCATAAGCCGATTGACAGAGAAGGGCACGGTTCAGGGGAGTGTGCCGATACACCTGGTCGCTCGATTCTGGCGCAGATTTCTATCTATCCATAATCGTCGCGAATGGTTAATGCTTCGGAAATAAACCGCTATTTTCCGGGATGCTTTTTATCCGGTCGTTCGCCGTTGATCTTCACGAGATCGCCGATAAAGTCGCCGATGCCGGGGCGTTTTTCCGCATTGAATGGAAACGGACGCACCACATCCATGGCGGCAATCCCGATGCGCGCCGTCATGAGTCCGTTGACGACGCCTTCACCGAGCTTGGCCGATAACCGGGACGCAAGACCATGGCCGACGAGCTGCTGGATCACGCTGTCCCCCATGGCCAGCGTTCCTGTCACGGCCAGATGGGCAATGACCCGGCGGGCAAGTTTCAGAAAGCCCAGCGTGCCAGGACGACCACCGTAAAGTTGTGACAGTCGGCGGATCAGCCGAGCTGATTCAAAAATGACGTAACCGATATCGACCAGCGCACGCGGGCTGATTGCCGTGACAATCGAAACCCGCTTTGAAGCATTCAGAATAAGTGTGCGTGCTTCACGGTCGAGAGGGCGAAGGATTTCTGTTTCGGCAAGCTGGATCAGGTTTCGGCCGTCAATGATATCGTCTGTCAGACCGTCCAGAAGCTGTCGTCCGCGTGCCGTCTCCGGCAAGCCCGCCGCAATTGAGCGCAAGGCGTCCACTGCCTTTCTGGCCGCGGCCATATCGTCGCGTTCTGCTGCATCTGCGGCGTCCTTGCGAAGGTGCTGCACGGACGCGAGGCGGCGTAATGCGACCAGTTCACGAACGACGATGGCGATAAAGGCGGCAAGCGCAATTATCGCAACACCAAGAGCCGTCCAGCCCAGCCAATCCGCGCGGGAAAATAGCGCTCGGATAAGGTCTTCGGTCCAGATGCCGATGGCGAATGAAACAAGGATACCGAGTGCACCGAAAAGTATTCTGCTGAGCGACCAGCCCTTGCGTTCGGGCGCTTCAAACGACGGATCGAGGATTTCCAGCTCTGCTGCCTCTTCTTCGCTCAATGCAAAAACATCTGGTTGGGCAACAACAACATCAAGGTCTCGCACTGCACGAGGGCGACGTGGTGCTTCATCCGCTGCTTCGGGGCGGTTAGAGGCCTGGCTTACCGTAAAGGAAGCTGGTTTGCGTGGTGTCTTCTCTGTCATGCGAGACGATCCCCAATCAGAAACTGCAAGGCACGATCCAGCCTTATGTGGGGCAGGGACAACGTGATGCCTTCGGCAGTACGTTCAAGCCGGGGCGGCCGGAAACGGACGAAACGAATGGCTGGGTCATCCTGCGCAAAGGATTTTTCAAATATCGCATTGGGATTCTTCGGTAAGTCGCCGGGAAATATAGCTGTTTCGGTTTCACCATCGAACACTTCACCATCGATTTTTTCACCCTTCAATGGTGTGCCGACGATGACGGGCAGAGTTTCCTTACCTTGTGTAACGGTTGCCTCGCGCGTGGCGCGCACGGCAGCCATTGCGAGGACATCAATATCTGCGCCGGAAAAATCGGCGCGCTCTATAGCCCGCTCCACGAGACGGCGCACGATGGCTTGCAGACGGTCATGACTTTCATGATGCAGATGGTCGGCCTTCGTTGCAGCCACGAGAATCCGGCCGATCCGTCGCTGGATCAGCCCGGTTAGCAGGTTAGAGCGTCCCGGTCGGAAGCAGGACAGGATATCGGTGAGTGCACGTTCGAGGTCGGCAACGACCGCGCCACCAGCATTCATTGCCTGCATGGCGTCGATAAGCACAATTTGCCGGTCGAGCCGCGCAATATGTTCGCGAAAGAAGGGCTTGATGACATAGGTTTTATAGGCTTCGTAGCGCCGCTCCATCATTGCGCCCAGAGAACCGGCCTTCAGATCGTCCGGTTTCAGGTCGGGAAGCGGGGCAAATGTCAGTGCCGGTGAACCCTCGAGATCGCCCGGCATCAGGAAACGCCCTGGCGGCAAGGTCGATAATGCACGCTCATCCGCTTTGCCTGCACGCAAATAAGCCGTAAAACTCTTGGCCAGACGCTGGGCAGTCAGTTCGTCTGCCTTTTCGGAAGGGGTGACGAGTGAAGCTTCGATGATCCAATCCTGAGCCAGATCCTTGTGCGTCGGTTCATGGGCCAGAGCAAAGGAATCCGCGCTGAACTCCGCATAGGATTTGCCCAGCAAAGGCAGATCCAGCAGCCATTCTCCGGGATAATCCACAATATCGACCGAAAGCTTGCCCGGTGACAGCCAGCGCCCCCAGGCAGAAGCGGATTCATATTCGATTGTCAGGCGCAATTGCGAGATGGCGCGCGTGGAGTCCGGCCAGATACGCTCATCGATCAAAGCCGACAGATGCTCTTCATATTGAAAGCGGGGGACTGCATCATCGGGCTGCGGTTCGAGCAGCGCACGTGAAATGCGGCCCGATTTATAGGCCTCGAACATCGGAAGCCTGCCGCCATGCAGCATGTTGTGAACGAGAGCCGTGATGAAGACCGTTTTTCCGGCACGCGACAAACCAGTCACACCGAGCCGCAATGATGGAGACAAAAGCCCGGTCGCACGATCTGCCAGCGTATCCAGTGCGATCTTCGCTTCGTCGCCAATACTTGTCAGCTTAGCCAATTAATCCTCGCCGAATTCAATGATCTGTCAGCGGTATAGATAGGGTTGCGTCAGCGGTCTTGGCAAGGAATGTTGGTGCACTTACGGAAAATCTACTGGGGTAGTATGAAGCTTTCGAGATAGCCTGCTCCACGTTCGAGTTCGCCCAGTGAAGCAGGAAATGTAATATTTGCCAGTGCGGCAGTGGGAAAACCTGCACGGAGCTTCAAGAGGCCATCCTTGTTGCCATCGCCACATAAGGCCAGCGCCAGATCCTCTATGCTGGGATTGTGTCCCACGAGCAACAGCGTCGGCACATCGCCATGTTCACGTATGGCTTGCATGTAGTCAGCCGCGCCGCCGCTATAGATCGTATCGTCGATGATGGTTTCGACCTCGATACCCAGACGTTCAATAATGCCGAACGCGGTTTCTCGCGTTCTACACGAACCGGAAAGAACCACCCGATCAGGATACAGATCGATTGACTTCATCGTCCTTGCAAGCCGGTCGAGCGAAGCTTTGCCTTCCTGATCAAGAGGGCGGTCAAAATCCTTCATTCCAGGTTTCGCCCACACGGCTTTAGCATGTCTAAGGAGAAGCAAACGACTCATCTGTAACGTTCCAAGCTGTGTTTTGTGAGCATTTTCGACCATATTTCGAGCGCAATTGAGCGCTCCGGTGGTCCATTCTCCCGATTTTTTGATGTCTGTCAGCATTATTTACAGGTGCCACATGCCTAATTATTAGGCTGATTATGCTTCCATAGGTTGATGGTGACAGTGACTGGAAAATATACCCACTTTATTGGCAATTGATTGAAGTTATTCTGAAAGTCCAAAGAGCAATTTTTTGCGTGCAGTTTTGAATTGCATAATTTTGATGCAAAATCATACAAAATTGATGCACTAAAAAGTAGTGGGATACGGTTGTTTGATGTTGTGTCCTTGTTGCTATGGAACTATATAACCGCTCGCGTCTCCTAGATGTGGGGTAATTCAGAATGAGTGAATTGATTGACCTTGACTATAGGCCCACTGAAGACGAGCCGTTCATGAATGAGCGGCAGAAGTCTTACTTCCGCGCGAAACTGGTCGCGTGGAAGAATGATATTCTGCGAGAAGCGCGTGAAACGCTTGAGGCGCTACAGCAGGAAAATGCAAACCACCCGGACCTGGCGGACAGGGCATCCTCCGAAACGGATCGGGCAATTGAGCTACGTGCTCGCGACAGACAGCGCAAATTGATCTCCAAAATCGACGCAGCATTGAGCCGCATTGATGAAGGAACATACGGCTTCTGCGAGGAAACGGGAGAACCTATCAGCTTGAAGCGGCTTGATGCGCGTCCAATCGCTACGCTATCTATCGAAGCGCAGGAGCGCCATGAGCGTCGTGAGAAAGTCTATCGCGACGACTAAGCTTCGAGACGGTTTGAAAAATTTATAGGCTGCGGTTTCCGCAGCCTATTTTCTTTGTATCGAGACAAGTTTTGGCCGGAAGCTCAGCTTCTGCGAATTTCATCCTTGGTCAATTCACCGAGAAGCTTTTCCATTTCATCTTCGATATCATCCTTCGCCTTGTCTTCGACAACGTCGTCCGTTGCGGAAATATCAAGTGAGCTTAGAAGCTCATTTTCGAAGAATTCGGTATCGAATGAGATCGCGTCCTTGGCGTCAGCGCTGGCGGCGCTCTCCGAATTGACGTCTGCAGCGATTGCTTCGTGCAACGCACCGCCGAGATCGGCCAGGTTATCGCTCGGCGTTTCTACTGCTACGGCTTCTGTTTCTACAGGCTTTGACTCGGCAACCACGATTTCCGGCTCGACGCGCTCCGGTTCCGAAGAGGCGCTGAATGCCGGAGCTGCAGTCGAAGAGACTGTAGGTCCGGTTACATCGACCGAAGGAGACTTATCCGCAACCGTTGTTTCACGCTCGGGGACGATGCTGCCAAGATTTGCTGAAGCAACCGATGCGGCGGCGGCAACACCGGCTGCAGTGGCGGTCGCACCGGACGAGGTTGAACTCAGAACGCCGCGCGAAACCTGGCTCAATGGATAGGCCGGATGTGCACGTGTTGACTGCGGCTGTGCTTGCGCGGGGCGGGGCGGCAATACGGTGCGTGGCTGCGGCGGATAGTTCGGCGCCGGGCGCGGTTGAGGCCGTGGTTGGGGTGGTTGAGCGGATTTCTGCTCGACAGGTGGTCGCGGCGGGATTGGTGCTGTCGGCGCCTGCGGCGGCACGCGAACAGGTGCAGCAGCCTGCTGGACCGGCTCTTCTCGTGCTGGCTCAGGCTTGCGGTAGACCGGTGCTTCGATTGCGGAGGTGATCTGGATCGCTTCGTCCTTCTCTTCGGCCTGCGGTGTTTGCAGTGAGAGAGCAGGGCGCTCCGCCTTGTCATTGGTCAGGGTTGCTTCGTGCTGCTTGAAGCGTTCGATATGTTCAGGCTCGATGCGTGAAGCTTGCACACGCGCATGAGCCCGCGATTCCATGACAATATTCTGTTCCACCACAACATCGGTTGGCCCACCGATGAGCAGGAGATGTTCCACGTCGTCGCGGCGAATGAGCACGAGCTTGCGTCGGCTGTCGACTGCTGCTGCGTCCATCACCGAAAGGCGCGGCTGTCGCGTACGCCCGTTGGAAACGAAAGTACCTCCGCTGAAACGGCGAATGATACTGAGAACAACGAAAATTCCGCCAAGAATGATCGCAAATATTAGGATGAAGCCAACAATATTAGCCGCACTCTCTCCAACGATGCCGCTGAGCCATTCCTTCATGCGGATACCCTCTTATACAATAAACGAAAAACCTGCGACGAATGGAGACTGCGCTTCCCCCGGCACTCCGCATCATCACATGATTGGTACAGTAGTTGAATTTCTAAGCCTTGGGAATGTTTCTTGGAAATGCGAGAAATATATGATCCCCAGGCAAAACGGTGCAAAAAAGTCCAATTTGCACCGTTTCAGTGCAGCAATGCTTGTACTGCTCGCCGATTAAAGCATTCTGCGAATCGGATATACCCTGACATATTGGCTGCGCGTTCCCACGTGAGAGCTGAACTGTGCGGAAAAGTGCATTCGAGAAAATCGGATATGCGGATGATTGAAATGACGTCTTGGCTGATCGAAAAAATGCATGGCACCCGGGGCACCCGGATGCCTGTTGGTGCTCGGCCACGCAACATGAAAGGGCAGCAGGCTTGATGTCGCGACAGACGGACAACGCTTACCCGAAACCGCTCGTAATGCCCAAGCGCAATCGCAGCGGAGCTCTTCGCCTGCTGATCGTCGGTATTCTGCTTACGGTCGCCGCAATCGCCTATTTTGTGTTCCGCGACCAGCTTGGAGATGGATTCGCCCTCGTTCTTATGGGCATTCTGTCGATGGTCGGCGTATTCTACCTTTTCGGCGCAGCAACGGGTCTCATTCAATTCAGCCAGAAGAACGGTGAACAGGACCTCGCTCATTCCTTCATGGATTCGCAGCCGGAAGGGACTGTCATTTCCGACGCGCGCGGCCAGATCGTTTATGCCAATCAGGCTTATGCCGTCATGACTGGTGTTGCGAATGCCGAAGGAGTCCGTTCGCTCGATAATGTATTGACGGCAGAACCCGCGGCATCCGATGCCATATACCGTCTGACGAATGCCGTTCGCGATGGTCTGTCGGCACAGGAGGAAGTGCGTCTTTCCGGCGGCCTTTCCCGTGAAGGGCATGGCTCGCTGGCGCCTGTCTGGTATCGCATCAAGGCGCGTCCCGTTGAAGCCGGACACGAATTCAAAAGCCCGTTCGTCGCGTGGCAGATTGCCGATATTTCTGACGAGCGTGCGGAGCAGGAGCGATTCTTTCAAGAGCTGCAGGAAGCGATCAATCACCTCGATCACGCGCCAGCTGGGTTCTTTTCTGCCGACCCTTCCGGCCGGATCATCTACCTCAATGCGACGCTTGCAGAGTGGCTTGGTGTCGATCTGACCCAGTTCACACCGGGATCGTTGACACTCAACGATATAGTGGCAGGCAGCGGAATGGCGCTCATCAAGGCGGTGAAAGCCGAGCCGGGCACAAGCCGCAACACCGTCATCGATCTTGATCTCATCAAGCGGAACGGACAGAGCCTCGCCGTTCGCTTCTATCACCGTGTCCAGGCTGCGCGTGATGGAACGCGCGGTACGAGCCGTACCATCGTTCTGGATCGTGCGGAGGGCGAGGATTCATCAATGGCGCTGCGCTCCGCAGAAGTGCGCTTCACGCGTTTCTTCAACTCGGCTCCGATGGCCATCGCTGCGGTTGATTCTGCCGGACATATACTGCGCACCAATGCGCGCTTCCTCGATATTTTCGCTCCTGTTGTCGATCGTGATGCGATTGACGGCAATGCGAAGCTTGAAATCGTCGTGCATGAACGCGATCGCGAGACCTTCAACAGAGCGCTTGCCGCAGCCTTTGCAGGACAGGCAAGCATTTCGCCTGTTGATACGGTGTTGCCGGGCAACGAAGAGCGGCACATCCGCTTTTATATGAGCCCTGTCACTGATCTGGGCGGCGAGCGTGCCGAAGAAGCGGCGATTATCTCGGCTGTCGAAACAACCGAGCAGAAAGCCCTCGAAAACCAGATGGCGCAGAGCCAGAAGATGCAGGCTGTCGGCCAGCTTGCAGGTGGTATTGCGCACGACTTCAACAACGTTCTGACGGCGATCATCATGTCGTCGGACCTGCTGCTGACCAACCATCGCGCATCCGATCCGTCGTTCCCGGACATTATGAACATCAAGCAGAACGCCAATCGCGCGGCCTCGCTCGTGCGCCAGTTGTTGGCCTTCTCGCGCCGTCAGACGCTTCGTCCGGAAGTGCTCGACCTGACCGACGTTCTTGCAGATCTGCGTATGCTTCTGGCTCGCCTTGTCGGCAAGGATATAGAGCTGAAGATCGATCATGGACGTGATCTCTGGCCGGTCAAGGCCGATCTCGGACAGTTCGAACAGGTTGCCGTCAATCTCGCGGTCAATGCACGTGATGCCATGCCGGACGGCGGCGAAATCACGTTGCGTACCCGTAACGTGTCGACGCAGGAAGTCGCAAAGCTGCATTATCGCGATCTTCCGGAAGCGGACTATGTGGTCTTCGAAGTGGAAGACACCGGGACGGGCATTCCTGCGGATGTGCTCGAAAAGATTTTCGAGCCGTTCTTCACGACGAAGGAAGTGGGCAAGGGTACGGGTCTTGGGCTGTCGATGGTCTACGGGATCATCAAACAGACCGGTGGCTTCATCTATTGTGATTCCGAGGTTGGAAAAGGCACGACGTTTAAGATCTTCCTGCCACGCCTCATCGAGGAAAAACGCGCCGACGATGCTCCGGTTGTCGTGAAGGAAAAGAAGGTCGAGAAAGCAATCGATCTTTCCGGTTCCGCGACCGTTCTCCTGGTGGAAGACGAAGACGCGGTCCGTATGGGCGGCGTACGCGCACTCCAGTCACGCGGTTATACAGTCCACGAAGCGGCTTCCGGTGTCGAAGCGCTTGAAGTCATGGCAGAGCTTGGCGGCGAGGTGGATATCGTCGTATCGGATGTCGTCATGCCGGAAATGGATGGTCCGACACTGCTGCGTGAGCTTCGCAAGACGTATCCTGATATCAAATTCATCTTCGTGTCGGGTTACGCGGAGGATGCCTTTGCACGCAATCTTCCAGCTGATGCCAAGTTCGGATTCCTGCCAAAGCCATTCTCACTCAAGCAGTTGGCGACCACAGTTAAGGAAATGCTGGAGAAGCAGGATTAATACTTCGGCGAGGCTGATACCGTGATGCCTGAAGGCAATATTGCCATTCTCGGAGGCGGGCCATCTGGTCTGATGGCCGCCGAAAGACTGTCAGCGCGAGGCTATCGCGTGACGGTCTACGAGCAGATGCCGACAGTTGGCCGCAAGTTCCTGCTTGCCGGAAAGTCAGGGCTGAACATTACGCATTCGGAAGATTTTGCAACTTTCGCGAAACGCTTCGGCTCAAGCATTGACCGTATATTGCCAGCCTTGACGGCTTTCGGCCCGACCGAATTACGTGCCTGGGCGGATGAATTGGGTGCCGAGACATTTGTCGGCTCATCCGGTCGTGTCTTTCCCAAAGCGATGAAAGCGTCTCCGCTTTTGCGGGCTTGGGGAAAACGTCTGGAAGATCAGGGCGTTCGCATTCTCACCCGACATCGCTGGATTGGCTTCGAGGGCAATAGTCTCAAGATCGAGAACCCCGACGGTGTTCAGACGATTACATGCGATGCTGCGCTCTTTGCTTTTGGTGGCGGAAGCTGGCCGAAGCTCGGTTCCAACGGCCTCTGGATCAATGAGTTTCAGCGAAGGTCAATCGATATAGCGCCGTTTCAACCCGCAAATTGCGGTTTTGACGTTGCCTGGAGCGACTTCTTTGCTGAACGCTTCGCCGGTGAACCGGTGAAGTCTGTTATCGCAACTTCCCATGCAGGCGCGACACAGGGCGAGTTTGTCATTACACGCGGTGGGGTTGAGGGTAGTCTCATCTATGCGCATTCCGCAGCTCTGCGCGATAGCTTGCAAGAAAACGGGAAGGCGTTTCTGACGCTCGATCTTGTTCCCGGACGAACTACGGAGCGACTGGAAAGTGATATTGCCCGGCAGGATACAAAGCTGAGCTTTGGCAATCTGTTGCGCAAGGCTGCAGGTCTGACGGGTGTAAAAGCTGCTCTGGTGACCGAGTTCACCCGCGACAGAAGTCCGGAAGCGCTGGCCGCCACGATCAAGGCTATTTCCATTCCACTGCTCCGCCCGCGCCCGCTGGATGAAGCGATTTCGTCGGCAGGCGGTATTCGTTGGCATGAAATCGACAAGAACTACATGCTGCCGAAGCTACCCGGCATTTTCGTTGTCGGAGAAATGATCGACTGGGAGGCTCCAACTGGCGGCTATCTCCTGACTGCCTGTTTCGCGATGGGCCGCGCGGCGGCGGACGGTATCGATGCATGGCTCGAAGCAGGTAACACGTTCGGCGGGAAATAAGACGACACTGACTTCTTTAAGTGGAAATCAGCACATTCGGATATACGGCTGATCGACTGCGGGCTAAGCTGCCGGACAGTGGCATTGAATGCTTGCCGTCTGAGGGGAAGGTACATTCGCATGAATTCAGCTTCTGCCGTCGCTTCACATCCGCTTTTGAGACAAAGAGACGGGCACCATGCTCGGGTGACATTCGAGGAATTGTTCTTCGATCTGGTCTATGTTTTCGCGGTTACGCAGCTCAGTCATGAACTTCTGCATAATCTGACGCTCACCGGTGTTGTCGAAACGCTGATCCTCTGGTTCGCAGTATGGCTCGGCTGGCAATATACCTGCTGGGTGACAAACTGGTTCAACCCGGAAACGCCGCAGATACGCAGCCTTTTGTTCTGCGTCATGCTGCTCGGTTTGGTGATGGCATCGTCCATCCCCGGTGCTTTCGCTGACAAAGGCTGGATATTTGCTCTGGCCTATGTGGCGATTCAGGTCGGCAAAACAGCCTATATCGTGTTTGTTCTGGGGCAGGACCATCCACTTGCCGCCAATTACAGGCGTATGCTCGGTTGGCTCACTATTTCCGCTGTCTTCTGGATAGCCGGTTGTTTCGTCGAGCATGAAGCCCGTATGGTGTTGTGGCTTATTGCTGTGCTTTGCGAATATTTATCGCCGATGTTCGGCTTTGCGCTACCGGGTCTCGGACGCTCTCACACCAGTGATTGGACCATTGAAGGCGGACATCTGGCGGAGCGTTGCCAGTTGTTCGTAATCGTGGCACTTGGCGAAACGGTTTTGGCTACCGGGGCAACCCTTGCAAATGCTGAAGTCTGGAATTTGGCCCTCATGTCGGCGCTGCTGGCCACTTTTCTCGGGACGCTTGCCATGTGGTGGCTCTACTTTGGCACCTCCAGCAAGGATGCGACAGATACGATCACCCACTCCACTGATCCTGGACGGATTGGCGCATATTTCCACTATGTTCACGCCATTCTGGTGGCCGGGATTATCGCAACGGCAGTTGGAAACGATCTTGTCATGGCCCATCCGCATGATCCGTTGAAGACTGCTTACGTTCTTGTTCTTGTCGCAGGACCGGCGATCTATCTGATTGGCAGCGCCATCTACAAGAAGGTTGTCTATGGCGTTATTCCCACGTCACACGCCTTTGGTGTTTTGGCTCTACTGGCAGCGATCCCTGTCGGCTATATGGCCGATCTATTGGAAATGGGCATATTGACGACGGTTATCATGCTGGTCGTGAGTGTTTGGGAGGGGCGCAATAAAAGACTGCGCTCGGCTGCGATGGTAGGATAGGTGGGCTTTCGACGCCGCCGTTCGATCCCTATCTACGGACACAAATCATATTTCGGAAGCCTATAGCGCATCATGTCAGATATACAGTCCGTCGATCAGCAGCCAGCCGATAATGGCCACGTGAAAGTCGCCCGCAAGGTCGACATTGTGGTTATTGGAGCCGGGCAGGCGGGACTCTCGTCGGCCTATCATCTGAATAAGCTTGGTCTCGCAGGCGAACGGCAATTCGTGGTTCTGGACAAGGCCGCAGGGCCGGGCGGAGCCTGGCAATTCCGCTGGCCTTCGCTAACTCTCCAGACTGCCAACGCCATTCACGATCTCCCAGGCATGAAGTTCGAGGATATTGTCGAAACGACCAATGGCGAGGTGCGTGCATCGGTTGCCGTCCCACAATATTACCGCGCCTATGAGGAAGCCTTCGATCTTCCGGTGCACCGTCCTGTGGCCGTGAAAGTCGTTTGCGATCGTGGCGAACGGCTTCGTGTGGAGACAGATCGGGGCAACTATTCGGCACGCGGGATCATCAACGCGACCGGCACATGGGAGTCTCCTTATATCCCACCCTATCCGGGTGCGGAGCTTTTCAAAGGCCAGCAACTTCACACGCGGGATTATCAGACAGCTGACGCCTTCAAGGGCAAACGTGTTCTTGTCGTCGGCGCGGGTATCTCGGCTGTGCAGCTTCTGGACGAGATATCGCGTGTGACGGAAACCGTATGGGTCACGCGCAAAGAACCTGCTTTCCGGGAAGGTCCGTTTACACCGGAGTTGGGCCGTGCTGCCGTGGCTTTGGTTGAGGAAAGGGTACGCCGGGGCTTGCCACCTGGATCGGTCGTTTCAGTAACGGGGCTGCCGTTGACGCCGGCCATTGAAGCGGCACGCGCTCGCGGTGTGCTCAACCGTTTGTCCATGTTCAGCGAAATCACGGAAACAGGTGTTCGGTGGGACGATGGAAGTGAACAATCCTTTGATGTTATTTTGTGGTGCACAGGATTTCGCAGTTCGCTTGACCATCTTGCCCCGCTGCAATTGCGCAATGCAGAAGCCGGTATTCTCATGACTGGACGCCTTGCAACACAGGTGGCCGCCGATCCCCGTATTCATCTTGTTGGTTATGGCCCATCTGCCTCGACCATCGGTGCAAACAGGGCAGGTGGTGTCGCCGCGCGGGAGTTGGCAAGTTATCTCGGCTTGGTATGATTGACGTAACGACTATTTGCGAGGGGCAGCATGAAGCGTATTCTGAAGTTTGTCGGTCGTCTTCTGCTCGTCATCGTGCTGGGAGCAATTCTCTGGCTGGCGGTTCGACCGCCTGAGCTGTTGCGTGTCGGCACCGGCTATGCTGCCAAGATTGTCTGTTCAAATGTTTTCATTGCCGGTCGGGATGCTGATGCCGTCCTTGCAGACGATGTTCAGGCACCGGGAAACCCGCTGCTGCGGTTTCTGAATGCCGCCCTCGACAAGAATAATAACAGTGTGACGGTGCGGATTTTCGGCTTCTTTGCACCAAGTACCGCAATCTATCGCCCAGCGCTGGGATGCGCGAATATCCAGAAAGATGATTTGCGCGTTGAAATTCCGACCGGCCCGCAGGTGCCCGCAGAACCGATCCGAATTGAGACCGATCCAGCGGTGCAGGCTGTGATTGAGGATCAGGTTCTGGCCGGGCCGGGAATGCGCGCGATTGCGGTCGTCCGCGACGGCAAGCTGATTGCCGAGAATTACGGTTCGGGTTTTAATGCGGATACGCCTTTACTGGGCTGGTCCATGACCAAGTCCGTCATCGCGACACTGATCGGCATGCGCATTGCTGAAGGGCGCATGAGTTTGGAAAGCACAGCCCTTTTACCGGAATGGAAGAACGATGAGCGGGCAAAGATTTCTCTCGCAAATCTGATGGCGATGAATAGCGGTCTCCGCTTCGATGAGGACTACGGCACAGTAACGGATGTCACGCGCATGCTTTATCTGGAGCCGGATATGGCCGGGTTTGCTGCGTCTTTGCCGCTGGAGGCGGCGTCAGGGACGAAATTCAATTATTCCAGTGGAACGGCGAATATTCTGTCAGAGCTTTTCATGGATAGTTTTAACAGCCGCGAGGAGGCGCTGGCTTATCCGCGGCTTGCCCTATTCGGTCCGCTTGGCATGAACAGCGTCATTTTGGAGACGGATGCGTCAGGCGTCTTTGCCGGTTCTTCCTATATGTACGCTACCGCCCGTGATTGGGCTCGGTTGGGCGCGTTTCTCGCGGATGGTGGAAACCTGTACGGAAAGCCGATCCTGCCTGCGGACTATATTTCATTTATGCGCAAACCCAGGCCCGAGTCCGAAGGGCGCTATGGTTCCGCTCAGGTCTGGCTGCAGATTAGCGGTGTGAAGGCAGGTGAGGATGGCATTCCGGAAGATGCATTCTGGATGTCGGGCCATGACGGGCAAAGCGTCATGATCGTTCCTTCAATGCATCTTGCTGTCGTCCGTCTTGGCCTGACACCGTCTCGGGCACGCTATAATGTTCAACGTTTGAACGCCAAGGTGATTGAGGCTGCTCGACAGGCGCATTGATTGTCAGTTTGCGAAAATCGTTACCGCTCGGATTCTGGAAGGCGCTGAGGCCGAATTCCGGCAACACCGCGTAAAGGTGATCGAAAATATCTGATTGAATCTGTTCGAATGACGCCCAGACGGTCGTGTTCGTAAAGCAGTAGATTTCCAGCGGCAGTCCTTCGGGAGTAGGGTCCATCTGGCGCACCAGCAATGTCATGCCTTTGTGTATGCCGGGGTGATTGCGCAGATAATTGTCTACATAGGCCCGAAACGTACCGACATTGGTGAACTGACGCCTGTTGACCGGATTGTTGGCGCGGTCGCCAAGCTTCTGGTTCCATTCGGCGATTTCCTTGGCCTTCTTGGGCAGATAATCCGCCAGCCAATCAACTGTGCCAAGTCTGGCTCGCTCGTCATCCGACAGAAAACGAATGGTGTTTTGATCGATATAAAGCGCGCGCTTGATGCGGCGCCCGCCGGATTCCTGCATGCCGCGATAGTTCTTCATCGGCTCGGTGATGAGCTTGCGGATCGGAATGGTGGTGATCGTCTTGTCGAAATTCTGGACCTTGACGGTATAGAGCGCGATTTCCGTGACATCGCCATTGGCGTCGAGATTCTTCATTTCAATCCAGTCGCCGACACGAACCATGTTGGACGAGGCGATCTGCATACTGGCGACCAGAGAAAGCAATGTGTCCTGAAAGACAAGGATTAGCACCGCGGCCATAGCACCGACACCGGAAAGAAGGATAACCGGCGACTTGTCCAGCAGTGTCGCAATGACAAGGACTGCCGCCACGATGTAGACAGCAAGTTTGGCCACCTGAATGTAGCCCTTTATGGGGCGGTATCTGGCTTCGGGACGGCGATGATAGAGCGTATCGATCAGCCCAAAGACTGAATTGACCGCCAAAGCCAGCGTCAGAATGATGAAAGCTATCGCTACATTCCGAATAACGGTGATCACGCCTTCGGGCAGGCCCGGCACCGCCATGATCCCGGATGAAATAATCAACGCCGGAACGATATTGGCAAGACGGCTGATGACACTGTGTCTTTTAAGCTCTTCGTCTTGTCCGAAAGAGGTTTTCTGGACAAGACGTTCGAGTAGTTTGAGCAAAATCGCCTTGATTAGAAAGTTTGCAATGAAAGCTGAAAGAAATAATCCTCCAAGCGCCACAAGGGTTTCCGCCCAGGGATGAGCAATAAAAAATTCGGACAATAGACTTTCCTGAGATTAACCTGGTGAAAATTGGGGGCCGTGTTGCGATGCTTGTATCATGTTCTACCAGGAATTAAGGCGGCCATATGAATATTTCAACCGCGAGTAATGGTTATTTGCATCAAAACCCCGGCCATAAGGCCGGGGGGTAGACTTGTCGTATTGCTCATCGAGACCGTATCATTGGGCTGGAGGTGGTGATGCCGGAGCTGTATCGCTTGCTGGGGCATCAGTCGTCGGGGCGTTGGTCTCGTTTGCTGCTGATGGATCGGCTACACCGTCCACAAAAAGCTTCGAGCGATCGAATGCCGGCGCATCGGTCAACTGCTGTTTGGTCGCCTTTATGACCAGCCATTTTTTGCCGTCACTGCGGGTTGCAAGCTGCAGTTGATCCGGGCTTACAGCTACGTCCTTCTCGCCGATTCCAAGAAAACCACCCACGCCGATCACCGCAGCTTCAATCTCACCTTCGGGGCTGGCGATAAGATCATTCAGCTTGCCGACAGTCTGGGCGTCAGCAGCATCACTTTCATAGACGTTCTGTCCGATGAAAGAGGTGACGAGAAGCTGGCCCTCTTTCGGTTCCAGAAAGCCGACCTTGTCGGTCTCACCCGATGTGGGATTGCCAAACATGTCCTTGGACGAAACCGGCATTTCCTCTGCCGCAGCCGGTGGCTCGGCAGGTGCTGGCGTTGGTGCAGCTGTCTGAGCATAAGCAGCGCCGCTAATCAGCAATGCACACGTCGTCGTCAGAAGTGTAGTCCTGAACATAACTATCTCCTTTATACGTTCGGTTGCTTAGACTGAACGTGGAAATAGTCGGTTCGTTCCGAAATTTGTTGAATTTCAGTATTTCATCATAGAACTATTATTATATATAATTGTTCCTTTAAAATACTTTAAGAAAAGAAAAGCCCGCATAAAGCGGGCTTTTTTATTTTCGTATACTACGAATTTTACTTAGCTGCAGCCACTCGTTGCACCGCAAGTGTCGCACTTGAGGCACGTTCCGTTGCGAACCATGGTAAAGTTCTGGCATTCGGTGCAGCTGTCGCCGGTATAGCCCTGCATCATCGACTTGATGCGGCGGTCAGCTTCCAGCTTCTTGGCGGCATTCGCACTTTCCGCGCGGGCAGAAGCAGCGTCTGCTGCAGCCTTATCCGAGAAAAGTTCGGTTGCTGTTGCCGATGTGCTTTCCTGCTGCTGTGCCGGAGCAGGTTGCTCTTCCAACTCCCGCTTGAAGGCGGTCGCACCATCCGTCACCAGACCGATTGTTGCGGGGCGATTGCCCGTCGGCGTGGTCGACTTCAAGGTTGTGACGTTGGAAGCCTGCGGCACAGAATTTGTCGATCCCTTGGCTTCGTTAGTCGAGTTGGTCACCAGAGTGGGCTTGTAACCACGCGTCCAACCGGTCGAGACCAGATTGGTCTTACCTTCCTTGATACCCTTGCCAAGCGCCGTATTACCGAAGTCGCTTGTGTCGACATGGGCGAGGTCATTGCGTCCGAGATAGGACACTGCCAGCTCACGGAAGACATAGTCGATGATCGACGTTGCGGTCTTGATGGCATCGTTGCCGATGACCATGCCTGCCGGTTCGAATTTCGTGAAAGTGAAGGCTTCCACATATTCCTCGAGCGGTACGCCGTACTGCAAGCCGAGCGATACGGCGATGGCGAAGTTGTTCATCATTGCACGGAAAGCAGCACCTTCCTTGTGCATATCGATGAAGATTTCACCGAGGCGTCCATTACCGAACTCGCCGGTGCGCAGATAGACCTTGTGACCGCCAACGACTGCCTTCTGCGTATAACCCTGACGACGGTTCGGCAGCTTTTCGCGCTCATGCACGATCTTTTCGACAACCTTTTCGACGATACGTTCGGTTACCTGAACGGCGCGGGCTGCAGCAGGGGCTTCGATCAGTGCCTCGACTGCATCGTCTTCGTCCTCATCATCCGAGATGAGGGCGGCGTTGAGCGGCTGCGAAAGCTTGGAGCCGTCGCGATAAAGCGCATTGGCCTTGAGCGCCAGCTTCCAGGACAGCATATAGGCGTTCTTGCAGTCCTCGACGGTTGCGTCATTCGGCATGTTGATCGTCTTGGAGATCGCACCCGAAATGAACGGCTGTGCGGCTGCCATCATGCGAATGTGGCTATCCACCGAGAGATAACGCTTGCCGATCTTGCCACAAGGATTGGCGCAATCGAACACGGCGTAGTGCTCTTCCTTGAGGAACGGCGCCCCTTCGAGGGTCATTGCGCCGCAAACATGGATGTTGGCAGCTTCGATGTCCTTCTTGGCGAAACCCAGCGCCGGGAGCATCTCGAACGAGAAATCGTTGAGCTGTTCATCGGTGAGCTTTAGCACGTCCTTGCAGAAGTCTTCGCCCAGCGTCCACTTGTTGAAAGCGAACTTGATGTCGAATGCGCTTTTGAGAGCAGCATTCAGGGCTTCGATCTTCTCGTCGGTGAAGCCCTTGGACTTCAAAGAAGACGGGTTGATGCCCGGAGCCTGATTGATGTTGCCGTGACCGACAGCATAGGCTTCGATTTCAGCGATCTGGCTTTCCGAATAGCCGAGCGTGCGGAGTGCTTCCGGTACGGCGCGGTTGATGATCTTGAAGTAACCGCCACCAGCGAGCTTCTTGAACTTCACCAGCGCAAAATCTGGCTCGATACCGGTCGTGTCGCAGTCCATGACGAGGCCGATCGTGCCGGTAGGCGCGATGACGGTGGACTGTGCATTGCGGTAGCCATGCTTTTCGCCAAGTTCCAGCGCCTTGTCCCAGGCAGCACGTGCATGGGTAATCATATCCTGATCCGGGCAATCCTCGGCAATCAGCGCCACCGGGTTGACGGCAAGGCCTTCATAGCCTTCGGTTTCACCATGGGCAGCGAGGCGGTGGTTGCGAATGACGCGCAACATATGCTCGGCGTTTGGCTCGTAGCTTGGGAAGGTCCCGAGTTCCTTTGCCATTTCAGCGGAGGTGGCATAGGCTACACCGGTCATGATCGCCGTCAGCGCGCCGCAGATCGCGCGGCCTTCGTCCGAGTCATAAGGAATGCCGGAGGTCATCAGCAGGCCGCCAATATTGGCATAGCCGAGGCCGAGCGTGCGGTATTCATAAGAAAGACGGGCGATTTCCTTCGACGGGAACTGCGCCATCATCACCGAGATTTCGAGAACGATGGTCCACAGGCGTGCCGTGTGCTCGTAAGCTGCAATATCGAATGAACCATCCTTGTTGCGATAGGTGAGCAGGTTGATCGACGCCAGATTGCAAGCCGTGTCGTCAAGGAACATGTATTCCGAGCACGGATTGGAAGCGCGGATCGGACCGGCGGTCGGGCAGGTGTGCCAATCGTTCATGGTCGTGTTGTAGTGCAGGCCCGGATCAGCGGACGCCCAGGCGGCGTAACCGATCTTTTCCCACAAATCGCGCGCCTTCAGCGTCTTCATGACGCGACCGTCGCGACGAGCTGTCAGGTTCCAGTCGCCGTCGTTTTCGACAGCGCGCAGGAATTCGTCCTTCAGCGAAACGGAATTGTTGGAGTTCTGGCCCGAAACAGTCAGATAGGCTTCCGAATCCCAGTCTGTATCGTAGGTCTTGAACTGAATGTCGGTGTAGCCCTGACGCGCGAACTGGATCACGCGCTTGACGTAGTTTTCCGGAACCTGGTTCTTCTTTGCGGCCTTGATTTCGCGCTTCAGGGCAGGGTTCTTCGCCGGATCGAAGCAATCATCATTGTCCGCTTCGCAGTTGACACAAGCCTTCATGATGGCGGTCAGATGCTGCTTGACGATCTTGGAACCGGTGACGAGCGAAGCAACCTTCTGCTCTTCCTTGACCTTCCAGTCGATATATTCCTCGATATCCGGATGATCGATGTCGACGACGACCATCTTGGCGGCGCGGCGGGTCGTGCCGCCCGACTTGATCGCACCTGCGGCGCGGTCGCCGATCTTCAGGAAGCTCATCAGACCGGAGGATTTGCCACCACCGGAAAGTTTTTCACCTTCGCCGCGCAGATAGCTGAAGTTGGAGCCCGTGCCGGAGCCATACTTGAACAGGCGTGCTTCACGGACCCACAGATCCATGATGCCGCCTTCATTGACGAGATCGTCGCCAACGGACTGAATGAAGCAGGCATGCGGCTGCGGATGTTCATAGGCCGACTTGGACTTGGTCAGTTTGCCGGTCTGCCAGTCGACATAGAAATGGCCCTGGCCGGGACCGTCGATGCCATAGGCCCAATGCAGGCCGGTGTTGAACCATTGCGGGCTGTTTGGAGCCACACGTTGGGTCGCGAGCATATAGGCAAGCTCGTCGCGGAAGGCGAGGGCATCTTCCTCAGAGGCGAAATAGCCACCCTTCCAGCCCCAATAGGTCCAAGTGCCGGCGAGACGGTCGAAAACCTGGCAGGCGTCCATTTCGGAGCCGTAGCGATCATTTTCAGGCAGCTTGGCAAGCGCGTCCTCGTCAGCGACCGAGCGCCACAGCCATGAGGGAACGTCGTTCTCCTCGATCTTCTTCAGCTGTGCGGGAACGCCAGCCTTGCGGAAGTACTTCTGTGCAAGAATGTCCGCGGCGACCTGGCTGAACTGCGCGGGCACATTGATGTTCTCAAGACGGAATACGATGGATCCATCGGGATTCTTGATCTCGCTGGTCGCAGTCCGGAACGCGATGTCCGCATAGGCCGACTGATTCTCTTTCGTGAAACGGCGTTCGATCTTCATCTGTCCCATCCAAACGTTCTATATATAGTAGCTCTAGTGACGGTTTTCAGCCACGGCCTGTCTGTATCGCGTCTCTGTCAAAACAGCTCTTCTGCGGGGAGGAGCGTCTTGTTGGGGAGAAAACTCCCGGAAATCCGCTTCCACCTCATCAAAGCCCACGAAAAAACGCCTCAGGGGAGCTTAATTGCAACCTTGCTAGCGTGATCGCGATCAAAAATCGGCGGAACGAAAAATACCTTATCTTGTAAGAAGCATGAGCGCAAATACTAAATCTAGTGTTAACGCTGTTTCTGATTGATGTTGCATCTGCTTCTCCAGAGAAGGGCGAACCCAGAATTTGGGCGCAAGAAAGCACCGAGCGAAAACCGCACTTTCAAAGCGCAACGCTCGTTCGATACTCAACTTGACCGAAAAAAGGACCGGCAGATTACAACGCCCGATCACGCTACTTACGCAACGATAGTATCATAAAAAACGACTCGGCTTCGAGCGTCAAGCAATGGTTTGTTGTAACGCTCCAGCATCTAGATATTGTGCGTAACAGCTTGGGGCAAATGTGGATAACGGGGAGAAGCGACACTTTTGCGAACCAAGCCGGCTATGTGATTTGGGGAGCCTGGATAGCCGCTATTATTAGCAGTTAGAGGAACAAGCACGGCAGCGTCGACTGTCGAAAGAGAAAATCCCTGCAAAAGGATCGTAATCCGGGGGAATGTTGCATTGAAGACGGCTTGCGGGCTGCTTACTCCGCAGCAGCGGCAATTCCCGAATCACCAAAATGGTTCAGTAACTGCTTCAGTTCGGTCTCTTCGACGCGATTGGCCGCTTCCTGCGGCGACACCCATTCGCAGATGCGCTGATCCCGCTCAGGCCAGTCTTTCTCCTGCCCGGTGAACTGCACCGCGAATACCGCCGCCGTGAACTGGTTTATGCGTTCAGGTGGCAGATCGGTCTTGCAGTAGCAGAAACTACCGATTGGTACTGGTGAGACCTCACCACGAATGCCTGCTTCTTCATAAGCTTCACGAAGAGCAGTATCTGCCAGAGTGCGACCAACTTGCGGCCAGCCTTTGGGGATGATCCAGCGGCCTGTACCGCGGCTCGTAATGACGAGAACCTTGAGGGTGCCCATGTCGCGACGATAGACAAGCGCCGCAACCTGCTGCAAACGACCGGAAGGCGTCAAAATACGCTTTTCGGTTGCAATCAGTTGTTTGGCCTGCGACTTCACCGCGAAAATCCCCTTTTTATCTATAGCATGATCCGATTCGCCAAAATAACAACTGATTAGTTAGGCAGCTGACCTTTGAAAATATTCAAAAAAGCTTTTATTTTAAAGGTATTACTAAAATTTCGGCAGGAGATGGCGGCTTTGAAAACGCTATCTGCCTCTAATCGGCGTTATTTCGATGCGCTTTCCATAAGGTGCGATTGCGGCGGAAATATCACCGCAATCGCGTTCGTTTGTTTTCGTTTCGCAGCGTTTTGATCTGGCGGATGTGAATCCGCCAGTTTTATCGGAAGTGCATTCGATGGATTTATGGCTTCAAGTCTGTCGGGCTTCAGCCGCGCTTGTCGCCTGCGATCGGTTCCTGATAGGTGAAGCCCATATCCCAAGGGAAATAGATCCAGGTGTCCTGAGACACTTCCGTTACGAAGGTATCGATCAGCGGACGGCCTTTCGGCTTGGCGTAAACAGTCGCAAAATGGGCCTTCGGCATCATTTCCCGCACGATGGCTGCGGTTTTGCCGGTGTCGGTCAGGTCGTCTACGACAATGACGCCTTCGCCGCCATTTTCCAGAAGTGTTTCGCTCACACCCTTGAGGATCTGCATGTCGCCTTGCGACGTGTAGTCGTGATAGGAGGCAATACAGACGGTTTCGATGAGACGAATGCCGAGTTCGCGGCAGACAATGGCTGCAGGGACCAGACCGCCACGCGTGATGGCAACAATTGCGTGCCAATCGCGATTCATACCGGCAATCCGCCAGGCGAGGGCGCGGGCATCACGGTGGAACTGATCCCATGAAACTGGGAAGGCTTTATCTGGCAAGGACATCGAAACGCTCCGTGGAACGATCCGGAGCTCGTTCTCCGGACCTTTAAAAACCAAAAATGCGCTATGACGGATTGCCAAGCGCTGTAACTGTCAGGATCTGCGGCTTTTCTTCGTCTGCGCCCTTTCAGGCGGGCGGCAAGAGAGGAAAAGGCTCTCCACCCGGCACAGTCAGCGCCGGGTGATGCTGATAACCGCAAAAATGGTGTTCTTGCAAGCGTGTCGTGTCATCACAGGCTAGTTGTCAGCCAGTTGTTGGCCAATTGCCGGATCAAACTGGCTTCAATCGTGTCTTCTAACGCGAGAAAAGCGTGAGAATGGGCAGCTCGTTCAGCATGGAGCGCGTCACCCCGCCAAAGACCAGTTCACGCAACCGGGAATGACTGTAAGCGCCCATCACGAAAAGATCAGCGCGTTCAGCGATGATATGTTCCCTCAACGCATCCTGCGCATAACGTCCGTTGGATGCCAGTGCTGTGGTCGTGACATCAATCCCATGCCGGGACAGTGATTCCGCAATATCGTGGCTCGCCAAAGCCTGATCCTCGCCTTCAATTTCCGGTGGATCGACCCAAACGATTTCCGTTCTGTCGGCATGTTTCATCAAGGGCAGGGCGTCGAAAGCGGCCCGGGCTGCTTCCCGCTTGCCGTTAAAGGCGACGACGATCCGGTCGAGCGAAACCATCTGCAGCACCGGTGCATAGGGAACCAGCAGAACAGGGCAGCTGGAATTGAAAACAATCGTATCGGCGGTTTCGTCGTTGGTGGCCGGATCGTCGGGGTCGGGTTGCCCGGCGACCAGCAATTCGGCTCCAAGACAAGCAGTCAGCACGCCATCAGCAGCGGTGCCGGTTTCGGATCGCGTGATGCGATATTCATAGTTGGTGCCCTGACGGCGCATCTCTTCCTCGAAGAGATGTTTCAGTCTTTCGGAAAGTTCCTTGTGCTGCTTGTCATGCAGTTCGAACATTCCCGGATCGATGAAGCCGTTCGGGTCGGCATAGACGATGGGCGAAGGGATTGAATAAAGCCCGATGACGTGAATATCGGGCACCTTCTGCTTTAGAAGTCCAACGGCGGACACAACCCGCTTCAACTCGGATTCACTGCGAGAATAGGCAACCACCGTCTTGTAGGACATGACCGAACTCCTTCCGGCTGTGTTTCTATTTTAGCATATAGTGCAACGAGTTGCGCGGGCAAAAGGTTGCAAAGGATTAAGCGGCACCTTTTGTTTCGAGCGACGAGATCATTTTTTCGATTGCATCAATTGCCGTATCGATTTTTTGAGGATCGCTCCCGCGGACGACAAGTTCCGTGCTGAAGCGCCCATTCTCGAATTTTGGATAGGAACCGATGATTGTGTCGGGGTTTTCTTTCTGGATTTCCGTCAGGGGCGCGCCAATCACGCCTTCGCCAAAAGGACAAAGCACCGATCTGGACAGAAGCTTGCGGCCGGTCTTCAGTGTCGGCAGTACATTGTCGAGCATTGCCTGAAACACGGAAGGCACGCCTGCCATCACATAGACATTGCCGATATGAAAGCCAGGTGCGGCGGAGATCGGGTTCGCTATATGCTCAGAACCTTGCGGCATACGCGCCATGCGCTTGCGCGAGTCGGTGAATTCCAGCCCGCGCTTTGCATAATTGTCGCCAAGCAGTTTCATGGCTTTTTCGTCATAGATACAAGGCACGCCAAAGGCCGCAGAAACCGCATCGGCGGTGATGTCGTCATGGGTAGGGCCAATGCCACCGGACGTGAAAACATAGTCATAATGCGGTCGCAGTGCATTCAAAGCGGCGACGATGGCGATTTCTTCGTCCGGAACAATCCGTACTTCCTTGAGATCAATGCCCGCCGCTGTCAGGACATCGGCGAGATGTCCGATATTCTTGTCCTTGGTGCGGCCTGAGAGAAGCTCGTCGCCAATTGCCAGCATGGCTGCCTTGACGGCTTGCTGCGGATTGTTGGTCATATCCAGACTCCATTTTCTGGCATCAGTTAAGCGCCAGCAGGACAAGGCTGCAACTGCTTTATTGCAGCATTTTATTCGTGTGCGAGAAGTTGCGCCTTTCCAAAGAAGGCGGCTCCCCTAATTGAACCTGTCGAGGTTGGGACCTCACAAATCGGGATATGGAGACGTCACATGGTTAAAGTGCTGGTGCTGTATTATTCGGCCTATGGTCACATGGAGAAAATGGCCAAGGCGGCGGCTGAAGGTGCGCGCGAAGGCGGCGCGGAGGTCACGATCAAACGGGTGCCGGAACTGGTTCCGCCGGATGTCGCGAAAGCCTCGCACTATAAGATCGATCAGGATGCGCCGATTGCCACGCCGGCTGAACTCGCGGATTACGACGCCATCATCATCGGCACCGCTACCCGCTATGGCATGATGGCGGCTCAAATGAAGAATTTCCTCGACCAGACCGGCGGTCTCTGGGCAAAGGGTGCCCTCATTAACAAGGTCGGGTCGGTGATGGTTTCCACAGCCACGCAGCATGGTGGCGCGGAACTGGCGTTGATTTCCACACAGTGGCAGATGCAGCATCAGGGCATGATTATCGTCCCGCTTTCCTATGCCTATCAGGGGCAGATGGGAAATGATGTGGTGCGCGGCGGTGCTCCCTATGGGATGACGACAACTGCAGATGGCGACGGTTCGCGCCAGCCTTCGGAACAGGAACTGGACGGGGCGCGGTTTCAGGGCAAGCGTGTTGCGGAAATCACTGCCAAGCTGAACAGTTGAGTGGAGTAGCAGCTATTGAAAAGCCGCAGATTCAATCTGCGGCTTCTCTGAAAAAATAGTTAGAAAGATCAGTTAACTGTTTCTGTTTTATTATCTTTTTCAATAACATGATAAGTCATTTGCGGATAAGGGATGTTGATCCCGGCTTTGTCAAATTCGATCTTCACCGTTTTGATTGTGTGGCGCGACACCTGCGCATAATCGGCGCTGTTTATCCAGTAGTTGGCGCTGAGAACGACTGCACTGTCGCCCAGTTGCGATACGAAATAGGCCGGTGCGGGTGTTGAGAGAACACCTTTCTGATCTTCGACAATCTTCTTTATGATCGCGAAGGCCTGATCGATATTGTCTTCGTAGCCAATCCCCACCTTGAACTCGTGCATGCGGGTTTTCATGCGGCTGTAATTGGTGACGGGCGTATTCCAAAGAGAGGAATTGGGTGCCAGCACGTAAAGGCCATCAATGGTTTTGAGCTCCGTCGCAAACAAGCCGACGTCTTGCACGGTGCCGACGACGGTGCCTGCACTGATATATTCACCAACGCGAAATGGCCTGAGGACCAGAATCATGATGCCTGCTGCGATGTTCTGCAACGTACCTTGAAGGGCGAGGCCGATAGCAAGGCCAATGGCGCCTAGCGCTGCGAGAATGGACGCGGTCTGGACGCCAAACTGCCCGAGAACCATGACCAGAATAATGACGAGTATGCTGTAGCGGACGACAGCGCCGAAGAATCCGACCAGAGTCTGGTCGAAGCCGCGAATTTTCGACAGCGACTGTATGGTCCATTTTTGAAGGATTCCGGCCAGTATCCAGCCGACGCAAAGGATAATCAGCGCACCGAGTGTGGAGACTGAATATCGTATGAGAAGGTCGTACATCTGGAGAACGAATGCGTTTGTATTTGCGATCAACTGTGTGGCTTGCTCTTCCATTGTTCCGTCTGCATCTGTTTCGAGTAGGGGAAAACTGGAGGATAGGGCAGCAAATTGTCAAGGCGAGGTTGCCTGGAGCGGATATGGGAAAACTGAGCGCAAAAGGAGGAGGTGGTGCGGTCGGCGGGACTTGAACCCGCAAGTCTAAAAGACGACGGATTTTAAGTCCGTTGCGTATACCAATTTCGCCACGACCGCAGCAATTGCCCTCGTCTATGTCATGATTTGTGTCACGAATTCAAGCCACAAAGCCTGTTAACATCAACAGTTAGTATTGCCGAATATATGCTTACTCTAAATCGTTGATTTGGCGACCTGACGAGCTTCAACCTTGTCTGCATTGTCAAACCCATGTAGCGATGGGCGGAAATCCAGCAGGAAATGCAGAAAGTCGAATAATGACCGCCTTCGTCAAATCCGTATCCGAGGCCGAAAAGGCAATGCGCGCGCTGTTTCCTGAAACGCCGCTGCAGCTCAACGATTACCTTTCACGGAAGTACGGTGCGGAAATTTGGCTCAAGCGCGAAGATCTCACGCCGGTCCGGTCCTACAAGATTCGTGGCGCTTTCAACTTCATCTCCAAGGCGGTCGAAACGACCGACAAGAATGCGGTGTTCGTTTGTGCTTCCGCAGGCAACCATGCACAGGGTTTTGCATTCGTCTGCCGCCATTTTGGCCGCAAGGGTGTCGTTTTCATGCCGGTTACGACGCCGCAGCAGAAAATCGACAAGACCCGCGCTTTTGGCGGCGAATTCATTGAAATTAAGCTGGTGGGCGATATTTTCGACGTTTGCTATGCCGCGTCGCAGGAGTTTGCCGCAAGCCAGAAAGGCGTGATGGTGCCGCCTTTCGATCATCCCGGTATCGTTGAGGGGCAGGCGACGGTAGCGCTTGAGATCGAGCGGCAGTTGCCGGAGGGAAAGAAGCCCGACTTTATTCTGCTGCCTGTCGGTGGCGGCGGATTGTCCGGCGGCGTTACGCAATATGTTTCAGATCTGGGCTGGAAGACGAGTTTCCGCTTTATCGAGCCACAGGGCGCTGCGAGCCTGAAAGGGAGCCTTGAAGCAGGCAAGCGTATCAAACTTACGCATGTCGACAATTTCGTCGATGGTGCAGCTGTTGCCGAGATCGGAAAAGAAAACTTCAAGCTTCTCAAAGGATTCGATCCGAAAACTGTTATAACTGTTCCGGAAAACCGGCTTTGCGCAACAATCATCGAAATGCTTAATATTGAGGGCGTTGTGCTTGAACCAGCGGGCGCGCTCGGCATTGATGCGCTGAAGGATTTCAAGAAGAGCGACCTCAAAGGTAAGCGCATCGTCATTGTTGTTTCGGGCGGCAATTTCGACTTCGAGCGCCTGCCGGATGTTCGTGAGCGTGCACTGCGCTTCGAAGGTTTGAAGAAATATTTCATCTTCCGCTTCCCGCAAAGGCCGGGCGCGCTTCGGTCGTTCCTTGATCTTCTGGGTCCTGAAGATGATATTGCGCGTTTCGAATATCTGAAGAAATCTGCGCGCAATTTCGGTTCAGTTCTGATTGGCATCGAAACGAAGAACGCATCGAACTTTAAACTTCTGGAAAAGAAATTCGCAGAAGCCGGTTGGGCCTATCAGGACATAACGGACAATCAGGTGCTCGCTGATTTCATCATCTGATTTCGGTGCCTTAAGCGAAATCAGTTGCTTTTTCGACGAAAACACCCCATATGCCGCGTCAGGCGCATGGGCCGACGTGTTCGTCGGCTTTCCCGGCATTGGACTTGTTGCGTCTCGCCTCTGTCTTCCGGAATGGTCCGGAAGCGGGGAGACCCGAGAAAATGTTCGGGCACGGCAGCGCAAGTCGCCTGGAGTTTACAAGCTTCGGCGTCCCGTCGTTATCATTGAACAGATAGAGTTCGGCAAGTTGCGCTTGACCGGCATTTGTATGCGGACCATGACATCATGGTGCCGCCGAAAGAGATTGAATTGACAAAAGAAATTACGGGCGGCTTTGCCGCTCTCGGCGTTACCGGCATTTTGCTCAAGGGCGTCGAAGCCGCTGGCATGACCGAGCCGAAGCCGATCCAGTTGCAGGCGATTCCACACCAGCTTGAAGGCCGCGATATTCTTGGTATCGCGCAGACGGGCTCCGGCAAGACCGCAGCTTTCAGCCTGCCGATCCTGCAGAAGATCATCGGCCTTGGCGACAAGCGCCGTCCAAAAACTGCACGCGCGCTGATCCTGGCACCAACGCGTGAACTCGCCGTGCAAATTGAACAGACGATCCGCAATGTTTCCAAACACGCGCATATCTCGACAGCGCTTGTGTTGGGCGGCGTTTCCAAGCTGTCCCAGATCAAGCGCATCGCACCGGGCATCGACGTTCTGATCGCCACGCCTGGTCGTTTGACCGATCTGATGCGTGACGGTCTGGTAGACCTTTCGCAGACGCGTTGGCTCGTCCTCGACGAAGCGGACCGTATGCTGGACATGGGCTTCATCAACGATGTGAAGCGCATTGCAAAAGCGACGCATTCCGATCGTCAGACCGCGCTGTTTTCGGCCACCATGCCGAAGGAAATCGCGTCGCTGGCAGGAAGCTTGCTGCATGATCCGGTTCGTGTGGAAGTCGCTCCGCAGGGAACGACGGCTGCTGAAATCACGCAGGTTGTGCATCCTGTGCACACCAAGGAGAAGCGCCGTCTTCTTTCCGCGCTGCTGGGTGACAAGGCCATGCGTTCGGTCATCGTCTTCACCCGCACCAAGCACGGTGCCGATGCGGTGGTCCGTCATCTGGAACGCGATGGCTATGAAGTCGCCGCCATTCACGGCAACAAGTCGCAGAATGCACGTCAGCGTGCGCTGAACGGATTCCGTGATGGATCGCTGCGGATTTTGATCGCAACGGACATTGCTGCTCGCGGCATCGACGTGCCGGGTATCAGCCACGTCGTGAACTACGATCTGCCTGACGAGCCGGAAACCTATGTGCACCGTATTGGCCGTACCGGCCGTAATGGCGCTAGCGGCGCATCGATCACGCTCTATGATCCGGCAGCGGAAGAATCCAAGCTGAGAGCGGTTGAGCGTGTGACGCGTAACAAGCTTCCGATCAAGGATGCACCTGTGGAGCTTGCACCTGCTCCGGCACCGCGCGCAGCGGCTCCGGGCGAACGCCCACAGAAGACCCAGCATCGCAAGGGCGGAACGGCGCAGAAGCCGCGTCGTGCAGCCCCGAAGTCAGGCGACCATCGTACAGGCGGTCACGCAGCAGGTGAAGCCGCTCCGAAAGCGAAGCGTCCGTTCCGCCGCAAGCGCCGCAATGCCAACGGCAATGGCGGACAGCGCGCAGCGTAAGCTTGCCTTGAATATTTTTTCAAAAAGCCGCCCATTTCGGGCGGCTTTTCTATTTATGAGCGTAGGATGGGTTTCAATTTGCGTAATGGCTTGGAAAAATATTCCATGCTTGCTTGAAGGGCAGGGCCGTTCCTCATAATTTCCTCTTCAAAACAGGAAGGACGGAAGCCATGTTCCAATCGGTGCTCGACGTAATCGGCAATACGCCATTGATCCCTTTGAAAAAGGCTTCCGAACTGACCGGCTGCGCAATTTATGGCAAGGCCGAATTTCTCAATCCCGGACAGTCGGTGAAGGACCGCGCAGCGCTCTATATTATTCGCGATGCCGAAAAGCGCGGGCTTCTGAAACCCGGTGGTGTCATCGTTGAAGGTACGGCCGGCAATACCGGCATCGGCCTCACGATGGTCGCGAAAGCGCTTGGCTATCGGACAGTTATCGTTATTCCCGAAACGCAAAGCCAGGAAAAGAAGGACGCGCTGCGCCTGCTTGGCGCCGAACTGATTGAAGTTCCAGCTGCCCCCTATCGCAACCCGAACAATTATGTGCGTCTGTCGGGACGATTGGCCGAACAACTTGCCAGAAGCGAGCCGAACGGCGCGGTCTGGGCCAATCAATTCGATAATCCGATCAACCGGCAGGCCCATATCGAAACAACGGCGCAGGAAATCTGGCGGGATACTGACGGCAAGGTGGACGGGTTTGTCGCCGCTGTTGGATCGGGTGGAACGCTTGTCGGCACCGCATTCGGTCTGAAGGACCACAATGCCGATATCAAGATCGCACTTGCCGATCCATATGGAGCTGCACTCCATTCCTTCTATACGACAGGCGAGCTGAAAGCCGAAGGCGACTCGATCACCGAAGGCATCGGGCAGGGGCGTGTCACCGCCAATCTTGAGGGGTTCACCCCCGATTTCTCTTATCGCCTCTCCGACGCGGAGGCGCTCGATATCGTTTTCGATCTCGTGGAAAATGAGGGACTTTGCCTCGGTGGTTCTTCGGGTATCAATATTGCAGGCGCAATCCGGCTTGCAAAAGATCTCGGGCCGGGCCACACAATTGTGACGGTGCTTTGCGACTATGGTAATCGTTACCAGTCCAAGCTGTTCAATCCTGCTTTCCTGCGTGGCAAGAACCTGCCAGTGCCGGGATGGCTGGAGAGGAAGACCGAGATAGACATACCGTTCGAGGGATAATCATGGCATACGAGACCGAAGCGCTTTTCCGCGAAGATTCCTATCTTTCAACGGCGGAGGGCACGGTACTCGCCATTACCGAGACGGGCGGGATTATTCTCGACCAGACAAACTTCTATGCGACCTCCGGCGGCCAACCGGGGGATATCGGCTTTCTCGAGCGCGCGGATGGTTCTCGTATCGAGATTTCGGCAACCGTTACGGGCGAAAACAAGAACGAAATCATTCATGTTCCGGCAGAAGGACAGGCTTCGCCCACTGTCGGTGAAAAGCTGGTCCTGCATCTTGACTGGCCGCGTCGCTACAAGCTGATGCGGATGCATACGGCCTGCCACCTGCTTTCCGTTGTCTGCCCGTTTTCGATTACCGGCGCTGCGGTGGGCGAGGATGAAAGTCGCGTTGATTTCGATCTTCCCGATCCGAGCTACACCAAGGAATTCGTGACCGAAAGGCTCATGGAGCGGGTGAATGCCAATGACGCGGTTGCCATTCGCTGGATCAGCGATGAAGAATTCCTTGCAAATCCGGATATCGTAAAGTCGAAGAATGTGCGTCCTCCGGTGGGGCTCGGTCGCATACGCCTTGTTCTTATCGGTGAAAACGGCGTGGTGGATTCGCAACCTTGCGGTGGTACGCACGTTTCCGAAACGCAGGAAGTGGGTGAAATCCACATCGGCAAGATCGAGAAAAAGGGCAAGGAAAACCGCCGGTTCCGCATTCGCTTTGGCCCCTTGCCAGAAGCCTGAACCCATTGTTTTCTGCATGTTTCCCGGTTTTACGAAATATGCTTGAGGAGTGTTTACCCATGGTAGAGAAAAGCGCCTTCGTCGTTTCACGGGACTGGTTGAAAGAACGGCTCGGCAAGCCGGGCATCGCGATTGTCGATGCCTCCTGGTATCTCCCGGCTGCTGGACGCAACGGGCAGGAAGAATACAACGCTGCACATATTCCAGGCGCTGTGTTCTTCGATCAGGACAAGATTGCTGACAAGGAATCCGGTCTGCCGCACACCCTGCCGTCGCCAGAGCTTTTTGCGCAGCATGTTGGTGCCATGGGAATTACGGCTGATGAGACAGTTGTTGTCTATGACGGAGTCGGCATGTTTTCCGCACCGCGCGTCTGGTGGATGTTCCGCGTGATGGGTGTGAAGAATGTCTATGTACTTGATGGCGGCTTCGACGGCTGGAAAAAGGCTGGTTATCCGGTGACCGAAGAAGCCACAAAGATTGCGCCAACGCTGTTCACGCCATCATTCGACGAGGCCGCTGTAGTCGATTTCGTGCAGATGCGCGAAATTGTGGACGAGCGACGCTCGCAGATCGCCGATGCACGCGCAGCCGGACGCTTCACCGGACGCGATGCCGAGCCACGGGCAGGCATGCGCTCCGGCCATATGCCCGGTGCACGCAACGTTCCCGTTGGCACTTTGTCTGAAAACGGTGAGCTAAAGGACCTTGCAAGCCTGCGTAAGATTTTCGACGAGGCCGGTGTTGATCTCTCACAACCGGTCGTTACGAGCTGTGGCTCTGGCGTGACCGCAGCGGTCATCATGCTTGCATTGGCGTCGGTCGGTCACAAGGATAATCGTCTATACGACGGTTCCTGGAGTGAATGGGGAAGCCGGCAGGATACACCAGTTGTCACCGGTGAAGCTGAATAAGCATGACCGGAAAACTGACCGCCCGCATCACCCACCTGGAAATGTCTGCCCGTCAGGCAGTTCAGGTGCCGGTGCCGTCTGGTATCCGCCTCGCTATGATGCGCGCGGGTGCCATGCCGGTCCATTACTACCGCTATCTCTATGAACAGATCGGGCGTAAGCATCACTGGATGATGCGCCGTGTTCAGACGGATGCGGAAGTTGCAGCCGTAATTCATGCAGATACGACTGAAATCCACGTTCTTTATGCAGAAGGCTGTCCCGCTGGATTTGTCGAACTCGACTTGACCGCTTTGCCGGAGGCTGCCGAGATTGTCTATTTCGGTCTCATTGATGATTTTCAGGGGCGGGGTCTCGGAAAGTTTTTCCTGAGTGAGGCCATTTCCGCAGCCTGGGCGCATGGACCGGAAAAGGTGACGATCCATACCAATACGCTCGACAGCCCACGAGCTCTGCAACTCTATCAGAAAATGGGATTCGTGCCGGTCGGTTGGTCTGAAGAGGTAATAGAACCCTGGGAATGAAGCGCGGCGCTACCCGCGCGCCACTTCCCGAGCACTTACGATAGAAACGACAGATGCGCTGGCAAGGCGCCCACTTTCTTCATCGAAGACCACGCAATTGCGTCCGCGTTGTTTCGCAATATAGAGGCAGCGGTCAGCGCGGCTGAGTACCTGCGAGTTCGTCTCATTTTTCGGCGCAGAGGCAACACCGATACTGATCGTCAACGGATAGACCTGATACTCCGTTGTGTGAAACGGCGTATTTTCTACTTCTGCGCGTATGCGCTGTGCAACCCGCATACCGGTCTCTCCACTGGCACCCGGCAGAAAAACGCAGAATTCTTCCCCACCGATACGGCCGACGAGATCGCCTTTTCGCGTCACATTCTGAAGCGCGAATGCGATCAGCTTCAATGCGCGGTCGCCGACGCCGTGGCCAAACGTATCGTTGATCGCCTTGAAATGGTCGGCATCGATAACGAGCAAGGTGCCGGTTTCGATACGGGAACGGCTGATCTTCATGGCCTCGAACAACGCTTCACGGTTGAGAAGACCAGTCATGTGGTCGATCCGTGACCGTGCCTGCAGTTCGACATGCGCTTTCTCAAGCTGGAGATATGCATCTTGCAACTTGCTATGTTGATGAAAAATATAGGCAAGAGAAGGGAAGGCCGTGGCTGCGGGAATGCCCGCGCTGAGGCCGAGCGCGACGATGCCAGGCGTGACGCCAGAAGTAAACGCCACTATCGAGGTTGCCCCGAGAGAGAACAACACGACAGACAACGTTATCAAGGCTGCTTTTAGTAGAGCAGTCTTCTTCATTTCCTCGCGCTCCCAACCCTGAGTGAGGATGATCTACGACCCGCGCCTGATCCCTATTAAGAACGGGCATTTATTTTGTGGGCCTTATAAAAGGAACGCCGGAGAGGGGAAAGATACCACCATGCGCTTCTTGCAATTTTTTGTCTATGAGTGCCATTATTGACACAATCACAGGTAGCATAGCGAATATATGTTACGAGGAAACGTAATTAAGCACAACTATGTTTAAAAGAACCGTCTCAACGAGACATAAATCGTAAGTGGCTAATATAAGTCAGGAAATACCCTGGGTAGGGCATTGTAACGAATCCCGGAGCGGCCTGACACTCCGGGATTTTGGCCGGGATTTCGCCGGCATTATGACTGCTGATGGCTTGAATCAGAAGACCGCCAAATATTTCAGAAGCGAAATGATGCCAATAATGATCACGATAACTTGAGCGATCTGTTTGACCTTGGCATCCAGAGGCAGCATGTTGATGAGATAAAGTACGAGGAAGATAACAAGAATTGTTATCAGAAGGCTGATGAGGATGGACATAGGCGGTCTGATCCTTCCCGGAACTTGGGGTTGCGTTGCCTAACCGACGACCGTTCCTCGACGCCGCCGATTGAGCCCGTTCAAACCGAAAGAAAGAGCAGGGCTCTTGCTAGCGGCACATCGTCTCCAATCCAAAAACGATGTGCCGGTTAACGTTCCAAGGAAAAGAAGGTTCCGCTTTGTAAGCAATAACTTAAATCAAGCTGGCACCGAACAGTGCAAGATTTTTCAGATACTCAGCTACGCATGCTGCCCGTCTCGCGGCGGCGCTGATGCCAGCTGAAAGCCTCTTCAATTAGATGAGGTGTATGCCCGCCACGTGCGCAAGCGCGGTCGAAATAATCGTTGAGTTGTGGGCGATAATCCGGGTGCGCACAGTTGTCGATGATGACACGGGCCCGCTCACGAGGGGCGAGGCCGCGCAGATCGGCAAGGCCCTGTTCCGTTACCAGAATGTCCACGTCGTGCTCGGTGTGGTCGACATGCGTGACCATCGGAACGACGGACGATATCGCGCCGTTCTTGGCTTCGGATTTGGTCACGAAGATCGAGATGAAGGCGTTACGGGCAAAGTCGCCTGAACCGCCAATCCCGTTCATCATATGTGTGCCGTCGACATGCGTGGAATTCACATTGCCATAAATGTCGAATTCGAGCGCGGTATTGATACCGATAATGCCGAGACGACGGATGACTTCCGGGTGGTTGCTGATTTCCTGCGGGCGCAGAATAAGCTTGTCGCGGTAACGGTCGATATTGTTGAAGACACGCTCTCCACAGGCGGGGCTGAGCGTGATCGATGATCCTGATGCAAAGTCGAGCTTTCCGGCATCGAACAGGTCGAAGGTGCTGTCCTGCAGCACTTCGCTATACATGCGCAGATTGTGGAACGGGCTATCGGCAAAACCGTTCAATACGGCATTTGCAATGGTGCCGATGCCAGCCTGAAGCGGATTGAGCGTCAGATCAAGACGTCCGGCAGCGACTTCCTGCATCAGAAATTCAATCAGATGGCCCGCAATGGCTATTGTTTCACCGTCGGCCGGTTCCACGGTCGAGGCGCTGTCATTTTCCTGCGTGATGACGATGCCTGCGATCTTTTCCGGTGGGATCGGGATATAGGGCAGGCCGACGCGGCTGTCGCACGCCGTGACCGGTATAGGGTCGCGGGAAGGGCGCTTCGTTGGAATATAGATGTCGTGCAGACCTTCAAGCGCCATAGGCTGATTAAGGTTCACTTCAACGATGACCTTATCGGCCAGAATGGCAAAACTTGCCGAATTGCCGATCGATGTCGTGGGAATGATTCCGCCGCTCTCGGTGATGGCAAGAGCCTCGACCACGGCGTAGTCGATAGGACCGATCTGGTTTGAGCGCAATTGCTCTACAGTTTCGGAAAGATGCTGGTCGATGAACATCACTTCGCCGCGATTGATCGCGGCACGCAGGGTTCTGTCGACCTGAAACGGCATGCGCCGCGAAAGCACGTGTGCTTCTGTAAGAATCTTGTCGACGTCGTGGCCGAGGGAAGCGCCAGTAATCAGCGTGATCTTGAAGGGATCTGTCGCAGCACGGGCAGCCATGGCAACGGGTACAGCCTTGGCGTCGCCAGCGCGGGTAAATCCACTCATGCCGACGACCATACCGTCCTGGATAAGGCTCGCAGCCTGTTCAGCGGTAATGATCTTGTCTCGAAGCGAAGTGTTTCGAATACGTGCTTCCAACATCTTTAAATCGACCTTCCTTCCCATCCGGACCTGAGCCGGAAATGGCGCTCGCTGTCTCGAAAGCAAGATGCTGCTACCGACCATCTGCGAAATACGGCGCCGCCCGGGTAATAGCCTATATGGACCGACAGTACACGCATGCTTTGGTCTTAGATGCCAAGACAGATTGCTGTGATACTGGTCGTGTTTCTCACGTCACGCGATTCTTCGAAATGATTGAAATCAACGATGCAAAGCAGGCTGCTGCGCGTACAATCGACATGAAGGGCAGGATACAAACGGCTAGTGTTTAGTGACGTACATCGATCACATAAGATAGATTATGGAACCAACCCATATCCATCTGTCTTGAAACATCGCGACAACCGCTTGCGGCGCTGTCGACATCTGAGCTCCTTCGAGACTTAGATGTGAACCCTGAATATCAGCCCAGAGTACTAGCGACGCCGAGCTATATAGAGATGGCCTGGAACTGGCGCTCCTTGTTCGCTGCGCACGACGATATCTTCGCAACGCACACAATCCATTCCGTGGTTGTCGAGCATTGCACGCACATAGGTTTGTGCGTGTGCAAAGCGCTGATAGTCTCCGACCATGAATGCACGCCCGGCAAGCCTTGTATCGTCCAGCGTCTCGCTGGAGAAGCCGAAATGTCCGCCTGATGACAGATGCGAGGCAACGCCCGTGAAGAATTTGTCGAGTTCGCCCATATATGGCAAAACATCGGTAGCGACGATCAGATCCCAATCCTGTTCGCTCGTGGTTTCGAGAAAGCGAACGGCTTCGCCGACGAATAGCACCTGATAGTCGCCTTTCTCGTAAGCGACTTCGATCATGTTCTCCGAGATATCGACGCCGGTCTTATGTCCGGCCATGTCATCGAGCGCATCAGCTGACAAGCCAGTGCCGCAGCCCAGATCGAGCATGCGTTCAGCGAAAAACTCGTCGTTCATGTCGAGGAGCATTTCCCGCAGCTGCAGCGGAACGTCATAACCGAGCTGGTCAACAAGGATCGTGTCGAACATTTCGGCATGTTGATCGAAGAGTGTCGACACATAGGCATCCGGTGCCTTTAGAGGTACCGCACCGCGTCCCATGCTCGCAAGCCGCACGGCTGCGCCGCCATGGTCATCAGGATCGATCCGCAGCACATCTTCATAGGCCTTGGCAGCGGCATCGAAATCGCCAGCTTTTTCCAGTGCAAGCGCCCGCTCATAGGCTTCTGCAAGCGCTTCCTGATCAAAAGCTGGTTGGTCATTCTCAGCCATAAAGATCGGCCCTTCTTCTGTTCTTGGCATCTGTTAGATGCGGTATGTAAGTGTTTGTAAAATCTGTAATTTCTTACTTTGGTGGACATTCGAGCGCGTAGAGCAAGAGTATCCCTCCCCGCTTCCTACGCTTATCTGGAAAATCTCGCAAGCGGGGTCGCTGCAATCAGATGGTTCCCTACTCGGCAGCTGCTGTGACGCGCTCGTCTTGTCCTTTATGATCCGCCAGCTTTCGTGCAATCACAGCACAGGCCATAAGCTGGATCTGGTGAAAGAGCATCAAAGGCAGAACGATGCTGCCGACATTCGCACCGGCGAAAATCGCACTTGCCATTGGAGCTCCGCTGGCGAGGCTCTTCTTTGATCCGCAGAACATGATCGTGATGCGGTCGGGACGATTGAAACCGAGCAACTTGCTGCCGTACCAGGTGGCCAGCAGCACAACGACCAGCAGAACGATGTTGACGCCCACCATCATGCCGAGATCGTGCCACGAAACGGTACGCCAAAGACCTTCAACCACAGCCTCGCTGAAAGCCAGATAAACGACCATCAGGATCGAGCCTCGGTCAACAAAGCCGAGTGCTTTGCTGTGCCGCCGCATGAAACTGCCGATCCATGGCTGCAGAATTTGTCCGAGCACGAAGGGTGCGAGCAACTGCAACAGAATGGATTCGAGCGCATCGACCGATATTCCACCACCGCCTTTGACTGCGAACAACAAGCCGACCAGCAAGGGCGTGAGAAACATGCCGAAAATGTTCGACGCAGATGCTGATACGATTGCCGCTGAAACATTGCCGCCCGCAATTGAGGTGAAGGCTATGGACGACTGGACCGTTGAAGGCAGAACGCAAAGAAAGAGGATACCTGTGTAGAAGGCTGATTGCGACAAGCCGGGAATGGTCCAGCCTGCCGCCAGACCGAGGATCGGAAACAGGATGAACGTCGATGACAGGACTGCCAGATGCAGCCTCCAGTGCGTTATGCCTGCAACGACGGCCTCACGCGAGAGCCTCGCACCATGCAGAAAGAACAGAAGCCCGACAGCAAATTTCGTCGCCAGCGCAAACCAGTCTGCAAAATCACCGTGCACGGGGAGCACGGACGCAAGCAGAATGGTCACGATCAGCATGCTGGTGAATTTGTCAGGCAGGAAGCGCATCATATCGTCCAATCTTGCAGGCATCGCGGAGCGCGACGCCCGCTTCATTCAAAATTCACATTCGTTCATAAACCTCTCGGGAGGAGTTTCAATCCTCCCGATATGGCGCGATAGCTCACACTTTTGAGATGTGGCTTCCAATTTAAAATCCAAGCTGATTCATTCGTAACCGTTGGGGTTCTTCGACTGCCAGTGCCACATATCCTGGCACATTTCGCGGAGGTTCTTCTCTGCGGACCAGCCGAGGAAATCGCGGGCAAAGGTTGGATCAGCGTAACATTCAGCAACGTCGCCTGGACGACGTGGTGCAATCTCGTATTTGATCTCGCGGTTCGAAACATGCTCGAAGGCCTTCACGACGTCCAGAACGCTATAGCCCTGCCCCGTGCCGAGATTCACCTCGAAACACTGCGGCTCATCCAGCTTCTTGAGTGCCTTCAAGTGGCCGGCGGCCAGATCCACTACGTGAATGTAGTCGCGAACGCCGGTGCCATCGGGCGTTGAATAATCATTGCCCCAGACATTCAGTTTTTCGCGACGACCGGTCGCGACCTGCGCGATGATCGGCATCAGATTATTCGGAATGCCCTTTGGATCTTCGCCGATCAGGCCGCTCTCATGTGCGCCAACCGGGTTGAAATAACGCAGGATGGCGATCTTCCAGCTGTTGTCGCCGTTATAAATATCGCGAAGCATGTCTTCGATGACGAGCTTGGTCCGACCATAGGGATTCGTTGCTGATAGCGGCTGGTCTTCCGTGATTGGCAATTTCTGCGGATCGCCATAGACCGTGGCTGATGAGCTGAAAACCAGTGTCTTGACGCCGGTTGCTTCCATGGCCTGCAACAGGCGGAGCGTGCCCACCACATTGCAATCATAATAGAGCATCGGCTTTTCGCTCGATTCACCGACGGCCTTCAGACCGGCAAAGTGAATGACGGCAGTGCATTTGTGATGCCGGATCACTTGTTCCAAAAAAGCGCGATCTCGAATATCACCTGCTTCCCGGCGCGGCGTGCGCCCGGTAATCTTTTCGATGCGATGCAGGGCTTCCGGGTGGCTGTTGTCAAAATTGTCGACCACAACGACATCGTGGCCTGCCTCGATGAGCTGAACACAGGTGTGCGAGCCGATATAACCAGCGCCGCCAGTCACAAGAATTGTCATCGTTTATGTATCCGCTTGTTGAACATGCCGCCCCGATGTGCGATCCCCGGCTGACTATGCAAAATCAGTAACAGACTTCAAGCCATCCGGTGCGATTCTCTTGAATGGTTGCAATAGATCAGCCAAGTTTGACGGAGCGATGATGAAACCATCCCGCAATATCGATCGCCTTCTGGAAATCATGGCAGCGCTCCGTGATCCTGAAACCGGCTGTCCGTGGGATGTGGAGCAGAGTTTCGAATCCATCATGCCCTACACGCTTGAGGAAACTTATGAAGTCCTCGATGCCATAGAGCGCAATGATATGGACGATCTGCGCGAAGAACTTGGCGATTTGTTGTTGCAAGTGGTGTTCCATTCGCGCATGGCCGAAGAACAGGGCAGCTTTGCATTTGGCGATGTTGTCGAAGCTATCACGCACAAGATGATCAGGCGACATCCGCATGTTTTCGGTGACGCTGAAGCCAGAAATGCAGGCATGGCCAAGGGCTCATGGAATCGCATCAAGGCTGAGGAAAAAGCCGAGCGGGCCGAACGGCGTGAGAAACTCGGACTTGAAACGGCCGAGAAGAGCGGCTTTTTGGACGATATTCCACACGCCTTCCCTGCCCTGCTTCGTGCTTTGAAACTCCAGCAGAAAGCCGCGAAAGTCGGCTTCGACTGGTCTGAGGCAGCACCGATCCTCGACAAGATCGCCGAGGAAACCGCAGAGCTGAAGGAAGCTATGGCGGCGAAGGAGCGCGCGGATATCGAAGAGGAATATGGTGACCTGCTGTTTGCCATGGTCAATTTGGGCCGCCATCTTGAGATCGATGCGGAAACCGCGCTCGTCGCAGCCAATGAGAAGTTCAAGCGGCGGTTCCATTTCATCGAAAAAACGCTCGGTGAAACCGGAAGCAACCTTGACGCCGCTACTCTCGATGAAATGGAAGCAATCTGGGGCGAAGCCAAGAAAAAAGGCCTCTAACTATTTGTTTTTACGCATTTCCGGACGCAAAACCGTTTCACACTTTTGCTGGAATGTGCAATCGGTCTATTTCTCATCTTCCCATTTTGGACGGAACATCTGGTAGACGCTTTCCGTCGTGGCAAAATCCATATAGCCAAGCCTGCTGACAGGTCTGGCTTTCGCGATATCAATGAGACCGTTGGTCAGGACCTGTTCATCGATATGCACGCCGACAACCTCGCCGATCACCATGTAATTGTCGGTCGGCCTGCCCTCTTTGTCCTGCAATCGTTTGATTTCCACCGCGACACATTCAAGCGCTGCATAGGCCTCCTTGACGCGCGGGGCTGCGATAAGCCTGCTCGACGTCTGGGTCAGTCCGGCATATTCGAACTCGCTGATACCGCGAGGCGCGTCGACAGATGATGCATTCATCTGGGTTCTCAAATGATCGCTCACCAGATTTGCGGTGAACTCGCCGGTTTCTTCGATGAATGAAACGCTGTCCTTCACACCACTCGATGAGAACATGACCATAGGCGGCGTGTCGCAGATCGCGTTGAAGAAGGAGTAAGGCGCGAGGTTGACAGCGCCCCCCTTCGATTTCGTTCCGATCCAGCCTATGGGGCGTGGTGCAACGATTGCCTTGAACGGATTATGGGGCAGCGGGTGCCCTTCCCTCGGTTCATAAAACATATGTTTATCCGCTGATTAGAAAGTCTTGTTGAAGTCAGTTCTAAGCTTGCGTCCATGGGCCGGAATATTCGGTAACGATCTTGTCCATGTCGGCTCTCGGGCGTTCCGGCATCTTGTTTGCCGCCGTTCCGATATGAACAAACCCGGCAACACGTTCATTGGGTGCCAGTCCCAGAAAAGCGCGGGCGGAAGCGTCGTCCGAATACCAGTTTGTAATCCAGTTGCTGGCATAACCAAGCGCGTTCGCAGCCGTGCAAAGGTTCATTGCGACAGCGCCAGCCGAAAGGAATTGCTCCCATTCCGGAATGCGCTCATGCGCGACAGGCGACGACACCACGCCGACAACAAGGGGCGCACGCGAGAAACGCGTAAGCTCTTTTTCCTTGCGTCCTTCCGGCATCGGACCTTCAATTTCTTCGGCACGTTGGGCCAGATACTCGCCGACCTTGAGACGTGCATCGCCACGGTAAAGGATGAAACGCCAGGGTGTCAGGCGTCCGTGGTCAGGCACGCGTGCGGCAACTTTCAGCAATGCTGCCAGTTCCTCGCCCTCGGGTGCTGGTCCGGAAATTGCCGAAATCGGGGTGGAACTGCGCTGTGCCAGAAAATCGAAGATCGGATGGGCCACGGATAACCTCGTCACTAAAATGCTGCTTATATTGCTCCACTTATTCGGGGCTGCTTCTTCTCGCCCTTTGCATCCGCACTGTAAAGTCAAAATTCCGGAAACGATTAATCAACAGAAGTTGGAAAAATGCGGGTGCCGGAAGCGATTTGGCCTTGAATTCGCCACCCGCATGGGCTCAAAAATACAACATGTCGGATCGCTTGAACCTGTTTTACCCAAAGAGAAAAATTGCCCTGCGCGGAGGATCGTTTTTTACGGCGTTCGCGTTTGCCGTCAGTGCAATGCCATCGTTGGCTCAGAGCCTAGATCCGCAGACAAATATTCCACAGTTGCAGACCACCACGACTGGCCTGCCAGACTTGCCGCAGCCAGCGCTCGATCTTCCGACACTGAACACTTATGCCGCCCCATCCAGCCCGGAGAACAATCCGCTCGTCCAGACGCGTGAACTCGATCTCAAGGCGCGGTTGAGTGAAGGTGGCGGTGACATTCCGGCGGGGCTTGTATGGCGCGTGTTCTCGCCGGATGTCGGAGCGGATGGTCAACTGCCGTTGATCGCAAGTGCAAAGGGCGGCAGCGCTGTTTTCAATCTGCCCGAGGGCAGCTATCTGGTGCATGTCGCCTATGGGCGCGCCGGTGCTACCAAGCGGATCACGGTGGGCAACGCGACCCGTCATGAAGTGATGATGCTCGATGCAGGCGGGATGAAGCTCAGTGCGATTCTGCCGGATGGCGGCAAGATTAATGACGATCTCCTGCGTTTCTCGATCTATGCGGACGAAGACAATAATGATCGGTCGCTGATCGTGCCCGACGTCAAGCCGAACGCGATCATTCGCCTCAACAGCGGCACTTATCATGTTGTTTCCAACTATGGCACGGCCAATGCTACCATTCGGGCCGATATTCGCGTGGAAGCCGGAAAACTGACGGAAGCGACCGTTCAGCATCGGGCCGCGGAAGTGACGTTGAAGCTTGTGCGCGAGCGCGGCGGCGAAGCGCTTGCCGATACGTCATGGTCAATTCTGAACGCTTCCGGCGACGTGGTACGCGAAAGCGCTGGCGCTTATTCGTCGATGGTCCTTATCGAAGGCGATTATGTTGCCGTCGCCAAGAACAAGGACCGCATCTACCAGCGAGACTTCAAGGTTTCATCCGGCAAGAACGAGGAAGTCGAAGTCGTCGCCAATGGCGAATCCGAGTCTGTTCAAGACAGCATGGATTGAGTTCAAACTATCTTCAAAAGCAAAAGGCCGCGCATTGCGCGGCCTTTTTTTTGTTAGCCACCATTCTTGAGGCGGAGCAGATCGGGCGGGGTCGCCTCTTCCACCAGCCGTGCGATGGCTTCATCGAGCGTCATGGATTCCTGATCGCGCGAACCGAGACGGCGCATATTGACCGTGTTTTCTTCGGCTTCGCGCTTGCCGCAGACGAGGATCACCGGAACCTTCTGCAAGGAATGCTCACGAACCTTGTAGTTGATCTTCTCGTTGCGCAGATCGGTCGAGACCTGCAGTCCGGCGGCTTTCAGCTTTGCCGCAGCCTGCGCCGCATATTCGTCGGCATCCGAGGTGATCGTGGCGACGACAACCTGCACCGGAGCAAACCACAACGGCATGTGACCGGCGAAGTTCTCGATCAGGATGCCGAGGAAGCGTTCCATCGAGCCGCAGATCGCGCGGTGGATCATCACCGGCTGGCGCTTTTCAGAATCCTTGTCGATATAGAAGGCGCCGAAGCGTTCCGGCAGGTTGAAGTCCACCTGCGTCGTGCCGCACTGCCATTCACGACCGATGGCGTCCTTCAGCGTATATTCGAACTTAGGACCGTAGAACGCACCCTCGCCCGGCAAAATGCCGGTCTTGATGTTGTTAGACTGCTGCTGGATCTTTTCCAGCACCGACATCATCACGCTTTCGGCACGATCCCAGAGCTCATCCGAGCCTACGCGCTTTTCAGGACGGGTCGACAGCTTGATGGTGATCTCTTCGAAACCGAAATCCTTGTAGACCGACAGGATCAGGTCATTGATGCGCAGGCATTCGGCAGCCATCTGCTCTTCCGTGCAGAAGATGTGCGCATCGTCCTGCGTAAAGCCGCGCACGCGCATCAGGCCATGCAACGCGCCTGACGGCTCGTAGCGGTGCACATTACCGAATTCCGCAAGCTTGATCGGCAGGTCGCGATAGGACTTGAGGCCATGCTTGAAGATCATGACATGGCCGGGACAGTTCATCGGCTTCAGCGCAAAGACCCGATCGTCATCGGTTTCGTCACCGGCAACGGTTACCTTGAACATGTTGTCGCGATACCAGCCCCAGTGGCCCGAAGTTTCCCAAAGCGACTTGTCGAGCACCTGCGGCGCGTTCACTTCCTGATAGCCATGGCTGTCGAGGCGGCGACGCATATAACTCACCAGATTCTGGAACATCTTCCAGCCCTTGGCGTGCCAGAACACAACGCCCGGTCCCTCTTCCTGGAAATGGAACAGGTCCATTTCACGGCCAAGGCGGCGATGATCGCGCTTTTCGGCTTCTTCAAGCATATGGAGATAGGCTTGAAGATCGTTGTCGTTGGCGAAAGCCGTGCCGTAGATGCGGGTCAGCATCGGATTGTTGGAATCACCGCGCCAGTAAGCCCCGGCAACCTTCATGAGCTTGAAGGAATTGCCGATCTGGCCGGTTGAAGCCATGTGCGGGCCACGGCAGAGGTCGAACCAGTCGCCCTGATAATAAATCTTGAGGTCCTGTCCGGCAGGAATGGCTTCCACCAGCTCGACCTTGTAGTTCTCGCCCTTGTCGGCAAAAACCTGCTTGGCTTTTTCACGCGACCAGACTTCCTTGGTGAAAGGCTTGTTGCGCTGAATGATCTCGCGCATCTTCTTTTCGATCACCGGAAGATCGTCGGGCGTGAACGGTTCATTACGCGCAAAGTCGTAGTAGAAGCCGTTCTCGATCACGGGGCCAATGGTAACCTGCGTGCCCGGAAAAAGCTCCTGCACGGCTTCTGCCAGTACGTGCGCCGTATCGTGACGAATGAGTTCGAGCGCGCGCGGGTCTTCGCGGGTCAGAATCTCAATCTTGCCGGAAGCGCCGAGAGGATCGGAAAGATCGCGCACGGTGCCATCGACGGCATAGGCAACAGCTTTTTTGGCGAGAGATTTGGAAATCGATTCCGCGAGGCCCGCGCCGGTCATCGACGCATCGTATTCACGCACAGAGCCATCGGGAAATTGCATGGAAACGGTATTCGACATTCTGATCATCCTTATCCAGTCCCGCCAACGATTGCGGGTGGGTTCATGCGTATGAAAATGAAGGTTGGGTTCTAGTCTTTTTTGCCCAGCCAGTAAAGCGCGACAGACTGACAGCGTCAGGTCGCGCTCATCTGTGCAATTGAAATGAAATCAGTTCCGAATCGGGAGGCAGTCGATCTTCTGCTGCTTCAACTGCGAGCATGCTTTTTCGGCGGATGCAGAGTCCTTGAAACCGGAAAAACGCGCACGATAGACCTTGCGGCGCTTTTCTGCAGGCGAAATTTCAGCTTTCAGGCCCGGTGCGACTTTGTCGACCGCCGGACGATATTTGGCCAGCAGCTCCTTGGCACCGGAAAGTGTCGGTGGAGCGCCGAGCTGAATCGTCCAGGCCGATGCTCCAGCGGCTGAGGCGATCAGGAAGCCACCGTCGCCCTGCTCGATACGGGAATCGTCGATCAGGTCTGCTACTGCGTCTGCTTTCGGCTGGGCCGGAGCTGCCTGTTTGGCGACAGGCTGCGGCTTTGCCATTGCAACGAGCTGCCCCGTGGCCTCAGTGCCTTCCGTGCCGAACCGGGTGAGCAGTTTCGCCATCTGGTCGTCGCGCTGCCGCGCCGATCCTGCCCCCAGTACGACACCGACAAGGTGCTTGTCGTTGATGACGGCTGAGGAAACGAGGTTGTAGCCGGATACATCCGTATAGCCGGTCTTGATGCCATCGACGCCCTGATAGCGATACATCAGATTGTTGTGGCCGTTGCGAACACGGTCGCGGAAAGTGAAGGAGCGCTGCGAGAACAGCTCATATTGTTCCGGAAAGTCACGGCGGAGCGACATGCCAAGCACGGCCATATCACGCGCTGTGGTCAGCTGGGTTGACTTCGCGGTCAGTCCCGACGGATTGACGAAGAAAGTGCTCTTCATGCCGATCTGGCGCGCACGCTGCGTCATCAACCGGCCAAAAGCCGCTTCCGATCCGGCGATATATTCGCCCATGACCGTCGCCGCATCATTGGCCGAGACAATAATCATGCCGTTGATAGCGTCACGGACGGTAATCGTCTCACCCGGCTTCAGCCAGAGCTTCATGCGAACCTTTGCAGCCGCATTTTTCGACACAGGCATTGCATCGTCCCAATGCAGCCTGCCGGTCTTGAGACCTTCAAAGGCGAGATAGAGCGTCATCATCTTGGCCAGTGAAGCTGGTGCGCGCTGCACATTCGCATCGTCCTGACCAAGGATTCGCCCGCTATCGGCGTCGAACACAACCCAAGACGTATTCGCCATCGCCGCAGACGTACAAAGCACACTCGCACCGAGCGCTAAGGATGCAATGAGACGTGAAAGACGGGACGATGATTTCAGCATAACAGCTCACAGGAATAGGGACGCCGGGGGGACATGCAGGCAAATTGCGGCCCGAAAAAGACCACAGCACTGCCTTAAATTCCAATTCTCAATGAAACGTTGATATCCTTAATGAATTATAATCAGCTAACAAAAAACTGTCAGAATTCACAGCTGGGGGTAATTCGGGGAAACCGGGAGACGGCTTTGATAAAGCGCATCGCGCTCTAAGATGCCGAGCAGCGCCAATACCGCCAGGGCAGATACCATTTGAGATCACTGGAGAGTGCACGCGGCACCGGATCGAAACCGTGGGTTCCGAACGGCCCGCAACGCACGACGCGAAAAAGCCCCATCCATCCGCCGCTCCACAGGCCGTGGCGAGCAATGGCTTCATAGGCATATTCGGAACAGGTCGGCAGATGGCGGCAGGAATTGCCGATGAGAGACGACAATGTCACCTGATAAAAGCGCACGAACGAAGTGCCGATTACTCTTCCGGGTGTCTTGCGCCACGGATCTGTAAAATTCCGGCTATAGCGCTTTGGTGCGCCCTCGCCTGCGCGATTCTTGCCGCAAGAGCACATCAGGCAGCTTTGGCCTTTTCCTCGATTTGCCGGATGCAATCGACAACCGCATCGAATGTAAGCAGCGTGGAGGCGTGGCGAGCCCTGTATTCGCGGACAGGTTCGAAATATTTCAGGTCGGCAAAACGCCCTTCCGGCGCCGGACCTTCTTCCTTCAGCATCTTGTACATTTCATCGCGGACGGCTTTCAGTTCCTCTGCGGAAGCGCCGATGATATTGCGCGCCATCACGGACGAAGAAGCCTGCCCAAGTGCGCAGGCTTTCACCTCATGTGCGAAATCCGTCACAATGCCGTCAGCCATTTTCAGGTAGACGGTAACAGTCGATCCGCACAGTTTGGAATGCACTTTGGCAACGGCATCGGGCTCAGGAAGGCGTCCCAGACGCTCCATGTTTCCAGCGAATTCCAGAATACGTTTGTTATAAATATCATCGATCATGGAGGCGAACCTTCCGCAGTGCCGGAGAAAAACATAATTTTGTCGTCCGACTGCGGTTTGAAGTTGCAATTTAATGTCTATATAATAGGCAGGTAGCGTCTGCGCTATGGGTAACATTAGCACAGACCCGGGGGCAGTCGCACGAAAACCTGTCCGGTGGCCTCAAGCGCCGGATCAATACATCGCCCGCTCGCAAAGCGCATCGTTGTATTGTCCGTTTAACTCGTCTCCTCCTTGAAGGAGACTACTGGAGAATACTGATGGACGCTCGCATCCTCAAAGAAGATGACGAATCCGGCCTGCCGAACAAGCAGGCAGATGTAACTCTTTTGCATGGCAAGCCGACGCAGGCCGATGCAGAAGCAGCCGTACGCACGCTTTTGCTTTGGGCCGGAGACGACCCGGAGCGTGAAGGTCTTCTGGAAACGCCGAAGCGCGTTGCCAAGGCCTATAAGGAACTGTTCGCAGGTTATACGGAAAGCCCGGAAGAAGTTCTCGGCACAGTGTTCGAGGAAGTCGGTGGCTATAACGATCTTGTCCTCGTGAAGGACATTTCGTTCCATTCGCATTGCGAGCACCATATGGTGCCGATCATTGGCAAGGCGCACGTCGCCTATCTGCCTGATCACAAGGTGGTTGGCCTTTCCAAGATTGCCCGCGTCGTGGATATTTTCGCGCGCCGCCTGCAGACACAGGAAAGCATCACCGCACAAATCGCCGATAGCATCCAGCGCATTTTGAAGCCGCGTGGCGTCGCCGTCATGATCGAGGCCGAGCACATGTGTATGGCCATGCGCGGCATCCGCAAGCAGGGTTCGACGACCATCACCACCACTTTTACCGGCGAAATGCAGGTGAATGCGGAGGAACAGGTTCGCTTCATGACCCTGACCCGCAGATAAGCGGCAGACTATGAGCTTCTTTCCTGCCCAGCCTTCCGACAAGAAGGCCATCGAAGAAGGTGCGGCATTCATGCCGCGATTCGATGCATCGGGGCTGATCACTGCCGTCGTAACCGATGCGCGTGACGGCGAGTTACTGATGGTCGCCCATATGAATGAGGAAGCCTTGCGCCTTACCCTCGAAACGGGAATTGCGCATTACTGGTCTCGTTCGCGCGGCAAGCTCTGGAAGAAGGGCGAGACGTCGGGCAATCTGCAAAGCGTTGTCGAGTTGCGCACGGATTGCGACCAGGATGCGCTTTGGCTGAAAGTGCGCGTCGCCGGTGACGGGCCGACCTGCCATACAGGCCGCCGCTCCTGCTTCTATCGGCAGGTTGTTGCCGAGAACGGCGATATATCGCTGGCTATTGAAGGCGCTTGCGATCACGAGCATTAATCTTGGTCAAAAGGATGTGATGGCGCGAATATGAGTCGCGCCATCAATTCGCAGCATTTATTCTTTGGATACTATGTTTCGCTAATCTGAAGCGGTTCCATTCAAACGGAGTTGTCGGAATCGTTTTAGCCATTTGTCTGGGCATTTCCTGACGCAAACCGCTTGAGTCTTTTGTCGGAAATGCTCCAAATCGAGACGAAGAGGTATCCATCGTGATGCTTGCATGGGGGCAGAGGCGGAAGGCTGCGAATAACGACCTTGCACCGCCGGCAGAAGAAATCGTTGAAAAACCTGAAATCAAGCGTGAGCCGCGCCGGATAGCCTTGGCGTTGGGCGGCGGAGCTGCGCGTGGTTGGGCACATATCGGCGTTCTGCGCGCGCTGGACGAAGCCAATATCGATATCGAGATGATTGCCGGAACTTCCATCGGCGCGCTTGTCGGTGGCTGTTATCTGGCCGGAAAGCTCGATGAACTGGAAGATTTCGCCCGCAGCCTCACACGGCGACGCATGTTCAATCTTCTCGACATCACCTTTCGCGGCAGCGGGCTGTTCGGCGGAATGAAACTCGATGGTCGCCTGCGCGAGCATCTGGACGGGCTGCGCATCGAGGAACTGGACCGTCCCTTCGTTGCCATCTGCACCGAATTACGCACCGGTCACGAAATCTGGCTGTCATCTGGCCCGCTTATTGATGCTATGCGTGCTTCCTATGCCCTGCCCGGTGTTTTCGAGCCCGTACGCTGGCAGGAGCGTGTTCTGGTCGATGGCGCATTGGTCAATCCAGTTCCCGTATCCGTGTGCCGCGCTTACGAGCAGCGCCTCGTTCTGGCAGTCAACTTGCATTACGACCAGTATGGTCGCGCTGCAGTCATCAAACATGCGCAATCACGCCAGGAAGGTCTGGCTGAGGCAATTCATGGTGAGAAGGAAGCGCGCCTTGGCATTACGGGCGTGATGATGGAAGCTTTCAACATTATTCAGGACCGCATCTCGCGAGCCCGCATGGCGGGCGATCCACCGGATGTCACGCTTATGCCGATTGTGGGACAGATCGGGCTTGCCGATTTCCATCGCGCATCCGAGGCAATCGACGCCGGATATACGGAAACGCTGAAGCGTCTTGAGGATATCAAGCGCTTGCAGGGCATCGCCGGGTAATTTTTTGGCGATTGAGGCGAATCCGAATGAATCGGATTCGTCGGATTCGCTCTTGTTGCCCCTAGCAGCCCTTTGTTCCACCGCTACACTCTCGTTCGGTGACGTTTTTCGGATTTTTTTTAAGTTTGTGGAAGCCTTTGAAAAAGCCCGGAAATTCAGGGTTTCAATGATGTTTTCAATGATTGGGCGCCGGCTTTTTCACATTCTTTTTCAAAAAGATTGCCGGAAGATGCAGATGGGGCTTGTGCACCCCAAAGTGATTTGCTAAATGCCCACTCGCCGACGGAGTTCGGCTCCTACCACGGGCGGTCGTGGCGGAATTGGTAGACGCGCAGCGTTGAGGTCGCTGTGGGGCAACCCGTGGAAGTTCGAGTCTTCTCGACCGCACCATTTACCACTGTTTAGCAGTGTTTTTCTCCAAGAATATCAGTGCCTTAGTTTTTGAGGTGTCCTACATTAAGACCATGCGTGGGACACATTTACTCGTTCCACGGCGCCAAGAGCCAGCTTCCAGCGCTCGACTCTCCGGGTATAAACCTCTGAAGTTTTTGCTTCGGAATGGCCAAGAATCGCCATGATCTCGTATTGGCTGCAACCCTGTTCAGCCAACAATTCCGCCAGTCCCTTGCGAACACCATGAGCCGACAGAAGCGGTAGATCAGCATCCTTGCACCATCGCTTAAACATCGCGGACATACTATCCCCGCTTGCGAATGGTTTGCCCCCGCGACCGAGAACGTATGTGCCGCCCTGAACCGTCGGCGTGCAGGTTGCCGTCTTCAGGGCGGGTAGAAGTGGGACGGAAACCTCAGACGATCCCTTCTTGCTCGGCTGCCAGCGAACTGCCTCAATGCCCTCTATGACGCATTCATTCTTTCGGCCGAGCACGGCGAGATCTTCAATACGGCATCCAGTCCATAGCAGGACGGACATGGCAACGTGCGCTTTGCTCCCGGGCTTATGCTTGGCGAAGAACTTTTTGACGTCGTCGGCCTTCCACGGTATGGCGCCATCTCCCTTGATGTAAACTTTATCGATGCCCTTGGCGGGATTGCTGCTTACGAGATTCCGCTTCTTCGCCCAATCATACATAACGCCGACGGCTTCGATAAAGGCGTCGGCTTGGGCTGGCGTCGAGCCCATCTTATCCTGCATCTCGATTAGCTTTTCCTGCGGGATGAGCATAACGCGATCGGGGTTTTCAATCAGGCGATTGAGCAAGTTGCGTTTCTTTTTCAAAGTCTTGCCGCTAGAAGTTCCAGCAACGACACTCGCTTCGAGATATTCAAGGTAGCTGGACACCAACCAGCTGATCGATTTCGGTTTGGCAACCTCAGATGCTTTCTGCATCGGCTTCGGTTGACCGTTTACCCCGTCGTCGGCGAGTTAGCGCCGTACGAAGAGGCTCCAAAGGCTGGAGGCGGGAGTGCTTGAAACACTTCTATCGGCGTTGGCTGGGATGTTGGTCTCGTTGATCCGAGACCTGATCAAAGATTGGCGCTATGAGCGCAGTCTGAAGGATCTCGGCCGCGCTGAAGCCATTGGCGAAATTTCAAAGCAGCTGCAGGATAAGGCTGATGAGCAACATGAGAACGACATGGTCGATAGGGGCGGTGCTTCTGATGTCGCTCGCAGGCTGCGTGACCGTATCGGGACCGCAAACTGAATTGGCGATGGGGCTGGTATGCCCTGCCCCGACGCCGACCGCCAGGCAAAAGGCAATCCTCGATTATCTCGTTAAGGCCGCGCCTTCCACGGGGCTCGATGTGCTGGCAACAGAATGGAAACGGCTTGACGAAGGTGTGCGAAAGGCGCGGGAATAATAGGCGAATTTTTTAAAGAGCAAATGGGTTTTATCTTGGCAACTGCCGGGGGATTGATCGTCTCAGTCTTGTCGTCTGAGCGCCACTCATTCGTTGTTGCAATGACCCGCGTTGCGGCCGGTCTGTTCTGCGCAACTGTTCTGGCCGATCCGTTTATCGATTTCATGCAGCTCGAGCCGGGAACATACCGAAATGGTGTGGCCGGTCTTTTCGCGATGATGAGTTATGCACTCACGCGTTTCACTGCGCACATCGACGGCAACACGCTGCTTGATTTCGTTCGCGCATTAAGAGGTGGAAAATGACCACACCTGCGGAATCTTCACGCATTGGCGACAAGGTCTTTGGATGGGTAGTGCTCATCGCATTCCTCGTGCACCGTCCTGTGTTTCGATTGATCGAGGACGTAAGCATGACCCGCGAAGAACTTGTAATTCAACTCGTGCCTAGGGCGATGACCGATACGGCCGCATATGCCTGCCGTGCTTCCCACGCTCCTCCGTAGCGAAGTTTCGATGCCTGAGCATTTTCTTGTAGTGCGCCCCGCAGCTCCGGCTGTGGGGTCTTTTTTGCGTTTAAACCCAGCGATGCAAACCCTCGAAAAGGCAGGCAGTTAATTGCTGTTTTGCAATAAATGTATGCTTGCTAACGTTTGCGCGTAATTGAAGGTATTAGGAGGAAATTATGCGTATTCTGACATTGGAAGAGATGGCTGCAGTATCGGGCGGTGGCGGCTTAGATTCACCGGGTAAAAGTGATGCCGGTTATGGCGGTCGTAGTGGGGCGACCGGTAGTTCGCGTGGAAACTCCACTAATGGTCCTGGGTCAGATGGAGACAGAGTTAACAGGGCAGATAAGCGTAATCGCGATGGTACGAAGGATAGCTGGGCAAGCACCTTTGGTCATATTGCAGGTCAAATTTCATCGGAAATTGGTGTCAATATTGGTACGAGTGGCATTAATGTCAGTGGTAAATTGAACTGTGGCTCTTGTCATGATCCGTATGGTGGTCGCGGAGGTAATAGCGGAGGATACTCTGGCCGTGACAGTCGGGCAGATGGTGGAAGCCGAGGTGGCGGACATTAAGTCCTAATAGATAGTGATCTGGTCACGAAATGAATCTTAGATCAATAAATCTACAACTGAAACTGGTGACCGCTTCGGCGGTCGCTTTGGCTTTTGCAATATGCATCGCGGCAGTATTCGGTGTTGAACGAGACGAAAGCCGATTTGTGGAATTCTTTAAAGAAACACTCGCCCCCGGAAAAGGGAATGATTACCCGCTTAACAGAATGCCATCCAAGTTTCCGGTTTGCGTATATGGAGATCGGATGGAGAGGACCGAGAAATGGACCACACTTTTCTTTGAATTATTGTCTGAGGAGACTTGGATCAATCCGAGACTTCATTACGTCAAGCGCACTATAGATTGCGCGCGCGATACGCTCCTTTACGTTTTCTATCATCAGTCTGACAAGAATACGCTATCGACTATCGTTGGGGATGTTTCGTTTATCTTGAAACGAAGCGGTCTGCCAGAATTTCATTTCATATACGATAATTTTGGCTTCGGGCATGTCTTTTATGAAAAGGGCAAGGAACCGCGTGCGTATGTCGCCGTCAATGAGGCATTAGATGTTGAAACAAAGTCCGTAGATGACAGCATCGCTCGAAATGTTATCCAGCAAGAGCTTTTACAAGTAGTTCTCGTAGCTCCTGATAGGTTCGTCACAACTGGACCCGTCTCTATCATAGAAGAACGCGAGTTGCCTGAACTGGCTGGAACAAATACCATCCTAACTGCCGAGCAAATGGCCGCCCGTTTCGAACTCAACGTGCCAAATATGTGTCTTTATGACATCATGCTTTTGAAGACCATTTACGCCAACGATCCAGCTATTATCGATGGTAGACTAGGTACTTATCTCAGTTACATCCATGCACATTATGATTATTTGGTGCTATCGGCACTGCGAATACAGAGCGATCCTCGATATCAAGATTTGTTTAAGAAAAAATGTTGAAATGGAATGCCGCAGCCGTAGTCGCGCAACGCGATACAAGGTTGCTATGCTGAAAGAACAACTGGCGCAGTTGGCATTCTGGACAATGGTAACTAGCTATATATTGTCATTACGGGCTAATAATGACTTTGCTACCGTACCTCTTGTTAAATTAGGAGGATATTTAATGCGTATTCTGAATTTAGAAGAGATGGCAGCAGTATCGGGCGGCGGCGGCGGACTTGATTCTCCCGGTAAAAGTGATGCCGGTTACGGCAGAAATACTGACTTCGGACCGTCACGCGGCCCACAAACCCGCGGCGGTAGACGCAACGATGGCCGGAACGCCGCCATGGATTCCTATCTCGGAAAAGATGTTTATGGCGCGAATTCGGTCGGTGTGAGTGGTAGTGTTGTATCAGGAGCAGTTGGCGGTGCAATCGGTGGGGCGGCCGGAGGGGTGCTTGGGGTTGGACTGGGTGCGCTGGGGGCGCGCAGTTACGGGTGGGTTGCAAGGAGGGTGGACTTCTCCAAGTCCTAGCAACAAAGGGGGACGCAGTGGTGGTGGTCGTGATAGCCGCGCCGACGGAGGCAGTCGCGGCGGAGGTCAATAATCCCGAATAGAGTAATAGTTCGGATTAACCAATTTCTATAAAATGCATTATAAAGCACAGGTAGCGCGATGAGAGTCATGTTAAATAGAGATGTTTTATATATTTTGGCTCTCATTTGCGTAACTATACTCCTTAATCAGGATGAATCGACCCAGATAATCTTATTGAAATTGGCGGCAAGTGTTCTTTTTTGGGGAATCTATACGAATAGGACGGAAACAAGAAATATTTTTTTTATTATCGATGATAAATATCATATATATATGGCGCGTATTTATAGACTCTGTGTTTTTGTCGTGCTGGTTTGCTATATTTTCATGGTCTCCGATTATCAGTGTTTACGATATTATATTGATTTTTTTAGTATTTATTTCTGTGTATATATTCATTGGAAGCACATATTACTATATTAATCAGATTAGAAAAAACGTTGATTTCTGAAATCTTATTGCAAAAGTCCTTACTTTATGGATCAAAGCACCACCCCTCTGTTTCGCAACGAAGCGGTTGTCGCGCGGCGCGATGCATGGCTCGGTAGTCCGCGTTTAATCCAGCCGATCTCGGTTCAGCTTGCCACTGTGATTGGGGTAACGGTCGTGGCACTTATTGGGATTGTTCTGGCATTCGGCGAATACACCCGTCGGGTCCGTGTTCACGGCGCAGTTGTGCCAAGCGTTACGGCATATGAATGCGTTCGATGGCCATTCTGGAAAATGGTAGCTAGCTATAAATTGTAATTACTAGCTAATAATGACTTTGCTACCGTACCTCGTGTTAAATTAGTAGGATATTTAATGCGTATTCTGACTGTAGAAGAGATGGCTGCAGTATCGGGCGGTGGACGTTTGGATTCCGCAGATCATGATGGCTCAAGTGGTCGATCTGGCTCTTCAAGTGGCAAGTCAGGCGGCAGTAATCGCACTTCGGACGGCCATGCCCAAAATAGCGGATGGGGCGCTCGAGTGGGTGGTTTAGTTGGAGGGCTAGTAGGCTCCCTAGCTGGAGGCGCACTTGCTCCGGGCGTTGCTGTAGCGAAGACAGTGGCCGGTGGTGTGGGAAAGTTCGCGGGCTATGTGATTGGAAACTCCGTCGAGAAGGGATATGTAGCCGGAGCTAATGCTGCTATAGATAAGGCGCTGCATGATGCTCAAAACGCCCGAGGACGGGCTGCAGCTAGGGGACGGTGGGGTGGCCATAATTAACTAAGTCTCATGACCTGAAGTCCAATTGGGTGCTTTAGGTCATGATGCACACTTTAGCTCGGTTGAATATCGCACGGCAGATAGAACTGTACAATGTGGTGAATGACGCCAGCGGGTTCATTGATAGTCAAACAAGGACATAATAATTATGCTCTCCGCTTTTAAAAACTACATTGATTTTATGCTGGATTATAAAAATAACTTTAATAATGACTGGAAGGAATATTTAAGGTTTTTCATAGGCTTCGCCATAGCAACCATTGTAGTCGATTTTATCTTAGAACTAAATTGGGCGGCGGCGGCTATTGTTTTCGTCAGCATATTGTTATTATTTGATTTTATATGGGTAAATATACTTTTTGTATTGCGCAGAAAGAAATAATTGTAGTGTATGTGGTTTTTTAGCATGTCGGCGAGGACATTTATTAGGCTATCGCCGAATCTAAGCAGTGTACCGCAATGCAACTGATTTTGTTGGCGGCGGATTATAGCCTGTTACATCAAAAATGAATGTATTGATGATTGTGAAGTGCTGAGAAATTTTCACTTTTAGCGACGGTTGACGTCTGAAATCTTATTGCAAAAGTCTATATTTAATGAATCAAACCGCGATCCCTCTGTTTCGCAAACAAGCCGTTGTTGCGCAGCGTGATGCATGGCTCGGTAACCCACGATTGATCCAGCCGATTTCAGTTCAGCTTGCTACCGTGATCGGGTTAACAATCATATCGCTTATCGTGGCTGTTCTGGTACTCGGCGAATACACCCGCCGGGTCCGGGTTCATGGCGCTGTCGTCCCAAGTGCGGGCGTTCTTCATGTTTTTGCGCCGCAGGCGGGACGCTTGCTGCAGGCCCAAGCCACTGATGCTGCAACCGTTGAGGCTGGTGATCCGCTATTTCTCTTGGGAACCGACACAACGACCAATCTTGGCGAGACGGAAAGCGTAGTCAAGGACCAGCTGCAGAGCCGCATTGATGAGATCGCTGAGGCGATCAGGCAACGGGTACGATTGGATGAAATTGAAAAGCGGGCATTGGCTGAACGCAGGGGTGCGGTGAAACTCGAGATCGAGCGTGTCGACGCGCAGATAAAACAGACCGAGGAATATATCGCTGTGCTTCAGCCCCGTGCCGACAAATATCGCAGGCTCGTTGACAGCGGCATCACCTTGGAGCGCAGCTTTGAGAGCGCCGAGCAAAACTATATGCAGAACAGACAGGAGCTGGAAGCACTGCGTAGGCAACGGGTTCAACTTGAAGGTACGGCTGTAGATTTAGGCTCACGATTGGAGGGGTACGATGCGTCGGCGGCTATCGCCCTCGGTGAAATGCGTCAGCGGATTGCTACGCTGAGAGAACAACTGGCGCAGGCAGAAGCACGCCGGGCGATTGTTATCGCGGCTCCTGCCAATGGTACCATCGCAGCCGTGCTTGTTCATTCTGGCCAATTGGTTGCGGCTGGTTTACCTCTCGTGTCAATCCTGCCTACCGGTGAGGCAATGGAAGTGCATCTGCTCGCTGACAGCAAGGCCATCGGTTTCATCCGTGAAGGAGCGCGGGTTCTGTTGCGTTATACGGCCTTTCCTTATCAAAAGTTCGGTCAATATGGTGGCTCGATCACGAAAGTTTCTCGCGTAACCCTCCAGCCAACCGAAACGAATGCGGACGCGCTGGCGGCGCAACCCCAACCAACACAGGCACAGTACCGCATCACAGTCCAGCCCGACCAACCGAACGTTATGGCCTATGGAAAAGCCGAGCCTTTGAGGGCGGGTATGGGTGTCGAGGCCGATCTCCTGCTCGACACCCGTCCGCTTTATCAATGGCTGCTCGAACCGCTTTACAGTCTGCGGGGACGGGCCATTGATCAGGCTGTCAAAAATCCCAAATGAAGAACGGTCTGAATTATTCCCTGTCGCTGAAGCGACAATTACCGGTCATCCTGCAAACCGAGGTTGCAGAATGCGGGCTTGCGTGTCTTGCGATGGTGGCAGGTTACTATGGCCATGCTATAGACCTCGGCACATTGCGGCGGCGGTTTTCTGTATCATTAAAAGGACTGTCGCTTCTCGATATTTCCCGTATCGCCAGCAGCCTTTTCATTGCTTCCCGGCCCGTCCGCGTAGAGATTGATGATCTTCCCAGGCTTCAAGTCCCATGCATCCTGCACTGGGAACTACGCCATTATGTGGTGCTGGAAAAGGTCACCGCGAAGGGAGTGTACATTCATGATCCAGCCCGTGGTCGGCGTCTTATTTCTCTCAAAGAACTATCCGATTGCTTTACAGGCGTGGCACTTGAACTGTGTCCAGCCGATGGGTTTGAGCGCAAGACGGAAAAAGAGCGGATACGGCTGACTGATCTGTTCCGGCGCATCACCGGATTGAAGCGCGCGCTGTTTCAGATATTTGCCTTGTCATTGTGCCTGGAAGCGATAGCGCTTCTCTCGCCAATTGGTTCGCAGATTATCTTCGACGAAGTCATCGTGGCATCAGATCGCGATCTTCTGACGCTTGTTGCAATTGGCCTTGGGGTTCTGGTTGTCCTGCAGCTGGTTTTTGGGCTGGCCCGTTCGTGGGCCGTGCTGATCATGGGAACAAACCTGAACCCGCAATGGACGACGGCGCTGTTTGACCACCTGCTGCGCCTTCCGCTTTCGTATTTTGAGAAGCGCCATGTCGGCGACGTGGTTTCGCGGTTCGGCTCGCTCGGACGCATCCAGTCGGCATTGACCACCGATCTGGTGAGCGCCGTACTCGATGGGATCATGACCATCGGAGCTTTCATCATGATGGTACTTTACGGCGGCTGGCTGACAGCGGTCGCACTCATCGCCCTTTTGCTCCACTTGGCTCTTCGTGTTGCTGCCTATCATCCATATCGCGCTGCGAATGAGGCTGCGATCATTCAGGGTGCGAAAGAAGATAGCCATTTCATCGAAACGATCCGGGGTATCGCGAGCATCAAAACCATGGATTTGCACGACCGCCGCCGGGGTGCATGGCTCACTTTGCTGGTCAATGCAATCAATTCGGATCTCCGGATCAAAAAGCTCGATATGCTGTTTGGTGTTCTGGGCACGTTTCTGGCGGCTGCCGATGGCATCATCATGCTCATTCTTGGTACTCGCTCGGTGATGGACGGTGCGATGACAGTGGGTATGCTGATCGCCTTCCTTGCCTACAAGGACCAGCTTGTTGGTCGTGTCGGCGCTCTGATTGATCTGGCAATCAGTCTAAAGATGCTCACGCTTCATACCGAGCGCATCGCCGATATTGCGCTGACCTCGCAAGAAGCCGCACCTATGCAGGCAATGGTGCTGCCGATGCCGATACAGACAGAGCACTCGTTGCCTGTGCGGGTTGAAAACGTGCATTACAGCTATGGCGAAGGGCTGCCGAAGGTTCTCAATGGCATCAGCCTGACGATCGAACCGGGTGAATGTCTTGCCATAACGGGTCCATCTGGCTGCGGAAAAACCACATTATTGAAAATCATGGCGGGCCTGATCGAGCCTGGCGAAGGCAAGGTTCTGTTCGGCGACACGGATATCAGCCAGATGGGCTTGGTGGATTATCGTCGGCAGATCGCAACCGTGTTGCAGGACGATCAACTGTTCGCTGGTACAATCGCCGAAAACATCTCGTGTTTTGATCCGCACGCGGATCAAGCATGGATCGAAGAATGCGCCCGGTTGGTCGCAATGAGGGACGAAATCATGGCCATGCCGATGCGATACGATTCCCTTATTGGTGATATGGGCAGTTCACTGTCAGGCGGACAGAAACAGCGTTTGTTTCTGGCGCGCGCGCTTTATCGACGGCCATCGATCCTGTTTCTGGATGAGGCGACGAGCGCTTTGGACGAAGCCAACGAACGACGTATCAATGTAGCCGTATCATCGCTCCACATCAGCAGAATACTGGTTGCACACCGCCTGTCGACAATCGCGCAGGCATCGCGACGGATTGAATTATAAACACGTGAAAATCAACCAAACGTATATCGAACTTAAATAACAATATTCACTGTATGTGCACCGGTATTTATATACAGTGCTTGTAATCCGGCTCATCTAATCTGCGCCTGCCTTGCGGCATTGCGGCGCCCTGCCCGTATGAAAATCTGATAACGATTATTCCTACCGAAGAGGTGCCCCACTGCCGAAAGGTGGCCGGGCATTTTTGCGATTTTAGGCCTACTCCATCCACTTTCCTTCTTACGTATTAAGAATTTCAAGGATGGCCTTAGCCTTGATGACGGCAGGATGCGTCCCCCCGGGTATGAGCTTGTCGTCTTCTTCCACCAGTTCGATCAGCCTGCGGATTATCCCATCTATCTCGTGGTGTTCGACGATGCGGTATCCGGCATCGTCTAGGTCATTAACCACCTTGCTCGCGGCAATGTGCGGTGCAGGCGAAAATAGCAACAAGCATCCACGATAACTTGTCGAGAATTGCCAGGCATAATCATCGGTTGGCTCCCATAGGCGGTCGAGCGAAGAAAAGAAGGCGACCTAACTGCGAGGCGTTATCCACAGGCGCAAATAAGCGTGGAAAACACGCCGGGTGCAAGGAAAATCTATCGCATCCCGGCCATGTTTTCCGTGGGACACTTAAACCCACCATTTGCAGGCGGTGAAGCGACTTTTAAAGTCTTCTCGACCGCACCATCTTCTCTCAAGAACAATTTAAAATGCCTTCCCCGCAAGGGGTTAAAGTTGTTTCTTGATTAGAGACTTTCACTTTTCATCGATGCATTACAAACAAAAACGCGCCCTTCGATGAAGAGCGCGTCTGGTTGATGACACTATTCTCGTTCAGCTTTTGCCGATTTCCGAAAGAATGATGTTGCTGTGTTCTCCCAGCTTCGGCGAACGCTTGTCGAGCTTTAATTCGGCATCGGAGAAGCGAATAGGCGTCCGCAGACCGGGAACGCCTTGCGGGTCGATCTTCATCGCCCTCGCCTCGAATTGCGGGTCTGCGAATACATCGGCAACCGTGTTGATCGGACCGGCAGGCACGCCAATTCTGGCAAGCTCAGCCAGAAGATCGTCGCGCTTCCATGCCCGAGTCTTGTCTTCCAGAAGTGCCGTGAGAGCCGCCCGGTTGGCCACACGCGCCGAATTGCTGACGAAACGCTCGTCGGCTGCGATGTCACCGATGCCAAGCAATGAGGTCAGTTTTCCGAACTGTCCGTCATTGCCGCAGGCGATGATGAAATAGCCGTCGGAAACAGGCAGCGTCTGATAGGGCGCAATATTCGGATGGGCATTGCCCATGCGCTTTGGTGAAACACCGGACGCCAGAAAATTCATCGCCTGATTGGCCAAAACCGCTGACATACAGTCGAATAGCGCCATATCGATATGCTGGCCGATGCCGGTGCGCTCGCGCATAATGAGTGCGGACTGGATCGCAATCACGCTGTAAAGCCCGGTGAAAATGTCGGCGAAAGCCACGCCAATTTTCTGCGGCTCACCGTCAGGTTCGCCAGTCAGATCCATGATGCCGCCCATGCCCTGGATCATGAAATCATAGCCTGCACGCTCGGCGTATGGGCCGGTATGGCCGAAACCGGTGATCGAGCAATAGATCAGGCGTGGATTGATGGCTTTAAGGCTCTCATAGTCGAGGCTGTACTTATCCAATCCACCCAGCTTGAAGTTCTCGATGACAACATCGGCGTCAGCCACGAGCTGGCGTACCAGTTCCCTACCTTCATCAGTGCGGAAATCTGCAGTGATCGAACGCTTGCCGCGATTGCAAGCATGGAAATAGGCGGCGGACCTTTCGCCTTCCACATCGATGAATGGCGGCCCCCATTTGCGCGTATCGTCACCTTCAGGGCTTTCCACCTTGATGACATCGGCACCGAGATCGGAGAGCGTCTGCCCTACCCATGGTCCGGCAAGAATGCGCGCCAGTTCTACCACCTTGAGACCGTCAAGCGGCGTGTTCTGCATTTTCAGCAATCCCGTACAAAAATAAAGAGGCCCGCCCGCGAACTGCGAACGGGCCCGAATGAAAGGCTTGGCAATACAGCGATCAGAAGAATGCCTGAATGCCGGTCTGGGCGCGGCCCAGGATCAGCGCATGAACGTCATGCGTGCCTTCATAGGTGTTCACTGTTTCCAGATTCTGCGCATGGCGCATGACGTGGTATTCGATCTGGATACCATTACCGCCGTGCATATCGCGGGCCTGACGGGCAATATCGAGCGCCTTGCCGCAATTGTTGCGCTTCACGATGGAGATCATTTCCGGGGCCATCCTGCCGTCGTCGAACAGACGACCGACGCGCAAGCTTGCCTGAAGGCCAAGAGCAATTTCGGTCTGCATGTCAGCCAGCTTCTTCTGGTAAAGCTGCGTACCAGCCAGCGGCTTGTCGAATTGCTTGCGATCAAGACCATACTGACGAGCACGGAACCAGCAATCCTCTGCAGCGCCGAGGACGCCCCAGGAAATGCCGTAGCGGGCGCGATTGAGGCAGCCGAACGGCCCCTTGAGACCGGAGACATTCGGCAGAAGTGCGTCTTCCGAAACCTCGACACCATCCATGACGATTTCGCCGGTGATCGATGCGCGCAGCGAGAGCTTGCCGCCGATCTTCGGTGCGGAAAGACCCTTCATGCCCTTTTCGAGGATGAAGCCACGAATGGCGTTGTCATGCGCAGCGGACTTTGCCCAGACGACGAACACATCGGCGATCGGTGAGTTCGAAATCCACATCTTGGAGCCGCTGAGGCGATAGCCACCGTCGATCTTTTCGGCGCGGGTCTTCATGCCTGCCGGATCGGAGCCTGCATCTGGCTCGGTCAGGCCGAAGCAGCCGATCAGCTCGCCGGAGACGAGACCCGGAAGATATTTCTTGCGCTGCTCGTCCGAGCCATAGGCATAGATCGGATACATCACGAGCGACGACTGCACGCTCATCATCGAACGATAACCGGAATCGACACGCTCGACTTCACGCGCCACCAGGCCGTAGGCAACATAGCCGGCATTGGCTGCGCCATATTCTTCAGGAAGCGTCACGCCCAGAAGACCAGCCTGCCCCATCAGACGGAACAGTTCCGGATCGGTCGTCTCATCCAGATAGGCCTTTTCAACGCGAGGCAGCAGAACGTCCGTCGCAAAAGCCTTGGCCGAGTCGCGGATCATGCGCTCGTCTTCGGTCAGCTGGTCATCCAGCAGAAACGGGTCTTCCCAGCTAAAAGCCGCACGTGACATCAGTGTATTCTCCTCAATGAAAATTTGCAGGAAATATGAACTGTGCCGAGGTCTGGTGCAATCGACGTTTACTCATCGATCTATTCCATTTAGTAATGGATCATGACTTCGATATCACGCCGCTTGCTCCCCTCCACCAGTGCACTTGCCGCCTTCGATGCGGTTGCGCGGCATGAAAGCTTTTCGGCTGCAGCCGAGGAACTGTCGTTGACGCAAGGCGCGGTGAGCCGACAGATTGCAACTCTTGAAGAGCAGCTTGGAACAGCGCTTTTCGACCGCACCAGCCGCAATGTGGTTCTATCCGATGCCGGGCGCGTTTATCTGAAGGCGGTGGGGCCAGCGCTGGCATCCATCCGTGCCGCTTCGCTGCAAGTCATGTCGCATATGCGTGGCACCACGCTTAATCTGGCTTTCCTGCCGACATTCGGCACACGCTGGCTGATCCCGCGCATACCGCGTTTCGTGGCAAAGTATCCCGATATCATCCTCAATTTTGCGACGCGTATCGGGCAGTTCGATTTTGATCGCGAAGGACTGGATGCAGCGATCCATATTGGCCAGCCGGACTGGCCCAACGCCGATAGTGTCTTCCTGATGGATGAAACGGTTGCGCCTGTGTGCAGCCCTGCATTTCTACAGCAGAATCCGGTTCATGTGCCTGCCGATCTGTTGCCGCTTCCCCTATTCAATATGGCTTCACGCCCCGGTGCATGGGACCACTGGTTCAAGAGCCTCGATATCGCGGCTCCGGTTTCACCGGGAATGCGCTTTGAACAGTTTTCGAATGTCTCACAGGCTTGCATTGCAGGCCTTGGCGTTGCGCTGATGCCACTGTTCCTCATTCGCGCCGAAATCGATAGTGGCCAGCTTGTGGTTGCCTGTCCGCATACGGTCAAAAGCCCGAGCAGCTATTATTTTGTGACGCCGAAGGCTCGTTCGAGCACTCCGGCGGTGTCGGCTTTCCGGGATTGGCTGTTGGCGGAAGTCAAAAGCGAAAATAGCCGCTCAGGCGATTGATTGGCCGATTGAACGGCTGGCGATCTCGTATGAATGCAGGCGCTTCTTGTGATCATGTATCATGCCGGTCAACATCAGTTCATCGGCGCCGGTGCTTTCTGCAAAGGCCTTGATGCCTTTCGCTACCGTGTCCGGTCCACCGACCACACGGCATGACAGCATCTGACGAACAAGCGCCTGCGCTGCCGGATCAAGCTGGTCCGCATAGCCTTCGACCGGTGCAGGAAGCTTGCCGGGGCGACCGCTGCGCAGGTTGACGAAAGCCTGCAGTTGCGACGTGAAAAGATGGTTCGCCTCTTCGTCCGTGTCGGCTGCGATCACGTTGAGGCCCAGCATCACATAAGGCTTCTGCATATATTCCGATGGCTCAAACCGCTCGCGATATAGAGCGATGGCGCGCTCCATTTCGGCAGGCGCGAAGTGCGAGGCAAATGCGTAAGGCAGCCCCAGCATCGCGGCAAGCTGCGCGCCGAACAGGCTGGAACCGAGAATCCAGACAGGCACATTCAACCCCTCGCCCGGCACTGCGCGCACGCGCTGGCCCGGTTCGGCAGGTTTGAAATAGTTGAGCAACTCGACCACATCCTGCGGAAACGCATTGGCGTCACTGTCGAGATTACGACGAAGCGCATGAGCGGTGATCTGGTCAGTGCCCGGAGCGCGCCCAAGACCGAGATCGATACGCCCCGGAAACAGGGAAGCCAGCGTGCCGAACTGTTCTGCAATCACCAGAGGTGCGTGGTTGGGCAGCATGACGCCGCCAGCACCGACGCGAATGGTTGAGGTGCCGTTGGCGACGTAACCAATGACCACAGATGTGGCGGCACTGGCGATGCCCGGCATATTGTGGTGTTCGGCAAGCCAGTAACGGTGAAAGCCGAGCCGTTCGGCATGTTGCGCAAGCTCCAGCGTATTATGCAGCGATTGTGCTGCATCGCTACCTTCGGGAACGGGCGAAAGATCGAGAACGGATAAGGGTATCATACTGGCTCATATGGGTTGGAACGCAGCGTTTGCAACGTTAGCAAAAATCAAAAGGGCGACCTATTTCTAGGCCGCCCTTTGTCATTGGTTCAACGCAAGTTTCAGTGATGTTGCGCTGGAGCCGGTTCGCCGCCTTCATCCGATGACGCAACATATTCGCCTTCAACATCCTTCTTGGCGATGAAGGTGTAGAACATCGGCACCACGAACAACGTGAAGATCGTGCCGATCACGATACCAGTGAAGATCACCAGACCCATCGAGTAACGTGCGGCTGCACCGGCACCGGTCGCGATGATGAGCGGTACAACGCCAAGCGCCATGGCGGCAGTGGTCATCAGGATCGGACGCAGGCGGGTTTCAGCCGCGACGATGATCGCATCCCGGCGTGAAAGACCATGCAGACGGCGTTGCTGGTTGGCGAATTCCACCATCAGAATACCGTGCTTGGTAATCAGCCCGACAAGGGTGATGAGACCGACCTGCGTGTAGATGTTGAGAGTGCCGAGACCGATGTTCAGCGGCACGATGGCACCGAAGATCGACAGCGGAACCGACATCATGATGATGAACGGATCGCGGAAGCTTTCGAACTGCGCCGCAAGCACGAGATAGATCACGATGACGGCGAGGCCGAAGGCGATCAGGATCGTGTTGCCCTGCTCCACTTCCAGACGCGACTGACCGGAATAATCCAGGAAGAAGCCTTCCGGCATCTTGGATTTGGCCAGATCGACCAGAGTTTGCAGGCCCTGCCCGGTTGTAACGCCTGGCAGCGGCAGAGCTGAAATCGTGGCCGAATTCAGCTGGTTGAACTGCTCGATTGCTGCAGGCGATGCGTTCTGGCTGATCGTGATGACCGACGACAGCGGGATCATCGAGCCGGAAACACTGCGCACATAGAAGTCGCCAAGCTTTTCCGGGTTCGAACGGTATGCATCGGGCACCTGCGTGATGATGTCATAGCTGTTCGAATCGCGGTCGAACTTCGCCACCGATGCGCCACCGGTCAGGAGACCCAGTGTCGAACCGATATCGCTGATCTGCACACCCAGCGTTGCTGCGCGGTCGCGATCGATGGTGATTGTGACCTGCGGTGCGTTGAAGGAAAGCGAGTTCTGCACAATGATATACTGGCCGGAAGCCTGTGCTTCGTTCTTGATTTCCTCAGCCAGTGCGAAAACCTGATCGGCTGGGCCAGTCGATTGGATAGCAATCGAGATCGGCAGGCCGCCACCCGTTCCCGGCAGGGACGGAGGCGCGAAGATGAAAGCTTCAACACCTGCGACCTTGGAAATACGTGCGGTCAGGTCTTCCTGAATCTGCTTCTGCGAACGGGTACGCTCGTTCCAGTCCTTCAAAACCCACAGCGCGATACCGGATGTCGTGCCACCGTCCATGCCGACGATCTGGAAGCGGGTCTTCAGTTCGGGAAGATCCTTGGTCAGTTCGTCGATCTGTTCGGCGTAGAGATTGGTATAGGCCGAGGTTGCATATTGCGGAGCCTGGAACATCGAGAACAGCGCGCCGGAATCTTCTTCCGGTGCCAGTTCGCTCGACGTGTTCATGAAAAGGAAGCCCGTCAATCCCATCAGCGCTACGACAATTGCGAGCGTAATGCCGCGATAGTTGAGCGAGTTGGAGACACGACGGTGATACCACTTTTCGAAACGCGAGAAGGTCCGGTCGATGAACTTCTGGAACCGGGTCTGGTCGCCATGCTTGAGCATACGCGCGCACATCATTGGCGAAACCGTCAAGGCGGCAACGCCCGAAATGATAACGGCGCCAGCCAGCGTGAAGGCGAATTCGCGGAACAGGGCGCCCGTCAGACCGCCCGTGAAGCCGAGTGGTGCGAACACCGCCGCCAGCGTGATCGTCATGGCGATGATCGAGCCGGTGATTTCCTTCATGCCCTTGAAGGCAGCGTCCATGGGCCGGAGGCCCTCTTCGATATGCCGGTGTATGTTCTCCAGAACCACGATGGCATCGTCGACCACAAGGCCGATGGCGAGAACCATCGCGAGCAGTGACAACAGGTTGATCGAGAAGCCGAGCGCATAAAGGAAAAAGCACACGCCGATCAACGAGATTGGGATCGTGACAATCGGAATCAGCACCGAGCGGAACGACCCGAGGAAGACGATGATGACCAGAATGACGATGGCCACGGCTTCGCCGATGGTCGTGAAGACTTCCTTGATCGAAGAGCTGATCTGCTCGGTCGCGTCATAGACGAGAACAAGCGACATGCCTTCCGGCAGCGACGCCTGGATAGATGGCAGTTCCTTGCGGACGGCAGCGGCCATGTCGATGGGGTTTGCCGCCGGTGTCGGGAAGACGCCGAGGAAGGTACCAGCCGAGCCGTTGAACGAAACGATGGTGTCCGTGCTTTTCGCCGCCAGTTCGACCCGCGCAACATCACGCAGACGAACGACGTCGTCACCCGAGGCCTTGATCGGCATGGCGCCAAAGGCTTCCGGTGTCTGCAAGGTCGACTTCAATGTGATCGATGACGACACATATTCGTTCTTGGTCGTGCCGGGCGCCGACAGGAAGTTGGAAGCGTTGATTGCCGCCAGAACTTCCGGTGCCGTGATCTGACGTGCCGCAAGCTGGATCGGGTCGAGCCAGACACGCATCGAATAGACCTGACCGCCCAGAATTTCAGCCTTTGCAACACCCTGAATGGTGGACATGCGCGGCTGGATAACGCGTTCCAGATATTCCGTGATCTGTTCGCTCGTCATATTCGGGTTCTGCGCTGCCAGATACATGGTAGCGAAGTTCTGACCCGTTCCCTTGACGATGACGGGATCATCGGATTCGTCCGGCAGGTCGCCGCGAACCTGATTGACCTTGGCGATGACTTCCGTCAACGCCGCATCGGGGTTTGCGCCGAGCTTCATCTGCACGGTCACCGTGCTCGACGACGGACGGCTCGAAGACGTCACATAGTCGATGTTTTCAGTCGTAGCGACTGCTTCGGCGATCGGCGCGGTGATGAAACCCTGAATGAGATCGGCACTCGCGCCGGCATAGTTTGTTGTGACCGTGATAACGGTTTCATCGACCTTCGGATATTCGCGCACCGTCAGCTGCGCGATACCCTGAAGGCCCAACAGAATGATCATGAGGGCGACTACCGTGGCAAGCACGGGTCGCCGGATGAAAATATCGGAAAAGCTCATCGGGATCGCCTATTGCTTGTCAGCCGGTTGGCCGGCCGGAATCGGATTGACGGTGTTGTCGATGTTCACCGGTACGCCGGGCGAGAGCCGGTTCTGGCCTGCCGTGATGATGATGTCTCCAGCCTTGAGGCCGCTCGTCACTTCGACAATGCCGGAATAGCGGCGTCCAAGCTTGATGAAGACCTGCTGTGCGACCTGCTTCTCGCCATCTTCCGGCTTGGCATCGGCAGCAGGAGCCTTGGCGGTGTTGTCGCCTTCGGCAGCCTTCGCGCCTTCCTGCTTCTGTTCCGGACGAACCGCATAGACATAGTCGCCGTACAGGCTGGAGATGATCGTGGTCTGTGGCAGGGCAATGACATTGTCTTCTTCCGGCAACTCGACGCGAACCTGCACAAACTGACCCGGTGTCAGTTCATGATCCGGATTCTGTACTTCCGCGCGCACCGAAACGAGACGGGTCGTCGGGTCGATCTTCGGATCGATACCGATAATAGTGCCGGTGAAGTTGAGTGCTTCCGCAGTCGAACCGACCTTGACGGTTTGTCCAAGCTTGATGGAGGCAAGCGACTGTTCCGGGACAGTGAAGTCGATGCGCATCACGTCGGTGTTCTGCAGCGTGGCAATGACCGTGCCGGGCGTCAGATACTGGCCGAGATCGACCTTGGAAATGCCGATAACGCCTGAGAACGGGGCCTTGACCGACTTCTGCGCCAGCGTTGCACGCATCTTTTCCACCACCGCACCGGCGGCATTGGCGACCGATGCAGTCGTATCGACATTTGATACAGCACCGACACCGCGCGTGCGCAGCGTATCGGCGCGTTTCAGGTTCTGCTGTGCAAGAACGGCTTCAGCTTCGGCGGCTGCGAGGTCCGCCTTCTGAATGCTGTCTTCCAGCTGAAGCAGCAGGTCGCCTTCCTTGACTTCCTGATTGGCCTTGAAGTTGATCTTCTGCACGAGGCCGTCAAGCTGTACGGTCAGATCGACGCCATTGAGCGCATTGGCCGTGCCGATGGCTTCCACACCAGGCTTCCATACGCCCGGCTCCACTGTCACGGTCGAAACCGTCTGGGCGGGCTGCTGCATGTTGGCGAAAAAGTCTTTGATGGCCTGTGATCGGAACAGGTTAAAGCCAACGAGGCCTCCAACGACGATCACGAGGAATATTATTGCCAGAATAAGGCGCTTGATCATTGCGGATGCACTCCAGATGGCTCCCTGATCGATCAGGGTTGGGGGATTGGCCGCGGCGCCTTCTTTCGCAGTCACGCAAAGGTCGCGCGTATTTTACTTGAATGAAAGTGGCGAATAACTGTACCGTCTGGACGGTATTGTCAACATACGAACTGTCAGGAGACACCAGTAAATTGCTAACAAAAAAGAAGGTCTCGTCGCGCGAGCGTATTTTGCGCGCTGCTACTGAGCTTGCCCGTGAGATCGGACCCGCTCACCTGTCTCTCGATGCTGTAGCAGCCCGTGCGGGCCTTTCAAAAGGCGGATTACTTTATTCTTTTCCGACAAAGGCCAAACTGCTCGAAGCGGTGGTCGAAGAATATATGAAAGAGCACGAACACGCCATGGAGGTTCAGGAAACACTCCAGAAAGGCGATAAAAACCGCGTGGCACGGGCTTTTCTCGATGTTTACCGGGTTCAGGCCGATGATGAGCCACCGGCTTGTGGTGTCCTTGCCGCGCTTGCCGAAGATCCCGGTTTCATGGTGCCGGTTCGCCGATATCACAGGGCATTTCTCGACCGCATGATCAAGGACACGACCGATTCCGATACCGCGCTGATTGTCTACCTGGCCGTCGCGGGTCTCGAATGCTCCAAACTGATGGAATGTGAAATTCTGAACGATGAGGAACAGCGCGCCGTTCTCGTCCGTTTGGAAAACATGCTGACAGAAAACTGACAGCTATAAAGAAAAAGGGCGCCGGGCGCCCTTAATTTTAGCAAGTTTCGAATCAGAGCGCGGGAATATCACCCCTCGCCCATCCTTCCGAAGTTTCGGCGGAAAAATCGCCAAAACGCCCGTCGGCAATCGATGCGCGGATGCCCTTCATCAGATACTGATAATAGGCCAGGTTATTCCAGGTCAGGAGCATGGCGCCGAGCGCTTCACCGGATTTTACCAGATGGTGCAGATAGGCGCGGCTATAGTCGCGCGATGCCGGACAATCTGATTCCGGATCGAGCGGGCGATGATCGTCTGCATGGCGCGCATTACGCAGGTTCACTTTGCCAAAGCGCGTAAATGCGAGGCCGTGACGGCCTGCGCGCGTCGGCATCACGCAATCGAACATGTCGATCCCGCGCGCCACCGACTTCAGAATATCGTCCGGCGTGCCGACACCCATCAGGTAGCGGGGCTTTTCCGATGGCAGGATCGGGCAGACCACTTCCAGCATGTCGAGCATGACCTGCTGCGGCTCGCCGACCGCAAGTCCACCGACCGAATAGCCCTTGAGATCCATGGCCTTCAGCGCTTCCGCCGATTTCTCACGCAGACGCGCTACATCGCCGCCCTGCACGATGCCGAACATCGCTTTGCCCGGCTGAATGCCGAAAGCGACCTTGCAGCGTTCGGCCCAGCGCAGCGACAATTCCATTGCGCGCTCGGTGTTCTTTTCCGGTGAAGGCAGCGCCACGCATTCATCGAGCTGCATCTGGATATCGCTATCCAGCAGCCCCTGAATCTCGATGGATCGCTCCGGCGTCATTTCATAAGGCTTGCCATCGATATGCGAGCGGAATGTCACGCCTTTCTCGTCGAGCTTGCGCAATTGCGCGAGCGACATGACCTGAAAACCACCGGAATCGGTCAGGATCGGGCCTTTCCAGCCGCCGAACTCATGCAGGCCACCCAACCGCGCCACGCGCTCGGCACCCGGCCGCAGCATCAGGTGATAGGTATTGCCAAGGATGATATCGGCGCCAAGTTCTTTCACCTGGTCCATATACATGGCCTTGACCGTGCCAGCCGTACCGACCGGCATGAAGGCAGGCGTGCGCACCACGCCGCGCGGCATGGAAATCTCGCCCTGACGAGCAGCGCCGTCGGTTGCCAGCACTTTGAATTCGAAGTTTTCGCTTGTCTTTAGATTTTCCAGAGTCATGCGGTGTCTTTAGCTTTGTCGGCCCGCTCAAGCAAGCTGGCGTCACCATAGGAATAAAAGCGATAGCCATTGCTGATGGCGTGTTCATAGGCGGCGTGCATCGTCTCAAAGCCGCTGAAGGCCGATACCAGCATGAACAGCGTCGAGCGCGGCAGATGGAAGTTGGTCATCAGCAGATCGACTGCACGGAACTTGTAGCCCGGCGTGATGAAGATATCGGTCGCACCGGCCCACGGACGGATGATGCCATCTTCGCCCGCAGCACTTTCGATCAGGCGCAGCGACGTCGTACCAACGCAGATGATCTTGCCGCCCCGCTCGTGCACAGCATTGAGCGCATCGGCGGTCCGCTGCGACACATAACCGATTTCAGAATGCATCTTGTGGTCGGTCGTATCGTCGGCCTTGACCGGCAAGAACGTTCCCGCCCCCACATGCAGCGTTACGAAATGTTCTTCAACGCCTTTGGCCTTGATCTTTTCCAGAAGATCGGGCGTGAAATGCAATCCGGCAGTGGGAGCGGCAACAGCGCCCTCTTCGCGGGCATAGACCGTCTGATAGTCCTTGCGGTCGCGCTCGTCTTCGGCGCGCTTCGACGCGATATAGGGTGGCAGTGGAATATGCCCGACCGATGCGATGGCCTCATCCAGCATGGCGCCGGAAAGGTCGAACACGAGAAGCGCTTCGCCCGCATCGCCCTTTTCCGCCACGGTGGCATCAAGTGTACCAAGGAAGCAGCTTGAACCGGAATGGCCGAAACGGATGCGGTCGCCCTCCTTTACGCGCTTGCCCGGACGCAGAAACGCTTTCCAGCGATCCGGACCGGTGCGCATATGCAACGTGGCGCTGACCTGCGAAATATTGCCATCGCGCTCGCGCATGCCTTCAAGCTGCGCGGGTATCACCTTGGTATCATTGAAAACAAGCGCATCGCCGGGTTGCAATAGATCGGGCAGCTCGAACACCTGTCGATCTTCGAATGGCTGGCCGGGACGGACACGCAACAGTCTGGCGTGGTCACGTGGTTCGGCTGGACGCAGAGCAATGCTCTCTTCCGGCAAATCGAAATCGAAAAGATCAACACGCATTATGAACCTCTAAAGCATTTCCAGCAAAAGTGCGAAGCGGTTTTGCGTTCGGAAATGCGGTAAACAAATTACGGCCCCGGTATGAACCGGAGCCGTAATTTCTCAATGAAATCGGCAGGATCAGATGTCGGCAGCGATGCGCGCCGTCACGATCGTGTCCGGATCGGCAACAGGCTCACCGCGCTTGATCTTGTCGACATTGTCCATGCCTTCAATGACCTGGCCCCAGACGCTGTACTGGCGGTCGAGCCACGGAGCGTCGGCAAAGCAGATGAAGAACTGCGAATTGGCCGAATTCGGGTTGGCCGAACGGGCCATCGAAGCAGTGCCACGCTTGTGCGGCGTGTTGGAGAATTCAGCCTTCAGGTCTGGCTTGTCCGAACCGCCCATGCCCGCACGCGAGCCATTGAAATGCGCGCCGCCGGTCTTGCCGAACTTCACGTCGCCGGTCTGTGCCATGAATCCGTCGATTACGCGGTGGAACACAACGCCGTCATAAGCGCCTTCGCGAGCCAGTTCCTTGACGCGCGCAACATGATCCGGCGCGAGGTCTGGATAGAGTTCAAGAACGACGTTGCCCTTGGTGGTTTCCAGAACGAGCGTGTTTTCAGGGTCTTTGTAAGCCATTGGGCCTCTCCTTGTATTTACTTCTTATCGTATTTTACTTTTTATCGGCCTGAAGCGTGGCCTTGATGATCTTATCGGGGTTTTCCACGGCGCCATTATCGGCTTCGCTACCCTTCTTTATCTTGTCGACGATATCCATGCCGCTGACAACCTTGCCGACCACAGTGTACTGGCCGTTGAGGAATGCGCCGTCCGCAAACATGATGAAGAATTGCGAATTGGCCGAATTCGGGTTCTGGCTGCGGGCCATGCCGACCGTGCCGCGCACGAAGGGTTCTTTTGAGAACTCTGCCGGAATATCGGGATAGTCGGAACCGCCGGTGCCGACGCGCGAAGCATCGAAACCCTTGTCCACGTTACCGAACTTTACATCGCCGGTCTGGGCCATGAAGCCCGGAATGACGCGGTGGAAGGCAACGCCGTTATAAGCGCCTTCCCCGACCAGCTTTTCAATCTGGGCGACATGCTTCGGCGCGAGGTCGGGACGAAGCTGGATGGCAACGTCGCCGTCCTTCAGCTTGAGAACGACGGTGTTTTCGGCATTGGCGGCGGAAGCCGTCTGGACCGCCCCTTGCGACAGCGCGATAAAGGCAACAGCGGCAAGCGCCGAACGGATGAAAGACATGATCGAAAAACTCCCTGCAGTCAGGATTTGAATTTGGTGTTCAAGGCGGCAGCAACAGCCGCAGGAACGAAGGGCTTTATATCGCCGCCCATGGAGGCAATCTGGCGGACCAATGTGGCGGTAATTGTGCGTACTGCCGGGTCTGCCGGCAGGAATACGGTCTGCAATTCCGGCGCCATAGTGCCGTTCATGCCCGCCATCTGCATTTCATAGTCGAGATCGGTGCCATCGCGCAAACCACGCACCATCAATTGTGCGGCATGTTTGCGCGCTGCATCGATAACCAGCCCGTCGAAGGAAATGACCGATACCCGGCCTGCATCCTTGCCCAATATGGCCTTGGAGCTTTCACCGATGAGCGCCACGCGTTCCTCGAAGGTGAAGAGAGGTTTTTTGCCGGGATGAACGCCGATCGCGACAATAACCTCGTCGGCAAGGCGCAAGGCACCTTTGAGGACATCCATATGGCCGTTTGTCACCGGGTCGAAGGAGCCCGCATAAATCGCGATCGTCATTTCTTCCAGCTAGCCTTTTCTGACGGGATTTTCAACAAGAACCACTGCGATAAGAAAACAGAAACCAAGAAACCAGATGAATGCGATATGAACAGCAATTTCACGACAAGTTCACAACCGATTTACCAAGATAGGTGCAAGTTTGGTGCAACCTTTTCGCTTCTGAAGCGTATGTATGTCGAAAGGATAACACGATGATGATCTTTCTTCTGGCATTATCCATGATGGTCGCGATGGCTGCATCGGCAATCATACTGCTTCTCGAAGAGAACGAGTCCAAGCGTCAGCGCGTGCGTCAGGTGACATTTGACATCAATAGCTTGCGCAACATGCGTTCGCGCTGAGTATTAGCAGCCGAGTTCACGCAATAGCGTTGGAGCTTGCTGTGAAAGAGTTTCTGTGATCGCCAATTCCTCCAGTCTTGGCATCTGAAAAAGGCCGATGGTTCCCGCCATCGGCCTTTTTCATTGATCTATATAAAAAGCCCGGGTCCGTTGGTTTGTCGCATTATCCGATGCAAAACTGTTTCACACTTTTGGCTCGAAAATGCTCTACCCCGGGCTTCTCTATTATTCTTCGGTGTCCGCGATTGGTGCTTCGCCTTCAGAGGCTGCCTCGCCCTCACTGCCGTTTTCTTCATCGCTATCCGCTTCGGATATGCGTTCGACCGAGACGACCTTTTCGCCATCCGCCGTGTTGAAGATCGTGACGCCCTTGGTGGAACGTCCGGCAATACGGATACCGTCAACCGGTACGCGAATGAGCTGTCCGCCATCGGAAACAAGCAGAATCTGGTCGCTCGCCTCGACCGGGAACAGGGCAACGAGCTTGCCGATTTCGTCGGTCTTCGACGTGTCGGTAGCGCGGATGCCCTTGCCGCCACGGCCTGAAACGCGGAACTCGTAGGACGAGGAACGTTTGCCGTAACCGTATTCGCTGACAGTCAGCACGGTTTCTTCGCGGGCCTTCAGCTCCTGATAGAGCTCTTCGGTCAGTTCCGCATCGGTTCCGACGTCCTCGCCGACAACCACGATGTCGTCTGCGTCGTCCGCACCCTGCGCCCGGCGCTCGGCAATCGAACGCTTGAGATAGGCGGAACGGGTTGATGCATCGGCATCGACGTGATGCAGGATCGCCATGGAGATGACCTTGTCGCCATCGGCCAGATTGATGCCGCGCACGCCGATCGAGTTGCGGCCTGCAAAGACGCGCACATCGGTAACCGGGAATCGAATGCACTGGCCACCGGCACAGGTCAGAAGCACATCGTCGAATTCCGTACAGGTATCGACGGAGAGGATTTCATCGCCCTCGTCTTCCAACTTCATCGCGATCTTGCCGTTGCGGTTGACCTGAACGAAGTCGGACAACTTGTTACGGCGAACCGTACCGCGCGTGGTCGAGAACATGACGTCGAGATTTGCCCAGGATTCTTCATCCTCCGGCAACGGCATGATTGTGGTGATGCGCTCGCCCTGCTGCAATGGCAGCATGTTGATGAGCGCCTTGCCGCGCGACTGCGGTGTACCGACAGGCAGACGCCAGACCTTCTCCTTGTAGACAATGCCACGCGAGGAGAAGAACAGAACCGGCGTATGCGTATTGGCAACAAACAGACGTGTTACGAAATCCTCATCCTTAGTCGCCATGCCGGAACGGCCCTTGCCGCCGCGGCGCTGCGCACGATAGGTCGTTAGCGGAACGCGCTTGATATAGCCTGCATGGCTGACGGTGACGACCATATCCTCACGGGCGATCAGGTCTTCGTCATCCATTTCGGCGCCACCGAAACCGATTTCGGTGCGGCGTGGCGTGGCGAACTCGTCACGAACCGCAATCATCTCATCCTTGACGATCGTCATCACGCGCAGGCGCGACGAGAGAATGTCGAGATAATCGCGGATTTCCTCGCCGATCTTGTTCAGTTCGTCTGCCACTTCGTCGCGACCGAGCGCGGTCAGGCGCTGCAAACGCAGGTCGAGAATGGCACGAGCCTGTTCTTCGGAGAGGTTATAGGTGTCGTCTTCATTGATACGATGGCGCGGATCGTCGATGAGACGGATCAGCGGAGCCACATCGACTGCAGGCCAGCGACGTTCCATCAACTGCTCGCGGGCCGTCGTTGGATCGGGCGCACGACGGATGAGTGCAATCACCTCATCGATATTGGCGACCGCAATTGCAAGGCCGACCAACACATGCGCGCGGTCGCGCGCCTTGTTGAGCAGGAACTTGGTGCGGCGCGTCACGACTTCCTCGCGGAAGGCAACAAAAGCGCGCAGCATGTCGAGCAGATTGAGCTGTTCCGGCTTGCCGCCGTTCAGCGCCACCATGTTGCAACCGAACGAGGTTTGCAGCGGCGTGTAGCGATAGAGCTGGTTCAGAACGACATCGGCAACGGCGTCGCGCTTGAGTTCGACCACAACGCGATAGCCTTCGCGGTCGGATTCGTCACGCAGATCGGAAATGCCTTCGATGCGCTTGTCGCGCACCAGTTCGGCCATTTTCTCGATCATCGAAGCCTTGTTCACCTGATACGGGATCTCGGTGATGATAATGGCTTCGCGGTCACCGCGCATCGGCTCAATGGTGGCCCGCCCGCGCATGATCACAGAACCGCGCCCGGTCGTGTAGGCGGAATTGATGCCTGCGCGTCCGAGGATGATGCCACCGGTCGGGAAATCCGGACCAGGGATGATCTCAATCATTTCTTCCAACTGAATGGCCGGATTCTCGATGAGCGCTACGCAGCCATCAATGACTTCACCGAGATTGTGTGGCGGAATGTTGGTCGCCATGCCGACAGCGATACCGCCCGAACCGTTGACGAGCAGGTTCGGGAAGCGTGCAGGCATAACCACAGGTTCCTGCTCGCGGCCGTCATAATTGTCCTGGAAGTCGACCGTGTCCTTGTCGATGTCCGACAGGATGGATTCGGTAAGCTTTTCCAGACGGCATTCGGTGTAACGCATCGCTGCCGGCGGATCGCCGTCGATGGAGCCGAAATTGCCCTGCCCGTCGACAAGCGGATCGCGCATGGAGAAATCCTGCGCCATACGCACGAGAGCGTCATAAATAGAAGCGTCGCCATGCGGGTGATACTTACCCATGACCTCACCGACCACACCCGCCGACTTACGGTACGGGCGGTTATAGGCGAGGTTCATCTCGTTCATGGCGTGGAGAATGCGGCGATGCACGGGCTTCAGGCCGTCGCGCACATCGGGCAGCGCACGGCTCACGATAACGCTCATCGCGTAATCGAGATAGGAGCGCTGCATCTCCTCGATAATGGAAATCGGTTCGATACCGCTAGGGCCGCCGTTTGGGCCACCATTCATATCGTCGGAACCGGGTGGAGGCGTTTGATCTGACACTATTCAGATTTCTTTCTCAACAGAATCGATAAAGTCACTTTATAACGGAAACCAGCAAAAAACGCCAATTTCACGACCGTTTCGGCGGGCTATTTCCGTCTGTCAATTCAATGACTTAAAAGATATTCACATAAAGATTGAGCAACGATGTTGCCCGGACGGGCGCTTTGCGTCGACCATGTGCCGTCGATCGTCTACAATCCATGTATCCGATTGAGCATAACATACCAACAAGAAGGGCGCGTGCAGTATGGGGTTCTACGATACGGTTTTCAGCGCGTTCGTCACCCTGCTTGTTACAATCGATCCGCCCGGACTGGCGCCATTGTTTCTGGCGCTCACGCCGGGCATGGAGCGGCACCACCGCGGACAGGTGGCGCTTCGCGCCTCCATCATCGGTTTTATCGTGATGGCGCTCTTTGCCATTGCGGGCGCGCAGATACTCGGCATGTTCGGCATTACCATCGGTGCGTTCCGCGTTGCCGGTGGCCTGTTGCTGTTCTGGATCGCATTTGAGATGATTTTCGAGAAGCGGACAGAGCGCAAGGAAAAGAGCGCCGAGGTTGCCATCACCAAGGACCATATCCGCAATATTGCCGCTTTCCCGCTTGCCATTCCGCTGATTGCCGGTCCGGGCGCAATTTCGGCAATCGTGCTGACCTCGGACTCATTCCATGGCGTCGGGCCGCGTTTGGCCCTTCTTGGCGTCATCTTCGTCTGCCTGCTGATTACCTATCTCGTGCTGCTGCTGGCCGAGCGCGTCGACCGGTTTCTGGGCGAAACCGGTCGTTCCATCCTGACCCGCCTTCTCGGCGTCATTCTGGCAGCGCTTGCCGTTCAGTTCGTTGCAGATGGCATCAAGACACTCATCACCGGTTAAGCCGATTTCTGTGCCTTCTTGCCAATCATGGCGTGACGCAGCTTGGACGAGAACCAGTCGATCACGGCAACAGCGATCAGGATCATGATGATCAGGAAGGAAACGTCCTGAAGGTTCAGAACCTTGATCTGTTCCGCCAGATGCGCGCCGATGCCACCTGCCCCAACAATACCGATGATCGTTGCCGAACGGGTGTTTGACTCGAAGAAGTAAAGCACCTGACTGCCGATCAGTGGCAAAACCTGTGGCAGCACGCCGAAGCGATAACCGTGCAGCTTGCCGCCACCCGACGAGACCACGCCTTCGACCGGCTTCTTGTCGGCCCCTTCAATGGCTTCCGAGAACAGCTTGCCGAATGCGCCGAAATCCGAGCAGGCGATGGCGAGGATACCGGCAAACGGCCCAAGCCCCACAACCGACACCCAGATCAGCGCCCAGATCAGCGTATCGACGCCGCGAATGGTATCGAGGAAGCGGCGGATGCCGAAATGCAGGAAGACATTCGGAATGATGTTCTTCGCCGCCAGAAAACCGAATGGAAAAGCGAGGATCGCTGCCAGCAATGTGCCGAGATAGGCGATTGCCAGCGTTTCCATCATCGACCAGAGATAAAGGCTGAAACGACCGCCGGATGATGGCGGCATCATCATCAAGGCGAAATCGCCGAGGCGACCGAGGCCGTTTAGAATGCGCAGCAGCGAAAAATCGAGCCAGTAGAAGGCGAACCAGACCGAAGCGATAAGCGCTACGGTTAAAATCGCCAGATTGCGCCATGTGCGCCCATTGCCGAACAGATCGGCATATTCGGCTCTGAGTTCCTTTTCGTGCGCATGCGCTTCGCGGGAGAGACTTTGTGCAATGTCGGTCATAATTCTCTCCTCAACCAATACGGCCAAGCAGTGCGTGACGCACGCGCTGGGTGACAAGATCGATCACGACGATCGTCACGATGATCAGAAGCAGAATGGCGCTGACATCGCTGTAATAGAACTGGCGGATCGAGGTAAGCAGTTCCTGCCCGATGCCGCCTGCCCCCACAAAACCCATGACGGAAGCGCCGCGCACGTTGATTTCAAAGCGCAGCAGGCCATAGGAAGCAAAATTTGCGGCCACTTGCGGCAGCACGGCAAAGCGAATGACCTGCAAGCCGGAGCCGCCCGATGCGCGAATACCTTCTACCGGGCGCATATCGATATTCTCGACGACTTCGGAGAACAGCTTGCCCAGTGCTCCTGTCGTATGAAGCATCAGTGCCAGCACACCGGCCATCGGCCCAAGACCGAAGGCGATAACGAACAGCAGCGCGAAGACGATTTCTGGAACCGTACGCAACAATTCCAGCCCGCGACGAACGATGAAGCGAACCGTCGAATTGGGAGCCATGTTGGATGATGCTGCGAAGGAAGCGGCGAAAGCGACGACTGCACCGATCAATGTCGCCAGATAGGCGATCAACAGCGTCTCAAACAGCATCTTGAGCCAGCCGCCGAGGTTCCAGTACCAGGCAGCGAGGTCGCCCCAGAAATTGGCGATGGTCAGATCCGGCAGAATGCGACCGAGATAGCTTGTAAAGCGAAAGAGATTTTCGACCAGTGTGCCCGGCCGAACATCGGCAACGACGGAGGCAGCAATGGCGACAACGACAAGCGCGAGGAGCAGCGCGATACCGTAGAGACGCCGTTTGCCGACTTCTCTGCGATAATCGGCAAGCAGGCCTTTTGCACCGTTGCCGTCGAGTGAGGATACCGTCATGCGAGATTCCTTTAATCAAGCATGATCTTGTCCGAAAACCGGTTCCCACTTTTCGGGATCATGCTCTAAAAAATGCCCGGAACGGGTTAGGTTCCGGGCACTTCAATTGTTCTGCGGATTAAGACTTGCGAGCCTTGTCGTTGAACTTGAGCATCTCGATGATTGGTTCGAAATCCTTAGCTTCGGTGGCTACGAATTCCTGATCCTTGCCGTCGGAAAGGGCGTCAAAGCCAGCCTTGTCCTTGGTTGGCATGTCGAGGAAAGCCTGCTTGATGTCTGCCTTCAACTGGTCTGGCAGCGTGCTGAGAACGGCGAACGGGCCTTCTGGAAGGAAGTCCGACTTGAAGATGACGCGGAAATCGTCCTTCGTCATTGCCTTGCCGTTGGCGTCTTTCAGAACGCCGCGGCTGACCATACGGGTCAGGTTGGAATCGTTTTCCGAGTTCCAGGAGTTGGCAGCGGCGTCAGCGGTGCCCTGCGCAAGAGCAAGAACTGCATTTTCATGGCTGCCAGCAAAGAAGTTCTTACCGAAGAACGTATCGACGCTATAGCCTTCGCGGTTGAGGAAGAAGCGCGGAGCATTGTTGCCCGACGTGGAGTTCGGATCAACGAGAGCAATGGTCTTGCCCTTCAGGTCATCCATTTTCTGGTAGGGGCTGTCGGCGCGAACATAAACGACAGAGTAGTAGCCGTTGACGCCGGTGTCATGACGCTGGTTGACGAGCGGAGTGGTTTCAACGCCGGTCATGACGGCGCGGGCATAAGAAGCCGGGCCATAGAATGCGATCTGGATGTTACCGGCGCGCTGGCCTTCGATGACGGCGGCGTAGTCGTTGGCGACGCGCAGCGTGACCTTGGTGCCAAGTTCCTTGCCGAGATATGCAGCCAGAGGTGCATAACGGTCGGAAGTGGTCGAGGCGTTTTCAGCCGGGATAACGCCCAGAACGATTTCCGGATAATCCTTGCTCCAGTCAGCAGCCTGAGCGGTGGAGGCCATCATTGGCATGGTCAGCGTTGCGGTAAGCGCAGCCGCCGCCAGAAAGTTTCTACGGTTAAGCATAGGTATCTCCTGTTAATCCTGAGTTTGGAGCGTGTTTTTTCCGGAGCTTTATGCGCTCAGGCGGAAAGCTGGCGCAGAACGGCTTCAGCCGACTGCGGAACTGGCATTGGCATTGTTTCAGCCTGTTCATCGGCGTCGATGACGTCAGCGGCTTCCATGCCGTAAAGGTCACGTGATGCCATATCTGTCAGCATCGACGGTGTGCCACGGAATACGATCTTGCCAGCAGACATGCCGACGAGGCGGTCGCAATAGCTGCGCGCAATATCGAGCGAGTGCAGATTGCAGAGGACCGTAATGCCATATTCGCGATTGATGCGGCGCAGGGCGTCCATGACGCTGCGGGTATTGCGCGGATCGAGCGACGCAATAGGCTCATCGGCAAGAATAATGCGTGGCTGCTGCACGAGCGCGCGGGCAATCGCCACGCGCTGCTGCTGGCCACCCGAAAGTTCATCGGCGCGGTGCGCCGCAAGATGCGCAATATCGAACTGCTGCAGAGCGGAAAGCGCGATCAGGCGTTCTTCGTCGCTCCAGATACGCAGGAGCGACTTGGGCGTCGAAACATAATTGAGACGCCCCATCAGAACATTGGTCAGAACATCCAGACGATCAACCAGATTGAAATGCTGGAAAATCATCGCACATTGCGCGCGCCAGTCACGCAATCCCGAGCCTTTAAGGCCCGTAACATCACGACCATCCCAGTGAATTGTTCCCTCGGACGGCTCGACAAGGCGATTGATCATACGCAGAAGCGTCGACTTTCCCGCGCCCGAGCGCCCGATAATTCCCACAAACGTGCCCGGCTCGATTTCGAGGTCCACGCCCGAAACCGCCACCTTGTCATTATAGCGGCGCGTTATGTTGTTCAGTTGAAGCATGAATTCGTCTCCATTCATGCTCACTTTGAATTGCTTCCATGACACTGCAATGAAAGCATAATGACGTTTGTGTAAATTTACACGCCGCTATAGAGATTTCACCTAAGCAATTGTTTTAACAGTTATTTCCTTCAAATGATGAAGGAAGGTCTCTGTGGATGCATTGACATCACCTGAATTGTCTATTGTGACAACATCTCCGGCATCGTCATCGAAGCTCACTTCACGCGCAAGTCGCGCGGTGATTTCTTCCCGGCTTTCACGACCACGCGACGCAAGCCGTTCTGCCAGAACGTCCGGTCGGGCTGTTATCACGACCACAGAACGTGATTTGTAGAGCCTGCGAATATCGCCAAGCACTCGCCGTGAAACGTTGGCGATCACCACCGTACCGTCGGCGATTTCATCCTCCAGTGATTTTGGCAATCCATAGCTCAGGCCATGCGCCTGCCAGTGCAGAGCGAAGGCTCCCTCGCCTGCAGCTGTTGCAAAAGATGCTTCATCCAGACTGTCATGATCTTCCGTGCCCGGCATTTGCGGGCGGGTGATGATGCGGCGCACAAAATGAAAACGCGTGTCGCCCGCAAGAGCCACACGCGCTGCATCCATGATCGTATCCTTGCCGGCCCCGCTGGGGCCGACGACGGCGACGAAACAGCCTTTCGGCATATCGGATTGCATCTGCATCAAAGCACCCGTTCGCCTTCGCGCCAGACCGTACGGACAACCGGGATTGCACCTTTCGGGCGCACGCGAACGAGATCGGCGCGCTTGCCGATGGCGATTTCGCCGCGATCATCCATGGCCATGGCGTCGGCAGGATTCTTGGTCACGAGGCGGACAGCCTGTGGCAGCGCAATCGGACGTTCACCCGAAGCAAGGCCGAAAGCCGACTGAATGAGGCTGAACGGAATATAGTCCGAAGACAGGATGTCGAGGCTGCCATTGTCCACGAGATCACGCGCGGCGATATTGCCGGAATGCGAGCCACCGCGAACGATGTTCGGCGCGCCCATCAGGATCGAGAGGCCCGCACCTTTCGAAGCATTGGCCGCTTCCATCGTGGTCGGAAACTCGGCAATCCGCACGCCATGGTCGAGCGATTCATCGACATGCGCACTGGTCGCATCGTCATGGCTGGCCAGAACGATGCCACGTGTCGCAGCCATTTCGGCAATGGCGCGGCGATGATTGGCCGAATAGGCGTCCGAATCCGCCATACGCTTCTCACAATGCACCCGGAACTCCTCATCCGTGAGCTTCATCTTGCGCATGTAATAAGTGCGATAGGTCTCAAGATCAACGAATTGACGCTGTCCCGGCGCATGATCCATCAGCGAAGCGAGTTTGACGCGGTCATCGCCCGCAAAAAGCTCGAACGTTTCGAGACAATCTGCCGAAGATACTTCGCAGCGCAGATGCAAAAAGTGGTCTGCACGCAGGCGATTTTCGCGAACACCGCTTTCAATGGCATCCGCAAGCATCCGCATATCCTTACCAACGAAGTCGCGGTCATAGTCGGAGCCGACACGCATCGCATCGAAAACCGTCGTGATGCCCGATGCTGCTACCTGCGCATCATGGGCCTGAACCGCAGCGTCGACATTCCAGCGCACTTTCGGACGCGGCGCGTAATGGCTTTCCAGCTGGTCGGTGTGCAATTCGATGAGGCCCGGAATGACATAATCGCCATCCATGTCATCGCCGCCATTGGCATAGCCCTGATTGATGGCTGCAATTTTGCCGTCACGGATCAGGATAGAACCGGAAACAATCTCGTCAGCGAGCACGATCTGCGCATTTTTCAGAACGATTTCATTAGCCATTGGATAGCTCTTTCATGACCGCATTTGTGTTGGCGGCCGTTTCATATTTTGAGAGGAAAGCTTCGATATCGAGCGCGCGGAAATCATCGAGCGCTTCACGCAGACGATCATGGCTCCAGTCCCACCAGGCCAGCCGATCCAGACGATTGCCGGTCGCAGCATCGAAACGTTCGCGAATGAGACGCGCAGGCACACCACCCACGATCGTATAGGGTGCCACGTCCTTGCTCACCACTGCTCCGGCCCCAACAACCGCACCATTGCCAACCGTCACACCCGGCAAGATGGTGGAGCCATGGCCGAGCCATGTGTCGTGACCGATTTTCACCGCATTGCCACGACGCCACTCGAAAAACTCCGTCTCATCCTTTTCCTCCGGCCAGTAATCACCGGCACGGTAGGTGAAATGATGCAGCGTCGGGCGCCATGTCGGATGGTTGGTGGCGTTGATACGCACATGGCTGGCGATATTGGAAAACTTGCCAATTTCCGCGCACCATATTTCGCAATCGACGCCGAGATAGGAATAGTCATCGAGCATAGTTTCCGAAACGCGGCTGCGCTCGCCTATCTCTGTGTAGCGACCGAGTGTGCAACCGCTGACGATGGCGGTTTTATGCACCAGCGGTTCTACCGATAGCTTGGTCATGCGGCGGCCCTCGGAGAGAAAGCTGTCACGTCGATAATCCGGTCCGCAACCTCCGTACGCACATCTTCATCGTGGAAGATGCCTAGCATGGCGACGCCCTGCTCCTTCTTGGTCTTAATGAGATCAACCACGACCGCACGGTTCTTGGCATCAAGCGAGGCGGTCGGCTCATCGAGCAGCAGTACCGGATGATCCGTGATGAAACCGCGCGCGATGTTCACGCGCTGCTGTTCGCCGCCGGAGAAGGTTGCAGGCGGCAAGGCCCAAAGCCTTTCTGGCAGGTTGAGCTGTGACAGAAGCTCGCGAGCGCGGTTCAGCGCAACTTCGCGATCGACGCCACGCGCAACCAGAGGCTCGGCAACCACATCGATTGCCGCGACGCGCGGCAGTGTGCGCAGAAACTGGCTGACATAGCCAATCGTATCGCGCCGCACCGCCAGCACTTCGCGCGGATCGGCTGTTGCCAGATCCACCATACGGTCTTCGTGACGAATGAGGATCGAACCTGCATTCACAGCGTAATTGCCATAGACCATCTTGAGAATGGAGCTTTTACCGGCACCGGAAGGTCCGCCAAGCACGGCGCATTCGCCTGCTTCCAGATTGAAGTCCACGTTACTTACGACTGGCAACTGAATGCCACCTTGCAAGTGCATCGTGAACGTCTTCGCCAGACCCGACACCGCCAGCGGAGAGGATGTTCTAACTTGTGTCATTTCTCACCTCACGCATGAAGTTTCGCTAATTTACGAACAACACGCTGCAAACATCTGTTTTAATTTACTAAACCTGTAGAATAGACGACACGAGCAGCTGCGTATAAGGCGCTTGCGGGTCATCCAGAACGCGGTCGGTCAGGCCCTGTTCGACAATATGGCCGTCTTTCATGACCATGATGCGATGGGACAGAAGCCGGGCTACGGCAAGATCGTGAGTAACGATGATCACCGACAGACCAAGATCGCTGACGAGGCCGCGCAACAGGTCGAGAAGACGTGCCTGCACGGACACGTCGAGACCGCCGGTCGGTTCATCCATGAAAACAAGTCGCGGAGCGGTCACCAGATTGCGGGCAATCTGCAAGCGCTGGCGCATGCCGCCAGAGAAGGCGCGCGGCTGATCGTCGATACGGTCGGAGGCTATTTCGACACGTCCCAGCCATTCGGTGGCCGTCGAGCGGATATTACCGTAATGGCGTTCTCCGACTGCCATCAGGCGTTCGCCCACATTGGCGCCAGCTGAAACCGTCATGCGCAATCCGTCTGCAGGGTTCTGGTGCACAAAACCCCAGTCGGTCCGCATCAGGAAACGGCGTTCCGCCTCGCCAATCTTGTAGAGATCGCGGAATTCACCGTCACGCATCCGGTATTCGACGGTGCCGGAAGTCGGCTCGAGGCGGGTTGCCAGACTGTTCAGGAGCGTCGTCTTGCCCGAACCGGATTCGCCGACGATGGCCAGCACTTCGCCTGGCCACAGATTGAAGGAAATGTCTGCACAGCCACGGCGATTGCCGTAAAACTTCGACAGGCTGTTTACTCTCAGCAGGGGTTCGCTGTTCATTTTACGGTCTCCTTGGCCGCAGCCTCCTTGTTTGCAGCCAGATGACCGAAATGGCCGTTGGCCTGACGGTCTTCGCAAAAATCAGTGTCGGAGCAGACGAACATCGAGCCGCCGCGATCATCGAGCACGACCTCATCCAGATAGACGCCCTTCGCGCCGCACAGCGCACAGGGTTCCTTGAACTTCTGCACTTCGAACGGATGATCCTCGAAATCGAGGCTGACCACCTGCGTATAGGGCGGGACGGCATAAATGCGCTTTTCGCGACCTGCGCCGAACAGCTGCAATGCCGGAGACATATGCATTTTCGGATTGTCGAATTTCGGCGTCGGCGAAGGTGCCATCACATAGCGGCCTTCGATCATTACCGGATAATCGTAGGTCTTGGCGATATGACCGTGACGCGCAATGTCCTCGTAAAGCTTCACATGCATGAGGCCATATTCGGCGAGCGCGTGCATCTTGCGGGTTTCGGTTTCGCGTGGCTCCAGAAAACGCAGCGGTTCCGGGATCGGCACCTGATAGACAATCACCTGCCCCTCGGTCAGCGGATATTCCGGGATACGGTGCCGGGTCTGGATGATGGTCGCCTCGCCCGTATGGGTTGTTACAGCGACATCGGCAGTCTTCTGGAAGAAGGCGCGGATGGAAACGGCATTGGTCGTGTCATCGGCACCCTGATCGATGACCTTCAGCACATCATCCGGCCCCAGAATTGCAGCCGTCACCTGCACGCCGCCGGTGCCCCAGCCATAAGGCATCGGCATTTCACGGCTGGCAAAAGGCACCTGATAGCCCGGTATTGCGATGGCCTTCAGGATGGCGCGGCGGATCATCCGCTTGGTCTGTTCGTCCAGATAGGCGAAGTTATAATTGGCCAGATCGCTCATTCTGCGGCCTCCTTCGTTACGCCTTCAGTCTCATTGTGCGCTTGGTCATATTCCGCACGCATGCGGCGAATGAGGTCGAGTTCTGCCTGGAAATCCACGTAATGCGGCAGTTTCAGATGCTCGACGAAACCCGTCGCCTGCACATTGTCGGAATGCGAGATGACGAATTCCTCGTCCTCGGCAGGTGCCGTCACATCCGCATCGAATTCCCGCACGCGCAGTGCACGGTCGCAGAGCGACATGGACATGGCCTTGCGTTCGCTCTGGCCGAACACCAGACCGTAACCGCGCGTGAATTGCGGCGGCTGCTTGGCCGATCCCTTGAACTGATTGACCATCTGGCATTCGGTCAGCTGCACGCGACCGAGCGAGACGGCAAAACCAAGTTCGGGCACGTCGAACTCGACATCCACTTCGCCAATGCGGATTTCGCCGACGAAAGGATGGTTATTGCCATAGCCGCGCTGGGTGGAATAGCCGAGCGCCAGCAGGAAACCTTCATCACCGCGTGCCAATGCCTGAAGGCGCAGATCGCGCTCCATCGGGAATGTCCACGGTTCGCGGGTCAGGTCGCCCGGTTCGTGACCTTCCGGCAGGGAACCATCATCCTCAATCATGCCGACCGCGCCAAGAATATCGGTTACACGCGGCGTCTCTTCCTTCACGGCTTCCCGCATTTCGGGTTCCGGAACGGCAACATCACCGGCCAGATCTGGGTCGAGCAGACGATGCGTGTAATCAAAGGTCGGTCCGAGCAACTGACCACCCGGTAAATCCTTGTAGGTCGCAGAAATGCGGCGTTCGATCAGCATTTCAGCGGTTTCCATCGGCCGCGAATAGCCAAAGCGCGGCAAGGTGGTGCGGTAGGCGCGGACCAGAAAGATCGCTTCGATCAGATCGCCGCGCGACTGGCGCACAGCAAGTGCCGCCAGTTCGCGATCATAGAGCGAACCTTCGGCCATGACGCGATCAACCGCCAGCGCCAGCTGTTCGGCAATCTGATCGAGACGCAGTGCCGGAACCGAACGGTCGCCGCGACGACGATCATCGAGAAGACGGTGTGCATTATGGATGGCCGTTTCGCCACCCTTTACGGCAACATACATTTTCAGCCCTCCAGAGCGGAAACGCGAGTTGTGCGGGGAAGCGCTGCAACAGCGCCGTCGCTGACCAGAACAAGATCAACGCCGAGCGGGTATTGTGCGCCGTTCTCACGCCATTGCTGGATGAAATCCTGCGGCAGACCTTCGACATGAAGTGCACGTTCGCCATCGATACCGGGGCCTTTCAGCACAAAGCCCTGTCCGCTTGTCAGTGACGCAACAGCGAGAACGACGGTTGTCGAACAGTCGGGAAATTCGGCGTCGCCCTGCGAAAACCCTGCCAGAGACGGCAGCAGCGAAACATTGCTGGCTAGAGCGAATTGCGCGGCATCCGCACTTTCGACACGCGGCGCACCCGTGTGGAAAGTAAGCCAGGCGGTTGCGCTTTCATCAGCTGCTATCGCTGCATCGCACCAGACAGTTGCATCGTGATCGAGCAAGGTTGCTGCAATAACGCCCAGTTCAGGCGTCAGCGGCTGCGGTGGTGTGGCTGTGCGAGCCAATGGATAAATGCGACCGGGATTAGCCATGGCGTGCATGACGGCATGAAAAGCTGACTGCGCATCCGTCACCGGATCGGCAAAGCCACCCTCAAACGCGGAGGAAGTGCTGTTTTCGAGAGAAAAAGGAAGCATCAATTGTCTCCCCGGACCATTGTGAAGAAATCGACCTTGGTAGCGGCGGCTTCGCCGCGCAGCTTGGCATCGGCATCGTTCAACCGTTTGCGCAAGACATTCAGCACTTGTGCCTCCACGGCATCGCGATGGCCTTCATCGAGCCACAATGCATCGAAGACAGCGGCAAGCCGCGCCTTTTCCTGATCGCGACCGAGCGCATAAGAGTGACCGACAGAACCGTCGGAGAGCCGCACCGTAGCGCGCGTCACCGTTGCCTCGCCGACATTGAAGGATGCACCGCCGCCACCAATGCGGCCACGCAGCATTACGAGACCGGTTTCCGGTCCGCGCAGAACTTCAAATTCCGGCTTGTTGGACCATGCCTGCCAGAAGGCATGCAGCTCTTCGCCGCTTGCACGCGCAAGAACTGCCATGCTTGCCTGCCGTGCGGCTTGAACTGAATCTGGCACTGCATCCGGCACTGTTCCGCTTTCAGTGGCGGAACCGGCTCCGCCTCCCTTCGCACTTTGCTCCGTACCGTACATGAGCTTCCCTGCCCTGTTAGTTCCAGAGCGCGCTTTGACCTGATTGCATCAGATCAATGCTCTGGAGTTTGTTTTGAGGCGCATCTTGTCCGAAAACCGTTTCATGTTTTTCGGGATGCACTCCCGTTGACTTGATCTCTCAAATTGTCTAGTTATATAGACAACTATACAATACCAGAATGAATACACCCTGCCAATGACAGGACGATGACAGTTGATGACAAAGACCAGACGAATTGAGAGAAACAGCGGCGTGGCCATCTGGCGGCAGATTGCCGACGAGATACGCGGCGAGATCAGAGCCGGAAGGCTTCAGTCGGGTGCGCGTATGCCCGCCGAGATGGAACTTGCCGACAGGTTTGGAGTCAATCGCCATACGGTGCGCAGCGCCATTGCCGCGCTGACGCAGGAAGGCGTGCTGCGTGCCGAGCAAGGGCGCGGCACCTTCGTTGCCAATGCAAAGCGCCTCACCTATCAGATCGGACGTCGCACCCGCATTTCGCAATCACTGGCTTCGCAAGTGCGGGACATGAAAGGCGCGCTGCTCGCTTCCGGCACAGCGCCTGCCTCCCCGGATATAGCCGAAGCTCTTGAGATCGAGCCTGGTTCACCTGTCCTGCGGCTGGAAACCTTGCACAGCGCCGACGGACGCCCCGTGTCGCGCGCAACACTCTGGATCAGTGCCGAACAATTTCCGGAAATTGCCGAGGATTATGCGGAAAGCGGTTCCGTCACCGTGGCTTTCCGAAAAGCAGGAGTTGCCGACTACTTCCGTAAATCGACAATCATATCCGCCCGCCATGCGGATTCGGATGATCTGAAACATTTGAAGCTTTCGCCCGGCGCCATTGTACTGACGGCCAAGGCGATCAATGTGAATACCGATGGAGTGCCGATCCAGTATTCGCTGACACGGTTTTCAGCGGATAATATGGAGTTTTCTATCGACACGTATCCCGGTGACCCGCAGATGAATGACATGAACTGAATCGTGCTGGCACTGAACTGCTCTCGAAGCTGTTATGAACGCGCTCAATCCAGACAGGAAATTTCCAATGACCGTGACCATTTTTCATAATCCAAAATGCGGCACCTCGCGTAATACACTGGCAATGATCCGTGCCAGTGGCAAAGAGCCCGTCATCATCGAATATGTGCAGAATCCACCCACGCGGGAACGTCTGCTCGGTCTGCTGGCGGCAATGAACATGACACCACGCGAACTATTGCGCGAGAAAGGTACACCCTATGCCGAACTCGGGCTGTCCGATCCGAAATGGACTGATGACGAGCTGATCGATTTCATGATGGCTCATCCGATTCTGATCAACCGGCCCATCGTCGAAACGCCGCGCGGCACCAGGCTTTGCCGTCCCTCTGAGCTGGTTCTGCCGCTTCTGGAAAACCCCGTCGCATCATTCACCAAAGAGGACGGTGAGCAGATTACATCTGAGGGCAAGTCGCGCTGACGAACTTGCAATCAGACATCATGCTTCCTAGAGAATTGGAAGTATGATCCAATAGAAAAAGCGCTGTAAAACAGCGCCTTATCAAATTTAACTTATAAACTGGATTATATCCGTTCTCAGAACGGAATTTCGTCGTCCAGATCGCGCGAGAAGCCACCGCTGCCGCCACCCTGATTGGATGGGCCGGACGAGCCGAAATCACCGCCGCCACCGGAATAGTCAGACATCTGGTTACGGTTGCCGCCACCGCCGCCGAACGAACGGCCTTCACCGCCGCCTTCACCACGGCTATCGAGCATCTGCAGTTCACCACGGAACTTCTGCAGCACGACTTCCGTCGAATAACGGTCATTGCCGTTCTGATCCTGCCACTTGCGGGTCTGGAGCGCGCCTTCGATGTAAACCTTGGCACCCTTCTTCAGATATTGTTCCGCAACCTTGGCGAGGTTCTCATTGAAGATGACAACGCTGTGCCATTCGGTGCGGTCCTTGCGTTCGCCGCTCTGGCGATCGCGCCAGCTTTCCGACGTTGCAATGCGCAGATTGGCAACCACGTCGCCGGAATTCAGACGACGAATTTCCGGATCGGCACCAAGATTGCCGACCAGAATGACTTTATTGACGCTACCAGCCATCGAAAATTACTCCGGGTCTTGCATGCACACTCTTTCCGCACTGCTTCGCGCGGACAAGAGGCACTTTTCAAATGAAAGATCAGGCGCAACAATGCGCCATCACCAGAAACTCATATGTTCACCTTACAGGACTGGCTCAAAGCGTGCTCAATCCGGGCCGGTGAATTCTTCAATGTCCACAGAGTTTATGTTCTTGTTTTGTTCAAAATGCAACCTTCCGACATTAAAAAGCCTTGCGTTCGCCATAAATTTCAGTGGGTTTTTGCACCGTTTACCGCGCTGATAATGCAGTTTGCCTCATTTCAGGGGCTGAAACTGCATCTGCCTTAATTTCAAAACAGCCTTGCCGACAACCTTCATAAAGCAATAGCTGCCTGCGCTTGGCAAACGGGATCAGCTTCCAAGGAAAAGCCCTGCCGCTCACTGTATCTTTGGCGCGCAGGGCTTGGGGTTTGAGCAATGCTCATGTGTCGACATTAATTCGTCGGCAGGTCTTTTCGGATCACAAAGGCGCACGGCCATTTGCATTCCGCGCAAATTCAAATTGTCGGCAATCACACTTTCGATCAACGAGGCATCATTCCTTGCGAAAAGATGCTGCCGCAACCGAAACGGATTGTGCTTTCATCTCTGTGAAAGCTAGGCACTGTAGTCAGGTGGACTCATGCTCCTTAACCTCCCTACTGGGTCTCCCCGCCTCCTGCGGACCTCTTGCCGATGCCGTGTCATCCCACCGCGGCACCTCTCCGCTATCAGCGAGTAAGGGTAGTCTGCTCCTGTCAGGAGTGACAGTCAACGCTCTTGCGTTCACATTTCGTATCGCCTATCAGAAGGCTGGTTGTTCGATATTTGTTCTAATGATAAGAGTGCACCGATGAATGACCGGAGCCCCCTTCTTATTGGAGGGTTTCACCCCATATTAGACACCGGCGCGACGTGTTTTACCATTCGGCGCCCGTTATCCATGGCATCATGAGCAGGCAGGACGCGGAATGAGCGATCAGAAATTCATTTCCATACGTGGCGCGCGCGAACACAATCTGAAAAATGTCGATCTCGATCTGCCTCGCGACAAGCTGATCGTGATGACGGGGCTTTCCGGCTCGGGCAAATCCTCGCTTGCCTTTGATACGATCTATGCGGAAGGCCAGCGCCGTTATGTCGAAAGTCTTTCGGCCTATGCGCGCCAGTTCCTCGAAATGATGCAAAAGCCGGATGTCGACCAGATCGACGGCCTCTCTCCTGCCATTTCCATCGAGCAGAAGACGACGAGCCGCAATCCGCGTTCGACGGTCGGCACCGTCACCGAAATCTACGACTATATGCGCCTGCTCTTTGCGCGCGTGGGTGTGCCCTATTCGCCTGCGACCGGCCTTCCCATTGAGAGCCAGACCGTTAGCCAGATGGTTGATCGGGTCATGGCGCTGGAAGAAGGCACGCGCCTTTATATCCTCGCGCCCATCGTTCGTGGCCGCAAGGGCGAGTACAAGAAGGAGCTGGCAGAGCTTCAGAAGAAGGGCTTTCAGCGCGTCAAGGTGGACGGCACCTTCTATGAAATCGCCGACGTTCCGGCGCTGGACAAGAAATACAAGCACGACATCGATGTTGTGGTGGACCGTGTCGTGGTGCGGCCTGACCTGTCGACCCGCCTCGCCGACAGTCTTGAAACATGCCTCAAGCTTGCTGAAGGTCTGGCCGTCGCCGAGTTTGCTGACAAGCCGCTGCCGCCTGAAGAAACGGCTGAAGGTGGTGCTGCCAACAAGTCGGCCAACGAAACGCATGAGCGCATTCTGTTTTCGGAAAAGTTTGCCTGCCCGGTTTCCGGTTTCACCATCCCAGAAATCGAACCGCGCCTGTTCTCATTCAACAACCCGTTCGGCGCCTGCCCGACCTGTGATGGTCTCGGCACGCAGCAGGCCATTGATCCGAACCTGATCGTTCCCGACGAAACGGCAGTGTTGAAGGACGGCGCGATTGCCCCATGGGCGCGGTCTTCGTCGCCCTATTACAATCAGACGCTGGAAGCGCTTGGCAAAGCCTATGGCTTCAAGATCGGTGCGCGCTGGGTTGATCTTTCGGAAGAAGCCCAGCAGGCCATTCTCTATGGCACCAAGGGCAAGGAAATCACCTTCCAGTATGATGACGGCCTGCGTTCCTACCAGACGACGAAGCCTTTTGAGGGCGTGATCCCCAATCTGGAACGCCGTTGGAAAGAGACCGATTCCGCCTGGTCGCGCGAAGATATCGAGCGCTTCATGGCCTCGACCCCCTGCCCTTCCTGTAACGGCTACCGCCTGAAGCCGGAAGCGCTTGCGGTCAAGGTTGGCATGAAGCATGTTGGCGAGATCACGGAAATGTCGATCCGCAAGGCCGACGCCTGGTTCCGCGACATTGATAGCAGCTTTAACGACAAGCAGCGCGAGATTGCCGCCCGCATCCTCAAGGAAATCCGGGAGCGCCTGCAGTTCCTCAATGATGTCGGCCTCGACTATCTGACGCTGGCGCGCAATTCCGGCACGCTGTCGGGCGGTGAAAGCCAGCGTATCCGTCTTGCCTCGCAGATCGGTTCCGGCCTGACCGGCGTGCTTTACGTGCTGGATGAACCATCCATCGGCCTGCATCAGCGTGATAATGCGCGTCTCCTCGACACGCTGCGCCATCTGCGCGATCTCGGCAACACGGTCATCGTGGTCGAACATGACGAAGATGCGATCCTGACCGCCGACTATGTGGTCGATATCGGCCCTGCGGCAGGTGTCCATGGCGGCAAGATCATCGCTCAAGGGTCGCCGCAGGACGTGATGTCCAATGCGAACTCGCTGACCGGCAAATATCTGTCAGGCGCGATGGAAGTTGCCGTTCCGGCGGAACGCCGCAAGATTTCAAAGTCCAAGCGCATCAAGGTCGTCGGCGCGCGTGGCAACAATCTGAAAAATGTCTCGGCGGATATTCCGCTTGGAACCTTCACCGCCGTCACTGGCGTTTCAGGCGGCGGCAAATCCACCTTCCTGATTGAAACCCTGTTCAAGGCCGCTTCGCGCCGCATCATGGGTTCACGTGAGCATCCGGCGGAGCATGACCGCATCGAGGGGCTGGAATTCCTCGACAAGGTGATCGATATCGACCAGTCGCCGATTGGTCGTACGCCTCGTTCCAACCCGGCAACCTATACCGGCGCCTTCACGCCGATCCGCGACTGGTTTGCGGGTCTGCCGGAAGCCAAGGCGCGCGGTTATCAGGCGGGGCGCTTCTCGTTCAATGTGAAGGGCGGACGCTGCGAGGCCTGTCAGGGCGACGGCGTCATCAAGATCGAGATGCACTTCCTGCCGGATGTCTATGTGACTTGTGATGTCTGTCACGGCAAACGCTACAACCGCGAAACGCTGGAAGTCCTGTTCAAGGGCAAGTCCATCGCCGATGTGCTGGATATGACAGTCGAGGAAGGTGCGGAGTTTTTCTCCGCCGTGCCTGCCGTTCGCGACAAGATGGAAACGCTCGTCAAGGTGGGTCTCGGCTATATTAAGGTCGGCCAGCAGGCGACGACGCTTTCGGGTGGTGAAGCGCAGCGCGTGAAGCTTGCCAAGGAACTGTCACGCCGCGCAACGGGCCGCACGCTCTATATTCTGGACGAACCGACAACCGGCCTGCACTTCCACGATGTGGCCAAGCTGCTTGAAGTGCTGCACGAGCTGGTGGAACAGGGCAACACAGTCGTTGTGATCGAGCATAATCTCGAAGTCATCAAGACTGCCGACTGGGTCATCGACCTTGGACCGGAAGGTGGCGATGGCGGCGGCGAGATTGTTGCCGTGGGCCGTCCGGAAGACATCGTGCAGGAGAAACGCTCCTACACCGGCCACTTCCTCAAGGAACTGCTGGAACGCCGCCCCAAGCGCAGTTCAGAGGCTGCCGAATAAGCGGCAGGCAAAGAGAGTTATCGGAAGCCGGGCCCAGTGCCCGGCTTTTTTGCGGATACTCCTCTGTCTGAGCGGGCAAGGACCTGAGAATAAAAGCGTTAGTCGCTTTATAACGGCCAGCGCGGTCACATCATGTTCTGAGGTAATATACGACTTTCTAATACTCCGGGTCTGTTCCCGATCTCGAATTTATACGCCGGGACTCATAGCTTGTTCACGCCCGGCAAGACTGCGTTCTGAATGGCTTCTGCGACATATGCGAGGTTCGTTTGCGGTCGAAGGTTCGGGTAACGGAGATCCAGAACAATGGCTTATGACGAACTCAGAACCAGATTGCGCGGAGTAACAACCGCTCTTGTTACCCCATTTGAAAACGGAGAAGTGGCGCACAAGGCTTTCGCAGAGTTGGTGGAGTGGCAGATTGGAGAAGGCATCCATGCTCTTTCTCCCTGTGGCACGACCGGAGAGGCCCCAACTCTCAATACGGCGGAAAAGATCAGCCTCATCAAAGCCTGTGTTGACGTCTCTGCAGGGCGTGTACCCGTTGTTGCAGGAACAGGCACCAACGATACTCTATCGACAATTGCATTGACGAGCGCTGCAGCTGCCTGCGGTGCTGACGCCGCCCTGATTGTGACGCCATACTATAACTGCCCGTCTCAGGAAGGCTTGTATCGCCACTTCGAAGCCGTGGCTCGCAATGTCCAGATACCAATCATCCTTTATAATGTCCCGAAGCGAACCGGCGTTGATCTTTCTCTGGAAACTATCGAACGGCTGAGTGAACTCCCGACCGTCATTGGTATCAAGGACGCGACTGGTGAACTCGACCGGCCCAAACGCATCGTTCGTCGTATAGACGATCGGCTGATACAACTATCAGGACATGACGCGACCGCCGTTTCCTTCAATCTTGAGGGGGGAGACGGAATGATTTCAGTCATATCGAATGTGCTTCCAGCAACCACTGTCGAACTTTACGAAGCCTGTAAGCGAGCCGATGCCTGCGCTGCCAGAACGCTCGGCTTCAAATTGAAGCCTCTTCTGACTGCCATGGAACAGGATACCAATCCCGTTCCGGTGAAGTACGCCTTGCACCATCGGCGCGGTCTGTCACCGGATGTACGGCTGCCGTTGGTTGGCGTCAGCGAAGAAACCGCCAGCGCCATTCGTCGGGCCTGTGCTGCCATTGACCATGTGGAAGAAACACCCTCGGCGCTCATAGCGCAGCATCAGCAAGCGGTACTTTCCATCACACTGGCGGCGCGCTGAAACACCGCCAGCCTAGCCCCCCAGCAATTGAAACATTCGTGCAACCATCAGAAGTGAGGTTTCGATCATGTACGGAAAATTGGGCCTGTTTTTACACCTGAGCAAAGCAAAGCATACGCATGCAGGGTCCCGGAACATCAGTTCAGCCATTACCGAGGAAGAATTGCGCCAGGACATCAGCATACTGCTCCGCTTGATGACCGTGATTGGAGCCGGCGTTCTGGTGACGTTCCTCATCATGCAACTTACACAGTGAATGCGGTTACGTCTCTGGATGGAGCACTCGCTATGACCACAAAAAACCAGAGAAACGCCGCAGTTCCACTGCCGCGCTTTATCGTCGACAAGGAAGCCGCACGGCGCTGGGTCGTCTATGACCGGCTGGGACTTGTCGGGGGACTTTTCACAGATCGCGTATCAGCACTGCGTTTTGTGAAGTCCATTTGCGATACGCGACCTGCTGCTACCTACAGACTTTCCCGTAAAGGGGCATTGTGCACCGATATGATCTTCGGGAAGCGCACTTCCCTGCTGAAGATCGTCCGCTAGTCCATTGAGCCGCCAAATGGTGTCATTTGGCGGTACAATCTCGTAACATCAGCCGAGCATTCTTTTACTCATGAAAAACCCGGATATATTTTTCGACTGGCTGCTACCATTGGCAGCCGTTTTCGCACTGGCCAGAATCCTGACGGATATTTTTGGTTCTTAGAAGCCCACATCCGGTTGCAAGCACTCATTCACGCTTACTACATTTACGAAAAAAGCCCGGCAATGCCGGGCCTTCTCGACAGCCATTCGCGATCATGCCGCAATGGCTGGAAATTTAACGTCACGATCCGTTCGAAGAGCTTTCACTCTCCAGATCATGATTAGCCGTTTACGGCGTCCTTCAGGCCCTTGCCAGCCGAGAACTTCGGCACATTGCGAGCCGGAATAGCAACTTCCTTGCCGGTCGATGGGTTACGGCCGGTCGAGGCAGCGCGATGCGAAACGGAGAAAACGCCGAAGCCAGGCAGACGGACTTCTTCACCAGCCTTCAGGGCGCCGGTAACAGCGGCGAGTACGGCGTCAACTGCAGTACCGGCATCAGCCTTCGTCAAACCGCCCTTTTCCGCAACTGCGGCAACCAATTCGTTCTTGTTCATTGGCATTTCCTTTCTTTATCTACCGGAACGGATAACGTGACCGGATTGGTCGGAGTTTATTCAAATCGTTTCACAAACCAAGCCTGTCAACGTGAAAAAACCCCGGAAAACCGGGGTTAAACACAGAAATGCCGGGCAAATTGCCCGGCATTTCAATTGTTGGTCCTGATAGACGCCTTCCAGCGGGGCAATCTGACTGAAACAGAATCGCCCGCTGGACGTTCATTTCGGTGCATTACCTGTAAGCAAACCGCTTCGCACGTTTGCCGGAAATGCCTTAATGAGCGGTCGTGGCCCCTGCTTCTTCCTCGACCGAAGGCACGGTCGCCGGGGTTGCCGGCTCGGTCCATTCAATCGGCTCAGGTTCGCGAACCAGAGCATGCTTGAGGACTTCACCCACGCGAGACACCGGAACGATCTCAAGACTGTTCTTCACATTGTCCGGAATATCCGCCAGATCCTTGGCGTTTCCTTCCGGGATCAGAACCTTCTTGATGCCGCCGCGCAGAGCTGCGAGGAGCTTTTCCTTCAGGCCGCCGATTGGCAGGACACGACCGCGCAGGGTGACCTCACCCGTCATTGCGATGTCCTTGCGAACCGGAATGCCGGTCAGCACGGATACGATCGCCGTGACCATGGCGATACCGGCGGACGGACCGTCCTTCGGCGTAGCCCCCTCCGGCACGTGCACGTGGATGTCGCGCTTGTCGAACAACGGAGGTTCGATGCCGAAATCGATGGCACGCGAGCGGACATAGGAAGCCGCTGCGGAGATCGATTCCTTCATCACGTCGCGGAGGTTACCCGTGACGGTCATGCGGCCCTTACCGGGCATCATGACACCTTCGATGGTCAGCAATTCACCGCCAACTTCCGTCCAGGCAAGACCTGTCACAACGCCAACCTGATCTTCGCCGTCGATCTGACCGAAGCGGAACCGCTCGACACCCAGATAGTCGGAGAGGTTCTTTTCGGTGACTTTCACCGACTTCTTCTTCGACTTCAGGATTTCGGTCACGGCCTTACGTGCCAGAGTCATCAATTCGCGTTCGAGGCTACGCACACCTGCTTCCCGCGTGTAGAGGCGGATAACATTGCGCAGCGCATCGTCCGTGACCGAAAACTCCTTCGGCTGCAGGGCATGATCCTTGATTGCCTTCGGCAACAGGTGCCGCTTGGCGATCTCGAGCTTTTCATCCTCGGTGTAGCCGGCGATACGGATGACTTCCATACGATCCAGCAATGGACCGGGGATGTTCAGCGTATTTGCCGTCGTCACGAACATGACGTTCGACAGATCATATTCCACCTCAAGGTAGTGATCCATGAAGGTCGAGTTCTGTTCCGGATCCAGCACCTCAAGCATGGCCGATGACGGATCGCCGCGGAAATCCTGGCCCATCTTGTCGATTTCATCGAGCAGGAAGAGCGGGTTGGACTTCTTCGCTTTCTTCATCGACTGGATGACCTTGCCGGGCATCGAACCGATATAGGTACGGCGGTGACCGCGGATTTCAGCCTCGTCACGCACGCCGCCGAGCGACATACGGACATATTCACGGCCGGTAGCCTTGGCAATCGAACGTGCAAGCGAGGTCTTGCCGACGCCGGGAGGTCCGACGAGGCAGAGGATCGGGCCCTTGATCTTGGTCGAGCGAGCCTGCACCGCGAGATACTCGACAATGCGCTCCTTGACCTTTTCAAGACCAAAGTGATCGTCGCCAAGTACGCCTTCGGCAAAGTTCAGGTCCTGCTTGATCTTCGACTTCTTGCCCCACGGAATGGACAGCAGCCAGTCGAGATAGTTGCGGACGACCGTTGCTTCGGCAGACATCGGGCTCATGCTGCGCAGCTTCTTCAGCTCAGCCTGGGCCTTTTCGCGGGCTTCCTTGGAGAGCTTGGTCTTGTTGATGCGCTCTTCGAGTTCAGCCGCTTCATCGCGACCGTCCTCGCCATCGCCAAGCTCCTTCTGGATCGCCTTCATCTGCTCGTTGAGATAGTATTCGCGCTGCGTCTTCTCCATCTGGCGCTTGACGCGGCTGCGGATACGCTTCTCAACCTGGAGAACCGAAATTTCGGCTTCCATGAAGGAAAGTGCCTTCTCAAGGCGCTCGCGCACCGAGAGGATCGACAGCATTTCCTGCTTCTCGGGAATCTTGATCGCGAGATGCGAGGCAACCGTATCGGCAAGCTTCGAATAGTCGTCGATCTGGCTGGCAGCGCCAACCACTTCCGGCGAAATCTTCTTGTTCAGCTTGACGTAATTTTCGAAATCGGAAACCACCGAGCGGGCAAGCGCCTCGATCTCGACGGCATCTTCTTCAGGCTCCGGCAAAGCCGCAGCATAGGCCTCGTGATAATCTTCGCGGTCGGTAAACTTGGAAACCTTGGCGCGCGCCGTGCCTTCGACCAGCACCTTGACGGTGCCGTCCGGCAGCTTCAGGAGCTGCAATACGTTGGCAATCGTGCCGACTTCATAAATCGCGTCCGGTGCCGGATCGTCATCGGCAGCGTTTTTCTGGGTGGCAAGCAGAATCTGCTTGTCCACGCCCATCACTTCCTCCAGCGCGCGAATGGACTTTTCGCGGCCGACAAAAAGCGGAACGATCATATGCGGGAAAACGACGATGTCACGCAACGGCAAAACGGCATAGAGCCCGTCCGAACCGCCCGCTTCAGAACCACCCAATGGGGTCTTCTGTTCAGTACCCGTCATAACTTAAGTCCTTTCTCAGGTCTTTCAACCTGACTGCCACGTCCGCGCCCCCTTTCATCATGAGGCAGGTCACGAATGTGCTTCGTTCCATACTTGGAGAGCCGAACCCGGCAATTCAATAGCCTCGATCGGGACGGCTTTCATAGAATCGTCATCTATCCTGCGCTGTACCGTCATTAAGTACAATATCTAGCTTAGGCTGTACCCCGATTGCTGCGCCTGCAATAGTGACAGGATCAGCCCGGCGCAAGTTTGCACATGAAAAAGGCCGCTTGCGCGGCCTTTTTGTGGATTAGGTGCCCCCGCTTAAGCGGAAACATTACCCTTTTCATCCTGGCGCTCGGCATAGATATAGAGCGGACGGGCGCTGCCATCCACCACATCGCCGGAAATGACCACTTCCTGCACGCCTTCCAGCGTCGGAAGCTCGAACATCGTGTCGAGCAGGATCTTTTCCATGATCGAACGCAGACCGCGTGCACCCGTCTTGCGCTCGACCGCCTTGTTGGCAATGGCTCGCAGGGCGTCGTCGTGGAAGCTCAGCTCGACACTTTCCATGTCGAACAGGCGCTGATACTGCTTCACGAGCGCATTCTTCGGCTCGGTCAGGATCTGCACCAGAGCATCGACATCGAGGTCTTCGAGCGTCGCGATCACCGGCAGACGACCGACGAATTCCGGAATGAGGCCGAACTTCAGAAGATCTTCCGGCTCCAGCTCCCTGAAGACATCACCGATGCGGCGCTCATCGACCGAACGAACGGTGGCGCCGAAGCCGATGGACGTCTTCTCGCCGCGTGCGGAGATGATCTTGTCGAGACCGGCAAATGCGCCGCCGCAGATGAAGAGGATGTTCGTCGTGTCCACCTGCAGGAATTCCTGCTGCGGATGCTTGCGGCCACCCTGCGGTGGCACGGAAGCGACGGTGCCTTCCATGATCTTCAGAAGCGCCTGCTGGACGCCCTCGCCCGACACGTCGCGCGTGATGGACGGGTTATCCGACTTGCGGCTGATCTTGTCGACTTCGTCGATATAGACGATGCCGCGCTGTGCGCGTTCTACGTTGTAATCGGCGGCCTGAAGCAGCTTCAGGATGATGTTCTCGACATCTTCACCGACATAACCTGCTTCCGTCAGTGTCGTCGCATCGGCCATGGTGAATGGCACATCGATGATGCGTGCGAGCGTCTGGGCAAGATAGGTCTTGCCGCAACCCGTCGGACCGACGAGAAGAATGTTCGACTTCGCAAGCTCGATATCGCTGCTCTTGGACTGATGGGCGAGACGCTTGTAATGATTGTGTACCGCAACCGACAGAACGCGCTTGGCATCCTTCTGGCCGATGACGTAATCGTCAAGGACGGCCATGATTTCCTGCGGCGTAGGCACGCCCTCGCGCGACTTCACCATCGAGGATTTGTTTTCCTCGCGGATGATGTCCATGCAGAGTTCGACGCACTCGTCGCAGATGAAAACGGTCGGGCCTGCAATCAGCTTGCGCACTTCATGCTGGCTTTTGCCGCAGAACGAGCAATAAAGCGTATTCTTGGAATCGCCGCCGCTGTTGCTGACTTTGCTCATCGCAGTTTCCTTTCAATTGACCGAAATGAACCTTGGGCGTTCATATCGATCGTTTCTTCCGGTTCGGACCCAGTGCTGGAGGAGAAACGCGCCTCCCGCCGGTCACAACGGCAGCAGATACGCGCTGCCTGTCATGTAGGGCCTGTAGTCTCAGGATTCCTGTCACCGTATGGCTCCCCGACCGAAGGAGCCATTTGGCGACTTTTGCAGAAGCTGCACCGTCGAACAAATGAAAAATAAGTTCCCGGCAAAGATTCGGCATAATCTGACCAAGTTTAGCGCCCCGAACCCCAACAGATGCTTAACGTGGCGCGTTAACCATCACGTAGTTGCAAGAATTGGGCCCCTTTTGTGGCAAAGGGCGCTAAAAACGGGTGCGAGCCGGAGATTCCGGCTCTTACTTCGATTCGTCCGCGCCCACGTCGCGCGATTCAACCACCTTGTCGATAAGGCCGAATTCGAGCGCTTCCTGCGCGGTCATGAAATGGTCGCGGTCGAGCGTGCGTTCGATCGTCTCGTAATCGCGGCCCGTGTGCTTGACGTAGATCTCGTTCAGGCGGCGCTTCATCTTGATGATGTCCTGCGCATGACGTTCGATGTCCGAGGCCTGTCCCTGGAAACCGCCCGATGGCTGGTGAACCATGATACGGGCATTCGGCAGCGCATAACGCTGGCCGGTCGCACCGGCGGTCAGGAGCAGCGAGCCCATCGAAGCAGCCTGGCCCATGCAAAGCGTGGAAACCGGCGGACGGATGAACTGCATCGTGTCATAGATCGCCATGCCGGAGGTTACGACACCGCCGGGCGAATTGATGTACATGTTGATCTCTTTCTTCGGGTTTTCTGCCTCGAGAAAGAGAAGCTGTGCGCAAACCAGCATCGACATTCCGTCTTCAACCGGTCCGTTCACGAAGATGATGCGCTCCTTGAGAAGGCGCGAGAAAATATCATAGGCCCGTTCGCCACGGTTGGTCTGCTCAACCACCATCGGGACGAGGTTCATGACGGTTTCGATCGGATCTCTCATTATGGGCCTCTGGATATATTTATGGCGAAGTGAATGGTTCTGAATCGTAAGTGTTCCATACATAGGGCGTTGCGCCCCTGTTCCGCAAGTGGCGTAGCACTACCTGCCTCACTCCCAATCCGACTCCGGCTTTTCGGGGCGAATGCCGCGCTTCTCGTCCAGCGTTTTGCGGGCCACTTCGGTCAGTCGCGCCTTGATGCGAACGGAGCCATCTTCCAGATTCTCGCGTTCGACGCTGCTGCCATGCTGGTAAATCCAGTCGAGAAGATGGAGCTCGAATGGTGACAGCACAACATCGACCGGGCCGAGCGAGCCCGCTATCCGGGTTTCGATAAGTGAAAGCAACCTGTCAACACCTTCACCGGTAATGGCTGAAAGAGGGATCGGGCGCCCCTCCTCACTACCGGCGGCGGCCAGACGCAGGGCGGCTTCGCGCCCGCTTTCGTCAAGGTTGTCGATCTTGTTCCAGATTTCGACGACACGCTTGCGGTCCTGCGGCTCGATGCCCAGCCCAGAAAGAATGCTTTCCACGTCTTCCGCCTGCGCGGCATTGTCCGGATCGGAAATGTCGCGGACATGCAGGATCAGATCCGCCTCCACCACTTCTTCAAGGGTGGCGCGGAAGGCAGCGACGAGATGGTGCGGCAGGTTCGAAATGAACCCGACCGTATCCGACAGGATAACCGTTTCACCATGCGGAAGGCGAATGCGTCGCAATGTCGGATCGAGCGTGGCGAAGAGCATGTCTTCGGCCAACACTTCCGCACCCGTCATGCGGTTGAAAAGCGTAGATTTTCCGGCGTTGGTATAACCGACAAGTGCCACGATCGGATGCGGCACCTTGCGCCGCTTCTGACGATGCAGTGTGCGGGTGCGCACCACCGTTTCAAGCTCGCGCTTGATCTTCAGAATCTTGTCCTGCAGCAAACGACGGTCGGCTTCGATCTGGGTTTCACCCGGACCACCGAGGAAGCCGCCACCACCGCGCTGACGCTCAAGGTGGGTCCAGCTTCTGACCAGACGGCCCTTCTGATAATTCAGATGCGCCAGCTCGACCTGCAAGGCACCTTCCTTGGTGCGTGCGCGTTCACCGAAAATTTCGAGAATGAGCCCGGTGCGGTCGATGACCTTGACGTTCCATTCCTTTTCGAGATTGCGCTGCTGTACCGGTGTCAGTGCGTGATCGACGATGACCAGCCCGATAGCCTTTTCCTTGACGGTTTCGGCGATGGATTCCACCTTTCCCGCGCCAAGCAAGGTCGCAGGCCGTGGATTGGCGACAATCGCAATTTCGGCATGTTCGATGTCGAGATTGATTGCCCTGGCAAGCCCGACGGCTTCCTCCAGGCGCGCCTCGTTCGAGCGCTGAAATTCGGGGCGAGCCCCATCTTCCGCCGACGTGCCCGTATTATATCGCTCCGGCAGGACGGGAACGATGACGGCTGCCCTTGTGGGCTCAGGTTCTGAAAGCTCGAAAGCCTTGTCTGCATCGGCAGATGTCGGCTTTTTATCCTTGAACTTGGACAAATATATTCACTCCGGGACGCGGAACCTATTGTGGATGCATTTGGCTGAGAAAATCAGGTTAATGCACTATCTGCCAATGCAGATAAGTCGCCGCTAAAGCTGTTTCAAATGAAAGACGCCCCGGATTGTTTAAACATGACGAACCGGACAGGCAGAGCGTGTCCGGTTATCATCAGCAGAAACAAAACTGGAACGAAACGACTTGGAGCATGTCTCCCGAAAGTGGGAACCGGTTTCGGGACAAAGACATGCGTAAAAAAATTATAGAGCATTTCCAATGATTCAATCAAAACAGGAAAAGCTCTAAGTCATCGCGCTCCAGTGGAATTCGCAAAGCGTCAGGCTTCTTCGCCTTCGAACATCTGCACAGGCTGGCTTGGCATGATCGTCGAAATCGCATGCTTGTAGACAAGCTGCGAATGACCGTCACGGCGCAAAAGCACGCAGAAATTATCAAACGACGTTACAATGCCGGTCAGTTTCACGCCATTGATAAGAAAAATCGTCAGGGAAATTTTCTGCTTACGTACAGAATTCAGAAAAAGGTCTTGTAGATTTTGCGATCGTTCAGCCATTGTTTTTATTCCTTTAATCGATCAGCAGCCAGCTCGCGATGTGTTAAACGAACACGCGCATGCACATAAATCAAGCACCGGAGCGTGCAAAACCGGGGCTCGACTGCAATTGCTGTGGAAAGACAACTGCTTCGCTATTTAGCTTCGGTTAACAGGATGGGAATCTTTGCGCAACCGTCAATTTCATTAGTCGCCCGGCAAATTCCGTCAGGCGAGATGGTTTCGTTATCTCAATCGGCCACGACAAGCTCTTCATTTTATAGAGGTTCAAGCAGTGGCTGCGTGAAATCTATCGTGCGATCCAAAAACTTCCGGGCCGGAGCGAAACGAACGTTCCAATCCGACAGGGGGGATGCCCCAATGCGTCAGAAGAACTCCAGACTGACGCGGAACATCTGCTCCACATGCTTTACGGCGTCAGACGTTGCGAAAATGACGACACGATCCTTAGGCTTGATCCGCACATCGCCATTGGGGCGGATCACCTGCCCGTCGCGATAGATTGCCCCGATTCGCAAGCCTTCCGGCAAGTCGAGATCGCGCAGCGGCGCACCGACGAGCGATGACGTTTCCAGCGCCTCGGCTTCGATCAGTTCGGCCATATCGCGATAGACACTGTAGACCGCCCGGATGCGGCCCCGGCGCACATGCTGCAGGATTTTCGAGATCGTGACCGCCTTCGGATTGATGTAGGCATCGATCCCCACCATGTGGGTAAAATCCTGATAGGCGACCGTATTAAGCAGGGCCATGTTGGACTTGCAGCCCAGACGTTTGGCCATGATGCTCGACAGGATATTGACTTGATCCTGATTGGTCAGTGCCACCATCAGGTCGGCATCCTGAATATCGGCTTCCTGCAGGAGATTCTGGTCCAGCGCGCTGCCATGCAGAACCATGGTGCGCTTCAGCTGATCGGCAATCGCGAACGCACGATCATGCTCGCTCTCGATCATCTTGACGCGCGTATTCCACTTGCGGTCCTCGATGGCCTTGGCCACGTAGAGACCAATATTGCCGCCGCCTGCAATAACGATGCGGCTGGCTTCCGGTTTCTCGTGCCCGAACAAGGCAAGCGTGCGGCGAACCTGCTCGCGCGTTGTCACGACATAGGCCAGATCGCCCGCGTTCAGCTCGTCGGATGAGCGCGGGATGAACAGGCTATCATTGCGCACCACGCCAACGACAGTCGCTGCAAGATCGGGAAACAGATCAGTCAGCTGTTTCAGCGGCGTATTGATGACCGGACATTCATCAAGACATTCGATCGCGAGACCGATGATCTTGTCGTCCGCGAAGCGCAACACGTCTGTCGCGCCCTGCAACGCGATGCGTCGCAGAACCACCTCGCCCACTTCCAGTTCAGGCGAAATGATAACATCGATTGGCAGGTTTTCGCGCAGGAACAGGTCCTGATACTCGGCCTTGAGATAGGATTGCGCACGGATGCGGGCAATCTTGGTTGGCACGTTGAACACCGAGTGCGCCACCTGACAGGCCACCATATTGACCTCGTCGGACAATGTGACGGCAATGATCATATCCGCTTCGTCTGCGCCCGCAGCCGCAAGCACATCGGGCTGCGACCCGTGACCGACAAATCCCCGCACATCAAGTGTGTCGCGCACGATCTCGACATGGCGTGCGGATGTATCGATGACAGAGACATCGTTCTCTTCGGCGGCAAGCCGCTCGGCGATGCCGTATCCGACTTGCCCTGCTCCGCAAACGATTACCCGCATGACTGCTCCGTCCGAGACAATGAGAGCATTTCCAGCAAAAGTGCGAAGCGGTTTTGCGTAGGATAATGCAACAAAACAGATATCTAGAGCGGCTCCAGCCTCTCCTCTTTGGCTGGAGCGCCCTAAATGCTTATACGCCCAGAGACTTCAGTTTGCGATGCAGCGCCGAACGCTCCATGCCAACGAACTCCGCCGTGCGCGAAATATTGCCGCCGAACCGGTTGATCTGGGCGATCAGATATTCCTTCTCGAAACGCTCGCGCGCCTCGCGCAACGGAAGCGCCATGATGTGCTGGTCGGATTCCGTTGGTGCGCGTGGCAGGGTGTCGCCGATCTCAGCCGGCAAAAGATCGGCTGTCACGGGCTCTTCGGGATCGTCGCCACGTGCCAGAATCATCAGGCGTTCGACATTGTTGCGAAGCTGGCGAAGATTGCCCGGCCAGCTATGCGCCTGCAGAACCGCCATCGCGTCTGGCCCGATCTTGCGCGGCTTGATGCCAGCCTGTTCGGCAATCTGCTTCATGAAGTAATCAACCAGAGACGGAATATCCTCGCGCCGGGATGCAAGCGGCGGCACCTGCACAGGGACAACCGACAGACGGTGGAACAGGTCTTCGCGGAACGTGCCTTCCGCAATCATGCCTTCGAGGTTCTGTGCCGTCGAGGAGATGATACGCACATCCACCTTCACGCGCTTGGTGCCGCCAACGCGCTCAAACTGCTGGTCGACAAGCACACGCAGAATCTTGTTTTGCGTCTCGCGCGGCATATCCGCAACTTCATCGAGATAGAGAATACCGCCATGGGCTTCTTCCAGAGCGCCAACCTTGCGCTCGCCGCCGTCCATCTCTGTGCCGAAAAGCTCGATCTCCATCCGCTCTGGCGTGATGGTTGCGGCATTAACGGTCACGAACGGTCCACTGGCGCGGCTCGACTGCGCATGGATGGCACGCGCGGCAAGTTCCTTGCCCGCACCCGACGGGCCAGTGATCATGATGCGGCTGTTGGTTGGCGCCACGCGTTCAATGGTCTGGCGCAGCTGGTTCAACACCAGTGATGCACCGATCAATTCCAGATGGTCGCCAGTACGTTTGCGCAAGTTCGAGACTTCGCGCTTCAGCTTCGAGGTTTCAAGCGCCCGTTCCGCAACGAGGATCAGACGATCAGCCTTGAACGGCTTTTCGATGAAATCGTAAGCGCCGCGCCGGATGGCAGACACCGCCGTTTCGATGTTGCCGTGACCGGAAATCATCACCACCGGCAGTTCGGGGTGCTGCTTCTTGATTTCATCGAGCAGCGCCAGACCATCCAGACGGCTGCCCTGCAGCCAGATATCCAGGAAAACCAGCCGGGGAACGCGATCGTTGATCGCTGCGAGCGCGCTGTCCGCATCGAAAGCCGTGCGGGTTTCATGGCCTTCATCGCTCAGGATGCCTGCAACAAGTTCCCGGATATCCGCTTCGTCATCAACTACAAGAATATCGGCAGCCATATCAAATCACCTGTCCAGCTATGTTCTTTTGGTCATTTTCCGCATTGGTGCCAGCCTCGCCGGCAGGTCCCGCATTCGCACCAGCTTCGTTGGCAGGCGCTTGCGGGAAGACCATGCGTATCATCGCGCCTCGGCCTCCGTGGAAATCCGAAGGCGCGTCATGCAATTCCAGATGCCCGCCATGATCCTCGACGATCTTGCGGACAATCGCGAGACCAAGGCCAGTGCCCTTCTCGCGCGTCGTCATATAAGGTTCGAGCAGCTTCTGGCGGTCGTCGCCCGGCAGGCCCTTGCCATTGTCAATAACATCGACAACCAGTTGCCCGTCCGCCTGATAGGAACGGATGAGGATATGCCCGCCTTCGCCTTCCTTGGCGCGATCTTCCTTCGGAAGTCCGTCAATGGCTTCGCTGGCATTCTTGATGACATTGCCGAACGCCTGCCCGATCAGGCGGCTGTCGAAGGAACCGACCAGTTTTTCCGCTCCGAAATCGTTCTGGAAGCGAATATCGCTGCGGCTGACTTCAATCAGGAACGAGGCTTCGCGCAATGCCTCGCGCATGTCCATAAGCCGCATTTCCGGCTTCGGCATGCGGGCAAAGGCGGAGAATTCATCGACCATGCGCCCGATATCTCCCACCTGGCGGATGATCGTATCCGTGCACTGGTCGAAAACCTCGCGATCCTCGGTGATCACCTTGCCGTAACGGCGGCGAATGCGTTCGGCTGAAAGCTGGATCGGCGTGAGCGGATTCTTGATCTCATGCGCAATGCGGCGGGCGACATCCGCCCAGGCCGACGAACGCTGTGCCTGCACCAGATCGGTGATGTCATCCACGGTCACCACATAGGAATGATCTTCGGATTCCGTATCCTCGACGGTCACCTGCACGTTGAACGTGCGCGCCACGCCGCCGCGGGTCATGCTGACCTGCTCGCGGTGTACGGCACGTCCCGTTGAACGGGCGACCTCGAAAGCCTGCCCAATCTCTGGCGCAATGCTGGTAAGGCTTTTGCCAACAGCATCATCCGATGTGACACCGAACATATGCTCTGCGGAACGGTTCAGAATGGAGATACAGCCATCTGTTTCGATGCCGATGACGCCTGCCGTCACACCGGAAAGCACGGCTTCAGAGAAGCGACGGCGCTCATCGATCTGGTCCTTGGCGGAAATCAACTCGTTACGCTGGCTCTTAAGTTCCGCGACCATGTTGTTGAAAGTGCCGGACAATGCGCCGACATCACCGTCCGAAGCGCGTACCGGAACCGAGATATCGAGGTTACCAGCCGCCACGTCGTCCGACGCGCCGATCAGCAGACGGATCGGGCGCACCAGCCGGTCAGCAACAGCAATACCGGTCCAGATCGCCGAAAGCAGAACGATCAGCGTCAGACCGAAATAGAGCAGCGCGAACGCGATCTGCGTTGGAATGCGGTTCGCATCCATTTCCTGATAGCGCTGGGTGTTGGCTTCCATCAGGCGCATGGCGTCGAGAATCTGCGAATCCACGGCGCGAACCGTATAGAGATAGACGTCCGGTATTTCGCGCATCTTGATAATTGCGCCGACGAAATTACTGTTTCCCGGCGGGATGATGACCGGCTTGCCGTCCGGTGCCGTCTTCAGTGCATCTTCAGTCGGCGGGGGCAAGCGATCTTCGACGCCGGTATCGCTTTTGACGACCACTTCACCATTTTCACGCACCAGGAACGCACCGAGCAGACCGCGACCGCGCGTCTGCAACGTCATCAACTGGACGAAGCCGCCACGATCAAGACTGTAGATGGTGCGCTGCGCATCGAGATCCTGCAGCATCGAATAGGACGTGCTTTGCAGGTTAAGCGCGGTTTCGCGGATATAGGCGGTGGTCAGGCTCTGCGATGAACTCACAATGTCTCGGGTATTGGTGTCAAACCAGCGATCCAGACCCAGATTGAGCGTTACGGAAGCAACGATGGCCACCACGATGGCAGGAACCGCCGCAATCAACGAAAACAGCGCGACGATGCGGACATGCAGGCGCGAAGCGGCCTTTCCAAGCCGGCGGGCCATGACGATGCGATAGACTTCGCGGCAAATCAGCAGAATGAGGAACAGAATCAACGCGACATTGATAATGACCAATGCCAGCGTTACCGTCCGGTCAGGCGTGATCGGGGTAATGCCAATCAGAATGGCGAAGGATATCGATGCCGTAATCAGCGCTGAAACAACAGTGATGATACCCGGCAGCGCCAGAAGCCTGCGCCCCTCGCCGCCTTGCGATGATTGTTTCTCGCCGTTCATGTCCGTCGTCAGATTCGCCGTGCTCATGTTAACCATGTTACCCAATAGCGTTGCATCTATGCAACGCATTGTGGCGAAAATGCAACGTTTGTTTCGCACTCAGTTGTTGACGAAGGGTAACTCTCGTTCAGCGGCCATGCGGATACTCGTCAGTCAACCCAATGGAGACAACATTCGGCGCTCAATTTTTGGCGCAATGCATCAGAAATTGAGCCTGGCCATTGCAAGTGAATCGACAAACTCTCCGGCTCGGAAAGCATCCTTCACGTGAATGCCCTCCGGGACGAAACCGAACTTCTCATAGAGATGGATCGCGGCGACATTGTCGACATAAACGGTCAGTTCAAGCCGCTTCAGACCGAGCCAGTTATCGGCGATCTCGATCAGCTCGGTCATAAGTGCCGTGCCTATCCCCTTGCCGACATACTGGTCGTCTATTCCCATTATAATGCCTGCGGTATGGCTCCGTCTTCCGGTGCGCCGCAGCAAGCCAGCGTTTGCGACGATCTCCTCATTGATCGTCGCAACAATCACCGTCGATTCCGGTCCGAGCGAATCCAGCCATTTCTTCGTGGTCTCAAGGCGCTGGAACGGCGTGCGTAAAGTGCCGAACCGAAATCCCGGCATGTTCTGCAGGCGGGTGAGACCTTCAGCATCCGTAGCTTCTACTGCGCGAATGACGAGATTTTCAGGTCGCATTTGGACTCCTGATTTCAGTGTTCCGGCAATCTTCAGTTCGCAGGCTGGCAAACATCCAGACATGCTGAGACCGGTTCGCGGTTCTTATCGCAGATACAACCGTTTGACGCGGAATAGGATAGTCCGGGCTTTTCCCGGTCGTAAAATGAATAAATTGCAACAAGTACGAAGCCTGAAATCGTCAGGCACAATATTTGATACATTTTGACCTCCCTTGCGCCGGAAGATCAACATTGTCCTTGCTGGCGGAGAATTTCTCAACGCCAACAAATGCCTCGTAATTATATGGATTAGCTATTGCGCGTGCGCGAGTAGCCCTTCTGACACAGCAACACCGCCCAAATTGGGCGGTGTTGCAAAATTCAGTATGCCGAACGACCCATTGGTTCTGCGCGATCAGTTTTCAGCGCCGTAAGCGTCGAAATCAAAGTACTTGTCGTTGACTTCCTTGTACTTGCCGTTCGCGCGGATCGCCTTGATGGCATTGTTGAACTTTTCGACCAGTTCAGGGCGGCCCTTCTTCAAGGCAACGCCGACGCCAACACCATGGATGTTGTCGTCGGACGGATAAGTGCCGACCATCTTGCAGCAGGCACCATCCGGCGTCTTCAGCCATTCGCTCAGCGTTACACTGTCGTCGTTGACGGCATCAAGGCGACCATTGGCCATATCGAGCCGGTATTCTTCGGCAGTCGGATAAGCCTTGATCGTGCTGTCGGTGAAGGCGTGTTCGGCATAGTTGGCGTGCGTCGTTGACACCTGAACGCCAATTGTCTTGCCGGCAAGGTCTTCCTTGGTCACACCCTTGATGTCGCTGTCCTTGGGTACCGCGATGCCGGGAGGCGTGTTGTAATACTTATTGGAGAAGTCGACCTGCTTCTTGCGCTCATCCGTGATCGACATGGAGGATACATAAGCGTCAAACTTTCCGGCCTGAAGTGCCGGAATAGTGCCATCCCACTCCTGCGTGATGAATGTACACTCGGCTTTCATTTCCTCGCAGAGCGCCCTTGCAATATCGACATCAAAGCCCGACAGCGAGCCATCCGGATTGGTGAAATTGAACGGCGGATAGGCGCCTTCCGTTCCGATTACAAGTTTCAATGGCTCTTCGGCAGTTGCCGCGCCGATCACCAAACCACTTGCCGTTGCCGCGATCCCCACAATCGAAGCTGCCACAGCGATACGCTTTAATACGCGCATTCAGATCCCTCCCATTTCATTTTGGCTTTTCCAGAATTGAACTTCTGGTTAAGCCCCTGGCAAGGGGAGGTTCAAGCAGGCAATGCCAAATTGCCGACTCGTCATGATTTCTCCCCCGCCGCTATCAATAGATGGTTCGATGGAGCTTGCACAATGTCTTTTTGATTACGGAAATAGTTCTCGATTCTGTCCCGATTGCACGCACAAACGCTGTTCATCAAGCTCATCAAGTAAATGGCGCACCCGACACGATGCGAACCTGTGCCCTCTGCCTTCGGTGTCTTCATCAATTAGGCAAGCACTAAAACCTACTTTGCAAACTACCGTACAGCTACCGCCGACAATAGATAAGATCGAAACAAAATAGACCTTTTCAACGATAAAAAAGTAATCATGATAAGCGATTAGGATAAAGCTAACGAGTTGATGTTCCCAGCGGGAGGGCTAACTAAAATAAACATAAATCGTTCCAAACATTGGCGCGAAATTATGGAAAATAATAGAATACATTAAACATAACACGCAAATATTGCCAAAGGTGTGCAATGAATAGCCTACTTGATGTGACTCTTGACGCAGCAAAACAAGACCAGAGAACAGTTGACGATAATCGCCGCAGCGTTGCACCTCTGCTGGACGGGATGTCTTTCTATGAAAGTATCCGTCATAGTGATGACCGTGGCAGCGTAACGGAAATATATGACCCGCGCTGGAACTGGCATCCAGATCCGATGGTGTTTTCCTATATGTTCACGATACGCCCCGGCATGGTAAAAGGCTGGGGACTACATAAGGAGCACGAAGATAGATACTTTGTGATCAGCGGCGAATTAGAGCTTGTCTTATTTGATCCAAGGCCGGAATCGAGCACTTACAATAAAATTTGCAAAGTATATTTATCCGGAAGCCAGCCAAGGCTTGTAAATGTGCCGAAGTTTGTTTGGCATGCAGATCACAACATAGGTAACTCCGAACTCGTAGTGCTGAATTTCCCAACGATACAATATGATCATTCAAAACCAGATAAATACCGCCTCCCTCTCGATACGGATCTGATACCTTATGACTTCGGAGCAGCAAAGGGATGGTAAGCGATCCTCTGTTCTCGATATTGCTTCCTACCCATAGCCGGGTCGATGTAATCGGCTATGCGGTGCAATCAGTATTAAATCAGACAGTTAAGGATTTTGAACTACTCGTTGTCGGGGACGGATGCCCGCCCGAAACGCGTACAATTTTGCAAGGCTTCAACGACCCTCGGATTCGCTTTTTTGACCTGCCTAAGGCGCCGCATTTTGGCTATGCAAATCGTAATATTGCATTGAAAGAATCGCGCGGTAAATTCATCGCCTTCATGGCGGACGATGACCTAATATTGCCAGATCATCTGGAGGTATTGGAGGAGGCATTAAGCGGAGGAAGCGCGCTCGCGTATACTCAGGCAATTTGGATTTCGACAGATGGAATTGCGGCACCATTTTTGACAAATCTTGAGTTCGAAGATGAACGTGAATTCTTTATACTGCATCAAAACTCGATACCAGCCAGTTGCTTCGCTTACCGGGCAGACGCGCTGTCGCAAAGGGATGTTTGGCCAGAAGATGTTTCTTCCGCCGGCGACTGGCGGCTATGGCACGAAATTATCCAAAAGAACCCTGACGATCCATTGACTTATCGGCGCTTGCCGACAGTACTTCATTTTTCGGCACACTGGAAACAGTCACGAAGTTCAGGCATGCCTCAACTCGCCAATTTTCTTGATATCGCTGACAGCGCTGATTGGTGGCCCACCGCTCTCAGGCCCAACGTACCAGCTTCAATGAACGAGCAGAGTGTATTCGCATCAATGCTGTTTGAAGAGCCAGTCTTGTGGCCGGCAAAAATACGTCGTGCCGCAACCGATTTAATTAATAGGATTGCCTGGGACAACATTAGATTTTTACACGACGATGCTAGGAGGATCGAGGTACTATCTGAAGAATTACGCACACTAACTGAACGCAATAACGTACTTTCCGAGCAGCTTGCCAATCAAAAGGCGGAAAGCAACGTCCATTTGGAAGCGCTTTCAAAATCCCAACAAGATGTAGTAAAATATACGAATGAAATAGACCAACTCCGCAATTCAACTTGTTGGAAGCTCACAGCTCCGCTTCGAAATGTTGTTGAGTTTGTTCGCAGGCAGCTTGGCCAGGACGGAAAAAACTCTTTAAGAACGTGATGCTGCCCGTACCCGATCGAGAGGCTTGTTCGTTTTCTTCATTCGGTCGCGCAGTTGACGGCCTTCACGCCGGCGAGATAGCCAGCCGCCACAAGGGCGGAGCTTGTCCTGCAGAAATTCCACAGTGAATTTCAGATGCTTGAAACACAGGGGCCAGCGACCCAATCAATCCAATTAGCGCCAGGAGGAGCGACGGTCGTATGATGACCCTTCGGGCGCATACCTGTGCAACGTCTCGCAGGAATCGACGGCGATAGTGATATGTCCCTGCTTGGGTAATGACGATGCGCTTCAATGCAAGCCCATTGCGCACCTTCCGTAGACCCGTTTATGGACCGGAAAGGCCGAGAAATCATAGAAACCATTGATACTTAACGGATTTTTGGAGAAAAATGGCGCACCCGACAGGATTCGAACCTGTGACCTCTGCCTTCGGAGGGCAGCACTCTATCCAGCTGAGCTACGGGTGCATTGCCGGAAGGCTCGAAGCCTTTACATGCGCGTTTCTAACTGAACCGCGCATATGCATCAATGGCTTATTTTGATTAAGCGGCGCAAATTTTGCCGTTAGAGCGCATCCCGAAAAGTGTGAAACGGTTTTCGGATGAGATGCGCGCCAGAACAGACAGTTGAAGCGCCCTATGAACGCAACCCCGGAGCCTCCTGCCCCGTGCGTTCCACATATTCCGTATAGCCGCCGCCATATTGCTGGATGCCATCCGGTGTCAGTTCCAGAACCCGGTTCGACAAAGCGCCGAGGAAATGCCGGTCGTGCGATACGAACAGCATCGTTCCCTCATAGGCAGCAAGCGCCTTGATGAGCATTTCCTTCGTATCGAGATCAAGGTGGTTGGTCGGCTCGTCCAGGACCAGGAAATTCGGCGGATCGAACAGCATGGCCGCCATGACCAGACGCGCCTTTTCACCGCCCGAAAGCACCCGGCACTTCTTTTCGATATCGTCACCGGAGAATCCGAAGCAGCCAGCCAGTGCGCGAAGTGGGGCCTGCCCTGCCTTCGGGAAGCGCTCTTCCAGCCATTCCAGTATCGTTGCATCGCCGTCGAGCACATCCATCGCATGCTGCGCGAAATAGCCGAGCTTGACGCTAGCGCCAACATTGACGTTGCCCTTGTCCGGCTCGGCAGCGCCTGCAACCAGTTTCAGCAGCGTCGATTTTCCTGCACCATTGATGCCCATGATGCACCACCGTTCGCGGCGGCGAACCATGAAGTCAAAACCGTCATAGATCGTGCGGCTGCCATAGGTCTTGTGCACACCCTTCAGGCTCACAACGTCCTCACCCGAACGCGGCGCCGGGGCAAAGTCGAAAGCGACCGTCTGGCGGCGGCGTGGCGGCTCCACGCGGTCGATCTTCTCCAGCTTCTTTACGCGGCTTTGAACCTGCGAAGCGTGGGACGCGCGCGCCTTGAAGCGCTCGATAAACTTGATTTCTTTGGCAAGCATGGCCTGCTGGCGCTCAAACTGTGCCTGCTGCTGCTTTTCGTTCAGCGCCCGCTGGCCCTCATAGAAGCCATAGTCGCCGGAATAGGTCGTGAGCGAACCACCATCGATTTCAATGATCTTGGTCACGATGCGGTTCATGAATTCACGGTCGTGCGAAGTCATCAGCAACGCGCCGTCGTAGTTCTTGAGGAATGCTTCCAGCCAGATGAGGCTTTCGAGATCAAGATGGTTGCTCGGTTCGTCGAGCAGCATCACATCCGGGCGCATCAGCAGAATGCGCGCCAGCGCAACACGCATTTTCCAACCGCCGGAGAGCTTGCCGACATCGCCATCCATCATTTCCTGCGTAAAGCTGAGACCGGCCAAAACTTCGCGCGCACGGCCATCGAGACCGTAGCCATCCAGCTCCTCGTAGCGCGCCTGCACTTCACCGTAGCGCTCGATGATCACATCCATCTCGTCCATACGGTCCGGATCGACCATCGCGGCTTCCAGCTCGCGAAGTTCAGCCGCAACTACGCTGACGGGCCCCGCACCTTCCATCACTTCCGCAACGGCTGATCGACCGCCCATTTCGCCGACATTCTGGTCGAAATAACCGACCGTGACGCCTTTTTCGACGGAAACCTGGCCTTCGTCCGGCAGTTCATCGCCGGTGATCATGCGAAACAGGGTTGTCTTGCCCGCACCGTTTGGACCGACAAGGCCGATCTTTTCGCCACGGTTCAAAGCGGCGGAAGCCTCGATATAGAGAATGCGATGGCTGTTGGACTTGCTGATATTGTCGATGCGGATCATGGAACGGGAGGACTTTGTTGAGTGGAATGGAGCGTAAGGTTGTCGCGTTGCGGCCTCCCTATGCCATGACAGCACGGGCAAGTCACCCCGCTTCGCGATCAAGTGTCGGACGGAAGGCTCAGGGAATATTACGTAACCATTGCTGGGTCGAGAATTTCTCGACCGCAAGCTTTTCCGCAGCTGCATATTCTTCCGGCGTAATCTTGCTGCTCACGCCGCCATTCAGCGACACGAACATATCCTTCATGCGCTTGATGACTTCTTCGCGCGGCAGTCCTGTCTGGCTGCGCACCGGGTCGACACGCTTGACTGCACTGGCTGTGCCCTTGTCACTCAACTTCTCGCGCCCGATACGCAGGACCTTCACCATCTTCTCGGCATCCATGTCATAAGCCATGGTGACATGGTGGAGAACTGTCCCCTTGGAAAAGCGTTTCTGCGCCGCGCCGCCGATCTTGCCCTTGGAGCTCGAAATATCGTTCAGCGGTTTATAGAAAGCATCGATGCCGAGGGAGTTGAGCGCTTTCAACACCCAATCATCCAGAAATGCGTAGGAATCGGCGAAGCTCATATCCCCTACGAGTTCGCCCGGCGCATAAAGCGAATAGGTGATGGTACTGCCGGGTTCCACAAACATCGCGCCGCCACCGGTAACGCGACGGACAGTTTCGACGCCGAATTCCCGCGTTGCGTCCATATCGACTTCATTGCGCAGTGACTGAAATGCGCCGATGATGATGGCGGGGCGTTCCCATTCCCAGAAGCGTAATGTTGGCGCGCGGCGTCCGGCGGCAACCTCCTGCGCCAGAACCTCGTCAAGCGCAAGATGCATGGCAGGGGAAACCGCAGGCATTTCAACGATCTGCCATTCGAAATCCCGCCATGTGCGGGCAACACCCAAAGCCCGCCGGACGGCAATCGCAACCGCTTCCGGGCTGAAGCCGAGCATCATGGCCTCGGGCCGCAGACCTGCCCTCACAGCGTCGGCAATCTGCTCCGACGACGCGTCGGCAGAGAGACCTTCGACAGCGTTGCGGATATCCTCCAGAGCCTCGTCCGGCTCCAGGAAGAAGTCGCCCGCCACCTGCACATTGCTCAGACGCCCGTCACGAACATCCAGATCGACAACGACAAGTTTTCCGCCGTGGACTTTGTATTCGCCGTGCATATGGGCAGCCTTCCAAAGATTGAACGTGAGTGTTTCACTCTCATTTCATGAAAGCTGCGGGAAAGGAAGCGGTTCAGGAGTGGTCGCCGGATTATATTCCAGCTTCAGAAGGCGCAACGTGCTGAACAAGCGAGGTCTGGCGCACTTCCTTGGTCTTGTGGCCGACATAGAAGCCAGTGGCAATCATGGCCGCCAGAATAACGACAATCAATTTGAAACTGAAAGGCAGATGGTGCATTTCTGGTCCTCACTCCAGCTCCAAGCAAACCAGAGCAGGAAATGATTGTCGACCCCACATTCGTTCCAGCTCTTCGACACCCGCAAAATTCCTGTCAGGCGTTGCAAGCTTGCAGCTCTTTGTGAACTGCGCATTCATCCTCTGTTCAAGATATCGGAACTAAAGCATATTTCATCGATATCAGAGGGACTCATCATGACACCTGCACTCAAGACGACTGTTGCTTCACTATGCCTTGGCGGCCTGGTGGCCGTCCTCTCCCCCCTTGTAACGCCGGCGTCCGCAGCCAAGTTGCAGCGCTGCGCAAGTGAGAACGGAGTCTGCCAGCTGCCCTACCCGGCAGAAGTGGTCTATGGCACCGGCGGACAAAATACGTCGCGCTTCATTGATCGGCCACAGGTCACCTGTTCGAACCGCGTCTTCGGTGACCCGGCGCCGGGCAAAAAGAAAAGCTGCTCCTTCGTGGTTCAGGATCGCTGGGAAGACAGGCCTGGCCGTCCGGGTCGCCCTGATCGCCCCGGACGCCAGGATCGGTATGATCCGTATGACCGCTATGATGACCGCGACCGCGACTGGAGCCGTTGTGCGAAGGAAGGCGGGTTCTGCGATTTTTACGGTCGCAAGCGCGTCCGCTACGGCGCAAATGGCCGGTTCACGGAAGGCGTCTTCCGCAATGGCGTCCAATGTGACAATCGCGCCTTCGGCGATCCCGCACGCGGTAAGGCTAAAGCCTGCTACGTACTCGATTAAGAGCCGGACGTAAGAATATAGAAGCCCGGACTGATCAGTTCGGGCTTTTTCTATCTAGTTAATGCAGAATCTCGAAAATATACATATCACACTGTTTTTATTATACTTTGTTTCCAGCTTCACCGAAAATACTATAGCAGTTACGACCTTTGCCCTTTGCCTCATAGAGCGCAATGTCCGCATTGCGGGCGAGCGTGTCCGGCGTTGTGCCGTCGCGCGGTGCGAGAACTGCCCCGACGCTTGCCGAAACATCCAGATTGACGCCGTGGATGAGGAAAGGTTCTCGAAAAGCCTCAACCACCCTTCCAGCCACCGTCTCGATGATTTCCATGCAATCTTCATCAGGAAGAATGACGGCGAATTCGTCACCTCCCACACGCACCGGAATATCTGTTTCCCTTAAGGCGGAACGCAAACGTTGAGCCGCTTCGATCAGAAGCGCGTCGCCCATCAGGTGACCGTAGGTGTCGTTGACCGCCTTGAACCGATCGAGATCAATTAGCAGCGCACCAATCGGCTTGCCCTGCTGCAAGGCTTTTTCGATCATCGGAATGGCAAGTTCGGTGAGAGCCCCGCGATTATAAAGTTTGGTCAGGCGGTCGGTCAGTGCGAGGCGCTTGAGAGCGGTGGAATCGTCAGTGAGGAATTTGTTGGTCTTTTGCAACCGCAGCAATCCACTCGCAATGCGGGCAAAATCCTCAAGCTTGGCACGTTCCGTATCGGAAATCTTTCGCGGCCTGCTATCGACAATGCACAGGGAGCCGACCGTCAATCCGGCATCGACAGACACCGGTGCACCAGCATAAAAGCGGAAACGCGGTTCGCCGGTCACATAAGGCATGCTGCAAAAGAGGTCGTTCTCGACCATATCCTCAATCACGAATAGCTCACCGCTTTCCACCACGAAGGTGCAGGCAGTCAACTCGCGGGGACAACTGCTGACCTTTTCGCCAGCATTGGCAGCAACACGCTGCCAGTCCTCGTCGATGATGTTGAGAGCAGACGTGCTGACGTCAAAAACGTCTTTCACAAGCGATACAAGGGTATCCAGTTCGGGCAGTCCAAGGCTGGACACGGAAACAAGACTACGGACGCTTTCAAGTCGCTCGACTTCATTGGCAGGAACCGAAAAAGGCTTCTTTTCCGTCATCGAACTATAGGCATCCATGCTCATCATTCTCACCGTCATCTATGCTCCCTTTTTGGATATAGATAGTGATGAGAACCTCGACAGCAAGCCAAGCTTGTCCGGACAGGCAGAGTTCGAACAGGTTTTTGTCAGGCGGAAGCAAGATGGCGAAACAGGTGTTTCACTATAAAACAAAAAAAGCGGCGGCCGAATGGGCCGCCGCCTCTGTCGCTAGAAACATGGACTGGAGGTCATCATAGTTCTACGACAATGCGTGTGCCGAAGCGGGCACTATTAGCCAGCGTATCAGCTAGAATATCAGAACGAGCGCTGGAAGCGGATCTTGCCCTGCCAGGCGTCTTTGCCGTCCATGCTCGTGTTCTTGTCCTGCCACTTGGTGTAGGAAACTTCAGGCGTGATGGTGAAGCCAGGAACGATCTGGTAGGCAACGTTTGCCGTTGCAGCGAAGGTTTCGCTGTCGTCATAAGCGGCCTGTACGTTGAAAGTGGCCTTGCTGGTTGCCTTGTAGGCTGCGCCGCCCCAGACTGCCCAGTCACCGCCCCAGGTGCCGTAGAACGAGTCGATGATACGGACGCGATAACCGCCCGACGTGCCGTAATGATCGTCGTTGGACTTGTATGCGCCCTGCAGCCAGACCGAGAACTGATCGGTGATGTTAACATCGCCGCGGACCTTTCCGGCCCATTCCTCGTTACGGGCGTCATAGGCGACGACACCGGCGATCTTGCCCCAGCTCTGCTCGTATTTCAGGCCACCGACCACATGCGGCATGTAATCCTTGATGGTGACGTCTACGTTCGAGTCGGTGTTGCCACCTTCTTCAAAGGAGACAATGGCCGAGAAACCGTTCCCGCCCTTGAAGGTGTAGCTGATGAGGTTGGTACGGTAGCCGCCAGCGAGGATCACGTCGTCGCTGATGACGTTGCCGAGGTAACCGGTGAAGGTGACGAAAGCCGATTCATCCAGACCAATACGCAGACCGCCAAGCTGAATATAGGCGTAACGCAGCGAGGTGCTGGTGGAGCCGCCATTGTAATTGTTGGCTTTGCCGTTGCCGTCGCCGTTCCAGTCGTAACGCAGTTCGCTATAGGTCTTGAGCGTGCCGAGTTCTGTTTCGGAAGCGGTCGAGAAACGAAGGCTGACGCGGGCCAGCTTGTTCCAGGTGTCGCGCTCCAGCTGTGCGGGGGTACGAGCATAATTGTTGTCGCCACCGCTTGCGTCGTAGCGAACATAACCATGAATGCGAAGGCAGGTTTCCGTCCCCGGAATGTAGAAATAGCCAGCACCATATGCATCGCATACACGGACATATTCGACTGCTTCCGGCTCAGGTGCCACGATCGCATCGGCTGCTTGCGCGCCAGAAATCGCTACGAGCGATGCTGCCGAACCGAGAAGAACTTTTCTGATATTCATAAATGCGTCTCCAGTAGATGAGTTAGACGCCACCGCTATATTTATTCACAATAACTTGATCAATGTTTATTCAATGTAAGTTTTGTGAATTATTTATATGTGATATAAAAGTTACTTCATATATATTTTATAAATACAAAAATATTCAGAATAAAAATAAAGTAATTCCTTTCATCGCCGCTCCACGCAACGAATCCACCATATCAGCGATAATTTTATTCGGCCCCTTATGCCCTTCCAATCCGCGTAACGAGCGGACGCCCTCGCCTATCCGGCAACGGTGAAAGTTTTATAACAGCAACAAGAAATATACGTCGCGAGGCGGATAATTGCGCGTGTTTTCCAGTTCACGCTGGAAAGCCATAAACCGCGACTCGTCAATTCAAATGCATGGAATGTTGATTCGTCATTGTCGACCTGACGAAGTGAATTTCCTCGGTCATTCTCTGACCCAATAAAGAAAACGAAGGCAGCAGGGGTAATGCAATGGTTCTATTCTCTATTGTCATAGGCGTGCTGACATCTGCGGTGGTAATTGCGGCGTGCATCATGCTTTGGAGATATGAACGTCCCTGAAATTTCCCACAGAAAGAGTGAGCGTGGCGACTGGCCCACTTCGACAGTCGAATCCAATAACAGCCTGACCTACTTCGGTTGATTGCCCTGCATTTTGTTCGCTTCCGCGATTGCAGATACGGTGATGCGTGGAGCTTCCGTCTTCGCTTTTTCGGCAATGTCAGCGAGCATGCGCAGCCTGCCACGGCCTTCCACTCGGCTTTTTCAGTCACCCTGGCGCGTATTTCATCAATTCGCTTCAAAATGTTTTCATTTGCTTTCAGACGCATTTTATTGCCAAGATTAGGCTCAAATCCGGCTCGCTGATATGCCCGTCTGCTGTCAGACCTTCAGCCAATTCCTTTGCGAACATTTCCTGCTTTGCATTTTTCAAGACTGGCTTATGCCCATCACCATAAGGATACTCTATGATGAGATCAGAAGACGCTCTGTTGCTGAATGCTATTAGCGCCCAGGCCGACCGGGCCGAATTGATTATACCCAAGACCCTTTCGCTAAATCCGATTGCCGAACGACTACACGACGAATTCCCACATCGATCCACTGCCGAAATAGAAACTCAGTGCCGAGTTGTCTGGCAGGATCGTTATCTGTTCTGGAACTGATATTCGCCTTCACAACTGGTTTTGGCGTAGACACGTCGTTATCGAGGCGCCGAAGAAAACCGATCCAATGCTGTTGACGCAGGGTCAGCAGTCACTACCCCGCTTCGGCGGGTTTTTGTTTAGGCAATAAGTGCGGTGGCTGTACGTGATGAGGCGGGCTCTTACGACCCGCTCATTTCGTTATTCTTTTTCTTTTTATCTTCGTCGTAATGCCACTTGATGGCGAAGAACATGGCCACGCCTAACACGAGAACCTTGAACACCACGAAGAATATCGGAATCCATTCCATCTTCTGAATATTTCCATACAGCTATCAATCGCGAGGAGCATTACCTCAGAACCGCTGCCTCGGCATCTTCTTTTTTGTGCCATTGGTACTTTGATAAAATCAGGCGGCATCGATTTCCAACCATTGCCGAGTTGGAAATTTGATGGATCGGGATTTTTCTTTAATTTCAATGAAGTGAATGGTGGGCGTGACAGGGATTGAACCTGTGACCCCTCCCGTGTGAAGGGAGTGCTCTCCCGCTGAGCTACACGCCCGATGAGCCAAGCTCGATCAAGGTGGTGCGGATATACTGGCCAGCGGCTGCATAAGTCAAGCGTCTCGCAAGCCTGTTTCCAAAGAGATTTCGATCTTCTCCCCAACAGCTTCTGATCGCAAAGAAAAACGGCAATCACCCATCGATGATTACCGTTCTGTTTTGATACGGGAGGGATTTCAGAGCGCTGCGAGGCGCGAACCTGCCGTCTTGTCGAATGCTTTCTGCAATCCGGAATCACGGTCGTAAACATCGCCGTAATAATGGATTTTTCCATCCGCTTCCGGCCATGCGGTGAAATAGGAAATGAAGACAGGCACAGGTTCCTTGACCTTGATGCCGCGCTCATTCTTGCCGAAATATTTTTCCAGATCCGTCACCGATGTCCCCAGAACCGCCGCCGCCATGTCACGTGGGCGTTCCAGACGAATGCAGCCATGGCTCAGGGCACGCATATCGCGGCTGAAATAGGATTTGGCCGGAGTGTCGTGCATGTAGATATCATGCGCATTCGGGAACAGAATTTTGAGTTCGCCCAGCGCATTGTCGAGGCTCGGCTTCTGGCGAATACCGACATGGGCTTTACCCGCGGCAACTGCACTCCAGTTGACGGCACTGGCGGAAACCTTCTTGCCGCCTGCATAGACCTCGTAACCATTGCGGTCGAGATAGCTCGTATCACGCATGACCTTGGGCAGCATCTCGTTCAGGATGATCGAGCGCGGCACGCCCCATGACGGATTGAAAACGACCGTCTGGACCTTGTTGTAGAAGAAGTAGGTCTGATGGGTTGGAGAGCCGATAACCACATTCATGGCCAGCTTCTCTTTTCCGTCCTCGAAATATTCGGCACGGTAAGCCGGCTGATTGACCATCACGTAACGCGTGCCGAAATCATGCGGCAGCCAGCGCAGGCGCTCCATGGAATAAAGGATCCGGTCGCGTTTGATGGAAGATTGCTCGCCTTGAAGTGCGGAAAGCGTATTGCGACCGATGACGCCGTCCGGCGTGCTGCCCGAAAGCTTCTGATAATCCTTGATTGCAGAAACCAGTTCCGGATCATAGACGTCGCCGCTCGCATGCGTGTCCAGCACTTGCTTGTGCTGTGCCAGATAGCCAGCAGGCGCATGTCTCGAAATCAGCGCAACCACCTTGCTGAGCTGGTCATTGGTATCGCCCGGCTTGATGATGCCATTCAGCGAGATGCGGATTGGCTCGGCAGATGGCGGCTCGGTATTCGCAAGCTCGCGCTTCAACGCCGCATATTGCTCATTGCTCGGTTGGAAACCATGCAGATAGGCAGCCGGATCGCTTTCCGATGCCAGCTTTTCGAGAACGGCTTTCGGATCGACGCGGTTGCGCGGTAGATCGTGGAAACCACTGAGGCGGTCCGCGATTACACGTCCCTCACCCGCATCGATGGCATAGCGCAGCGCGCGGGCAGACATGCGAATTTCAAATTCTGCAAGTTTCTGCTGGCGCTCAGATTCAGCAGCGCCATCGAAATTGTCAGCGGGGATCGTGACTGCATATTCATCCGGGTTGAGCCCATCTTCGTCCGCACGGGCAAAGAAAGCCGCAACATTCTTGGCGCGGTCGAGCACTTTATCGTCGGCCGACCACATGAAAGAGCGCTGACTTGAATAATAGTCGACGATCGCCTGAGCGATCTCTTTCTCGGCTTTGACATTCACGGATTTCAGATAATTCGTCGCTGCATCGAAGGCACGCTGACCCGGCGTTTCTTCGCGAATCTGCGGACGGATCGGCGACATGCCCGATGTCAGCGGATCGACGGTCACTGGTTCGGTTGCTGCGGTTACCTGCATATCGAGCGCGCTGAAATCGATATTGACCAGAGTATCCGGCTTGTAGTCGTAAATCTGCGGCCCTTTGACGGTCACGCGCTGGACTGGCGGAAGGCTGCGCACAGCGGCACGAGGAGCAGAAACGGCCTTCGGTGCTACAGGTGCGCGAGGAGTGACTTGCGGCTGAACAGGCTGGGCTGGCTGCACCTGCTGCTGGCGACGCTGTTGGAAAAGTTCCATCAGCGAATTTGCGGCTTGAGCCTGTGCCGTAGGGAGAAACACCGAAGCTGCCAGAGCTATCGCGGCTGCGCGGCGGATATTTTGTCCGCGTGCGGCGCTGCTCTTTTCATCCATCTGCGAGTGTCTGGAAAACTGCATTTCAAACCGCCAAAGTTAATGCGTTCGCTCAAAAGCGAATCCGTCCGAATCTCACCCGTAGAATTTACCAATCTCGTATAGAAACTTTTAACGCTATTGTTTCCTGAAGCAATTTTCTGTTTTGCGTTCATCACAATTGTTTGAGGCTTCTTCTCGGGAGACAAACTCGGAATGCCTTAATGAACAAAGTGACGCAGTGGCATCCACTCCGCATCGCGCTAAAAGCCCCACAGACTATGGTTCCGAAGCTCTTCTTCGGAACTTCGATCAACACATATCGCGCGAGCCGGAAACGATGACGACCTCCGGCTGGCGCAGCTGGCAAGCAAGCGAGGTACCGCGATGGCAGAAGCAAGCGCCGCCGATCTTTTTCCTCTTGGTGAAGACGACACCCCTTACCGCAAGCTGACTTCCGATCATGTCTCTGTCGATACGTTCAAGGGACAGGAAGTCCTGACTGTTGATCCGGAAGGGCTTCGCCTACTTTCGGAAGCGGCCTTTGCCGATATCAACCATCTGCTGCGCCCCGGCCATCTGCAGCAGCTTGCCCATATTCTTGAAGACCCGGAAGCAACGGATAACGACCGTTTTGTCGCCTACGATCTTCTGAAGAACGCCAATATCGCAGCAGGCGGCGTGCTTCCCATGTGTCAGGATACCGGCACGGCCATCATCATGGGCAAGAAGGGCCGTCGCGTCTGGACCGAAGGCGGTGATGCCGATGCGCTTGGCGCTGGTGTGCTCGACGCCTACAACAAGAAGAACCTGCGTTATTCGCAGCTGGCGCCTCTTTCGATGTTCGAGGAAAAGAACACCAAGAACAATCTGCCTGCCCAGATCGATATCTATGAAGAAGGCGAAGACGCCTACAAGTTCCTTTTCGTTGCCAAGGGCGGCGGTTCGGCGAACAAGACATTCCTCTATCAGGGAACGCCGTCGCTCCTGACGCATGACCGCATGATCGACTTCCTCAAGGACAAGATCCTGAGCCTGGGAACAGCCGCCTGCCCGCCTTACCATCTGGCAATTGTCATCGGGGGCACTTCGGCTGAGATGAACCTCAAGACGGTCAAGCTTGCCTCAACGCGCTATCTGGACAGCTTGCCGACCGAAGGTTCCGAAACCGGACATGCTTTCCGCGACCTCGAAATGGAAGCTGAAATCCATAAGCTGACGCAGTCTCTCGGCGTCGGCGCTCAGTTCGGCGGCAAATATTTCTGCCATGACGTCCGTGTCATTCGCCTGCCGCGCCACGGCGCCTCGTTGCCGATCGGCATTGGTGTTTCCTGCTCCGCCGACCGTCAGGCCAAGGGCAAGATCACCAAGGACGGCATCTTTCTGGAAAAGCTGGAAACCAACCCGGCCAAGTACATGCCGGATATCGACGAGGAAAAACTGTCGTCGCATGTGGTCAAGATTGACCTCAACCAGCCGATGCAGGACATTCTCAAGGAATTGTCGAAACACCCGGTCAAGACGCGCCTGTCGCTCTCCGGTCCAATCATCGTGGCGCGCGATCTGGCCCATGCCAAAATTCGCGAGCGGCTTGAAAACGGCGAAGCCATGCCGGATTATTTCAAGAACCACCCGATCTATTATGCTGGCCCGGCCAAGACGCCTGCCGGTTATGCTTCCGGCTCGTTCGGGCCAACCACGGCAGGCCGTATGGATTCCTATGTGGACCAGTTCCAGTCCTTTGGCGGCTCGATGGTGATGCTCGCCAAGGGCAACCGTTCGCGTCAGGTGCGCGAAGCCTGCGGCCAGCACCGTGGGTTCTATCTGGGCTCCATCGGTGGCCCGGCTGCCCGTCTGGCCCAGGATTGCATCAAGAAGGTCGAGGTTGTCGAATATCCGGAACTCGGCATGGAAGCGATCTGGCGTATCGAAGTGGAAGATTTCCCGGCCTTCATCGTCATCGATGACAAGGGCAATGACTTCTTCAAGGAACTCAATCTGGGTTAAAGCATTTCCAGCAAAAGTGCGAAGCGGTTTTGCGTAGGATAATGCGACGAAACAAACGCTTAGAACACAAATCTGATTCAATCATATCAGAGCTCTAAGCAAAAAAAGGGCGGCGCAAGCCGCCCTTTTTGTTTCAGGCATTTGTGCCGCCATCGATCGTGAGCGTAGCTCCAGACACGAAACGCCCTTCGGGGCTGGCAAGCCATGCCACCAGACTTGCAATATCGTCAGGCGAACCGAAACTGCCGGTTGCGATAAGCTCCCGCTGCTGTTCGGCATGTTCTCCAGCCGCCGGATTCATATCCGTATCGGTGGAGCCAGGCTGAACGACGTTGACCGTGACGCCCTTTGGACCAAGGTCGCGCGCCAGACCTTTCGTCAAACCGATCAGCGCCGCCTTGCTTGCCGCATAAAGGCTGATGCCCGGCCACGGCACGCTTTCGGCGAGGTTTGAGCCGATGGTTATGACGCGTCCGCCAGCACCAAGGTGTGGTGTGGCCGCTGAAACGGCGGCAAAAACAGCCCGGAAGTTCACAGCCATAACCTCATCGAAGTCGGCAAGTGTGACCTCTTCCAGCGGGGCCGCATGCCAGATGCCAGCACTGTTGACCAGTATATCCAGACGACCGAAATCCTTGACCGCTTTCTCGATTGCCGCCGCAATCTGGCTCGCGTCGCGATTGTCGGCCTTCAGCGCCAGAGCCTTGCCACCATTGGCTACGATTTCGGAAACCACAGCTTCAGCTTTTTCCTTGCCGTTCACATAAGTGACGACAACTGTCGCGCCATCTTTCGCGAGCCGTCGTGCAATCGCTGCACCGATGCCGCGACTTCCGCCGGTGATGAAGGCAACCTTTCCGTTCAAAGCTTCGGCTGACATACCATTTCCTTTCTGTATCGATTGATACATAATTGCTGACAGGCTTGCACAGAACCGTCAAGCGATTTATTTAATGATCGATACAGAAAGGTTCACACGTGGCAGAAAAAGGACGGCCCCGTAGCTTCGACCGCGAAACAGCGCTTCGTGCTGCAATGTTGATATTTTGGGAAAAAGGCTTCGACGGATCGTCGCTGGCCGATCTGACGACGGCTATGGGCATCAATGCGCCAAGCCTCTATGCGGCATTCGGAAGCAAGGAAGAACTCTATCTCGAAGCCCTCACCCTTTATGCCGGTGAAGTGGGCATTGAAATCTGGTCGACACTGGATGAAACGCCGGATGTTCGCGCGGCTTTCGAGCGTTTTCTGCTTGCCACGATAGATGCCTATTGCGAGGAATCCGTGCCGCGGGGCTGCATGATTGCTCTGGATGCGCTTCATCGGACGCATTCAAGCGACAAAGTCTGCGACGTGCTGCGCAATCACCGCCAGACCAATATCGAAATCCTGAAAAAGCGGCTCGAACGCGGCATTCGTGACGGCCATATTCCCGCATCCGTCAATTGCGAAGCGGTTGCGACCTTTTACGCGACAGTCCAGAACGGCATGTCCATTCTCGCACGCGATGGCGGAACGCGGCAAGATCTCACCGCAACGGCACTGGGCGCCATGGCAGGTTGGGAGAAACTTGTTCTCACCGAAACATCATCAGGCAACCAGCCTTAATCGCGGACCGTCATCAAGATAATCCGCTACCAGGGACGCCACTTCAGCACTCGCAATGATGCGGCGATGCCCAAGGCCATCCGCCCAGTGCACCCTGACATGAGAGCCTGCCTTGCCGGCCATTTCCGCGCAGATGGCGGGAACTTCCTTATCGTCATGCGCGTGGATGACCAGCGTCGGAATTGTCATGCGGCGCAGATGAACGTCGGTATCGAAATCCGTGATCGGGCGCGCTGCGAGATGACGGACTTGCTCCTTCATTGCGTTGCGCACGTCACGACCAAGCCCAAGCACTTTGCCGAAACCGTCAAAGACGCCTGCCATGGAGTGCGGGGAAGCAATTGTCACCAGCTTTGCGGGGCGATGTGACTGGTAGCACCCGAGAGAACCTGCTGCGGCATTGACGATGACCGCACCGCCGAATGAGTGACCGATCATCGCATCGAACGGACCATACTGGCGCCACGCAACATCAACGGCGGCGATTGCCTGTATCATGTTGAGGGTGCGGCCTGCCGATGCGCCATGCCCCGGCAGGTCGATGGAGACAACTCGTTCCCCACGCGCAACAAGCTCGCGAATGATCGCTATCATATCCGCTGTGCGCGATCCCCAGCCATGAACGACAAGCGACGTTCTTCCCACATAAATATCGGGTTCGAACAAATAGGTTGCGATAAGCCCTCGATCGATAATCAGATCGAGCCGCTTTGCCTGACGGAGTTCATTGCTCGCCTGTTCAAGCCGCGCGGCATAGGCCTTGGTCTTCGGCTTGCGGCTTGGCGTTCGACAGAAAATCCTGAACGCGGCGCGACCTGCCTTGTCGGCATCAATGCGGCCAAGCACACCCAGACCGAATCGCGTAACCTGCAAAGAAATCGATGTCATGACAGGGCCTCAATTATGTTCAATCCTGAACAAATAATTGTACAAGAATGAACAAAATGCAAGACAAGACTCAAAAACTGCCGTGGGACAATCCGCGCTTCAAGAACTGGATTGCCGTTGCACGTGCCGGCAAAGCGGTGGAACGCGCCCTCGCCCAAGGACTGTCGGCCTTCGATCTCAAGATCGCCGATCTGGATGTGCTGATGAATATTTATCGCCACCCCGGCGAATCCCAGCATGATCTTGCGCGCCGCATTCTCGTCGGGCGTTCGAACATCACCATGCTGCTACCAAAGCTTGAAAAGCGCGGCTTGCTGGTGCGCGAGGGCGACCCGGCAGACAAGCGTGTGATACGACTGACGCTAACTGCCAAGGGCGAAAAGCTTCTGGGGCATGCGCTGACGACCTATACCGACCTGATTGACCGCGTCATGGCGCAATCGACGAACGCGCAATGCAACGCGATGGGCGATGTGATGCGGCGCATATCCGAAATGCTGGAGAAAGACTGACCGGCAGGCGGGATCAACGATCCCGTTTCAGGCCTTTTTCGGCAAGCTCATCGAGATAAGTTTGCCATAACATGTCCTTCTCGGTGCCGAGCTTGTGGAGATAGGTCCACGAAAACAGGCCGGTATCGTGCATGTCGTCAAACGTTATGCGGACGGCGTAGTTGCCGACCGGCTCCATCTTCATGATTTCGACGGTCCGCTTGCCACCAACTGTGATGCGCTGTGCCGGCGAATGACCCTGCACTTCTGCCGAGGGCGACAGGACACGCAGCAACTCGGCGGTCAGCTCGAATTTCTGGCCATCATCGAACGCCACAGTCAGCAGTTTGCGGTCGTGTGAGACACGCAATTCAGTCGGCCAGACCTCACTCATTACCATTCTCCAGCTTGGTTCTTCGCCAGCTTTTGATAGGCCCCGCGTTAAAATATCGCAATAGTCGCGGTCATTATTGAAAGAGCTTCGCGTGCGTGAAACTGGACATTGAGGCTCGCAGATCCTATTTCTAGGTAGACGATGCGGATATTCCTCCGCATCCTGTGGAAACAACGGCTTAATGATGTACACAAACCAAGCCCAGCCACTTGTTTCCCCGACTGGACCCATGATTGATCCTTTCGGGCGTGCCATCACCTATCTTCGCGTTTCAGTGACGGATCGTTGTGATTTCCGCTGCACCTATTGCATGGCGGAACACATGACGTTCCTGCCCAAGAAGGATTTGCTGACGCTTGAGGAACTGGACCGGCTTTGCACCGCCTTTATCGACAAGGGTGTCAGGAAACTGCGCCTGACCGGTGGCGAGCCTTTGGTGCGCAAAAACATCATGCACCTGATCCGGCAGCTGTCGCGCCATCTGAAATCAGGTGCGCTGGATGAATTGACGCTGACCACGAACGGATCGCAGCTTTCACGCTTTGCCGACGAACTGGCGGAATGCGGTATACGCCGTATCAATGTCTCGCTGGATACGCTCGATCCTGAAAAATTCCACCAGATCACCCGCTGGGGCGATCTTCCCCGGGTTCTTGAGGGTATTGAAGCCGCACAACGCGCCGGTATCCGCGTCAAGATCAATGCAGTCGCGTTGAAGGATTTCAACGATCACGAAATTCCCGAACTGATCCGCTGGGCCCATGGCCGCGGCATGGACATGACGCTCATCGAAACAATGCCGATGGGCGAGATCGAGTTCGACCGTACGGACCAGTATCTGCCGCTCTCGCAGCTGCGCGAGGACCTGTCGCAGCAATTCACGCTTTCAGATATTCCTTACCGCACAGGCGGCCCTGCCCGCTATGTTACGATTGAGGAAACAGGCGGACGGCTCGGCTTCATCACGCCGATGACGCATAATTTCTGCGAAAGCTGCAACCGCGTCCGGCTTACCTGCACCGGTATGCTTTATATGTGCCTAGGCCAGAATGATGACGCCGATCTGCGCAAGGCCTTGCGGGAAAGCGAAAGCGACCTGCTGCTCAGCCAGGCCATTGATGAAGCTATTTCGCGCAAGCCGAAAGGCCATGATTTCATCATCGACCGCGATCATAATCGCCCGGCGGTTGCTCGCCACATGAGTCTTACCGGCGGCTGAGCGATTTATACTTAAAAAAGCACACAACCCGAAATAATTGTCGCGAGATCGACTTTAAAACGGTATGCAATCTTAAACTGGATTCTGTATCGTGCCGCAGTCAGCAAATTTTCGCGCAAGTATTTTCATGCTTCTCGCCATGGGTACCTTCACCATCGGCGATACGATCACAAAATACCTCCTGACCGAGATGAACAGCGGACAGTACATGCTGATCCGAGGCATATTCGCCACGGTGCTGATCGGTTTGCTCGCCTGGCGCCACGGTGCATTGCGCAATCTGTCGCTTGAAAAGATGACGATCCTGCGCGTCGTAGGCGAAGTTGTCGCCACCATCACCTATATTTATTCGCTCGGCCATCTCTCGCAGGCATTCTGTTCGGCTGTCTTTCAGGCAACGCCGCTTGTCGTGACGCTTGGAGCGGCACTCTTCCTGAAGGAAAAAGTGGGCTGGCGTCGCTGGTCCTGTATTCTTGTCGGTCTTGTCGGGGTCCTCATCATCATCCGGCCCGGAACGGATGGTGCTGCAAGCCTTGCTGCCGTCGCTGTACTTCTTGCCAGCGTAGGCTTTGCCGCCACGCGGGATATCGCCACACGCCGTGTGCCCGCTCACGTGCCGACCCTCTATCTCTCGACATTGACCGCAGGCGCGATAACATTGACCGGCGGCGCACTGACCGTTCCAATGGGCGGATGGCAGCCCGTTGGAATTACAGCAGTCGGCGCCATGGCCATTGCCGCTGTCCTTCTCCTCGTCGGATATCACTTCATCATTCTGGCCATGCGTGAAGGTGAAGTGTCATTCGTTTCCCCGTTCCGCTATTCCAGCCTGCTTTGGGCGATCGGCCTCAGCACTTTGATTTTTGGCGAAGCGCCCGACATATATACGATCATGGGATCGGTTCTGGTGGTCGGAAGTGGCGTCTATATGGTCTATCGTGAAAACGTGTTGAAGAAGCGGGAGCGCAACAAAAGCACATTGGCGACGATCCCGACCGGCGTGGAACCCTCATGATTGCAGGCGCAATCATCGCTGGTGGGCTCTCCAGCCGCATGCAACAAGGCGGCGTTGCGGGTGACAAATTCCTTCAGCCGCTCGGCAGCACCGGCACTATCATTTCCCATGTCGTCAGAAGGATCAAACCGCAGGTCGAAGCGCTCGTCATCAATGCGAATAGCGATGATCCCCGCCTGACTGATCTCGGCGTGCCGGTGATCAAGGACCTGCCAGCGGAACATGGCGGCCCGCTGATCGGCATTCTGACCGCGCTGACGCAGGCACAAGAGTCCTCATTGCTGCTAACGACAGCAGCCGATACGCCATTCCTGCCTCGCGACCTCGCGGACCGCCTTCTTGCACGTCGGAACCAAACCGGGGCGCGGATCGTTCTCGCCAGTTCCCTTAACCGGGTCCATCCGATTTTCGGACTATGGGAAACCGGACTGGCTGACGAACTCACCGTCTGGCTTACCAATACCAGCAGGGCCAGCGTCTTCGCATTCGCCGAACATATCGGATTTGAAACCGTCGATTTTCCGCTTGCCTTCGTTGGCGATAGCCCGGAAACATATGATCCGTTCTTCAATATCAATCGGCCCGACGATCTTGTCGCCGCCCGAAAACTGGTTGAGGCAATGGAATGAACCAGAAGCTTTTCGGCATTACCGGCTGGAAAAACTCCGGCAAGACGACAATGACCGAACGTCTGGTCGCATGCTTTACGGCACGTGGATACCGTATCGCCACCATCAAGCACGCCCATCATAATTTCGATATCGACCATGAAGGCACCGATTCCTGGCGTCATCGAAAGGCCGGAGCAGCGGAAGTGGCTATCGTCTCGTCGCAGCGCTACGCAATCATGCATGAAGGTCTCGGCGAAGAAGAACCTTCTCTGTGGGAGATTGCGGCCAAGCTGGCGCCTTGCGATCTGATTCTGGTCGAGGGCTACAAGCGGGAAACGCACAAGAAAATCGAACTGCGTCGCGAAGGCGGCCATGCCGGGCCAGCTCTCTCCGTTGACGATCCCGCCATCGTCGCCATTGCCAGCGACCAGCAGCAACCCGGCGAAAAAGTGCCGGTGTTCGGCATCGATGAAATAGAGCAAATAGCCGATTTCATCGAAGGCGTTATGGGTCTCTGAGAGACTCTCTATAATTCCCCTCTTTGACAACACAATTCACCGCTTTCCGGTGAAGGCATGCAGAAAACGCCGAGGAATTCCCCCCTTGGACACACAATTTAATTACGCAGACCATCTTGCCAACCGTCTCAAAATGGTGGGAATATCGTTTGCAGATCTGATGGTGGGGACGGAAGCGCGAAAAAATATTGCGCATGATCGGCTCAACCATCTATTGGTAGTGGCCGGGGGGAATCCGCTACCAAACGTGCAATTTAAAGTTTCACGGTCGTGACTACCCCTTAAGCGGCTGAACCAGAAGAAATAATCAGGGAACCAGCCAGAACAAAACGAGAGGACTGAAAATGCGCGTATTGAAGCGTATCGCCGCTGCGGCATCTGTTGCAGCGCTGGCAATTACGATCGGTAGCATGACTGCCGGTGTTGCAAATGCAGAAGAGCCACTCAAGCTCAAGATCGGCACCGAAGGCGCCTATCCTCCATTCAACTTCATCAAGCCAGACGGCACCCTCTCGGGCTTCGACGTCGATATCGCCAAGGCGCTCTGCGAAGAAATGAAAGCGCAGTGCGAATTCGTCACCCAGGAATGGGACGGCGCTATTCCTGCCCTTCAGGCTGGCAAGTTCGACGCCTTCATCGCCTCCATGTCCATCACGGACGAGCGCAAGAAGCAGGTCGACTTCTCCAACAAATATTACAACACACCTCCCGGCATCGCAGCTCCCAAGGATACCGACATCAAGGGTGTGACCAAGGAGGACCTCGCTGGCAAGACCATTGGCGTTCAGGTTTCCACCACACACTCCAACTACTCGGAAAAGACTTTTACCGACAGCACGATCAAGGCCTATCCGACAGCTGAGGAATACCGTCTCGATCTCGCCAATGGCCGTCTCGACGCCGTCAACGACGATAGCGTGACACTGGCCGAATGGCTGAAGTCGCCGGATGGCGCCTGCTGCAAGATGGTCGGCACTTTCCCGCCGGTTATCGAGATCCACGGTCCGGGCGCTGGCGTTGCCTTCAAGAAGGGCCGTCCGGAGCTGGTTGAAAAATTCAACGCAGCCATCAAGGCGATCCGCGCAAACGGCAAATACAAGGAAGTCAACGACAAGTACTTTGACTTCGATGCTTATGGCGCCGAAAATTAATCAAAACTGACACCTATGCGCCGGTTTGCTTTCCGCAAATCGGCGCAAAACATTTGTATGGGCATGCCGTACAAGCCTTGTCGGGCAAAGCCTCGCAGGCGATAAAAACATAGGCAAATGCCTTTAGGAAAAAGAATAGGCGCATGGAACACTACGCCACTTTGTTGAGTTTCGGCCCCGACGGATGGGGTGCCAGTATTGCCTGGGGGCTTCTGGTAACCGTCTCGCTGGCTCTCGCAACACTCCCCGTTGGTCTCGCACTCGGATTTCTAGTTGCTATCGGCAAGCAGTCCACCGAACCATCGATCCGGCTCGCTTCAAACATTTACACGACGATCTTTCGTGGTTTGCCTGAGCTTCTAACCCTCTTTCTCGTTTATTTCGGCGCCTCTCTCGGGTTGCAACGGCTTCTCAGTCTGTTCGGCATCGAAGCGAATGTGGAAATCAATGCGTTCGGCGCCGGTATGGTTGCGCTAGGCTTCGTCTTCTCTTCCTATTCGAGCGAAGTCTTCCTTTCGGCGTTTCGCGCAATTCCGCGCGGGCAGTATGAAGGCGGTTATGCAGTTGGCCTGTCGCACTGGCAGACCATGCGCAAGGTCATCCTGCCGCAGTTGATCCGCATCGCCCTGCCCGGCCTTGCCAATCTTTGGCTGGTGCTGCTCAAGGATACGTCGCTGGTTTCGGTTATCACATTGTCCGATATTCTGCGGCAAACCTCCATCGCGGCACGCGTGACCAAGGAACCATTTCTGTTCTTCGGCATAGCCTGCCTGCTCTATCTGGTTCTCGCAATCATCTCGTCCTACTTCATCAATCGCATTGCCCGCTGGGCTGATGCGGGCGCCAACCGGTCGCGAGGTGCATGATATGAGCCAGACTGTTTCCACTACGACAATTCCCGCGATGGCTCCGCCACCCGTCATCAAGCAATGGACGCGGATGCGCATTGCCGGCCATATCATCGTTGCCTTCTGGTTCCTTCTTTTCGCTGGCCTTGCGATCTATCTCTACAATGCATGGCGTATCGATCTGTTTGAAACCTATGGGCCACGCTACTGGTCCGGGCTTCTGATAACGCTGAAACTGGTTGCCGTATCGATTGTCATAGGCGCCCTGCTCTCGCTACCGATCACGGCCGCGCGCATGTCCAACAATCGCTGGCTGCGCGGAATTGCTTTCGGCTATGTCTATTTCTTCCGCGGCACGCCGCTGCTGGCGCAGACATTCCTTATCTATTATGGCTTCGGCACCTTCCGTCCTTTTCTGGAAAGCATCGGGCTCTGGGTGTTTTTCCGCGATGCGTGGAATTGCGCCATTCTGGCGTTTTCGCTCAACACGGCAGCCTACCAGGCTGAAATCCTGCGCGGCGCTATCCAGAGTGTGGCGCTGGGCCAATGGGAAGGCGCTGCGGCGCTTGGCATTTCGAAGCGTGTGACGTTCTGGAAGGTCATTCTTCCGCAGGCGCTCATCGTGGCGTTGCGTCCTTACGGCAACGAAATCATCCTGATGATCAAGGGCTCGGCCATTGTAGCTATCATCACCGTACTTGACCTGATGGGTGAAACGCGCCGCGCCTATTCGCGGACATTCGATTTCCAGACTTATCTCTGGGCTGCAGTCATTTATCTGCTTATCGTCGAATGCCTGCGGCACGTTTGGGATTTCCTCGAACGAAGGCTGACCCGCCATCTCATTCGTTAGAGATCACTAAACCGGCATAAAACCAAAATATCGCCCCCGGCAGTCTTGCAGCTTCCGGGGGCGATCTGTTTAGAGCGCATTTCGATCTGATTGGATCAGATCGGCGCTCTAAATATTTGTTTTAACGCGCATCTTTTCCGAAAACCGTTTCACACTTTTCGGGATGCGCTCTAGAATACAGCTTCCAACAGTAAGGTAACAGGTTGAGTCATGCTGAAAATCTGGGGTCGTATCAATTCCACGAATGTGAAGAAGGCGCTCTGGACAGCGCGCGAACTCAATCTCGACTATGAACAGATCAATGTCGGTGGCCAGTTCGGTGGATTGAAAGATCCGGCTTACCTCGCACGCAATCCGAATGGGCTGATCCCCTTGCTGGAAGACGGCGACACAGTGCTGTGGGAATCCAATACCATCACGCGGTATCTCGCGGCAGCTTACGGCAAAGGCACACTGTGGATCGAAGATCCAGCCAAGCGCGCGCAGGCCGAAAAATGGATGGATTGGGCTTCCGCATCCTTCTACACCAATTTCAGCAACGTCATGAAGCATCTGATCCGGCTGCCGGAAGCTGAACGCGATCCAGCCATTCTGGAACAAGGTCTTCAGGGCCTTGCGCAATCAATGCAGATTGCCAACGAGGGCTTGAAGGAAGCTCCCTGGTTCTCGGGCGAGAACTTCGGTATCGGTGATATTCCCACCGGATGCTACGCCTATGCCTGGTTTGAGTTTCCAATTGAGCGCCCATCTCTTCCGCATCTTGAAGACTGGTATGGCCGCCTCAAACAGCGTCCGGCCTATCAGGCGGCCGTTATGACGCCTCTCACCTGATTTCTAGAAATATCCAGAGGAATGAACGAATGACGACATCCGCTAAAGTCGCCTTTCTGGGCCTGGGTGTCATGGGTTATCCCATGGCAGCTCACCTCAAGAACAAGGGCGGTCACGACGTCACGGTTTATAACCGCACGACGGCAAAAGCCGAAAAATGGGCCAAGGAATTCGGGGGCAACTTTGCCGCGACACCTGCCGAAGCCGTGCGCGATGCAGATTTTGTTTTTGCCTGTGTCGGCAACGATGATGACCTTCGTTCCGTAACCATCGGCCCGGATGGCGCCTTCTCAACCATGAAGAAGGACGCGATCTTCATCGACAACACAACAGCCTCTGCGGAGGTTGCTCGTGAACTGGATATCGAAGCACAGAAGCGCGGCTTTCATTTCATCGACGCCCCCGTCTCCGGTGGTCAGGCCGGCGCCGAGAACGGCATTCTCACGGTAATGGTCGGCGCGCCGGAAGCCGTTTTCGAGCGGGCCCGGCCAGTTATCGATGCTTATGCGCGTATGGTCGGCCTCATGGGACCGGTCGGCTCGGGCCAGCTTGCCAAGATGGTCAACCAGATCTGCATTGCCGGTCTCGTTCAGGGACTGGCCGAAGGTATCCATTTCGGCAAGAAAGCTGGTCTCGATATCGAAAAACTGATCTCGGTGATCTCGAAAGGCGCCGCTGGCTCCTGGCAGATGGAAAACCGGTCCGGCACCATGAACCAGGGCAAATATGATTTCGGCTTTGCCGTCGACTGGATGCGCAAAGACCTTGGCATCTGCCTTGAGGAAGCTGACCGTAATGGCGCACTTCTGCCTGTGACCGCCCTCGTGGACCAGTTCTATAAGGAAGTGCAGAAGATCGGTGGCAGCCGCTGGGACACATCTTCATTGCTTGCGCGGCTGGAACAGCCCTGAGACAAACGATCCTCAACAAAAAAGCCCGGCATTGCCGGGCTTTTCGTTTTCTATGCATCAAGCTTAGAACTTGACCTTTGCAGTGAGCGAAAGAGCGCTGACTAGATCATTACCGAAATCGCCGGTGCTGATCGAATCTCTCAACTCGCCTGAGCCGAGCCAACCGATAGCGCCAGCCAAACGCACATCAACGACGTCATTCGGCTTGTAGTTGGCTCCCAAACCAAACAGCCAAACGTCGGTCTGAGATGTCCATCCCGTGCTGGTGCCGCGATCCCACGTCACGGTTGCTGCACCCGACCATTGTTCATTGAACTTGTGGCCCACGCCGCCCGAAACGGTCCAGCCATCCTGATAGTACAGATCCAGCGAGGTGATTTTGGTTCCATCCGGCAGGCCGCGATTACCATTCGAAACGAAGGTCGCCTGTTGGATGCTCTTCCAGTCGGTCCATTTAACCGAACCAAAAGCTAGCCAATCAGGTGCGATACCCGTCTGGAACTTGAATTCAACCGACTGTGGAGCAGCAATATCGTTCGTCACATTCAAGGGTACGCCCTGTCCTGTGAGCGGGTTCAGCATGAGATTGTCAATGGTACCGTCGAGGTTGTACTTGACCTCAGACTGATAGACGAGAGACGCTCTCATCGCATATTCAGGGATTTCGTAGGCCGCGCCCAGACGCCAGCCAACCGAGCCGTCTTCTACATCAAGTGTAGCGACGCGGAAATTGCCTCTGAATGCGGTCGTCGGAGGGATCAGGCGAGTTTGATAGCCCTTAAGTTCCTGATAGCTAACGCCGCCCAGAATTCTGAAATACGACTTTTCGCCGACGGCAAACCGGTACGAACAGTTTAAGCCAAAGTCGCGCGACGAAATTTTCTGCTCAATCGCAGTGAAGGAGCGAAGGGTATTGAGGCCTACATCGGTCTCGATTCCCCATGGCTCCCGGTATTGGGCGGCACAAGCCAGATCGTCGGTCAAATCGAACTTGGCAGATACTTTTGGTACCCAGTAAGTCTTTGCTTCGTCGACTGAAGTTGACCAAGGCTTGCCCCGATCCGGTCCATAAGGAACGACTGGCGGGGTCGCAACACCGGGGTTCGCACGAATATTTTTCAGTTTGCGTTGAGGCATAACTACCGTCGCACCAGCTTCGACAGCAGTTCCCTTTTCGAAGAGAATATCGAAATCCTGCGAGCTACGCTCGAAGCCGCCTGCATTGGCAGCAACCGCGCTTCCAAGGAGAGCTGCGACCATTCCTGCCATTTTCACGCGCTGTACACTCATAATGTCCTCCCAAACAGCAACGGTATTAACGTTGACGGAAACGTAAATCAGGAAGGATTCAGGCCGCAAGTCGCATTAATTTGGATTAGCATCATCGTACTTTCGGAGCATTCGTCAAAAATGGCTAAAACATCAAATATCATGCCACTTCATTAGCAAAAATCGCCCGACACATGGCAAAACAGGCCCAAATCGGCCAATTTTCCGCCTCTTTTTTGCCTTGTTGCGAAAGCGCAACATTGGTCGAAAACAATCGAAACCAGAGTTCGATCTACCGGTCCAACCCTTGAAACGGGTCCAAACTCCGTCCAGCCGCATGAAAAACGCCCGACAGTGAAATGCACTGTCGGGCGTTTGATTCGATAGGGAGTCGTTTTCTGATGTCAGGTCAAATCAGCCTGCATCACGGATGCGTGATTCAGCAGTTGCTACACGCTGCGCCGATTCCTTCAGCTCAGCCAACCGCTCACGCTCTGCCTCAACGACTTCCTCGCGCGCGTTCGCAACGAATTTTTCGTTGGAGAGCTTCTTCTCGATACGATCCATTTCAGCGGCAATCTTGCCGGCTTCCTTGGCGAGACGTGCTGCTTCAGCCTTGAGGTCAATCAGATTGCCTAGCGGGATGCAGATTGTCGCCTCATCAAGCAGCATCTGGGCTGAGCCCTTGGGAGCCTGTGCCTCGAACGAGACACTCTCCACGCGGGCAAGGCGCTTGATGGCAGCATCGTGGCGGGCGAAGCGTTCCACGCTTGTCGCGTTGGCATCCAACACGACAACCGGGGCAATCGCACCGGCGGGCACATTCATTTCCGCACGGACAGAACGAATGCCAGTGACGAGATCAACGAGCCAGTTGATGTCAGCCGCGGCTTCCTCGTCCTCAAACGACAGTTCCGGCCAGGCAGCAAGCGCCAGCACCGTATCGCGCTTCTGTCCCTCACCTGCGGTCAGGGTCCAAAGCTCTTCGGTCATGAAAGGCATGAACGGATGCAGAAGCTTATAAACCTGATCCAGACAATAGGCTGCCGTGGCTTGTGCTTCTGCCTTCGCAGCTTCATCGTCACCCATGAAGATCGGCTTCAGCAGCTCCAGATACCAATCGCAGAACTGGTTCCACACGAAGCGATAGGCAGCACCCGCAGCTTCATTGAAGCGGTAGGTGTCGATGCCTTCCGTCACGGCTCGCGTTGCCTTGGTCAGTTCCGTCAGAATCCAGCGATTGACGGCAAGCTTGGCGTTTTCCGGTTTGAAACCGGCATCAAGCTTCACGCCATTCATCTGGGCAAAGCGCGTTGCGTTCCAGAGCTTGGTGCCAAAATTGCGATAGCCGGCAATACGCGCCGGGTCGAGCTTAACGTCACGACCCTGAGCGGCCATGATGGCAAGGGTGAACCGCAGCGCGTCAGCACCATATTCATCCATCAGCTCCAGCGGATCGATGACATTGCCCTTAGACTTCGACATCTTCGCGCCGTGCTTGTCACGAACGAGAGCATGCAGATAAACCGTATGGAACGGGATTTCGTCCATGAAATGGAGGCCCATCATCATCATGCGGGCAACCCAGAAGAACAGAATGTCGAAACCCGTAACCAGAACACTGGTTGGATAATAGGTTGCGAGTTCCGGCGTCTTGTCCGGCCAGCCGAGCGTCGAAAACGGCCAAAGCGCCGACGAGAACCACGTATCGAGAACGTCAGTATCGCGCTCAAGTGCAACGTCTTCGCCATAGTGAGCGCGTGCGGCGGCTTTCGCTTCCTCTTCGCTCTTTTCGACAAAATACTGGCCATCTGGACCGTACCAGGCCGGTATCTGATGTCCCCACCAGAGCTGGCGTGAAACCGCCCATGGCTGAATGTTTTCCATCCAGTCGAAATAGGTCTTTTCCCAATTCGTCGGGACGATCTTTGTCTTGCCCTCGCGCACCGCCGCCATTGCTGGCTTGGCCAGTTCGCCGGCGTTTACATACCACTGGTCAGTCAGATAAGGCTCGATCGGAACGCCGCCGCGATCACCATGTGGGACAGCGTGCGTGTGGTCCTCGACCTTTTCCAGATAACCGCGCTCGTCCATCAGCTCGACGATGCGCTTGCGGGCTGCGAAGCGGTCCTGCCCTTCGAGTTCGTGGATCAGTGCCTTCAATTCCGGTGTCAGCTGCAGCCCTTCGAGGAAATCAACATTGTCTTTGATCGTGATCGACGCATTCGTCGTCAGAATGTTGATAGCGCGCAGCTCATTCCGCTTGCCCACTTCGAAATCGTTGAAATCGTGCGCGGGCGTGATCTTGACAGCGCCGGAACCGGCTTCCGGATCAGCGTAATCGTCTGCAACAATCGGGATATGGCGACCGACAAGCGGCAGCACGACATCGTTGCCAACCAGGGCGTGGTAACGCTCGTCCTTCGGATTAACCGCAACGCCGGTATCGCCCAGCATGGTTTCCGGGCGCGTCGTCGCAACGACGATGTAGGTATGCGGGTTCTCTGGATCGAATGGAACGTTCTCAAGCGGGTAACGGAAATGCCAGAGATGACCTTTCGTTTCGCGCGACTCGACTTCGATGTCGGAAATTGCCGTCAGCAACTTCGGGTCCCAGTTGACCAGACGCTTATCGCGATAGATGAGACCTTGCTTGTAGAGCGAGACAAAAACTTCCAGAACCGCGCGCGACAGTCCTTCGTCCATGGTGAAGCGCTCGCGTGACCAGTCACACGAGGCACCAAGACGGCGCAGCTGGTTGGAAATCATGCCGCCGGATTCGGCCTTCCACTGCCAGACGCGCTCAATGAACTTCTCGCGGCCCATGGTATGGCGGTTTGGCTCCTGCCGTTCAGCCAGTTGGCGTTCGACAACCATCTGCGTTGCAATGCCCGCATGGTCCATGCCGGGCTGCCACAGCACGTTCTTGCCGCGCATACGCTCGAAGCGAACCATAATGTCCTGGATCGTGTTGTTGAGCGCGTGGCCCATATGCAGCGATCCGGTAACGTTCGGCGGAGGAATGACCACTGCGAACGGATCGGCTCCCGGCTTCGCGCCTGCACCCGCCTTGAATGCACCCGCTTCTTCCCAGCGTTCAGCAATTTTCGGCTCTATCGCCGCGGCGTCATAGGTCTTCTCAAGCATGGAATTATCCGGTCTTTATGCGCGATGAATGGATTGAAGGCTCAATAGCAACTAACAGCAGACAAATCACTTTAAAAGTGACAGCACCACTTTCGGTCACTTTAAAAGTGAAAACCCGCCTGCTGCACAGGCGGGTAATATTTCAATGGATCGGCTTGATACCATTTATCGCTCGCCACGCACCACACGTTCGATTTCTTCCCGGACAAGCCGCTCAACAAGCGTCGGCAGATTATTGTCGAGCCAGTCCTGCAGCATCGGACGTAACAGTTCCGTAGCGATATCGTCGAACGAACGGCGTGGCTCGGCCCGAACCACATGGTTCAAATCCTGAAATGCGGCAGCTACCTGACGTTCGGCAATCTGCGACAGCATATGAGCAGCAGGCTGCATCTTTGCAGCGGGCTCAGTAACTGGCGCTACCGCCTCGGGCTGAACCGGGGTTTCCTGCTCGGCAATAGCTGCAGGTTCCTGCTCCATGTCCGCATCGAGTTCCGGTTCGAGCAAGGCGTCGACTGCTTCGGCGATTTCCGCCTCAACGGAAAGGTCGATTTCTTCCAGAGATATGTCCGCCTCTGCAGGCAGTTCCAAAGACTGCGTGGCCTTGGCGTGAGAATGATCGTCATTCTCGGCATTGAGAACAACTTCATCCTCGTCATCGGCTTCGATTTCAGGTTCCGGCGCTGCCTGCGCCGGTTCGCCAATCGGGCCGCGCAATGTCGGTTCGTCCTGGAACACGTTGCGCATCATTGCTGGCTTTTCCGGCTGTGCGACAGGTTGCTCGGCAACCGGGCGACGGAACTCCGCAACCTCTCCACGAGCCGGAGAGGCCGTTGCCACCGGCGCTGGCTGACGGGTGACATCGCTGTCTTCAATGATCCTGCGGATGGAAGCGAGAATCTCCTCCATCGACGGTTCACGCGCTGCGCTGGATGTCTGTGCCATGGCTACTATCCGCTTTCCTGTATTGCGACATTGTCTGCAAAAGACAGAGAATCAATGGATTAAGGGTAGCGGACGATCCTCCGTTTGAGAATCCCCGGCCAAGGCAAGCTGGATCAAACTCACAGCTTTATGGATTTGTTAAGAATTGCGGGCGCTGCAAAATCGAATCGCAGCAAACAAAAAGGCACCCGAAGGTGCCTTTTCAATTCTCACTATGCTTGCAAGCAATCACCGACCGTCCGGTGTGCGCAGACCAAACCACTTGTCCTTGACGGCTTCGTAATGCTCTTCCGGCTTGTACTGAGCGACCTGCAAGCCCATCTGGCTGGCAGTCATGCGACCGGTCGCATTAAGAAGAGCATAGCTGGCGACAATAACGTTACGCTCGGATTCGACCAGAGCGATCTGTGCATTGATCAGATCGTTTTGCGAATTCAAAACGTCCAGCGTCGTGCGCTGTCCAACCTTGCGCTCTTCAATGACGCCATCGAGAGCAAGCTGTGCGGCGGAAATACCGTCACGATTTGCCTTGACCGATGCGCGGGCAGCTTCAAGCTGCGACCATGCGGAGCCGATAGCCTGACGAACCTGATCGCGAACGACGTCGACTTCGATACGTGCCTGACCGAGCTGTTCCTTGGACTGGCGAACCTGAGCCGAACTACGGCCACCGGTATAGATTGGGATACTGACGCCGACGCCGATGGACGCCGAGTTGCCATCGGTCTGCGAGCCGCCCTCGCCGGAATAAGTATCAAGGTGGCTGGCGCTTGCCGTAAGGCCGACGGACGGAAGCAGAGCACCTTCCTTGGCCTTCACGTTATATCCAGCAGCATTAACGGCATATTGGGTCGCAAGAATGCCCGGGTGTCCGGCAGTCGCAATGGAGAAAGCCTGATTTGGCGAGCTCGGCAGGTTCTTGGCTGCGGCTGCGGTCGCAAGCTTGTCCGGCTGAACGCCGATAACCTGCACATAGGTTGCTTCTGCCGACTTGACATCCGCACGTGCGGAATTCAACGCCGCTACAGCGGTCGAACGGCTGGCATCTGCCTGCGCAACGTCGGTACGCGTACCTTCACCCACGTCGAGACGGGCACGAGCCGCACGAACCTGTTCGTTCAAAGCTGCAAGGTTGCGTTCACGCAGAACAGCGATCTGGCGAGCCTGATAGACATCCATATAGGCTGTTACCGCCTCATAGAGTCTGTTCTGCTCTTCGTTGCGGAGATTTTCGCGCTGGGCGAAGACCTGTGTTTCTGCGGCGGCGACATTGTTCTTGGTTTGAAACCCATCGAACAGCATCTGGTTCAGCTCGATGCCGAACGTGCCTGTTGTGCGATAACCCTGACTTGAAGGTGTCTTGCCACGCCCTACGTTATAAGAACCGGTAATCTGCGGACGATAACCGGACTTGGCAATGGCCACGCCTTCATCCGTGACGCGGACGCCTGCGCGGGAGTAGTTCAGGTTAGCATTGTTCTTGTAGGCCTTCACGAGAGCGCCGGTTAACGTCTCCGAGAACGCTGCCTGCCCCGTTAAAATGGTGCCAGACAACAATGCTGCGGCCGCTACCAGTCCTTTGCACGTTTTGAACACCGGGTACCTCATATTAAGAACAAACGAATCCAACTATCGAACCGATCGGTTCGGGCAAATCCTAATAACCTCTAAATTCGGTTATTTCCATTGCCCCCGCCAGAGCTTGCACAAACAAATTCCGCAGCGTTGCAGAATTGTATCATCCACTAAAATTAAAATTCGAACTGCGGAACGCGCTCGAATCCCGGTAGCGGACGAACCGCAGTGTTGAACACACCGCGTCCCGATGCAACACCATTTTCTTTAACGTAAATCCGCGCAACTCCGGCGTTCCCCCGGCCTTCAACGGCAACGAGGCGTCCGCCGTCCTTCAACTGGCTGAGAAGTGCGTCCGGAACAAAATCGACAGCGCCTTCAATGACGATCACATCGTAAGGCGCTTCCGACGGATAGCCTGCCTGCAGTTCGCCTGAAACGATCACAACATTGTCATAGCCGAATTCAGCGAGACGGGCAGTCGCAGCAGCCGACAATACGGAATCACTTTCCAGACCGATCACCGAGCCAGCAAGCTTGGAGAGGATGGCTGCCGAATATCCGGTGCCGCAACCGACATCGAGAACCACGTCGGTGTTCTTGATACGGGCGAGCTGCACGAGCTTGGCGAATGGCGAAGGTTCCATAAGGTAGCGAGGCTGCTTGCCTTCGCTTTCCAGAAGCTGGTCTTCATCGATATAGGCGAGAACCTGACGGGCTGCGGAAACAAAAGCCTCGCGCGGGACGGTCAGGAAAGCATCGATAACTGCCAGATCGGTTACGTCCGTCGTACGGATCTGGTTGTCGACCATCTTTGTGCGAAGATCCTGGAAATCGGCTGCCATAGCCCTAAACCCTTCCTTGTCGCGGAATGCGATGTTTCATGCCATTGGAGCGCCGTGCATCCTTTTGGACGCACAAAGAGCACCATAAACGAGATTTGCCGTTGATGTGGCAAAAATCGGGGGTCCAGTCAACGAAACACAGCATTTGCGGCATTTATGCTCACTGATACCCACTACAGTTGTCGGCATCTGGATATGAAGATGCCGGAAAGCCTTCCGCGTCCCGGCATCTCGGTGCCTGTTTTGACACACAGCCTGCCCGAAACCGTTTTACGCTTTTCGGGATGGGCTCTATCGTTCGCAGCACTTTGAAACAAGCGCCCTCAAATCACATTATTGAGCGTTCGATGCCGGATAACCGGCCTCAGCCAGTGCAGAAAGAACGGCGTCCTGCGAAACCTTGCCGCCGAATTCGACCTCTTTCTTGTCGAGATCGATTTCAATTGGTGCGGTTGCATCGAGCTTGCGCAGTGCGACGGTAACGCTATCAGCGCAACCGCCGCACTTCATCTTGGGAATGGAAAACTTCATCAACTCAGTCACTCCTTATAGTGGATTGAATTTGACGTTTGATATCCGTCCGATATTAATCCCGTTTCAAACGTCAAATTCGAAAAACCCACTAGATTCACAAAGTTACTAGTGGTCTTTTTGCTCCGACATTTGCTCAGCACTCATATCCGAGGGATGCAAATGTCGGAATCAGACCACTAGGACTGAACATAAGATGGGGCTTCCCATCGTGGTAAGGTCAAGGGCTATTCTGCCATTCTTCTTATGGCGCTTCGCAGGTCTCCGGCACGCTCTTTTCCAATGCCAGCGGTGACTTGGTCAAAGACCCTGTCATGATCTGCATCGGCTTGAACGGCGGCTCTTCCTGCATGCCCGGATTTGTGAGGTGAATCGTGTAGCAGCCTGTAAAGACTTCCTTCTTGCCATCCGCCGTTTCGGCTTCGATGGCCAGTGGCTGGCTCCAGTAGATCTGTCCGGCGCCTGGATCAGGATCAGTCTTGCGCAGCGCGACTTTCACGCTCTTGGTATTCTCATAGCCTTTTACAAAGGTCTTGAAATCCGGCTCGCGCCCTTCCTCGGAATAATAACCGTAGGCTCGGGTATATTCCTTGCGATTGATCGCATTGTAATAGGATTCGATCAGGGCCTGTGGCGTCGAGCGATCGTCGCGATAATCGGGAACTGTCACGCCTCCGGCAGCATCCTGCGTCTGCTCGGAAGGCTTGGTTTCCTCCACAGGCTTGGAAGCATTGTCATGCTTTTCCTGAACGTTTCTCGGCGTTTCTTCGGGCGCAGCCTTCGGCGGATTTTGCGCAAAAGCGCTGTCAGCCGAAATGCCTGCAAGCCCCGTGCCCAGAAGGCCGATCACAGCAGCCAGCATCAGAGGTTTCATCCGGTCATTCGACATTCGCTTCTCCTCTTCCTAGCAAAGTTTTTGCGGAACGCGTCGAGGGCGCTCCCGATTTGGTGTATTGCAGTAATGATGTTACAACACTAACTATAGTGAAAACGTGGCAGGCGCAGAGGAAACTCAGCCTGTTGCGACATGATTGGACGATTCTCCGTCCATATGCCAGCACGATACCGGAAGAGAGAAAATGGGCCGTTTCGCAGTCATTACGCTAACTGACAAGGCAGCTGATCGCGTTCGCGAGATCATCGCATCGCGGGACGGCGCTCTTGGTATCCGGGTGGGTGTGAAGAAAGGCGGCTGCGCCGGAATGGAATACACCATCGATCTCGTCACGGAAGCCAAGGCAGGCGACGATGTGATCGAGAAGGATGACGCGAGAGTCTTCATCGCGCCTGAAGCCGTTCTTTTCCTGCTCGGCACCCAGATGGATTTTGAAGTAACGACGCTGCGGACGGGGTTTGTCTTCAACAACCCGAACCAGACATCGGCTTGCGGCTGCGGCGAATCCGTCGAAATCAAAGCGGCCTCCCCGGAAAGCCTCCGCCAGATGCAGGGCGCAGCCTAACTCAAGACAAGGTCCGTCAGCTAATGGATGACGAAGCTCTTCGCGATCTGTTGCAGGACTTCGGCCCCATCAGCATCCGCCGCATGTTTGGCGGCAAGGGCATCTATCATCAGGGCCTGATCTTTGCACTCGTCGTTCGCGACGAGTTGCTCTTCAAGGCTGACGAAATAACCATCCCGGATTTCATTGACGCAGGCGCCACCCAATGGACCTATGAAGGTCGCAAGGGCGGTGATCCAATCGCCATGCCTTACTGGAGCGTGCCAAGTGAAGCTTTCGATGATCCGGAAGTGATGACGCATTGGGCGCGCCTTGCTTATGATGCAGCGCTACGAAGCGAAAAAACCAAGCCCAAAAAGAAATCGGCTGCGAAGCGCTAGCCTCGCAGCCGATTGATTCATTTTTTTACTGCTTCGGTCAGATTCCAGTCGGAATCAGCATGAAGGCCGGAATGTCATTGCCGAAACCAACAGGCGTCGGGCCGTCATCGTCACGATCACGACGGCGTTTCTGTTCGTGCTGCGGCTTGCCGCGGCGCTCGTCATTGGAAGCGCGGATCGCATCACGGCGCTCGCTGGCTTCGATGACTGGTTGCGGCTGTTCGGCAGGATCGAGAACTTCGGCAGGCTTCGCCTTTGCCTTGTCTTTCGGCTTGTCCTTGCCCTTGGCATCCTTGCCTTTGCCGCGTGCATTCTTGCTCTTGCGCGGATCGTCTGCCTCATCAGAGGCTGGCAGGGTGGACAGATCACCATCGAGCCATTCGATCTTCTCGCCGATCATATTTTCGATGGCTGCAAGATATTTTGTATCGGAAGGCGTCACAATAGTGAATGCCTTGCCAGAACGCCCCGCGCGACCGGTACGGCCGATGCGGTGAACATAGTCTTCCGAGTGAATCGGAACGTCGAAATTGAAAACGTGGCTCACATCGGGAATGTCGAGACCGCGCGCGGCAACATCGGAAGCCACCAGCAGCTGCAGTTTGCCTTCCTTGAAGTTCGCCAACATGGTCATGCGCGCGCGCTGATCCATATCGCCATGCAAGGCACCAGCGTTGAACTCGTGCCGCGTCAGCGAGCGGAACAGTTCGGATACGTCTTTCTTGCGATTACAGAAGATGATCGCGTTCTTGAGCGTATCGCCTTCCGCACGGACGAGATCGCGCAGAACCGCGCGCTTGTCCCAATCCTTCTTGCTGGATTTCACCAGGCGTTGGGTCACGGTTTTGGCCGTAGACGAAGCCTTTGCAACTTCAACGCGCGTTGGCGAATGCAGGAACTGTTCGGTCAGCTTGGTGATTTCCGGCGGCATGGTGGCCGAGAAGAACAGGGTCTGACGCGTAAACGGAATGAGCTTGCAGATGCGTTCGATGTCCGGAATGAAGCCCATATCGAGCATACGGTCTGCTTCATCGATGACGAGAATTTCAACACCGGTCAGGAGCAGCTTGCCACGCTCGAAATGATCGAGCAGGCGACCGGGTGTCGCGATGAGAACATCGGCACCGCGTTCCAGCTTACGCTCCTGTTCATCGAACGACACGCCGCCAATCAGAAGGGCCACGTTCAGCCGATGATTGACGCCGTATTTGGTGAAGTTCTCCTCGACCTGCGCTGCGAGTTCGCGGGTCGGCTCCAGAATGAGCGTACGCGGCATGCGCGCCCGCGCCCGACCCTTTTCCAGTAGCGTGAGCATCGGAAGCACGAAAGACGCGGTCTTTCCGGTTCCCGTCTGCGCGATACCGAGAACATCCTTGCGTTCAAGGGCTGGAGGAATGGCTCCTGCCTGAATGGGTGTGGGCGCAGAATATCCCGCCGCTTCTACAGCAGCGAGCACTTTCGGGGAAAGACCGAGTTCGGCAAATGTCGTCAATGGAGGCGCAGCTCTCTTGGTTTGGAAATGATTTCCACCCATCCTGTCATTGCAGCCGCGTCATCGGGCGCAGGAACGAAGGCAGAATAAGGCGTCTGCAACGCAATATGCGTTTTCTTGCAGCATCGCGTACGTCCACAGCGTGCAAAAGTCAACCAAAATACCATCGAAAGATATCAAATTGCTTCAATTGTGTTGCGACAATCGAAATCAATGCGGAACTTGAACAAATTTACTCAAATTATCAAAAGCCAAAGAGCATTTGCGTAGCTGAATTACGCGCCACTTATACGCTGAACCTAATGCCTGAACTGTTCTGTCAAGATGCGCTCGTCCCAGGAATGATTTCGATCAAAGAGGATGGCCACCTGGCTGTTCGGTGCTTCCCGCACGGTAACAGCCCTGACCGATTTGACCTCATTATTGTCCGCGACCGCATTGACCGGGCGTTTTTCGGTTTCCAACAAATCCATGCGAACGGTTACGTGCTTCGGCAATAGCGCCCCACCCCAACGGCGCGGACGGAAGGGACTCACCGGGGTGAGCGCCAGAAGTGGCGCTTCAAGTGGCAGAATGGGACCTTGTGCTGAAAGATTGTAGGCGGTGGAACCTGCAGGCGTCGCGACCATCACACCATCGCAGACGAGTTCATCCAGACGCACCTTGCCGTCGATCGTTATCCGAATCTTCGCAGCCTGATAGGACTGACGGAAAAGGGAAACTTCGTTGATCGCCAAGGCCTCGAATGATTGTCCGGATTCTGTTTCGGCGACCATGACAAGCGGGCGAATGGTTTCCATCTGCGCGGCCAGAATACGCTCCGGCAGGTCATCCACGCTGAATTCGTTCATCAGGAAGCCGACAGAGCCGCGATTCATGCCATAGATCGGCGTACCGCTGTTCATGAAATCGCGAAGCGCCTGAAGCATGGTTCCATCGCCGCCAAGCGCAACGATGATATCGGCATCTTCAGCAGCCACATGACCGTAGCGGGCAACGAGTTCTTTTTGGGCGACAAGTGATTCTTCGGTTCCCGACGACAGAAAATGCAGCGCGAGCGATTTATCTTCCATATTTACAGTCCCGAATCTGGCCAACCCTGACAAGTTTGCCACTGTTTCCCCAACCCGCTATTGGCTATCACATGAAAAACCCGGTTGCCATGACCTGCCAGCGATGAATTTTCGTTTTACACGCGCTGCATTTGTGCTAATCGGGCGCAAGTGCCCTTATAGCTCAGTTGGTAGAGCACCTGATTTGTAATCAGGGGGTCGGGAGTTCGAGTCTCTCTGGGGGCACCAGCACATCGCCTTTGAATTGGCTTTTATGCAGTGATTACAATTACATAAGTTAGTTGATATTTTTTATTGTCACCTGCGACCTCAAATCAGTTTTATTCTGCAATGTAGATTCGATGCGCATCATTTTGATCGCACACATCACTATTTTCAGTTTCAAGACGCTCTATGCAGGTTTCCAGATTCAGTTCTGCCAGTTGGCCAATTGGGATCAGCGTCCCCCGCATCACGATAATGTCTTCCTATAAATACTAGATCGTTTTGACCGACGGTCGGATCGACATGGGCATAATCACAGGATGTTCAGCGTGTTAGGAGAGTTGACCGCCGGAACGGGAACCGGCATCGATCCAATTCGTTCATTTCGACGGCGGGTGCGAAACTAAAAATGGATAGGTGCCATGTACAAATTTTCGGCAATGGCAGCGGCGATATTGCCTTCGGGCGCAATTAGATCCGTCTTGATCCACCGGGCCCTCCTCCCGAAGTCGCGTCTCGATTTCGGGAGGAAAACGCACACTACCAGTTGCGTACGCAATAGCCACGCGGTGTCAGATAATATCCGCGAGCGCAGACCTTCTGGACAGGGCGGTTTCGCACACAAACGCCATTTCTGTTCAAGTGCCAGCCACGGGCGCAACGTGCTCTGGCCCGATTGGGAACACAGCGTCCATAGCGATTCATGTGCCAGCCAGGCCCACACCGCCACCCGACCTGCTCCGCAAGACTACCGGCATCATGCGTATTCGTGGGTTGTGGCATTGGCAAAGCGAACGACGGCACCGAAAAAGACATGACACCACCGAAAACGAGAAGAGCAGTTAGGCTGCTTCTGACTGACATCGTTACATCCTCCATAGTCAGCACTCCCGCCTCATTGAAAATAGGCGCTGGCGATTGAATGGAAGATGAATGATAAAATTTTCGTCTAGGTGTTCACGAAATAAAAATGCGGCTCAAGAGCCGCATTTTGTTTGCTTCGATCAGATTTCAGTACCAGCCGACAGCCACCTGGGCCTCTTCGGACATACGGTCCGGCGTCCAAGGTGGATCGAATGTCATCGTGACCTCCACCATGGAAACACCCTCAACGGCGCTGACTGCGTTCTCAACCCAGCCCGGCATCTCGCCTGCCACAGGGCAGCCGGGAGCAGTTAGAGTCATTTCGATTTTCACGGTGCGATCATCTTCGATGTCAATCTTGTAAACGAGGCCAAGCTCGTAGATATCCGCCGGGATCTCAGGATCATAAACCGTCTTCAAGGCCGCGATGATGTCGTCCGTCATACGCAGGAGGTCTTCCTGCGGGATGGCAGAAGCGGAAAACACCGAATTGCCTTCGGCCTTTTCTCCGCCCTCGACAGGCGCGGTATCGGCTTTGTCCTGAACTTTCTGTTCCATATCGGTCATCCGAAAAACTTCCTTGCCTTTTCCAAGGCTTCCGCCAATGCATCCACTTCAGCACGGGTATTATACAGGGCGAAGGATGCACGGCATGTAGAGGTAACGCCGAAGCGTTTCAAGAGCGGCTGCGCGCAATGTGTTCCGGCACGGACCGCAACCCCTGCCCGATCGATCACCATCGAAACGTCGTGCGCATGAATTCCCTCCAGCGCAAACGAGATGATGGCTCCCTTGTCCGGCGCATTGCCGAAAATGCGCAACGAGTTGATCCGGCCGAGCTGCTCATGAGCATAATCGCGCAGATCCTCCTCATGGGCGAGGATCGCATGACGACCGATCTTTTCCATATATTCAAGCGCCGCACCAAGACCGATAGCCTGAACGATCGGCGGCGTGCCGGCTTCGAAACGGTGCGGCGGATGGTTATAGGTGACGTTTTCTTCCGTCACTTCCTCAATCATTTCGCCGCCGCCCTGGAAGGGACGCATCTTCTCAAGCATTTCCGAACGGCCATAAAGGACGCCTATGCCGGATGGTCCGTAAACCTTGTGGCCGGTAAAGACATACCAGTCGCAGCCGAGATCCTGCACGTCGACAGGCAGGTGCACAGCGCCCTGGCTGCCATCGACCAGAACCGGAATACCACGCGCATGGGCAAGCTCGACGATCTTCTTGATCGGCGTCACCGTTCCAAGCGCATTCGACATATGCGTGATGGCGACGAGCTTGGTTCGCTCCGTCAGACGCTTTTCGAATTCTTCGATATGGAAGATGCCTTCATCGTCCACCGGCGTGAAGACCAGCTTTGCGCCCTGTCTTTCACGAATGAAATGCCATGGCACAATATTGGAGTGATGCTCCATGATCGACAGAAGGATTTCATCACCTTCGCCGATATTCGGCATGCCATAACCATAGGCGACCGTGTTGATCGCTTCGGTCGCGTTCTTCGTAAAGACAATTTCGTCCACAGAACCGGCGTTCAGAAAGCGCCGTACCGTCTCACGCGACTTTTCATAGGCATCCGTTGCCGCATTCGACAAGAAATGCAGGCCGCGATGAACATTGGCATATTCGTTGGAATAGGCGTGCGTTACAGCGTCAATGACGCTCTGAGGCTTTTGCGCCGATGCGCCATTGTCGAGATAGATCAGCGGCTTGCCGTGCACTTCTCTCGAAAGGATCGGAAAGTCGCGACGGATCGCCTCGACGTCATAGCGCGCTACAAGCGGATTCTTCTGGTCCATGATCGTTCCTCTTGCCGTTTCGGCAGGAAAAGGCAGAGCGTGCACCTGCACACTCTGCCTCAATCAATCAGGCGTGGGTGGCGAGCCAGTTGGACAGCACTTCTTCCAGTGCCTCAACCAGCGTTTCGTCTTCCAGCTCTTCGATAATCTCGGCGATGAACGCCTTGATCAGCAGGCCACGTGCCTCGTTTTCGGGTATGCCGCGTGCCATCAGATAAAACAGATAGTCCCTCGACAATTCGGCAACCGTCGCACCATGGCCACACGCCACGTCATCGGCAAAGATTTCGAGTTCAGGCTTGGCATCGAACTCGCCATCATCAGAAAGCAGCAGCGTATTGCACGCCATGCGGGCATCGGTCTTCTGGGCGATCTGCGCAACGCGGATCATGCCCTGGAAAACGCCACGCGCACGGTCCTTGACCACGTTGCGAATGATCTGGGTCGAACGCGTGTTTTCCACCAGATGGCCGACCGTCATGGTGACATCGGTGTGCGTGTCGTCAGCCAGAAGATTGAGACCGCGAAGCTCGAAGTCGGAATCCTCACCCGTCACATTGACGTGCACTTCCTGACGAACCAGCTTGCCGCCCGCATTGACGATATAGAGCGTGAGCTTGGAGCCCTTGCCAATCGTCGCATTGAACTGCGAAAGCTGCGTTGCCTGACCGAAATCACGCAGGATGATCCAAAGGATTTCAGCGCCGTCGCCAACGGTCACATGGTTGACAGAGGTGGAGAAGGCATCGCCTTCGCCGCCATTCTGGCGTTCCACGATGGTGCCCTTGACATTTGCACCAATGCGGACAGGAAAACGAGTGTGTCCCTGTCCGGCCTTCTGGATGTTCTGAAGCTCCAATGGCGCTTCCAGTTCGGTGTCATCGGCGATGGAAACCATCCAGCCATCGCTGACATAGGCAGCGTTGATCTGGCCGATCGTATCGTCGAAGCCGCGCGACCGAAGCTGGGTGACGAGCGAGCCGTCGGCCAACGCCTCGCGAACCGGGGTCAGCGACACACCTTCAGGCGCTTTCGCGGCAAGAGCCACGCCATTGCTTGTGGCAGCGATGGACGAACCGGCGATGAGCGCAGGCAATGCCTGTGTTCCGGCAGCGGCATCGAATGGCGCCACACCCTTGAGAAGCGTACGGAAATCCGTGTAATGCCAGCTTTCGACGCGGCGGGACGGAATGCCGTTCTCCTTGAGCGTTTCAAGCGCCGCATCACGTGCAACGACAACATCGCCATTACCCGGCAGGTCGCCCATGCGGTCGGCAAAACTGTCGATCAGCGCGCTTTCAGCGGGCGTTCGCGGCTTGGTAGCCGGGGCGGTCTGGATATTCATGATCCATCCCTCCTCAGGCAGCTTCGCCGATTACGTCGGCATAACCATTTTCTTCAAGGTGCAGCGCAAGGTTCTTGTCACCGGACTTGATGACCTGGCCCTTGTAAAGCACGTGCACGCTATCCGGAACGATGTGTTCGAGCAGACGCTGGTAGTGCGTGATGACGATCACGGCGCGGTCCGGCGAACGCAGGGCATTCACGCCTTCCGAAACGATCTTCAGCGCGTCGATGTCGAGGCCGGAGTCGGTTTCGTCGAGGACGCAGAGGCTCGGCTCCAGAAGTTGCATCTGAAGAATTTCAGCACGCTTCTTCTCACCGCCAGAAAAGCCGACATTCAGCGGACGCTTCAGCATGTCCATGTCGATGCTGAGCTTGCCAGCAGCGTCCTTCACGCGCTTGATGAATTCCGGGATCTTCAGTTCCGGCTCGCCACGCGCCTTGCGCTGGCTGTTCATCGCAACCTTCAGGAACTCCATCGTGGCAACGCCCGGAATTTCCATCGGATACTGGAATGCGAGGAAGATGCCCTTGGCGGCGCGTTCAGCCGGGTCGAGTTCGAGGATCGACTCGCCGTTGTAGAGAATGTCGCCTTCCGTCACTTCATAGTCTTCGCGACCGGCGAGGATATAGGAAAGCGTGGACTTGCCCGAACCGTTCGGACCCATGATCGCAGCAACTTCACCCTTGTTCACGGTGAGGTTCAGGCCACGGATGATCTCGGTATCCGTGTCGGCGATCTTTGCATGGAGGTTCTTGATCTCAAGCATGAATGTAAACCTTGTTCTAATGCCAGGAAAAGGCTGGCCAGAAAAATCACTGGGAAAGAGGCGATCGGTTAACCGACACTACCTTCAAGCGAGATGCCGATAAGCTTCTGGGCTTCGACGGCGAATTCCATCGGCAGTTCCTGAATGACTTCCTTCACGAAGCCATTGACGATGAGAGCGATTGCCTCCTCTTCCGGAATGCCGCGCTGCATCACATAGAACAGCTGGTCTTCCGAAATCTTGGAGGTGGTTGCCTCGTGTTCGAACTGCGCCGTGGCGTTTTTCGCCTCGATATACGGCACCGTATGCGCGCCACAATCGTTACCGATCAGGAGCGAGTCGCACTGGGTAAAGTTACGGGCATTTTCGGCCTTGCGATGGGCAGAAACCTGTCCGCGATAGGTGTTGTTCGACTTACCGGCCGAAATACCCTTCGAAATGATGCGGCTCGACGTATTTTTGCCGAGGTGCAGCATCTTGGTGCCCGAGTCGATCTGCTGATGGCCATTCGAAACAGCGATTGAATAGAACTCGCCGCGCGAATTATCGCCACGCAGAATGCAGGACGGGTATTTCCACGTGATCGCAGAGCCGGTTTCAACCTGCGTCCACGAAATCTTGGAGTTATCGCCACGGCAATCGCCACGCTTCGTAACGAAGTTGTAGATGCCGCCCTTGCCGTCCTTGTCGCCAGGGAACCAGTTCTGGACCGTCGAATATTTGATTTCGGCGTTTTCCATCGCAATCAGCTCAACGACAGCCGCGTGCAGCTGATTTTCATCGCGCTGCGGTGCGGTGCAACCTTCCAGATAGGAAACATACGCGCCTTCATCAGCGATGATGAGCGTACGTTCGAACTGGCCGGTGTTCTTCTCGTTGATGCGGAAATAGGTCGAAAGTTCCATCGGGCAGCGAACGCCCTTCGGAACGTAAACAAACGAACCATCCGTGAAGACAGCCGAATTCAGCGTCGCGTAATAGTTGTCCGAAACAGGAACCACAGAAGCCAGATACTTCTGCACCAGTTCGGGATGTTCGCGGATCGCTTCCGAAATCGAACAGAAGATTACGCCAGCTTTGGCGAGTTCTTCCTTGAAGGTCGTAACCACCGACACACTGTCGAACACGGCATCAACAGCAACGCGACCGGACGCATAGACATTGTCGGAAGGATTGCCATCGATTTCGCTCGGCTCGCCCTGCTTGCGAACGCCAGCAAGGATTTCCTGCTCGCGCAGCGGAATGCCAAGCTTTTCGTAGGTCTTCAACAGCTCCGGATCAACTTCATCGAGCGACTTCGGGCCGGACTGGTTTTTCGGCGCCGCATAATAATATGCGTCCTGGAAATCGATCTTCGGATAATCGACGCGAGCCCATGTCGGCTCTTCCATGGTGAGCCAGCGTTCATAGGCCTTCAGACGCCATTCCAGCATCCATTCCGGCTCGTTCTTCTTGGCGGAAATGAAGCGAATGATATCTTCGTTCAGGCCCTTGGGGGCCTTCTCGGCTTCGATCGTCGTCTCGAAGCCATACTTGTACTGGTCCACGTCAAGGCCGCGGACCTGATCAATGGTCTCCTGCACTGCAGGCATTGGCGTTCTCCATCCTCGTCGGGGTCAAGGCCCGACAGTTGCAAACGTCAAGGTGATATGTCTTGAACAATACCGCCTCAATATAGTGTGCGTGGCCCTTCTTTAAAACCTCTCTAAACTGAATTTCAAGCACCGGGTTCAAATTTGCCCCTAAAAATGCCGATTAAAACGATCAACTTAATGAAACAGTCCGATGAAACGGCGATCGCAGACGACACATCCCGGCTTTGACGCCTTGATTTTCTTTGAAGAATTGGAATTTCCGGGCAGCCTATCAGAATCATGCCCGCCCTTGCCTTGTGCATGTAGGAACATAGATAGCCAAAGGAAAGGGAGACCATAATGAACACCCAAAATCTGCAGGACTATGTAAAGTTTCTCGAACAACAGGTGAACGACGAAGGCCGCACCATCAATCAGCTGAAGTTTTTTCAGGACGCCCACGACAAGTTCAACATTTCAAATGCCAGCGCTTCCGACGATATCGCCGCCGATATCGCCAAGCGGGAAGAATTTAAAACGCGCTACGAGAGCTATATCGCCGCTGCAAAGCAGAAGCTCGGCCTCGATTTTTGAATCACAATCACGCCTTCTTGGCGCGACGCTCGATAATTTTGCGGAACACGTCGAGAAACGCATCGACCTGATCAGGTGTGGCCGTTGGTTCGAGTGACACGCGGATCGCCCCGAGGCTGTCTCCATGTCCCATGGCCGACAGCACATGGCTGGGACCTACTTTCCCTGACGAGCAGGCCGAGCCTGCCGAAAGCGCAATCCCGCCGAGATCAAAAGCTATCTGTACGGTTTCCGCCTTTTGCTCCTCAAGGGAAAAGAAGGTCGTGTTCGGCAATCTGCCGACCGATTTGCCATAGATCACCGCATCCGGGGCGATCGCCTCCAACCCGGCCTCCAGCCTGTCCCGCATCGCCGGGCACCAGCCCTCGCCGTCCAGTCGTGTCTTAGCAGTATCTGCCGCAGCACCGAAACCTGCGATCAGCGGCAGAGCTTCCGTTCCCGCTCTATGCCCCTTTTCCTGACCGCCGCCGCGAACAAGCGCGCGCGGCATCATGAGGTCGGAAATGGCGATAATCGCGCCGACGCCTTTCGGGCCGCCAATCTTGTGCGAGGAAATTATGAGATAATCACCACAATTATCTGAAATATCTAATTTAATGCGTCCTGCCGCCTGGACTGCGTCGACGACATAAATGCCGCCTGTGGCCTTCACGATAGCGGCAATTTCCGCAATCGGCTGGATGATGCCGGTTTCATTGTTGGCGGCTTGTATCGATACAAGTGGCAGCCCCCGGCTTTTGTCGTGACCGGCAAGGACTGCTTTCAAGGCATCGATATCTACGATGCCATTTCCATCAACCGGTAGAACGGTGACGTCCTGCGCTGCAAACTGCCCTCCGGACAACATGCAAGGGTGTTCCGTATCACTCACGTAAAGATGTGACAGACGGACCGGCGAACGTCCCATCATATAGTTGGGTGTCAGCAGCGTCGACGCGGCTTCCGTTGCTCCCGACGTAAAGAAAACATGGTCTGGTCTGGCATTGACGAGCGCTGCAACGCTGCGGCGCGCCGCTTCGACGAGCGCACGCGCGGCGCGGCCTTCACGATGCACGGAAGATGGATTGCCGGTAATGCCGAGCGCATTGATAACCGCTTCGCGTGCTTCATCAAGCAACGGAGCACTGGCATTATAATCCAGATAGAGCCTCTTGCCGCTCCCGTTCACCGTACCTATCTCCTAAACAAAATTCTGAAAGCGCAATTTTCTTGAATTTTCAATCAAGAAAAGCCTATTAAGCCCCCATAGGAACTGAAACTCGCTTTCAGTCTGTCGAAATTTCCAACCGGTTCTAGAAGCGGCGTCCAACGACGTCAAGTTTCGCCGCCCCAGTCCGGTCTTCCCGTTACGAGCGGAGTACACATGCCAGAAGTCATTTTCAACGGCCCTGCCGGACGCCTCGAAGGTCGCTATCAGCCTTCCAAAGAAAAAAATGCTCCAATCGCGCTTATCCTTCATCCACATCCGCAGTTCGGCGGAACGATGAACAACAAGATCGTCTACGACCTCTTCTACATGTTCCAGCAGCGCGGCTTCACCACGTTGCGCTTCAATTTCCGTGGCATTGGCCGCAGTCAGGGCGAATTCGATCATGGTGCGGGCGAGCTTTCGGACGCTGCAAGCGCACTCGACTGGGTGCAGGCGCTGCATCCGGATTCCAAGACGTGCTGGGTCGCCGGTTACTCGTTCGGTTCATGGATCGGCATGCAGCTCCTGATGCGCCGTCCGGAAATCGAAGGCTTCATTTCGGTTGCACCGCAGCCGAATACATATGATTTCGCCTTCCTCGCCCCCTGCCCTTCGTCGGGTCTCATCATCCATGGCGACCAGGACAAGGTGGCGCCGCCAAAGGATGTGCAGGCTCTGGTCGACAAGCTGAAAACCCAGAAGGGTATCACGATCACCCAGACGACGATTCCGGGGGCGAACCACTTCTTCACCGGTCAGGGTGACGAGCTCATCGAGGATTGCGCCGAGTATCTGGATCGCCGCCTTGCAGGCGAACTGGTCGAAGCACGTCCGAAGCGCTTGCGTTAAGCTTACAAGAAATTCAGCTGTCGTTTTCCAGATTTGCAGCGTCTCATCCGGCGGGTCTCCCGCCGGATTTTTTATGCGATGCTACCATCGCGATCCAATGATTCGTTTTCTCAAATCCATCTCATGAGCGTGACATGCCGGTTTATGCCATTCTTGCTATCGCCATAGTGTCCGAAGTCATCGGAACGCTTAGCCTCAAGGCATCAGAAGGCTTCACACGGCTTGGGCCGTCCTTGATCGTTGTCGTCGCTTACGGTCTGGCTTTCTATTTTCTTTCCATGACCTTGAAGAGCATTCCTGTCGGGATTGCCTATGCGGTCTGGTCCGGGATCGGCGTCACGCTCGTGGCCCTGATCGGCTGGCTGGTGTTCGGCCAGAAGCTCGACCTCGCGGCAGTGCTCGGCATGGGATTGATCATTGCCGGTGTCATTGTGCTCAATCTGTTTTCGAACACGGCACAACACTAGAGCGCGTTTCGATCTGATTGAATCAGATCTGCGCTCCAACTGTTTTCTGACGCGCATCTTATCCGAAAACCGTTTCACACTTTTCGGGGATGCGCTCAACGAGCAATGAAGCCAAATTACTGGTTCGCAACCCATCAATTCGGGAGTTTCCTTGTTATTGGCGGTTGATTGGTGCTAAAGGCGGACATATCACAGGGATGCAAGCAGCCGCTTGTGACCAGTTTCAACTTCGCCTTATCAGTCAGGGAAAAGGAATGTCCGGTTTCAAATCCGATTTTCTTCGCACGCTTTCCGAGCGTGGCTTCATTCATCAAATATCCGATGAAAGTGGCCTCGACGAATTGTTGGCCAAGGAAACCGTGACGGCCTATATCGGCTTCGATCCTACGGCTCCAAGCCTTCATGCGGGCGGTCTGATCCAGATCATGATGCTGCACTGGCTCCAGCAGACCGGGCACAAGCCTGTTGCGCTGATGGGCGGCGGCACCGGCATGGTCGGCGATCCGTCCTTCAAGGACGAAGCCCGCAAGCTGATGACCGAAGATACGATTGCCGAGAACATTGCCGGCATCAAGCGCGTCTTCGCCAACTACCTCACCTTTGGTGACAGCGCCACCGATGCCCTGATGGTCAATAATGCCGACTGGCTGCGCAACATCAATTACCTGGAATTCCTGCGCGATGTGGGCCGTCATTTCTCGGTCAATCGCATGCTTTCGTTCGATTCGGTGAAGACGCGCCTCGATCGCGAGCAGTCGCTGTCATTCCTCGAATTCAACTACATGATCCTTCAGGCCTACGATTTCGTGGAACTGAGCAAACGCTACGATCTGCGTCTGCAGATGGGCGGTTCAGATCAGTGGGGCAATATCATCAACGGTATCGATCTCGGTCACCGTATGGGAACCCCGCAGCTTTATGCCCTCACCTCGCCACTGCTGACGACAGCATCGGGCCAGAAGATGGGCAAATCGCTTGGCGGCGCAATCTGGCTGAACGCTGAAATGCTGAGCGCCTATGATTTCTGGCAGTACTGGCGCAACACGGAGGACGCCGATGTCGAGCGCTTCCTGAAGCTCTACACGACGCTTCCGCTGGACGAAATCGCCAAGCTGGCAGCGCTCGAAGGCGTCGAAATCAACGAAGCGAAGAAAATCCTCGCGACGGAAGTAACGGCCATGCTTCATGGTCGTGATGCGGCCGATGAATCCGCAGAAACAGCCCGCAAGACTTTTGAGGATGGCGAACTGTCGGAAAATCTTCCGACAGTCGGCGTTCACAAGGCAACGCTGAACAGCGGCATCGGGGTTTTGGCGCTGATGGTTCTGGCCGAACTCTGCACGACTAATGGCGAAGCCCGCCGTCACGTTGAAGGTGGCGCCGTACGTATCAATGACGAACCAGTCAGCGATCCTCGCATGACCGTAGATGCTGGTGCACTGAACGATCAGGGCGTTATCAAGCTGTCTCTTGGCAAGAAACGCCATGTACTGATCCGCCCTGCATAAAACGGGCGACAACTGAACCAAGAAAAGCCGGGCCTCGCGCCCGGTTTTTTTTATCAAAACTCAAAGATTGAGCGGAATATGCCCGGCGCGATGACGGAGATCGGATTGACGATCACCTGCGGCTGCTTGGCGCTGCCAGTAAGCTTGTAAGTGATTCCGATCAAGCCGCGATCGCGACCATTTCCGAGCAGCGCACCAAAGATGGGTAGCTCGCCGAACAGCCGATTGACACCATAGGCGGGCATGAATGTGCCGGTGATCGACATATTGCCCTGCTTGTCATAGAGCGTTCCCTGGAAGGTCGTGCCGACGGTCGGACCGCGAACGACACCCTTGGACAGGTTCAGATAACCGTTGCCCTTCTCAATCAACGAAAAACCGCGCTCGATATCAACGCGCGAAACGTCGATATCCCGTTTTACTGCCTGATTGAGACTTGTGCCGCCGCTCGATGGCGAACTGGAAACGATTTTCGCAAGACGCGGTTCGTTGATGATCGCAAAATTGCGCGCATCGATCTGACCACGCAACGGACCGTTGCCCTGTGCGGCGAGACCAACCGTGATTTTGCCACCGCGCATTTTGTCGTAGAAATCGAAGAAACGAAGAACCGCTCCTGCATCATTGGATTGCAGCGAAATGGAGCGCGCATCGCCCTGATCATTGTTCGTTGCCACAAAGGATTCGCCAGACGACGTTACAGCATTGACCGATACGCCCGATACTTTGCTGCCCGCGCTCTCGTAGGAGACAGCGACATTGCTTAAAGCTTCACCGTTAAAGCCGCTGACTGCATCGATCTGAGCGCTCACGACCACGCGCGGATTATTGCTTTTACCGCCGCCGCTGCCCTTCTCGCCAAGGTCGGAAACCTGCTTGATCAGGGCCCGCGCGTCGAACTGCGAACCACGCACATTAACCCGATAGCCGCCCCCGCTTTTGGCCGCTTTGACTGCAAGATTATCGTTTCGGTTCAGGCGTATCTCGCTGAAATTCGCCGATTGAAAATCGCCTTTCGCAATGGAAAGATCCCCCTTCGCTCCAAAGGCATCGCCAGAGAAGACAAGATTATTGATGTCCATCTTGCTCTTGTCGTCCGCGCTCTGGACCAGATCGAAGGTTGCCTTCGCCGGTATGCCTGCCCCTTTGCGCCATCCGAGCCATGGCAGATCGATCTGCGTCTTGCCGAGATCAGCTGAAACATGGCGCTTGCCGCCATCATCCATGCCAAGATCAACAGACATGGGGCCGGAGAAGATGGAATTCAAACCGGGAAAGACTGCGTCACGGGTCTTGTCGTCGATATCCAGCTTGACCTTCTGCTCGCGCTTGACCGGTCCCGAGCGATTGACGGGCTCGACCATGCTGATTTTTGCAGGAACACCATCCAGTTTTGCATCGGCAGTAATAATGGCCGCCGACTGATCTACTTTGATACTGCCTGTCGCATCACTGACGGACGATCCGGCTATCGGCTTCGAAATGTCGAGACCGGTGAAGCCAATGTCAGCGTTCCAGCGAAGCGTGCCGGGCGGCGGATCCTTGGAAACGGCAAAGTTCACCTTGACGCGCGACTTCACATCACCGGTCACGTCGCCGGGCAGAAACGGCACATTCTTCAAAACGTCGATAGGCTTGTTTCCGGCAATTTCAGCGATTGCCGATGCCTCACCGGAAACACCGAGATCCAGTTCCGCGATAACCGGCCGTTGTGGCCCCCATGGAATGATGAGCGTGCCGTCAGACACATCAACTTTACGGTTGTTTGGCGTGTAGGCCACGCCTTTCAAAAGCTTGATGGTCGTATAGGCGCCACGAACCGATATCTCACCATCGGCATCGCGCACGGGCGGCAGTTCTCCAACGACATCAAAACGTGTATCGAAAACCTTGAAATCAGCTTTGATTTCATCGCCCGTCAGCGGTGGAGGAAGGCCGGGCCCGTTAAAACGACCACCTGCCAGCGAAATATCGATGCGGCTGTCTTTGAGAGTTCCGCCAAAGAGGTTTTTAAGCACCCATTCGCGTGCACCATCCGCAACATCGATGGGCCATAGGTGCTTGGCGTCTGCAACCGGCATTTGAGGAATGCGCAGCAGGAAGATCATCTCCGGCGAACCGGCACCGAAGCCCATGCTTCCCTGGCCAAAGAGTTGCCCGGTTTCCGTCTGTACGTCGAGATTGGCAAACTGGATGCGTTGCTGGTCGGCCATATAGCGCCCAGCTATCCGTGTTGCGAAGGATAGCGGCGGATCGGTCGATTCCGATGGCATACTCGTCGCCGAAGTGGTCAGAACCTCGAAGCGATATGTCGGACCGCCCGTATTGTTTTCAGCTTCCGGTTCCGGACCAAATGCCCCATTGAACTGTGCCTGCATCCCGCCAAGCTGCAGCCGGGACGACTTGATCTCGATCTTGCGGCTTCCTACCGTATGTTCAAGATTAAGGCGAATACCACCACGCACGTCTTCAACCTTGCCGAGCTGCATATCTATGCCGTCGACAGCGAGTTCTGTTGCAAGACGTTCCGGCCGATCGCCATCGGCAGCCGATCCTGTCAAGGACAAGCGTGCCGATGCTTCCAGTTCGAAATGGGCCGGATTGACACGATTGCCATTTATGACGGGAGAAACTTCTGGCGGGGAACCCAATGCAACGGGAATATCGCGGACATTCAGCTCGAAGCCGGCCAGACTGTTGTCACCTGCATGCCGGTCGATCTTGCCATCCAGTGCAATTTTCTTGCCTTTCCAGATGACGCTGCCGGCGATGTCGATCTTCCCACCATTTTCGATGAGACGGGCCTGCTCGATATCCAGAACCTGCTGTTCATCGCCAACCTTGAATGCAACGGTGCTGTTGAAAATGCCTATGACATGCGTGTCTTGCGCACGCAAAAGCTCCAGACTGCGGCGCATGGCGGCGAAAAGCTCACCCGAAACCGCATCGAAATCGACAATGCCATGTTCGTCGTAAGGCAAGGACTTCCAGAATCCCGGACCTTTCGTTTCTGGCATTTCAAAGGAAACGCCATCCACCTCGAGCTGAGCAACACGTACCTTGCCGGTCAAAAGCGGCAACGGCGCCAGCCCCAGGCGCACAGATTTGATTCCGCTGATTTCGACGCCCTGCTTCGGATCAGCGATCGATACGTCACGGGCTTCGAGCGCAACGTGACTATCCTGATCCAGCGATAGCGCCGCACTCCCGATGGAGGCGGACGCACCTTCACCGAGAATATGCATCAGGCTTTTCTGTGCTTCGTCACGCAGAAGATTGCTATCGACACCGCTGCGAAGGATGACAAAACCGGCACCGACTATGAGAACCAGAAGGATACAGATCGACAAAATCGCATGGGAACAGCGCGATAAAAAAGAACGGCTCGGACGGGCCGGGCCGGGCAAAAAGCCACCCTCGCCGTCAGCGGCGAGACGCTCGATTCTTTTCATGTCCCGCTTGCTGAAGCGGATCTTCTGCGGTTTCTCTGTCAACAACCCAGCCAGAAAAAGAGTGCCATTCCATACGATCCTTCAGAGTTTACTTCATTAAGTGATCGTAATTATCTGTTTTATAATTGCTTCCTGTCCGCATCGCATACATGCATAGGCAGCCTTGCGCCTTTCAACCGACATCGCGGTGACGCCAGCATCAATGGTTGCACAAGCCCTGCCTGAATGCGATAGCTCAGACTGTAACAGGTGGTTTCCATCCTAATCCATAAAAGAAAGGCGCAGATATGGCTCATCCCCAAGTTGGCGATCCGGCACCCGATTTCACTCTGCCTTCGGATAATGGCGAAATCTCCCTGTCGTCTCTCAAAGGCAAGCCGGTTGTCATCTACTTCTATCCGAAAGACGACACGTCCGGCTGCACCAAGGAAGCGATTGCTTTCTCGCTGTTGAAGCCGGAGTTCGACAAGATCGGCGTTCGCGTCATCGGTCTTTCTCCCGATAGCGCGACGAAACATGCAAAATTTCGCAAGAAGCACGATCTGACCGTCGACCTTGCTGCCGATGAAGATCGTGTAGCGCTCGAAGCCTATGGCGTGTGGGTTGAAAAAAGCATGTATGGCCGCAAATATATGGGCGTGGAACGCACGACATTCCTGATCGATGCAGAAGGACGCATCGCTCAAGTCTGGAACAAGGTCAAAGTCGACGGCCATGCCGAGGCGGTTCTGGACGCCGCACGCGCGCTTTGAGCGATGACAAGCAAGCCATCATACGAACAGACACTGCGCGGTAATGCCATCCGCGCCATATCCGCCGGCGATCTCGACGAAAAGGTCAGGCTGACGCGAGAGACCGCTGCTCGCTGGTTCGGTCGCACGCTGTCGGTTCGCAGCCCCCTCGATCCGCCTTTGCCTGAGCGTCCCGGACGCCCTGAAAAGCCGGAACTCGTGCCTCCCCGCATGTTGAAAAAGCGGTCGCTCAACACGGAACACGGGCGCATTGCGCTGATGCACGCGCTCGCCCATATCGAACTGAACGCCATAGATCTTGCGCTCGACATCGTTGCCCGTTTTGCGGCCAAACCAATACCGCGCAGTTTCTTCGATGGCTGGATGAAAGTCGCCGACGACGAAGCGCGGCATTTCACGCTGCTGCGTGATCGTCTCAAGTCGCTTGGCGCAGACTATGGCGACATGCCTGCCCACGATGGGCTTTGGCAGTCTGCTCACCAGACCCGCAACGATCTGGAGGCCCGTCTCGCTGTCGTGCCGCTCATACTCGAGGCACGCGGGCTCGATGTCACGCCATCTCTGCTTGAGAAGATGATCGAAACCGGCGACCATGAGACTGCAGCAATTCTTGACGTCATCTACAATGACGAGAAAACCCATGTCGCTGTTGGCGCTAAATGGTTTCGTTTCTTCTGCGCCCGAAACAAAATCGATCCGGCAGCGCGATTTCGCGAACTGGTTCGCGCCAATTTCCGTGGCGAACTCAAACCACCGTTCAATGAACTGGCACGTGCCGAAGCTGGGCTGACGCCGTCTTTCTACCGCTCTTTATCACCAGTATCCATCTAGTCGTTTCCTTAAACTCTTCAGTAAAAACAAAACTGCTCGCATGGCCCGCGCAAGCCTCGAATGTAAAGGTCTGTTAACCCTAATAAGTTGTAATCAAACAAGGGAATCGAGAAGGGGCATGCGGCTGGCATGACTGGGAAGCAGGCAAAAACATCGACGAAAAAGGTGTTCGGAGAGCGCAAGGAACCGCCTGTCCTGATTATTGCGCGCGGCGAAAAGATCAGCCATTTCACATTTCGTCCATGGATGGCCGCTCTTGGAGGTGCTGCTTTTCTGGCGCTTTCGGCCGGATATCTGGGAGCAACTGCCTATCTGGTGCTTCGCGACGACCTGATGAGCGCCGGTATTGCGCGCCATGCCCGCAACCAGCAGCTCTATGAGGACCGCATTTCAGCCCTTCGCACCGAGGTTGATCGCATCACCAGCCGTCAAATGCTCGATCAGCAGGTGATGGAGAACAAGGTCGCCGAACTGATGCAGCGCCAGCAAACGCTGAATGCGCGCGACGGAAAACTCGCACCTCTGCTGGAACGAGCTTCGCAATTGCAGCCAATGCCGGAAATGCCGACGGAAGGCGTGCCTGATCAGGAGCAGCATAGCCAGCTTATCCCCGATGAAGCGCTGGCAGGACGCGAGTTTCCAGGTATCGACCCGATCATTACCGGTCCCGTTCCAGGAAAGGCACCTGCAGGAAAGCCTGATCGCCGCGCCGATGCCGGCTCCATAGGACTGCGTCTTTCTGGCGGACTTTCGGGTGAATCGACACTTGAGACTTCCGACAAGATATTGGCCACGATCACCCAGAACCTTCATCGCATCGAAAGCGAGCAGAATGGCAAGGTGAGAGTGCTGGCTGACGCCGCCTATGAAAAGGCCGACAGCATCCTCGATACTTTGAACGCCGCCGGGCTGCGTATCGAAACGCCTGCCAATGCGGCTGTTGCAATGGGCGGGCCGCTTATCCCGGTTTCGTCGCCCGGTATGGTGGTCAATGATTTCGACATGCAATTGCGCAATCTCGACAGCGCGCTTGATCGGCTTGATCAGGTACGCAAACGTGTAAGCGCCCTGCCCTTGGCCAATCCGGCTCCGGGCAAGCCCGTTACCAGCCTGTTTGGCGTGCGCCGCGATCCATTTCTAGGTACGGCTGCGTTCCATTCCGGTATCGACTTTCGCGCGGCATACGGTCAGACGGTGAAGTCCACCGCAGCGGGCAAGGTTGTAAAGGCAGGTCGCTTTGGCGGGTATGGCAATATGGTCGAAATCGATCATGGTAATGGATTCTCAACCCGTTTTGCCCATCTGAGCCGCGTTCTGGTACGCGACGGTCAACAGGTTGCCACCGGAGCGGTTGTCGGCGAGGCAGGAAGTTCCGGACGTTCCACCGGCAGTCATCTGCACTATGAAGTCCGCGAAAACGGTCGGGCGATCAATCCGGTCAATTTCCTCAAGGCAGGCAAACAGATAGAACCATTGCTCTGAGCCTCTGAAACGAGAAAACCCGGCCAAAGGCCGGGTTTCGTTTTCTGCACGCATGTTTGCGAATGATCAGTCGATATCGTCGATCATTTCGCCGCCACCCTGAATACGGTGGGCAAGTGCGGCTTCCATGAACGGCGTAACGGAGCCATCCAGCACTTCCTGGGGGTTGGTGCTTTCAACGCCGGTACGCAGATCCTTGACGAGCTGATAAGGCTGCAGGACGTAGGAGCGAATCTGGTGTCCCCAACCGATTTCGGTCTTGGTGGCATTCGCCGCATCCGTCGCTGCTTCGCGCTTTTTCAGTTCCTCTTCATAGAGGCGAGCGCGCAGCATCGACCATGCCTTTTCGCGGTTCTTGTGCTGTGAGCGCTCCGCCTGACACTGCACCACGATTCCGGTCGCAATATGTGTGATACGCACTGCCGAATCGGTGGTGTTGACGTGCTGGCCGCCCGCGCCCGAAGCGCGATAGGTATCGATGCGAACATCCGCCTCCGTAACCTGCACATCGATATTGTCATCGATGACAGGATAAACCCAGATGCTGGCAAAGGACGTATGACGGCGGGCGTTGGAATCGTAGGGCGAAATTCGCACCAGGCGATGGACGCCCGATTCGGTCTTCATCATGCCGTATGAATTGTGCCCCTTGACGAGAATGGTCGCGGACTTGATGCCCGCTTCTTCGCCTTCGTGCACTTCCATCACTTCGACCTTGCGGCCGTTGCGCTCGGCCCAGCGCGTATACATGCGCAGGAGCATCGACGCCCAGTCCTGGCTTTCCGTACCACCGGCACCGGCATGCACTTCGACATAGGTGTCGTTCGCGTCGGCTTCGCCCGACAACAGCATATCGATCTGGCGACGGTCGATCTCTTGCTTCAGTTCGCGGATGGTGTTTTCCGCATCCTGAATGATCGACTTGTCGTCCTCTTCTTCGCCCATGGCGATAAGTTCGATGCTGTCGTTCAGCGTCTGCTTCAGATGGTTGATGCCATTGATGCTATCTTCCAGCTGCTGGCGCTCGCGCATCAGCTTTTGGGCTTCCTGAGCATCATTCCAAAGCGTGGGATCTTCGGCTCTCTGATTGAGATAGCCGAGACGTTTTATCGCCTGATCCCAGTCAAAGATGCCTCCTCAGCAGGCTTATGGCCTGCTGGATTTCGTCAACCAGCGTCTCGATTTCCGCGCGCATGGGCAAATCGTTCCTTCATTATCATTCTATTTATTTGAGAAGCTGAACCGGTCGTTACGAGGCCCAGACTTTCGGGCATGGACGAATAGCCCAAGCGCCGCGGACCATAGTCAGCACGCGGCGCGGTGTAAAGGGCAAAGCCCTGCTTTCCCGGTCAGTAAAGTCCGCCAGATCCCGAGTTGATCGCACGTGTTGCCTGCGGCGACTGTGGTGCAACCGGAGAACCTTCGCGGAAGGAATCCATGCCGATAACCGAATAGCTGTCCGATGGACCCGTCCCCGGTTTGAACGCTTCCATGATCACATTCGGATCGCCCTGATTGGCGCGCATGCCGGTTTTGCGGTTGATAGCGATGACCGTCATGCCTTCAGGTACGCGGAAATCGACTTTCGGCGTCCCGACCAGAGCCTGTTCCATGAACGACTTGAACACAGGCGCTGCCAGACCACCACCGGTATTGCCGCGACCGAGCGGCGTCGGCGTATCGTAACCCATGAAGACGCCAACTACGAGATCGGGCGTGAAGCCGACGAACCACGCATCCTTTTCGTCGTTTGTCGTACCGGTCTTGCCAGCCATCGGACGGTCGAGGCTCTTCAAGATCTGCGCTGTACCGCGCTGAACGACGCCTTCCATCATCGACGTGATCTGATAGGCGGTCATCGGATCAAGTACCTGATCGCGATTGTCGATCAGTGTCGGCTCATCCTGATTTGCCCAATCCTGTGCATTGCAGCCCTCGCACTGGCGGGCATCGTGCTTGAAGACCGTCTTGCCGTAGCGATCCTGAATGCGGTCGATCATCGACGGCGTTATGCTCTGGCCGCCATTCGCAATGATGGAATATGCGGTCACCATGCGCAGAACCGTCGTTTCGCCAGCACCAAGCGCCATCGAAAGAACCGGCAGCATCTTGTCGTAGATACCGAAGCGTTCGGCATATTCGGCTACAAGTTTCATGCCCATGTCCTGTGCAAGACGCACAGTCATGACGTTACGCGACTGTTCGATACCATAGCGCAGCGTAGAAGGACCGGAGAACTTGCCGGAATAATTCTTCGGCGCCCAGACGCCGAGCGTACCACCCTGATTGACTTCCAGCGGACCGTCCAGAACAACGGAAGCAGGCGTATAGCCATTGTCGAGAGCCGCAGCATAAACGAACGGCTTAAATGACGAACCGGGCTGGCGATAGGCCTGTGTTGCGCGGTTGAATTCCGATTCCGCATAGGAGAAACCGCCAACCATGGCCAGAACACGGCCGGTATGCGGGTCCATGGCAACGAGCGCACCTTCAAGCTTCGGCGGCTGCTGGAGACGGAAACGGGAATCACCTTCCTTGGAGACATAGACAATGTCACCCGCCTTCAGAACGCCTTCCGGCGACTTGGCGCTGGTGCGCTTGCCACCGATATTTACGACACGCATGGCCCACTTCATATCGTCAGCGGCGATGAATGCGCGCTTGCGCTCCTTGCTGCGCGAGCCTGATGCCTCAAGCGGCGGCTGCAGACCAATATCTGCGCCAGCGGCAGAAACATTGAGGACGATCGCAAGCTGCCATTCCGGCACGTCCGCGTAGGACTGCATGTCACCGAAGGCCGTACCCCAGTCATTGCCGAGCTCGACATTCTTCATGGGGCCGCGCCAGCCACGCGCCTCATCATAACGAAGCAATGCCGCCTGCAAGGACTTGCGAGCCTCGACCTGCAAGGTCGGGTTCAGCGTGGTGCGAACAGAAAGACCGCCTTCGTAAAGCGCATCGACACCGTATTTCTGGATGATCTGACGGCGCACTTCCTCAGTGAAATATTCCGACGCGAACACATAATGGGCGTCTGAACGTTCCTTCACACCGAGTGGCTGCTTCTTGGCTTCCGTCGCTTCTTCGGCGGTGATGTAGCCGTTTTCGCTCATCCGGTCGATCACCCAGTTGCGGCGCTCGATAGCGCGCTCGGGCTGGCGGAAAGGATGGTAATTGTTCGGACCTTTCGGCAGGGCTGCGAGATAAGCGCTCTCTGCAATGGAAAGTTCACCGACCGATTTGTCGAAATAGGTCAAAGCCGCGCTGGCAATACCGTAGGAACCAAGACCGAAGAAGATTTCGTTGAGATAGAGCTCGAGAATGCGGTCCTTCGAGTAGGCCTGCTCGATGCGCATCGCCAGGATGGCTTCCTTGATCTTGCGATCATAGGTCTGCTTGGACGTCAGAAGAAAGTTCTTCGCAACCTGCTGCGTGATCGTGGATGCACCAACCGGACGGCGACCAGAGCCCATATTCTTGACGTTCGTTATCATGGCACGGGCGAGACCCGCAAAATCGAGACCATGATGTTCGTAGAAGGTTTTGTCTTCAGCCGAAACGAAAGCGGCCTTCACACGGTTCGGCACGGCCTGAATAGGAATATAAAGACGGCGCTCGCGCGCGAATTCCGACATCAGACTACCGTCCGAGGCGTGAACACGCGTCATGACGGGCGGCTCGTATTTTGCGAGCACCTCGTAATCTGGCAAATCCTTCGTGAGACTTCCGACGTAAAGGGCGACGCCACCTGCCACGAGGAGCATCAGCACCGTTCCGATCCCGAAGAAATATCCGATAAGCCTTACCATAAATGCGGAATCCTGCCTTCAGATTATTCACATGATAAGGGTCAAAGCACGAACAGCCAACCCTTTAACCCAATTATGCCGTATGGCAACTACTGGCTTAGTGACCAGCAAATGAGTCAAAGGCAAGATGGTTTACGTGTTTTTACCAATTTAACGCGGTCACTTTCGTCCGCACGACGAAAATCCACAAAACTGTTGCAAGCATGCATCTTATAAGCTGAAGTGCATGTAACTCCAAGTGGGACATCTCCACTTTTCAGGTCCCTACCCTTTGCTCACGCTTGCCGGATGCTTCAATGCTTCAAAAGCCCTGATCGCAATCGCCAGCCGCTCTGCAAGCTTCTTGCGCCATTCAGGATTGCTGATCAGTTTTTCGTCCTCGGCATTGGACAAATATCCGATTTCGATCAAGACGGACGGCACATCCGGCGCACGCAGCACCTGAAAACCGGCAAAGCGATGCGGATTATTGATGAGATTCACTTGTCCTTGCAGCGAATGAATCACCTTCTCGGCAAAGCTCAGCGAGAATGTATGCGTTTCGCGTCTCGTCAGATCGAGAAGAATGTCGGTGACCTCGGGCTGCTCCTCAGGTGCCGCACCTGCAAGGGTGTCAGACTTGTTCTCACGCTCAGCCATGGCGCGCGCAACGGAGTCCGATGCCTTGTCGGAAATTGTGTAGACCGTCGCACCGCGAATATCATGCTGATTGATCGTATCGGCATGGATGGAAATGAACAAATCCGCTTCGTGCTGGCGCGCAATCCGCACCCGTTCTGAAAGTCGCAGATAAGTGTCGTCATCACGCGTCATCAGAACTTTGATATTCTTGTCCTGCGCCAGACGATCTCTGAGCTCCTGTCCGAAAGCGAGGGTCAGGTCTTTTTCCTTGATGCCGCTCAGGCTTTCCGCACCGCTATCGATACCGCCGTGACCGGGATCGATCATAACGGTAAACGGACGCGTGGCGGGCGTGCTCTGGGATGCGGCTTGAACAGGCTTTTCACTGCGATCCGTGGAACTTGTTATTTCCTCGCGCCCCTTGAGCTGATCTGCAAACTCGCGATCCGAAGTCGCAACGATATCGGCCACAAGGCGATAGCCCGATGCGCTGTCATTTTTCAGAACACGGAGATCCTCGACCTTGAACGGACCGCGTAATGTCAGGATGAGGCGTGAACGACCCTTGCCCACCAGCCCGTAACGAACTCGGGATACCAGTCCTCGGGCTTCGAGACTTTTTTCATCAAAACCAAACCGCGTCTCAGGCAGGTCGACAACCAGACGATGTGGATTATCCAGAAGCAGGGTCGACAGCTTTGGCTCCTGATCGAACATGACAACAATGCGCGTTCGCAGATCGTCGCCGGCCATCCGGAAAGTCAGTGCTGATAATGGAGACGTCACGCGATCGGCAGCGGAAACAGATACAGCCTGCAACAGCAAAATCGACAAGAGAGCAAACAATGCCAGAAGGCATCGCAAACTCGCCAATCGTGTCATAGCGTTTTCAGCGCTTCGAAAATGCATCGGCTGCCACAATCAAGAACATCATTGAATGACTGGTATCAATAATTGCGATACCGGCACGTTTGCCCCTGCACCATCTCGCCCGAATACCCATTAAAACACTCGTACAAAACTACAGTTAAGGAAGGATTTCCAGCCGTATTTCGACCTTGAAAAGGGCCTATACTCAGCTTTCGGCGAAATTGCGATGCGAATGTCAAATGATATTCGCACTTGTCATCGTTCAAACGACGCCATAAAAGCTATGAAAGGTTTTGGGTGAACTATCAGAATCGTTTGCCGGTTCTCAAAATGAACCGCAAGGAATGATAGTGAAAACAGCGGCATATTCATTCGTCGCCCCCGATAACCAGTACAGAATTCAGCGGAGATGTGGCTCCCCCGCCCTCCGTTTCTATCGGCCGACTGCGCATCTTTACGCGCTGTCGCCAATGCTCGAAAAGAGCACAGAGGTCGGCCCGGCTTTTCCGGGTCATATATGAGGTCGTTTCGTTCGGAACAGCTATGGGTCAAGCAAGACTGACCACTGCAAGCCTGAAGACCGTGATCGCCACGAGGCCGTCGCGCGCGGAGGCAGCAGCTTTTTTTCCGACGAACCCAGAACCATCCGGCAGATGCAACGCAGTGAGCACGACAGCCCTCAGGGTTTCGTCCGGCGCACGCGTTTTGCGTCTTGGCGCCGGCAGGAAAGACAATAATGTCCAACAAAATGCTTATAGATGCCTCCCACCCGGAGGAGACCCGGGTTATCGTCACTCGGGGCAACAAGATTGAAGAATTCGACTTTGAGTCGGAACACAAGAAGCAGCTGAAAGGCAATATCTACCTCGCACGCGTTACCCGCGTCGAACCTTCGCTTCAGGCTGCGTTCGTGGAATATGGTGGCAATCGCCATGGCTTCCTCGCATTCTCGGAAATCCACCCTGACTACTACCAGATCCCGGTAGCAGATCGTCTTGCGCTGCTCGAAGCGGAAGCTAAGGCCGCACGCGCCGAAGACGATGAGGACGAACCGCGCGCCAAAAGTGAACGAAGCGAGCGCAGCGACCGGAACGATCGTTCGCGCCGCAACCGTCGTCGCGGTCGTCGTGACGGCCAGAATGGCGACGCGCAAGCCAATGCAGCCGACAAGGGATTGCCTGCAGCCGAGCCCGTCGGCCCGGCTTTTGAGAATTACGTGCCCGGCACACCGGCCATGGCTCTTTCGCAGAAAAGCGATGTGATCTCCGAAGCCCTCGATAACGGCGACGAGGACGACATCGAACATGAAGAGGACATGGTCGAATCTGTTGGTTCGGAAGATGCACTTGAGGAGCTTCCGACGCCTGCCCGTACCAATCGCCGCCAGTACAACATTCAGGAAGTGATCAAGCGTCGCCAGATTCTTCTGGTGCAGGTGGTCAAGGAAGAGCGCGGCAACAAGGGCGCTGCTCTTACGACCTATCTGTCGCTTGCCGGACGCTATTCGGTTTTGATGCCGAACACCGCGCGTGGCGGCGGCATTTCCCGCAAGATCACCCAACCGCAGGATCGCAAGCGCCTGAAGGAAATCGTCAAGGAACTCGAAGTGCCGCAGGGCATGGGCGTGATCCTGCGTACCGCTGGCGCCAATCGCACCAAGGCGGAAGTCAAGCGCGACTACGAATATCTGATGCGCCTTTGGGAAAATGTCCGCACGCTGACCTTGCAGTCGACGGCACCTTCCCTCGTCTATGAAGAAGGCAGCCTAATCAAGCGCTCGATCCGCGACCTTTATAACAAGGACATCACGGAAATCCTCGTTTCCGGCGAGAACGGCTATCGCGAGGCCAAGGACTTCATGCGCATGCTCATGCCGAGCCATGCCAAGGTGGTCCAGCCTTATCGTGAACAAGTGCCGATTTTCACACGCAACGGCGTCGAAGCCCAGCTCGACCGCATGCTGCTGCCGCAGGTGACGCTGAAATCGGGCGGCTACCTGATCATCAACCAGACCGAAGCGCTGGTTGCCATCGATGTCAACTCCGGTCGCTCGACGCGCGAACATTCCATCGAAGACACCGCGCTCCAGACCAATCTGGAAGCAGCCGAGGAAGTGGCGCGCCAGCTGCGTCTGCGCGACCTTGCCGGTCTGATCGTCGTCGACTTCATCGACATGGAAGAAAAGCGCAACAATCGCGCTGTCGAAAAGAAGATGAAGGATTGCCTGAAGGACGACCGCGCCCGCATTCAGGTTGGCCGCATCTCGCATTTCGGCCTACTGGAAATGTCGCGCCAGCGTATCCGCGCATCGGTGCTGGAAAGCACGATGCAGGTGTGCCAGCATTGCGGCGGCACCGGCCATGTCCGCTCGGATTCGTCGATGGCGCTGCATATCATTCGCGGCATCGAAGATTATCTGCTACGTCATTCGGGCTTTGACATCAATGTTCGCACGCCAGCGGCTTCGGCGCTTTATGTGCTGAACCACAAGCGTCAGTTGCTGGCGGATCTGGAAGGCCGCTTCGGCGTTGCCATCAGCATCGACGCCGATGAAAGTGTCGGCCATCAGCATTTCGTTATCGACAAGGGCGCGCCGTCGACACGGCCTATCACCCAGCCTCCGGTTCAGCCGATGGCCTATATCGAAGACGATATCGAAGACCCGGAAATCCCGGTCGATGAGGACGAAGCCGAAGAAGAAGCGACGGCTGACGTTCAGGCTCGCGAAGATCGTGGTGACGAAGGTGATCGCAAGCGTCGTCGCCGTCGTCGTCGTCGCGGCGGTCGTGATCGCGAGAACCCGGAACAGGCTGCAAAGACCGATTCCGTTTCGGAAGATGCCTCCGACGAAGACGATGACGCCGATGACGCGCAGGAATCATCTTCGAATGCTTCGCTGAGCGAAGAAGATCGCCGCAAGAAGCGTCGCCGTGGTCGCCGGGGCGGACGCAAGAATCGTCGCGACGACGAACCGCGTGTACGCAAGGTTCCAGATCCGGAGTTCGTCGGTTACACGCCGGTTCTGCCGGTTAAAGCCGAGGAAGCTGTTGTCGAAGCAGTTGCATCGGTAGCGGTGGAACAAGCGGCTGAAGTTGCTGTTCCGGCTATTGAAGCAACAGCCGAGGAAAAGCCTGCCAAGACTGCCCGCAAGCCCCGCGCTCGCAAGTCTGCGAAGACTGAAGAAGCGGCTGAGGACGTGGTAGTCGCGGAGGCGGAGGAAAAGCCCGCCAAGCCTGCGCGCAAGACCCGTAGCCGCAAGAAGGTTGCCGAAGAAGCTCCTGCTGAACCGGTAGCGGTCACTGAGGAGCCAGAAGCAGAAGCGGAGAAGCCAAAGCGGCGTACCCGCAGAGCTGCTGCGAAGCCAGCTGTCGAAGTCGAAGAGACAGTAGCGGTCGAAGCAGAAGTAGCAACGATTGCCGAACCGCAGAAAAGCGCTGAGCCCGTTGTGACTTCAAGCGAGAGCGAAGACCAGAAGCCTAAGCGTGCTGGCTGGTGGCAGAAGAAGGGTTTCTTCTGAGATCTGTTTCATGATTGAAATGAAAAAACCGGCGGAAACGCCGGTTTTCTTTATCTTTCGATATTGGTAAATGGTTGGAAGAAACCAGAACCGGCTCAGGCTTTCTGTTGTGGCAGCCAGCCTTCAAGGCGACGGACAGCCTCTTCCATTTCCTCGATCTTGCCAGCGTAGGAAAAACGCATTGTGCGATGTCCATCCAGCGGATCGAAATCGCGTCCCGGTGTTGCTGCTATATTGATTTCGGCAATCATGCGGCGAGCAAATTCCATACTGTCATTGGTGAAACGCGAAACGTCGCAATAGGCATAGAATGCGCCATCCATTGGTGCAGCCAGGCTGAGACCCATGCGTGGAAGATGATCCCGCAGGATCAGTCGGTTCTGACGATAGCGATCCTTTACCCGCTCAAGTTCCGCCGTTGCATGGAAGGCTTCGATGGCAGCGCGCTGCGAAAGCTCCGGTGCGGAGATATAAAGGCTCTGGCTCAGTCGCTCGATTGCGCGGATATCGTCTTCGGGCAGAACCATCCAGCCAATACGCCAGCCGGTCATGCAGTAATATTTGGAGAACGAGTTGATGACCGTCACATCATCGGAAATCTCCAACGCCGTGACATCGTCCGTTTCATAGGAAAGCCGATGATAGATTTCGTCTGAAATGACCCGGATACCCAGATCACGGGCAGTTTCAATGATCGCTTTCAGTTCCGGCTTGTCGATGACCGCGCCGGTCGGATTGGCCGGGCTTGCAAACAATACCCCTTTCAAGGGCTTCTCGGCATGTGCCGCAGCAAGCGCTTCAGCAGTCAGTGACGCCGATGTTCCATTGCCGGTCGGTATTTCCACGACCTCAAGGCCTAGCGCCGTCAATATATTGCGATAGGCGGGGTAGCCGGGACGGGTAATAGCAACCCTGTCGCCCGGATCGAAATAGACCACAAAGGCCAGATTGAAGGCAGCAGACGAGCCAGTCGTGACGGCAACACGTTCCGGCGAAACCGAAACACCGTAATGATCGGCATAATGCCCAGCAATGGCCTCTCTCAGTTCAATCAGCCCCAGAGCGTCGGTATAACCGATGCGACCGTCCTTCAAGGCACGTTCAGCGGCTTGTCGAACGACTTCCGGTGCCGGATCAGCAGGCTGGCCTACCGCCATGGAAATAATCGGATGCCCGGCCGCGCGACGACGGTTTGCCTCAGCCAAAACGTCCATAGCGTGAAAGGGCTCGACCGCACTGCGGCTGGAAAGAGTGACCAACTTTACCTCCAGAAACTTGCGAGTTTCGCATTCTACATCCGCCGTATAATCGCCGGATTGGTAAAGCAACAGCACTTTACGAGAAAATACGACCAAATCCCGAGATGGAGATTATGTCTCGCCTGCCTATCGATGATTGAATGCAAAGGCTATAAGATTCGCGCCGGTTTGAAGAAGGAAGAACAACACGATGGGGACGATGACTACACCTTTCCCAGCCAGGAGATTTTCTTTCCATAGTTTGGTTCGCCGTTCGGTCGCCGTAGTGGCCGCAACGTCCATAGCTGTTACCAGTGCCCTCCCTGCATTCGCGCAGTCGCGTGGTGGTGGTGTGCCTATCGTCCGGGACGCGGAAATCGAGGCACTTGTTGCCGATTATGCTGCGCCAATCCTCAAGGCTGCAGGTTTGGGTGGTCGCGGCGTTCGCGTTATTCTGGTCAATTCGCAAAGCTTCAACGCCTTCGTTGATGGACGGCGTATTTTCATAAATACAGGCGCAATCATGCAGGCGGAAACGCCCAATGAAATCATTGGCGTGATCGCACACGAATCGGGACACCTTGCAGGCGGGCATCAGGAGCGTTTGCGTGAACAGCTCAGCCGCGCCCGCAACATGGCGATCATTGGTATGCTGCTTGGCGTTGGCGCTGGCGTTGCAGGCGCTGCGAGCGGCAGCGGCAACGCCGCGGGCGCTGGCGCAGGTATTGCTATGGGCTCAAGCGAAATAGCCATGCGCAGCGTACTCAACTATCAGCGCACGGAAGAAATGACCGCCGATCGTCTTGCCGTGAACTATCTCAATGCCACCGGTCAGTCGACCAAGGGCATGCTCGATACGTTCGAGCGTTTCGCATCGGCCCTGTCGCTTACGGGCACCCAGATCGACCAATATCGTATCAGCCACCCTCTCCCACGTGAGCGAATTGCCAATCTGGAAGAGCTTGCACGAAAAAGCCCGTACTTCAACAAAACCGATTCTCCGGCCTTGCAGATGCGCCACGATATGGCGCGCGCGAAGATTGCCGCCTATTCGGGCAATATGGGCGCGCTGCAGCGCATGTTCCGCAGCAACCTCGGCGGGCTCCCTGCCCGCTATGGCAATGCCATAACAACATTCCTGAACGGCTCTGCCCGCTCTGCGCTACCGAAATTTGATGCCTTGATCAAGGAACAGCCAAAGAACCCGTATTTCCAGGAAATGCGCGGCGAAGTCTTGCTGAAAGCCAATGATGCCGCGGGAGCGGCAAAGGCTTTCCAGAAGGCGGTTTCGCTCGATCCGCGCAAATCGCCGTTGCTGCGCATGAGCTATGGGCGTGCGCTCATGCTCACCGGTGCCAAGGCAAACATGCCGACGGCGATCAAGGAGATCAAGGCAGGTATAGCTTCCGATCCGGAGTTTCCGGGCGGATATGGTTATCTGGCGCAAGCATATGGCCAGCAAGGTGATATGGCGCTGGCCGACCTCGCCACTGCCGATATGAACTACTATTCTGGCAAGCTTCAGCAGGCCCAGATCTTCGCCATCCGCGCGCAAAAGCAGATGAAGCCCCGTTCGCCCGAATGGCTTCGCGCGCAGGACATCATTAATGCCAAGAAAAGCAAGTAAGGCGGTTGGCGCCTGATAGCGATATTAAAGACAGATTGGAATTTGGAATGAAGAATATAGTTTCCATAACAGTTGCCAGCGGCATCGTGGGGATCGCAGCTTTGGCAGCGGGTTATTATGCAGGCACTGCCCGGCAGGCTCCAGCTGCCGTGGAAAGCCCTGCCGCTTCCGCAGCCCCGGCAGCGATGAACCAGCAGGCCATTGAAAACGTCGTGCGCAACTATCTCATCCAGAATCCCGAACTGATGCTGGAAGTGCAAAGCGCGCTGGAAACCAAGCAGGCACACGCGGCGCAGGAACAGATCAAGCAGGTGCTGACTGCCAATCGTGCCGCCCTTTATGACCCCAAGCATGATGCAGTCTTCGGCAATCCGGACGGCGACGTGACGGTCTACGAGTTCTTCGATTACAATTGCGGTTATTGCAAGCGGGCACTGCCCGACATGGAAGCGATCCTGAAAACCGATAAGAATGTCCGTTTTGTCATGAAGGAATTCCCGATTCTTGGTCCGGATTCGGCCAAGGCGCATATCGTGGCACAGGCATTCAGAGCGCTGATGCCGGAAAAATATGCTGAATTCCACCAAGTACTGCTCGGCGCGCAGGAGCGTGCAACGGAAGATTCCGCCATCGCCGATGCCGTAAAGCTCGGCGCTGATGAAGCACAGCTGCGCGAAAAGATGAAAGATCCGGCTATCACCGGCGCTTTCCAGCAGACCTATCAGCTGGCGCAACAGCTCAACATTACCGGCACACCATCCTACATCATCGGCGATGAACTGGTTCCGGGTGCAATCGGCGTCGATGGTCTGGTTGAGAGAATCGCAGCAGCGCGCGCTGCAGCGAAAAAGTAAGCTGATCGGCCATGGCTTGACTGATCACTTTTGTGAAACAGTTTATGCCGTGGCATCCAATGTTTATGTTGCGTGAAGAGAAATTGCCTTATCGGCTGCTTATTTTGCAAAGAATAGCGGGAAAAACCGGTTCGGCAAAACATCTGCAATGATTTAGAGGGTTTCGGCTTGCGTCCAAGCCCTCTATATGAAATGCGAAGTGTACCGAAATTTCGCGGTAACGCGTTATCAGTCGCGGACGGATATGGCAAAAACGGTTTTTGTTTTGAACGGCCCCAATCTCAACCTTCTCGGCAAACGAGAACCGGGGATATACGGTGTTGCAACGCTCGAGAATATCGAGGCGGACTGCAAGCGTGAGGCCGAACAACTCGGACTTGATGTCGATTTCCGTCAGTCCAATTACGAAGGCGATCTGGTGACCTGGATTCAGGAGGCTGGCGACAAAAACGCCTATGTCCTCATCAATCCAGCCGCTTACAGCCACACTTCGGTTGCTATTCATGATGCAATCCGCTCGGCCAAGGTAACGGTCGTGGAAGTGCATCTTTCGAACATTCATGCGCGTGAGGCTTTCCGGCATCACTCCTATGTATCCGCAGTCGCCAAAGGCGTTATTTGCGGCTTTGGCGCGGAAGGATATCTGCTCGGTCTGCGCGCGCTTGCGGCAATTGCCAAAGAAGAAGAAAACAACGGGCAAAGCGTTAAAGGGGCCTGATATGTCCAGCAAAAATTCCGTCATCGACAAGGAAACGATCCGCGACCTGGCGGACATTCTCAATGAAACTGACCTGACCGATATCGAAGTCGAACATGGCGATCTGCGTATCCGCGTTTCGCGCAAGGTCACGGTTCAGGCCGCAGCAACCGTTATGCCAGCCGCAGCCCCTGTTGCTGTTGCTGCCGCACCAGCTGCTGCAGCCGCCGAACCGACCAAGGCCGATCTGTCGAAGAACGCCGTTCCGTCGCCGATGGTTGGCACTGCCTATCTCGCTCCGGCTCCGGGTGCTCGCAACTTCATCGAAATCGGCGCACAGGTGAAGGAAGGTCAGACGCTTCTCATCATCGAAGCCATGAAGACCATGAACCAGATTCCGGCCCCACGGGCTGGTACGGTCAAGGCCATTCTCATCGAAGACGCTCAGCCGGTTGAATTCGGTGAGCCGCTCGTCGTAATCGAATAAGACAACAGATTACGGCTTATTCAATGAACGGGCAGCAAAGCGCAATGTTTCAAAAGATACTCATAGCCAATCGTGGCGAAATCGCTCTTCGCGTGCTCAGGGCTTGTAAGGAACTGGGCATCAAGACCGTCGCCGTTCACTCCACGGCAGACGCCGACGCGATGCATGTGCGTCTGGCAGACGAAAGTGTCTGCATCGGGCCGCCGCCATCGCGCGACAGCTATCTGAACATCCATCAGATCGTTGCTGCTTGCGAGATCACGGGCGCTGACGCAATCCATCCGGGTTATGGCTTCCTGTCGGAGAACGCCAAGTTCGCGGAAATTCTTGAAGCGCACGGCATCACCTTCATTGGCCCCACCGCTTCGCATATCCGCATCATGGGCGACAAGATCGAAGCCAAGCGCACTGCAAAGCGCCTCGGCATTCCGGTTGTTCCGGGTTCTGACGGCGGTGTGACGGATGACGTCGAAGCCGCTCGCATCGCGAAGGAAATCGGTTATCCGGTCATCATCAAGGCGTCTGCCGGTGGTGGCGGACGCGGCATGAAGGTTGCCCGCACCGAAGAAGATCTTTCGGTAGCACTTGCAACCGCGCGGACCGAAGCTGGTGCAGCCTTTGGTGACGACGCGGTCTATATCGAGAAATATCTCGAAAAGCCGCGCCACATCGAAGTTCAGGTCATGGGCGACGGTGCCGGCAATGCAATCCATCTGGGCGAACGCGACTGCTCGTTACAGCGCCGTCACCAGAAGGTTTGGGAAGAAGCCAATTCACCGGCGCTCAATGCAGAAGCACGCGACAAGATAGGCATGGTCTGCGCCAACGCCTGTGCGGAACTGGGCTATCGCGGTGCGGGAACGATCGAGTTCCTTTATGAAGACGGCGAATTCTATTTCATCGAAATGAATACGCGTCTTCAGGTGGAACATCCGATTACGGAAGCCATCACGGGTATCGATCTCGTTCACGAGCAGATTCGCGTTGCAGCTGGCCTCGGCCTGTCGGTAAAGCAGAAGGATATCCGCTTCTCCGGCCATGCCATCGAATGCCGTATCAACGCTGAAGACCCGCTGACTTTTGCGCCTTCGCCGGGCCTGATCACGCATTATCATACGCCGGGTGGCCTCGGCATCCGCGTGGATTCGGGCGTCTACTCCGGCTATCGTATTCCGCCTTACTACGACAGCCTTATCGGCAAGCTGATTGTGCATGGTCGCAATCGCGTCGAATGCATGATGCGTCTGCGCCGTGCGCTGGACGAGTTCGTGGTGGATGGTGTGAAAACCACCCTCCCGCTTTTCCAAGACCTGATTGCCAATCAGGATATCGCTAACGGCGATTACGACATTCATTGGCTTGAAAAGTATCTGGCCAAGAAAACCAAGAGCGAAAGCGCCTGACGACAGTGACCGCAGGAGTATCCCCGGACGACTATTCAATCGAACCGGAGCTACTCCTGCGGGCCTATGCCACGGGAATATTTCCCATGGCCGAAGAAGCCGACGATCCCGAAGTCTTCTGGGTTCGTCCCGAGAGGCGCGGTGTCATACCCCTTGATGGCTTCCACATGCCGAAAAGCCTCCAGAAGACCATCCGCCAGGGTATTTTTGACATAAAGCTCGATAACGATTTTGATGGTGTGATCGAAGGTTGTGCCAGCGGAACAGGTGAACGCGCGCGCACATGGATCAATGGACCTATCCGCGAAGCCTATAAGAATCTGTTCGAGATCGGACATTGCCACACGGTCGAAGCCTGGCATGACGGACAGCTCGTTGGTGGACTTTATGGGGTAACGCTTGGGCGTGCCTTTTTCGGCGAGAGCATGTTCACACGAAAACGGGACGCGTCAAAGGTCTGCCTTGCCTATCTGGTCCAGCATCTGGTGAAGCAAGGCTTCGTGCTGCTCGACACGCAGTTCACCACACCGCATCTCGAAAGATTCGGCGCTGTGGAAGTTCCAAGGAAAAAATACGAGAAACTGCTGGAAAACGCGCTGGATGGAATCGTGCGCTTCTAAATAGCTGCGGTTAATTGCGCTGATCCGGCGGAGGGACTTCCGACTTCTGCTTGCAGTCCTTCAGCCAGACGTCATAGATCGGATGCTCGACAGCATTGAGACCCGGACTATCGGCGAACATCCAGCCGGTAAAAATACGGCGAATCTTTCGGTCAAGCGTGATCTCTTCGACTTCAACGAAACCGTCGGTGCGTGGTGCTTCGTTCTCTGTGCGCGAATAACAAACTTTCGGCGTTACCTGAAGGGCGCCGAACTGAACTGTCTCATTGATATAGACGTCGAACGTCGTGATACGCCCGGTGATTTTATCGAGACCCGAGAACTCAGCAACCGGATTGGTGATGCGTTCGGCCATTGCTGCTTGAAAGCTGCTGGTGGTCGCAATGAGCGAAATCAAGGCAACCTGAACAGCCCTTTTTATCGGGTTTTTTCCGTTGCCAGCCGCGCCGTGAGATTGCTTCGTCAAAACGGAGATCCGCATCCAAAGGGTTTAAATTAAGCCGGAACAATTCCTAAGCATGAAATGTGACGATTCGTTGCCCAGTCGCAAGCTGCAATGCTGCCGCTGGTCTTAAGCGAGCCGTCTATCCTCAAACCTTTTCCGCTATAGCGTCAAAAGGCGGACACATAATAAATCCGGCGCGGATGAACGCGCCGGACAAAAATCAAAACCGATTATCAGTTGCCCGGTGTCCAGGCATCGTATTCGCCGGTCACGCGCGGACGTTCCGCAGGTTCCGTGCCCGGACGAGCAATGGCGCCTTTCGGACGATACGCCAGCGGAGAACCGGTCAGGTTCTGCAGATGCGGCTTCTGCCAGTCGCGCGGCTTGTAGTCTTCCTTGGTAGGCGGCGTGTCAACGCGATGATGCATCCAACCATGCCAGCCGGGAGGAATAGCACTTGCTTCCGCATAGCCATTGAAGATTACCCAGCGACGTGTGCGACCTTCGGAGTCCTTGCCGCCCTGATAATAGATATTGCCGAACTCGTCCTCACCGACGCGCTCGCCCTTGCGCCACGTATGAAACCGCGTGCCGAGCGTCTGGCCGTTCCACCAGGTGAAAACTTGCGTAATAAATTTCTTCATGACCTATTCCAGATCCATTATTGCCACAGGTGACCGAAACCACCGGGTTTTCTTGCTTATGGCCCTATCGACTGGCCATGGCAAGGGTCAAGTTGCCGCTGTCACAAGAGTATGATGGGCCCAAAACGCCGCGCGCGTCAGGCTTTTATATTCTCGCATGTCTCCCCAAAGCGATCTCCACTTTGGCGAGACATGCTTTACATATTCCAGCTTTCGAGCGACTTTTCCATAACCAGCACCGGTTCCTTGCAATTGGGATCGCCCCAATCCTCGTTCCGGCCGACTTTGGTATAGCCTTTGCGCTCGTAGAAATTCACCGCCTTGGTGTTTCGCTCGATCACTTCAAGCTTCATCGTTCGAACATCAGGAAAAGCCATCTCGATTTCGGCGAGAAGCATCGTTCCAATACCTTGAACCTGCGTGTCGGGACGAACATAAAGCTGATGCAGCGAAGCCTTGCCTTCTTCGGACTGGCTGGCAAAAGCCATTCCGTCGATCCCACCATTGCCGTTATCGGCGACAATGAATTCCGAATAAGGCTTCTTCAGATTGGCCTTCAGAACAGCGATGCCGTGCCACCGGGCGGTAACGGCATCCACCGTTTCCCGCCCGAGGATGTCGTCAAAGGTCGCGTACCAGGTCGATACCAGCAGCTCATGCACTGCCTTGAGATCAGCCTCTGTCGCGCTCCTGACCCACATTACTCTTCAATCCCGAGCTTGGCCTTGACCAGTTCATTCACGGATTGCGGGTTGGCCTTCCCGCCCGTTGCCTTCATGACCTGACCAACGAACCAGCCAGCCAGCGTCGGCTTGGCTTTCGCCTGCTCAACCTTTTCCGGGTTGGCAGCAATGACATCGTCCACGGCCTTCTCGATGGCACCGGTGTCCGTAACCTGCTTCATGCCACGTTCTTCAACGAGCTTCTTCGGGTCACCGCCCTCATTCCAGACGATCTCGAAAAGATCCTTGGCGATCTTACCGGAAATCGTACCTTCCTTGATGAGATCGATGACTGCACCGAGCTGTTCCGGGCTGACCGGCGATTCCTCAATGTCCTTGCCCGCCTTGTTCAGCGCGCCGAGGAGATCGTTGATGACCCAGTTCGCTGCGGCCTTGCCGTCACGACCCGCAGCAACGGATTCATAATAATCAGCAATGGCCTTCTCGGTAACGAGAATCGATGCATCATAGATCGAGATGCCCTGCTTCTCGACGAGGCGCTGCTTCTTGACGTCCGGCAGTTCCGGCAGATCCACTGCCAGCGCATCCACGAATGCCTGGTCGAACTCGAGTGGCAGAAGGTCCGGATCAGGGAAATAGCGATAGTCATGCGCTTCTTCCTTGGAGCGCATGGACCGGGTTTCACCCTTTACCGGATCGAACAGACGCGTTTCCTGATCGATGGAGCCACCGTCCTCGAGAATAGCAATCTGGCGACGAGCCTCATATTCAATCGCCTGACCGACGAAGCGGATCGAGTTGACGTTCTTGATTTCGCAGCGCGTGCCGAATTCCCCGCCCGGACGGCGCACGGAGACGTTTACGTCAGCGCGCATCGAGCCTTCGTCCATATTGCCGTCGCAAGTGCCGAGATAACGCACAATCGTGCGCAGCTTGGTCAGATAAGCGCGTGCTTCATCGGAGGAACGCAGGTCCGGCTTCGATACGATTTCCATCAACGCCACACCAGAACGGTTCAGGTCCACATAGGACATGGTCGGATGCTGGTCGTGCATGGACTTGCCCGCATCCTGTTCCAGATGCAGGCGCTCGATGCCGATTTCCACGTCTTCGAACTGGCCCTTATTGTCCGGACCGACCGAAATCATGATCTTGCCTTCGCCAACGATAGGCTGCTTGAACTGCGAGATCTGGTAGCCCTGCGGCAGATCGGGATAGAAATAGTTCTTGCGGTCGAAAACCGACTTCAGATTGATCTGAGCATTGAGCCCGATTCCCGTGCGAACCGCCTGCTTGACGCATTCCAGATTGATGACCGGCAGCATGCCCGGCATGGCTGCATCAACCAGAGAAACATTCGAATTCGGCTCCGCGCCAAACGAAGTGGAAGCGCCGGAGAACAGCTTCGATTCTGACGTGACCTGCGCATGGACTTCCATGCCGATGACGACTTCCCAGTCGCCGGTCGCGCCGGAGATAAAGCGTTTGGGTTCAGGTATACGCGTATCGATTAGGGACATTACTGGCTCGACAATACTGTGATTGGGCTGAAACTGATTGTTGTATTGGCTAGAGCAAAGCCCCACCGGATGCAAGCTTTTCAGCCACCATTTCCGTGATCGCAAAACGAAAAGGCCGCGCTATGCGCGGCCCCTCCGAATTCCTGCTGGAAGTGAAGATCAAGCCTCTTCGGACTTGCCTTCGTCGGCCTTCTTCTTAGGAGCGGCCTTCTTCTTGGGAGCAGCCTTCTTGGCAGGCTTTGCTTCCGAAGCTGCATCTTCGTCTTCAGCCGTCAGCTCTTCCTTCGAGACCTTCTTGTCGGTCACGCTGATGTTGGCGAGCAGATGGTCAACGACCTTTTCTTCAAAGATCGGGGCGCGAAGGTTGGCAACGGCATCCGGCGTCTTGCGCAGGAATTCGTAGATTTCCTTTTCCTGGCCCGGATAGCGACGAACCTGATCGTAAACAGCGCGCTGCAGTTCTTCTTCAGAAACTTCAACGCCAGCCTTTTCGCCGATTTCCGACAGAACCAGACCGAGGCGTACGCGACGCTCAGCGAGCTTGCGATATTCTTCGCGAGCAGCTTCTTCGGTGGTTTCTTCGTCTTCGAACGTGCGGCCAGCCTGCTGCAGGTCGAAGTTGATCTGCTGCCAGATATTGTTGAATTCAGCGTCAACAAGCTTCTGCGGCGTTGCGAACTGGTAGTCACCGTCCAGAGCGTCGAGAATCTGACGCTTTACCTTCTGGCGGGTGATCTGGCCGTACTGGCTTTCGATCTGTTCGCGAACAACCTGACGCAGACGCTCAAGCGATTCGATGCCGAGCTTCTTTGCAGTTTCATCATCGAGAACGAGTTCGTTCGGCTTGGCAACTTCCTTGACGGTAATGTCGAAGGTAGCTTCCTTGCCAGCCAGATGGGCAGCGCCGTATTCTGCCGGGAACGTCACAGTGATGACCTTCTCGTCGCCAGCCTTGACACCAACGAGCTGCTCTTCGAAGCCCGGAATGAACTGGCCCGAACCGAGAACGAGCTGCGCATCGTTGTCCGCGCCGCCTTCGAACGGCTCGCCGTCGAGCTTGCCCAGATAGTCGATCGTGACGCGATCTTCGTTTTCGGCCTTGCCCTTCTTGGTTTCGAAGGCGCGGGTCGACGAAGCGATGCGCTTGACCTGATCGTCAACTTCCTCATCGGAAATATCGACGACTTCACGGGTAACGGCGATCTTCGAGAAGTCCTTGACTTCAATTGCCGGCAGAACTTCGTAGTTCAGCGAGAAAACGAAATCGGCCTTGCCGTCGAGAACCTGTTCGGCCTCTTTTTCGTCTTCCGACATGATGACTTCAGGCTGCGTAGCCGACTTTTCGTTACGTTCAGCGAGAAGCGAACGCGACGAGTCGTTGAGGATTTCGTTGACGATTTCCGCCATGAAGGACTTGCCGTACATCTTGCGGAGGTGAGCCGCAGGCACCTTGCCCGGACGGAAGCCGTTGATCTTGGCGCGGTCACGCGCAGTTTCCAGCCGCTCTGCGAGCTTGGCTTCGAGGTCCTTGGCCGGAACCACGACTTTGATCTCGCGCTTCAGCCCTTCATTGAGCGTTTCGGTAACCTGCATGTTCAAACCTTCACTTCTTGTCATTGTCCCGCCGTCACCGGCTTGTTTGCCTTGTCGCGGGAGAGAAATTCTTTTGCCTTATGGCAGTTGGTGCGGATGGAGAGCAGCCGCACCAAACCCCACCCATTGATTTCCTTGCACAATATCCACCAGAAAGGCAGTTATGTGTCCCAGTTTGTGTCACAGTACGTATCGCAAAATTGCGGCGCAAAATCACACGTTGGCGCACCTACTACAATCAGCGCCAAAAAAACACAAGATCGGAATACTGACTGCCGAACAAACGCATCACAATAATAGAACTCGGCCATGGCATTTTTGGGACGACAGTTCGCCTTATCCAGATGGCTATGCGACATGCAGGAATCACGATACGCTCACGCTTGATTACCTCACGGGGGAGGAATTCGAGGCATGACATCTGAAGTCTGCATGATGAACCGGCTGGCTGTAGTGTTAGCCGCCGACAGCGCCACCACTGTATCAAGGTGGGTAGATGGCAAAAGAGAAGAGCGCTATTTCAAAGGCGCGAACAAAATCTTCCAGCTTTCTAATAGGCATCCCATTGGGATGATGATCTTTGATTCCGCATCAATTCTGAGTGTGCCGTGGGAGACGATCATAAAGTCCTTTCGGCAGGAAATCGGAATAAAATCGTTCAATACTGTCGAAGATTACGCGAGCGAACTGTTCAGCTACCTCAACAACAATCAACGATACTTTCCTGAACAAAAGCAGATCGAGCAGTTGGCCAGAGCTGCACAGGGTGTCTCATACGGCATCATCATATCCGCAATAAAAGACGTCGACGACGCCGACAGATCTGCGGCCATTGATAGCGCATTTTCAGAGAGGGATCGCGCACTTGCTGAAATTGGCCTCCCGAATGGCTTGAATGAGGACAATGTAGAGCAAGCGTTGGGCGATACGAGAGCAGCAGTCTCGGATGTGATGGCTGATTTTCTTCAGCATATCGAGGTGCCGGTTCCTGCGAACATCGACGGATGGTCCGATACAGCCATCAGGGAGGTTATAAAGAACCCAGATCGATATCTCAGCACAACAGGTCTCGTATTTGCTGGGTTCGGAGACCATGAGTTTTTCCCATCAATGGTCGAATACTGCCATTGCGGAATAGTGAGTGGTCGCCACATATACAAAAGGCAAGCTGCAGAAACTATCGATCATGACAAACCTGCCTGGATTTCTGGTTTCGCACAAACTTCAATGACCGATACATTCTCCTTGGGTTTGAGTGCAGACGTCTACGAATCACTGATGGTTGCAGTAAACGACACAATCAAGAGCTTTGCGGAGGACATTGCCGCGCAAAGCGGGGGCCAAATGGCCGCAATTGACGATGTGGAAGCTTTGCTTCAGTCTGCGAAGGATAAAATACGGGACGCGGTACTTGACAAAGCTCGCAAGGAGCACTCTTTGCCCCTTCGGAGCGTGCTCAGCTCCCTCCCCGTTGATGAGATGGCGGAATTGGCTGAGACATTAATCACTCTTCAATCGTTGAAGGAGAAGGTAACGAAACCCTCCGAAACGGTTGGCGGACCCGTAGATGTTGCAATTGTGACCAAGCACGAGGGACTTGTCTGGATTAAAAGGAAACATTTCTTCAATTCAGACATTAATTCTAGATATCAGCTGCGACAGGCAGCATTGAACACATGACCGGCGGAGCAAACATATGACTTCTCAACCTAATTCACTTCGGAAGGCAGTCGACAGGTCGGAACCCACTAAGGATAAACTCCCTCCCCGTCGCGTGACCGTTGATACCGAAACCATCATTTCCGAAAGTCGCCGACAATATCGGGGCGTTATCGAAGCAATTAATCGATCAAGTGACAAAGACATTGAGCGAGCACTAAAAGCAGCTTCTTATTGATCTCAACCCCGCTCCGGCGGGGTTTTTTATTGCCCCATACATGGGAGTCCCGGAGGTTCTAGGGATTTCGGGTCTTTTCAATGGCTTGCAGAAAAGTGGGACAGAAAGTCATGCGTTGTAAAAATTTTGTTTTTTCATGCGTCTGCCCCACATTTCAATGACCGGCGACCCCACTTATGCACCGCATTTCCACAACCTCAAAATGCAGATTGACTAAAATTCAAAATGAGAACATTCTAGGAACATATCCACATTGAGCGGAATATGTTCCTGAGTGCGTAGGTGCGCGGGGCGGGTTTCGCTCGTCCTGATTTTGGAGCGTAACTTGCGCCTTCCTGAAACTATCGAACGCCTATACCTCGACTTCGATGGCTTTTTCGCCAGCGTTGAACAGCAGTGCGACCGCCGCTTACGTGGTCGCCCCATCGGCGTCGTACCCTTCGAAGGCACTGACCGCACCGCCGTCATCGCCTGCTCGAAAGAGGCGAAGAACTTCGGCGTTAAAAACGTCATGCCGATCAAGGAAGCGAAGCGGCTGTGCCCTGACCTTATCCTGGTCCCGCAAAAGCCAGACCTTTACCGGCGCGCTCACAATGCCCTGCTCTGCGAGATCGAGACTGTCATCGCCATTGACACAGCCAAAAGCATCGACGAGCTAACATGCGTGCTGGATGACAGTGGCAAGCGAGATCCGGAGCTATTGGCAGCGCGCATCAAATCGGCGATCTCAAACAACATTGGACAGTTCATCACCTGCTCAATCGGATTCGCCGCAAACCGTCAGCTTGCAAAGATCGCCTGCAAGGCCGGGAAAGAAGAAACGAAACGTCGAGGATCCTACGGCAATGGGCTGGCTATTTGGTGGCCAACCATCATGCCGGACCCACTATTGCGCGTCGAACTGGAGGATATACCCGGCGTAGGATCGAATATGGCAAAGCGGCTTTATCGTAATGGCGTGTTTACAACCACCCAGCTTTACGCCTTACAACCAAAACACATGCGGAAGATCTGGAACAGCGTCAACGGCGAGCGACTTTGGTACGCCCTCCACGGTTACGACATCCAAGCGCCATCGCAGCAGCGCGGTATGTTCGGTCATGGTCGTGTTCTGCCACCAGATGCTCGCTCGATCACAGGCGCTTATGAAATATCCCGCCTTCTGCTGACCAAAGCCGCCCGTCGCCTTCGTCGTGAAAATTTCTATGCAGCGGGCCTATGGCTCTGGCTGTCAGTGCGCGACGGCTCATGGTTCGGCAAGCATTACTTGCCGGTTGTGAACGACGATCAGGCTATTCTGTCGGCGCTGCGGTTGCTCTGGCAACGCGTGCGTGAAGATCATCCGCGAGGCGTAACCATCTTTCGAGTTGGCGTGACGTTGTATGATCTGTCCCCAGCCGATGAGCGCCAGATGGACATGCTGAATAACGACGATGCCGAGCGCCAGAAGTGGGAGAAGGCAAACAATGCTGTCGATGCTATCAACTCCAAATATTCCGGCACGATAGTCAGTATGGGGGAATGGAAGCCACCAGCAGGCGGCCACGTTGGCGGCAAGATCAGTTACACACGCATCCCGTCCGCAGAAGACTTCTGGTGAGACTATGGGCAATTGGAAATCGACGATCAAGGTACGTGACCTGGACGATGAGCAGCGACTTGAACTGACCTGCAAGAAATGCGGTCGCGTGACTTACGCGACAAAGCAATTGCTTTGCGAGGGAACAGATCGTTCGCAAAAATATCTGGACGAGATCGAGGCGAAGGTCAGATGCAAGGCGCGGGGCTGTCACGGTCATATGCGCATGGCCATGGTGAGGCTACAGGAAATGAGCGGGTTCGTCGGGGGGCTAGCATGACCGGAGAATACACCTTCGCTGGACGCAGAACATAAGCGCCCTACCTTCATAGATCTAATCGACGGAGGATTGAATGTTCGGACCGAAGCAGCCAGGAGATTATCCAGACCGTGAAATTGATTGTCAGGAAGCCATTTCTCAAGGTCTCGCTGACCTTGTTGAGCAGCAGGTCGCGGCTGGCGCGACGGAAGCGGAAGCCACAGAGGCGCTTTCGGGTGCAAACGTCGTGGGGGTCCGGGAGCTTATTCAGGATGCGGTAGACGCCGGCTGGTCAGAAGAAGAAGCAGCAACAGCAATCCGCATTGTATCCGAAGGCTTACACCTCGGAGCAACCGGCAGAGATCCGGACGAATAAGCGGCACAAGTGAGACAACATCCTGACCGCTGGAAAAGAAAAGCCCGCCGCGTCGAGTGACGGGCGGGCGCACGGTCATCATATCATAGCGGATCGCTACGCATTTACTGGGGCATGGGACGCCGCTGTCCTGCCTCAAGACGCTGTAGGATCTCCATCACTAAACGGACATCACCACGCACTGTCGTTAAGGTTTCCTGAATTTCCTTGGAATTATCGGCAGCACTTTTGATCGCTTGCGTGTTTGACGCGATCTGATAGCTCATACTCTCCTGATTACTGGAGAGCTTGCGAATATCAGCTTCAATGGTTTGAAACCGCTGATCGCTTTTGCCCTTTTCCTCGCGAACCTCTGCCAGACGCTCTTTATGATAAGCCTCATGAGACAGCTTCCATTTCGAGAGATCTTCTATATCGCGGGATCTGTTGACCCAGATCGTCACTCCGCCGAGGATGAGGACCGCGATCTGCCCCAGTTGCAGCAGCGTGTTAAAATTCCACTCAAACTTTCCTTTGCTTGGTAACCGCATCGCACCTTCCCTCACCGTAGCCCCCTTGCCCAGCTGTCATAGAATTCGGCACATCGATCCGTTCGCGCATTCTGCCTGTCCAGCGCCGCTCGCTCCCTTTTAAGGATGGATCGGACTTCCGCGCCCTCGATCAACGGCGCATGCGGCTCATTCTTGCGACAGTCATCGGGATATTCAGCCGGGACAATGCGCGCCTGCGCCTTGCCCTGTTTTTCGGCAGCCTCTTGCAGCAGTCGATCACTGGCGCAGGAACTGCAAATCATCGCGATCAAGCAGACAGGCACGGCCCGCCGCTGCCAGCTTTTTCTCATAGTCCGCTATCTCCTGTTCAGATTTTTCGATCTGTGCAGCCTCAGCCGCGCGAGCGTTCCGCAACTGCACCTGGTAGGCTTCAATCACAAGCGCGTTGGCTCTGCCCTGCCGTCGCAGTTCGTCGCGTTCCGCCCGCAGCGCCGCCGCCTGAAATTCGGGAACAAGGCCTTTCTTTGCCTGGCCCTCGAACACAGCACCGACATAGGGAAGGTCTTTGAGAACCGGCACACCGTTAAAATAGATCCCAGACAGAACGATTCCGACGGCGCAGCCAGCGCCGATCTTGAGGTAGTCCAGCAGGCAAAACATCACAGGCCTGCCAAACAAAGTTCCAGCTCCCCGATACGCTGAGCGTCACCCAGCTCGCGGCGCTTTTTCAGACCCTCCACGACCTTGCCCCCGGCACGATTGAAAGCAGTCATCGCGTTGCAGGCCGCACGCCATTGCCGATCACTCATGCGGCGGGCGGCAGTCGATTTGCAGGCCGCACCAGTCCCAATATTGTAGGAGAGATCTAGCATTGACGCCTGCACGCCGATGGGCGCCTGATCGAAAGTGCGGATACACTTGCGCAGCGGTTGCCGGAAATCGTTCTCCAGACGCGTGATGAGCTTTTCGCGGCACTGCTTGTCGGTGTAATAGTCGCCTTTCTGCACGCCCTTGGTTTCACCGAGACATACAGTCCAGACTTTGCCAAGCTTGTCATAATAGGCCTGGTTTTCCATACCCTCCCACGGCGCGGTCAGATAAGTCGCTGTCAGAGCGACGAGACCCAGACCAGATGCCAGAGCGGCCTTTGCGCGTTTACTCGCCATTTCGGAATACCTTCTGAGAAACGAGGCGCATCACAAAGGCTGCGACCACCACAAAGAAGGTCAGCAAAGCGAACGCGCCGGAGGGGATGGGGAAAGTGTCGCCAAGGAGTGGCAACACGGCTTCAATGCCAGTCAGAACACCGGCAAGCAGGATCAGGCGGACAGACCACGCCTTTCGCAAGACGCGCCGCCAATCGGGCACAAGCTGCATGACAGCCTCTATTTGACGATGGATATGAGGGAGATTTTCAACTGCAGACTGACATTGTCGTAAGCGATATAGCTCCAGCCGATCCAGCAACCGCAGATCTTGCCGAAGACCTTGAAGCGGGCGCGATACGAGAAAAACAGACCGCCCTTCCCGTCTCGATATACGCCTTCATAAAATGTGCCGGGCCTCGACCAGTCAAAGCCGCCGCTGTCGATCTGATAAACGGTGGTAACAGCTTCGAAGCGGAAGCCGAAAACATTGGCCGCAAAGCCGTAGGCCGGGTTTCGCATGATCCACCGCGTTCGCTGCCACCACAATTTGACCCCCTTGGCTTGTGGCCAAGCAAGCTGATGTTGCCCGCCGTCCAGGTCGTCATCATGCGTGTGAAAGAGCGAGAATGGATATGGCAGAACCGAAATCCCTGCCAACACCGACCAGAGCGCCAATATCGGTGCGATCAGGATCGCTACCAGCTTGGCGATAAGCAGCAAGATCCCGTAGATCGCCCACTTGATGAAGGCGACCGGATAATTCCGGATAATGTATTTCATGATTGCCCCGTTGGATTTGGACCGGTGCTAGGCGCGGCCTATGCCCATGCCCATAGGTGACCCGCCCGTCGTCGAGGTTGCGGGCGCTTGCGGTTTGGGATCTGGCACCGCTGGCGTTTTCGGGTTGTTCTCGTTTGTTTTCGAGGTGCTGGCCGCAGTCGACTTTTTCTTATCCTTGGATGCCTTGCTGGCGACCGGCTTTAGCTTCGCCTCGATATCGGTCATATATCCCGACTTGCTGATGCGGTGGGTGGCTGTCTCGATTATGAATTCTATGCCGTCAATTTCCGGCCGCACATTCTGGTAGGAAAAGGGTGCGCCTGCCCGAATGGTCGGATCGCCAAACACCGTGACAAAGGTTTTGACCGTCTCGGCTTTCAGACTTTCAGCCTTGGATTTCGCAGCCTTTTTCGCTTCGGCTTCCGTGCTGAAATTTTCCTTCACCTTAAAATCGGCGGTGCCTTCATCGTCGCTGTCTTCCTCGACCTCAACCGTCTCAGCCTTGGCGCGGTCACGTACCTTGGCGCGCACCGTTTTGACTTTCTTGCGATAGGCGAAGTTGATCCGGCATGTGCCCTGCACGATCTCGAACGGCCCGACAACAATCGGGGTCAAGTCCTTCCCGCTCGCAGATTTCCCGCTACCACGCTTGGCAAAAATCAGCTTGCCATCCTTCACCGAGAACAAGGCGCCATGAATACGAGCCAAGCGCTCGCAGACATGCATATCACTCTCATCCTGCTGTCCGAACCAATCATATTTGTGCGCTGCAACCTTGTCGTCGATGACAGGCTGCAAGCCATTCTCGGAAGCGATTTGCTGCAGGATCTCGGCGACAGTCTTTTCATCCCAGTGACGGGAACGACTTTGTTTGAACTTGTCGCGGATATTCGCCCCTCGCCCGCGAATGTTCATACCGTAAGGAAGGCAGCGGATCTCAGGGTCATCAACCGTGTATGATCCAAAAGGAAGAATGCCCGTCTCTGTATAGCCAAGCGACACCTCGATCTTGTCACCCTTCTTCGGGATTGAGGCGAACGGGTTTCCGTCGTTCAGGTCGACATCGATTGAATCCGAGCCGACACCCTCTTTGTCGGTGACAGTCAGTGAGATAAGCCGTTCATTCACGATGGACGCGACGGCTTTGCCGTTGACTTTTATTTCAAAGGCTGGAGTCTTCATTCTGGTTATCCAACATCGGGGAATGGGCAATATGTGGAAAAGGGTTAGTTTTGCGCTGATTGGTACCCTGTATTGTTGGAGCGCTGGCGCAGAAGAATTTCAAACAATTGCCTGCAAAGACTTCACAGCCAATATGAAGCAACAAACAGTGGGAAGCAGGCAAGGCAAGAAGATGGGCGGGAATGGATTTAGCGTGAATATTGTCGCGCTAGGATCCTACCTTTCCAATACTGGAAAGAAGTTTGCCGACCTTACGACTGAAGAGAGTGAGAGCATTTACGCAAGCCTCTACGCCCTATGTGAAGCAAACCCAAACATGCCTGCGATTGACGCTGCAGTATCGATTGGCAAGAACCCTAGACCATCACCCGTGATCGAACACACTTCACCACAAGGCGATAAACCGCTCACAATTACCGCCGCCGAGATCGCTTCTGGAATCTCACGCAACAAAACGGAGATTGAACAGGAAGCTTGGTGGGAAGCAAATATGTCCGGAAAAACCTATCAACTAACTGGCAAGGTTGCGGAAGTTGAGAAGGGAACCTTCTCTGGCTTTTGGGTTGATTTAGACATTGGGCGAAACATCCTTGCGCGATGCGGAATGTCATCAAAGTGGACAGATACAGTTTCCAAACTCAAGAAGGGCCAGACATTTACATGCACCGGGACTGTCGCAAGAACATGGACTTCACTGTTTAAAACCATGTTTCAAGTAGATGCCGGATAGCTCAGTCCCATAGCGCCACTATCGACTGAGACTGTTCTGCGCGAATCAAATCAGGTAGATTAATTCTTGTCCCCATAGGCAAGCGATGCGGCAGCGCCGCCAGACCAGGGTTAGCTTCCAGCACCTGCTCGACATATCCACTTTCGTCACCGTAGATCTTGCGGCAGATAGCGTCGAGCATTTCGCCCTGTATGGTTGTGTAAATACGCCCCATGGCATCACCCGAATAGTGACTGAATAACTGAAATCGGCGAGAAGCTGCCACCGCTATAGCGCTTGAGCTGGATACGAAAAACGTCCATTCTCGGATGACCGAGCGCAGTATGATACGATTGATCTTCACTAATACCTTCGATCACATGCATACCGTAGACATTTCCTGCTAGCGTAATAAGCGGCAATACAGTTCCGGCAGTCGCCGCCCCGCGAAGGCCCTCCAGCACCGCCAATCCACCGAACTCATGCGGGAACAAAACTCCCTCAATCGTGGTGCGGTCATCATCACCGCCAGTCCACTGCAGGCGGTTCAACCCGCCTACAGTGCTGATATCGGCCCAACGAGTGGAAAGATCCCGTTTCAGCCCTTTATAGCCGAAGCGCAAGGAATGAAACATAAATGGCCCCAGACACATTGGAATTGCCATTACATTCCCCCATCTGAATATGCGCCGCCCGACGCTGCGCGGAATTGAGCAGCGACCGCTTGTGCCGTCTGAGACGCGATCTGTTCCGGCGAAGCACCTGTTTGCACGTTCATATGAACCGTCACCACGGGAGCCGGTTGCGGATTGGTAACCCGTACATCTTGCGTTCCGCTCGGCATTGTCTGGACCGGATTTGAGATCGAAACAGATGGGGTGTCGACAATTGAAACATCCGTCGGACCTTTGCTAATACCGGCAGTCGGCGACGGTGCGGTCAGAGCATCCCAAATAGCCCCAAGGCTAAAGGGCTGTGGTGCATTTTGCGCAGGCTGATTAGGCAGCGGCGCTGCGGGCACTATCTGTCCTACACCAGATCCCACCTTGACCTTTTGCTCGTTCGATTTCTCTACAAAAAACTCCGGGTCAATGTAGCGCGGATCCGACGGTCCCTTTGCTTCCAGGCCCTTATAGAACCCGTAGGCGACAAGCCCCCATAAGCCGCCACGAGCGACCATTCCACCAGTCCCGCCGCCAGCTCCCAAAATACGGCTAAGCCATCCCGTACTCGCTCCACCCGCTGCTGCGGTTCCACCGCCCGCGACAGTAGAAGCCGCACCCGCAGCAGCCGTTCCTGCAATCAGATTCCTCAATTCGAGCAATGGCCCCGCAACAGCCAAAAGGCCTGCCCCAATTGTCACCCAATCCACTAACGAGAGTTTCGTCAGGTTATCTGCAAACTCGCCAATGCTGTTCGCACCCTTTACCGCATCAATCAGTGTGATTGCCGTAGCAGCTGCCAACCCAATCCGGCCAAATGGAGAGAACGCAAGTCGGGTGATGCCTCTCCCCAAGGTCAACATCGCTGCGCCTGCGGCAGCAATGCCGAGTGCGCTAATGACGGTAGCAGAGCCCGACATCTTGCTAAGAGCTTCCGAAATATTCCCGGCAGCACCCAGAATATCGCCAGACCCGATATCCTTGGCGAAGGCTTTCAGGTCGAGGCCGATCTTGCGGAAATTGTTCGAGAGCTTGGCGAGATCAATCATACGTTGATCGACCTGAGTACCGTCGCCCTTGAATGCCTCGCCAAACAGCAGATCACCCAGATCATTGATAAGCTGGCGCGTACCACCGTCGCCGCCATAACCGAAACCGCTCATCAAGCCTTTGACAGCCATTTCGATCTTGTCGATGACACCCACACGTTTATCCAGCGTGTCCAGCACGTCGCCGATACCAAGACTCATATCCTTGATCGTCGGTAGCCAGCTGTCACCCACGCCGATGCCATAGGCTTTGATCTTGTTTCCAAGCAACTGCAAGGCGTTCGCGGTCGTTTCAGCCCGAACCATATATTCCTGAAACGCAGATCCGCTGTAGTTTGCCTCACTGCCGATCATCGCAAGCTCGCGGCGAAGCTCTTTCGTATCGGCGATGATCGGCATGAGCGCGCGCGCCTCATCGCCGAACAAGGCGGACGCAATACTGATATGCTGGTCTTTCGGCAGCTGCTGGATCCGCTCAATCACGTTCAACGTGGTTTTGAGCGCATCTTTCTGCATGTTCTTAGATACCTTGACGGAATCGAGGCCAAGCTTTGCAAATGCCAAACGCTGTGACTTTGTCGCCTGCTCACCTTTCGTCAGTGCGCGCCCCATATTGCGGAACGAAGTAGCCGCAACTTCGGCCTCGGCACCTGCCGAAATCATGGACGCACCGAAAGCGAGTGTCTGTGTATCGGAAAAGCCGAACATCTTGCCGGTTGCGGCAACCCGCTTATCGAACTCGACGAGATCACGAGCAGCCGATGCGGTGTTGTTCGCAAGATGATTGATGGCATCTGCATGCAAGCCGATCTGGTCGACGTTGAAACCGAGCTGAGTTTTGATCTTTGCCAACGCGTCGCCGGTTTCCCCCTGCGACGTATCCCACGCCACACTGACCTTTGCCGCCATTTCCGAGAACTTTGTCAGTTCCTGCAAGGCAACACCGGATTGACCGGCAGCAGCATAGATCGAGGCGAGGCCGTCAGCGGTGACCGGGAGTTCCTTGGATAATCCAAGGATCTCGGATCGAACGACTGACAATTGCGCAGGCGTGCCGTCGACGACCTTGCGAACATCGGCGAACGCTTCCTCGAATTTCATGGCAGCACCGACGGTGCCGCCGATGCCTTCACGAACGCCGACGTAACCGAGACCTATGGCCGCTAAATTCCGAGCCAGAGCCCCGACAGAAAAGCCGCCACCGGCCCCCATGATCGCGGACGTGGTTCTGCTGGCACGACGGTTAAGACCGTCAAGCGCAGCAGCAACACCGCGAGCTGGACCGGTGATCTGATCGACAAGCGAAACAACAAGCTTGGAACTCAGGACAGCCATTATTTCCTCTTAGCTTTCATCAGGTCGACAGCCTCATCACGCCACAGCAAGACTTCCTGCGGCGTCATTTCCAGAAACGTCGATATCGGGGTGTAAAGGTTCTGGCTAAGCCAGATGGTCAGGCGTCGCCATCCGCGCTCGCCTCGATCAAGAAAGGGGTGACGATCTTGCTGCACCTCTTGTAATCACTGATCGAGAACTGTGCGATTTCGGGTTGAGTTGCACCGGAGAGCTGCGCAATCATCAGGGTGAGTACGGCGTTATTGCCGCCGCCATTAGAGACACTTTCGACCGTGATGAGATCCGCGACCTTCGGTTCGCGAATAGTGATTTCGTCCGTCTCGACGCCAGCAAGCTTGTAGGTCGTCGAGAGCTTCACTTTTACGGGTTCAGACATTGTCGATCCTTGTCGAACTGGCGAACGTTACGCGAGAAGCGCGCTGCGGATGGATTGCGTGCGAGACGTGCCGCCGATGGACACGTCAAACGGCGTCATTTCGATCAGGGTGGCCCCTTCGACTTCCAGCTTGTAATAACGAAGCGTGATCGAGAAATCGTTCTCGGCCATGTCACCCGGCTTCCAGGCACCATGATCGTTTTTGATGAGACGACCGCGAATATAGGCGGTTGCATTGACGACGGTGCCGTCCTCATGCACGAGCGCACCCGTCACCATGAACTCGCGTTCGGAACCGACCTCCAAGCCGAACAAAGTAATAACCTGCGGGTCAAAGCCGGAGAGCTTGAAACTCGCCTCCATCTTTTCGTAACCCATCGGGACATCAATCGGCAGCACCATACCGGCATTGCGAAGTTCCTCGACCTTTTCCGTCGGAACTGGCAGCGTGATCTCGCTTGCCTGCCCGATCTTCGAAACGCGGTCTGCAAATATGGTGCAGTTCCGCAGGATATAACGCGGCATGTCAGACATGAGCCTAACCCCTTAATGATGTTGAAGTAGGAGAATTTGAGCGGAAAGGGCTGGCAGTTAGCCAGCCGATCCGGAAGTGATTTCCTGCGCAACCTGGTTGAGCAGCAGCGTATAGCTCGCGATGTTGCGGTATGCCGTGATACGGATATCGACCATCGGCGCAGGCGGTTCGAACTTCACACCAAGCTTGATGATGCCTTGCGCCATATCGTTGTCGGTGTTCGTATCCAGCAGCCAGCAATCATGACCAGGCAGAATTGCGCCCTCCGCTTCCATCTGCCGGAGGAATGCGCGTCCGCCCTCGACCATGAATTTCAGATTGGCGCGGGAGAACGGCTTGTCGACAAATTCGAGATATGCCTTTTCCAGTGCTTCATTGATGGCGTCAGCAGTGCGCCGTACGGAAATGAACTGCCAGAGAAGTTCTGCAGCGCAGGTCCAGACACCCCAGAGCCGGAAGCCGGTATTATCGATGTTGACGATAGTGTTGACCCGGTTTTCGTTGAGGTAGTTCGACTGGTCGCCATATTCGATAGGACGATTGACGCCGACAATACCGGAGATACCGACATTCGAACCCGACCACCAGAAGCCTTGCTCCAGATCCATTTTCGCTTGCTTGGCGGCAAAGATCGGCGAGGATGGGGCCGGTACATTGGCATCAAGTTCCGTGTCGAACTTCAATACCTTCGGATCGCAAATCGCGATACGCCCAGAATTAATGAGCCCGCGATACTGCACCGCCGCTTGATCGGTCGTGTCCGGCCCGTCGACATAAGCAACGGCTTTCAGCTTTTCCGCCACACCCATCAGCTCGGCAACCACCGGGTTCATGACCGATCCGATATTGGCGGTTGCGGTCGCATCCTTGGAGCCAGCCTTGCCGGTGATTGTAACACCCGGCGTTCCGGTATAGCCGTAGCCAGCCTTGCGAACGATGATCGCAGTGATCGCGCCTTCGGTGACAATAGCCTCAGCAACAGCACCGGATCCGGTGCCTGTGACCGCGACCGTTGTCGTGTCAACGTCGTAACCGGTGCCGCCTGCGGTCACATTGATCGAGGCAATGCCATCGGCGGGCGAGGTCTGGGTAAAGCCGGGAGAGATCAGCAGTTTAGGCTTATACAAACCGTCGGACGACGCGCGACGGAAGGCATGGACACCGGTGAATGCTGTCTGGTCGCCGATGAGGTTCGACCAGGTTTCCGCAGTGGTTTCGCCTTCCTCGACCCGAACCACAATAATCGGACAGCCAACCTGGTCGAAAATGCTGTCGATAGCGTTTTTCAGCGTACCTGCATTGCCGAGAGTCGACGCATCCTGCGGGCGCAGGATCTGCACCGGTTTATTCAGCGGGAACAGTAGAGGGTCAGCATCGGGTGCGGTGCCGATCAGGCCGATGACAGCAGTGCGCGCAATGCGCACCAAAAGCGGGGTTTCGGCACTTTCGAATACACGCGTGCCATGGTGAAAGGACACAGATGCCATTGTGGCACTCCTTGGATTTAGACCTCAATGGGTCGGGTTTTCAGGGAAAAATCAGAGTGCCGGTTGCGGCCACTCTATCGCATCAACAATTGCGTGCGCCGTCGCTTCATCAGCGGCAGCGTCGATATCTATCTTCGCTCCAAGTCGAATGCCTTCAATCGCTGCACCGATTTGTTGCCACATTGCAAACGCAGCCAAAACGATATCGGCCACATCGGATAAGGTTTCAGCAGTAATGCCCACCTCGGATGAAAGGAGCGGGTAATAAGAAACCTGCGGGTTTGATGTTGCCTTGAGGGCTTGAGCTTCCGTGACCTTCTGTTGATAGGTCATGGCCTGACCATCGCCCGGCGTGATGTATTTCAGGCGTTCTGTTTCGGCTGCGGCATCAACCTCATTTTTCAGCCATGATTTCAGCTGAACGAGATTCGTCTGCGGCATGACAGGCGGTGAAAACTCGCCACCTTCAATATGCCATCCTACCTCGACATCGGCTCCCACAGCAACAAACTGATCTGCGAAGTCAGCATGAAAGCAATCGGATGGCGTCCGATCACCAAGGTCAATGATCTCTACAACTGTTGAATTGTCGATACGAGCAAATCTCATGATACCCTCTTAAAATTCGATGACGATCAAACCGTCCGCGCCCTGCGCACCGCCTGTTGCTTTCGCGCCACCACCGCCGCCGACCCCGGGGAAATTGCGGAACGTACCGCCAGTGACCGACATAGGCGTTCCGGCGGACGTATAAGACCCGCCACCGCCGCTGCCATATAGGATGTCCAGGTATCCGTTTGCAGCACGACCGCCTTCGACATTTAGTAGCCCACCGACGCCCGTTCCGCCCGCCCCACCAGTACCCGGATTTGGAGTTCCACTGAACCATCCGCGACCTCCGGAGCCACCCGTGGCTGACAACAAGGTTCCGAACGATGACGCCCCACCAGACGCGCCAACACTACCCGTCGCGTCACCTCCGGCACCGCCGCCACCAATAGTGATAGGGATCGTTGCGCCCGGTAATACGTTATAAATCCCCTCTGCGTATCCGCCACCGCCACCGCCACCGCCAGCCCCGCCAGATGTCGCGCCACCGCCACCGCCACCGCCAGCCCAGACACAAACGCGCACTGAAAAAACACCCTCCGGAACAACCCACTCTGTCGTGCCGACGTTGCGGTACACAAGTATGTTCCGAGATCGGGTAAGTGATGGATTGAGATTGGCGACCTGGAATCCGACCCCATCAAAGATCAAATCCACAACCTGACCGGATACGAGGTCATTCTGTTTCAATACCGAACCCGCTGCCTGTAAAATAGGCTTGGCACCAATCCCGTTGAGATTGAGTGTAGCAGGGCCAGTGTTCGACGCGGCGATTTTCAGCCGTAGCGTCAGGCCGGCAACCAAAGCCGCAGGCGCTGGCGTTAGTGTTGCGGTCAACGCATTCGCTGTGCCTGCCGCCACCGCGAAGGACCACTTCCCAGACTGAGCATCAAGCGCGAGCTTCTCGACATAGACGCCACTCACCTTTTCGAAAACACGCCCGTCAGGCAAACTGACCCCATGCCCATCCGGGGGCGTCATTATTCCCCAACCTGCGGAAGTATATTCAGCAATCTTTCCGGATTGCCCCGACCAAGCGCCAGTTGCTCCTATTGGAATAAGGTACAGATCACCAACTGATGGCGAAGCTGGTGGAGCTGTTAGCGTCATGGAGATTACGGGCAACCATGGCAACCGGTTAAGACGCTGTAGCGCGACCTTGAATGCAGGATCGACGACAATGGTTATGTTCGCGATATTAGAGAACGCCACCTCAAGCCGAATAGTTCCCTCGACCGTCTGTCCGCTGGAAGGGATTGGCTTACTGATCGGTGGATCATAACGAGCAATGGCTATGAGATCGCCATCGTCATCGATCAGCCCTGCCTCACGAATGGTATATGGCCCCTCGCCAGCCTCCAGAAATATATCGAAATAGGCAACATTCGAAGCGCCAACGACAGTACCGTGACCAGAGACAGCCTTTCGTGCGATCTCATGATAAAGCGTAGTTTCACCACCCGACGGAACAGTTGTGCCATCACCGATAGCAATATGGGTGATAACGACCGCAGTTCCATTTGCGATAGCCGCCGCCTCTTTTGCGCGACCAAGGTTCGTCATCAACGCGAACGTGTTTTGAGCCATATTCTTAAACCTTGTAGTGAGCAGTCACCGATAGAAACGCGCACGGCGCTCCAGCGACATAACCGGTTGCCCTGAGTACGGGCGGTTCAAATGCAAATGGATGAGCAATAGCTGTCAGCCTCGTTCTCAGAAATGCGCCGACATAAAGAGGCCCCCGTGCCTGCACGACTGCGCGTGTGGCAAACACTCGGGATTTGGGTTTGGCCGCATCAACCGACGCTATCGCTGCCGCTTGTGTATCCAGATCGAAAACCGGGCTGCCATTGCGATAAAGGATTTCGACACGGAACGTTCCGCGTCTGGATCCATCCTCCCACCATTCGACAATCCGGGTTTCCAGCTCAAAAGCGGCCAGTGCTCGCTCAACCGCGCCGCGAGTGCCTTTAAGACGGTGCACCATAGGCGACGCTGCAATCACCCTGCGCTGTTGCGCTTCGGACCAATCAGCGGACCAGACATCGACCGATACCCCCATGGCGAGGTATGGCAGCAGCACCTTGGGACAGGTCGCGGGGTTCCAGATCGTCGCAATAACGGTGGGATCAACCGTCGCAATCCGTGCCAGTTCGGCAGCGAGCAAAGCGACAGTCAGTGGCGAAGAACGCGCAGGAAGAATGGACCGCGCGAGATCTGCAACAGCATCTATCGCTTCATCTGCCGTCATTGCCACGATCCTTGTGTTTGAACCGTATTGACCGTGATCGATCCAACTTGCCCGACGCCTTTCGAACCCGGTTCGATATCAGCGGCAGGCGAAACAACTTCGACAGTGACATTGTCATCGACCGCCGCGCGACCACCAATAACCTCGCGCTGGACGGCCAAACCAATGCGCCGACGCGATGCTGCATATGCGGTCAGCCGCTTTTTCGCTTCCGCCGCCATCGCCGACACATCAACACCCGGCGCATAATAAAGAGTGACCTCGATATCGTAGGCCGTGACTGTCGCAGGCTCGATACGAACGTTGTCGCCGATAGGCCGCACATCCTTTGGTGTTACTGCTTGAAAAGCCCGATTCAACAATGGCTGGTCAGTGGGCCCATAGGTTACCGTCGGAAGGATCACGACGAGGATTTCCGGCGCAAGCACCGGATCACCGGTATTGCGACCGGAAAACGGGTTTGGGATCAGTCCCATTGAATAGGCGTCTGCATGAAGCCAATTCGTGTAGGTCGCAGCATCTTCCTCGGAATAGACAGCGACATCAGCGATATCCCGCTTTCCATCCAGCTCCAGGGCATGAAAGGCATACGCACCTTCGGGGCCTGCGGTTGAGAACGCTTCGAAAGCAAGCAGTATCCGGGATCGGAAAATGTCGTCCAGCTCGACCCACTTGCCGAGAACCGGATCCCATTGCGAATTTTCCGGCTGATCATCCTCAGCGTTGTCGTAGACAAGACGCGAGATTCCGGCATAAGTCGCTGCGATATGGTCAAGGTCACCGCCGATGGCGGTTGCCAGAGACAGGGCGCGGATAGCTTCATTGACCCGCTGGCGAAACTTCATTTCCTGATAGCCGCCACCCTCTGAAAAGGCGATGACCATGGGATCGGTTTCAAGCTTCTCAACATCGTAAGCAACGCCGAACCGCTCCAGAGCAGCCACCAGATATTCATCGCGTGAGGACTTGATTTCCTCAAAATCCACCGCGACGACACTTGGAACATCGCCAAGGTCAGCCAGGTTCGGCGCAACAAAGCGGCTCATGACATAGTCCTTGCTATTGTGATGTTCGTGGAGGTCTCGCCTTCGGTCACTGAAAAATCGCCCTTGTGACCGTTCGGGTAATAGACACCCCGTATCTGGAGATCGATGACGCCCTGTGCGGTCAGGTCGCCAATGTTTATGCCGGTTACCGCAAAGCGCGGTTCCCATTTCGCAATTGCCATAGCGCAGGCTGAATAGATGCCGAGAATGACGCGGTCATTCATCGGTCTATCGATCAGGCCCATCAGCTCGGAACCAAAGTCCCGACGCATCACGCGAGATCCAACCGGCGTTGTCAGGATGACCTCAATCGACTGCCGAACATGGTCAAAGCCCGCCAGCAGTGAACCATCCATGTTCGAAAAGCCGAGCGACGACATGGCTTAATCCTTGACCGGGCGCGCGACCTTTTGTCGGTCGGACGGCTTTTCAAGTTGATGACCGTAAGGAGCCATGAATGGTCTGGCGACAGCATCCGGCATTTCCTGCTCCGTGGCCTTGGCTATGTAATAGGTGCCGCCGTAAAAGCCGCTTTCCTTCACGATGACTTTCATCGCCTGTTCTCCTTTGGTCAGTCGCACGACCACTTGGTCGCGCCAGAAATGAGACTAGCGCCGCAACCTGTTGTGTCGCCGGTTCGCGCCACGGGATCGCCTTCGCAGATGAATTTTGATGATCCCGACACAATCGGCGTTACGCCATGACCGGGAATGGGGCAGGAATGCAGATCGCCCTTTCTGGCGATGAGCTTTCCCTCGCAGCTCCACTTGTCAGCAGACGAAATTACGGTGCCGCCATGACTGGAGGTATCACCGAGACGAACGATCAATGGCATCAGGCAAGGTTTCCGTTAGACGCTGTAAAAGTGATGTTTGCTGCATCAATCGTGACAGTGTCGTCGCTGATGAAGAAGCGCACCCCACCCTTGACGATAACAGCGTCCGGCCCGTCATGCGGGCGTGGGTTCGCGTTCGAATGTGTCGAGAAATCGATGACGCCGTCAGTCAGGTCACCGCTTTCCGACATGACATCAACCTGCTGTCCGACCGTTGGCGGGATATGTGTCGAGATCCCACCAGCTGCGATTTCCTTCCATGGGATCCAGCCGGTTCGGAAAGGTTGCTCGCCGCCTTCGATTTTCACACGGGCGACACCCTTTCCATGGTCTATCTCATCAATCACACCAGTTCGACGATGATTAGCCAGGCGGCGCTCGACCTCGAACAGTCGGCGTTGCAGCTCGACCAGAATATCAGCAAGAGTGTCAGCCATCAGATTTTCTCGAAATCGATCCGCGAAATGTCTGGCTCTGTCGCTTCCGCTGCGAGCGGGGGGAGATCACAAAGCGCCCTCGCCTCATCCAGCGTGAAACCAAACCGTCGGCGCTGCTCTATTGAATTCCGCTGGGTGACGGCCAACCCCATCAATTCTTGCAAGGCCTCCAAATATGGATGCTCCACGGCTTCCATTTGATTGAGCAGCTTCTGCCAGACGGAAGTCGGCGCAACCGGCTCGCCGAAAACAGGATCTGGAAGAAGATCGCAGGTGATGCTTTGCTGATGCGCCGCCATGCGGGTGCCGGTTTCAGCGTCTGCGGTTCGCCTGCGCTCGACTTTCACGATATCGCGGACAAGCGTGCGCCAGATCTCAGCCCATGGATTATCGGGATCCATCAATGCGGCGACAGCCTCTCGATCCACCACGTCGAGGAAAAGTTCAAATGCGGAATCGGTAGCTGGTATCCCGCCGATGATAGTACTCTCGCCGGTTTCCTGATCGGTTTCCGTCATCGAAGCCGCAATGCCGGTTTCGATCAGAAGTTCAGTAAGCCCGTTCTGCCAGAGCCGTCGCGCGCCGCTCAGATCTTCCGCCTTTGATCCGTCGGTATAGACCGAAATAAATGGCTTTTCCTGATTGGTGCGCAGGCTTTCATCAGCCGCCACGTCAATCGACCCTATTTCACTGTCGAGAACGTTAGAACCGACGGACGTAGCGCCATTCAAGGCACCGATTGTCGCAATCCGGAGCGCAATACGACCAACAGACATCAGAGCTGCCCCAGTTTCAAAACGATGAGATTGCTATATCGATCCGAAATTGCAGCAACTTCGAACCACGGTCTGCCCGCCCGATCATTTGCGCGAACCTTATCACCAACTCTCGGATCTGGACCGGTATAGGTTGAACGATCCAGAAACAGTTCTGCCTCGCCAAGCGACAGGCGAGATCGATAGGTTCCAGATGGTGCCGGGCCCGGTGCGCGTGAATCATCGCCGCCGACATGTAGCAGCGCATTGATCTCGACCATCTGCCGGTCAGGATCGGCGACCTGTCCTTTCAAGAAGGACAGGCGAACCGACTCGCCGTAGCTACGGGTCATCTTTTGATCGACCATAGCTTCCAGTTTTCGCCAGTTCGCCATGTCACTTATACCGAAAGACGCACCGCGCCGAAGTCGGAAGGGTTCGCCGCCGCTTCGGTGGCGTGACCGATGAATGTATTACCGCTCGCAGCCGTGGAGATATTCTTGTCAGCAGCGACGTAATAGACCTTGGCACCCACGGCCCACGCTTGCGCGGAAACCTTCGGCAACCCGAAGACCCCTTTGGTTGAGATTTCAACATCTTCGCCAGCTTTTGCGGAGAACTGGGCAACGCCGAACAGATCGCCGACAACAACCAGATCGCCAGACTTCACGTCAGCCGGAGCCGGGACGGTGATGCTATCACCGGGCTGAATATAGTTTTTCATGGGAGTTCTTCCTTATGAAGGATCAGAGCGGAAAGGATGGCGGATCTAAATGACCCGCCCTATTTCGATCAGGCCCCGGCGTTCTTGTAGCCAAAGCGGTAGTCGGTCGCGCCACAGCCGAAGTCGTGTTCAACAGACATGCTGAAACCCTGACGCCCGAACGGCTCATCCATGCGCACGCGCGGTGCCTCGTAGCCTTCCAGATAACCCCAGCGATAGTTCGAGCCTGCCGAAGGTTCGCCAAACAGATGCCAGGCGTTGCCCTGGATCTGGTTCGACTCGATCAGCTCAAATTTACCTGAAAAGATGTTGACGGTGGAAACCGTCGCGGGCGTGATTGAGGCCAGAAGCTTTTCGGCTTCAGTCAGCTTGTCCGGACCCACCAGCATAATGCGAGCAGCGTTCGACAGTAACGGATTGCCGTCTAAGCTCTTTTGCTTGCTCATTGCCTTGCGGCCATCACCGACGCTGTCGACGGTAATTGCTGACGGTGTACCGGCAAGGTTCTTGTGATCCGCGTGGAACACCGACTTTCCATCAGCGAGATTTCCGTTGAAGGCACCCGCATAGAAAGTGACCTCCTCAAACAGCGCGACTGAAGCGCCATAGCTGGTCAGAAGATCAGAGATTGCGCCCAGATCATCATTGATCAGCATCTGACGGCTGACGTTCAGAGCGATGGCGTAGCTGAACGCCTGTACCTGCTCCTTGCCTTCACCGAACGAGCCATATTTGATCTCGCCATTTTCCAACACCTTTTTCAGGAGCGGGAAATCGCCGACCTTAACAGTGGTGTCAGGACGGAAGTCACGGAAGTTGCGCTGGCGCGCAAATCGCCGGAACGTTGGCTGGGCAAGCGCATAACGCTGTTCCAATGTCCGATTTACGGCACCCTCGAAGATGGTCGGGAAATCAGAGGTCGAGTGCGATGCGCGCGTAAACACATCGTCGATGTCACGCGCGTTCATCATGCGGCGACCACGATAGTTGACACTCTCTGCCGCGAGGTCGACGAGACCCATGCCCATATACTGGCGAGCCGCTGCGGAAGGACCAGCCTGCGGCGTGGGTGCGCCTAGGCCATAGGCGAGCGCTTCAATCTGGGCAGAACGGCGAGTAACAGCCTCATCATTGACCACATCGACGCGTACCCGGCTGTCGGTCGGGCTCTGGCGCTCATTCGAGACCATGTGATCGAGAAGCAGGCTGCGGAACTGCTCGACGGTCGTGCCAGAACGAACATGCTCGCGACCGAGATCCGGGAAGCCGGAACGGGTGGCCAGATCCTCAATCGTGCTGGACCGCTCACGCTCTGCTCGAACGCCCGCTTCAACCGCCGTTTGGACAGACTGATCGACAGGCGGCGCATTGCGCTGTTCATTTTCCATCCGGGTTATATCCGACCGGACCTGATCGGCCTCAGCCAGAATACCCGCATGTTCCTGCTCGATTGCCCGAACCGCATCTTCATCCAGGTCGTCGGTAATGCGAGCGCGCGTGGCTTCCGCACGGTCGGTGATTTCTTTCAGCCTCGAACGCAGACCCAGCAAGGCAACGTTGGCACCGATCAGGTGCATTCCGTCAGGCTGTACGAAAGCACGATAATCGAGGGATGCTGCATGCGATGGATCTGCGGCGAACAACGCCATTGCCAGACCGACGCAAATAATTGCGGCGACGGTCGCGAAAATGTAACCACCCTTTTTCATGGTGTGCGTTTCCTTCTATGTACCGGGCAAAACAAGCGCCGTCGCCCTGCAACCCCGGAGAATTGCAGGCGGCAAACTGGAAATGGATGATTGCTGAATTAAGCGAGGCGGCAGCTGGCTTCCGCCATTCTCATCCGCGCCGATACCGCAAACGTCGAGAAAGGCTTGCGGTCAACTAAGAGCGGGAACATATCGGCATGATTACGCACCTGCGCGCCGGGATCTGCCGGAACCGTTACGAACGAAATTTCGTTCGGCGTCCAGCGTTCGACGAATACCTTTTCGACTTCGCCCTTTTTCTGGGCTTCCTCGATACGAATCTTGTCGATGGAATAGCCGACCGATACATTCTTGATGATGCCATCGGAGACAAGGCCGAACATGCGGTCGGCGCGCTCGTCGATACCAGCTTTTGGAAAACGGATCGACGCTTTACCCTCTCCACCGTCAACCCAGGCCCGCTCGACAACGGCGACCTGTGAGAATGTCGACCAGACAGAATGACTATCCAGAACCGGCGCACCTGCATTCATCCGCGACAGGTCGATTGCCTTGTCGCTGACAATCAGGATCTCGTCGAAGGGAACTACCGTATCCCAACCGGCAAAACGGCGACGACGAACAGTTGCGCCGGTGGTCCATACCAGATCCAGCATTCGCGTTTCGGCATCGACACCGGAAGGCAACAGCCGGACTTCCTGCATCTGCATGGGCAGACTGTCCGGCATTTTGCGCAGGTTAAGTTTCGTCATCGTTTTCGTCCTTCTCAGGAGGATCGTCGGTATCGACGGGCTGCTGGACTTGACCTGCCTGCGATATGCGGCGTGGATCGCTGTCCAGGATGATGCCGCGCTTGTCGAGCTTGGCATTGTCCGACGCTATTTCATCCAGCACATCATCAGTGTTTTCACCGGTCTCGGCGATTGCGGAAGACAGCGAGCGGAAACCGGCGCGAACTTCCTTGATCCTGGCATTCACATCTTTCAGCGGGTCCGCTGAGTAGAAGCGCGGCGGCGACCAATCAACCGCCACTGTCGGGGTGCTGATCTTCCCGGCGAGATAGGCAGCTTCACAGAACCAGTCCCACATCGGCTGCAACAGCATCGGTATGATGATATGCCATTGCAGCATTGATATCATGCGCCGGAAGCCTTCCAGACCGATCTTGCTCGACGAGTAATTGACCTTGTCCAGCCGACCAGTCATGAGCGCGTAGGGAACGCGCCAACCAGCTGAGATCGTATGCAGCATCGAAACTTTATAAGGATCGTAGCTGTCGGTTACGGCAGGCTGTGAGAATTTCATATCTCGACCGCCGACCGCATTGTAGAACATGCCCGGCGTGAACTTTTCGACACGCTGCCCGTGCACATTGTAAATGCCCGGTGTTGTCGCATCACCATCCTTGCTGGTCAGCGGCATGCCTATCGTGTCGTCTATGTCACCACCTGTCATCACCCCGACAATGCAGGACTCAAGGCGCTTTCTGACAAGCTCTGACTGCTCATACTCGGCAAGGTCGAATGTATCGTCCATTGCTGGCGTTCCCCATGGAACGCCCCTGACCTGCGTGCGCTGTTTTTCGAAGACATGCGCTATATCAGCTGCCGGAACCGGCTTCGAAACGATGGTCGATTGCGGATCGAAAAAGCTGTTTCCGGGGTGAGATCCAAACATCCAGTAGGCGCGCTTTCGGCCTATTGCGTCGAACTCGATCCCCTGAATTGCTTTGCCGCCACCGGACAGCACGCCCTCTTTGGTACCATCGAGCAGGTCAGATTCAACGACCTGCAATTGCAATGGCACAGGAAGTCCATCTTCCAGCCTACGGCGGCGGCGGCGTACTAAACCGTCGCCGCTTTCAAACATTTCCCGAACTGTCAGGGCAACGATGCCGTTGAAGTCGAGATCGCCATCAGCATCGCAAACCTTGCTCCATTCCTGGAACAACTTGATTGCTTCCTTGTTTTTCGAGCGCGGGATAATGCCGTCGCCGATGGCATGACTGACCAGCTCGGAAACTGCTTTCGCCGCATAGGGATTATTGCGGACCAGATCCCGCATACGGTCGCGGAGCTTGCGACCGGCGCGCGCGATCTCGGCATCTGCCGATGTCGATTTTGCGCGACGACCGGATTTCAGGCGATTGGTTTCCGCACCGGAATAGCTGCGCTGGACAATCTCCATTGCAGCGCGGTGACGAACACGGCGCAAGCCTGCCTCCGGCGACACATAGCCGATGGCCTTATCAAGAATGTTCCCGATACCCATTAGTCTAGCGCCGCCAGAATGGTGCGAGGACCACGCGATTTACGGGCCCGAAGATCCGCAAGCGCCTCCCGCATATCTTTCAAGGAATGATACTCCACCTCACGGCGGGTTCCGCCTGAGTGGAAGATGACTTTTTTCGCGCCCGTAAGAATGGCTTCCTCAAGCGCTGCGATCTGATCGTCAATTGAAGCCACGATTATAACCACTCCGAAGGTGCAATTTGTGGAAGGGATGAAACGGGTTTGATTTCCGGTGGTGTCGATAACTCACCCTCTCGGTGCGCCCAATTCGCATTCACCATCTGTCGAGCGGCGAAGGCATACACCGTGCAGTCGAGAGCTTCGTGTCGTCGACCCGGCACCGGCACGAATTGCCGGACCGTTTGTCCGCGCGAATATTTGACGACCAGTTGCTCGCCCACGAGTTGTTCAAACCAGACATCAGGCAGAGATTTCGAGAAGCGCATGGAACTGGCACGAGCCAGCCGACCGAAAATGTGGCTCTTGATGCCGTCGACGCCAACGATGAACAGCTTGCCACCCTTCACGGTTGACTTGGATTTCTCAATCCATGGCCGGTTGCCGCCGACGCCCTTGATCGCAAACACGCGCCTGCGAAACCGTGGGAATGCATAACGATAGACAGTTTCCATCGTTTCGCCGTCCGAGCTGTCGATGCAGGTGGCATCAACCTTGATCTTGCCGCCGAGCGGATGATCCCATTGCGTGCCGAGCGAGACATCCAATTCCGACCAGGTCGTGTGATTGTCGTATCGGCCCCAAATCACCTCATGTCCGAGGGCGTATGGAATGCCCTCTTTGTCCCAGCCAATGAAGGTGATTTCCAATCGATCATCCTGCACGTCGACGCCTGCGGTGATGATGAGAACCTGAACAGGGATGCCGGTCGTGGCCGTCGCATCGTCACCGTCTGGAGTTTCCGCAACCAGGCTGAATTCTTCGGCGCGGCTTGCAAGCTCGATATCATCCAGCTCGTCGGTATTTTCCTTCCAGCCTTGTGCAAGGATCGTGTTGATGAAGGTTTGAAGCTTCGACGGATCGTTCTTCGCACCGACAAACTCTTTCGCCAACCGGCCCCAAGATGCATTCGGTAGCAGCGAAATCAGGGCGTTCATCCGAAACCCTGCATGGTCTTTGACTTCCGGCTTCAGCGGCCGCCAGCGACCATTCGCAACCATACCGGGTTTGTGGCGCTCATCGATAACCGAGCCGCATTCCCGGCAAACATAGTAAGCTTTCTCCGGCTCACCTTCCGGCCACTGAATGTCTGACCACTGGATCTCATGGAAGTGCCCGCACTCAGGGCAAGGCACCTCATAAATTCTCTTGTCCGACTGCTCATAGGATTGCAGCACATGGCTGGTTTCCTCATAAACCGGCGTCGACCCCATTACGATCTTGCGATCCGCAAACGACAGGGTGCGGCGCTCGGCGAGCAGGATCGGCGAACCTTCCTTGGTCGCCGACATGCCATCCGCTTCGTCGATAAACAGGATGCGTACATTATGGCGGCGCAGGTTGCGCGGTGCCTTTGCAGCAATGACTTTCAAAAAGCCACCTGGAAAGCGTCGGGAAAGCAGAGTGTTTCTGCCGCCCTCATCAACATCGCCGGTCAATAATCCGTTGAGCGCGGGCGAGGCATCAAAGATCGGCTCGACATCCGAAACCATATAGTCGCGACAGTCGGCCTCAGTTGGCAGAAGCGACAGGATCGGTGACGGATCATTCGAACAGAAACTTGCCATCGCGCTTGTCAGCAGCGTCGTGAAGCCGACGCGAACCGGCTTCACCAGAGTGACACGCTCCAACGCGCTATCGCCAATTGCGTCGGCAATCTCGCGCTGCGGGGGCCAGAGCCTCACCCGACCCGTGAGAGATGAAACACCCTCCGGCAGATAAACTGTTTGCTCAATCCATTCCGAGAGCTTCAGTTTCGGTGGCGGTGTCAGGGCTTCCCACACCGCCCGCCGCAAGATCGCCAGAGCCGTCGTCATCGTCCTTTTCACCAAGCTCTGTAAGTGCCGTGCGAATTTCCTCGTCGATCAGATCGACATCGAAAGTGGTAAGGTGGGGCAACATCTGGCGGCATCTGGATGGAACCGCCATCATCACGTTTCGGACCCGTCGGGCTATCGAAACCCATTCGTTGCGAACCTCGGCAATCGGGACCAGCTCCTTACGCATCGCCGCATTTCGGAGTGCAGCCTGGTCGGCCTGCTCACGCGCCAGTCTGGCGCGTTCGGTTGCGAGCGTATCGACATTATCACCGCCGCGACCTGCCGCGATCCCGCGCAAGTGCTCGCAGTAAAGCTGGACGGACTTTCGCAGGTCGAAGCGATTCCGACCTGTCTTCACGATGATTCCACGCTCGACGTAGTCGGATATTGCCCGCTTCGAAACACCAAGGATCTCTGCGAGATCTGCCGCCGTTATCTCGGCATCGTTTTCAGGCTTTTCGTCATCCTCGACCGGCTCTTGCTCTGGCAAAAGCGGCTGCGCTACCTGATCGACGTGCTTCTTGTGCGATTTGGCAGCAAAGCTGGGGCTGACATTGAACTTTTCCGCTGCCTGCCGGACGGTATGGCCTTCCTCAATGAAGGCTATGACCTGCTGGCGCAGCTCGTCTGAATACCCTTTGGCCATGTGATTCCGATTCCATTCAAAGGGCGGTGGAATCCCCCTGTAAAATTTCACAGAGACCGAAATCCCGCAGTCGCGCTCACCCGCTCCGGTGATAGACCCGGAAAAGGACCCAATGGAGGGGGAGATGGAGGCAGGATTGGTCGGTCGGGTGCGCCCACCCCTCAATCCGCTCATCGGTCGAAGGCGCGCTCGCCCGATCTCCTAAGGCAGTAGCTTCTTTAGTGCAGCATCGACACGCTGTTGCAGCAATGGTGCCGCAGTTCTCACAAATGCCGATTTCGTTGCGCCCTTGGTCATTTCCACCGGTATGAAAACGCCCGATCGGGTGTAGGTGATCCTGGTTCCAGACTTGTTCAGCCTATGGAAAGCGTGGCCGTAAAACTTTGGAACGTTGACGCGGCCCGGAAAGCGTCCGCCCTTCAGAAACGATCCCGCAAACAACTTCCGCTGACCAAATGGCTTTGCGGAAACGCCTGCACGTAGTTCACGAGGCGAAAGATATTTTAGGCGAATATCGCCGCCTCGTGTTGTCATGTCGTATGAGAGTTTGCCCGGTCGAGCAACGCCCGGATCTCCGATAGCCTTGACGATAGTTTTTCTCGCAAGGCCGGTCTGCTTCGTCAGGTTTCGGACAACTTGCGTTTTCGCCCGGTTGCCCACCTGATTAACGATGCGAGGGAGAACATTCGGAAATCGCGAATTGAGAACCGCGATCCTTGATCCGAAAAGCGAGAGGTGCTTGTCAGCCCAGTGAGCTGTGATCGTAGCCATGGTAGCAATTCCACGTCACTTGCAGGCACTGCTGCTGAAATAGTCATCCATGGTGCAGAAATGCTTTGCGCATCCACTCAGCGCGAAGATGACCAGCAACAGTGCGATCAGGACAAACAGCCGATTGTCGATGGTTCTGATCATTGCCCGACCTTTCAACAAATCCGTTTATCCTTAGTACAAAAGAAAAGAGCGCCTTTCGGCGCTCATCGTTCGGCAAAATTTGGACATGGCTTACGCACTGACCCTGAATCGATGTCTCTGGATTGAGACTGTCAGAGCGGGGTCCGAGCGTGGCCACCTCAGGAACTTGTCCCCACGTGCTACCGTGTATTGAGGATCACTATCTAAACCGGATCATCCCGTGAGCAGATTACGCTCACAACGGTTCGAGAATTGCAATAGGCACCGTCATGGCAACTGGTCTGCCCATGATTGAAACCTCGATCACGACCAGACCATTACCCTTTGTGCCACCCGAAACCAGTTCTGCACGGCAACCGGCAAAAGGACCATCGGCAACGCGTGCCCATTTCACCCCGATAAACTTGCGGTGAAAATGCTCGTAATCGTACTGACCATCTTCGGCTTTCGCTCTGAAAACAAAGACTTTTTCAGCACTAACCAGAAATGGCGTTTCATAGCCACCAAGGATCGAAACAACATTTTCGAAGCTCAGTAGACCAGCAAGGCACTCGTTCGAAATCATGCATCGTGCAAGCACATAACCATTCATGACCGGCTGTTTTTTCGCCGGTATCTCCCGTCCTTGCCTGCGAATCTTTGGCCCCATTTTCATGGGGACAAGTACTTCGATATTTTCTTTTCCGAGCGCTTCCCGCACCGAAAGTTCGCGTCCTGACATCACCTGAAGCACCAGCCAAGGAGAATCATCGCCCACGCGATTCGCTGCCGCAGCCCTCATCCGCGCGACCCTGCGGCGCTCTGCCAGCACCTTGTCGATAGCGCAAGCCTGCTCGAATGTCGGCTGTCTGGAGAAAGCGTCTGCAATCTGCTTTGCGTCAATTGCCATCATTTTCACCCAATCCCCTCAGTGCGATTTCGAAACCATTCAAACCGTCCGGCCCACCAGCCGGGAAATAAGCCCACTCGGCATTGCCGGGATCAGGGAACCATGGCCAGCCTTGCTGGCTGTGGAAATCGGCCCATGCCTTCCACTCGTCGCCGCCAATGCGAACCTGCACGAGCAGATCCTTGATCGACTGCAAGCGAGCTGGAACAAGCGCACCGCGCCCACCTGCTGCACGCTCGAAAAGTTCGTTGACTGCCGGGAAACCTTGCTTGGCCTGCTTATCGTGCAGCAGATATTCCTCGGAATAGCGCCCGCTATCGACCAAGCCTTTCTCGATCTGGGTAAGTCCGACAACACGAGTGGGACCGTTCAGCAAAAGCTCATAGACCCTTGCACCCCACATCTTGCCCAACGGCGCTGCCTGCGCTGATCCGGACTGCTCGACTGCGGCCTTGGCCGGAAGTTTTTCCCATCGTTTTTCGCGAAGATAAACCGCATAGGAGCAAACCAGTTTCCGACCCGTCGCTTTCGCTGCCTCGACATAGCGGGGAGCTTCATCGACTGCCGCCTGTCGTTCCTCTGGCGTCAAAGATAACCAGACGCGAAAAGCCTCAGGCTCGCTATCGGATATCGCTGTGGGCCAACCATGGAAACCACGCTTGAACGAACGCTCGACCGATTTCCGGCTTTCCCTTCCATCGTCATCGCTCTCGCGCGCTCTCTCAAAACTACAGTCAGTTTTTTCTAGATTATCAGTTATTACTAGGGGGTGATTTACCGTCGCCGGTTTTTCCGTTGACGGATTTACCGTCGACGGATTTTCAGTCTGCGGTAAAGATGCAACACTTTCAACGGTTTCGACTGGAAATGGCTCATCGTAAATAACCAGAGACAGAGCGCTGAAACGGCCACTATCGCGCGCCTGCTCTTTCTGGGCATATCCCAACTCGACAAGCTCAGCGATCATTCGGCGTGCCTTATCGCGACCGCAATTACCTTTATTGATGATGTCACGCAGAACTACGGTCCAGTTGTCCGGCTTCGACAACAGGTAACCAAGAAGCCATCTTGCCTCCATAGAGAGGCGAGTTTCTTCAAACACGTGGTTTGGGATGGCCGCATAGCGAGCGTTGCGCACGCCGCGCCGAATGGTAGGTTCGTCAGCCATTATTCTGCGGCCTCCAGATATTGAGCGGCAGGCAATCGCCCCCACTGGTCAGCCATTGCGGCTGCTATCCCTGTGAAAAATCGGCTACGCTCGCGCCAACGGTCAGGACCTGGCGGCATACGATGCACGCGCGCCTCCCTGCCCTCGACGATGTCGGTCGCAGTCAGCGGCGGAAGATTGCGCAGCCAGAAACAGGTCCGCTTGACCTCGCCATGCCCGAATTGCCATGGCTGGACACTCTGTGCGGGTGGCGCATAGTTTATGATCCGCGCCTTGGCATGCTTATGCATGACAGGGTTTTCGACACACACGCGATGAATGGGCGCGTTCCAGAACGTCGAAAACAGCTCTGCCGCATCATCCAGCTCGCGCCAGATCTGCTCGACCGTCTTGCCGCGCGGCGGCACCGTCAGCCAACGCACACCAGAATTGCAAAGCCGCGTACACGGCGGATGCGCGACGATCAACAGATCCCAGCCATCGCGCAGCAGATCCCGCGCATCACCGACAATATGACGGTTTGTCTTGTCCTCAGCTGGCAGCAGATCGCACGACCACGCATCATGCCCCGCGTCGAGGAATGCATTTCGCACCGTGCCGGAAAACTCACATGCCACGAGAACGCGCAGCGGTTTTACCATGTCGGAATGTATCGTCATTGCCCCACCCTCAGCCACGCCTCGAAATCGGCGCGCAAGTCGCACCACCGATCCGCTGCAGCGGCATCGATATTCAGTTCTTTTCTTGATTTGATGCGCAGCACGGCGCGCAATGCGTCTACTGCTGTTTCAGCCGTCAAAGGCCCGTCAGCGCCGTGCCGTTCTTCCAGATAGATCCGGAAGGAAGCCTGGTCGCACTTCATGGCAGCTTCCGCCGCGAAGTCCTTCGAAACACGCTGTTTTTTATGGACAGGCGCAGCCTTGCGAGACGCTGCGATTACGCGGTCAACGAGCCCAAGCAGAAACCCAACCATATCCGGCGCGCTAACCAGAAAATCTATTTCATCGGGCGTTGCAACAGGATGAAAATTCGCAATTTCGATCAGTTCGCCATTGCGTGTTTTCGCCTCGACAAACGTCCTGTTGTCGACACAGCAAAGTTGCCAGCGAGCGCCATCCAGCGCCCGATACCGATCCCGAATTTTTCGGAGTTCCATAGCCTCTGCGCTCATGGCATCACCTGTCCGGCGATGAGAAGCAATTGCCCTTCGGCATGCTTGAGAGCGGCACCTTTCAGGCTTCCCCTATGTCGGGTCTGATGCATGGCGGCATAGAAGCAAGCCAGGTATTCCGCCCCTGCCGAGAACCCGTGCCGTTCACACGAGCTTTCCAGTACCGATCTGTATTTCAACATGATGGCTACCGGGCAGAGCAAAAGAATCTCTGCGCGCTCGGCGTCAGTGCCAGCATCGTGCATTGCGCGCAGAATGGGTAACATCGTGTCACTCATGCTGCCTCGCCAAACGGAACAATGATTGCTGGGTCAGCTTCGATGCAAGTACGAGCGCGCAAAGTCCAACAAATGCCGCGCGTTAAACTTCTCCCATTAGCAAGCCATCGCAGGGCGTTAATCATGCCCGCGTTTGTGGAGCGCTTTCCAACCGGAACGGCCAACAGGTTGCACAGATCTCGCAATTCCTCGTGCCAGAGGATTTGCAGCGCAGTGTCTGGGAGTGGGGTAAAAAACGCTTGCTGGGGGGCCTTCCATTTACCAAGCCGGTCGTAATCCCCATTCAGGGCCCGCGTTTTTTGCCGATAGCACCAGATGTTGCTGTCGTGCTTGTACTGTTCTGGCCAATCGTGTCTGAAATACTCGCCGTTGCGCTCGAAATGGGCTGCATGCACATTAGTCGGATATTCAACGAGGAATTTTTCGTGCAACACGGCGAGCGCATGATGCGAGACGCGCTGCATTGCGTTCATCTGGCTATCGAGCCGATCAAGCTTGTCTTTAGCCGACTTGATTTCAACTGCGATGATTTCACCACGGTCGACTGCCATCACATCAATGCGGTTTCCACCGAAAGAGGCGTTAATCTCGTGGATGATGCGCGCGCCTGGTCGTTGCTGGCGCAAAAAGGCCACAACAGCGTCACGAATTTCACCCTCTGCCGAGGATCGATAAGCGGGCATTATTCCGCCCTCCCATCGACTTCATATCCCCATACATCCCAACCGGGACGCTTGCGCCGCGCGTTCAATTCCAGCTTTGGGAGATCCGGATAAAATCTCTCGATCTGCTCGGCGAAATATTCGGGCTTGGCGGAATGCTCGCCTTTCTTTTCGACGTAGACCGTCGGCGGCAGCATTTCCGGCAATGGGCAAGCCACTTCGCCACGCCTGCCAATAAGCAGCAGCTCATGACGATCCCTGCCCCAGTATCCGGTGCCGATATCGACCTTGTCCCAGACCCAGTGATGAACGTAGGTGAAGCCGCAAGCCTCCATGACCCGTAGCGAATCCGGCAACATCGGATTGGTTGCCCAAAGAAAAAGAACTGCAGGATGATTGCCGCCGATCAGTTCGACCATCAGGGCGACGATTTCGTCGGTGGTCATCGTCGGATAGTGATTCTCGGCACTTTTTTCGCGCCCCGTCACTTCCGAATGAACCCGATACTTCCAAGCCGGATCTGCATAATAGACTGGATAAAGCCGATCCAGCTTTGCCGGTGCCGTCGCCTTGCCGCGTTCGGCAGTCAGCGCCATTTCGGTAAGCCTGACAGCATGCCGCACCTTTTGTTGCTGGGCGCGAATGCTCTTGCTTTCAACCTTGATGCGCTTTTCTTCCGCCAGCGCGCCCTCGACCCACGCAATTTGGGTAACGTCCGACGGAAGGGCTTTGAGGCGATCCAGCGACACACCGTTATCGAGACGGGTGCCACGCAACTTGTCCAGCGCAGCTTTGCAGATTTTCTCGCCGCGCTCGGCATCGCGTCGAATGCTTCGCTCTGGCTTTCCGGTCAGTTCAGCCGTGGCGGCAACAAAACTCTTACGCTCTGCCCGGTCGACCAAGTGGCCAACTTGGCCGCTTGATTTGCGGTCGCCACCGTGGCCCGTTTCCGGATATTTCAGGAGGTAAAGTTCCTTACGCCGGAAAACAAACATGGCGCGGTCAGCTGGAGTCAGCTCGGCACGAGCAAGATTCTCGTCGATCTCCCAAAGCTCGGCATCGAGCGCACTTTCCTTGCGCACAAATGCAGGGATTTCCTCCCAACCAAGCGCCAGTGCAGCAGCAAGCCGGTGGGCACCTGCCGACAGAATATAGCGTGGCGCATCCTTCCGCCTGCTGTCATTCACCCGAACCGTGATCGGCGTCCGCAAGCCCAGCTCTGCAAAGGACGGTTTCAACGCCTCGACTTTCGCCGGATCCACATCGCGCAGGCGCTTGCCCGTATCGATATCGGCTATCCGGATCATTTCAGGTACTAGCGCGTCCATGTCACCGCCCCGCAAGAAACAGAAAGAAGATGAGAAAAGCCGCGACGGGTGACTCAGCAACCAACGCGGCACAAACGATCAGCGCGACTTCGCGCGGTGGGAAACGGGCGATCATGGGCCGATCCGCCGAAGCGGCTCCCTGCCATGCAACTTGCGAAAATCGTCGCGCAGTTCGACGAGCTTTTCCCAACCCATGACCTGCCAGCGTCCATCGACCCGCTTGACGGCGAAGCGGTTTCCCTTGCGTCGAACCTCGACACCAAAACCCTGCAATTCATATTGCGTGGCATCAAAACTGGACCTGACACCGGCTTCGAAACGACGGGGCCCGCCATGGTCAGCCAACCATTGCTCGACGAGTGAGGAAACAGCAGTCATTTCCCCGCCTCCAAACGCCGCAAGACATTTTCAAGCGCGCGGATAGCCTCGCGCACTTCCTTGGTGATTTCACGCTTCTCACCGGCGTCAATGCGTCCATCTTCCAGCGCCGTAACGATGGATTTCGAAACGTCCATCGCCTCGGACATGACGCGATGTGCGTCCATTTCAGTAAGTGGCGCACCGTCCGAGGATTTTCCCGATGCTGATGATGCCGGGACAAGCTCATATCCGAGCAATCCGGCTGCAGCCTTTATGATCGTCGGCGTTTGTGCGCGTCGGTCGACCTCGACCACGACATCAATCGGCATGAAGCTGTCAGCATGTTCCTCACCAAACGATGCGTACTTCGAAAGCGTCGACACGCCGACACGGGTGAAGGGCACGATGCAGGAAATGCCGCCAGACAGCATGTATGCGCCATCGGTGGCAGACTTGAGGGAACGCTGTTCTTGCTCGGAAATTGTGCGCACGGAAACACCCTGAGAATTTCAAGGAAAAAAGTTCGTCTAAGGATTCGATGAAGTTGGTCAGCCCAGCCGGTACGACTGAGAAATCAAGTTAACCAGGTGGCCCACAGGCCGAGGAAACGACCGATGAAATCATTACATCGCACTCCCCAGCACAGAGGAAGCCGGGGCGCGTCCGGCGTCATCCTTACGGCGCGCCCCGGCTTTTACGCCCGATGGGAGGATATCAGGCGATTGGAAACTGGTTGCAGGAGCGGGATTCGAACCCGCGACCTGTTGGGTATGAACCAACTGAGCTACCGCTGCTCTATCCTGCGACAAAGAAGCTGGAGCGTCCGAGGGCGGCAGGGACGCTCCAGCATCACCCGCAGAGGAACATGCGGGAGATTCGAGAGGCGGGCCAAAAACATCAGGGCGTAGAAAGTGACGGGAGATACCCGTCAGGCGCTCTACTTCCAAAACGCGTTCCGGCGGCACGACAAACCACTGGTTTACCGCTTGAGGCGTAATGCGAAGCGCACGTGCCAATGAGCTGGCACCTTCTGCCCGTTCTTTAGCGGCCTCTAGGGCCTGATGCATTTCGTTTTTGTTAGCCATGCTGATTTTTAAAGCACAGCTTTCATTTCAATGCAAGGAATTCTTAAATGGACGAAATTATCCACATTGAGTCACATCCCAATATGGATGAGACACAAATCGCTCTGAAAATCGGAACGGCATTGCGTACTGCTAGAAAGCAGCGCGGCCTTGTAATGCGCGACATCGCACAGGCTGCGGGCGTGAGCACAGGTGCCGTGGGCAACTGGGAACGCGGCGCAAATGTTATGTCGATGGAAAACTTGCAGGCCGTGGCGAGCTATCTTGAGATTGACCCCATCGCCCTGAGCAAAGGCAATGTGAAATTCTTATCCGAGACGCAACCGGTATCCGATGCTGAAATAATCTCGGATGCAGGTCACATTGACACCGGCCCACTTGATGTCGAGATCCTTGGCGTCGCAGTCGGTGGCGACGACGGAGACTTCACTCTTAATGGAGAAGTCTCTGGATATGCACGTCGCCCGGCAGGTATAGCGCATCTTAGAAAAGTATTTGCACTTCATGTTCTTAGCGATAGCATGGTTCCCCGTTATGAACCCGGAGAACTGCTGTATTGCGGCGGACGTGACGCCGTTTCTGGAGACGATGTAGTCATCGAAATGTTTCCAGAGCAAGGCGAATCCGTCGGCAAGGCATACATCAAAAGGCTAGTGAAGCGCTCAAAAACCGAGCTTATCTGCAAGCAGTACAACCCTGCAAAAGAACTGGTCTTCGACCCCTACGCCATTAAGAATATGTGGCGTGTAATACCTACGCGCGAGCTTCTCGGCTATTGATAGCGTAAGCCTCAGCATAAATTCGAGCGTTTGAACTTATGTAAGTCGGGTTCAGACTGATGTTGCGGCCCGGCAACCCCTCATCCCGACAACCAGCACAAAACAGCTTTAACCCCAACTGACGAATTGTCGTTTTTGGACCGATGCCAGCACGATACAGATCGTGAGGCTTACGCCACCGGATTCGCCCGCAATCTGCACACTCAATCTCAATAACCGACGTAGATCCTACGGTTGGCTCCTGCACACAAGACATTCCACAAACCACCCTGTTCTAATTTTGTTCTCACTATCGATTCTTTTTTCCGCCTTGTCGAATCGATTCTCACTTTCATAAATTTAAAGTATCACTTGCATTTTGTTGAAAGCAGTGCTTTATTTTGGCCATCCAGTCTGAAAGAACCCAGACATTGAAAGGATGGAAATATGATCCAGTACCAAACCGCACCAATTGCCAAGCCAGCACCACTCTGCGCGCAGAGCATTATCGGCAAGCTTGCCGACACGATGTTGGAAATGGCCTTTTCCGGCCAAAACGTCACCCCAGAAACATTGGAAAGCTACGGATTTAGCAAGGATGTTGTCGAGCGTTATGGCGCACGCGCCACCGCCCTCGCCCGCCGTCGCTCAATCCGCAGGATCGAACGCTACATCTAAGTAGCAGTCCGGTCCTTCCAGATCGTGGAGGGTGGCATGGCAGCGCATTTCAGTATCAGCCCGCACATGACGGCAGCGGATTTCGATTGCCCCATTCGGAATACATATCTTGGTCAGGCGCATATCGCCGGGACAGGACCGGAAGGGACAACCTGCCGCCAGTGCAGGCACTGGGGAAAAACGAAATCAGTCAAGGACGAACACGGCAATTATGTCGAAAAGTTTGCCCCCCCAAACGGAATGGCAAAAAGCACAAGCTGTTTCCGGGCGAGCCGAAAGACGCCTACTGCCTCAAGCCCATCCTCAACAAAGCAAAGCGAGCCATCCCGCATCGCGCGTTGTCGTGCCGATTTTTCGAGCCGAGCGAGAACCCGATGCCCATTGTCACCGGTAAGGATGCGTAACCATGCAGGATAATCACGAGTTCAAAACCGAGACAGGCGGCTTTCACCTGCCGACGGCGTACCAGAGTGAGGACAACGATCTGAATTTCATGATCGTGCTGTCCACCCTGATCGCATGCGTCGCCTGCGCAGCCATTCTGGCATCGCGAATTTTCGGCTGATTGACCGAATTTTATGGCCCGTTGGTCAGATCAGGGAGAGCGGCAGGCAATAGCGGACGAAACCCGCGATGCCGTTCTCGATACGATCTTTAACCAATGGCGCGAGATCCGCACGTCCGGCGTGTCTGCCGAGGACGCCCTGGATGGCTTGACCGAAGGCCTACTGGCAGCGGTCGCATCACTCATCACCACAGTAACCGTGCCGGAGAGGCGCGAGGCAATGCCGCGATTAGCGGCAAACCGATTGATTCATCAGTTCAAAATCACCCGCGAGAGGGGCTTGGATCCGCATGACTAAGATTGTCGCATACAAAGGCTTTGACGCCGAGCTGCGCTGCCGTGGCTTCCAGTTTGAATTAAACAAGAGCTTCCAACACCAAGGCAGCGTCGTCGCTTGCGAAAGCGGTTTCCATGCCTGCGAATACCCTCTTGATGTGTTCGGATATTATCCTCCAGCGAGCAGTCGTTATGGAGAGGTAGAGCTTTCCGGCGATACCAGCAAGGAAGGTAAAGACACCAAAATTGCAGCCGCCGAAATCACCATCAAAGCCGAATTGAAGATCCCGGAACTGATTGCCGCAGCCGTGCGCTACATCGTCGACCGTGCCAAGCGGATCGATGGCCAACATGCAACCGGCGAAAGGGAACTGATTGAGGTTCGGGGCGACCGAGCGATTGCGACCGTATCGGGACATTGGAGCGCTGCCACCGCATCGGGGAACCGGAGCGCTGCCACCGCAACAGGATACCAGAGCGCTGCCACCGCATCGGGGAACCGGAGCGCTGCCACCGCAACAGGATACCAGAGCGCTGCCACCGCGTCGGGAGACTGGAGCGCTGCCACCGCATCGGGAGACTGGAGCGCTGCCACCGCAACAGGATACCAGAGCGCTGCCACCGCAACGGGATGGCGGAGCGCTGCCACCGCATCGGGAGACTGGAGCGCTGCCACCGCAACAGGGATCCAGAGCGCTGCCACCGCAACGGGATGGCGGAGCGCTGCCACCGCATCGGGAGACTGGAGCGCTGCCACCGCATCGGGGAACCGGAGCGCTGCCACCGCATCGGGAGACTGGAGCGCTGCCACCGCAACAGGGATCCAGAGCGCTGCCACCGCAACGGGATGGCGGAGCGCTGCCACCGCAACAGGATACCAGAGCGCTGCCACCGCGTCGGGAGACTGGAGCGCTGCCACCGCAACAGGATACCAGAGCGCTGCCACCGCAACGGGTTATCAGGGCAAGGTACGCGGCAAGGAAGGCTGTGCGCTGTTCCTCGTCGAACGTAACGACCAGATGGAAATCATCGCGGTATGGGCAGGCGTCGCCGGTCAGAACGATATTAAGCCGGATACGTTTTACATCCTCCAGAACGGCCAACCAGTCGAGACCGAGTAATGGCCCGATCTCGCAAAAAACCTCCAATGACTGCCGAGCGCGTAGAAAATGCGCTCGACATCCTCGCGCGGATCATGGCTGGGGCACCGAAGGGCGAAGCCGTCCTTATGGTCCCGCTATGGAAGCGCCTGGAATCCGAGCTGGAGAAATTGCGAGACGCTGAGGACGTAGTAGCCAAAGCAATCAACCGCTTACAGGCCCGAACGCAAGTTTCACCTTAATAGGATTGCAGTCATGACAGAGAAAAATTGGAAATGGTACGCAGGATCTAATGACGAATATTATGCCGTAGGGCCGTGCGATACGCGTGAAGACGCTATCGATGAGGCTCATGATAGTTTCGGCGATGATGTCGGCATTCACGTTATCGAGGCTGTCAAGGGCGAGGTTCGCCTTCGAGACTACATCGGCGCGAGTTGCGCAATAGAGGAAGCGGAGGAACGAGCTTACGATATGCGCAACCCAGACAGCGACGACAATATTTTCGACGTGTCTGGAGAAGAAGAAAAAGACCTCATCGTAATGCTGAAAGCTGCCTGCGATGCGTGGCAGATCAAGCATAACCTCCACTTTGAGCCATGGTGTTTCACCAGCACACGAAACGCCGAGTATATCGCGCCGGAAGTCCAGCCATGACCGACGACAGCAAACACCTGTATGCACACTTTCGCGCAGAGATTCTCTGGATGATACAGCCGATACTGGCGAGCCAGCAAAACGATGAAAGCTATTTCGGGTGCGACCTCATCATTGAGCCGTGCGATCTGGGCGGATGTATCATCGTCGCCATATCGCGCACTGCAATGGCCGTTATTCGTGATCCAAGCGGATACTGCACAACGACAATGAGCGCACTTGTTCCAGAGGCCGCTTTTGAACACTGCAAGTCTCATGCCGCAATCCCGATGAGTTATTGCGGGCAGCAATATTCGCCCAGACTTCCAGAGTGGTCGCAAGCTGGCGATGTCGTGATGCACTCGGCAGGCATGTTTGTTGGCACAAAAATGCGCCATCCGGACTGGATGGCTGAGGACGATGAATTCTATCCTTGCCTATACCAAAGAACCGGAGCTGTCGGCTCGCTCGAAGTCGGCACTGACTACAAGGCAGAACCGGGCCGTAGCGTAAGCTGGCGTGCGCCGCTGACCAAAGCAATGGAATTGCCCGCGCGCAAAGAAGACATCATCGGCATTAATCCCGGAGTGATCGGGCTGTTTGAGCGCATACACAACACGGTTACCGAGAACCGCCAGAACGGCACCCATTTCTACGCGCTGCAAACAACCAACAGCACAACCGGGCACGGACCTATAATCCTCCGGATGCATGACTATCCCGATTTCGTAGGCGTGATGATGCCAATGAGCCTTCCGAAAGACCCACAGCGCGATTTGCCAGAATGGCTGACGACGACATTCCCGGAAACGCAGGGAGGGGTACAATAATGAATCGCCCTATCCTTTTCAGCGCACCGATGGTTCGCGCCAATCTTGACGAGCGCAAAACGCAGACACGACGCCTGCTGGACGCATGGTGCGATGAGCCGCCAGCGTTTGTCGAAGACGGAATCGTCACCGCCCACGATGAGAATGATCAACCTTATCGCTGGCCAAGAACTAATGCCATTGGCGACCGCCTCTGGGTTCGCGAGGCTTGGTGGATTGCGACACGTTACAGTTATGGAACAACGCCGGGCGGCGACGAAGTACCGCCCGCACCGCTCGCCTATCGCCGTTCGGATCCGATCCATTACGCCGCAGACGGCAACCCGCCCAATTGTGCCAACAAGCACTATGGACCTAACGGCTTACGTCCCGGTTCCGGAGCATTTGCCGCCCCTGATCCCTATGCCGTCTGGATTAAAAAGCCGTCCATCCACATGCCGCGCTGGGCTTCGCGCCTGACCTTGAACGTTACCGACGTTCGGGTCCAACGCTTACAAGATATCAGCGAAGCTGACGCAATCGCGGAAGGTGTTGAACCGCTGCACGGCGGCTGGTTTCCCTACGGGATTTCCACATTCATGACCACGATTCAAGATGGTCGGGAAGTTCCGGCGCAACATTGCACTTCTGCGCGCGATAGCTTCCGGATGCTCTGGGAGCATATTAACGGAAAGGGTTCATGGGACGCGAACCCCTGGATAATCGCTTATACCTACCACGCCATCAATCGCAATATCGATCAGATTGAGGTGCAGCCGTGAGCGTCTTTGTCGATGATATGGCCGCAGCGTTCGGCAACATGCTCATGTGCCATATGTGGGCTGACACGGATGAAGAGTTGCTCACGATGGCAGACATGATCGGCGTGAAACGGAAATGGATACAAGGCCATCCAACACTTTCGTTCGGCAAACATCGGAACGCATCGTGGGTTCACTTTGACATAGCGAAATCCAAGCGCGCGCTAGCAATAAAGCTCGGAGCCCTCGAAACCGACCGATTCGGGCCACTCGAATATACTGCGAAGCTCCTAATCGCGACCGGCGACCCAAAGCGGGTGGAGATTGGTAACAGGAAGTTGGCAATGGTTGCAGTGTGCCGGGAACGCCGTCAGAAAAATGGAGGGGCACTGTTATGAACAAGCCAAGTGATGTCGACATTCGCAACGCCATCGATTATGCGCTGCGCCGCTGCCCTATTGAAGAAACAGCCGAGGGCGATGAAGGTGACTTTGTGATGGAAATCACGGATCCAGCAACAGTAACACCGTTCGTCATGTGCCTACTGGAAGAGCTGGGCGTCATTTAAACGATAGTCGGACTAAACGGCAGGACAATTTTCTTAAGCTCGCTTTGCCGCCATTCCAGCGACCCGCCCATGCCATACCGGGGACGCTCGATTGTGTGCCCCATCAACAATCGCCGCAGTTCATCATCCAGGTTCGCCTCTTTCATTCGATCCTCAAAAGAATGACGGAACGAGTAGATCTTATGCTGAGGCGTCGGGAAGAGGCTATTTTCCTTAAAATATTTGTTTAGCGTAGCGGACAGATCATTCTCTCGATTTCGGTAGCGCGGGAATCCTTGCTTGTGCTTGCGGAACACAGCCAGTGCTACGCCGACCAACGGTACAAGACGCTCGGATGAAGTTGTTTTGATCTCACGCGGGTCGTCGGGATCGTCGCGCGGTTCGATAGCAATATGCGGCACCTTATGCGAAAGCCGAATCGACGACGCGGTCAGGTTTGCCAGCTCACTTGGTCGCGCCCCTGTTTCGATCAGTGCCAGCACAATCCCCCGCGCTTCATCATTCAAAGTCGCCAGATTTCCAGGCTTCATAATCGTTCCGGTAAGCCACTCACGAGGGAACGGCGGGCGGGAGCGCTTTTTCCGTGTAGAGAAGTTGAGACGTGCGAACGGATTAGCCCTGCCTTCCTCGCCGATATAGGTGAAATAAGCGTCGTAAAGCACTCGCATATTGCCGATGTCGCGATTGCCAGACGAAGCCGAGTGAGTGGATTTCCCCTCTTTGGGAGCGATCCTGGACAACCAGTGACGATATAACTTCATAGCGTCATCACGCGTGATGTCGGTCATCGCCTTATCGCCCTCGACGAGAGCGATAAAATTGTTCACGGCCCGCAGCTTCACCTTTTTCCATTGTGCCTTTTGAACAGCACTCTTGTTCACCAACTCATCCGGCACGATCTCATCGCAATAGATCTCGAATGCCTTGCTGACAGTCACATCAGGAACGGGAATACCACCGGCAACGCCTTGCGCCAGCTCTTGCGGCAACCGCTCACTGGCAACGCGTTCCAGGCGGGTGACGATTTCATCAAGTGATGATTGTGCGCTCATCGTTTGCGCAGATCGGTAAGTCAGTCCGAGAGCCTCGACGCGCTTCATCGACGCTTCATATCGAGAGCGAGCCGGATCACGCGGCTCATCGAGCACCATGGAGGCCCAAAGGATATTGTCCGCCTCTTCCATCAAATCCCGCTTGGCGCGGGCGAGGGCGAGATCATCTGTTTTCAGGCTGACACGAATCGTTGGCGCGCGCTCATCGCGAAGGGCGAGATTGTCCGGCACGCGACGGCGGTAATAGTATTTTCCGGACCTCAGAAACAGGAACCTGTCGGCATCTTTTTTGGATGAATTTCGCCCCATCAACCCACCATATCGCACCGAAAAAACGAGCTAAAAAACCCAGTTTGTAGCACAATATGTATCACAGTTCGGGGCAAAAATGTAAACCGCCTATTTTCGCAATGGCGATTTTTCTTTTATTATCAATAATTTAGTGATTTTAGCAATGGTAAATTGTGGTGCGGATGGAGGGACTCGAACCCCCACGGTCTCCCGCCAGAACCTAAATCTGGTGCGTCTACCAATTTCGCCACATCCGCTTCTGAACCGAAGCACATTCCTCAGAACGCGCCATTATTCGTCTCAGATATTGAACCGCCCCTCGAAAGCGCGCGTCTCTATATCATCCAATTTTCCCGGTTCAAAGGAAAAAAGCCGCCTTCCTTGCATAGATTTACAAGGTTCGATCAGGCTGAGCTCTTCCTACCCTTTCCGTCTCTATATAGCGATCCTGTCGCATCAGCCAACCCTTTTGAAACAGGGCGTGATGACAGGATCAATAAAGAGGCTCCTGATAAAGCTGCCGGCCGTCTTCCTGCAGGGCTTTGATGACCGGCGTTCCGTTCGGATCGACCGCCACAACGGCAGTAATCCGCCGCTCGCGCTGGCTGTCTTCAATCGCACGTCCCTGCCCCTCGGGTACATAATACCGTTCAATGCCAAAATTGAGACGAATATTCGATTCCGCATCATCGGATATGGAATAAGCAGCCTCGCCCCGAATCTGCTCCTCACCGGAGGTAAGGTCTGAAAGCGGAACGAATGACGCGCGTGAAAACCGCGCTATCCCGTTTGTATCGGGCTTCACGGCCACATAGACGGTTCGCGAACCGGCAGGACGCTCGCCCTGAATATCCTTTCGGGACAGACTGGAAATCTCGTACCCCAGAACGACATAGTCGCCACGCATCAGATCGCGCGGGTCGAAAGGCTCCGTCTGCAGCGTCACTTCCGCACCCGAACGCAGGACAGAGGCGCGCTTTTCTATGCCTGCATAAAGAATGCCGGTTTGCAGCAATGCAGTGACGGTTGCCCCGACATAGAGCCATTTGAGCCGAATAGTCATAGGCGGGCCTCCACGCTGCTTTTCCTTCCGAACCGGTTCTCCATGCGTCGCACAAAAGCAGCCAGCAGCAGCACGAGAATGCCCGCAGTCAGGAAGAAGCCGGATGTTCCGATCATGGTGCCAACCGTCTCGAAAGCCAGATAGAGAACCTGGATCGAAAATGCGGCATAGGCGATGGAACGCAGGCCGCCATTATTTCGACCGGCAACAGCAATCGCCCCGATCGCGAGCGCCAGTATGAAGATGCTATATAATATGTCCCTATCCAGATTTGCGGTAACGCTGGAATAGGAGAACATCTGGTTGATCTGAAGCGTGACAAGCGCCAACAGCGCGAGAGCCAGCCCGTATGCCGCGAGCGGATGAGCGAAGCGGGTCAGTCTCTGCACCGTATCATGGGCAAAACCGTCAGCCAGTATCAGACCGATTCCCACGACCAGCATAAGCACCAGCACCGTATTGCTCTCATGCTCCGCATAGACGAGCAAAGCCCAGCCAATGGAGAACATTGCCCACAGATGGGCTGCATGTCGCGAGCGCGTGAACAAGGCCGCTGCAGCGCCGAACAGCAAAAGCAGCGGTCCGATCCAGCGATAGGTCACGTCATCATAGGACGACATATCAAAAACGTAGGTCGAAAGATAAAAGCAGGCGACACCGGCGCCGAAAGCCGCCAGTACCGGCGCGCGCAGAAGAAAAGCCGAAACCAGAACGCCTACGGACCAATAGATTGCGGCGGAATGGATGTCGCCGGACAAATGATACATTTGCCCCACAAGCGCCAGCCCTGCCCCGAACGATGCAGCACCCACAATATAGAGCGTAGCCGGAAACAGCTTGTCACCACGAGACTGCCGCCAGGCTCCACCGAGATAACTCACCCAAATAAGAACGAATATGAGGCCGATGCGCATGAGGCGCGGCATTTCCTGCCAGTTCGCGGCAACCAGCATGATAACGGCTGCGCCAAGAAGCAGCCCGCCAAGCGTGGCCAGAACGGAACCAAGGCTGAAGACCGAAGCGCGCTTTTCAAGGTCGGCATTCAGTTTCGATGCTGTTTCCGCATCGATCAGACCGTCCCGCTGCCATCTCTCGATCAGGCGTTCAACAGAAATGGAAAATGACAAATTAGCTCCTGGTCATTCTGTCAGTTGTTGCTGTCGCAACCGTAAGCGTTTGAGAACATATAGGAAACTGCGCTGCCGGCAAAGAGTGGATCAAATCGCTTTGCGGCAATTTTGTGCCATACCAGTCTAATCGATTTAACGTGTCGTGCAGAACCCGCAGAGCAGCTATGCAAACTCGGGTCTGCAACCTGCGAAAACAATAGCTTATATCATGGGCAACAAACGAGATGAATTGAACAGAAATCCAGTTCCTCAACGATGAAGGAATAGCACGATGAACCTCCTCCGCTCTTACAACAACTGGCGCCGTTACCGCGACACCGTCAATGAACTCAGCCAGCTCTCCACCCGTGAGCTGAACGATCTTGGCATCTCCCGCGCGGACATTCCGTTCGTGGCTCGCCAGACCAAGGCCCGTTAATTAACGAGCCTCACAGTTTCTCCCGATAGGGGGTTCTCCAAGTCTGGATCCTCCTCCCACCAGACTTGGTTCATCGCAGAACCATCCTCCTCCCAGGTTTTGCGATAACAAGACCGGTTCTCCTCCTCCCAATGCCGGTCTTACCATAATGGCATCCGTCGCTCCTCCTCCCGCGACGGATGCCATTTCTTTTTGCGGCTCGATTCCCATCCTTAGCGAGCCTTCTCCATTGAAGGCGTTCAGCAAAGGCGATAAGGGAATGGCCCATGTCAAACACATCCGATCTTTCTCCCGTTCACGTCGTCGGCGGCGGTCTTGCCGGTTCTGAAGCTGCATGGCAGCTCGCGCAGGCGGGCGTGCCCGTCATACTGCACGAAATGCGCCCCGTACGCGGCACCGACGCCCACAAGACCGAGCAACTGGCCGAGCTTGTCTGTTCCAACTCTTTCCGCTCGGATGATGCCGAAACCAATGCCGTCGGCGTTCTTCATGCCGAAATGCGCCTTGCGGGATCGCTCATCATGGCGTGCGCCGATGCACATCAAGTTCCCGCAGGTGGTGCGCTGGCCGTCGACCGCGAAGGCTTTTCGCAGGCCGTCACTGCCAAGCTTGAAGCCCATCCGCTGATTACAATCGTTCGGGAAGAAGTCACCGGCCTGCCGCCTGAGGAATGGGGAACGACCATTGTTGCCACCGGGCCCCTGACCGCGCCTTCACTGGCTGAGGCCATTCAGGCGCAAACAGGAGCGGATGCTTTGGCCTTCTTTGATGCCATTGCTCCGATTATCCATTTTGATTCGATCAATATGGATGTCTGCTGGTTCCAGTCGCGCTATGACAAGGTTGGCCCCGGCGGCACCGGAAAAGACTATATCAACTGCCCCATGGACAAGGAGCAGTATGAAGCTTTTGTGGCCGCATTGGTCGAAGGCGACAAGACCGACTTCAAGGAATGGGAAGGCACGCCCTATTTCGACGGTTGCCTGCCGATCGAGGTGATGGCCGAACGCGGGCCGGAAACCTTGCGTCATGGGCCGATGAAGCCGATGGGCCTTACCAACGCCCATAATCCGACTGTGAAGGCTTATGCCGTCGTGCAGCTCCGTCAGGACAATGCGCTCGGCACGCTCTACAACATGGTCGGTTTCCAGACGAAGCTGAAATACGGCTCGCAGACCGGCATCTTCAAGATGATTCCGGGTCTCGAAAATGCGGAATTCGCCCGCCTCGGCGGCCTTCACCGCAACACCTATCTGAATTCTCCCGTGCTGCTCGACGGTACGCTTCGCCTGAAATCACGCGAAACACTGCGCTTTGCCGGTCAGGTGACGGGTTGTGAAGGCTATGTCGAATCGTCAGCCATTGGATTGCTGGCAGGTCGTTTCACTGCAGCAGAAAAGCTGGGGCAGACGTTGACGCCACCTCCCGGAACAACCGCGTTCGGTGCCCTGCTCGGTCATATAACGGGTGGGCACATCGTTGCCGACGACGAACCGGGCAAGCGTTCGTTCCAGCCGATGAATGTGAATTTCGGGCTTTTCCCGCCCGTCGATGTTCCGAAGCCGGAAGGCAAGCGTCTGCGCGGCAAGGAAAAGACTGTTGCCAAGAAACGCGCGCTTTCCGCACGTGCTCTGGCTGACTGCCGTCAATGGCTGGGCTTGTTGGGGCTGGGCTCGGGGCTAGAACCGGCTGAGTGATATTGCGATGGGCTTCGGTTCGATTGAACTGAAGCCCATCGGTTCTGGCTACTCAGAAGTTGGCTCTGAACATGAGCCATTGCTTCCGGATGGCTGAAATGTCCGCCACCTTTTCCGCAGCCTGTGCGCCCAGGCGTTCGATTGCTCGCAGATAGGCCGGAACAAGCGCCAAAGGCAGAAACGCCGGAACAAGACTCTTCGGCAGCTGTGACTTGTTCTTCTCGAAAATCGCCAGATGTTCACGCGCGAAAGCCAGCATGATGCTGATCACTCGCTCGACAGCAGCCTTGTCTTCGCCAGCAATGAAAGTCTCGCGGGTCACACCTACTGCCTGCAACATATCGGCAGGCACATAGAGTTGCCCACGCCGCCGGTGAATAGGCATAAGGCGAAGCAAGCCGGTTACGGCCTGTGCCACGCCAGCATGGCCGGTTATTTCCGTCTGTGCCTGCGCGGCATCTCTGTTCAGTATAAAGCCGGCTAACTGGATGATCGCCGATGCGGTTTCCCCGCAATAACCTTCCAGATCATTGCGGCTGGGCATCGGATCGTCATAAAGATCGAAGATGCGCGCTTCGCAATAATTGTCGAAAGCAGTTCGAGGCAGCTCATATTTTTCAATGGTGTTGATCAGCGCTGCGGCAACGGGATGTGCTTCCGCACTACCCCTCGCCTCGCCGTTGATGAGATCGCGCCACCATTGCAGCCGGACTTCGCCCGGCAGCGGTTCGTGAACCAAATCACGGATACGCGCGACTTCGGCGTTGAATGCGTATAATGCAGCCAGACCGCCACGATGATCCTCCGGCGCATAAAGCACTGACAGATAGCGGTCCCGGTCAGCTTGGCGAAGCAATGCCAGGCAATGTGCCTCATTCTCGTTCATGATGTCAGTCTACAGCAATCAACGCCGCTGCGACCGCACGATCTTCGGCCAGAAGCACATTATAGGTGCGAACGGCGGCACCTGTACTCATCGGATCGGAAGAAATGCGGTGTTCGCGCAGGATAGCGCGCACGTCTTCTGGAATACGGCGCAGATCCATGCCCGTGCCTACCAGCAGAATTTCAATATCGGATGCCTGCTCAAGGATCATCTTGAGATCGGCTTTGGCCAGTGTCGGCGGCGTCGCAGGTTCCCAGCCATGAATGCCCGAAGGCAGGCAAAGAATGGAACCGCGATGCGACATTTCGGCAAAGCGGAATCCACCGTCGCCATAGGCGTCAATGGGAGCACGGCCCGGAAAATGGGCCTCGCGTATCTCTATCCCTTTGGCCATTTTCAGCTTTCCAAATTCAGCGATTGCGCCAGTTCATCATCCATTTGATCGCTGGATTCATCCGGCCCACGCGGCTTGAGGCCGAACTGAACCAACAATGGAGCGGCGATGAAGATCGATGAATAGCTTGCAACAATGATACCGACGCTCAGTGCCAGTGCAAAGCTGCGAATATCCGCGCCACCGAAGGCATAGAGTGGAATATGCGCTAGAAAGGTCACAAAGGACGTCAGCAAGGTACGCGACAGCGTCTGGTTGATCGAGGCATCGATGATGGCAGGCAGTGGTGCGCTTTTATAGACGCGCAGGTTCTCACGCACGCGGTCGTAGATCACCACCGTATCGTTCAGCGAATAGCCGATGATCGTCAGAATTGCTGCAACGCTCCAAAGATTGAACTCCATGCGGAAGACAATGAACATGCCCGCGAGAATGATGACGTCGTGCAAGGTTGAAAGCACCGCACCAAGCGCGAGCTGCCAGCGGAACCGGACCCATACGTAAATGAAGATACCGATCAGCGACAGAATGACCGCCAGAACTCCGGCGCGCGAAAGCTGTTCCGAAACGGTCGGCCCGACGACTTCAACGCGCTGGAATGAGTAGTCCGGCTCGAACTCTCCGCGCAGTTTCACCGCGACGGTTTGTTCGGCATCGTCGCCGACTTCCTGACTGCCGATAATGACAAGGGCAGAGCGCGGAGACTTTGCCGGCAGAACGCGGGCGCTGTCGATATTGAGTTCGGTAAGACGTTCGGTGATGTCTTCAATATTGGCGTCACCGCTGCGGGCCTGCAGTTCAACCATCGAACCGCCACGGAAATCAATGCCGTAGTTGAAGCCGATATTGACGAACAGCGCGACCACGATAGCGCAGGCCAGCACCGAGATGCCGAGCGTCACGAATTGCAGACGCATGAACGGAATGTGCGTTACAGTCGGAACCAGTTTCAGACGACGCTTCGGCACTTCCTTCGGTTTGGCTGTGCGCACCCACTGCGCGATCAGCAAGCGGGTGAAGGTGAGCGTCGTGAAGAGCGTGGTGCCGATGCCGACCGCGACCGTCAGCGCGAAGCCATGAACCGTCCCCGACCCGAGCAGAAACAGAACGAGCGCTGCAATAAGTGTGGTGAGGTTTGCGTCGATGATGGTCGAGAGTGCGCGATAGAATCCGGATTCCATCGCCTGGACAACGGAATAGCCCTTGCGGCGATCTTCGCGCACACGTTCGTAAATCAGGATGTGGGCGTCAACAGCCAAACCTATGGTCAGTACCAGACCGGCAATGCTGGCGAGACTGATCGAAGCGCCGATCAGCGAGAGTATGGCTGTCAGAATGATGATGTTGACGGCCAGTGCGACCATGGCGATCACACCGAGGATACCGTAGGACAAGACCATGAACAGGCCGACGAGCAGTGCCGCAAGCAATGCTGCCAGTGCGGCCGCGCTGGCATAGTCCTCGCCCAGAGCCGACGCAATCGTGCGTTCTTCCAGAACCGTTACATCTTGCGGCAGCGCGCCGGAACGCAGCACAACGGCCATATTGTTGGCCGCCTGAAGATCGAAAGCACCTGAAATCTGCAGCTCATTCGTATCGAGCTTCTCATCGACGGCAGGCGCGGAAACGATCTGATTGTCGACGACGATAGCAAAGCTACCACCAACCAGATGCGATGTTGCTTCGGCAAGATTTTTGCGGCCTGCATCGTCCAATGTCAGCGTGATGACAGGCTCACTATCGTCATCCGACAGCGTCGCCTTGGCATCCGTCACATTGGCGCCAGTCAGGATCGGTTGCTTCTTGACGAGATAGCCGACAGGCGGATCGTCATAGGAATAGATGATTTCACTGTCAGCGGGCGGCGTACCGCGAATGGCATCATCCGGTGACATGGTGCTGTCGACGGCACGGAAAGAGAAATTGCCGCGAACGCTGAGAATGTCTTTCAGAAGCTGCGCGTCATAGACACCGGGAACTTCAACCCGAATCTGATTGCGGTTTTCCTCTTCGACGAGAGGTTTGCCATAACCAAGCTCCTCCAGACGCTGCCGCATGATATTTGCGGTGCGCTCGAGCTCCCCTCGTCCGGGATTCTGCACCTGCAGGACCAGACGTGAGCCGCCGGAGAGATCGAGCCCAAGGGCGATCTGCTGCTTCGGCAGGAAGTTTGGCAGTTTTGCCAGCGTTTCACGCGAGAAAAAGTTAGGGGATGCGATGATGAAACTCACGAGAACCGCGAGCCAGATCAGGGCAGATTTCCAGCGTGAAAAATAGAGCATAGAGCAGCAATTCCGTATCAGCTTGGATAGAGCATGCCGGAGTTCACCTGTTGCGAACCGCTCTCCGGCGTCGTGGCACGCGCATCGTATATTAGCGCGCACCGAATAATGCGCAGGCCCCGGTTATGGAAACCTTACCGCGGCCTGCGTGTCGTAAAAAGAATTACTTGTTCTTGTTGTCGGCGACGGGCTCGCCCTTGACGCGAACATCCATCAGCGTGCTGCGCATAACGCGGATGCGCACGCCTTCAGCGATTTCGACTTCAAGTTCGTTGTCGTCAACAACCTTCTGAACCTTGCCGACAATGCCGCCGCCGGTCACGACGGTATCGCCACGACGAACCTGGGTCAGCATTTCCTGACGCTTCTTCATCTGGGTCCGCTGCGGGCGGATGATAAGGAAGTACATGATCACGAAGATCAGGATGAACGGCAGAATGCTCATGAGCATATCTGGTCCAACAGCGCCGCCGGATGCCTGAGCGAAAGCCGGTGTTACGAACATTAGGAACTCCTCTGAAGTCTCGAAGACAAATTATTATCGGCATTACAATGGTTAGCGCGCCAAATGCAACCGGCGATGATCCCGCCTGCGCCAAGGTCGCACACTTTTCGCCTCCGCTGTGACATGTTAAGCCGTTAGCCCTATCATCAGGGGCATGAAATGACGACCGAAGACATACTCAGCCAGAAACTGGACCGTTTGATCGCCGCTCTGGAACGCATTGCGCCGCCGGAAGCCAAAACACCCGATCTTGATGCCGCAGACTGCTTTGTCTGGGCTCCCGAACGACTGACCCTGGATCCGATCAAGCGCGTCAACCGAGTGGATATCGCACTGATCCGTGGCGTAGATTTGGTACGTGATCAGCTCGTGGACAATACCCGGCGCTTCGCAAAAGGATTTCCGGCAAACAATGTTCTGCTCTGGGGTGCGCGCGGCATGGGCAAATCCTCGCTCGTCAAGGCTGCACAGGCAAGTGTGAACGCTGAAATGGCGGATCGCGCTCCGCTCAAGCTGATCGAAATTCATCGCGAGGATATCGATAGTCTTCCGACATTGATGAACCTCATCAAGGATACGGACTATCGCTTCATCCTGTTTTGCGACGACCTTTCCTTCGATCATGACGATACGTCCTATAAATCGCTCAAGGCCGCGCTTGAAGGCGGCGTAGAAGGTCGCCCCGGCAATGTGATCTTTTATGCAACCTCGAACCGGCGCCATCTGATGCCGCGCGACATGATCGACAACGAGCGCTCGACGGCGATCAATCCTTCGGAAGCGATTGAGGAAAAGGTATCGCTGTCGGACCGTTTCGGCCTCTGGCTCGGCTTCCACAAATGCAGCCAGGACGATTATCTCGCGATGGTCGATGGCTATGCGGCCTATTTTAAGCTGGCTTACGATCCGGCCAAGATGCATACCGAAGCGCTGGAATGGTCCACCACGCGCGGAAACCGTTCGGGGCGCGTTGCCTGGCAATATATCCAGGATCTGGCAGGTCGCCTCGGGATTGCAATGTAAAGAAGACGGAACCAACCAAAAAAGAAAGGCGGGCTTCTGGCCCGCCTTCTTTCGTTGTTAGATTTTGATCACGATTCCAGATACTTGGAAGGATTGACCGGGGCCGAATTTTTGCGCACTTCGAAATGCAGCTTCGGGGATTTCGCGTTGCCGCTCATGCCCGATTTTGCAACTTCTTCACCGCGGCGAACCTTCTGTCCGCGCTGAACCAGTATCTGGCTGTTGTGACCGTAAACGGTGACGAGGCCATTGTCGTGGCGGATCAGAACGGTCTGTCCGAACTCCTTGAGACCGTCACCGGCATAGATGACGACGCCGTTCTCAGCAGCTTTCACCGATGTGCCTTCCGGAACCATGATGTCGATACCGTCGCTTACCGATGTACCGTCACGCTGGCCGAAGCTTGCGAGAATACGGCCGCGTACCGGCCAGCGCATCTGTGAAATACCGGTGGAAGAAGGCGCTGCCGCCTGATCCTTTTCGGCATCTTCGATCACCTTGTTGCTCGCCTGCGGCGGCGTGTAAGGCTTCACATCGGCGTTGGCGGCTGGTGCGGCAGCCTTGGCCGGGTTTTCCGGAGGCTGTGAAACCGCTGCGACCTGCGTTGCATTGCCCGCTGCAGCAGAAGGAATGACGAGCGCCTGGCCGACGCGGATAGCGCCGTTCGACAGACCGTTTGCCTTCTTCAACTGTTCGACAGGAACATTGTGCTTCTGCGCGATGGAGAAGAGCGAATCGCCGCTCTTAACCGTGTAAGTACCGTTCGGCGCCGGCGGCGTCGTAGCATTTGCACCTGCCGAAGCCATATCGTTCGCCGAAGGCTTCTTGCCGTTGACGGCAGGTGCCTGCGGGACAACCGCGATATTATTATCCGTTGGCCGGGGCATGGCTGGGTTCGCCGGAAGCTGCCCGAGAACCTTTTCCTGCGCACCATTTACGGTGTTGCGCGTAGACGTTGCCGCGCTGGCGACTTTGGTTTCTGCTGCATTGACCGTGTTGTTCACACGGTTTGCGGCCATGTCCTGCGCCTGCCCGACCTGATTCTGAATGTTATTGGATGCCGCTGCGACCGGAGCCTGAACCGACTGCCGTGCCGCCGCGACCGGTGCTGCCATCGGCGCCGAAGACACCGGAGGCAATGAATTGCGCTGAACGGAACCGCTCGATGCGGGAGCCACGGGAGCCGCAGATGCATAAAGATCGCCAGCCGGCTGCTGTGCGACACGCTGACTGGACGTAGAGCCCGTACTGATACCATCAGTGAAGCGCATCGTATCGGCACTGCACCCGGCACCAAAACCGGCAATCAGAACGATCGCGACATTCCGCAGGAGACGTTCAGACGTGTGCTGCAAAACTTGTAAACGCATGTTCAACTCGCCCATACTCGAAACTCAGTAAGGTGATTAAAACGCGTTAATGTTACTCTCTGGTTAAGAACGGCAAATCTTCGAAAAAAGATTCACCAATTAAATACCATAAGCGCACAAAGCGACCGAAAGCCCTCCCTGGCGCTGCCAAAGAGAGCCTGATAGCCATCATTTTGACGAATCGATACGCGCTCCGTTCACAGAACGGACGAAACGCCCTCGATGAAAGGCTGATAGCGGACCACCATCAGGTCCTCCTGCTCGAATCGGCTGCCGACCTTGGCGATACGTGTCATGATCTGTCGGCCATCTCCCGGACCGATCGGAGCGATCAGCACGCCATGCGTTGCCAGAAGATCAACGAAATGACGCGGCACTTCGTCGAAGGCAAGCCAGATCAGGATGCGGTCAAAGGGGCCACCCGGCATTCCATGGCGACCATCGGCATGTTTGACCATGATGTTTTCGCGCTTAAGCGACACGAATTGCTGCAAGGCGTGGTCGCAGAGCTTGCGATAACGTTCGACCGTTGTGACACGACCGGCGAGCGAAGACATAACAGCAGCCGTGAAACCGGAGCCGGTTCCGATCTCCAGCACACGATGGCCGGGTTCCAGCTTGAGCGCGGCGATGGCGCGAGCCTGATCATCAATGCCCTCCATGTACTCGCCGCAGTCAAGCGGCGCAGTACGGGAGCTGTAGGAAAGATGAGACCATGACGACGCGAGAAAGCTCTGGCGTGGTGTGGACTCGATGGCTGCAAAAAGGCGCGGATCGTCAATCCCGTATCCGCGCATTCGCATAACGAAGGATGCGAATCCTTCTCTGTCCGAAAGCCGTGGGCGCTCAGACGCTGCCTGCCTCATGCTTCAACCCCCAAGTTCTACAACCCCAAGTGCTGCGCTCAATTCTGCCCGAACCTTATGCGCGGTCAGATCGAGGTGCAACGGGGTTACAGAAATGCAATCAGAACGAATGGCTGCAATGTCGCTGTCGTCGGCGACCGGCGCCTTGCCCCGACCAAAATGCAACCAGAAATACGGGAAGCCACGCCCGTCGCGACGTTCATCGAGGCGGGCATCATGGCTGAGCTTGCCTTGAGCTGTGACGCGCGTTCCCTTAACTTCATCCGCACCGCAATTCGGGAAGTTGAGATTCAACAGGACGCCTTCCGGCCATCCTGCCTCCATCAACTTTTTTATAAGGTCAGGCGCGTGCGTTTCCGCCGTTTCCCACGGCACGATGCGGCGATCGCCTTCATATTCATATTCCTGCGACAGCGCGATAGACCGCACACCGAGCAACGTGCCCTCCATGGCGCCGGCAACCGTACCCGAATAGGTGACATCGTCGGCAATATTCGCGCCGGAGTTCACGCCCGAAAGAATGAGATCAGGCGCACCCGGCAGAACGTGGCGCACACCCATGATGACGCAATCGGTCGGCGTGCCGCGCAATGCGAAATGACGATCATCGATCTGGCGAAGGCGAAGCGGTTCCGACAACGTCAGCGAATGCGCGAGGCCGCTCTGGTCGGTTTCCGGAGCGACAACCCAGACATCGTCGGAGAGCTTGCGTGCGATCCGCTCCAGAACTGCGAGGCCTTCAGCGTGGATACCATCATCGTTCGTCAGCAGAATTCGCACGTCGTCACTCCTTCATTTATCAATAAATGTGATTCACGCAGTTTTCTCTATCCGCGTGAGGCCGCCCATGTATGGCTGCAATGCTTCAGGAATATGAATGCTGCCATCTTCTTCCTGATAATTTTCCATGACGGCAATCAGCGCGCGTCCGACGGCGACACCCGAACCGTTCAACGTATGCACGAAACGGGTCGATTTCTCGCCTTCCGGACGATAGCGGGCATTCATGCGACGCCCCTGGAAATCACCGCAGACCGAGCAGCTCGAGATTTCGCGATAAGTGTTCTGGCCGGGCAGCCATACTTCAATATCGTAGGTCTTCTGTGCGCCGAAGCCCATGTCGCCGGTGCAGAGCACGACGGTACGGAACGGCAGGCCAAGGCGCTTCAGCACCTCTTCCGCACAAGCGGTCATGCGCTCATGCTCTGCGATCGAGCTGTCGGCATCGGTGATCGACACCATTTCCACTTTCAGGAACTGGTGCTGGCGCAGCATGCCGCGTGTGTCGCGACCGGCAGAACCCGCTTCCGAACGGAAGCATGGGGTCAGCGCCGTGTAGCGCTGGGGGAGCGACTTGGTATCGACGATTTCATCTGCAACCAGATTGGTCAGCGGAACTTCGGCGGTTGGAATCAGCCAGCGACCATCCGTCGTGCGGAACAGATCTTCCGAAAATTTCGGCAGCTGGCCGGTGCCATAGACAGCTTCATCGCGCACCATCAGCGGCGGCATCGTTTCGGTATAGCCATGTTCCATGGTGTGCAGGTCGAGCATGAACTGGCCAAGCGCACGTTCGAGGCGTGCAAGCGACCCCTTCAACACGGTAAAGCGCGAACCTGCGAGCTTTGCAGCGCGTTCAAAATCCATGTAACCGAGCGCCTCGCCCAACTCGAAATGTTCTTTCGGCTGAAAGGCAAAGTTTCGCTGGTTGCCGACGCGACGAACTTCGACATTGTCGCTTTCGTCCTTGCCAAGTGGCACGTCTTCGAGCGGAATATTGGGAATGGTCGACAGAGCGTCGTTCAGTTCCTTGGTCAGGCGACGCTCTTCGTCCTCAGCCTGCGCAAGAAAATCCTTCAACTCGGCGACTTCGGCCTTCAGCTTGTCAGCCGTTGCTGCGTCCTTCGCAGCCATGGCCTTGCCGATTTCCTTCGAAGCGGCATTGCGGCGCTCCTGCGCAGCCTGAACCTTGCCGACATATTCGCGGCGTTTTTCGTCCAGCGCCATCAATTCGGACGACAGCGACTGAGCCCCACGCTTGGCAAGCGCCTTGTCGAGGGTTTCAGGGTTTTCGCGAATCCATTTGATGTCGAGCATGGGAAAAGCCGTTTCGTGAAATTGAACAGAAGCGAGGCCGCACAACCTGCAACCTCACAGTATTATCGTGACAAATCAGGACGATGAAGCGTTGTTTTCAGCGTCGGAAGCTTCCTGCGCCTCATCCCGCTTCTTCTCGATCATGCGAGCCACGATGATTGAAATCTCGTAGAGAAGGATTGTTGGCAAGGCAAGGCCGATCTGGCTCGCCGGATCGGGCGGGGTCAAGACCGCTGCAACGACGAAAGCAATGACAATTGCATATTTGCGCTTGTCCTTCAGGCCAGCCGACGTCACCAGTCCGACACGGGCCATCAGGCTCGTTACCACCGGCAGCTGGAAGACCAGACCGAACGCAAAGATGAGCGTCATGATAAGGCTCAGATATTCCGATACCTTCGGCAGGAGAGAAATCTGCACTTCACCGGCGCCGCCAGTCTGCTGCATTGCGAGGAAGAACCACATCACCATCGGCGTGAAGAAGAAGTAGACGAGCGCGCCGCCTGTCAAAAACAGGATCGGCGATGCAATCAGGAACGGCAGAAACGCCATGCGCTCATGCTTGTAGAGGCCGGGCGCCACAAACTTGTAAATCTGTGCTGCAATGATCGGAAATGCCAGCACGATGCCGCCGAACATGGCCACCTTCACCTGTGTGAAGAAGAATTCCTGCGGCGCGGTATAGATCAGTTCCGCTTTCGAGCGATCCATGCCCGCCCAGTCGAGCGCCCATTGATAAGGCACGACAAGCAGGTTGAAGAGCTGTTTGGCAAAAGCGAAACAGAAAATAAATGCCACGAAAAATGCCAGAATTGCCCAGATCAGGCGGCGGCGCAGCTCGATCAGGTGCTCAAGCAGAGGCGCTGCGCTCTGTTCGATTTCGTCCTCGTCGCGTGTCACGCTTTGGTTCCTGTCTTCTTCGTGGTCTTCTTGGCAGTTGTGGCGGCAGCAGCCTTGACCGTTCCAGCCTTTGCCGTTTCCGCTTTTGCCGCCGCGGGCTTTCGGGGAGCCGGCTTTGCAACGGAAGCCGCCTTCGGCGCAGCCTTCGTTTTGGCTACAGTGACTTCGGTCACTTTGGTTTCGGCCTTCGGTGCAGTCTTTCGGGTCGCCTTCTTGGGCGCTGCGGCTTTTTCCACAGCAGGCGGAACCGGTGCGCCACCGGCATCAACCGGCGTCGTCACTTCAGCGACTTTTTCAGGTGTCGCCGGAGACATGGAAGACGTGGACTGAAGGCCCGAGCGCAGATCCTCGCCCGCACTTCGAATCGGATCGAATACCTGCGTGATCTTCGAGCGCGGGTCTAGCTTGCGGGTCTCGTCGATGATGTTCTTGACGTCGTCAAGCTCAGCCTCTTTCAAGGCTTCGTCGAACTGCTGCTTGAACTCATTGGCGGTGGCACGCATGCGCGCTGTCGCCTTGCCGAATGCACGCAGCATTTTCGGCAAATCCTTGGGACCGACCACCACGATCATCACGATCGCAATAATCAGAAGTTCAGACCAACCGATGTCGAACATATTCTTGATACCCCGCGCAATTCGCGCGCGCGTCCCGTCTTTCGGCGGAAAACCGCACTTGTAAATGGCAAAATATGCTGCGCGCGCTTGCACGTGCACAGCATGCTTTATCCGTTAGATCAGGACTTGGTGGTTTTCTTGACGTCGTTGACGGTTTCGTCAGCCTTGGCGTCGATCGTACGACCCGAATCCCGCGCGTCATCCTTGGCGTCTTCGTCGGACATGCCCTGCTTGAAGTTCTTGATGCCCTTGGCAACATCACCCATCAGCTCGGGAATCTTGCCGCGGCCAAACAGAAGAAGGACAACCGCCAGGACGATCAGCCAGTGCCAGATGGAAAAGCTACCCATTTTATTCCTCTCATTGCCGCGAACGCGCGGCATGTTCCTGCAATGCCAGTTACGATTTAAGCGCTTTCAACAAATCTTTCAAACAGAAGTGTGACGGTGAACGGCTTTGCGACAAATAAAATTGGCTCCAAAGGCCATACTGAGACTATTCACCGCGTGGGGCGAGCAAGCCAAGGCTTTCCAGATCGATATCTTCGAGCGGCTCTTCGTCTTCTGTCAGCTCATCCGGGTCGATATTCGGCACCGGAACGGCAAAGCTCGATGGCATACGTGCCGAGAGCAGCCCTGCCCCGCGCAGCTCTTCCAGTCCCGGCAAATCGCGGATTTCCGGAAGGCCGAAATGGTCGAGAAACGAGTCGGTCGTGCCATAGGTGACCGGACGACCGGGCGTACGACGGCGTCCGCGCAATTTGATCCAGCCGGTCTCCATGAGGACATCCAGTGTGCCCTTTGAGGTCTCCACACCGCGGATATCTTCCAGCTCGGCGCGCGTGACCGGCTGGTGATAGGCGATGATGGCAAGCACTTCCATCGCGGCGCGGGACAGCTTGCGCTGCTGCACAGCTTCGCGGCTCATAAGAAAGGCGAGATCGGGTGCCGTACGGAACGCCCACGCACTGCCAACCTGAACAAGGTGCACGCCGCGCGTTTCATATATTTTCTGCAAATGTTTCAACACTGGCGCGACGTCAACATTGGCAGGCAGACGTTCGGCCAATGCGCGTTCGGAAACCGGTTCAGAGGACGCAAAAACAATGGCCTCGACAATGCGCGCAAGATCAGCAAGCCCCTGCGTCAAGACAGAAACTTCCGTTTCGATCTGATCGTCGTCACTATCGATTTCAGCCAGATTTCGACGTTCCGCCTCAGACATCCTCGTCCTCATCCAATTCGCTGATATCTCCTGTCGCCCGGATATAGATCGGCTCGAAAGGAGCGTTTTGCCTGACTTCCAGTTTGCCTTCACGCACAAGCTCAAGACTGGCGGCGAAGGAACTCGCGAGCGCCGAAGCTCTTTCTCGGGGCGAAAGCGTATAATCGATCAGGAAGCGATCGAGAGAAATCCAGTCGCCCACCGATCCCATCAAACGCACGAGCGCCACACGAGCTTCCTTCAATGACCAGACTGCGCGCTTGGCAATCTGCACCTGCGACACGGCCTGTCGCTGGCGCTGCGAAGCATAGGCGGTAAGAAGATCGTACAGCGTTCCAGAAAACTGGCTGGTCCTGTCCACCATGACCATTTCCGGCATACCGCGCGCAAAAACATCCCGCCCCAGCCGGTTGCGGTTGACGAGTTTCGCCGCCGCATCGCGCATGGCTTCAAGTCTCTTCAAACGGTAATGCAACGAAGCAGCCAGTTCTTCGCCGGTCGCTCCATCATCGCCCTGTTGCTTCGGGATCAGCAGCTTCGATTTGAGATAGGCAAGCCATGCAGCCATGACGAGATAGTCAGCTGCAAGTTCGAGGCGCAAGGCGCGTGCCTGTTCCACGAACACCAGATACTGCTCTGCAAGTGCAAGAACGGAAATACGGGCGAGATCGACGCGCTGGCTCCGCGCAAGGTGGAGCAGCAAATCAAGCGGGCCTTCAAACCCCTGCACATCGATGAGAAGCGACGGTTCACTTTCGCTACGCTCGGAATCGCCCTGCCACAGCGCGTCCATCGGCACGAGCGTGCCGTCTTTGCCGTCTGTGTCTGCTCCCGATGCCGCCAAACCCGTTTCCCTGCTGATAAGGTCCACCGGCGGATCAGTCCGCCGGTGAAGTCAGTTTACCAAGTTTTGACGATTACGCTATCAGTTCGAACATGGCGTTGAATTCTGCACGCAGTTCGTCCTCATCGGAAAGATCGGGATCGCCTGCATAAACTTCGGCCAGATCGGCACGACGCTTCGCCTTGCCTTCAAGAACCGGCACACGCGCTGCAACCTGCTTCAGTTCTTCCATCACACCTGCGCAATAGAGAACCATATCACAACCGGCACCGATGATGCCGTCCGCAATGTCACCGAGTTCGCCCGAAAGCGCCTTCATGGAAATGTCGTCGCTCATGACAAGACCATCGAACTGGATGACATCGCGAATGATCGTGTTGATGACAGTCGGTGACAATGTCGAAGGGCGCTGCGGATCGATGCAATCGAATACGACATGCGCCGTCATTGCCATTGGCAGGTCATTGAGCGCCTTGAACGGCACGAAATCATGCGCAACCAGCTCATTCAGGGGAACCGTGACACGCGCCAGCTCCTTGTGGGTGTCGGCAAACGCACGGCCGTGCCCCGGCATATGCTTGACCACAGGCAGCAGACCACCGGCAAGCAAGCCTTCAGCAGCAGCTCGCCCCATTTCTGCAACCGCCTGCGGGTTCTTGGAATAGGCTCGCGCGCCGATAACATCATGTGCGCCTTCGACGGGTACGTCCAGAACCGGCAGGCAGTCCACATTGACGCCAACCTTCAGCAAATCGAATGCATGCAGGCGGGCATGAAGCCACGCAGCTCGCAGACCTGCTTCGCGATCACGCGCATAGATCGCACCGACTTCCGAGGCCGAAGGATAGTTTGGAACGAGCGGCGGGCGAAGGCGCTGCACGCGTCCACCTTCCTGATCAATGAAAACCGGCGTCTGGTGCCGCCCCGTCAGGTCGCGCATGTGCGCCGTCAGCTCGGAAACCTGTTCCAGACTTTCGACATTGCGTGCAAAAAGAATAAAGCCCCAAGGTCTTTCATCGCGGAAAAACGCGATTTCGTCCTCAGTCAGTTTCGTTCCCGACACACCGGCAATCCATGCCTTGCACTCTTTCATGCGCTCTTCCCCAAAATTGTCTGGAAATGCTGTACTCAAACAACCCTGCCCCGGTTTAACCGAAAAGAACAAGGCTTGGTAGTGGAATCGGGTAGGAGGGCATTTTAGGCCCTCCTCCCACACCACCGTACGTACGGTTCCGTATACGGCGGTTCATGAAGCGTAGTATAGGCGTCGGTGTTCCTTCAGGAACGAGATCAGCCCGATTTTGGTGAAGTAGGCATTCGGTAGGGCTTCGTGCATGTGTGAGGTTCTGGCATTCCACCATGGTCCCCGGCCATTGCTGGCACTTATCCATGCACGCTCCTTCTTTATGCCTCGTTGCATCAGGTTTCTTGCGCGCGCGGCTGGTTTCGTCCATTGCCGCCACAGGGTAGCCCGCAGCTTGCGGTGAACCCATCCATCCATTTCCTCGAACGTCCCCTTCACGTCAGCCAGCTTAAAGTAAGCTGTCCAGCCGCGCAGGATCGGCGCTAGGTCCTTGATGGTGGCGTCAATGGCCCGGCCACGCCCAGCCCGGAACTGGGCTTTCAGTTTGCCACGAAGACGCTTCACACTTTGTACCGCCACCTTGAGGCGGGGCATACGGTGGAACGTCATCGTATAACCCAAAAAGACCCGGTTCCATGGATGGTCAACAGCACTTTTGGTGGCGTTGACCTTCAGCTTCAGTCTCCTTCCAAGGAAGGCGGTGAGCGAAGCCATCACCCGTTGACCGGCACGTATTGACCGCACATAGATATTACAGTCGTCGGCGTAGCGGCAGAAGCGATGTCCGCGCTGTTCCAGTTCCTTGTCCAGATCGTCGAGCAGGACGTTCGATAATAGCGGAGACAGGGGACCGCCCTGCGGCGTTCCCTCGCTTCGCATTGTCGTCATCCCGCCCATCATCAACCCGGCTTGCAGATAACGGCGGATCAACCGCAGCACCCGTTTGTCGTAGACCTTGCGTGCCACTCGTGCCATCAGCACATCGTGGTTTACCCGGTCGAAGAACTTCTCCAGATCAAGATCAACCACAACGCGGTAACCGTCGGCCACATAGGACCGTGCGGCAAGGATCGCATCATGGGCACTCCGCTCCGGCCTAAAGCCGAAAGAGGAATTGGAGAAGCCTGGGTCGAAGATCGGCATCAGCACCTGATGTATCGCCTGCTGGATGAGGCGGTCGAGAACCGTGGGAATGCCAAGAAGGCGTTTCCCGCCGCCGGGCTTGGGGATTTCCACCCCGCGCACCGGCGCTGGCTCATACCGACCCGCCAGCAGGTCTTCCCTGATGCGCGGCCAATGCGATACGAGATGCTGCTTCAGGTCGCCAACGCTCATCTTGTCGATGCCCGCCGCTCCCTTGTTCGACACCACGCGGTGTAAGGCCGCTATCATGTTATCGCGACTGACGATCATTTCCATCAGTTGCATCGCGTCCTTCGGTTGTGAGTTGGACGATCCTGCCGTGACGTTTGATGCGCCCAAGGCATCCTCTCGCAGCTTCCGGCCACTACCTTCCGCATGGGCATGGGGCGTTTCAGCTCCATTATCTGCATCTGCTGTCGTCATCGAAAGATCGTTCTCCATCCGACACTTCATGTTCAGCCCTTCGCCGTCCGGTACGGCTACTACGGCATCTGCTGACTTCTGCCGCCCTATTCCGTCGCTTCTCAGCGGCGGTAGCACACCGTTGCCGGTGGCGAGGCGACAGATCTCCCGAGGTAAGACGCGTGACCTTCATGCCATATACCTGTCGCATCTACAGCCGCATCATCCGGGTGATATCGGGCTTTGGGTAAATGGGCCCCCTTGCCCTGATGCGACTGCCTCTTATGCGCTTCCTGTTCGTCAGGCCGGCACTTTGCTTACAGCTTCCTTCAGACCCCGCCTTACGACAACGCCCTTGCTGTTCGGCTAACGGTTCCCATCACCAGGGCCCGTAGAGGACTTTCACCTCCAAGTCATCGAACGGATACCATCCCGGTCGAGCGATGCTTGCGCACCACGCGCCATGCTCGGCGCACCCATGAAAAAGGGCGACCGAGGCCGCCCTTTCCATATTCAATGTCCGACAAATCACTGCGTTACGAAGCAGCTGCCGCCAGCGGACTTAAGGCGTCCGCAAAGTGCGGATGCATCTTCCTTGGAACCACCCTGAACGCGGACACGATAGTAGGTGCCCTTGCCCGGAATGTCGGCACGCTTGATGTCGACGCTGCGGCCACCGATTACGCTGCCATACTTCTGGGCCATATTGGCATAGGACTTCTGTGCCAGCTCGGCAGATGGCTGCGAAGCAATCTGGATGAAATAACCGCCTGCACCTGCTGCCGATGCAACCTGCGACGCTGCCGGAGCAGGATTGGTTGCAGCCGGAGCCTGCGTGCGCTGCGGAACATTGCCGACGATGTTGACCGGTTGTTCAGCAGGCCGTGATGGCACCACCGGAGCACGGACAGGAAGACGCGGCGCTTCCGCAGCCGGCTCAGGCTGTTGTGTCACAGGAGCCGGTGCAGGTGTTTGCGCAGCCGGTTCTGCCGGTACGTTGCCAGCGGCCAGCGCAGCAATTTCATCACCACCGGCGGGAGCCGCCGGCTGAGCAGTGTTTGCTGGTGGCAGCTGCGAGGCTGTTTCCTGCGGAGCCGGAGAAGGCTGGACAATAGAGCCGTCTGGACGAACGATCATGGTTTCCACTTCGCGCGGCTGGACCAATGGCGCATTGTGGTTCGTGTTCTGATTCTCGGCCGAAGCATTATTCGTCACTGGCGGCTCGTCAGGCGTATTGTCCGCCATGTTCTCGCTGTCATCCGTGCCGGAAATGTCCACTGGCTCTTCACCGGAAGTAATCAGAGACTTTTGTTCCGGATTGTTCGGCAGCGTACCGGCAACGCGGTCATAAACCGCCTTGTCCTGGTTCGGTACCGTGGCACCGCCCGGATTTTCCGGCTGCATTTTGATCGGCTGATTGTCGGCACGAATCACGACCGGCTCACCGGAACCGCTACCTCCGAGGAAGTGATAGCCGATCCCGCCAAGAAGCACCGCCGCACCGGCCACGCTGGCCAGAATAAGACCACGACGGCCACGAACCGGGCGATTACGATAAGCTTCGGCAGCGCTGCCAAGATCATCGTCCGCCTGCATCGCAGCGCGTTCGCCAAAGTCGCCTCCTTCAAGGGTCTGTGCACCCTGGGCTGCCCAATGGTTATAGAAGTCGTCTTCATTGCCCAACGGATTGGAGGCTTTTGGCTGTGCTGGCGCCTGGGCTGTTGCCTGTGAGCGGCCATACGCTCCCGCAGCTGCGGCAGCGCCGACACCCACTGCTGCAGCACCGACAGCAGCACCAAGGCTGGCACCGGAGTTTGGCAGATAGCTCGAAGCGCTTTCGCGGAATATGTCCTCAAAAGCCCTGTCAGCTTCGCTCTGTGCGTCTGTTTTTGCCGATTCATCCACACCAACCGTGTTGAAGACCTCGGCGAATTCGGCTTCGAGATCAGTCAAACCGGCGTTGGTTTCTTCTTCGCCGTAGTTGATTTCCGGCAAATCGAGGGAATGCGTCTGCTCAACCTTTTCTTCGGCCACGCTCAAGGTTTCGACTTCGGGCGCCGGGGCGCTGACCGCAGCCGTATGAGCACCGCCGAACTGCTGGAACGAAGTCGATGAAGAACGGTAATCGTCGTCCGGACGCACCGCATGTGCGTAGGCGGTGGCTTCTTCTTCAGGTTCCGAGCTCAGATCGAGATCATCTTCCGTGAAGAAATCATCTTCGCTGAAAGCGTTCTCATCCTGAATGCTGGAAACATCGCCGGACATTTCGAAACCGAAATCATCTTCCGAAAGGCTGATTTCATCCAGCTCCGAAAGGTCGTCTTCGGTTCCTTCAGCAGCGATTGCAGCGGCTGTTTCCTCAACATTGAACGAAAAATCGTCGTCGAAAGAGAAATCGTCGTCGTCGCCAAGAGAAGGCGCAGTTTCTGTAACCGGCGCATAGTCGGCCTGCGGGGCTGTCGCCACTGCGTCCTGCCCTGCGATGCCCGAGGAGAAATTGCTCCGCGTATAGTACGGATATCCTGCAGGCACGACCTGAGGCTGAGGCGCATAGGTTTCAACGGGTGCAGCCGTCTGTGGTGCAGCATCGTAAGCCGGCTCATCGAGCTGCAGATCATCGAAATGCAAATCTGCAAGCTCGGTCTCGTCTTGATATCCAACATTCTGCACCGGCACCACGTCGTGGTGGACGTAGGGCTCCTCTGCAGGCGCGACATGGGACGCGACATGGGACGCGACATGGGAAAACCGGGTCTCGTCGTGAGACACTGGCTGCGGCTCATCGCCGAAAAGGAGATTTTCCAGCTCGTCCTCAAGCGAAACCGGCGCAGCGGTGGCATAGGACTGTTCGGCAGGCTCAACAGCCTGAACGTTCCAGTCATGATCGCGCGCAGGCTGATAAGCCTCTTGATGCGGCTCTATGGCTGGCTGATAGATGGTCGGATCGTAATCGGTCTGATCGACATGAAGCGGCTCGACAGTTTCCCGGCGAGCGTAGACCGACGACGATGCGGCATAGGTCTCTTCGTTCGAATCGCGTGCAGTCGAATAATCACTGTAGTCGAATTGCGGCACAGGTTCAGTGCGGTCAGCTTCTTCGAACTCAAGTGCTTCGAATGAGGGCGTTTCTAATTCGGGCGCCTGCTCATCTTCATCCATTTGAAGATCAAGCTCGTCTTCCAGAGCCGAAGCAAGTTCTTCCTCATGAATCAGAGGCTCATCCAACAGATGAGAATCATCTTGTGCAGGGGTCGCTGCGAACTGTGACGGGTCCGTAGGCTGAGAATAATCATTGAAGTCACCGAGCAATTCGCGCTCCAGATCCAGCGATGGATCGAAGCCCGGCTCTGTCCGGTTATCTTCAAAGTAACTAGGTCGGCGCTCATTCCAAGCGACGTTGTCATCAGCAGGCGTGCCGAAGTCCATGATCCGCGACAGTTCCATCAGTGGATCGTCTTCGTGCAACGGACGCTCGCCGTAATTACGGGGATTTGCACTGCTGTCCGTCATAGCGTGTTCCTAACTCAAACCCTGGACGTCGCAAGACGTCTCCATACATTGCTTTGTAGCGAGGCAATGTGGGCAAAAGTTGACGGAAGTTTCCTGCGCCAGAAGGAAGACCAATGACTTGCGTTCATTATGGCCTTCCACCTGTTCGACTTGCCAACTTTTGCCTTCAATCAGTCTTTCGACCTGAAAAGCTTCGTGACAGTCGCCTGACCTCCGAAGTCATCTCGAACCACATAGTGCGGCCCGTGAGCTGCGGAGACCATTCTTCGAGTATAATCCATCTCAAAAGGCTTTCACCTTCGAACTATACTCTAGCGCATTTCCGTTGGAGCATCCGCACCGATTATCGTCAATCCGGAAGTCAGCACATCGGAAACAACCTGTACCAGCCCTAGCCTGGCTAATGACAAGTCTGGATCGTTAACCTTAATAAAACGTAAGTCCGGGTTCTCTGTGCCTCTATTCCACTGCGAATGGAACGCGCTGGCGAGATCATAGAGGTAAAAAGCAAGCCGATGCGGCTCCTGATGAATGGCCGCAGCCTCGATCAGACGCGGATATTCGGCGAGCTTGCGAACGAGTGCAATTTCGCTCTCATCGGTCAGCTTGTCGAAATGCGCAGCCATACCGACCCGGTCGAGATCGGCGAGACCAAGCTGATCGGCAGCCTGACGGAAAACCGAATGGCAACGCGCGGAAGCATATTGCACGTAGAAGACCGGATTATCCTTCGACTGCTCCGTCACCTTGGCAAAATCGAAATCCAGCGGCGCATCGTTCTTCCGGTAAAGCATCATGAAACGAACCGGATCGCGGCCGACTTCATCCACCACATCGCGCAGCGTGATGAATTCGCCTGACCGCTTCGACATGCGCACAGGCTCGCCATCGCGGAACAGCTTGACCAGCTGGCAGAGCAGCACCGTCAGCTTCGCCTTGCCGTCGGAAACAGCCCTTGCGACCGCTTCCAGACGCTTGACGTAGCCGCCATGATCGGCACCCAGCACATAGATCATCTCGTTGAAGCCGCGGTCGTACTTGTCCTTGAAATAGGCCACGTCGCCTGCAAAGTAGGTAAAAGCGCCATCGGACTTCATCAGAGGACGGTCGATATCGTCACCCACTTCCGTCGAACGGAACAATGTCTGCTCGCGATCTTCCCAGTCTTCCGGAAGCTGACCCTTCGGGGGCGGCAGCTTGCCCTTGTAGACATGGCCCTTGAGCGTCAGATCGTTGATTGCATTGCGAATCGCCCGTGCGTGATCAACATGCAGCTTGCGCTCGGAGAAGAACACGTCATGGTGCACGTTGAGCGCATCAAGATCGGCGCGGATCATCGCCATCATGGCATCGATCGTGCGATCCTTTACGAGAGCAAGCGCTTCGGCTTCCGGCATTTCCAGAAGCTTCGAACCAAATTCCTTGGCAAGCTCCTGCCCGACCGGAACGAGATAGTCGCCGGGATAAAGACCAGACGGAATTTCACCGATATTTTCACCGAGCGCTTCACGGTAGCGCAGCATGACGGACCGCGCCAACACATCGATCTGCGCACCGGCATCGTTGATGTAGTATTCCTTGACCACATCATAGCCTGCAAATTTCAGCAGATTGGCCAGAACATCGCCCACAACTGCGCCGCGGCAATGGCCCACATGCATCGGGCCCGTCGGGTTTGCCGAAACATATTCGACATTGACCTTCGATCCTGCGCCAAGTTTGGAGCGACCGAAATCCTTACCTTCATTCAGCATCGCCGAGAGTTCGCGTTGCCAGTAAGTGGCCTTCAGACGCAGATTGATGAAGCCCGGACCGGCGACATCAACCGTTTCGACGTCGGCATCCGAGGCAAGAGCCTCGGCGATGCGACCGGCAAGTTCACGCGGGTTCTGACCGACAGCCTTGGAGAGCACCATCGCAGCATTGGTTGCGATATCACCATGGGAAGAATCTCGCGGTGGCTCGACACCGATGCGCGAAAGGTCTAAATCGCCACCGTCTTTCGGTTTCAGATCAATATCTTGCAACGTCTTTTTGATACGTGCGTCGAAATCTGCAAAGATATTCATGGTCTGTCCTGTCAGGCTTACGCCGGGCTTTGTTTTGTCGCATTGTCCTACGCAAAACCGCTTCGCACTTTTGCTGGAAATGCTCTAATCCTGTACGGAATCCGGTCAAACTGCCGATAGATGCCGCTTCGTTTGGCCCCCGATTAAGCTAAATCGGGTGTGTGGTCAAACAATCGTCGGTGTTCTCGCACGGCATAATTGTCAGTCATCCCGGCAAGATAGTCAGCGACCCGCCGCGCCCGCGCCGCCTCATCCAGCGTCTCGCAGCCCGATTGCCACTCTGACGGCATGATCGACGGATTGGCGAAACAGGTATCAAAAAGGTCCTGCAATATCTTGTCGGCGGCATGTCTGCGCACCACGACGCTGTCGTGGAAATAGAGGTTCTTGAACAGAAATCGCTTCAGCACTTTTTCGTCGGTGCGCATGGTATCGGAAAACGCCACCAGTGCATGCGACTGGCCGTGCACATCTTCCACGCTCTGCGGCTTTGCCGCTGCCAGACGGCGCTGGGCCTCTTCGATCACATCTTCCACCATGATGGTGATCTGCCTGCGCACCAGCTCATGTCCGGTTCGCACGGGATCAAGGTCGGGATAACGCGTCCGCACGAGATCGAGCAACCGCTTTGTCAACGGTACTTCGTCAAGCGCATCAAGGCTCAAAAGCCCTGCTCGCAAGCCGTCATCGATGTCATGAGCGTTATAGGCAATATCGTCGGCAATCGCCGCGCATTGCGCTTCGAGACTGGCGAACCGCGTGAGCTCCAGATCATAGCGTTCATTGAAGTCGAGGATCGGCAACGGAACAGCGGCATCCGGATGTGCTGCATGAGCGCCCAACAGCGGCCCGTTGTGCTTGACCAGCCCTTCCAGCGTTTCCCACGAGAGATTAAGCCCGTCGAAATCGGCATATCGATGTTCGAGCTTGGTCACGATCCGGAGCGACTGTGCATTATGGTCGAACCCGCCGAACGCCTTCATGCGATCGTTGAGCGCTTCCTCGCCCGTATGGCCAAAGGGTGTGTGGCCAAAATCGTGGACAAGCGCTACCGCCTCGGCCAGATCTTCATCGAGCCGCAATGCGCGCGCCAACGCACGCGCAATCTGGGCGACCTCTATCGTATGCGTAAGCCGCGTGCGGTAATGATCGCCTTCATGAGCGATGAAAACCTGCGTTTTATGTTTCAGACGACGAAATGCTGTGGAATGGATGATACGGTCGCGATCGCGCTGGAATGGCGTGCGGGTCGGGCTTTCCGGCTCTGGCACCAGACGACCACGGCTCCGTGCAGGATCACAGGCATAGGGCGCGCGTTCGCGATAACCGAAGCCTATTCCTTCCAGCGACATTGCGATGCATCCTTCACTGTAATATGATTACACAAAACTGGTGCGAATATTGACTTCCGCAGTTCGCGTTCATAGCTATCAGCTAATCATGAAGGCAAGTATGCGGCTATCGGAAATCTGGAGAAATCACCCGGTTCGATATTCGCAATTGCAAACGGAACAAGGCAGATGACAGGCATTACCGTTTCAGATTCCGCAGCAAAGCGGATCGCCAAGATTCTCGGATCGGAACCGGGAAAGACTGCCCTTCGCGTTTCTGTCGAGGGCGGCGGGTGTTCCGGCTTCTCCTATAAATACGATCTGGTTGATGAGCAGACCGACGACGACATCGTCATCGAGAAGCTCGGCGCCAAGGTGCTGATCGATTCCATTTCGGTTCCCTATATGGATGGTTCAGAAATCGATTTCGTCGATGATCTGATGGGACAGTCGTTCCAGATTCGCAATCCGAACGCCACTTCGGCCTGCGGCTGCGGAACCAGTTTCGCCATCTGACGGGCGCGCGAATACGCGAATAGAAGATTTAAAACCGGCTGCCATGTGGCGGCCGGTTTTTTCATGGCTGCCGGAAAACAACCGGCCTCATACCTTTACCGAAGCGACCGTCGCTTCGATGTGATCCACCAAGGCATCCGGCAGGCCGAGACGACCAGCCAGCATATCCAGATATCCACGTTCAGCCCTGTTATCGGGGTCTATTGCAAGACGCGAAGCCGTATAAAGCTCGACCTTCTGCTCCTCAGTCTGCGCGGCTGAAACCAGAACATTGAGATCAACGGGATCGGCAAGCTCCTTCTCAAGGAAGGCTTCCGCCTCGTCATCAAGACCGGAAATCTTCACCTTCTCCATGATGCGAGCCCGCTCGGCATCATCAATATGACCGTCGGCTTTCGCGGCGGCAATCATCGCCTGCACGAGTGTCAGCGCAAAACTGTTGCTCATAGCGGGAGATTGCGGGTGAAACGGAGAATCGGCTGGGGGCGGAGGAAGAAGCTCGGGCTCCTTCGCAACCGGCTGTTCAGCCGTCTGCGGTGCCTGACCGGACTTGTAATTTTTGTAGGCAAGATATCCCAATCCGGCGATGGCAGCGATGCCGCCGACGGTCGCCACATTGCCTGCGAGCTTGCGCCCGGTCTTCGTGCCAAGAATGGCGGCGGCAATGGCTCCCGTTGCAAGCGGGTTCTTCTTTGCCAGGTCTGTCACCTGCCCGGCCTTGTCGCGGACACTTCCCGATGTACCGGGTACTTGTGATCCCAGAAACTGCTCGAGAAGTTTCTTGGCGTCGAACATTCGAATATCTCCTGTTTGGCTCCTGTCCAGAGCAAATAGGAATGCAAAACCGCCAATACAAATAGTCTTGAGCCGATTTTTCCCCGGATACCGAAATTGTGGCCGATGAAAAGCTGTGACGCGCGATTGCGCCCTGCTTGCCCTCACCTCCCCAAGCGCATAATCATAGCGATATGAAAATCGCGACCTGGAACATCAACGGCGTCAAAGCCCGTATCGAGAACCTCCAACACTGGCTGAAGGAGTCCTCGCCCGATATTGCCTGCCTGCAGGAAATCAAGTCGGTCGATGACCAGTTTCCGCGTCTGGAGATTGAAGCGCTTGGCTATCATGTGGAAACACACGGCCAGAAGGGCTTCAACGGTGTCGCACTTCTGTCCAAGAAATCACCGGATGAGGTCAATCGCGGTCTTCCCGGCGACGATGGCGATGAGCAGGCGCGCTTTATCGAAGGTGTCTACTCGACGGACAAGGGCGTTGTCCGCGTCGTTTCACTTTACCTGCCGAACGGCAATCCCGTGGATACGGAGAAATTTCCATACAAGCTTTCGTGGATGCAGCGGCTTGAGCTCTGGGCGAAAGATCGCCTTGCTCTTGAAGAACCTTTAGTGCTTGCCGGTGACTATAACGTCATTCCCGAGCCGGACGATGCCAAGAATCCCGAGCAGTGGGTGGGCGACGCGCTCTTCAAGCCACAATCGCGCCAGGCATTCCGCAGGCTTGAAAATCTGGGCTTTACCGATGCAATCCGTGCGTCAACCGACGATAGCGGGATTTACTCGTTCTGGGATTATCAGGCTGGTGCCTGGCAGAAGAACAACGGCATCCGTATCGACCATCTCATGCTGTCGCCGGAGGCGGCCAATCGTTTCATATCGAGTGATGTGGAAAAGCACGTCCGTGCGTGGGAAAAGCCATCCGACCATGTGCCGGTGACGATAACGCTTTCGGTCTGAGAACTGACGCTAAATCAAGACCATAGCGTTTCCAGTTAAATCAGAAGTCGCCTTTGGTGACGTAGTCACTGGAGAGTGCAATCGCATTACGGCGATCCGCTTCGCCGGCAATCGAGAATGCCTGCTCCTGCATATCGCGTATCCATGGGCAATCTTCGGTCGGGCAGCGTTCGAAAGCTGCGGTCATCATAGCGAGGCCACGAACGGTCTTGCCTGCCTGAAACAGCATGTTGCCGAGCATGGCTTGCGCACCGGCATTACCCTTCTTGGCGGCAAGCTGGAACCAACGTGCGGCCTGAATGGAATTGCGTTCTCCGCCGTCGCCGTCGAGCAGCATTTTGCCAAGCTCGAACTGGGCAGCGGAATCACCGAAATTCGAGGCGGCCTGCACATAGAGATTGCGTGCCATACCCGGATTGGCATTGACCGGCGAGCCCGGAATACCGCGCTTCACATAGCCTGCAAGCGCCACGAGAGCGTCAGCCACATAAGAGTCGTTTTCCGAACCCGGTTCAGAACCTTCGCGAACGATCTTTTCGAAAATCTTATAGGCTTCATAGTCATTTTCCGGCACGCCGTCGCCATCGGCATACATGCGGGCCAGTTTCCACTTCGCACCCTGATGGCCGCGATCCGCAGCATAACGCAGTGCCTTGATCGCTTCGTCCTTGTGACCATTCTTGTATGCGGAAAAGCCGAACTTGAAGAGTTCAAACGGGCTTCTCGACTTTTCGGAATCGTCATTAAGGTCGAAAGCAAAGGCGCTGTTACAGGCAATGGCCAAGCCGAGAGCCATAGCAAGGGCGCTATATGAAAAACTGCGGATACGCATCACAACGCTGGTCTTTCACATTCAGAGGAAACATTCATAGAGGACAGAATGCACGCTGTTTTCGTCAAGACTGAGACCCGATCTTGGCCGAAAAAAGCCTTACCATCATTGGAAAGAATAAAGGGTGCGCGAACAGGGGTGATCCTGTTCCTAATCCGTTTGCTGTGCAACAACGCGCCCTTCGTCATTCCTGCCTATCCTGCTGGAGCCTGACAGCTCTCAATACTTTGGTGGCTTCTGCCTTTCCATGATCGGTGACGCCAGTTTGTGGCGGGAAATGGGCAAAATGTGCCTGAGCTCTTTCTAACCTAAAGCAACGGTAAAGACTGTTGCTAATTGACAACAAACTGACTGTTGTTCCGATCAACAATCTGCTCTTGTTGACGTCAGCGACCGGAGCTCGCAGTCTGCGCAAAATGAAGGATGCCGGGGAGTCGCGAAGCTATCTATGAGCAAATACCGTCGCCCTTACAGACGTCCCTATCGTCCGGCTCGCAAAAGCAACAGCATAAGCTTTCGCAGTATCTTATTGACTATATTACTATTTTCTTTTTTAGCCGTGCTTATCACCTATCTGCCAATCCAATCAGCGCCTAAAGAGGCATTGAACGGGCCGGTCTATGTGATTGATGGCGATACTGTCGTTCTCAGCAAGAAACATATACGTCTCAAGGGTATCGACGCACCGGAGATGCAACAGCAGTGTGTTCGGGCAGAAACCCCTTACGATTGCGGCAAGGAAGCCCGCAACATCTTGCGGGCCAGAATCGGGAAGTCCTCGATTCGGTGCGAGAAAGAGGGACGAGATCAGTATAATCGCGACCTGGCGCGCTGTTATCTTGGGGAAACCGACCTCAATCGCTGGATGGTTGAACAGGGCTGGGCCGTCTCCTACGGCGATTATCAGCGCGAGGAACGCGACGCCCGCCGCAACCGGCGCGGTATCTGGGCCGGTCAGTTTGAGCAACCGTCCCTATGGCGCAAGGACCATCGCGATCTTGAAATTGAACAGCCGTCCGGCCGCGAACCGTTGCTGGCTGTAATCGGCGATGGCTTTACCTATATTAGGGAACATATTCGAACCTTCATCGAAATGATCCTGCCCCGAAACTGATAGTATTCATGGAAAAACTGGACGAACTCAGTCACTCGATCCGGGCTTGCCGTATCTGTCGCGACACACCGCAGTTTCCGCCGCCCCTACCGCACGAGCCCAATCCCGTCTGCATCGTCTCGGATACAGCGAGAATTGCCATTTGCGGTCAGGCTCCCGGCATTCGCGTGCATAACACCTCCCTGCCGTTCAACGACCCGTCCGGCGATCGCCTGCGGCAATGGCTCGGCGTCTCACGAGAGGAGTTTTATGATCCGTCACGCTTTGCCATCGTCCCGATGGGCTTCTGCTTTCCCGGCTATGACAAGCATGGCGGTGATCTCCCGCCGCGCCGCGAATGCCGCCAGACCTGGCATGACCGTGTTTTCGCGGCAATGCCGCAGCTGGAATTCATTCTGGTCGTAGGACAATACGCTCTTGCCTATCACCTGCCCGATTATCGGGGCCGCAATCTGACTGAAACCGTCAGGAACTGGCGGTATTTCTTGGAGACACCCAATCCGGCGGGTCGAATCGCCCTGCCCTTGCCGCACCCATCCTGGCGCAACAGCGGCTGGCTCAAGCGAAATCCATGGTTCGATGCTGAAGTTGTGCCCATTCTTCAGGCAAAAGTGCGAGACCTCATCCAAGACGATAAATAATTTTTACTCCATTCGTTTTCATCAGAATATTTTTCCTGTAACTTCGGATCATTGCGAACCATAAGGTATGACGTTTCACCTATTCGCACAGTTCGGGAAACGATTTCTAAAACCGGGAACGGAAACGCATGGACAGGCTCGACAGGAAGATACTGCGCTTATTGCAGGAAGACGCGACACTTGCGGTGGCAGACGTTGCCAAGAAAGTTGGCCTTTCCACGACGCCATGCTGGCGCCGCATCCAGAAACTTGAAGAAGATGGCGTCATCAAGCGCCGTGTCGCCATTCTCGATCCGATCCGCGTCAATGCGCGGGTGACGGTGTTCGTATCGGTGCGCACAAGCTCCCACAGCCATGAATGGCTGAAGCGCTTTTCTGAAGTGGTTCAGGAATTCCCTGAAGTCATCGAATTCTACCGCATGAGCGGTGATGTGGATTATCTGCTTCGTGTAGCCGTGCCGGACATCGGCGCTTATGACGCTTTCTACAAGCGCCTCATCAGCAAGATCGAAATTCGCGACGTGTCTTCGTCCTTCGCCATGGAGCAGATCAAGTACACCACCGAATTGCCGCTCGACTACATGGTGCTCGACAAAGACAACAACTGATGTTTTTAAGCTATTGATTTAAAAGAAAAGCCCGCCAAATGGCGGGCTTTTTGACGATGCGGTGACCGTTATTTCGAACCGGATATTCCAGCCTGTTCGAACGTGGCCATGCCGCTGTGGCACAGCGCTGCCGCCTTGACGATACTGGCTGCGAGCGCCGCACCGGTTCCTTCACCAAGGCGCATTCCCATATCAAGAAGCGGCTGCTTGCCCATCTTCTCCAGAAGCTTGCGATGGCCCGGCTCGGCAGAAACATGGCCAAACAGGCAATGGTCGATGGCTTCCGGATTGGCGGCATAGAGAACAGCTGCGGCAGCGCTTGCCACAAAACCGTCGACGATGACCGGAATTTTCTCCATGCGCGCCGCCAGAATTGCACCGGCCATGGCTGCGATTTCACGACCGCCGAGACGGCTCAGCACTTCCAGCGGGTCCTGCAGGTGTGCCTGATGGAGGGCTACGGCCTGACGAACGGCGGCGAGCTTGCGCTGCAGCAGTTCACCCGTTGAGCCCGTGCCCGGCCCTACCCAGTCTTCCGCCGTACCACCGAAGAGCGCCAGCGCGATCGCTGCGGCAATCGTGGTATTACCGATACCCATTTCGCCGATGCATAGGAGATCGGTTCCACCGGCAATCGCTTCCATGCCGAAAGCCATAGTCGCGGCGCAGGTGCGCTCATCCATGGCCGGTTCTTCGGTAATGTCACCGGTTGGATGCTCCAGCGCCAGATCGAAAACCTTTAGCCCAAGATCGTTGGCAATGCAGATCTGGTTGATGGCTGCGCCACCGGCGGCGAAATTCTCGACCATCTGTGCCGTGACACTTGGCGGAAATGGCGTGATGTTCTTGGCCGTAACCCCGTGATTGCCAGCAAACACCGCGACCAGCGGGCGATTGATCTGCGGTGTGCGCTTGCCAGTCCATGCGGCAAGCCATGCCACGATGTCTTCCATGCGTCCGAGCGAACCGGCGGGCTTGGTTAGTGTAGCCTCACGCTCGCGAACGGCCCTTTCCGCTCCGAGATCAGGCCCCGGTAGATTTCGGATCAATTCTCGGAAATCGTCAAAAGGTAGGCCGCTGGCGCTCATAAGTTCAGTCCAATCAATGATGGGAGGTGTAAATTCGTTGGGCTCGTCCTATAAGCACTGACGCGAATTTTCAAATCACCTCTTTGAGTTGAAGCAACATTGAGGCGAATTATCGCGGAAATCCATTTCGGGAAACAAAGTGGAACAGTCACTTGCAGCGAAATAGTCTCATTGGCGACACGATCCGGAGTCTGGGCTTTCTAAGCCGCCTGCCGCTTCCGCAGAGATGGTTCGAGGATGGCGATGATTCGTTGCCGCGCAATGCCCGTGCCTTTCCGCTCGCGGGAGCGGTTCTGGGCCTGCTGGCAGGCGCGGTGCTTTTCATGGCCTATAAAGTGAACCTGCCACCCCTTGCCTGCGCGATGCTCGCAATTGGCGCTCTGGCGGCGATGACCGGCGCGCTCCATGAAGACGGTCTGGGCGATACTGCTGACGGTTTCTTCGGTGCTTCTTCGCCTGATCGTCGGCTGGATATCATGAAAGATTCCCGCATCGGGACTTTCGCGGCGCTGACGCTGATTGTCTTCGTCGGTTTGAAAGCGGCTCTACTGATGACAATCATCGACCGCGCAGGCGCGGGATACGCAGCACTTGCGCTGGTCGGCTGCGAGGCGGCAAGCCGATCAGGCATGCTGGCATTCTGGCACGCCCTTCCTTCCGCGCGTCCCGGTGGACTGTCTGACAGTGTTGGCCAGCCACAATGGGAGACCGTAGTTTGCGGTTTCGGGATTGGGTTGGCCTTTCTTGTCTTCACGCTCATTCCAGCGGGCGGATTTCTCTCGCTCATCAATGCGCTTGTGCTGGCGACGGGTCTGCTTTTCGGCTTTGCCAGACTTTGCATCGCAAAAATCGGCGGGCAGACGGGTGACACGCTAGGCGCGGCGCAGCAGATCGGTTCGGTTGCCGTCCTCGCCGGGCTTGTCATGGCCCTTTGATGCAACCACATTGCATTCATGGACACGACAACCATCGAATCCCCGTGCATATTGGTTTGCACGATAGATACGGAAACCGGCTTCTGTCTCGGCTGTGCCCGGACGCTGGATGAAATCGCACGCTGGTCCAGCATGAGTGCAGAAGAGCGAATGGCCGTCTGGGCGCTTCTCGCCGACAGGCATGAGATTATTGTAGAAAAGAGAATTGGCTGATGGGGCGCTTTTTCTGGCTCATTATTGCGGCAGTCGCGATTGTTGTCCTGCTGCTGATGTCCAACAATGACAGCGGCTCAACGCTTGGCATGGACAATGACGTGTTTGCCCGCGCAGCCTATCTGGGCATTTGGGGCGTCGTGCTTGCCGCTGGCTTGCTCGGCTCCGGCATCAAGCTGACCGACTTCGCGCGCAATATGGCCATGTGGGCCGTAATTATCCTCGGTCTCGTCGCTGGCTACCAGTATCGTTATGAGCTGCAGGATGTCGCGAGCCGGGTCACGGCCGGGCTAATCCCCGGCAGTCCTATTTCAGGCCGCAATGCCGATGGTGCCCTGACTGTCACGCTTGCAAAGGCTGCAAACGGTCATTTCGAGGTCAACGGGCGCGTAAACGGCGAACGCGTTCACTTTCTGGTCGATACCGGCGCATCTTCGGTCGTCCTGTCCCAACAAGATGCAGAGCGCGCGGGCATAGACACGGCCTCGCTCAACTATTCCGTTCCGATCATGACGGCCAATGGCACGGCAAGTGCAGCAGTCATCAATATTGCTACATTGCAGATTGGCGATATCGAACGCCAGAATGTGCGCGCCATGGTGACGAAGGAAGGCCTGATGACAGGCAGCCTGCTCGGCATGAACTTCCTGCAAACCCTCGGCGGGTTCACTGTCCGCGGCGACCAGCTTATTCTGATTGATTAGAGCGCATCCCGAAAAGTGTGAAACGGTTTTCGGATAAGATGCGCGTCAAAACAAATACTGAGAGCGCCGATCTGATCCAATCAGATCGAAACGTATTCTAAGCAGCTTCTGCTGCCGCTTCAGTCACGACGGCATAGGCCTGACGCAGCACGTCGCTGTTTGCGCCCGGCTTGGTGGCGTCTGTCGAAAGGATTTGCCGCCAGCGCCGCGCGCCCGGCTGTCCGGTAAAAAGCCCGACCATATGGCGGCTCACATGCGAAAGCCTGCCGCCTGTCGCGATATGGCGATCAGTGTAAGCGCACATGTCATCGATGATATCAGCGATCGAGGTATCTGCCTGATCGCCGCCATAAAGGCGCGCATCCACCTCCGCCAAAATCTCGGGGTTATGGTAAGCGGCGCGACCGAGCATCACCGCATCGACCGTCTGCAAGTGCTGCTCTGCTTCGTCCAGTGTATTGATCCCCCCGTTGATGCCGACGAAAACATCACCAAGCCGCGCCTTGAGGCGATAGACGCGATCATAGTCGAGCGGTGGAATCTCGCGGTTTTCCTTCGGCGACAGTCCTTTCAGCCAGGCCTTGCGGGCATGGACCCAAAGCGCATCAGCACCAGCATCAAGTGTCAGATCGGCCAAAGTATCGAGTGCAACTTCCACATCCTGATCGTCAACGCCAATACGGCATTTGACGGTAACGGGCACGGAAACGGCCTCTTTCATTGCAGAGACGCAACGCGCCACCACATCCGGGGTCTGCATGAGGCAGGCTCCGAATGTACCTGACTGCACGCGATCCGACGGGCAACCGACATTGAGATTGATTTCATCATAGCCGTAATCGGCGCCGATCTTCGCAGCTTCTTTCAGCTTCACCGGATCGGAACCGCCTAACTGCAGCGCCACAGGATGTTCAGCAGTGTCGAAACCCAGCAACCGGTCGCGTGGGCCGTGAATGATGGCATCCGCCACGACCATTTCAGTATAGAGCAATGCCTGCTTCGAAAAGAGCCGGTGAAAGTAGCGGCAATGTCTGTCCGACCAGTCAATCATGGGCGCAACAGCAAAGCGCACATCCGGATAGTTGCGTGTTTTTGATTTTATTTCAGTCATTTATACAACAATCCTGAGAATGCGATTCAGTCGCAATCGGCGCTTTCGGCATTTATTTGAATTCGGAAGGGTGCCAAAAGCCACAATTGATCGAAATGATCAAGTTTCGCCAATATTGCAGTCGCTCCTCAATATAGTGAGCCGAAGCGAATTTTCATACCCGATGTGGGGACTCTGGCTGCTCCAAAGACTGTCTTCTCACCCAATAAACATTATGATCAATCACGGAAGCATTCTCCCGATTCTCATCTGCGTAGTTAAAGGACATTCAGCGTGACCTCCTTTTCCCCTTTCGGCAAATCATTCGATGCGTTTCTTTTCGACATGGACGGTACGATATTGAGTTCCATTGAAGCGACCGAACGTGTGTGGAGCGAATGGGCGATACGTCATGGCATTGATCCAGTCACATTCCTGCCGACGATCCATGGTGTCCGGGCAGTCGAAACCGTCCGCCGCCTTGCTCTGCCGGGCGTGGACCCGATCCGCGAGGCAGAGATATTGTTTCAGGCCGAGATGGCCGATCTGGACGGCATTGCACCTATCGACGGCGCGTATGACTTTCTCAGTTCATTGCCGCAAGACCGTTGGGCAATCGTGACCTCGGCGCCACTTGAACTTGCTACCCGCCGCGTCGCCGCGGCAGGACTGCCGATGCCAAAGACCATCGTTTCCGCCGAAGATGTAGAGCGTGGCAAGCCGAGCCCCGAATGTTTCCAGCTTGGCGCGAAACGACTTGGTTTCGATCCGCACAATTGCCTTGTGTTCGAGGATGCGCCAGCCGGTATCGTTGCCGGAGAAACTGCCGGTGCGAGCGTTGTCGTGGTCACCGCAACGCATCCGCACTCCCCAAAGACATCCCATCTGAGCATTGAAAGCTATCGCTCTCTGCGGCTCGATATTCTGGATGATGGCAGACTGGTGCTCGAACCGACCACGCCCATCTCGGTGGGTTAGAGCATAATCCGACCGGAGTGAAACGAGGATCGATAAGATTATGCTTGAAATAGAAATATTTAGAGCGTCGGTCTGATCCAATCAGATCGATGCTCTAAATAACCCGCCGTCCCTCTCGCCAGACGGTGCGGATGATCGGAACGTGATCGGCAATCTGCACACGAACCAGATCAGCCCGTTTGCCGGCAACAATCTCGCCGCGATCATCCAGCCCTACCGCTTTGGCGGGGTTGGCGGAAACCAGACGAATGGCTTGCGGCAGCGAGATATTCTCGACGACATCAGCTAGAAAAAAAGCCGACTGCATCATGCTGGCCGGGATATAATCCGACGATATGATATCGAGATGCCCGGCTTCGACCAGCTCGCGCGCAGACACATTTCCCGAATGCGAACCGCCGCGTACGACATTCGGCGCTCCCATAAGCACCGACATTCCGGAATCTTTTGACGCTTTCGCAGCTGTATGTGTCGTGGGAAATTCCGCGACGCGTATTCCCTGTGCCTGTGCTTCCGCGACATGCTCTGTCGTCGCGTCATCGTGGCTCGCCAGAATAACCCCGCGCTGGTGGCACAATTCGGCAATCGCCTTGCGTGTCGGCGCGGAATATTGCTGGGACTGCCCGATACGCCGCTCGCAATAGAGCCGGAATTCTTCTTCCGAGAATTTCAGCTTGCGAATAAAATATGTCTTGTAGGTTTCGATATCCGTGAACTGACGCTGCCCCGGCGCGTGATCCATCAGCGACACCAGCCTGACCAGCGCCTGATTGCCAAACTGTTCGAAGGCAGGAAGGCAGTCGGGTGCGGAAACCTCGCAACGCAAATGCAGGAAATGGTCGGCGCGCAAACGGCCCGCATCGCGGCCTTCGGCAATTGCCGACGATAGCTTGCGCATATCGTCGATACCCGTTTCGGCGTCGTCATCAAAGCCAATGCGCAATGCGTCGAAAACGGTGGTAATCCCTGAGGCGGCAATCTGGGCATCATGCGCCTGTACGGCGGCAATAGGGTTCCAGCGCACCTTTGGGCGCGGAGCATAGTGTCCTTCGAGATGATCTGTGTGCAGTTCCACCAGTCCCGGCGTCAGGAAGTCGCCTTCCATATCGTCGCCGACACTGGAGGTGCCGGTAGAGATATCGGCGATCTTGCCGTCGACGAGCTTCAGCGAACCGAGAACGACATCGTCGGAGAGCACGATACGGGCGTTGCGCAGAACCGTTTCATTTCCCATTGCTTACGGCCTCCCAACCGCTCGTGAGGCCCGAGCAGACGCAACCTTACCACCGGTCAGAGGATGCAGCGAATGAATCTCGAAAGGAGCCCCTTTCTCAGGTTCCACGAACAGAGCGAGATTCGCAACCTCTACGGCGTCGTCCAGCAGCGGCGTAAAGAATTCGTCCAGCGTCCGCTCCACGCGGGCGCGGTCTTTCTCCTCAACCGGGCCGGTCAGGGTCATGTGAAAGCGGAACTCCTCGAACACATAAGGATAGCCCCAGCGTTCGATGTTGTGCCGCTGTGTCTCGCTGAGACGCTCCGGCCGCCGCTTTGCAATTTCCGCCTCAGTGAGCGGTGCGCGAAACCGGTCGAAGGCAACGACAACATCATTGGCGAGCTGGTTCAGCTCAGCAACCGGCTCTTCCGGCACGAGCGCGAAGAACGGGCCAATTGCATGCAGCTTCAAACGGGGAATGACGACCGGTGACGCCGACGATGCGAAATGCATCAATGCGGAAAGCAGGTCATTTTCAGTATGCTCTTCATCCAGACGGAACGGCGCTTTCATGGTCGCATGAAAACCATAACGGCGCGGCTCTTCGGTCAGCTGGGCGATTTCAGCGGTCGCGAGTGAGCGAATCGCAGGCATTTTGACCGGCTCCCCGCTGAACGCATTGCGCCCGAGCCAGTTTGCGGCAACCTTCAAAAGCGCATCATTGGATGGCGGCGTGAAATAAATCGCATAACGCATGTCAAATCCTTAGGCGAGGTTCGCTACACGACGTCAGCGGAACTCCAAAATATCAGGTAATGCATCGTGCTTTTGAAAAGCTATCCCGATTTTGAGGGCGATGCAGTCGGGGGATGCTTACACAATGAATGTGGCAAGTCGATAAAGGCTGGATGACTACCGACAAACCAATTTTACATAGCGGCAAATTAGTATAGGCGTTAGCCCCATTGGAAGTGAGGAGACTGACATGGGCGGATTTGCGTCTATCGGCGAATGCATGATCGAGCTTTCAGGCAATGAAGGCGATCAATGGCGCATGGGTTTTGCGGGTGATACGCTGAACACCGCCTGGTACATGCGGGCACTGATGGAGAAATCCTACCCTGTCGAATATGTGACCGCTTTCGGCGAAGACAGCTTCTCCCAGAAGCAGCGCGTATTCCTGACATCAAATGGAATCGGAATCGCCCATAGCCCCATTATTGACGGGCTTCATCCCGGTCTTTACGCAATCACGCTCAACGGCGCCGAGCGTTCCTTCACCTACTGGCGGAGCGACGCCGCCGCAAGGCGTCTCGCCAGCGACCGCGAAGCCCTGGAAAAAAGCCTGACCGGCCGTGACATCATCTATTTTTCGGGCATTTCAATCGCCATCATCCTGCCCGAGCATCGCGACACGTTTTTCGATGTCTTGCGGAAGTGCCGCGCCGCCGGCTCACGAATCGCATTCGATCCGAATTTCCGCCACCAGCTCTGGCCTGACCGGAAAGTTGCGCAGGAGATCATCAGCGAAGCGATGCGCATTGCGGATATTGCCCTACCCACATTCCCCGATGAACAAGCGCTCTTTGGCGACAAGGATGCCGCCGCCTGTGCAGATCGCCTTGCCGCACTCGGCGTGAAAGAGATCGTCGTCAAGGACGGCACCGAACCGGCTCTGGTCGTCTCCGGCGATGAAAGTGTGTCAGTTCCGTCCGTTGTGGCGCAAGCCGTGGACACCACCGGCGCTGGCGACAGCTTCAACGGTGCCTATCTTGCTGCGCGATTGAACGGGCTTGCTCCGGTGGATGCAGCCCGCAAGGCGCATCTGGTTGCAGCGCGTGTCGTCGAGATACGCGGCGCGCTCGCTCCGATGGAAACCGCACGCGCCGCTTTTGCTGATTGATTATTTTTCGCGTGAAAAGCTGAAATGGCTGGTCTGGGCGTAAATCTCGCCCGGACGCAATATTGCCTGCGGGAAATACGGATATTCCAGCGATCCCGGCCATATCTGCGGCTCAAGACAGAAACCCGCGTGTTTTCCGTAAGGCTTGCCCATCAGGCCGATGCAATCATTGGCCATGGTGTTGCCTGCATAGAACTGAACGCCCGGTTCTGTCGTTGAGATATCGAGACGAATACCGGAACGAGCGCCCTTGACCGACGCGCATGGGCGCAATGGTCCCCGCGCTGCGGTCAGGCAGAAATTGCTGTCGTACTGGACCTGACTGCCATTCTCCTCAAAGCGAATCGGACGGAACTCCCGGAAATCGAAAGGCGTTCCTTTGACCGGCAGAACGCGTCCGTCCGGAATGAGAGCATCATCGACCGGCATATAGGCGTCGGCGTCGATCTTGAGCTGATGATCGAGGATATCGCCCTCGCCGCCATCATCGAGATTGAAGTAGCTGTGATGCAGCAGGTTGCAGACGGTCGGCTTGTCGGTCACCGCTTCCAGCCGCACGATGAGCGTCCCATCCCCGGTGAGCATATAGGTGCAGCTGACATTCAGGTTGCCGGGAAACCCCATCTCGCCATCGGTTGCCACCGTCGCAAGCGTCACGAAATCCGGACCGTTTCCGGTTATCTTCCAGACGCGATTGCCGAGCCCCTTGCTGCCGCCGTGCAGGTTGTGGCGGCCCTGAAAATTCGGCTCTACCTCGCAAGTCGTTCCGTCCAGATCAAACCGGGCATTGCGGATACGATTGGCCGAACGACCCGCAATCGCACCCAGATGCGGTGAATGGGCCGGATAATCGGCAAAGTCGCGATAGCCGATCACCAGCGGAGCCGCATGGCCCTCCATGCGCAGATCCTGAATGGCTGCGCCCCAATTGATGATCCTGGCCGTCAGCGGGCCATTGGAGATCGTGAGCCGGTGAACCGCCTGCCCGTCCGGTGCATATCCAAAGATTTCCGAATTCACTTTTGCCCGCCTGTCAATGATGCAGCGATGAGATGCTCATGAAGCCGCATCATCGTGCAGTACGCAAGACACATCGTGATCAAATAATGATTTTGAACCAATCTTGATTGAATGCATGAACAAGTAGTTTTCACACTATTTTCTTCTGAAGAACCAATGATATCCTGAGCTATAAATTACTGTTTTTTATCGATAAATACTAAATTAGAGGCTTTTTCAATGAAATCGAATTTCCAGAAAGTCATGCCTTATATTTTTAGTGAAGAAGGCGGATATGCAGACAATCCCGCTGATCCCGGCGGCGCAACCAATATGGGTATCACCATCGCAACCCTGTCCGCATGGGACGGACATCAGGCATCGCCCGAAGACGTAAAGGAAATGATGCCAGCAACTGCCACGCAAATCTATCAGGTGCAATTCTGGAACAAGATCGACGGAGACAACCTGCCTTCGGGTCTCGACTACGCCCTGTTCGACTTTTCGGTCAATTCAGGTCCCGCACGCGCGGCAAGGATGCTGCAAGGTATTCTGGGCTTGCCCGAAGATGGAATAATTGGAGCCCAGACGGTTGCGGCCGCCAATATGCGATCTACCGACGAGGTCATCAATGCTTTGTGCGATGCACGCGCATCCTGGCTGGAAGGATTGTCTACAGCCTCAACCTTCGGCAAAGGCTGGCTCGCCCGTGTCGAACGGGTACGTTCTCGCGCGCTGGCGCTCGCTGCCAACGCGCCCATCATCCATGCCGCAGGACCGACGAATGATATCTCACCCAAGGCCCGTCAGGGCGATATGGCCGTCACATCTGTTTTGAAGCACCCGGAAGCTTTGGGGACAATGGGGAGCGTGGCATCAGGCCTCGTGGCAATTGCATCGGGGAATGGCCCGGTGCAATACGCACTGGCAATTGTGATGATCGCCTGTGCTGCGGTTGGTCTTTGGTATTTTGTGCGGCGCGTCAGAAACGAACCCTAGCCCAGTTGTAATAACTCAGTTTTGAGAATATTTCCAAAATTAGAGTTTGTCTTTATGTTGCGCTTCGTATGTTGCGCGCCTTATATGCGGTTTTGAAAGCTCGGTGACTATGAAAGTAATATGACTTTCCCTGTCACCGGAAAAACGCTAGACACGCGCAAACAGTCAGATGCGTGCCAACTGTGGCACCGCCATGAATAAAGGAATCGAAACTTGTCCTCTACTTTTGACAAAGTCGCCGACATCATCGCCGAAACCAGTGAAATCGACCGTGACACCATCACGCCAGATAGCCACACCATCGACGATCTGGGCATCGACAGCCTCGACTTCCTCGACATCGTCTTCGCCATCGACAAGGCTTTCGGCATCAAGATTCCGCTTGAGCAGTGGACCCAGGAAGTGAACGAAGGCAAGGTTCCGACCGAAGAATATTTTGTTCTCAAGAACCTCTGCGCAAAAATCGATGAGCTGGTTGCAGCCAAAAAAGGCTGATCCGGCACATAATATGGCGGTATTGAGGGGTGAACAGAAATGTTCGCCCTGATTCCGTTTCTGGTAGCGCGAATTTTTCGCGTGTCAGAGCAGTCTCAGCATCGACGGACAAACGGGACCCATGCAGAACAATAAAGTCGTCATCACAGGTATCGGCATCATCTCCTCGCTCGGCGAAGGGGTCGATGTGCATTGGAACGCTTTCTCGAAGGCTGGCACTGAGCCGCGCCTCGAAAAGGAAGCCTTTGCGCCTTACACTGTTCATCCATTGGGTGAAGTGGACTGGAGCCTGCAGATTCCAAAGCGTGGCGATCAGCGCCAGATGGAAACCTGGCAGCGCCTTGGCACCTATGCCGCAGGGCTTGCTCTGCAGGATGCTGGCATGAAGGACGACGAGGCGCTTTGCGCGACCATGGATATGGTCGTGGGTGCCGGTGGTGGCGAACGCGACATCACCGTCGATATGCAGATTCTGGATGAAGGCCGCACCCGCAACGATCGCGGCGTCATGCTGAATGAGAAACTCTCGACTGAACTTCGCCCGACCCTGTTTCTGGCGCAGCTTTCCAACCTGCTCGCAGGCAATATTTCGATCGTCCACAAGGTGACCGGTTCTTCGCGTACCTTCATGGGCGAAGAAGGTTCCGGCCTTTCGGCTATCGAAACCGCAGCGGCGCGCATTCGCACGGGTCAGAGCACTCATGCGCTGGTTGGCGGTTCCTACAATGCCGAACATTTCGACATGATTCTCGGTCACGAGCTTGGCGGACTGCTCAAGCATGATGGTTGGGCGCCGCTCTGGCAGCGTGACGGTTCGGCTGGCGGCGGCATGATTTCCGGTTCCGGCGGCGTGTTCCTTGTTCTGGAAAGCGCTGACCACGCAGCCAAGCGCGGCGCACGCGCCTATGCGGAAGTTGCCGGCATCGAAAGTGCACAGATCCGGCGCGACAATGCCGATCTTACGAACACCATCCGTGAACTCATCCTCGCAGCCAATGACGGCAAGGACCCCTCCTATGTTGTTTCCGCTGCTTCCGGCGCCCATGAAGCGACCGGCGCGGAGAAAACCGCATTGGACGCTCTGTCAGCCACTTATCGCGGCATATCCGGCCTGACCGGTCATTTGCGCGAAGCGCAGTTCCCGCTGGCGCTGGCACTTGCGGCCATATCCGTCTGGAAAGGCGAGGCTTTTGCACCGCTGGATGCATCCGAAAAGGATGCCAGTGGCCCAATCAGCGAAGCAATTGTCACCGCAGTCGGAGCGACTCGTGCCGAAGGCGCAGCAAAGCTGGTGAGAGTATAAGATGACGAAATATACAGACCATCTCGGCCGTCCCATTGTCGCCATCACCGGCGCAGGTGTGGTTTCCTCGCTCGGTCAGGGCAAGGAAGACAATTGGGCTGCATTGACCGGCGGAAAATCGGGTATCCATGCCATCACCCGCTTTCCAACCGACAACCTCAATACACGCTTCTCCGGAACTGTCGATTTCCTGGCCGAAAGCGATGTGGGCGCATCGGCGCTCTCCGAAGCGCTGGCCCGGCTCGCAGGTGAGGAAGCCCTTGCCCAGTCCGGTCTTTCGTCTACCGATTTCGGCGGTCCGCTTTTTCTGGCGGCTCCTCCGGTCGAACTGGACTGGAAAAGCCGGTTCGCACTTGATGCGACCGTGAAGAATGAAGGTCCGGCAAGCTATCAGCTCCTGCTGGAAGCATGCCGCCGCGCCCGTCAGAATGACCTCTTCAATACGACCCAGTTCGGCTATATCGCTGAACGCCTGTCGGAAGCTTTTGGCACGCGCGGCCTGCCGATCACGCTTTCGACCGCATGTGCCTCGGGTGCGACTGCGATCCAGCTTGGTGTCGAAGCCATCCGTCGTGGCGAAAGTGATCGGGTTCTTTCCATCGGAACTGACGGCTCCGTCTCTGCCGAAGCCCTGATCCGCTTTTCGCTGCTTTCGGCCCTTTCCACCCAGAACGACAAGCCGGAAAAGGCTTCCAAGCCCTTCTCCAAGGACCGCGACGGCTTTGCCATGTCGGAAGGTTCCGGCGCGCTGGTGATGGAATCACTCGAAAGCGCTGTTGCACGCGGCGCCAAGGTTCTGGGCATTCTGGCCGGTTGCGGCGAAAAGGCCGATGATTTCCACCGCACCCGTTCCAAGCCGGACGCTTCACCTGCCATTGGCACGGTGCGCGCCGCATTGGCCGATGCCGGTCTGACCGAAGAGCAGATTTCTTACATCAACGCCCACGGCACCTCGACGCCGGAAAACGACAAGATGGAATATCTGGCGCTTTCGACCGTATTCGGCGACAAGCTTGCCTCCATCCCGGTTTCCTCCAACAAGTCGATGATCGGCCACACGCTGACCGCTGCAGGTGCTATCGAGGCAGTCTTCTCGCTGCTGACGATCCAGACGGGCACCCTGCCCCCGACCATCAATTATGACAATCCGGACCCGGCTATTCCGCTTGATGTCGTGCCGAATGTGAAGCGTCAGGCAGAAGTTTCTGCCGTGCTTTCCAACTCGTTCGGTTTCGGCGGACAGAATACGAGCCTTGTTTTGGCGGCAAATCCGAATTAATCGGTCCGACAAATACGAATTTTCCCATGATCCCGGACGGTTCGCCGTTTCCGGGATTATGTCTTGAAAAGGATTACTTCATGCGCGCCTTGCAGCTTCTCGACGATCGCCGCCTTGAAATCACCGATATCGCACCGCCGCCTGCCCCCGGCATTGGCGAGGTAACCGTGAAGATCAAGGCCGTTGCGCTCAACCACATCGACGTGTGGGGCTGGCGCGGCATGGCGTTTGCCAAGCGCAAGATGCCGCTGGTTATCGGTGCGGAAGCTTCAGGCGTTGTGGATGCTGTCGGCTCCGGCGTTTCCAATCTCCTGCCCGGTCAGCTCGTCTCGATCTATGGTGCGCGCACCTGTGGTCTTTGCCGCGCCTGCCGCGAAGGCCGTGACAATCTGTGCGAACATGTCGGCGGCGTACATGGTTTCCATCTCGACGGCTTTGCCTGCGAGGCAGTGAACCTGCCTGCCCGTCTTCTCGTTCCGGCACCTCCCGGTGTGGATGCCATCGGCGCCGCCGTCGCCCCTGTAACCTTCGGTACGGTCGAGCACATGCTGTTCGACAATGCCAAGCTTGAGCCCGGCGAAACCGTTCTCGTTCAGGCTGGCGGTTCCGGCATCGGTTCAGCCGCGATCCAGCTTGCCAAGAAGGTGGGCTGCACGGTCATCACGACAGTCGGTTCCGACGACAAGATCGAGAAGGCCAAGGCACTCGGCGCCGATCACGTCATCAACTACCGGGAAGACCGCTTCGAGGGCGTGGTGCGCAAGCTCACCAAGAAGAAGGGTGTGGATGTGGTGTTCGAGCATGTCGGCGCGGATACCTGGGCCGGTTCGATGCTTTGCATGAAGCGCGGCGCGCGTCTCGTCACCTGCGGCTCGACCTCCGGCGTCTCGACCAATATGAACCTGATGCAGCTCTTCCAGCAGCAGCTCAAGATTCTGGGTTCGTTTGGCTGCCGTATGGAAAACATGGCCGACGCCATGCAGAAAATGGCGCGCGGCATCGTGCATCCGGTCATCGACACCGTGGTCGGCTTCAACGATATCGACACGGCGCTGAAGCGCATGGAAGGCCGCGACGTCTTCGGCAAGATCATTCTCGAGATCGACTGAGTCGCCCACGTCCATGATGTTCAAGCTGAAACTTCTGCTCTTCCGCTGGACCCGCAAGCTGAAGCAGTTCAACTACTGGCTCTGGGCGCAGGCCGTCTTTCTGCTGCTTGGCTTGCTGCGCCTTTTTCCGGCGAAGGCTGCAATCAGCTTTTCAGCCAAGGTGGCCCGTCTGGTCGGGCCGCTGACGCCGCGCCACAAGGTTGCCACCGATAATCTGCGTCAGGCTTATCCTGAGAAAAGCGACGCGGAAATCGAGGAAATCGCCCGCGAAATGTGGGATTCGATGGCGCGCCTTTTCGCGGAATATATCTTCCTCGACGCCGTTTTCGACTTCGACCCCAACGCCACAACGCCGGGCCTGGTCGAAGTGGAAGGCATTCCGATTTTCGAACGCCTCCGCGACGAGAAGAAGCCGCATATCTTCTTCACCGCTCATACCGGTAATTTCGAGCTTCTGCCGATCTGCGCCGCCACCTTCGGCCTGAACGTTACGGCGCTCTTCCGCCCGCCAAACAATCCCTATATCGCCAACAAGGTTCTGAAGGCCCGTCGCACCAATATGGGCCATCTGGTGCCGTCGAAAGCTGGGGCCGCGTGGTCGCTTGCGCATATCCTCGATGAAGGCGGCAATGTCGGTATGCTGGTGGACCAGAAATTCCGCCGCGGTGTGCCTTCCACCTTCTTCAATCGCCCGGTGAAGACCAATCCACTGTTGGCCAAGCTTGCGCGGCAATATGATTGCGACGTCTATCCGGCACGCTGTATCCGCCTTCCCGGCGGGCGCTATCGTCTCGAACTCTATGAGCGCATGGAATTGCCGCGCGACGACAAGGGCGAGATCGATGTTGCCGCAACCGCACAGCTGTTGAACGATACCGTCGAAACATGGGTGCGCGAATATCCCGGCCAGTGGATGTGGTTCCACAAGCGCTGGGGATAGGATTCTTGCCCCTCATGTGCTAGGGGCTGGCCAAAGTTACGGAGATCACATATGCGCCCCATCGCCATCGCCCCGTCCATTCTTTCCGCCGATTTCGCCCGTCTTGGCGAAGAAGTCGATGCCGTGCTGGAAGCCGGTGCCGACTGGGTGCATATCGACGTCATGGATGGCCATTTTGTGCCGAACATTACTTTCGGCCCGCAGGTGGTGAAGGCGATCCGCCCGCGCACCAAGGCATTCTTCGATGCGCATCTGATGATTGCGCCTTGCGATCCCTATCTGGCACCCTTTGCCGATGCCGGTTGCGATCTCATCACAATTCACGCCGAAGCCGGTCCGCACACGCACCGTTCGCTGCAGTCGATCCGCGCTCTGGGCAAGAAAGCCGGTCTGGCGCTTAACCCGGCAACGCCCGCCGAAGCGCTGACGAACGTCATCGATGATGTCGATCTCGTCCTCGTCATGACCGTCAATCCCGGTTTTGGCGGCCAGAAGTTCATCACGCCGATGCTCGACAAGATCAAGCGCGTCCGCGAAATGGTTGGCGACCGCCCTATCGATATCGAAGTTGACGGCGGTATTACACCGGAAACCGCAGGCTCGGTCGTTGCAGCAGGCGCCAACATTCTCGTGGCCGGTTCTGCCGTTTACAAGGGCAACTCCGTCGAGAGCTACCGCGCCAATATCCAGGCGATCCGCACCGCTGCCCAGGCCGCACGTAATCACTAAACTCCGTCCGTCTATTCCATTCTATAGGATGCACCCATGATCCCGCGCTATTCCCGGCCTGAAATGGTCGCCATCTGGTCGCCCGAAACGAAGTTCCGCATCTGGTTCGAGATCGAAGCCTATGCCTGTGAAGCGCTGGCGCAACTCGGCGTCATCCCGAAGGAAGCGGCAAAGACCATCTGGGAAAAGGGTAGCGTGGCGAAATTTGACGTCGCCCGTATCGATGAAATCGAGGCCGTCACGAAGCATGACGTCATTGCATTCCTGACCCATCTGGCCGAATTCATCGGTCCGGACAGCCGCTTTGTGCATCAGGGCATGACCTCTTCGGACGTGCTCGACACCACGCTCAACGTCCAGCTCGTACGCGCTGCCGATCTGCTGCTTGCCGACATGGACCGCGTTCTGGAAGCTCTGAAGAAGCGTGCTTTTGAACACAAGGACACGGTCCGCATCGGCCGCAGCCACGGCATCCATGCCGAACCGACGACCATGGGCCTCACCTTTGCGCGCTTCTATGCCGAGATGGCACGTGGCCGCGCCCGCCTCGTTGCGGCGCGCGAGGAAATCGCGACCGGCGCTATTTCCGGTGCCGTCGGCACATTCGCCAATATCGACCCGCGTGTGGAAGAATATGTCTGCGCCAAGCTCGGCCTCGAAGCAGAGCCGGTTTCGACGCAGGTGATCCCGCGTGACCGCCATGCAATGTTCTTTGCAACGCTCGGCGTCATCGCCTCTTCGATGGAAAACATCGCCATCGAAATCCGCCATATGCAGCGCACGGAAGTTCTGGAAGCGGAAGAATTCTTCTCACCGGGCCAGAAGGGTTCGTCGGCCATGCCGCACAAGCGCAACCCGGTTCTGACCGAAAACCTGACCGGCCTCGCCCGTCTGGTTCGCATGTCGGTAACGCCTGCGATGGAAAACGTGGCTCTCTGGCACGAACGCGATATTTCGCATTCGAGCGTCGAACGTGCGATTGGCCCGGACACCACCATCACGCTCGACTTCGCGCTCAACCGTCTGGCTGGCGTGATCGAAAAGCTGGTCATCTACCCCGACAACATGCTGAAAAACATGAACAAGTTCCGCGGTCTGGTGCATTCGCAGCGCGTGCTGCTGGCGCTGACACAGGCTGGCGTATCACGCGAAGACGCCTATCGTCTCGTGCAGCGCAACGCCATGAAGGTCTGGGAACAGGGTGCCGACTTCCTTGAGGAACTGCTGGCCGACACGGAAGTACGCGCGGCTCTTTCCGAAGAACAGATCCGCGAAAAGTTCGATCTCGGCTACCACACCAAGCATGTAGATACGATTTTCAAGCGCGTCTTCGGTTGAAGTGGCGCTGCCCACCCCTCCCTCACCCTGAGGAGCCGTTGAAAACGGCGTCTCGAAGGGCTGAGGGAAACACTCCGCCTGCCCTCATCCTTCGAGGCTTTGCTTCGCTCCGCACCTCAGGATGAGGGAGGAAGCACGGAGACAGGAATAAGCCCCATGTTCATGAAAACATGGGGCTTTTTTACATTCAGGAGATGGGCTGGTTACGCCTTGGTCTTGATCGTATTGACCACGTTGCCCCATGGATCCACGAAGGTGCTGTTGTTACCGCCACGCGTGTCTTCCAGCTCAACCCAGCCGAGGCCGGTCCGATCTTCGTCACGCTTGCCCGCACCGGCACTCTGCCAGGCATTGGCAGCGATATGGTGATGGTAGCGCCCGGTGGACATGAACACAGCCCGGTCACCATAGGTTTGAACGGTTTCGAGGCCGAGTTCATTGTGCCAGAAGGTTTCGGCTTCATGGGCATTGCCGACGCGCAGATGAACGTGACCAACCACGGTGTTTTGCGGTGCGCCGTCCCATTCTCCGCCCTCGCGCTTGATGACATCGAGCAGATTGCTGACATCGAGCGGATCGGTGCTCATGGCAACACGGTCGCCATTCCACTGCCACTCATTATTCGGACGATCTGAATAGATTTCGATACCGTTGCCCTCGGGATCGGTCAGATAGATGGCTTCGCTTACCTTGTGATCCGATGCACCGCTGACCGGCAATTGCTTGTCGATGGCGCGGCGCGACCAGCGCGCAAGGTCGCCACGTGTCGGCAGCAGGAATGCGGTGTGATACAGACCGGCGCTGCGCGGGTCGTCCGGCCTGGCCGCCGAAAACTGTTCAATTTCCATCAGTTCGCGGTCGCCGGCGCCGAGTACAATCGACGCGCCGCGACGCGTCATCTCACGCAAGCCGACGACATCGCGATAATATTCAGCCAATGTTTCGGCATCGCGCGCCTTCAGGCCAACGCGAGCCACACGCATTGGCGTGGTCATTGCGAATGGAAGCGGAGCAACCGTACGTTCGGTTTCGACTGCGGTTGCTCTCAAATGCTGTGTCATGTCGCCCTCCTTCGACGGCATTTCTGCGCGAACAGGAAGAATGTTGGCCATGACAGCAGTCCCGGCAGCGCCGAGGATATTACGTCTGCTGATTGTCATGCCAGTCTCTCCGTCGTGTTTCAAATCTTGCCTAAACATCACCATTTGGGACATGTTTCACAAGATCACGATCAGCGAACAGGCTGTTCATCATTCGCATGCCTTCTATACCAAGGATACAACAAGCACGGCTTGAAGAAGTTACAAAGCCTCTCTAAATGGGAAGCCATGAAAGTCAAAGACGCAGATATCCTCATCATCCCCGGCTATACCAATTCCGGCCCCGACCACTGGCAGACCCGTTGGGAGAGCAAACTCTCGACGGCGCGGCGCGTCGAGCAGGCCGAGTGGACCAAACCTGTTCGCGAAGACTGGATTGGTGAAGTGGTAAAGGCCGCCAATGCGGCGACCAGGCCGATCGTTCTCGTCGCGCATTCGCTCGGCGTGGCAACTGCGGTTCATGCCTTGCCGCATTTTCAGCACAAGGTGGCTGGAGCCTTTTTCGTGGCGCCTCCGGATGTTTCCAACGACAAGATCCGCCCCAAGCATCTGATGACGTTTGGCCCCTACCCGCGTGAACGTCTGCCATTCCCCACGATCACCGTGGTCAGCCGCAACGATCCCTTCTCCAGCTTTGAAGCTGCCGAAGATGTCGTGAAGGACTGGGGTGCAATGCTGATCGATGCTGGCGAATCCGGGCATATCAACTCGGAATCCGGTCATGGACCGTGGCCGGAAGGCTCGATGGTGTTCGCCGAGTTCATGACGCAACTACAGGCGCCCAAGCATCACTGATGTTTATTCATACAGCATGAAAAAGGCGGGTCATTAGCCCGCCTTTTCTTGTTGAATATCTTGCAATGGAATTAGTCGCGAACCGCTTTGGTCAGCGTTTCTGCTGCGAGCCGGATATAACCGCCATCATTGCTGAGTGTCAGGAAGCGGAAACCAAGCGGAATGTAGCGACGCGCAAACTCCGGTGACGGTGAATAAATACCGGCAATCTTTCCTGCCGCAGCGGCCTTGCGGGCAATATTGCCGATAGGTTCCACAATCGCATCCGAATTCGGATTTGCCTCACGCCCGTTGCTCCACGCAATGGAGAAATCCGCAGGGCCGACGAAAACGCCGTCGATGCCGCGAACATCCAGAATGGCATCCAGCGCATCGTAGGCATCGCGCGTTTCTATCATCGCGAAGGCAAGCGTATCGTGATTTGCGGTAGTCAGATAATCGTTGGAACCCGGTGCGCCGTAATCCGCATTGGCCCGGAACACGCCCCATGAGCGTTCGCCCACCGGGGGATATTTCATGGCGGCTGCAAACCTGCGGGCATCCTCGACGGAATTGATCATCGGAGCGATGACCGCCTGCGCACCAAAATCCAGCGCACGGCTTGCCATGTCGAAGCGTCCGACAGGAACGCGCACGACCGGCGGCTTGCCAGCGTTCAGGATAAGGCCGAGAGAGCGAAGAACACTCGCCTCGTCGTGGCCGCCATGCTGCATGTCCAGCGTTACGGCATCGAAGGCGCTATGGGCGAGAATTTCGACCGTCAGGGGTTCGGGAAGGGAGGACCATGCAGAAAGCACTGTTTCCCCGGCGCGGAGGCGCGAAGACAACGACATTCGAATTTCCTTCATTTCAAAAGGATCAGGGCGGAAGCGCTATCTACCCTTCCGCCCCGAACCATCCATCAATCCTGCTTTACCTGGCGGATTGCCTCTTCAAGGAAAGCAAACATCTTCTCACGAATAACTTCGTCTGCAACGCTTACACTTGCGGCATCGAAGTCGGCGCGCACCTTGCGGAAAACATCCTCATCACCAGATTCTTCAAAGTCGGCGGCAACGACTTCCTTGGCATAGGCTTCGGCATCCGCATCCTTCTTGCCAAGCTGGTCTGCGGCCCAGAGTCCCAGAAGCTTGTTGCGGCGTGCCTCCGCCTTGAAGCGCAGTTCCGCATCAAGCGCGAATTTCTTTTCAAAAGCGTCGCGGCGATCATCCATGCCAGTGGTCATTCATAAAGCTCCCAGACTTACAAGTTAGAAGAGATCGTCATCCGTTCTCTTGCCTAAAGCTGGCAAGGGGAGCAAGATTATACAAGAGCTAAAGACTACTTTCTTGCGACTCATGCATAAACTTGCATCAGAAACAGCGAAAACGGGGGAACGGGCACAAAGCAGGATTGTTAAAAGCCCACAATTGCTATAGGTAGCCCGCGAGAATAGCGGCTTAGAGCCGATCACCATAAATATGGAAATCCGAGAAAAGCCATGAACCGTCGCCGCCGTATTTACGAGGGCAAGGCCAAGATTCTTTATGAAGGCCCTGAACCCGGTACGCTCGTCCAATTTTTCAAAGATGATGCAACCGCTTTCAATGCAAAGAAGCATGAAGTCATCGACGGAAAAGGCGTGCTGAACAACCGCATTTCCGAGCATATTTTCACCCAGCTTAACCGCATTGGCATTCCAACGCACTTCATCCGCCGCCTCAACATGCGTGAGCAGCTGATCAAGGAAGTGGAAATCATTCCGCTTGAAGTGGTTGTGCGCAATGTCGCCGCCGGTTCTCTGGCAAAGCGCCTTGGCCTTGAAGAAGGCACCGTGCTGCCGCGCTCGATCATCGAGTTCTATTACAAGGCTGACGCACTCGACGACCCGATGGTCACCGAAGAGCATATCACGGCTTTCGGCTGGGCAAGCCCGCCGGAAATCGACGACATCATGGCGCTCGCCATTCGCGTCAACGACTTCCTGACCGGCCTGTTCCTCGGCATCGGCATCCAGCTTGTCGATTTCAAGATGGAATGCGGTCGCTTGTGGGAAGGCGACATGATGCGCATCGTCGTCGCCGACGAAATTTCTCCGGACTCTGCGCGTCTTTGGGATATCACCACCAATGACAAGCTCGACAAGGACCGTTTCCGCCGCGACATGGGCGGACTGGTTGAGGCCTATCAGGAAGTGGCTCGCCGTCTCGGCATCATGAACGAGAACGACACGCCGCGCCCGGCTGGCCCTACGCTTGTGAAGTAAAATGATCCGCCCAGCCCGGAAGGGCACGATCCCGGAAAGTCGACACGGTTTTCGGGATCATGCCAGATTAAGCCTTCCGGGCTGTTTCATTCGTTCTAAAATTGCAGGAACTACAGAGTGATCAAGGCACGCGTCACCGTTACACTGAAAAACGGCGTTCTCGACCCGCAGGGCAAGGCAATCGTCGGCGCGCTCGGCAGCCTCGGTTTTGACGGCGTCAACTCGGCCCGTCAGGGCAAGGTTTTCGACCTCGAACTGAATGGCTCCGACAAGAGCAAGGCCGAAGCCGACCTGAAGGCCATGTGCGAAAAGCTGCTCGCCAACACGGTGATCGAAGACTATTCCATCGCCATCGGCTGACCAGGCAAAGGACAGAGACGCTCATGAAATCCGCAGTCATTCTCCTTCCCGGTCTCAATCGCGATCGCGACATGATCGCAGCACTCACCAAGATCACCGGACAGGCACCGGTGACCGTCTGGCAGACCGATACGAGCATTCCCGACGATGTGGACCTGATCCTGATTCCGGGCGGCTTTTCCTACGGTGACTATCTGCGCTGCGGTGCGATTGCAGCCCGTATGCCGGTGATGCAGGCCGTTCGCGAGAAGGCCGATAAGGGCGTCATGGTCATGGGTGTCTGCAACGGTTTCCAGATCCTCGTCGAAGCCGGGCTTCTGCCGGGCGCATTGATGCGCAATGCTTCGCTGAAGTTCGTCTGCCGCGAAGTGAAACTCGAAGTAACCAACGCCAACACGTCGTTCACGCGCGGCTACAAGCCGGGCCAGATCATCCGCTGCCCGGTCGCGCATCATGACGGCAATTATTTCGCCGATGCCGAAACGCTGAAGCGTCTCGAAGGCGAAGGCCAGGTTGTGTTCCGCTATGCCGAAGGCACCAATCCGAACGGATCGGTCAACGACATTGCCGGTATCGTCAACGTACGCGGCAATGTGCTCGGCATGATGCCGCATCCGGAAAACCTGATCGAATCCGCGCATGGCGGTGATGACGGTCGGGCGCTCTTCGCTGGCGCGCTGGGCCTCGCTGCATAAGCTGGCACACAGATAAACGGAAAAGGCGGCTCGATTGAAGCCGCCTTTTTTATTGCGCCTGCTCTGACGCCTCAGCTGCAAAACTGCACTGGCAAAGCGTCTATTTTCGTGGCAGCTTGACTTCGGGAGGGTCCTGATCCGGAGGAATCGTCGGGATCGCCCCATATTTGTTTCATGCGCTATCCAGGCAAGAGCGTTCACACTTTTGCTGGAAATGCCTCGCACATTTTAGCGATAACGAATCAGGGGAACTTCATTCATGCAGCTTTATTCCAGACCTCTTTCCCCTTACTCGGCCTTTGTCCGCGGGGTTCTTTATCTGAAGGACCTGTCGTTCAAGCCGATGAACATGCCCTACCCGTTCCCGGCCGATTTCGGCAATATCACACCGCTCCGCCGCGTTCCCGTGCTGATTACCAGCTCCGGAGAAACGCTGTACGAAGGGACGGTGATCGCCGAATATCTCGAAGATCATTTTCCCGAAATATCCGTGCTGCCCGGAACGCCGCGCGAGCGCGCACTTATTCGCCTCCTTGCCCGCGTGACGGAACTGGACGTGCTTGGACCCGCGATGAAGCTTTTCATCCTTTTGAGCAAGCCCGAGCGCGACAATGCAAGCATCGAACGCCTGTTCGAAAAGATGCATACCGGCCTGAAAGTGGTCGAAAGCCGTCTCTCGGACAAAGCCTATGCCACCGGAGACGAACCGACCCTTGCAGATTGCTGGCTGTTGCCGGTGCGTTTTCTGATGGAACCATTGAAGAAACTCTCGGGCAGAGCGGATTTGCTGGACGAGTTCCCGAAGTTTGATGCATATGCCGCCAAGGCAAAACAGCATCCGGTTTTTGAGCGCATCTGGAACGAGATGGATGACGGACTGAAAGCTTTCATGCCGCAACTAGTGGATTGAATTTGACGTTTGAATGCCGACTGAATGAGATGCTGTTTCAAACGTCAAATTCGAAAAATCCACTAGATACATAAAGTTGCTAGTGGTCTTTGCGATTCCGACATTTGCTCGGCGCCTGTATCAGAGGGACGCAAATGTCGGAATCAGACCACTAGCCTGACACTGTTTACCCCCACCTCTCATGCGTGCCTTTTTGAAGGCACGCACTATCGGAGCCCCTCCTTGAAGACCAAGACTTTCGCTCTTCTGGCCCTCCCGGCCATTGCATTGCTTGCAGCCTGCACTTCCAGCAAGCCCACGGGGCCCATCGCCGTCGACGCCAGCAAGGCGGCACTGCCAACCATGGAGCGCATCGCGCTGGCAGCAAATAGCTGCTGGTTCAAATCCAAGGACAAGGATTTCCGCGGTTACTCACTCGCGCCGGAACTGAATTCCTTCACCGGACGTCCGCGCATTCTGGTCGTGCCCGCCCGTAATCCGGCATTACGTCCGCTGCTCGTCGTGCAGGCGCAAGGCAATCCTGCACGCGTCGAGGCTTTCGGTCCCATGATGCAGGAAAGCCATGGCGGCAGGATCGCCGCCGACGTCAACCGCTGGGCTTCAGGCCAGAGCGGTTGCCAGTAATCAAGCTGTCGCGGAAAGCTGCTTTCCGCGACATACTTCAACGCAAGTGAAAACGCACCTTACGCGCTTCGCGCTCTGCTTCGTCGCGCTGTAGTCCGATATCGCGCAACTGATCGTCGGTCAGTTCGCCGAGGGCGATCCGACTGCGCCGCAGCATCATTCGATAAGACATCCAATTCAGAGCCCTTCCAGCAAAAGTGCGAAGCGTCTGCGCAGGGAAATCAGTCCGCTGGACTGATTTCTTTTCCAGCTTCGATGCGTCGGACAATGCGTAAGAACAAAAAGAGACAACGCGCCGTACATATCCGATCTGCGGTTGGGACGCCGCCATCAGATTGACCTGCAAAGCTTTTGGCAAATCCGTAATGCCATCAGCCACGGGCACAGGAAGAATTGTATCTATTGTCTCGGTCTGCGGTCTAAAGTAAAACATTGGCTCGGTCCATTTCATTGCCAGTTGGGCCAGTTGGGAGCTGGGAAGCAGTCGAGACAAACCTTGTGTTTAGCTCGATGTCTGCATTGTCACCAAGTAGCGACGAATTGACTCTACAATTGACTTGGCAATAGGTACAATTTATAAGTTGTCACCATGACAAATTGGATTCCAGACCTTGCCGGTAAATCCGGTCCATTTTACCTGCAGCTTGCCGATGCCATCGAAGAAGCCATCGGGAATGGTGGATTGCCAGCGGGTATCAAACTTCCGCCACAGCGCAATCTCGCATTCGACTTGAAGGTGACAATCGGCACAATCGGTCGTGCCTATGCGCTGGCCCATGAACGCGGTCTCGTGACGGGCGAAGTCGGTCGAGGAACTTACGTTCTGGGCGAAGAACCGGCAGACAACGCGCTGACCGCCTCTGGCATTGCCGGTACAAAGCCTGCCGATGTCCCTTCCGGGAAAATACGTTTCGACACGACTGCGGCGCCGGATGTCGGCCAGCATGAAGTTCTGGCCAAAATCAATGCCGACATTCATCGGGATTTTCCGCAGGATATTGCGAGCTATTCGCGCTATTTTCCGCAGCACTGGCTGGAAGCCGGACAAAAATGGCTTTCGCGAGCCGACTGGCGACCAGATCTTGACAGCATTGTCGTTACCAATGGGGCGCAGGCTGCGAGCATCGCCATTATCACGGCCTTCACGAATCCGGGCGATCGCATCCTGTTCGAAAATCTGACCTATGCGCAGATCAGCCGCTCCGTGCGCCTTCTCGGGCGCCGTACCATTCAGGCCGGTCTGGATGAATACGGTCTGATCCCGGAAGAATTCGAACGAGCCTGCCGCCAGCAGCATCCGACCCTCGCCTTTTTGATGCCGACGCTGCACAATCCTACCCTGTCCGTCATGCCGGAAGAACGCCGTCGTGCAATCGCCGACATCGCAAGGCGTTACAATGTCTGGCTTATCGAAGACGATATCTATGGCATCATGTGCGACAGCCAGATTCCACCCTTGGCAAGCTTTGCGCCTGAACGAACATTCGTCGTCTCCGGTCTGTCAAAGGCCGTTGCCGCAGGCATACGCAGCGGATGGGTCGCCTGCCCTGCGCATTGCGCCCAACGCGTGAAGGTAACGCACAAGATGGTCACAGGCGGCGCAGCATTCCTGCTCGCTGAAACCGGCGCTCAGCTGGTGTTGTCCGGCGAGGCAGACGCCATTCACAGCAAATGCCGCGAAGAAACGGGCATTCGCGAAAAGATGGCGCGAGAAATCTTCGACGGTTTCGATTTCGTATCCCGTCCGACAGTTCCATTTCTGTGGATGGGGCTGCCCGAACCGTGGCTTTCGGGCACGTTCAAGGCCGCCGCCTATGAAAGCGGAATCCTGATCGACGACGAAGATGAGTTCAAGGCCGGACGTGTCGATCAGATCTATCACCGGGTCCGCGTTGCCTTCTCGTCTCCGGCTGATCGCAGTGTCGTCGAAAACAGTTTTCTGACACTCCGTCGCCTGCTCGAAAACGAACAGGCGGGATATGAAGGGAGTGTCTGACCGCGTGCGCTTGCGTGCGATTATTATGGATATTCGATGAAGGGCTGGAAAAGCGGTATTTTCCTGTCGCACTTCGTGAAAACATAGGTTAAAGAGGCGCCTTGAAACCTTAGGCGACCGTCCCTTAGGCACAGGGCGTCGGACGCCGCAGCCTGCGACGGGGTTCCCCATTTCCATGACTATTTCCAATACGCGAGACATCACGCCGGAATTGATCGAAGCGCATGGTCTTAAGCCGGACGAGTATCAGCGCATTCTTGATCTGATCGGACGTGAGCCCACCTTCACAGAGCTCGGGATTTTCTCGGCGATGTGGAACGAGCATTGCTCCTACAAGTCCTCCAAGAAATGGCTTCGCACGCTTCCGACAACCGGACCGCGCGTTATTCAGGGCCCTGGCGAAAACGCAGGCGTGGTGGACATCGGCGATGGCGATTGCGTCGTCTTCAAGATGGAAAGCCACAACCATCCGTCCTACATCGAGCCCTATCAGGGTGCAGCGACCGGCGTTGGCGGCATTTTGCGCGACGTGTTCACCATGGGCGCGCGTCCCGTTGCGGCAATGAATGCGCTCCGCTTTGGCGAACCCGATCATCCGAAGACCCGCCATCTGGTATCTGGCGTCGTGTCGGGCGTCGGCGGCTATGGCAATGCCTTCGGCGTGCCGACCGTTGGCGGCGAAGTGAACTTCGACAAGCGCTACAACGGCAATATCCTCGTCAACGCATTTGCTGCCGGTCTTGCCAAGCATGACGGCATCTTCCTGTCGGAAGCCAAGGGCGTCGGCCTGCCGGTCGTCTATCTCGGCGCAAAGACGGGCCGCGACGGTGTCGGCGGCGCGACCATGGCATCGGCTGAATTCGACGAGTCGATTGAAGAAAAGCGCCCTACCGTTCAGGTCGGCGATCCATTTACCGAAAAGTGCCTGCTCGAAGCCTGCCTTGAGCTGATGGCCTCCGGCGCGGTTATCGCCATTCAGGATATGGGTGCGGCTGGCCTCACCTGTTCGGCTGTCGAAATGGGCGCCAAGGGTGACCTCGGTATCGAACTCATTCTCGATCATGTTCCGGTGCGCGAAGAGAACATGACCGCCTATGAAATGATGCTGTCGGAAAGCCAGGAGCGCATGCTCATGGTTCTGAAGCCGGAAAAGGAAGCGGAAGCGCAGGCGATCTTCCGCAAATGGGGTCTCGACTTCGCCATCGTTGGCAAGACGACTGACGATCTTCGTTTCCGCGTCATTCATCAGGGCGAAGAAGTCGCCAACCTGCCGATCAAGGATCTGGGCGACGAAGCGCCGGAATATGATCGTCCGTGGATGGAGCCAGGCAAGCACGCGCCGCTTCCCGCGAGCAATGTGCCGCAAGTGGAAGATTACTCCACTGCCCTTCTCAAGCTGATTGGCTCGCCTGATCTTTCATCCCGTCGCTGGGTCTATGAACAGTACGATACACTCATTCAGGGCAACTCGTTGCAGGTTCCGGGCGGCGATGCCGGTGTGATCCGCGTTGAGGGCCATGACACCAAGGCTCTCGCCTTCTCATCCGACGTGACCCCGCGCTATTGCGAAGCCGATCCATTCGAGGGTGGCAAGCAGGCCGTGGCCGAATGCTGGCGCAACATCACAGCGACTGGCGCTGAGCCGCTGGCATCGACCGACAACCTGAACTTCGGCAATCCTGAAAAGCCGGAAATCATGGGCCAGCTCGTCAAGGCCATCGAAGGCATCGGTGAAGCCTGCCGTGCGCTGGATTTCCCGATCGTTTCGGGCAATGTCTCGCTCTATAACGAAACCAACGGTCAGGCCATTCTGCCGACGCCGACCATTGCCGGCGTAGGCCTCATCCCTGACTGGACACAAACCGCCAAGATCGGCGGCATGCAGGATGGTGACACGCTGGTTCTGCTTGGTGGCGATGGCACACATCTCGGCCAGTCCATTTACCTGCGCGATCTGTTTGATCGTGCCGATGGTCCTGCCCCGACCGTCGATCTTGCGCTTGAAAAGCGTAACGGCGAGTTCGTCCGCTCGGCCATCCGCAACGGTCAGGTCACGGCATGTCATGACCTCTCCGATGGCGGCCTGGCGATTGCCGTCGCGGAAATGGCGATCAAGTCCGGCAAGGGTGCAGAGCTCGATGCCGGTGATGGTCTGCCGCACGCAGTTCTTTTCGGTGAAGATCAGGCGCGCTATGTCGTCGCGGCTACGGCGGAAATGGCAAAGCTCATTGCCCTCAATGCTGAAGGCGCAGGCGTTCCGTTCCGCGTGCTCGGCACGGTTGGCGGCGACAGCCTGAAGATTGGCAACGTCGTCGATGTCAGTGTTGCCGATCTGACTGACGCCTTTGAAGGCTGGTTCCCGGGCTTCATGAGTGGCGAACCGGTCAGCGATAACTGACCTGGTTTCACATCGTTGATTTCTTTTACCGCCCGGATGGAAAGCCTGTCCGGGCGGTTTGCTTGTCGGCTGTTTAAGCGTTAGACAGATGTTAGTTGACGTTCCACGATGGTGCGTTACGATTCGATAAAATGAGAAGAAGAAGCCGGAAACGGCGGGAGATTTTGCATGGCTATGGACGCACATGAGATCGAAAAACTGATACGCGAGGGGATTCCCGACGCAAAGGTGACGATCCGCGACCTTGCCGGAGACGGAGACCATTATGCCGCCGAGGTTGTCGCGGAAAGTTTCCGCGGCAAGTCCCGCGTGCAGCAGCACCAGATGGTCTATGATGCGCTGAAGGGTAATATGGGCGGCGTGCTGCACGCACTCGCCCTGCAGACCAGCGTACCGGAATAACGGAAGGCCGTTCTGGGGGAGCCCCATTTCGAGGAGCAAATCCTGCTGCGGCAAGATGCGCTCCCCTTGATACGGATTTCTTGAGCATTTGACTTGCATTCGCCCCAACGGGGTGGTTACCAGCATTCAAATGACTATATTGGGAAAGACCTCCCTGTTTGCGTCGAAATTTGCCTCGACGTATTTGTTTAGCGCATAATCCTGTCCGAAAAGTCAGGCGACTTTTCGGGGTTATGCTTGGAAAGGACCGCAAATGACCGGCATCAACGATTTCATCGCGAATGAAGTGAAGACCAACGACGTCGTGCTTTTCATGAAGGGCACGCCGGGTTTCCCGCAGTGCGGTTTCTCCGGTCAGGTCGTTCAGATCCTCGACTATCTCGGTGTGGAGTATAAGGGCGTCAACGTTCTGTCTTCGGATGAACTGCGTCAGGGCATCAAGGAATATTCGAGCTGGCCAACCATTCCGCAGCTTTATGTAAAGGGCGAATTCGTCGGCGGCTGCGATATCATACGCGAAATGTTCCAATCGAGCGAGTTGCAGGCACTTTTTACCGATAAGGGTATTGCCACAAAGGCAGCTTGAGGATTAATTGCCGGTTATACGGCTTCAGCCTCACCTTTTTCCAAAGGCGCCGTTCTACGGCGCCTTTTGCATTTGCTAGAGCGGTTCCAGTTAAAACGGAGTCGCTGGAACCGCTCTAAGTATTTTTCCGTCGCATTATCCTACGCAAAACCGCTTCGCACTTTTGCTGGAAATGCTCTAGATGCTGCAACGACAGATTTTCATCTGTCTGCTTCTGCTTTCTAAATTTTGTCTTTCGTATCGTGTCTCGCGACGCGATGCGCCACTTTGCCAAGGAATGCCAGTCATGCCGCTCGACATCAAGAACGGTTCGTCGGACCAGAAGACTTCCATGCGTGGACGCGGCGAATTCATCGCGCTCATCGCGGCGATCATGGCCATCAATGCGCTGGCGGTCGACATAATGCTGCCCGGCCTGCCGCAGATCGGTGCAAGCCTCGGCGTTCAGTCGGAAAACCACGTCCAGTTTGTCATCACTGCCTATCTGCTCGGGTTTGGCGTTTCTCAGCTCTTCTACGGCCCCTTGAGCGACCGCTTCGGCCGCAGGCTGCCGCTGTTCGCCGGGCTCGTCATTTACATTCTGGCAGCTCTGGGAGCGGCCATCGTCACCGATTTCACGACGCTTATCATCCTGCGTGTCTTGCAGGGGCTTGGCGCTGCTGCCACGCGCGTGATCGCCGTATCCGTCGTTCGCGACAAGTTCGCCGGGCGTCAGATGGCCGAGGTCATGTCACTCGTCATGATGGTTTTCATGATCCTGCCCGTTGTTGCGCCCGCAACCGGCCAGCTCATCATGCTTTTCGGCGAATGGCACCTGATCTTTCTGTCGATGGCCTTCATGGCATTTGTCATCGGTATCTGGGCGTTTCTTCGTCTGCCCGAAACCCTGCCTGCTACCAACCGGCGCCCGCTGACGGTCAAGAGCGTGATTGGCGGATTCGGCATCGTTCTTTCGAACCGCGTCGCCCTGTTTTATATGCTCGGCACCTCGTTCATTCTCGGCGCGCTGTTCGGCTATATCAACTCGGCTCAGCAGATTTTCGTCGACATTTACAAGCTCGGTGCCTTGTTCCCATTGGCTTTCGCTGCCGTCGCCATGACGCTGGCGCTCGCCTCGTTCATGAACTCGCGCCTGGTCGGTCGTTACGGTATGCGGCGAATTTCCCAGACCATGTTGCTGGTCTTCACCAGCTTCAGCCTTTTGTGGATGGTACTTTCGGTCACGATGGAAGGCCCTGTTCCCTTCCCGATCCTGATGGCGATCTACATGACCATCATGTTCTCGTTCAGCCTCGTGACCGCCAATTTCAACGCACTGGCGATGGAGCCGCTCGGCGAAGTTGCCGGAACGGCCTCCTCCGTTCTGGGCTTTGCTCAAACGGTGATCGGTGCGGCATTGGGCGCGATTATCGGTCAGGCCTTTGATGGTACGACAACGCCGGTTGCAACCGGCTATTGCGTGCTCGGATTTGTCGCCCTCGGCTGCGTTTTGATAGCCGAACGCGGACGGTTGTTCAGGGTGCAGAACCCGCCTGTCGAACATGTGATCTGATCGATTTCGCGATGCCAAAACAATAAAGGCCCGCCGATGTAGCGGGCCTTTCGTATTGGATAATACTCTAACGGTTTTATTCTTCCCAGAGCGCCGCCTGAATGGACTGCCAGCTGTCCTTGCTGGGCGCGGCCAGAATGCCGCCGCCGGTATGTGACGGCAGATAATCGCTTCCATCCCATCGGGCGAGATAACCGCCAGCTTCCTGATGGATCAGCGCACCGGGCAGATGATCCCACGGCATCAGCTTGTTGTAGACCACGAAATGCGCGCTGCCGGTGGCGAGGATGCGATATTCGTGCGCTGCACAGCGATAGCCGATCTGGGACAGAAATTTCGTATGATTACGTGCCAGACGCGACCGTGTCGGCTCAGCCGTGTACTGCCACGAAATCGCACCGGTCATCTGGCTGATCGAGGTCGGTTCGGCAACACTGACCTTGCTCACATCTCCATTGGCGTGACGGATGTAGCTTCCGCCGCCTTTTGAAGCCATGATCCAGTCATTACCGACGGGGTCGTGAATGATACCGGCAACGGTTTCGCCTTTCGACACCACCGCAAGCATGACACCAAAGAGCGGAACACCAGATGCAAAGTTGAAAGTGCCATCGACCGGATCGATTGTGAAGGCAAGCTCCGCATCATCGAGGCCGGTCAGCAAAGCCGGATTGTCTGAGCAGGCTTCCTCACCGACGATCACCGCATCGGCAAAGCGTTCCTTGAGCTTGGCAGTGATGAACCGTTCAGCATTCACGTCCGCTTCCGTCACCAGATCGGCGGGTGACGTCTTCTGCCGGATATCACCGACGTCCAGCCTGCGAAACCGGGGCATGATTTCCTGACGCGCCGCATCTGCCAGCAAATCGGCCAGCCAGTCCATCTGTCCTTCGTCAAACCGCATGGTCACCCTCTCCCTCGCCATTCAGCATCAGTCCTGCAAAATCGAACAGTTTGCGATCCAGCAAATGGCTCGGACGCACATTCGTCATGGCGCGGATCATCGTGTCCTTGCGCCCCGGCATACGCTTTTCGATGTCGGTCAGCATGGCTTTCATCGCATTGCGCTGCAGCCCTTCCTGACTGCCGCACAGGTCGCATGGAATGATCGGAAACTGCATTGCGGTCGCAAATTTTTCCAGATCGTCCTCCGCAGCATAAGCCAGCGGGCGGAACACCATCAGGTCTCCTTCGTCGTTCAACAGCTTCGGCGGCATCGCAGCCAGACGCCCGCCGTGGAACAGGTTCATGAAGAAGGTTTCGAGAATATCTTCCCGGTGATGGCCAAGAACGATCGCCGAACAGCCCTCTTCACGCGCAATGCGATAGAGATTCCCCCGGCGCAAACGCGAGCAGAGCGAGCAATAGGTGCTGGTTTCAGGCAGCTTGTCGGTCACAATCGAATAGGTATCCTGATATTCGATACGGTGTTCGATTTCATAACGATTGAGGAAATCCGGCAGGATGTGCTTGGGAAAGTTCGGCTGCCCCTGATCCAGATTGACCGCCAGCAGCTCAACCGGCAGCAGGCCGCGCCATTTAAGATCGAGCAGCAGCGCAAGCAGGCCATAGGAATCCTTGCCACCCGAAAGGCAGACCATCCAGCGCTCGCCGGGCTTCACCATCGAGAAATCCTCGATAGCCTGCCGCGTCAGACGCAAAAGACGTTTACGCAGCTTGTTGAACTCGACCGTGGTCGGCACATCGCGGAATAGCGGGTGACAGCCATCGCTGCCCGCGTCTTCTGCAATATCTGGATCGAAAGCGTTCATGGTGCTTCCCGGAAAAACGATTGAAGATGTTGAAGGCTTAATAGCGAAAACTGGCTGTCGGGAAAACCGTCAAACAAGATTTCTTTATGATTGCGTGCATCAGCACACGTCGACCACCGTTTGCCAGCAAAAATGTATGAGTGTTTGCAGCTGCCTTTTGCTCTAGAACTCATGCAGGCATTCACGGATGAGATATCTATGGCTCAGTATGTTGGTTCTATAAGTGTTCTTCGGCGAAAGCCGCGCATCATCGCGCTCCGAAAACTGTCCTTACTGTTATTCATTGGAGCATTGTTGTCGGCCTGCGCCACATATCATTCCGACCGGCAGATTGACGATACGCTCGGCCCTCCCGGCCCCATCGCCAAAGTGCCGGGATAAAAGCAAAGAAAAAGCCGCGCTGCAGTACAGCGCGGCTTTTCGATTTCGGCATATATCCAGCGCGCCAGAGCGCGCCTGGAATTAACGCGAATAGAATTCGACGACCAGGTTCGGTTCCATCTGGACAGCGTAAGGCACATCCGTCAGGGTCGGAACGCGGGAGTACGTCGCAACCAGCTTGTTGTGGTCTACTTCGATGTAATCCGGAACATCACGTTCTGCGAGCTGAACAGCTTCGAGAACGATAACCAGCTGCTTCGACTTTTCGCGAACTTCAACAACGTCACCGGTCTTCAGGCGGTAGGACTGAACGTTGACGCGGCGACCATTCACATTCACGTGGCCGTGATTGATGAACTGGCGGGCAGCAAAGATCGTCGGAACGAACTTGGCGCGATACACAACTGCGTCAAGACGCGATTCCAGCAGACCGATCAGGTTTTCACCGGTGTCGCCCTTGCGGCGAGCGGCTTCTTCGTAGGTCTTGCGGAACTGCTTTTCGGAGATATCGCCATAGAAGCCCTTGAGCTTCTGCTTTGCGCGGAGCTGAACACCGAAGTCCGACAGCTTGCCCTTGCGGCGCTGGCCGTGCTGGCCCGGGCCATATTCACGGCGGTTTACAGGGGACTTCGGACGGCCCCAGATGTTTTCGCCAAGACGGCGATCAATTTTGTACTTAGCGGATTCGCGCTTGCTCATCGCATTTCCTTCAAAAGGTTATAGCGCCCGGAGGCGCTGGAGGAAACGCGCCCTCCTCTGCCCTCCGTTTGAGAGGACTGACAGGATGAAGCGCGCGAGCGCAATCTTCATCCACGGGACACGTCAAATGAAACGCCGGTGCGAGAACGCGCCAGCGATGGGCGGCTTTTAGTCATGCAGCTGTTATCTTGTCAAGCTCAAGCAGTCGAAAAAGCCTGAAAAACCGGACCGCTGAGGGTGTTTCCTACCATTTGCTACGACCTGCCATCAAGCGTGAAGGAACGCCATCACCTGTTTCATCATTAGTCATGACGGATCCGCAATTCATGAGGCATCAATGGCTTTGTCTTTTTTCCTGCCCGGCAAGGGTGCATTCACCGCTCTGGTTGCCTTGGGCCTTGTTGCGATGCCGTGTTTTTCCGGCATCGATTCCGATCAAGCACAAGCGCAAACTTTCATCGAACGCATCCTGAAACAGGACGCCCAAAAGGCAAAACAGCATCGCAAACGCCCGGCGGTAAAGCGCAGCCAAAAGAAACCGGCTTCGAAACAGCAAACAGCAACGCAATCTGAAAGCGCTCCGGCAAAAGCCGAAACCAAACCTGCTCCCATGATACCCGTTCCGACGCCTGCCCCTCGCCCGGAAAATACAGCAACCAAGGGGGCAGAACCGGAAACTCCACCCATTCCAACGGAAAAGCCGGAGGCAGAACCCCAAAATCAACCGCTGGCCAAGCCTGCTCCTACAACCCCGACCCAGGCAGCCCCGCCAAAACCGGCTGATAATCCGAAGCCGATGGACGAAAAACTGCAAGAAACGAAACCCGCCCCCGATCAACAGCCAAAGCCGGAAAAGGACGAGCGCGTCTATCAGGTATCCTGCCCGGCGCTGATATCCGGCGATGTAGAGGGCAAGCTGCTGCCTCCGATCAAGGATGGCGAGCAATGCGGCGCTCACTCTCCGTTGTCACTGACCGCCATTGGCAAGGACGCCCCTTTAAAATTTGCCAATGCCGTCACCACAAATTGCGCAATGGCAGTCACGCTGGCGCAGTGGAGCAGCGAGGTGACCAAGGCAGCCAAAGATGTTTATGGACCGGATTCGAAAATCGCTGAAATCGGCACCGGCTCGGATTACCAGTGCCGGAAGGTCAACGGCGCATCCGTAGGACGCGTTTCCGAACACGCCTTTGCCAACGCGCTCGACATCATGTCGTTCAAGTTTTCGGATGGCAGCAAGACGGAACTGGAAAGCGGCTGGAACGGCACCGACAAGGAGAAGGCTTTCTGGCGCGCCGTGCATAGCGCGAGCTGCAAGCTTTTCATGACGGTAATCGGCCCGGACGGTGATGCCGCACATCGCACCAACATGCATCTCGACCAAGGCTGCCACGGCAAATCCTGTCTTGCGCGCATCTGCCAATAAGATATCGTCGTAACCGTTGGAAATTCATAAAAAAATCAGAATCGCGTCTGTAATCTCTATTTCATTATCGATTCAATTCCGCCGCCCGCCACCGAGCGACGGGTTTCCAGAAGGACATGGGCATGAAATCGACCAAATTTATAATTTCTGCAATTTTAGCACTGGGCTTCACCACCGCCGCGAATGCAGATTCCGTCCCGAAAAGATCGAAGGATTTTACGGGCAACTATCAGACCCTCGTGAAGGATCAGCAAGCGGCTCCACAGGTCGCGGATTGCGTTGCCAGCGCTTATGATTACGTCAAGAAAAGTAAAAAATATGATCGTCTCGGCTTCACCAAAGATGACATCTCTTCGGCAGAAACCAATGATAAGTCTGCGAAATTTAGCACCAGCGACCCACGCAAGGTTTCGGCTGTCATCTCGGTTCCCGGTGAAGCACGCACCAAAGGCGCATCAACAAAATGGGATAGCGTCACGCTGCGCTGCGGCATTACCGATGGCAAGCTGAAAGCAATCGAGCTGGCTCCGAACAAATCTGGCAAGTAGCCATCTGGTCAATGCGGCGAGTGCCCGACGGCGCTCGCCAATTCTATTCAGTGTTTTTTCTTGTCATCTACGTGTTCCGGCAAGCCTTTGCGCTTTATTTCGGCAAATTCCTCCAGTTCCTTCTCGGTCATCGATTCATACATTTCCTTCGACGCACCGAAGAGTTCGCTTTTCTTGATTTCACCGCGTTTGGCAGCAAGCGCAGCGCCAGCGGCTTTCTGTTGGGCCTGGGATTTCGCGGGCATCAGACTTCTCCTGTTTGAAAGACAAACGCAAACGGACCAAGGCCGGTTCCTTTTTATTCAATGCTTCCATCAAAACGTGAGCGGGCGTCGCGAAGAAGATCCCGGTTCCTGACGGCCCATTGCCCCAGCACGTCGATAGGCAGAGCAAGAGAATGTCCAAGTTCAGTCAGCGAATACTCCACTTCGGGCGGAGAAGTCGGGCGCACATGTCGAGACACGAGGCCATCCCGCTCCAGCGATCGTAGCGTAACGGTCAGCATGCGCTGTGAAATACCCTCAATGGTCCGTCGCAACGCATTGAAACGCATCGAGCCTTCCTGAAGATTGAAAATGACGAGAATGCTCCACGTGTCGCCAACCCGATCCAGCACTTCACGGATCGGGCAAGAACCGTCACCATCGTTTTCGAAGGCAGGTGTCGACGAAAGCAAAGGTGTTTTCCCGTCAGGGCGTGTCGGTATTGTCATCTTTTTCTCCACAAAAACCGGTTGGCAGACCGGCGTTTTCTCCATCGGTTAAGTTAGAGAGTTTTCGCTGAAATACGCGTCAGCCACGCGTCATAACATGCGTAAAAACAATTAGTTATAGCAGCTTCATCGTTCCGTTTCGACCGGAGCATCTCTGAACGCTTGCCTTTGTGGCGGTTACTTCCATGTATCCTGCTCATGTAAAAGTGCGTTCTTCACAAGCATGATGGCATCACATATGTAGTTATCAGAAATAACCTGATTATGAAACATACCTTAATTCGTTTGATACGAGAAGGTCGAAAAAAGGAGAATGCCATGACCAAGATCGCACTGATCGGCGCAACGGGTTTCGTAGGCGCTGCAATCCTCAAGGAAGCTGCTGCACGCGGCGGCGAGATTACCGCACTCGTTCGTCATCCGGAGAAAGTCGAAAAACTGCCCAATGTAACAGCGGTAAAGGCTGACGTGTTCGATACCGACGCGCTTGCAAAGCAGCTTGCAGGGCATGACATCGTGATTTCCGCCTACAATCCGGGCTGGGGCGACAAGGACATCCGCGAAAAGCACATCAACGGCAGCCGTTCCATCACGGAAGCCACCAAAAAAGCAGGCATCAAGCGTCTTATAGCAGTCGGCGGCGCAGGCAGCCTTTCAATCAATGGTAACCAGTTGGTCGACTCGCCGGAATTCCCTGCCGAATGGAAGGAAGGCGCGCTCGGTGCCCGTCAGGCGCTCGAAGACCTGCGTGGTGAGAAAGAACTGGAATGGTCATTCGTGTCACCGGCGATCATTCTTCAGCCGGGCGAACGCACCGGAAAATATCGTCTCGGCGGCGACGAACCGGTGTTCGATGACAAGGGTGAAAGCAAGATTTCAGTTGCTGATCTGGCCGTCGCCATTCTGGATGAGGCTGAAAAGAGCCAGCACATTCGCAAGCGTTTCACAGCCGCCTACTGATGCCAATCACAAAAACGCCATGTTTTCGACAGGCGTTCGCCGCAAAATCGGTGGTGAAATACGCACAACACCACCGGTTTTTCGCGCAAAAAGACCGCAGAACGGTTCTACCGTTGCTTTGCCTTAATTGGAGCGCGCATCTTTTCCGAAAAACCGTTTCACACTTTTCGGGATGCGCTCTCACTCACACCAGTTCCACATCCACGACGCCCTGAATGGCTTTCATGGCGCTGGCGATCTGCGGACTGACGCGATAGCGATGCGGCAGCTCGATCTCGACTTCACGCTGACCGTTATCCTTGATGACGATGAGGCTCACCTGCCCGTCGCCGCGCGTGTTGAAATGCGGTGCGATATGACGAACCGCATCGGCCGAGCGCAGGTAAAGCCGCAACGCCTTCTGCATACGGCAGGCCTCATCTTCAAGCGACTGGACCGTCTGGATACGCAAGCCTATACCTTCAGGACGGTTTTCCGCCTGAACCGTGATCACCACCGACTTGCCGCTCTCCAGAAGGTCGCGATATTGCGCCAGCCCTTCTGAAAACAGCACCGCTTCGAACTGGCCGCTGGCATCGGACAATTGCACAATGCCCATCTTGTTGCCGGTGCGGGTCTTGCGCTCCTGCCGAGCAGTCACGGTGCCCGCGAGACGACCGGCATTGGCGCCGCGTTTCACGGCTGCTGAAAAATCTGCCCAGCTTTGAACACGCATGCGGTTCAGCACATCGCGATATTCATCAAGCGGATGGGCTGACAGATAGAAGCCGACCGCCTGGAACTCCCGATGCAGCATTTCCGATGGCAGCCAGGGAGCCGCCTGCGGCAGGATAAGCGTTTCCTTCGGAGCGCCTGACAGACCAAAAATATCGGACTGACCGCTTGCGGCATTTTCCTGCGTGCGCTGGGCAAAGCCCATGATGCGGTCCATGCCCGCACTCATGGCCGGGCGCTCACGACCGAAACAATCCATCGCACCGGCATTGATGAGGCTTTCCAGCACGCGCCGGTTGACGATGCGCGGATCGACCCGCTCGCAGAAATCCTCAAGGCTTTCAAAAGGTTTCTCTGCGCGCACATCGACAATATGATCTACGGCGGCCTCGCCGACGCCCTTGATGGCGGCAAGCGAATAAAAAATCTGCTTTTCGCCGACTTCAAACGGACGAAAGGACGTCATCACCGAAGGCGGCACGACCTCAATGCCCAAACGGTTCGCCTCGCGGCGGAAATCGTTGAGCTTGTCGGTGTTCGACATATCGTAGGTCATCGACGCCGCGATGAACTCGACTGGATAGTGGGCCTTCATATAGGCCGTCTGGTAGGACACGATGGCATAAGCGGCGGCGTGCGACTTGTTGAAGCCGTAGTCAGCGAACTTGGCCAGCAGATCGAAGATCATGTTGGCCTGCGCCTTGTCGACACCGCCCTCAATCGCGCCATCCACGAAACGGACGCGCTGCTTGTCCATTTCCTCGCGGATTTTCTTGCCCATGGCGCGACGCAAAAGGTCAGCTTCCCCGAGCGAATAGCCGGAAAGCACCTGTGCGATCTGCATCACCTGTTCCTGATAGACGATAACGCCCTGCGTTTCCTTGATCAGGTGATCGATCTTCGGGTGAATGGAGGCAATCTCCTCCTCACCGTTCTTGCGCGCATTATAAGTCGGGATGTTCTCCATCGGACCAGGACGATAAAGCGCCACAAGCGCGATGATATCTTCGATCCGGTCCGGGCGCATACCGAGCAGCGCCTTGCGCATACCCGCACTTTCCACCTGGAACACGCCGACGGTTTCGCCGCGCGACAACATCTCATAGGTCAGTTCGTCGTCGAGCGGCACATGGGATAGGTCAATCTCAACGCCCTTGCGCGCCACCAGTTTGACCGCCGTTTCAAGGACGGTCAGCGTCTTGAGACCAAGAAAGTCGAACTTGACCAGTCCCGCCTGCTCGACCCATTTCATGTTGAACTGGGTGACGGGCATGTCGGAACGCGGATCGCGATACATGGGGACCAGTTCCGACAGCGGACGGTCACCGATCACGATACCGGCGGCGTGGGTCGAGGCGTGGCGGTAAAGCCCTTCAAGCTTGAGCGCCATATCCAGCAGCCGTCCGACCACCGGCTCTTTCTCCCGCTCCTCATTGATCTTCGGTTCTGTGTCGATGGCTTGTGCCAGTGACACTGGATTGGCCGGGTTTTGCGGCACCAGCTTGCAGAGACGATCGACCTGCCCGTAAGGCATTTCCAGAACGCGACCGACATCGCGCAGCACAGCGCGTGCCTGCAGGGTTCCGAATGTGATAATCTGGGCTACCTGATCGCGCCCGTACTTTCCCTGCACATAGCGGATCACCTCTTCACGGCGGTCCTGACAGAAGTCGATATCGAAGTCGGGCATCGAAACGCGATCCGGGTTGAGGAAGCGTTCGAAAAGCAGCGAGAACCGCAAAGGATCGACGTCGGTAATCGTCAGCGCATAGGCGACGAGCGAACCGGCACCCGAGCCACGGCCCGGCCCGACCGGAATGCCATGGGCTTTCGCCCATTTGATAAAGTCCGCAACGATCAGGAAGTAGCCCGGGAACTTCATGCGGGTGATGATGCCGATCTCGTATTCGAGACGTTCGGCATATTGCTCTGTCGTATAGCCTTCTGCGAGACCGACGGTCTCCAGGCGCATCTTCAGGCCTTCGCGGGCCTGCCGCGCCAGCTCGTCGGCTTCCTCCTGAACGGCGGCCTCCGCGTCATCGGATTCGCCGGTAAACCGCGGCAGGATCGGTGCACGGGTCTGCGTGTACCAGCTGCAACGCTCTGCAATTTCGACGGTGTTGTCGAGTGCTTCCGGCAGATCGGCAAAAAGTGCAGCCATTTCCGCACGGCTTTTCATGTGATGGTCCGGCGTCAGACGGCGGCGGTCATCGTTTGAAAGAATCTGGCCTTCCGCGATGGCAAGAAGCGCATCGTGGGCCTCGAAGTCTTCTGCCTTGAGAAAGAATGCCTCATTGGTGGCTACCAGAGGCAGATCCATCTCATAGGCAAGCGCGACGGTCTTTGCTTCCAGCGCACGGTTGTAACCTGCCTGACGCTGCAATTCGACATAAAGCCGATCGCCAAATGCTTCACGCAGGAAACCAAGCCGCGCCTCTGCCCTGTCGGGACGGTCGGCGGCAAAAGCGCGACCGATTGGTCCCAATGCACCGCCGGAAAGAACAATGACGTCTTTCGACAATGGTGGCAGCCAGCTTGCTTCGACATGCACCGGATCACCTGCCGGTGTTTCCAGAAACGCGCGACTGACGAGCCGCACGATATTCGCATAGCCCTCTTCCGTTGCCGCCAGCAGCACAACTGGAGCGAGGTCCAGCGCGACACGGCGATTGACGCTGCGGCCATTATCATTGTGATCGCCGAAGGCTATATCGACCTGACAACCGATGATGGGTTGCAGACCATCTTTCGATGCCTTCTGCGCAAATTCAAGCGCACCGAACAGATTGTTGGTGTCGGTGACTGCGATAGCCGGCGCCTCGTCGGCAATCGCCTGTTTGATGATCTTGCCGAGCGGCAATGCGCCTTCCAGCAAGGAATAGGCCGAGTGTACCCGCAGGTGCACAAAACGTGGCGTCAAAGCACCGTCTTTTGCTGCATTGCCTGCTGCTGCATCACTCATTCCATCGACCCCGATCATCTGCCGAGCCGCCCGGATGGACATACATCCGGCGCTCTAAATCCATGCATCGCACTTTCCGAAAACCGATTCCGATTTTCGTGCCGATGCAGTAGCCGCCTGATAGCACATTGCTTGCAAGATGGGCCACACGCATGGCCCATCGCGGCTGGCGACTCTGTCGCCTGATAGCATCAGTTTCGGGGAATGATATGGCGATGTCCAGTAAGACTATCGCCACCTTGCAGCGGGTTCACAAGAACCAGCCAGAGCATCTCCAATTTTTTCGGGGTCATCGGAAATGCCCTATCGTTTTCACGCATGTCTATATCCCAAAACCGGTTCCCACTTTTGGGAGACATGCTCTATTTCCTTCAGATCGCACTCACCCAGATGGCGAAAGTTGCAATGAACAGGCTTACCGAAATGAAAGACAGAACGTCGTGGACGAGATCGGTCATGTTGGAAACTCCTCTGTGTTCACGTATGTTTATTTTTTGTTCTATTTTTGTTCCAAAGTCAACACCCGTTCTGGCCCGCCATTCATTTTAGGGTTTACGAATAGTGAATATACAACCGCAGACGCTGGCTGCGTGAGCGGGGAACGAAAGCGCCCATATTCAGGCGGAGACGCACATCGCCCTTCGAGACGCCACCTGTGGCGGCTCGTTGAGGATGAGGTGCTACTGCTGTGACCTGAAAGGCTTACAGATCGACGACCTTGCCGTCCTTCAGCGTGACGCGCCGGTCCATGCGGCGGGCAAGTTCGTGATTATGGGTCGCGATCAGAGCCGCAAGCCCCGACTGACGCACGAGGGCCTCAAGAGCTCCGAAGACGTAAGACGATGTCGTTGGATCGAGGTTGCCGGTCGGTTCATCCGCCAGAAGAACGAGCGGCGCGTTGGCAACGGCGCGGGCAATAGCGACGCGCTGTTGTTCACCGCCGGAAAGTTCCGACGGGCGATGCGAAGCGCGCTTGCCGATCTTCATATATTCAAGAAGCTGCTGCGCACGCTCTGCTGCGGCTTTCTTGGACAGGCCACGGATCATCTGCGGCATCATCACATTCTCCAGCGCGGAAAATTCCGGCAGAAGATGGTGGAACTGATAAACGAAACCGACGTCGTTGCGGCGCACAGCTGTGCGCTCATCATCGGACAATTTGCTGCAGGAACGCCCATCCAAGAAAACGTCTCCGTTGTCGGGACGCTCCAGCAGGCCTGCCGTGTGCAGCAATGTCGACTTGCCCGCTCCCGATGGCGCGACAAGCGCAACCATTTCCCCACGACGAAGTGTGAAATCGGCATCCTTCAGAATGACCAGTTCGCGGTCGGCTTCCTTATAGGCGCGGCCGACACGCTCCAGCCGCATGATGATTTCAGCCGCCATTTATTCGTACCTCAATGCTTCGACCGGATCGAGCTTGGCAGCGCGCCAGGCCGGGAAAATGGTGGCAATGAATGAAAGCACCAGAGCCATGACGATAACGGAAATCGTTTCGCCGGGGTCCATCTTCGCAGGCAACTGGCTCAGGAAGTAAAGTTCCGGGTTGAAGAGCGTGGTTCCCGAGAGCCACGAGAAGAACTCCCGCAGGCGCTCGACATTGAGGCAGACGACAACGCCCAGAACGACACCGGCTATCGTGCCGGTGACGCCGATGGCGGCGCCCGTCATCAGGAATATGCGCATCACCGCGCCACGGGTTGCGCCCATGGTTCGCAGGATCGCGATATCGTGCCCCTTGTCCTTCACCAGCATGATGAGGCCGGAAATGATGTTCAGCGCCGCCACGAGCACGATCAGCGTCAGGATCATGAACATGACATTGCGCTCGACTTCCAGCGCCGAGAAGAAAGTCTGGTTGCGCTGGCGCCAGTCGACGAGCGAGAGCTGACGTCCCGCTGCCTCTTCTACGGGCGCGCGCATCGCATCCACCTTGTCGGGATTATCGACAAAGATTTCCAGCGATTGCACCTTGCCTTCCTGATTGAAGAAAAGCTGCGCCTCGGACAGCGGCATCATGACAATCGACGAGTCGTATTCCGACATGCCGATCTCGAAGATCGCGACAATCGGATAGGCCTTCACGCGCGGATTGACGCCGAACGGGGTCACATCGCCATCCGGCGAAATCACCCGTAGCGTATCGCCGATTGAAAGGCCGAGATTTTCGGCCATGCGGGTTCCGATGGCGACGCCGCCGCCCTGATCGAAGCCCTGAAGCGTGCCCTGGCGAATATTGCCGGAGACGAGCTTGAGCTTGTCGAGATCCTCTTCGCGAAGACCGCGCACCAGTGCACCCGTTCCTGCGCCGATATTCCCCTGGACGAGCGCCTGCCCTTCCACCACGGGAATGGCGAACCTGATGCCGGAAATACCGTCGATCCGCTTGATGAGATCGGCATAATCATCCAGCGGACGATCAATTGGCTGCATGATGAGATGGCCATTGATGCCGAGAATTCGCGAAAGAAGCTCGGCACGGAAACCGTTCATCACCGCCATGACGATGATGAGGGTCGCCACGCCCAGCATGATGCCGGTGAACGAAAAACCGGCAATGACCGAGATAAAAGTCTCGCGGCGGCGCGCGCGCAGATATCGCCAAGCGATCATCCGTTCGAAAGCCGAGAATGGACCTGACTTTGGAGCCTTTTGAGCTGCCTTTGCCTGATCCCCGGATTTTGCTGCCGCCGCGCTGCTCATGCTTCTGCCGTCAACAGATTGATCGCAGCTTCAACGCTCAGGCTCTGGCGTTCACCGGTCTTGCGATCCTTGATCTCGACTTCACCGGCGGCAACGCCACGCGGGCCAACGATCACCTGCGTCGGCAGGCCGATCAGGTCCATCGTGGCGAACTTTGCACCCGGACGGTCATCCGTGTCGTCCAGCAGAGGATCGACGCCTGCATTGGTCAGCGCTTCGTAGATCTTCTCGCTTACAGCGTCGCAGCCTTCGTCGCCCGGCTTCATGTTGACGATACCGGCACCGAACGGCGCGATGGCTTTCGGCCAGATGATGCCCGCATCGTCGTGGAAGGCTTCAATGGCAGCCGCGACGAGGCGCGACGGACCGATGCCGTAGGAACCCATGGAAACCAGATGTTCCTTGCCATCCGGGCCCTGCACTTTCGCGCCCATCGGTTCAGAATATTTCGTGCCGAAATGGAAGATGTGCCCCACTTCGATGCCACGTGCAGAGACCTGATCTTCCGGCTTCACCTTGGACCAGTCGGCCTCGTCGTGCATTTCGTCGGTTGCCGCATAAGGCGTCGTCCAGCGATTGACGATATCGGTCAGCTGCGCATCGTTGCGGAAATCGGTGTCCGCGCCCGGCACGGCCAGATCGAGATAGGCCTTGTCGCAGAAAACCTGGCTTTCGCCGGTTTCGGCCAGAATAATGAATTCGTGGCTGAGGTCGCCGCCAATCGGCCCCGTATCGGCGCGCATCGGGATGGCCTGCAGGCCAACACGTGCAAAAGTGCGCAGATAGGACACGAACATACGGTAGTAAGCCATTTTCGCGCCCTCATAATCGAGGTCGAACGAATAGGCGTCCTTCATCAGAAATTCGCGCGAACGCATGACGCCGAAACGCGGGCGCACTTCGTCGCGGAACTTCCACTGGATGTGGTAGAGATTGAGCGGCAGATCCTTGTAGGAGCGCACATAGGAGCGGAAAATGTCGGTGACCATTTCCTCATTGGTCGGACCGAAGAGCATGTCGCGCTCCTGACGGTCCTGAATGCGCAGCATTTCCTTGCCATAGGCATCGTAGCGACCGCTTTCGCGCCACAGGTCTGCGGACTGGATGGTTGGCATCAGGATTTCATTGGCGCCTGCGCGGTTCTGCTCTTCACGAATGATATCGCAGACCTTGTTGAGAACCTTCAGACCGATCGGCAGCCAGGAATAGATGCCGGCCGACTGTTGACGGATCATGCCCGAGCGCAGCATCAGCCTGTGGGAGACGATTTCCGCCTCCTTGGGGTTTTCCTTCAGAATAGGCAAAAAATACCGCGACAGACGCATCGTAACCACCAATCAAGAGGGACTGCCTGAGTGCTTCAAGAATCAGGCAAAAATTAAGCATATTTGTCGGTTTCTTACCGGGTTATACACCGGTTGGAAACCCGCCTGAAAAAGCTTTCGCGATAGCGGATTTCCCCATCCACAACCATGATCGCCTGTCGAAAGAACCAGAGACGCGAAATGCGGCCTCCGGATTCACATTCAAATTCAATATATTACAGATATATCACTCTCATTCGGGAAAATTTGCGAAAGAAATATGACGCCATAGAAGATTTTTCGTGACAAAAGCTGTGCAGTTCGCTATTTTTTTCAGCATAAGAGCAACAACGGAATAAAACCGTTGGTTTCACGCGGTCAAAGTCTTGGGAGGATGGATCCAGGCGCGACTTTCGCAGCCGCCAGTCAAATGGAAACGGATCGAACGCGTATTTGATTAGCAAGGCGAAAGCCTTGCTTTTTTTTTGAACTTGCAGCACCTCCACGCTTTCCGCAGTTTCCCTATTTTATAGCTTGCAATAACACATTGATTTTGTGGGATTTATCGCAGCGCCCTCCGCGCAATCAAGTATTAAATTTCACTTAAGTATAAATCGATTTATATGAAGAACATTGCTCAGGGAGCGCTATCGCTGTCACAAATGACGCCGGGTTGTGCTGTGTCGTAAATTCAATACGTTACGCCAACAAGCTCGATATCTGACGCAACCCATGGTAGGCGCGTCCACTTTTCTTTATACAAAAGAAAGGCTGCCTATAATTTAGGCAGCCTCAAAAATTCATGTCGGAACGTGAACGAATGCTCAGGTCAGATCCGGGAAGAAATGCGGGATATCGTCGAGGCCGAAACCGCTGATCTGCGTCACATAATAATAGAGCAGGAAGATGAGTGTTGCGACGATGGTCGTCCGCAGAAAGGCACGACCGATGCGTGGTTTTGCCGGAGCGCTGGCCACCGTACCCAAAGTCACTTCGTTTTCTTCAGCCTGCGTGCGCAAGCCAACCGGCAGCAGCGCGAACAGCGTCGTCCACCAGATGATGAAGTAAATCGCGATTCCTGAAACCAGAGACATGATTACACCTCTTCCAGTTCGATCAGTGTGCCGTTGAAATCCTTGGGATGCAGGAACAGAACTGGCTTGCCATGGGCGCCGGTCTTCGGTTCGCCATCTCCAAGGATACGCGCACCCTCCGCCTTGAGGCGGTCGCGAGCGGCAATTATGTCCGCAACCTCATAGCACAGATGGTGCATCCCACCGGAAGGATTCTTTTCCAGAAACGCCGCAATCGGCGACCCCTCACCCAACGGTTCCAGCAATTCGATCTTGGTGTTGCCGACGTCGATGAAAACCACGGTTACGCCATGTTCAGGCAGTGCCTGCGGCTCGGTGACTTTCGCACCGAGCTTGCCGCGATAAAGCGCTGCCGCGGCATCGATATCCGGAACGGCAATCGCCACGTGGTTCAAGCGTTCGAGCATCAGCACCTCCCATGCCGGTCATTTTGCAATCCGTATGACTACCGTATCCTATTCACGAATACGGTCACTACCGGCTTTTTGCCCCATGCTTCATTTGCCGCAGCGCGAACGGCACGGCGCACGGACTCCCGGACAAGCTCGATATCCTTGCGGCGAACGCGCGGAATGCTGTCGATGGCCTCGATGGCTGCATCCAGCAGGATGTCTTCCAACAGATCGCCCTGTGCGTTTTCCTCCGGCACCCCGAAAGTCACAAGGTCGGGCTCATCGATGATCTTGTGTTCACGGTCCAGCAGCACCGAAACGGCGACATGACCGACATAAGCGAGCTTGCGACGCTCGACCATGCCGATTTCTTCCTCGTCACCGATCAGCTTGCCGTCCTTGTAAATCCGGCCAACCGGCGCTTCATCGATAATTTCGGCCTTGCCGGGTGCCAGACGCAGCATGTCGCCGTCACGCACCTGCGCGACCTGCTCGATGCCCTCCATCGCGCCAAGAGAACCTTGCGCGACCAGATGAGCGGCTTCGCCATGCACCGGCACCAGAATTTGCGGACGAACCCAGGAATACATGCGACGCAATTCGCTGCGCCGTGGATGGCCCGACACATGGACCAATGCATCCTCATCACCGATGATCTTAATACCGCGATCAATCAGGCGGTTCTTGATGTCGAGAATGGATTTTTCATTGCCCGGAATGGCGCGCGATGAATAGATGACCGTATCGCCCGCCGTCAGCGCGAGGCTGCGCATTTCGTCACGCGCCAGTTTGGCGAGTGCCGCGCGCGGTTCGCCCTGACTGCCGGTAAGGATCATCACCACGTTTTCGCGTGGAATATAGCCGTAATCCTCTTCGCTGAGATATTCCGGCAAGCCTTCCATATAGCCAAGTTCTGTGGCGACGGAGATGGCGCGCTTCATCGAACGCCCAACCACCAGCACCTGACGGCCCGCATCGCGTGCTGCTTCGGTAATCGACCGGATACGACCAACATTGGAAGAGAAAGTGGTGATGGCCACACGACCGCGCGCATTTTCAATCAACTCGCGCAGGCTCTCGCCCACCTGACGTTCCGAAGGAGACTCGCCCTCGCGCAAAGCATTGGTCGAATCGCAGATCAGCGCCAGAACGCCTGCATCACCGATAGCGCGGAAACGCGCCTCGTCGATAACCGGTCCGAGCGATGGTTCCGGGTCCATCTTCCAGTCACCCGTATGCACGACCGTGCCGAGCGGCGTCGTGATAGCCAGAGAAACCGGCTCGGGAATAGAGTGCGTTACCGCGACAGCCTCGACCTTGAACGGGCCGACTTCGAATTTCTCGCCTGCCTTGTAGATCGTGATCGGAATCTCGGGCGCGCCGTGTTCCGACTGTCGCTTGGCTTCAAGCAGACCGGCGGTGAATGGCGTCGCATAAACCGGAACCTTCAGGCGCGGCCACAGATCGAGCAAAGCACCGAAATGGTCTTCATGCGCATGGGTGATAACGATGCCGCGCAGATTGTGCTTTTCAGCCTCGAGATAGCGGATATCCGGCAGGATGAGATCAGCGCCCGGCTGTTCAGGCCCCGCAAAGCTCACCCCCATATCCACGACCAGCCATTCACGGTTATCCGCAGGACCGAAGCCATACATGGCCAAATTCATGCCGATTTCGCCTACGCCGCCAAGCGGCAGAAAGACGAGTTCAGTAGTATTGGATCGGGCCATGAAATTTCCTCTGTGATTAATCCCGCCTTGCGGCATCAACTGGACCTAAAGTTGTCCTGTTGCAACCCTAGCAAGACAAAACAAAACAATTATTTGCGTATTGTAGCAGCAGTTCCGAAATAGACATCGCCAGCCGTTACCGCAACTCGCGAACCTTCGTCCTCGCGAATAACAAAACGGCATGCCTCATCGATTGTCTCAAAACGACCTTCGATGATACGGCCTTCAACCTGCATGGTTACATTCTGGCCAAGGCCATGCGCGCGCTGCAGCCAGCGCTTGCGAATATCGTCGAGACCGCGCCCTTCATTCCAGACGCGATAGTTGACCGACCAGGCATCCGACAAGGCTGCGAACAAAGTCTCGGCATCGCATTTGCTGCCGAGAGCCTGCAACGACGTTGCTGCATAAGGCAGGTCATCGGGAAAGGCGACCACATTGGTCCCGATACCGATGGCAACGGCGAACAAATTCTTCGCCAGAATGGACGATTCTAGCAGGATGCCGGTGAGTTTCGCGCCATTGACCAGCACGTCATTCGGCCATTTCAGGCCGATTGTCAGCGGCACGGCAGGCCCCGTCGCAGCGAATACCGCATCAAGTGCATCGGCAAGCGACAAGCCGGCAACAAAACCAAGCGTCGCAGCCGTCTTCATTTCATAGGATTCAACAAGAAGCAGCGTGGAGGCAAGATTGCCTTCCGGTGTAGACCAGGCACGGCCCCGTCTTCCGCGACCGCTTTCCTGTTTCTTCGTAACAAGCCAGAGCTTGCCCGGATCACCGCTGGCTGCCCGTTCCAGAGCAACCGCATTGGTGGAACCTACCGTCTCGAAAGTTTCGAGACGGTAGTCCTCATTTGCCGCAACAGGCGAAAGCGCAAAACTCATTTATGCTTCCGCCTTTTGCATTAATCAGAAAAACGTCTTGGCTGCGGCTTCGGCAAATCCGCCGATCGGACCAGCAAGGAAGACGTAGAAGAGCACGAAGGCACCCGTTACGCCGAGAACGAGACGAAGCTCGCCTGCGACCGGAACGAAACCACCCGTCGGCTCATCGAACCACATGATTTTGATCATGCGCAGGTAATAGAACGCGCCCACGACCGAAGCCACGATACCGATGATGGCAAGCGGATAGAGGCCTGCTTCAACGGCGGCAAGGAAGGTGTACCACTTTCCGAAGAAACCGGCGAGCGGCGGGATGCCAGCGAGCGAGAACAGGAAGATGGTCATGATCGTTGCCAGCACCGGATTGGTGCGGGACAGACCGGCCAGATCCTCAATGCTCTCCACATTGCCGTCCTTGGTGCGCATTGCAAGAATGAACGCGAAGGTGCCGAGCGTCATGGCGAGGTAGATTGCCATGTAGATCATCACGCCCTTCACGCCGATCACCGTTCCGGCGGCCAGACCAACGAGCGCATAGCCCATATGGCTGATCGAGGAATAAGCCATCAGGCGCTTGATGTTACGCTGGCCGATGGCGGCAAACGCACCGAGGACCATCGAGGCAAGCGCGATGAAAATCACGACTTGCTGCCAGTCATGGGTGACCGGAGCAAAGGCTTCCGAGACGACGCGGATGATGAGCGCCATGGCAGCCATCTTCGGGGCGGCGGCAAAGAACGCCGTTACCGGGGTCGGCGCGCCTTCATAGACATCCGGCGTCCACATGTGGAACGGAACGGCAGAAATCTTGAATGCCAGACCGGCCAGAATGAAGACGAGACCGAAAACCAGACCGAGTTCACGCTGACCGCCGGAGACGGCCTGGGCGATTTCGGTAAAGCCGATGTGGCCGGTGTAACCGTAGACGAGCGAAATGCCGTAAAGCAGCATGCCCGAGGAAAGCGAACCGAGAACGAAGTATTTCAGACCAGCTTCCGTCGAACGGACGCTATCGCGGTTGAACGCTGCCAGAACGTAGAGCGCCAGCGATTGCAGTTCGAGACCGAGATAGAGCGACAGCATGTTGGATGCTGAAACCATCAGCAGCATGCCGAGCGTGGAAATCACGATCAGGACCGGGAACTCGAACTTGTCGAACTTCTCCGCCTTGGCGAAGCCGACCGACATGATCAGCGTCACGATGGAGCCGATCAGCGTCAGCACCTTCATGAAGCGGCTGAAGCTGTCATTGACGATGGCACCGCCGAATGCAGCGCCGTTCGTTGGGAAAAGGACCACCAGAGCCAGCGCTGCAATAAGCACCGCGACGGATAATCCGTTGACGAGCGTGGTCGCCCGTTCGCCGGAGAACACGCCAATCATGAGCAGTGCCAAGGCGCCTACAGCAAGGAGAACCTCCGGTGCTGCAAGGGTCAGATGAGCTATCAGATCAGTCTGCATGACCTACGCCTTTATTTCTTACTGTGCCAGCACGGCGCTCGCGGTGCCCGCGAGTGCTGCGTCGTAATGTTGGACCAGGGCGTTCACGGCACCGGCGGTCACGTCGAAGACCGGGGTCGGATACACACCGAAGAAGATGGTGAGCGCCACAAGCGGGTAGAGAATGATCTTCTCACGCGGGCTCAAGTCGAGGAGCGCCTTCAGGCTTTCCTTCGTCAATGCACCGAAGACTACCTGACGGTAGAGCCAGAGCGCATAAGCCGCCGAGAGGATGACACCCGTGGTTGCGAACAGTGCCACCCAGGTATTGACCCGGAACACACCGAACAGCGTCAGGAATTCACCGAGGAAGCCCGAAGTACCCGGCAGGCCCACATTCGCCATCGTGAAGATGAGGAAGGCCACCGCATATTTCGGCATGTTGTTCACCAGACCGCCGAACGCCGCAATTTCACGGGTATGCATGCGGTCATAGATCACGCCGACGCAGAGGAAGAGCGCGCCCGACACGATACCGTGCGACAGCATCTGGAAGATGGCGCCCTGAATGCCCTGCTCGTTCGCGGCAAAAATACCCATGGTCACATAGGCCATGTGGGCAACCGACGAATACGCGATCAGCTTCTTGATGTCTTCCTGAACCAGAGCGACCAGAGACGTGTAGATGATGGCTATGACCGACAGCGTGAAGATCAGCGGAGCGAAATCGGCGGACGCCAGCGGGAACATCGGCAGCGAGAAGCGCAGGAAGCCGTAACCGCCGAGCTTCAGCAGGATACCGGCCAGAATGACCGAGCCTGCCGTCGGCGCTTCAACGTGCGCATCCGGCAACCAGGTATGGACCGGCCACATCGGCATCTTCACGGCAAAGGACGCGAAGAAGGCGAGCCATAACCATGTCTGCATCCCGGCAGGGAAGCTGTACTTCTGCAGTTCCACGATGTTCATCGTGCCAGCCTGCCAGTACATGGCCATGATGGCGATGAGCATCAGAACCGAGCCCAGAAGCGTGTAGAGGAAGAACTTCAAGCTCGCATAGACGCGACGCTTGCCGCCCCACACGCCGATGATGATGAACATCGGGATAAGGCTTGCTTCGAAGAACACGTAGAACAGGAACAGGTCGAGCGCGCAGAACACGCCGATCATCAGCGTTTCCAGAATGAGGAACGCGATCATGTATTCCTTGACGCGCTTTTCCACCGATATCCAGCTTGCGAGAATGCAGAAGGGCATGAGGAAAGCCGACAACACCACGAACAGGACGGAGATACCGTCCACGCCCATGTGGTAGCTGATGCCGCCACCCATCCAGTCGATCTGTTCGACCATCTGGAAGCCGGGGTTCGAATTATCGAACCCTGCCCAGATGACGAGCGACAGGATGAAGACGAATATCGTCGTCAGCAGCGCGACATTGCGGATATTGCGACGCGAAGCCTCGCTGTCGTCCTTGATCAGAAGGATCAGTAACGCGCCGACAAGCGGCAGAAACGTGACCGTTGAGAGAATTGGCCAGTCGGTCATCAGAAAGAGCTCCCGAGCATCATCCAAGTGACGAGCGCGGCGACGCCGATCAGCATCGCGAATGCGTAGTGATAAAGGTATCCGGACTGCATCTTGACGACGCGGTTGGTGACATCGAGCACGCGAGCCGAGATGCCATCCGGGCCGAAGCCGTCAATAAGCCAGCCGTCGCCACCCTTCCAGAACAAGCGGCCAAGCCAGCGAGCCGGACGTACGAAGAGGAAATCGTACAGTTCGTCGAAGTACCACTTGTTGAGAAGGAACTGGTAGAGGCCACGATGACGGGCAGCCAGCGCCTTCGGCGTTTCCGGCGAGCGGATGTAGAAGATCCAGGCGACGATGAAGCCGAGAACCATCGAAATGAACGGCGACAGCTTAACCCACAGAGGAACATGGTGGTATTCCTCAAGGATCTGGTTGGCAGCCGAAGTGAACAGCGCGCCCTTCCAGAATTCGGCATATTCGTGGCCGAAGAAGAGTTCCTTGAACACGACACCGGCAAAGAGTGCACCGACGCCGAGGATCAGCAGCGGAACGAACATGACGGCTGGCGATTCATGGACATGATGCATGACTTCCGCCGAAGCGCGCGGCTTGCCGTGGAAGGTCATGAAAATCAGACGCCATGAATAGAAGCTCGTGAAGAGCGCTGCAACAATGAGAAGCGTCGAAGCGTAGCCGCTGGCAGCACTGTGCGAAGCGAAGACGGATTCGATGATCGCATCCTTGGAGAAGAAACCGGCAGTGCCGATGATCGTGCCCGGAATACCGAGGCCCGTAATGGCAACCGTACCGATGACCATCATCCAGTAGGTGATGGGGATCAGCTTGCGCAGGCCGCCCATGCGACGCATGTCCTGCTCTTCCGAAACGGCATGGATAACCGAACCGGCGCAAAGGAACAAAAGCGCCTTGAAGAAAGCGTGCGTGAACAGGTGGAACACGGCGGCGCCATAGGCACCTACACCGAGCGCTGCGAACATATAGCCGAGCTGCGAACAGGTCGAATAGGCGATCACGCGCTTGATGTCGTTCTGTACGAGAGCGACCGTTGCCGCAAAGAAAGCAGTGGTGGCGCCGATGATGGTCACGACCAGAAGAGCGGTCTGCGACAGTTCAAAGATCGGCGACATGCGGGCGACCATGAACACGCCCGCGGTAACCATGGTAGCGGCGTGAATGAGAGCCGAAACCGGGGTCGGGCCTTCCATGGCGTCCGGAAGCCAGGTGTGCAGCAGGAACTGCGCCGACTTGCCCATCGCCCCCATGAAGAGCAGCAGACAGGTGATCGTGATCGCGCCCTGCTTGTCGAGCTGATAGCCGAGGAAGTTCAGAACGACCTGATTGGCATCGGCAGCGCCTTCAGCCGGCAGATAATTGGCTGCGGCAGCGAAGATCGTGTTGTAGTCGACCGACTGGAACAGCGCGAAGACGCCGAAGATGCCGAGCAGGAAGCCGAAGTCGCCGACGCGGTTGACGACGAACGCCTTCATGGCGGCTGCATTGGCCGAAGGCTTCTGGAACCAGAAACCGATCAGGAGGTACGAAGCCAGACCCACGCCTTCCCAGCCGAAGAACATCTGGACCAGATTGTCCGACGTGACCAGCATGAGCATGGCGAAAGTGAAGAGCGACAGATAGGCGAAGAAGCGCGGACGATGCGGATCGTGGTGCATATATCCAATGGAATAGATATGCACGAGAGCCGACACCGAGTTCACCACGACCAGCATGACGCCGGTGAGCGTATCGACGCGCAGCGACCAGTCAAAGGAAAGCGCGCCCGACGTCACCCAGTGAAGAACCGGGATGCGGACGGTTTCTGCATCGTGGCCAAGCGGAATCTGGAAGAAGACGACCCACGACAGGATCGCGACGATGACCATGAAACCGGAAGTGATGTATTCGCTCGCCTTGGCTCCGATCTGATTGCCGAAAAGACCGGCAATCAGGAAGCCGAGAAGCGGAAGGAAGACGATCGCGTAGTAGAGCATTTGCCCGTCAACCTTTCATAACATTGACGTCTTCCACCGCGATGGAACCGCGATTACGGAAGAAAACAACGAGAATTGCCAGACCGATGGCCGCTTCAGCAGCCGCAACAGTCAGAACGAAAAGGGCGAAGACCTGCCCGACCATGTCGCCGAGCTGGCTGGAGAACGCCACGAAATTGAGATTGACCGACAAAAGGATCAATTCGATCGACATCAGGATGACGATGACGTTCTTGCGGTTCAGGAAGATGCCGAAGACGCCAAGCGTAAACAGGATGGCCGAAACGGTGAGATAGTGGGCGATACCGATTTCCATATGCTTATCCTCAGATGCCTTTGCCCGTTTCGACCTTCTTGATCTCGATCGCCGTTTCGGGCGTGCGAGCTACCTGGGTCGGGATGGACTGGCGCTTGACATTCGGCTTGTGCCGCAGCGTCAGAACAATGGCGCCGATCATCGCGACCAGAAGGACGAGACCAGCAACCTGGAAGTAGAAGACGAAGTCGGTGTAGAGAATGTCACCTAGAGCAGCGGTATTGCTCCGCTCGGCGATATTCGGGATCGGCACGGCACCCTGCCCCAGCTTCGGCGCAAACATGTTGCTTGCGAACACGAAGATCAGTTCGCCGAGCAAGATCAGACCGACCAGAGCGCCGACCGGTGCATATTGCAATGCGCCGCGCTTCAGTTCGGAGAAGTCCACATCCAGCATCATGACGACGAAGAGGAAGAGAACCGCCACTGCACCGACGTAAACGACGAGCAGGATCATGGCGAGGAACTCGGCCCCGGTCAGCAGGAACAGAGCTGCCGCATTGAAGAACGTGAGGATCAGAAACAGCACCGAATGCACGGGGTTGCGTGCCGCAATCACCATGAACGCACTGGCGATCATGATGAAAGCGAACAGATAGAAAAACGCTGCCGCAATACCTGTCAGCATGGGGATCCCCCAACACCTTTCCGTGAGCAAAGCCTTATTGCCTCGCTCGCTTTAGTCTTTGTTTGCCGCGAATATTCGCGAAACTTAAATTCCAGCAACAAGATGGGCCGCCCCTTCCTGTTGCCGCTTTCAAACCGGATGCCGAAACGAGGTTTCAGCAAAACCAATCAGCGATATGGCGCATCCATCGCGATATTCCGCGCGATTTCGCGTTCCCAACGGTCGCCATTGGCAAGGAGCTTGTCCTTGTCATAGTAGAGTTCTTCGCGGGTTTCGGTCGCGAATTCGAAATTCGGACCTTCCACGATGGCATCCACCGGGCATGCTTCCTGGCAGAAACCGCAATAGATGCACTTCACCATATCGATGTCGTAACGCACCGTGCGGCGGGTGCCGTCGTTGCGGCGCGGACCGGCCTCGATGGTGATGGCCTGCGCCGGGCAGATCGCTTCGCAAAGCTTGCAGGCGATGCAGCGTTCTTCACCGTTCGGATAACGGCGCAGCGCGTGCTCTCCACGGAATCGCGGAGAGACCGGGCCCTTTTCATGCGGGTAGTTCAACGTCGCCTTGGGCGCGAAGAACTGGCGCATGGAAAGAAAGAACGCGCCGACGAATTCCTTGAGCAGGAGCGATTTGGCTGCTTGAGCGAATGAAGCCATAGTTATTACTCCTTACGCCAGACCGAAGACTTTGAGGAAGGTCGCGGTTGCGACAACCATGAAGAGCGAGATCGGCAGGAACACTTTCCAGCCAAGGCGCATCAGCTGGTCGTAGCGGTAACGCGGAACGAAAGCCTTCACCATTGCGAAGAGGAAGAAGCAGAAGCAGAGCTTCAGCATGAACCAGATGATGCCCGGAACCCAGTTGAGGAACCAAACGTCAACCGGAGGCAGCCAGCCGCCAAGGAAGAGCGTCGTCATCAGGGCGCACATCAGCGTGATCGCCACATACTCGCCAAGGAAGAACAGAAGGAACGGCGTGGACGAATATTCGATCATGTGACCGGCCACGAGTTCGGATTCAGCTTCGACAAGGTCGAATGGCGGACGGTTCGTTTCGGCAAGTGCCGAAATGAAGAAGATCACGAACATCGGGAACAGAGCCAGCCAGTTCCAGTCGAGGAACGAAGCCGGAAGACCGAGCATGGTGCCAAGGCCCGTATTCTGCGAAAGCACGATGTCGGTCAGGTTGAGCGAGCCAACCGTCAGCAGAACCGTGACAATCACGAAGCCGATGGAGACTTCGTAGGAAACCATCTGTGCAGCCGAACGAAGCGCACCGAGGAACGGATACTTCGAGTTCGATGCCCAGCCACCCATGATCACGCCGTAAACTTCGAGCGAAGAAATGGCGAAGATATAGAGAATGCCGACATTGATATTGGCGATGGCCCAGCCTTCATTGACCGGAATGACCGCCCAGGTTGCCATTGCAAGAACGGCAGAAACGAAAGGCGCAAGGAGGAAGACACCCTTGTTTGCGCCAGACGGAATGATTGGTTCCTTGAAGACGAACTTCAACAAGTCGGCGAAAGCCTGGAACAGACCCCAGGGACCGACAACGTTCGGGCCGCGGCGAAGCTGTACCGCTGCCCAGATCTTGCGATCTGCGTAAAGCAGGTAAGCGACGACGATCAGCAATACGACGAGCAGAACGACCGACTTCAGCGCTATGATAAGCGCGGGCAAGACGTAAGCTGCAAAAATACCTTCCATTGTTCCGTCTCTCTCTCGCTTACTCGGCAGCCTGCTGGAAGCCGCCAGCCGCGAGCGCCGAGCATTCGGCCATGACGGCGGAAGCGCGCGCAATTGGGTTCGTCAGGTAGAAGTCCTTGACCGGGGAAACGAACGCAGCGCCGCCGCCCGGATTGGATGCTTTCGCTGCCAGCGCGACGAGATCGTCGGACGAGGCAGGCGTGATGGTGTCGATGGCCAGCATATGCGGATAGTCCGCATAGAGCTTGGCGCGAAGCTGCTGCATCGAATCGAACGGCAGGCGCTTGCCAAGGCTGTCGGAAAGAGCGCGCAGGATTGCCCAGTCTTCCTTTGCCTCGCCCGGTGCGAAACCGGCGCGGCTGCCGAGCTGCACGCGACCTTCGGTGTTGAGCCAGGTGCCCGACTTTTCCGTGTAGGCTGCACCCGGCAGGATAACGTCGGCAGCGTGTGCGCCGGCATCGCCGTGCGTGCCGATGTAAACGACGAAGCTCGAACCCTTTCTGGTCATGTCGAGTTCGTCTGCACCGAGCAGGAACACGACATCAAGATTACCCAGCATGTCGCCAGCCACCTTGCCGCCCTCACCCGGCACAAAGCCGAGATCCAGAGCACCAACGCGCGAAGCGGCAGTGTGCAGAACGGAGAAGCCGTTCCACTCGTCCTTGATGGCGCCGACGTCCTGAGCAAGCTTGGCTGCGGTCGACAGAACTGCAGAACCGTTTTCGCCGGTGAGCGCGCCCTGACCGATGATGATCAGCGGACACTCAGCCTTGGCCAGCACGTCGCGGAATGCGTTCTTGCCGGAAGCGACTGCTGCTAGCGTTTCAGCGCCAGCACCCAGATATTCGTAATCGTAACGCAGTTCAGCCTGTTCGCCGATCAGGGCGACCGGGAAATGGCCCATGCGCTGACGCTTGCGAATACGTGCGTTCAGGACTGCGGCCTCCACGCGCGGATTGGAACCGATGATGAGCAAAGCATCAGCGTTTTCAATGCCTTCGATCGTTGCGTTAAAGAGATAGCTTGCACGACCCAGAGCCGGATCGAGAGCAGCGCCATCCTGGCGGCTATCGATATTGGCGGAGCCGAGCGAAGCCATCAGGCCCTTCAGCGCATAAATTTCTTCAACCGAGGCCAGATCGCCAGCGACTGCGCCAATCTTGTCGGCGGAGGTTGAGGAGACCTTGGCAGCAATAGCGGCAAAAGCTTCCGGCCAGCTTGCGGCGACCAGACGGCCATCCTTGCGAACATAAGGACGGTCGAGGCGCTGGGTGCGCAGGCCATCCCAGATGAAGCGGGTCTTGTCGGAAATCCACTCTTCGTTCACCGCTTCATTGACACGCGGCATGACGCGCATCACTTCGCGGCCACGGGTGTCGACGCGGATGTTCGAACCGACCGCATCCATCACATCGATGGTTTCGGTCTTGTTCAGTTCCCACGGACGGGCCTGGAACGCGTAAGGACGCGAGGTCAGAGCGCCAACCGGGCAAAGATCGATAACGTTGCCCTGCAGTTCCGACGTCATGGCGCGTTCGAGATAGGTGGTGATCTCGGCGTCTTCGCCACGACCGATGAGGCCGAGTTCCGAAATGCCTGCAACTTCCGTCGTGAAGCGGACGCAGCGCGTGCAGTGAATGCAGCGCGTCATCACAGTCTTGACGAGCGGACCGATATACTTGTTTTCAACGGCACGCTTGTTCTCGCGATAGCGCGAACCGTCGGTGCCGAAAGCCATTGCCTGATCCTGCAGATCGCACTCACCGCCCTGATCGCAGATCGGGCAATCCAGCGGGTGGTTGATGAGCAGGAATTCCATCACGCCTTCGCGGGCCTTCTTGACCATCGGCGTATTGGTGAAGATTTCAGGCGCTTCGCCATTCGGGCCGGGACGCAGATCGCGCACGCCCATGGCGCAGGATGCCGCCGGCTTCGGCGGTCCGCCCTTTACTTCAACAAGGCACATGCGGCAGTTTCCGGCGATGGAAAGCCGTTCGTGGAAACAAAAACGCGGGACTTCAGCCCCCGCGGCTTCGGCAGCCTGAAGGAGCGTATAGTGATCGGGTACTTCGATCTCTGTGCCGTCAACCTTAATATTTGCCATCGCTTATCCAAACCTGCGGCTTATGCCGCATCTTCCAGATCTCAAACTTTCGAGCGGTCTTCTTCAAACCGCATGCAACTCGTTAAGCCTTATTCCGCTGCTTCCAGACGGATATTGCGGCTCTGAACGGCGTTGCGGGTATAATCGTCAATGCGCTTTTCAATTTCCGGACGGAAATTGCGGATCAGGCCCTGAATAGGCCATGCAGCAGCATCACCGAGAGCGCAGATCGTGTGACCTTCAATCTGCTTGGTCACATCGAACAGCATGTCGATTTCACGCTTCTGCGCGTTACCCTTGACCATGCGTTCCATCACGCGCCACATCCAGCCGGTGCCTTCGCGGCAAGGCGTGCACTGGCCACAGCTCTCGTGCTTGAAGAACGCTGCCAGACGGGCAATCGCCTTGATGATGTCGGTGGACTTGTCCATGACGATCAGGCCGCCGGTGCCGAACGACGATTTCTTGTCGCGCATTCCGTCAAAGTCCATGATGGCATCCATCATGTCTTCGCCCTTGATGACCGGGCACGATGCACCGCCGGGAATAACCGCCAGCAGATTGTCCCAGCCGCCACGAATGCCGCCGCCGTGCTTTTCAATCAGATCGCGGAACGGAATGCCGAGGCCTTCTTCGATGACGCAAGGCGTGTTCACATGGCCCGAAATCTGGAACAGCTTGGTGCCGACGTTGTTCGGGCGTCCGATGGACGAGAACCAGGCCGCGCCACGACGCAGGATCGTCGGCGCAACGGCAATCGATTCCACGTTGTTCACGGTCGTCGGGCAGCCATAAAGGCCCATATTTGCCGGGAATGGAGGCTTCAGACGCGGCTGGCCCTTCTTGCCTTCGAGGCTTTCGAGCAGAGCCGTTTCTTCGCCACAGATGTAAGCACCGGCGCCGTGGGATACGAGAACATCCATATCCCAGCCGCACTTGTTGCCCTTGCCGAGCAGACCGGCTTCGTAGCACTCGTCGATAGCGGCCTGCAGCGCTTCACGCTCACGCATGAACTCGCCGCGAATATAGATATAGGCAGTGTGTGCGCCCATGGCGCAACCGGCGATTACGCAGCCTTCGATCAGCGTATGCGGATCGTGGCGCAGAATTTCGCGGTCCTTGCAGGTGCCCGGTTCGGATTCGTCGGCATTGACGACCAGATAATGCGGGCGACCGTCGCTCTGCTTGGGCATGAACGACCATTTGAGACCCGTCGGGAAGCCAGCGCCGCCGCGGCCACGCAGGCCCGACGCTTTCATCTCGTCGATGATCCAGTCACGGCCCTTTTCGATCAGGCCCTTGGTGTTGTCCCAATGGCCGCGCGCCATGGCACCCTTCAGGGACTGATCCTTGAAGCCGTAAATATTGGTGAAGATGCGATCTTTATCAGCCAGCATGTCTCACCTGTTTCCGTTCGTGTTTGCCAATATCGAAGTCATCATACCGGCTTCTTTCCGAATACCTTGATGTATTCCTCGACGCCGCCCTTGGCCAAAGCCTTGGCCTGCTTTACCCAGTCTTCACGCTCGATGCGCCCGTGGAAGCTGAGATAGCCGTCGACCCACTCGCGCTCGGCCTTCTTCCAGGAAGCGACCTGCTTGAAGGTGAAGATACCCAGCTCATGCAGGGTTTCCTCAATCTTCGGGCCAACGCCGGAAATCAGCTTCAGATCGTCAACAGCTTCCGGACGCTCCATGGCAACCGGACGGTTCTTGTCATCAAGCTTGAATGCCTGCTTGCTGTCGACCGAAGCGGCCTTTTCAGCAGCCTTCGACACCTTGACATCCGAAGGCGTCTTGAGCGCCGGATCGGTTTCAGGTGCATTGGTTACCGGCTTTGCAGCATTCGACGGAGCGACGTTTTTCGCTTCGTCGGCAGCTTTTGCAGCGGCTTCCGCCTTGGCCTTCTCTTCAGCTTCGGCCTTCGCCTTGGCAGCGGCGGCATCAGATGCCTTGCGGGTCTCAAGACCGACCTTCTTGTAGTCGAGATCTTCGGTGAGAGCAGTCAGGCCATTGATCGGCTCGGACGTCACACGTCCATCCTGCGGGCCCGGCTTCACGGTGTCGCCCTTGCCAGCTTCAAAAGCATCGATGATTTCGGCAAGACGCTCAGGCGTCAGATCTTCATAGGCGTCCTTGAAGATCATGACCATCGGTGCGTTGGCGCAGGCGCCCTGGCATTCCACTTCTTCCCACGACAGCGTTCCGTCGGCATTGAGCTCGAACGGGTCGTGGTTGATCTTGTGACGGCAGACATCCATCAGCGCTTCCGAACCACGCAGCATGCATGGCGTGGTGCCGCAAACCTGAATGTGAGCGCGTGTGCCAACCGGCTTCAGCTGGAACTGCGTATAGAAAGTCGCGACTTCCAGAACGCGGATCAGCGGCATTTCGAGCATGCCTGCGACATGTTCGATAGCAGCTTTCGTGACCCAGCCGTCCTGCTCCTGCGCACGCATGAGCAACGGAATGACAGCCGACTGCTGACGGCCTTCGGGGAATTTTGCGATCGTCTTGTGCGCCCACGCCTGATTTTCCGCGTTGAACGCGAAAGCGGCTGGCTGGACGGCATCATCTGCGAGACGGCGAACGGACATCAGCGGTCAACCTCACCAAACACGATATCGAGCGAGCCAAGAATTGCCGACACGTCAGCCAGCATATGGCCGCGGCACAGGAAATCCATGGCTTGAAGATGGGCAAAGCCCGGAGCGCGCAGCTTGCAGCGATAAGGCTTGTTGGAGCCGTCCGACACGAGGAAGACGCCAAATTCACCCTTCGGTGCTTCAACTGCTGCGTAAACTTCACCGGCAGGCACGTGATAGCCTTCCGTGTAAAGCTTGAAGTGATGGATAAGCGCCTCCATCGAGCGCTTCATCTCGCCGCGCTTCGGCGGCACGATCTTGTTGTCGGCATTGGAAACCGGACCGACCCGCTCCTTGCCGAGCAGAAGATCAACGCACTGGCGCATGATGCGTGCCGACTGGCGCATTTCTTCCATACGGATCAGGTAGCGATCATAGCAGTCGCCGTTCTTGCCGATCGGAATGTCGAATTCCATCTCGTTGTAGCACTCGTAAGGCTGCGACTTGCGCAGATCCCATGCCGCGCCCGAACCACGCACCATGACGCCCGAGAAGCCCCATGCCCATGCATCCTCCAGCTTCACGACGCCGATATCGACGTTACGCTGCTTGAAAATACGGTTCGGCGTGATGAGATCATCAAGATTGTTGAGCGTATTGAAGAACGGATCGATCCATTTGCCGATGTCTTCAACGAGCTGATCCGGCAGGTCCTGATGGACGCCACCCGGACGGAAATAGGCTGCGTGCATACGTGCGCCACAAGCGCGTTCGTAGAACACCATCAGCTTTTCGCGCTCTTCGAAGCCCCAGAGCGGCGGCGTCAACGCACCGACGTCCATGGCCTGCGTGGTCACGTTCAGAAGATGGTTCAGGATACGGCCGATTTCCGAATAGAGAACGCGGATCAGCTGGCCACGCTTCGGCACATCGATGCCCAGAAGGCGTTCGACGGCGAGTGCATAGGCGTGCTCCTGGTTCATCGGCGCCACGTAATCGAGGCGGTCGAGATAAGGCAGAGCCTGAAGATAGGTCTTGGCTTCCATCAGCTTTTCGGTGCCGCGATGCAGCAGACCGATATGCGGATCGACGCGCTCGACGACTTCACCGTCGAGTTCAAGCACCAGACGCAGCACGCCGTGCGCGGCAGGGTGCTGCGGACCGAAGTTGATATTGAAATTGCGGACCTGAGTCTCAGCCATGTTCAGCTTCCTGTTTGGCTGCAAGAGCCGCCAAGAACTCCTCGCCGGTCATCCGGTGGGTGTCATTGGCAAAATCGTAATTCGCAGGCTTGTTATCGATGAAGATTTCTTCGGCGAAATGAAAACGTTCCGGCTCGGCAAAGGCCTGCATCGAAACAACCGTCATTCCATCATGGATACCGCGCCAGAACAGCGACGAACCGCACTTCGAGCAGAAGCGGCGTTCGCCCCATTCCGAAGAAGAATAAGTCGCCAAGGCAGCTTCGTTTTCGATTTCGACCGAAGTGCCGCAATTGACGGCCATGAAAGCACCACCCGACCAACGCCGGCACATGCTGCAATGGCAGACATCCATTTCCATCTTCACCGGAGAAGCAGTGAATTTCACCTCTCCGCAAAGACATTGACCGTTCAATCTTTCGCCTGCGCCCATGAGTATGCCCTCAGTTCGCCTTGGCTTTCTCGTCGCCCGGCAGAACGTAATCCGTTCCTTCCCAAGGCGAGAGGAAGTCGAAGTTGCGGAATTCCTGACGCAGCTGGACAGGCTCGTACACGACACGCTTCAGCTCGTCGTTATAACGAACTTCAACGAAGCCGGTGAGCGGGAAGTCCTTGCGCAGCGGATGGCCTTCAAAACCATAGTCGGTCAGGATGCGGCGCAAATCCGGATGGCCGGAGAACAGAACGCCGTACATGTCGTAGGTTTCGCGCTCGAACCATTCGGCACCAACGAAGACCGGCACTGCGGAAGGCACCAGCGTATCTTCGTCAGCCTGAACCTTGACGCGGATGCGCTGGTTCTGGCGCGGAGACATCAGCTGATAAACGACATCGAAGCGCTTGGCGCGCTGCGGATAGTCGACGCCTGAAATATCCGTCAGGTTGACGAACTGGCACTGCACGTCGTCACGCAGGAAGGTCAGAACGCTGATGATGCTCGCGGCCGGAACCGAAAGCGTCAACTCGCCATAGGCAAGTTTCGCCTCTTCGATCGCGTCGCCGAGGCGTTCCTTGATATAGCCGGAAAGTTCACCGAGAGCTTCTTCGCTCATTTTCCTAACTTCCTTCTTTAGAACTCACACCGCACTTGCCTTTTGGGAGGCCCTTTTCAGGGGATGGCAGGCAGTCGAACCCTAACAAAACTTGTCTTGCGCCAACCGGTCGATAACCGGCTCAGCGCTCAATCGTACCCGTGCGACGGATCTTTTTCTGAAGCATCAGAATGCCGTAGAGCAGTGCTTCAGCGGTCGGAGGGCAGCCCGGAACATAAATATCGACCGGAACCACGCGATCGCAGCCACGCACCACCGAATAGGAATAGTGGTAGTAGCCGCCACCATTGGCGCAGGAACCCATCGAGATAACGTAACGCGGCTCCGGCATCTGGTCGTAGACCTTGCGGAGAGCGGGTGCCATCTTGTTGGTCAGCGTGCCGGCAACGATCATCACGTCGGACTGACGCGGTGATGCGCGCGGAGCGATACCGAAGCGTTCGGCATCGTAGCGAGGCATGGAAATGTGCATCATTTCCACGGCGCAGCATGCCAGACCGAAGGTCATCCACATCAGCGAACCGGTACGCGCCCAGGTAATCAGAGCGTCAGCGGATGTGACAATGAACCCCTTGTCGGACAGTTCGCTGTTCAGATCGTTGAAGAATGCATCGTCGGAACCGACAGGCTTGCCCGTGCGCGGGTCAAGAATGCCCTTCGGCTGCGGAGCCACGAGCGTTGTGTTGGCTGTGGTCAATCCCATTCCAGCGCTCCCTTCTTCCATTCATAAATGAAACCGATGGTCAGAACGCCAAGGAACACCATCATCGATGCAAAGCCGAACCAGCCAATTTCGCCAAAGGACACAGCCCATGGGAAAAGGAAGGCGACTTCCAGATCGAAGATGATGAAAAGAATCGACACCAGATAGAAACGGATGTCGAACTTCATACGGGCGTCATCGAAGGCATTGAAGCCGCACTCGTAAGCAGAAAGCTTTTCGGGGTCGGGCTGTCTATAGGCGACAAGAAACGGCGCAACCAGGAGGGCTACACCAATTACCATCGCAATGCCGAGAAAGATGACGATCGGCAGGTAGGAACTTAAAAGCTCGTTCATGGTCCTTTATCCGGCTTGAATACGAGGCTGCGCCGCCTGTCATAAGCTTTTTGGAGCTGACGACCATGCGACACATTGCATCTGTTGCAACCTCGTCGCCCAAGCAGCTTCAAAAGGCATGCCGTGCGAACTAAGCGCTTTTCGCCGGGACGGTTATCGCAGCGCGTTCGCAAGCGCAACCCCTCCGGCATGATCTATTGGGCAAAGACGAGCCAAGATGCTTAACAAGCCATGGCATCAAGCCCGCATATCCCACTGAAAACCCGTATAACATGAAAAGATCATAATTTCGTGAGGAAAAGTCGCACGGACTGGTCGGCTTAGCAATCGCCAGGAGAATCAATTGCCTGCAACTTGGGAATGAAAGTTGGGGGTTTCAGCTCTCGCTTTAAAATGAACTCATGGAGCAGCAGAAGTCGTTGCCCCGACCAGCCTACCGGGCAGATAAAGCACAAGCGATGCAGCTCCCTTGATTGCAGAGGCACCGTCTGCCAGCACCGCCTGCCCCGTTGTCTGCTTCTCCCGCCCGTTCAGAGCGTCCAGCGAAAGGCTGCCATCACTGACCAGAGCCATGAGCGATGGCGACGATGCAAAGACATTATGTTCGCCTCCATCCAAATCGGTAGCGTCGATCACCGCGATTCCATATTTCTGGAGCGTCGGAATACTGGTGCCGTCCCCTACTCGCGCATGGCCGCCCGTAATAAACGATGAGACCCCGAGCGCGCGATCGCTGCGCGACGTCATCACCGCCGTTGGGCGCGGCATGGGATCGATATCCTTGATCTGCTTTTCGAAGACGTCGAGATCGATGTCCGGTGCGGCGAGCAACAGCGCATTGATGCGACGCAACACATTCTTTTCGCCACGCAGAGACAGGGTTCTCAGAGCCTCCATAGTCACGAAGCTGCTCATGGAGTGCCCGACGAGAACAATACGCTCCGCCTTGCTGCGGGCGACGAGTTCCAGCAATCGCGCCAGACCGTCACGTGCGAAGTCCGCGCTGTCGCGATCATAGACATAAAGCCCAAGATCGCCGCCCGACGGCCAGGCATATTCGACCGCCACCGACTTCATTTTGTAATCATGGACAAATTGCGCAGTGCGGAATGTGCTGTCGGCAAAATTATTGTTGTAGCCATGCACGAAGATCAGGATTTCCTTGTCCTTCGGCCCCTGCTTCGCCAGGACGGCATTCAATTGCGCGAGAAACTGCTCGGCATTGTCGTAAGGCTGGAATGCCGTGGCGGCGAAATTTTTGGCGGGATCAGGCTTGTAGCCGGTAGACTCAACCTGTCCTTTGACGTGAGCTGCCGGAATCCCGACATCAACCTGCGCAAAATTCAGCGTTTCCGAGCGCTTTGAATTGTAAGGCTGCGAGAAATTATCCGAGCGCTGGCGGCTCGTCGCAACATAAATAGGAACCACCGCCGCCGGTTTTGAAGGCTTGACGATAGCGGCTTGCGCTGCGGCCACCGATTGCGGG